>NZ_JBHSDT010000007.1:0-54401 GCF_042651765.1 Gracilibacillus xinjiangensis | reverse complement strand
TAATGCACCGCGGGCCCATCTGTAAGTGGTAGCCGAAGCCACCTTTCAACTTCTCCTCATGAGAGAAAGAGTGTTATCCGGTATTAGCCCCGGTTTCCCGGAGTTATCCCAGTCTTACAGGCAGGTTGCCCACGTGTTACTCACCCGTCCGCCGCTCGTTCCACAAACGTCCCTCCGAAGAGTTCAGTTTGCTTCCCGCGCTCGACTTGCATGTATTAGGCACGCCGCCAGCGTTCGTCCTGAGCCAAGATCAAACTCTCAATAAAGACTTGCACATGGAAGTGCTGATGTCGATGTTGCAACACGGATGTTGCGAACTTAATCGACGTTCATTTGATCCGCTCGCTTCTATAAGCTAGCTTGTTCTTACAATTTATATCATACTGGTTGTTTTGTTCAGTTTTCAATGATCAATGTTTTCGCTGTTTTTTGCGACAACTTTTACATTATATCAACTTATCCTATTCTTGTCAACAACTTTTTTCAGGAGTTTTTTAACAAGAAGTATTAAGTTTTGCTGTGTTGTTTCAGCGACGTATAATAATATACCATGGTTGTTTAATTAAAGTCAACAACTTTTTTTAATAAATTAAAACAGCTCCGACGAGGAGCTGTTTTAATTTATTTGTTACGCATTTGCGGGAAGAGTAACACATCACGAATTGATGGTGCACTTGTTAACAGCATCACCAATCGGTCGATTCCAATACCTAAACCGCCAGTAGGTGGCATACCATATTCTAAAGCTTCAAGGAAATCTTCATCCATTTCGTGCGCTTCATCGTTTCCTTGCTCTTTTTCTTTCACTTGTGCCTCAAAGCGTTCTCTCTGGTCTATTGGATCATTAAGCTCTGAGAATGCATTTGCATGTTCTCTACCTACAATAAATAACTCGAATCGATCAGTAAATCGATCATCTTCTTTGTTCTTTTTGGCTAATGGAGAAATTGCAACAGGGTGTCCATAAATAAATGTCGGTTGAATAAGCTTTTCTTCCACTCTTTGTTCAAAAAATTCATTGACGATATGGCCGTAAGTCATCGTTTCTTCGATGGCAATACCATGTTCTTTGGCAAGAGCTTTGGCTTCTTCATCCGTCATTTGTTGCCAAAAGTCTACACCTGTATGTTCCTTTATCGCATCTACCATGTGCAGTCTTGTCCATCTTGGCTCCAAGTTTACTTCATGCTCACCATAAGCAATAGTCGTTGAGCCTAATACTTCTCTTGCAATATGTGCAACCATATTCTCAACCAATTCCATAATATCATGGTAATCTGCATAAGCTTCGTATAACTCTATCATTGTAAATTCCGGATTATGCCGCGTAGATACACCTTCATTACGGAATACTCGGCCTATTTCATATACCTTTTCCATTCCACCAACAATTAGTCGTTTTAAATGCAACTCAATAGCAATACGCATATATAATGGAATATCTAAGGCATTATGATGGGTAATAAACGGCCGTGCAGAGGCACCACCAGCAATACTGTGCATCATAGGTGTTTCTACTTCTAAGAAGCCTAGATCATCTAAATACCTGCGCATTGATTGGATTATCTTACTTCTCATCAGGAAAGTATCTTTACTATCAATATTCGTTATTAAATCTAAGTAACGCTGACGATACCTTTGCTCAACATCTTTTAAACCATGAAACTTTTCAGGAAGTGGGCGTAATGCTTTTGTAAGTATAGTAAATTGAGTTGCTTTTACAGAGAGTTCCCCAACATTTGTTTTAAAGACAGTTCCAGTTACGCCAACAATATCGCCTAAATCTGCCGTTTTAAATATTTCATATGCATCTTCGCCTATCATATCTTTTCTAACATACAGTTGAATTTGACCACTTAAATCTTGAATGTGGGAAAAACCTGCCTTGCCTTTTCCTCGTTTTGTCATGATTCGGCCAGCTATTGTTGTTTCAATTGCCTTTTCCTCTAATTCTTCCTTAGAAAATTGGTCATAGGCCTCTCTTAATTCTTCTGCAAGATGTGTACGAACGAATTTATCACCAAAAGGATCTAACCCTTTCTCTCTATAGGACTCTAATTTCTCTAACCGCACACGCATCTGCTCATTCAATTCTTCGCTCATTATATGTCACCTCAACCTAGTATTTTATTAAAAACGTTTCATCAATATTGCAGTAACTTTTTTAGGATACTTTCTCCTTCGATTAACAGGAATTCGTACAGGTTCTTTACTTTTCAAATACTAACTCAAATTGCATAACCTTCATAAAAATGCTCACATGTTTTACCATGTCATACTAAAGCTTTATCCCTCCTTCTTATTTCTTTGGTTCTAATTCCTCTATAGAAATATTTAAATGCTTTGCAATAGACTCTAAGTGATCCAATGTTGGTGTCTTCTTCCCTCTTTCGATATCACCTAACTGAGAAACAGAGAAGCCTAATTCCTCTGCAAACTTTATTTGTGTATAGCCTTTCAGCTTACGAAAAGCTTTTATTCTATTCCCCCATTTGTTTGCTGCCATTGTACTACTCCTTTTCTATCTTCAAGAGCTATTTCATCTATTAATTGTGAAATATCTTTATTTACATGTGACAAAAATAACTTTGGGCTGATATCGCTTAACGGTATTAATACAAAAGCCCTTTCCTGCATAAAAGGGTGTGGTAAAATTAATCGGTCTGTTTTTATATTCTCTTGATTATACAATAAAATGTCAAGGTCAATTGTGCGAGGTCCCCACTTTATTTCACGTCTTCTGCCTAAATCCAATTCGATTTTTTGGCAAAGGTCTAATAGTTTCACCGGCTCTAACGATGTCTCCACTTTTATTACTTTGTTTAAGAAAGGGCCTTGATCCGTATACCCAACAGGTTCAGTTTCATAAATTAATGAAGAGGCAACAAGCTCTACTTGAGGATGCTGTAGTAAAAGTTCCTCAGCTTCCTTCAAGTATCGTATCCTGGGTTCAATGTTTGACCCTAGTGCTATAAATACTTGATTCATTGTTCCCTCTCCCGGTATATTTCAATTGCCACAGACTGATAATAACCTGGAATAGGCGGATCCGGTTTGTATGCTTTTACAACACAAGCTTGTAATAATGGAAAATTCATAAATAACTGTTTTGCTATCTTTTCTGCTAAGGTCTCCATAAGATTTACCGCTTCACCTTCCACTACTTCTTTCACTACCGTATATACAGCACCATAGTCGATCGAATATTCCATTTGGTCAGTTTTACCTGCTTTAGTTAAATCTAATTCCATAGTGAGGTCGACAGAGAAACGTTGCCCGAGCTTCCTCTCTTCCGGAAATAAACCATGGTACCCATAGAACATCATTTGATTAATATGGATTTTATCCAAGCGAACCACTTCCTTTACCGACAAGTGTATCCATCATTCTTGTTAACCTTGCAGTCATTTCAACATTATGGACACGAACCAATTCTACACCTTTATTTATACCAAAACAAACCGTGGCCCCTGTCCCTTCATCCCTTTGGTCAACAGGCAGATCTAAAGTTTGTCCGATGAAAGACTTACGCGAAGTCGCAAGCAAAATTGGATAGCCTAACGTTTTCAGCATATCCAAATTTCGCATAGCTAGTATATTCTGCTCATAATTCTTCGCGAAGCCAATTCCAGGATCAATAATAATACTATCTTCATCCACACCAGCATCTATAGCTATTTGCACACTTTCTTTTACATCTGATAACATATCTTCAACAAACGATTGATAGACAGCTTCTTCTCTGTTATGCATTAAAATGATTGGAACATTGTAATCTGCAGCTACTTTGGCAATTGCCGGTTCCCGTTTTGCACCCCAGACATCATTGATAATGGATGCTCCAGCATCGACAGCCTGTTTTGCAACCTCTGCTTTATAGGTGTCAATTGAAATTGGCAAATTAATCTCCTTCGATAATGCCTTAATTACAGGGATAACACGCCTTAATTCCTCCTGTTCAGAAACAGGCTGATGTCCAGGTCTTGTTGATTCACCGCCAATATCTATTATATGTGCTCCATCTCGTTCCATCTTCTTTGCTTGAGCAATAGCATTTTCGATTGTATGAAAATTACCACCATCAGAGAAAGAATCAGGGGTAACGTTTAATATACCCATAATAAGTGTTTGTCTTGAATAGTGGAAGTCTTTTACTTTCGTTCTTAACCACTTACCCATCTAATCCGTCCTTTTTCTATTACATTATTCTACAAATGACTATTATAGCATAAATAGATATATTATTTCGCACGAAAAACAAAAGCGATTATCTACTAATTAGATAATCGCCCGGAATTACTTATTCTTGATCAAATTGATAAAGTGGTGTGGAAAGGTAGCGCTCACCGTTACTTGGAAGTACTGCCAATACCTTTTTGCCTTTACCTAGTTTCTTTGCAACCTGCTTCGCTGCATAGATTGCTGCACCAGATGATACCCCGCCTAACACTCCATCTTTTTTAGCTGCTTCTCGAGCAGTTTCATACGCTTGATCATTTGTTACTGTAATAACTTCATCATATACCTCTGTATTCAATACCTCTGGTACAAACCCTGCACCGATACCTTGAATTTTATGAGGTCCTGGTTTACCACCAGATAAAATAGCGGAATCAGTTGGTTCTACCGCATATATTTTAATATCTTTATAATGGTCTTTTAAAACTTTCCCTGCACCAGTAATTGTTCCGCCAGTTCCGATACCCGAAATGAATCCATCTAATTGGTCTCCCATTTGTTCTACTATTTCTTTACCAGTAGTTCTTTCATGAACAGATGGGTTTGCTTCGTTGTTGAATTGTTGAGGCATGAAGTAACCATTTTCTTCCTGTAGCTCACTTGCCTTCTTGATTGCACCTTTCATACCTTCAGCACCCGGAGTAAGCACTAATTCTGCACCGTATGCGCGTAATAAGTTACGTCTTTCCATACTCATCGTGTCAGGCATAACTAAAATTGCTTTGTATCCTTTAACAGCGGCAATTAACGCCAATCCAATACCAGTATTTCCACTTGTTGGTTCAATAATGGTGTCTCCTTCTTTTAAAAGACCTTTCTCTTCAGCATCTTCTACCATCGCTAAAGCAATACGATCTTTTACTGAGCTGCCAGGATTGAAATATTCAAGCTTCAAATAAATTTCTGCGCCTTCTGGATCTGCAGTACGGTTTAATTTAACAATTGGTGTATTACCGATTAATTCAGCTATATTCTGAGCTACCTTCATCCTATTTCCTCCTCAATTCCAAGTAATATAATTGGTTTTATATACAATGTACACGAAAGGGCGTATTTTTGTCAACCCATAAGTTGGTAAACACTGATTGGATCAATCATCATCAATGACTGTTTCTACTTCTAGCTGGTCCCACAGATTGGCAGCATTTACATCTTGTTCTAATCGTTCTAATGCAAGATCCTGTTTTACCTCATGATAAACTTCTTCTAATGTCAACGTAATGGCAGGTAAGTTTTCATGGACATAGATTATAGCGATCCCTTGATTAGTTTCAATAGCATCACTATAACTGTCACGTTCTAACTGGATAGCTTGCTCAAAGTATTCTTCAGGTATAAAGCTGCTGGTTTTACTGTAAAAGCCTAAGTACCCGCCGTTAGCACCAGAATCATCAATTGAATATTGCTGTGCAGCTGATGCAAAGCTTTTACCTGATTCCAATTCATCGAACACTTTTTCGGCTATTTCTATCGACGGAACAACAATATGTGATAATTGTACCCTTTGTTCAAAATTGTATTGATTTTTATAGTTATTATAATATTGTTCAATTTCTTTATCATCAATCTGGATATCTTTCGTGAGTAACTGTTGCAGGAAGTATCTATATTTTATACCCCTTTCCCAACCGTCTAATAACTCGCTCTTTTCATCTTCTTCTAATAAACCTTGCATAACCAGTAAATTTGATAATTCACGATCCACTATTTTATCCTCAATAACAAGGCTATTCTTCTCCGCCAAAGAAAATACCACTTCTTCGTTTATTAAGTTGATCAATGTCGAGGTACCGTAATCATTCATTAATCTTTGAAGGACGTCTTCGCGGCTAATTTCCTTCCCATTCACAGTGGCAAGGGGGCCGGATGTTTCTTTAAATACGATTCGTTCAACTTCATTTCCATTATCTTTATGAAAGAAAAGGGTGAAAATATTAGTTATAAGTAATAGCAAGATAATAATCCATAAGCTCAGCTTGGATAAATTCACATAGGTTTCCTCCTTATGATGATTTTAAGGATTTTAGTTCATCAATGTTGAAGGAATATGTTTCGTTACAGAAATGGCAATTTGCCGTTGCACCATGATCTTCTTTGATCATTGCGTCAATTTCGTCATTACCTAAACTAGTAATAGCTGCAGCTAACCTTTCCTTTGAACATGGACACGAGAAGGATACCGGCATTTCCTCCAAAATTTTCAGATTGTCTTTCCCGCCGACTAATAACTCTAATATCTCTTCAGGTGTTTTTCCATTTTGAATCAGCTTGGAAATAGGATCGATACTTGCTATTTGTTGTTCCACCTTTGCTATTGTATCTTCAGAAGCACCAGGCATCATTTGTAAAACAAACCCGCCTGCAGCCAGGATAGTATGATCTGGATTAACCAAAACACCTGCACCTACAGCGGAAGGGATTTGCTCAGAGTTAGCTAAATAATAGGTGAAATCCTCACTTACTTCCCCTGACACAATCGGCACTTGGCCTGTAAAGTTGTTTTTTAAACCTAAATCTTTTACGATGCTTAATGTACCTTCCGTTCCAACAGCTCTTCTTACATCTAACTTCCCTTGTGCATTTGATTCAAAGTCAACATGAGGGTTAATTACATAACCACGCACTTCGCCTTTTGCATTAGCATCAGCAATGATCGCTCCAATTGGTCCATTGCCTTCTAACTTTACCGTTAACTTGGCATCATCCTTCAGCATTGCACCTAGTACTGCAGAAATTGTAATTGTCCTCCCTAGTGCGGCTGATGCTGTTGCCCATGTATCTTGTCTTCTTCTAGCCTCTTCCACTGTATCTGTTGACCGAATCGCATATACTCTGACCTCACCATCAAATGCTGTTGCCTTTAATAAATAATCACTCATATTATTCGCTCCCTTTTATCGAAAATCTTGCTCGTTTTTTAAATAAATTTCATATAAGCCTTTTAATGTTAAATATGGATCAACTCGATCGATAGTTTTGGAATCTTTAGCAATCAATGTGGCTAAGCCACCAGTCGCTATTACGGTCGCATCTGTTCCCATCTCCGCCTTTATCCTTAATACAACTTCATCAACTTGTCCCACATAACCAAAGTAGACACCTGATTGCATTGCCTCCACTGTTGTGCCGCCAATAATTCTTTGCGGCTTTTTTAACTCAATCTTAGGTAACTTGGCTGCATTCATGTAAAGTGCCTCCAAAGAAATATTTATTCCCGGGGAAATAACCCCACCTACATACTCTTCCTTTTCATTAATATAACAGTAAGTTGTTGCTGTACCAAAATCAATAATAATGCTTGGTGCACCATATTCCTTGTTGGCACCAACAGCATTAACGATTCTGTCTGCACCTAACTCTTTTGGATTAGGATAAAGTGTTTTTAAATAAGGATTTACTTTCTCTTCACCAATAACCATTGGTTTACAATGAAAATATTTGTCAGCCATTCTTTGCAGGGCAAATAGTATCGGCGGGACAACTGATGAGATGATAATACCAGTAATATCAGATAGTTTTAGCCCTTCATGCTGCAATAATGATTTGATAAACATTGCATACTCATCTTCTGTCTTATTTTTATCTGTTTGCATACGCCATTGATAGGTTAACTTTCCTTCATAAAAAACACCTAATACAGTATTTGTATTCCCAACATCTAGTACAAAAATCATCTTTTTCAGCCCTTTATCTTTTAATATTGATCATTTCCATATTGTATAGTCAAAAAACATAAATTAGCAAGCCAAAAGGAATATTGGAAAACCAGCAAAAACACTCTGTCTAATGTAAAGTGGGAAGCAGAACTTACTGGGTTAATCCCCTCCTGGGATAGCCCCAATTCTATCTTTAGTATGAGCTAAGTTTTTATTAGTACCATTTCAGCAAGAGACCCATCTTCCAATAGTTTCTGTGTTAATTGCATTTTTATAGTAAATATAAAAAAGCAGTTCCTTATTTCAGGAACTGCTTTTCATTTATTCTTTATCTTTGTCTTTGTCTTTAGAGTTGTCTGTTGATTCGTCTTGGTCGAAATAGCTTTCGGATTCTTGATCAAAATACCCTTGTTCAGAAGATTTTGTTTGAATGTTAACTTTTACATCACCTGAGTCATCATTTTTATCCGTTCCGCTATTTGTACTTGGTGTTTTTGGTTTGCCTTCCCCGTCTTGCTCTGAAACAACCGGATCTGGCATTACACCATCTTCAAATAATGATTTAATTTGGCTCGCATCTAATGTCTCAACCTCTAGAAGCGTTTTAGCAACTAATTCTAGCTTATCTCTATTTTGTGTAAGAATTTCCTTCGCTCGATCATAACACGTTTGGATAAGTGTTTGAATTTCCTGGTCGATTTCATATGCAATTGCGTCACTATAATTCTGTTCCGATTGCATGTCACGGCCCAAGAATACTTGGCCGCCGGTGCTGCCGAATTGAAGCGGACCAATCTTATCACTCATACCATATTCCATTACCATCTTGCGTGCGATGCCTGTCGCTCTTTGGAAGTCGTTATGCGCGCCTGTACTTACTTCACCAAAAATGACTTCTTCTGCCACACGTCCACCTAGCAATCCAGTAATCTTGTCAAGCAACTCCGGCTTCGTCATAAAGTAGCGATCTTCCCGCGGAAGCATTACTGCATACCCGCCTGCTTGGCCACGAGGAACGATTGTTACTTTGTGTACC
Source organism: Gracilibacillus xinjiangensis (assembly GCF_042651765.1). Classification (NCBI taxonomy): domain Bacteria; kingdom Bacillati; phylum Bacillota; class Bacilli; order Caryophanales; family Bacillaceae; genus Gracilibacillus; species Gracilibacillus xinjiangensis. The sequence goes on along the minus strand of NZ_JBHSDT010000007.1, from coordinate 45,470 downwards.
ATATCCGCATCATCAAGTACCATCCCGATAATTGTATGTCCACTTTCGTGATATGCAACAATATTTCGTTCTTTCTCCGAAATTACACGACTTTTCTTAGCAGGGCCTGCAATTACTCGGTCAATCGCCTCATCAACATCTTCCATATCGATTTTCTGCTTATCAGATCTTGCAGCAACTAATGCCGCTTCATTTAACAAGTTCTCTAAATCCGCACCAGAGAATCCCGGTGTACGCATTGCAATAGTTTTTAAAGAAACATCGTCAGATAATGGTTTATTGCGCGCATGTACTTTTAATACATCTTCACGTCCTTTTAAATCAGGACGATCTACAGTAATTTGTCGGTCAAAACGGCCTGGACGCAGCAGCGCCGGGTCTAAAATATCCGGTCTGTTTGTTGCAGCAATGATAATGATTCCTTCATTCTCACCGAAACCATCCATTTCAACAAGTAATTGGTTTAATGTTTGTTCACGTTCATCGTGTCCACCACCAACACCTGCTCCACGCTGACGACCTACTGCATCGATCTCATCAATAAAAATGATACATGGTGCATTCTTCTTCGCATTTTCAAATAAATCACGAACACGGGACGCACCGACCCCGACAAACATTTCCACAAAGTCAGAACCGCTTATAGAGAAAAATGGGACACCAGCTTCTCCAGCAACAGCTCGTGCCAGTAATGTTTTACCAGTACCAGGAGGTCCTACTAATAGTACCCCTTTTGGAATTTTCGCTCCAATTGCTGAGAATTTACGTGGATCTTTCAGGAAATCCACCACTTCTACTAGTTCCTGCTTTTCTTCATCTGCACCAGCAACATCACGGAAACGAACTTTTTTCTTTTCTTCGCTATACATTTTGGCTTTACTTTTACCAAAATTCATAACACGGCTTCCGCCACCTTGTGCTTGGTTAAGCAAGAAGAAAAACAAGATGAATATAATAACAAACGGGATCATTGTTGTTAAGAATGTAACCCATCCACTTGGTTGTTCTTCCTCATTTACACCTAATATACCTTGTTCGGTACCAACCTCATATACTTCTTCAACGATAGTTGGGTTATTCGGAATATTGGTGATAAAGGTTTGATTATCTTCAGAGGCTAATTCACCTACAATGCGCATAACACCATTTGAAGGGCGCATTTCCATTCCTTTAATTTCATTGTTTTGCAATGCTTGCATAAATTGACTCGTATTCAGTTCTTCGGCCTGATTGTTTTGACCGGTGAACACTGATATGATCCCAATAACTACCAGAAAAATAAGGAAATACAGGATCACATTACGTATTATCCGATTCATTGCCTACCTCCTCCCGCAACGAGAAAACTATAGTAAATAGTACCATATAGAAAGAACTTATTACAACTAATTACCACTACGATTTTTATATGTATGAGAATTTATTGTCACTTAACCGACAAACTATTCTTCTCCACCATATATTTCAGGTTTTAATATGCCAATATAAGGGAGATTACGATATTTCTCTTGATAATCTAACCCATAACCTACAACAAATTCATTTGGTACTTCAAAACCTATTACATCCGCTTTAATATCAACCGTTCTCCCTTCTGGCTTGTCAAGAAGTGTTACAATTTTGATTGATTTTGCCTTGCGATATTTAAATAAGTCAACTAAGTAACTTAGTGTTAACCCACTGTCGATGATATCTTCAATAATTAATATGTCTCTTCCTTCAACTTTTGTATCTAAATCTTTAACGATTTTCACTTCACCAGAGGAACGCATTTCATTTCCATAACTAGATACATCCATAAAGTCCATCTCTAAATGTGTATTAATATTGCGAAGGATGTCTGACATAAAAGGCAGAGCCCCTTTTAATACACCGACAGCTAGCGGAAATTTACCATCATATTCTTCTGTTAATTGTTGTCCTAATTCTTTACACTTTTCCTGAATTGCTTCTTCAGATATTAATATTTCTTTTATCTCATTATGCATCTTGCTGCCTCCTAAATGGTTGGTTCAATATATTCTAATAACAAACAGTTCATTGCCTGTTTATTTATATTCACTTCTGCTTTTTTCAATCCGACAACCCAAAGAATTGTTCCATCATTAGCAACAAGTAATGGCCATTTGTCACGTAACGCTAGTGGAATTTTTTCATCAATAAAAATATCTTTCACCTTTTTACTGCCATTTAAACCTCGTACTTTTATACGGTCTCCAGGCCTTCTAACCCGGACAGTTAAAGGGAAAATTGAGGCTTCTAGCGGAAGAAGAAGCGTATGCTTTGTTTCACGAATGGAGCAAACACTATAACTTGCATGTAAAATTGCAGAGTTATGTAATGAATTCTCACCTGGAATATGTATTTCTTGTGTTCCTTTTAAGAAATTTGCTGTTTCGTCTGTTTTGAAACGGAACGTAATATCTTCGTAGCTTTTTATTACTTGTAATGATTGTGGAAAATCAATGGTTACATTGGCCTTGCTCTGGTTTAATAATGCAAAGAAATCTTCCTCATGTTTAGCAGAAATACCTTCTGGTACTTGTTTGTATAGATAGTTTAATATTAGATGAAGTGCACGTCTTTGTAAAGCAATCGGATAATCTGAGAATGACGGAATGAAAAAGCTTACTGAAGGTTGGCTGTTTTGAAAATGGACAACTTTTTCCACCATAGTCTTCGCTTGCTGGACTAAATAGCATTCATCTTCAGTTAACCGCTCTGTTAATTGTTGTACTTGTCTGTGCACACTAGGATTTTTTTCTTTTAACAAAGGGAGTACACGTAACCTGTAATAATTTCTAGTATATGTCAAACTTTGGTTGGAAGGGTCTTCTCTAGGGTCCAACTCATAATCCTGACAATACCGATAAATATCTTCTTTAGTACATGCTAATAACGGCCGAATAATCTCACCGCTAGCAAATGGACGTTTTACTGGTATTCCCTTTAATAAAGCTGGATTGGAATGTTGTACTAACCTCATTAAAACAGTCTCTACTTGATCATCTCCATGATGCCCTAATGCTAAGTAATCTGCCTGATTGTCTCTCATTACTTGTTCAAGCACTTGATACCTCAGTTTTCTAGCCACCATTTGAGTTCCTTCATTTTTCTTATGTTTCTTCACATCGACTGTTTCACCAACAAATAAAACTTGCCAATTACTGCACAACTCTTGTACAAATTTCACGTCCTGGTCGGATTCTTCACCGCGCAAGCCATGATCAACAGAAACTGCAATCAGCTTTAATCGCCATTGTCTCCTTATAGATACAAGATAATGCAATAATGCAACAGAATCAGCTCCACCCGATACTCCAACTACCACCGTTGCGTCTTTATGCAGCAATTGATAGCGTTCAATAAACGATTTTACATTTTTTTCAAACTCGTTAGACGTCAAACACCACCACCTCACGATTTTTTTAAATCTATTTTAACATAATATGATGATTGATTTCTTGTAATTACAAAAATAATGTAGCGTATAGATAACAAAGACCGCTAATTGAAAGAATACTGAAAACTTCCAGCATCGGATGATAACATGATTCTGTCTGTTGATTGTTCGCTAAGCGCCTTTTCCTTAATTGTGTCTGTTGGTTTTGTCTCGTAACATACTGCAGTAAGTAATCCTTCACTTGTTCAGCCTCACTAATCTCTCCATTAATCATTTTTAGTAATAATTGCTTGAGTGATTGTGAGTGGATTGCTAATTGAATTTTTTGATGGAGTGTTTTCTTTGGATTGGCCCCTTTCAAAAAGCCATTAGGATAATAAATTCTTAACACAACCATCGCAAGTGCAAACAAGTCATAACCCGGGTCTGCTTTTCTTGATCCCATTTGCCAATACGCCCTGTCATAGAACTCCGTATATTCTTTAATAGACCTTCCTTGTATTGTTGTCCCTCCAACATCCACCCATCGTAATTTGGCTGGTTTTCTAGAAACAATTAAGTTATCTATCTTTAAATCACCAAATACATATCCTTGTTCATGAAGTACTTGTAAATCCTTAGCAAAACTGATTAGCAATGTAAATAGCCATTCTTGGCCATTTCTGTTTATAAAGCTCGGCAGATCATCTCCTGAAATATATTCCATTACGTAGAAGGAATATACATACCCATTTGGGGAAATATAGTCATCAACGTCGATTAAAGAAGGCCCAAGAGTATGCCCTTGAACCTTCTTAAAAGCTTTTAACACATTAACTTCTGAAGTGACTGAATGACTTTGCTTACTCACTTTAAGTGCAACTTGGGTATTTTGATGAACACATAAATAAACCGTACCTACTGCACCACTTCCTAATTCTTTTACAACATAGTAGTTCTTGTTGTGCCATTTTCCTTTAATGGTTTGGCCTTTCGCTATATTTACATCAGGCTTCTTCAACGTCTGGGTACTCATTATGGAACAATCTCCTTTTCAAACTCTTCTTACCAAATTGGTGCATTGCCTCTTTTAATGCTGGCCCTGTTGGTGTGACACCACCACTTGCTAACCTGGAAAATATGGATGTGATAGAGTCAAGTTTGCTCGTCCAATCTACTAATTGCTGAATCGGTTTCTTCCTTCCCGGAAATTGGTAGATGCTAAAACGACTTCTTCCAATTCTTGCATTCATGCTTATTGATAAATCAATTAATGCCTCTTGAACTGTTGGTAGTTTGTTGGCCATACTTGCACTGGTGTCAACTAATACTAAAACTTCTAAATCACAGGTTTCTCCCAGTTCATCAACAACTTCCATTACCTCTCCCCGCTGTTCCGGGGGGAGTTCTTCCATCGTCCTCGGACTTCCGAGTATTTGCTGTAGTTCTTTATTAACGACACCTTGCAGTGTTTCATTCATTGCTTGTTTCGTTACAGCTTGTACGGTTTGGGATAATACTTGCTTATAGACAATCTGGCTAACACCCTGGCCACAATTAGCAATATCTTCTACTTCTGATAACCCTGCTGGCTGTTCTGTCTGCTTATCTTCCATAATTCCTATAACATTTACAGTTATCCCTTGTTCCGCAATAATTGCTGCAACACTAGCTGGGTTTTCACCTTGATTAGAGCAACCGTCCGTTATTAGCAAAATTTGTTTAAGTGTACCAGTTCTCATCAGCTATTCCTCCTAATTTAAAGGCTTTAATGAATTCTAGATTCATAACCCTTTTTCCAACATTTTCACCAAAAAAAAGGAGAAATATACGTTAACCAATATTCTGTTGCCAAAAGCTGTTTTTTGTACTAATGGCAGCCCATTTTGGTTGATTTTTTTCAATTTGTGCTACTAACACTGTCATGTCATCTTCAATTTCCCCTGCCTGTGTGCGAATCACTTCTTCTAGTATAAGATCTGCCATTATTTGCGGGTCTTTTGTCTCTAACTCACTTAATTTCCGCTTTATCCATATGTCCACATTTTCTATATGCTTAGGTCCTTCAAATATTCCATCACTCATCATTATAATGAAATCACCTGGCTTTAGTTGTGTACTAACAACCTCCACATCAAATTCCTGAATAATTCCGATCGGTAAATTACTGGATTCGATACTTTCAATGGAATCTGCACTCATTACATAACTAGGTGCTGAACCAATTTTCAAAAAACGGACCGATGCATGATGCAAATCAACCATCGCAAGGTCTAATGTTGCATAAATCTCCTCATTTGTTCTTAATGAGAGAATCGAATTAATCGACTTTATCGCAACTTGTTCATGCAAACCTGATTCTAATATTTGTTGTAATAATCGCAGCGTTTCCGTACTTTCTTCATGGGCTCTGTCACCATTTCCCATCCCGTCACTTATGGCTAATGCATAATGGCCAGCTCCTAGTTCCATCGCTTTATAAGAATCTCCAGATACTAAACCGCCACCTTTTGCAGCGTGAGCCACACCAGTTGTGACAGTATACTTACGTGCCGAGCCGAATGTGAAGAAACTGTGTCCTCTTGCAATTGGTGAGATATCTTCCGTTACAACTACTACCGTTTCATCTAAAATATCTGATAGTATTGGGGCGATTAATTTAGATGCTTCCCCATGATACTGATTAAATAAGATAGAGATCTCTATGTCGATATTTCCCTTTTCCAAACTGTATACATCTAACTTTTCCAATTCAATTCCTATATGCTTCAATGCAGCAACGATTTCAATTTCCTGCTGTTCATGGTTCTCTTTTTCCTTTAAAATTTCCTTCGCAAAATTCTCCATTACATCTGATACCCCTCTTAATTGATCTGCAACAAATCTCCTGCTTTCAAGGACTTGCTTTTTTAATTGCTGGTTTGCCTGAAGGAAGGATAATTCTTGCTTCATTGTATCAATGACTCTATTAGCCTTTATACAGTGCTCACCGAAGCGGAATTGAGTCACCTTATTCAATTGATCTCCTCTTTCTAATTCATCTTTTACATCTTTCATCAAATCGTATGTCAGATCAAATTGTTTCACCCAGCACGTTTCTTTTTTAAAACATGTTTGACAAGTCTTTTCAGCGACATTACTTAAATAATAATCAACCTCAATATCTTCATCTTTCAGTTGATTGGAATTAATCTGGAAACTGTGTGAAAGTGCTTTAAAAACGTTAGAGAAACGTTCTACTCGATGTGCGGTAACGTCCCTTACTTTTTGCAAATATTGTTCTTGTTCCTTTGCATATTCCGTTGTTCCAGGTATATATCGTGCTATTTTCCTAATAATTGCATCAGGGGTGAGAAAGAACAATAAAATCGCAAGAGCAGATTCAATAAAGGCTGTTTGGATATCATCCATCCTCTCCCCGTAAAGACTGATTAATAATGTACTAACAAGTAACCCGATACTTACAGCTATTTTTCTGCCCTCTTTTAAAAGGCCTCCAAGTAAACCAGCAAACGCTAATAAGCTCATTTGATACAAATTGGCAATGCTCGCCAAACTTAGTATTAATCCTGCGACAACTCCAACAGTAGAACCGATCGCTGCTCCCCCGATCAAGCCGAGTAATAAAACAAGGTATCTAGCTAATACTTGCTCAACATGTGCTTCATATATCTCTATCCCGATAAATCCTGTTAAGACAGATGCTAATAAAATGATAAAACAAACGATCTCTTCATTCTTTAATGTTGGTTTATACCTTTTTGGTGATAAAAGCGGGAGACTCTGCATAAAGATTAGTAATAACACTAATGCAAGTACCCCTTCTACTAACGCAAGGGTCCATTGCATGTATGTAAGCTGTCCTTCCCATGCATACAAACACAGCCTAGGGAGAAACGTTGAAATAAATGCAACAACTGGCAATACTCTTTCCTGGTTTTTCAAGTGTATGACAATCAGGTTAACAAATGACATTAATGCGATGGATAAGAGTAAGTAAATTCCTTGTATGATTGAGTGTGAAAATGCACCTATGAGAGAAAATATAATGAGAGATAATAGTTTGTCACGTCTTAAATACCATACAGCCACAATAAAGGCGATGCCAAAAGGTGATAATGTGGATAATATAACTGCCCTTCCCAATAAAAACCCTAAGATTGATAGCATAAAACCTTTTTCAACCATGAGATAATGCCACCATTTAATCCAGTTCCGTTGTCCGAACATAAGAGAAAGCCTTTCCTTTAATAGAATTGATTTTGGTTTACTCTCCGTAAATGAATTCATTCTCCATCACTCCTTATCCATCATTTAAACATATTCCCACACTCTTTTTTGTCAAAATAGGACGTCATAAATGAAGAATTGTTCGACTCTTTGTCCAACAAATACATGTAAACAAGCGATAAGCGACATTTATATATAGGTTTTCTGTCAAAAATCCGGTATTCATTGATCATTATGTAAGAAAGACCACCAATAATTATAAAGTAGATTTATTGTTGACATATCAGGAAACCTGTTGTATTATATTCTTTGTGTCTTTTAAGAGGACATTGGATGTTTTTTTAGAGGAATTAGGACAAACTAAACAATTAATTCTATGGCGGTGTAGCTCAGCTGGCTAGAGCGTACGGTTCATACCCGTGAGGTCGTGGGTTCGATTCCCTCCGCCGCTATCCTTTATGAAACACCCCTTTATTACTAAATGTAATAAAGGGGTGTTTTTTTTTTTTACTTTATAAAAACTTTACTAAAACTTAATAGCATTTACTTCCCTCTTATTTTACTATTAAAATAACGGAAAAATGCTACAAATTATCTAATTACATAGGAGTGGGAAATTATGAAAAAGAGAAATAGTCAAAAAATTGCTGCAGCAGCATTAGCAATTACTGCGGCAACTATCACTGCAGCTCCAGCTATTCAGCATGCAGATACTATCGTGTTTACAGATGTAACAGAAAGCCATCCTTATTTTAATGTCATTCAAGATTTCGCTTCTCAAGGTATTATAAGCGGTTATAATGATGGAGAATTTAAGTTAAGCAAATCTATTACTCGTGCTGAATCTTCCATGGTTCTATCAAAATTACTATCACTAGAACCTGGGGATACTTCTGTACCATTTACGGATGTTGAGTCAAATTCCTGGTATGCAGATTCGGTTCAGGCACTGTACAATGACGGAATAATCAGCGGTAAGTCTGAAACTATATTTGCACCAAATACGGCTGTCACTAGAGCTGAATTTGCACAGATGCTTGTTAAGGCATTCGATATTCCAACAGATGCTGCAGCAACTTTACCTTTTACTGACGTAGATTCAGCGGCATGGTATATGCCGGCAGTATCTGCTCTTTACTCCAACGATTTAATTGCTGGTATAAATAAAGATACTTTTGCTCCAAATCAACCATTAAAAAGAGGTGATGCGATTTGGTTACTAGCAAATACGCATAAAAAATTTAACACTGATAATGATGGCGGGACCTTCAACTTATCCCTCATGCATACAAATGATATTCATTCACATTTAGATAATATGCCGAAACTAGTAACTGCCGTACAGGAAGTAAGACAAGAAAAGCCTAATTCTCTATTGATTGATGCAGGGGATGTGAACACGGGAACTTTATATTTTCATGAGTATAAAGGACAAGCCGAGTTAGCTTTTATGAACTTAATGGGATACGATGCAATGACGTTTGGCAATCATGAATTCGATCAAGGGTCTAATTCTGAAGGGCATAAAGCTTTGTACGATTTTGTTAAGGGCGCACAGTTTCCGTTTGTTAGTTCTAATATAGATTTTTCGAAAAATGAATATATGGGTGAGTTATTCCATAATATCTCAACAGAAACGCCGAATGATGGTGAAATTTATAATAGCATTGTGAAAGAAGTGGATGGAGAAAAGATAGGTATCTTCGGATTAACTACAGAGGAAACAGTAGATATTTCCAGCCCTGGAGATATTACTTTTGAAAACTACTTAGAGGCAGCTGAAGAGGCAGTCGCAGAATTGGAAGCTCAAGGGGTAAACAAAATTATTGCAGTTACTCATATCGGCTTTGATGACAATCCGGCAATCGATAACGATCAAGAACTTGCAGCTAATATTGAAGGAATTGATATAATAGTTGGCGGGCATAGTCATACTGAGCTGGCAGAACCTGTTATCGTAACTTCAGATGCAGACGATATGGAACCAACTATCATTGTACAAGCATATCAATATGCTAATTTCTTAGGGACACTAGATGTAGAATTTGATGAAGATGGTGTAGTAACAGGATATGCTGGTGAGTTGATAGAGATCGCGGACCAAGCTGATGATCCGGAAGCAAGTGAACTGCTAGCAGGGTATGCAGAACAAGTAGATAAAGTGAAGAATGAAGAAAGCGGTGGTATCGCTGAAGTCGAATTACCTAATCCGCGTATTAGTGATAATAACGATAGTAACATCAGTGTAAGAAATTCGGAAACTGCACTAGGAAATTTGATTACAGATGGAATGTTAGCGAAAGCTAAAGAATTTAATCCAGACACTACTATCGCTGTACAGAACAGTGGCGGAATTCGTACATCTATTGATCAAGGACCAATTACTATTGGTGAAATCCTGACAGTAATGCCATTTGGTAACACACTAGCAATAATGGAATTGAAAGGATCAGAACTGAAAGAGGCCTTAGAGCACAGTGTAAGCCAAACGCCTAATGAGAGTGGCGGATTCCTTCAAGTCTCCGGAATGAAATTCACTTATGACAGTACTGCGGAAGCAGGGAATAAAGTACAAACAGTAGAAGTACAACAAGGTGATGAGTATGTTGAATTGAGTAATGAGGAAACATATATTGTCGCAACAAACGCATTTACAGCAAAAGGTGGAGACGGATTTGATGTATTTGCAAAAGCATATGAAGAAGGACGGGCAACAGATTTAGGTTTAGCTGACTGGGAAAACCTTCGTGATTATGTAGCAAAACTAGGAACAGTAAACCCATCAATCGAAGGAAGAATTGTTGATATTTCAAACCAGTAATCCATAATTGGAAGATCCATTACTATCATATTCTTCATCATATTTAAAGAAAAAAAACTACCGATTAAATTATCGGTAGTTTTTTACTCATTTATAAAAAGATCACGAGTCACATCCGCCTTTGTCTTAAAGCCACGCAGACAGCAAGTGTTTAGCCTTTTCTCGCCCCTCGTCCTCCGCGTTTAGATTCTGTTTGTTTTTTTAATGTTGCTAAACGGTCTTCAGAATCTTTTAAGAAGCGATTCATTTTTTGTTCAAATGACTCGGTTCTCTCGCGGTTATTTTTCGGATTGCCTTGGTTTTTACGACGATTTGATGGTGGCGGATTATCTTTTGCTTTTTTAATTGATAACCCAATCTTCCCATCATCCTCTACATTAAGAACTTTAACAGTTACTTCATCTCCAACTGTTAAATGTTCATTAATGTCCTTTACATAGTTATCGGCAACCTCACTAATGTGAACGAGACCTGTCTTTCCATCAGGTAACTCAATAAACGCTCCGAAATTAGTGATACCTGTTACCTTTCCCTGCAACTTGCTGCCTACTTCGATTGACATAAAGAAATTGCTCCTCCTTAGATTTTTTAAGAAAAAATATTATTACAATTTATATTATAGCGAAGCAATAAAAACGGTGTCAATAAGATGCCTCTTCTTCTGGTAATTTAAATACGATTTCGCCTTCTTCAGTGAAAAAGTAATTGGTTTTTGCGATTTGAAGTAAATATTCTTCATCATTTAATAAGTTTACTTCTTCTGTTAGCTCTTTATGTTCTTGCTGAAGATTGACTAATTGTTCCGATTTCTCTCGATATTCCGTTTGTAAATCCTTCAATGCAATTCGCTGCGTAATATGATATGTCGTAAGACTAATGGCGATAATCATGACAATAAGAAAGAACAATGAGATTCTCCGAAACAGCCGCTTCTTCCTCTCGTTCTGTCTTCGTTCGTATGCCTTATGCTGCTCAATATAAGCTTCATGTATTTTTGATACATTACTAGTAGGGTGTGCCATGATTATTGCCTCCTCGCATTGCTTTTATTTTTTCCTCCATTTTATTTTACTAAAAAAGTTGATAATTTGGTAGATATACTTTTTTCTATTTTCCGGCACCAATCGAAAAATAGATTTAAATATATATCGGAATGGATATAATATTGTCATAAGCAGGAAACGGAATATTTTTAACAGGAATAACAAAGCCTTGTATAAAGTCAGAAGAATCATTGATACAACCCATATGATCGGGTTAACAATTAACACTTGTATACACCGAACCCAGAAACGGATAAATCTGGATAGATAATGCAGTATGCCTTCCAGTAATTTTCTATACAGCGGTTCAAATATTGCTTTGAACATGGCGTAACCACATAGAAGTGCAATAAATACGTAGAACCTTACTATTCCTTCATTCAATACATACAATACATAAAACAGAACAATAGCTTGTACTATCCAAAAAAAGAGTTCGAAAAAATACCGTAATACTACATGATTTGCCCACCATAATTCGAATCTTTTAAAAGTTACATATGCTACACCCATGTATACCCCAAAGGCGATCATTGTAAACATTGTGGCAAACTGTGTTTCTAGTGTCATTTGAAGAGCTTGCTAAAAAGACCTTTAGCTTTATCTCCTTGCTGTTCGTCTAAATAAGAGAGTTCATAAATCTTGCCTTTAATTGATACATGGCCAGATTCCACATCTAAGTTCTTCATCTGTAAATTATCCCCGCGTATCACTAAATACCCCATTACTGTTTGCAGGAGAAACTCTTCACTATCAAAACTATCGACTTCTTTTACACCATCTATTTCCAGTAAACGTCTATTTGTCATTTTAACATGGTGATCCATTTGCGTTGTCGTAATTGGCTTTTTATCGTAATAGTTCATTACATTCCCTCCCTTTTATCCATCACTAATGTATGAATAAAGGGACAAGTTTAGAACAAGATGGCAATTAATTCTCTTTATATTCTTCGCGTTTTATTGTATATAAATCACTTGCTTCTTCTTTTCGTACTGTTTCCTTTAACTGATCAATTTGGATAGTTAACAGCCTTTGACCAAATTGAATCAATAATTCATCTCCAACAGTTACATTTGTTGCAGCTTTCGCAACATTACCGTTAACGATAATTCTTCCTTGATCGGCAATTTCTTTTGCTAGTGTCCTTCGTTTAATTAACCTTGATACTTTCAAAAACTTATCTAATCGCATGTTAATTCCCTTCCTACACTTTATTCTTCTTTTTTAGCTTCTTCCCAAAATAGATCTAGCTGTTCTAAAGTAAATGCTCCCCAATCTTTCCCTGAATCGATAACAGATTGCTCCACATGCTGAAAACGTTTTTTAAATTTCTCATTTGTTAATAATAAAGCAATTTCCGGATTAATTTTATAATATCTTGCTATGTTAATCATTGCAAATAGTATATCTCCAAATTCCTTTACCATTTCCTCCGTATCACCACTAGCTATTGCTTCTTTCCATTCAAACTGCTCTTCCTCAACCTTTGCCCACATATCCTGAGCATTGTCCCAATCAAAACCTACTTTTGCTGCCTTTTTCTGTATCTCTTCTGCCATTAACATTGCCGGGAGGCCTTTTGTTATATCGTCTAAAACTGACATGTGTTTCTCATTCTTTTCTTCTTGTTTAATTGCTTCCCAATTTACGATCACATCAGTTTCATCTTTCACGGATACATCGCCAAAGACATGAGGGTGTCTCCGAATCATTTTTTCTGTAATACTGAAAATCACATCATCGATCGTAAAATAACCCGATTCTTCAGCAATTTGGCTATGCAGCAGTACCTGAAGTAACACATCACCTAATTCCTCAGCAATGGCATCATCATCCTTCTGGTCAATTGCTTCAATTACCTCATAGGCTTCTTCAATTAAATATTTCTTTAATGATTCATGTGTTTGCTTTTGATCCCATGGGCATCCACCCGGTCCTCTTAATCTTGCGATGACTTCTTTTAAACGGAAAAATTGATGATTTAGCTTTGCCTTATCATCAATTGGCGGGACATAGACACTCGTTAAGTTACTTAAATGGGTTTGCTGATCTAATTCGAACAATGGTATATGTTTCACTGATTCTTGATCACTTCCGACTGCTTCTGCAATATATATCATATGCTCTGGCGGTAAATCCTCTAGTAAAGTCAGTTTTACTTCAGAAGCGATTAATTCATCATATACTTGGCAAAACACAAGATGCTGCTCATATTGCAGCTGATACCTTTGGAAATTGGTCGCATCAACGAATTGAAAGCCTTCAATTGGGTCAAATTGAAAAACCCTAAATAAATCATCTAAAAAACTCTGTCCACCAGCAATATTGACATCAACCGTTTCACTCTCTAATAATAACTGAACAGTCCGTTCTGCAAGCATTGGATGTCCAGGTACAGCATAAACTATTTGCTGTTGTTCCCTCGCCTTTTCTTCAAGGATAGAAACGATCTCGTCATATACTGCCTCGAACTGACTGTGTTTCTCATAAACAGCATCAAACCCCAAAAAGCTTACACCTTCTTGTTTCAGTGTATTAATTACAGGGTGATCCATTGTTCTTACATAACATAATTGATCAGACTTTGTTAATTTCCGATAAATTCCTAGTGGTAACTGATGAATATCACCACCACCCAAACCAATAACTTCAATCAATGGCTTCAAGCTTATCTCTCCTTCTTTATCCATTTATTCATAAAAGGTAATGTTTCTAATTCTTTTTGTGTAAAGACCCGTAACCTTACTAATGAGAAAAAATAGAGGGCAAACCCTGTAAAAACACTTACAAGCACAGAAATTAGACGCTCTACTCGTGTGTCTATTATGAAGTAGTTCACCTCAATATATTTCAGCAATAGTAAGCCAGCTATCATACTTATTGCTGCAATAAATACACGCCCAACTGGAATTATCCTTATCTGCTCTTTTATCACATGTTTTTGTAAAATATATAGGTAACTGATCGCAATAAATCCTATCGATAGGATCGTCGCAATTGCTGCACCATTTATACTAAAAGTTGGTACAAGCAGACTATTTAACATCATCTTTAACAATAAAGCTGTAAACAATACAATAGCTATCCATTTCATATATCCTAATCCTTGTAAAACAGATGCCATCGTTAAGGACAATGCTGTAAACAACAAGACAATAGATAGAATTCGTAAACTGTTGGAACCATCCATATTCTTGTAGAAAAGTTCATTAATTTCTGGCATTAATAGAATTAAACCTACTGTCGCCCCTAATGAAATTAGCAGACAGTATTTCATCGCTGTCATTAAATGTCTTATTGACCCTTCTTTATCTTGCTGCCATGCAATTTTGGTTACTTGCGGCACTAAAGCCATTGCAAAGGATGAACCAACAATCGTTACTAGTTGCAATAACGGCTGCCCTCTGTCAAATATCCCTTTCCACTTCATCGCCTCTTTCTGTGTCATTCCACTTTCCACAAGTCCTGGCAAAATGGTAAATGCATCTGCTAACTGCATAAACAGCAACATCATATGATTCATACTTATAACAATTCCTGTTAATAAAACATGTTTAAACAACTCTGAATATGGAATATTTATCAAATGTATTTCTTCTCTATTAGCATATTTCTTTTTCCAAATGAAGTAAAGCAGCAGGAAAGAAGCCGTAAATGCAATCACTGTTCCAATAACTGCTCCATCTGCTATACGGTAAATAGTAATCTTGCCTTGATAAATCCATATCGCTGTAATGATAATAATAAACGCACGCGTTAGCTGCTCAACCATCTGCGAATTAGCAATGGACTGCAGATCATTCATTGCTTGTAATCTTCCTCGGTAATACGCAACAAATGGCATAAATAAAAATAGCCATGCCACATGGCGAATTGGGCTTATTAATTGCCTGTCACCCATCAGATCAGCAAGCATTGGGCTACACAGAAACAAAATAAAAAACAGAAAAACTCCTAAAAGAAAGAGTAAATGAAAGATTCGCTGCATCATTCTTTTATTCCCGCTTTTTAGTCTTTTATCAATGATAAAAGCAGCTGCAGCTGAAGGGAGCCCATATAATGCAAAAGTAATAGCTATTCCTATCAATGGATAGATCTGCTGGTATATATAAAAACCAATATCACCAGTTAAATTTTGTAGTGGTATCCGGTATGATGCGCTAATCACCTTGCCGGCGATACCTGCAAATACTAAAGCAAAAGCTCCAGTAAAAATGTTTTTTTTGTCCATGAATGTCTTCCTTTTTTATAAATCCTGCATTTCGTTTATTCGTTTATTTTATATAGTATAACAAAAATAGCCCCCATATTAACGATGAATGTTAACATAGGGGGCTATTTGTTTAGTTAATTGTTATAATCCCTTTATCTTGCTTGTTTACTGATCCTTCAGCATTCAGTTTTACTTCTTCGTCTTCCTGTAAATTTGTGAAGATTACTGGTGTAACAATCGAAGGTGCGTTTTCTTTCACATAATCAAGGTCTACTTCCATTAATACTTGGCCTTGCTTAATTTCATCACCTTCAGCTGCTCTTGCAGTAAATCCTTCTCCTTTTAGATTTACTGTATCAATACCAATATGGATCAAGATCTCTGTACCATTATCTGCTAAAATCCCTATCGCATGTTTTGTAGGGAAAATATTAATAATCTTACCATTTACAGGTGAAACAACTTCCCCATTGGTTGGTTTAATGGCAAACCCATCACCCATCATCTTCTGAGAGAACACTTGATCTGGAACCTCTGAAAGTGGCATGATTTCTCCTGTCATTGGGCTTGTGAATTCAAGCTGCTCTGCTTTTGCATCTGTTGGTTGCTCTTCTGCTTGTACTGTTTCTTTCTTCTTCGTTGGCGTTTTACCATCCATGATATCTTGCATTTGTCCACGCAATGTATCAGATACTGGCCCGTAGATTGCTTGAATATTGTTCCCGACTTCCATCACACCTGAAGCACCTAATTTTTTCAAACGTTCTTTATTCACTCTGTCTTTATCTTCTACACTAACTCGCAGACGCGTAATACAAGCATCTAAGTTTGTTATATTTTCTTTACCACCCATAGCCTCCAGGATCTCGTACGGGCGATCATCGACTTCTCCATCTTCTTCACTATCTTCCTCATCTGCTTCACGTCCAGGTGTAGCTAAGTTGAACTTCTGGATAGCGAAACGGAAACCGAAATAATAGATAGCAGAGAAGATCAGACCGACGATTATAACCCACCACCAGTCTGTACGGTTAGGCATAACACCGAATAATAAGAAATCAATTAACCCTCCAGAGAATGTCATTCCTATTTTTACATCTAATATATACATTGTCATAAATGATAAACCTGCAAAAACGGCATGGATCGCAAATAGCAATGGTGCCACAAATAAGAATGAGAATTCAAGCGGCTCTGTAATACCTGTTAAGAAAGAAGTCAATGCGGCAGAGAACATAATTCCCCCAACAACTTTCTTTCTCTCTGGTTTGGCTGTATGATAAATTGCTAATGCTGCGGCTGGCAGACCAAACATCATGAACGGGTATTTTCCTGTCATGAAGTTCCCTGCAGTAAATTCCACACCATCTTTTAATTGTTCGAAGAAAATAGCCTGGTCACCACGAATGGTGTCACCAGCTGCACTTGTGTACGATCCGAACTCATACCAGAAAGGTGAATAAAAAACATGATGTAATCCAAACGGAATTAGTCCACGTTCAATCACACCAAAAACAAATGTTGAGATCGTTCGATTTGTCTCTAGCATAAGGTGTGATATTGCATTTAAACCACTCTGTGCATATGGCCAAACTAAAAACATAACAATCCCTAAAATTAGTGAAGAGAATGCTGTAATAATCGGGACAAAACGTTTACCTGCAAAGAAACCTAAAAATTGCGGTAATTCAATATTAAAATACCTGTTGTACATAAAGGCGGCCAATATCCCAACAATAATTCCACCAAAAACACCTGTTTGCAGTGTTGGTATACCGAGCACACTTGCATAGGCCGGATCAGAAGACATTTCTGGTGTTATATCACCAAATACGCCCATTGTCACATTCATAATTAAATATCCAATGATAGCTGCTAATCCAGCAACCCCATCACCTTTTGCTAATCCAACGGCAACACCAACCGCAAAGAGTAATGGTAAGTTATCAAAGACAACGCCACCCGCCTCTGACATTACTTCTAGAATTTTTTGTACAGTTGCATTCCCGAACCATGGGAATCTTTCTACCCATTGATCTTGGGCAAAACTTGTACCAAATGCCATTAGGATACCTGCAGCTGGTAGTAAAGCTACTGGCAGCATTAATGCTTTACCGACTTTCTGCAGGGTACCAAATATGTTTGACATAAGAAAAATACCTCCTTTAATTCATTCAATAGTGGTGATACAACGATTTCATGATAATATCTGGACTGTTCTTATTTTGTCCAAAGTAAAAAGGCATGAGAAAAGGATATATTTTAAGAATCTAAGGGTACACTTCCCCCATAGATTATCCTAAAACATTCTTTTTACTCATGCCTGATCGTATCAGTAACACGTTTAAGATGATTGGATTAAACGCTGTAAGTGGATCGTTAAATATAAGACCTCTGACTCATCCACACGTGTATTTAATTTTCGTTGCATTACTTTTATCAATTTCCACGCTAGATTATAGCATACCGGATATGTTGATTTCAAGACATTAACCAAATTTGTTTGTTCTCCTAGCGATTCTTCCTGATATACCCTTTCGATCGCACGGTGAAGGTGCTGAACTAATCGATGATAATCAATATTATGACGGTCTATCTTTAGTTGCAGGTTTTCTTCGATTATTTGAACGAGCTGAGAAATTAATTGATGGTGTTGATTCATATCCCGAATGGATTTATCTGTAACTGCACTATGAATATGCAGCGCAATAAAGCCCATTTCGCCTTCAGGGAATTCAACACCAACCTTGTCTTTTAATATTTTAACAACTTCCCGTGATACCTGGAATTCTTTTGGATAAAGGGATTCAATTTCAAATAAAAAAGGATTATTAAATTGCACATTTTGGGCAGCCCTGCTAATTGCAAAGGATAAATGGTCTGTTAATGCCACATGAATATGCTCATTAAGCTTTTCACCCATTCGCTGTTCAATAAGTATAATCACTTCATTCAGTATTTCCATTAAGTCCTGGTCCACATTAGAAAGTAATTGCTTATATTGCTCTTGTTCTTGTTCATCTTTTAAGAGGAATGTCTTCTCCACTTGACTTTCCGGTACAATATCTCCACTCTTCTTGCCAAAACCGATCCCCTTGCCAATTAGAATCACTTCCTTGTACCGTGGATGTGAGGCAATTAAAACATTGTTATTGAGCGCTTTCTTTACAACGATCTTCTCCTCCACCTATCTCACCTCGCTTGTCTTTATCTATATTACTAGAACAAACTGTAATAATCCATTAAAAAATAGCTCAGAAAATCTGAGCTATTTTATATAGTATTATTCCATTTGTTTCGCTAAGAAATGTGCTGCCGTATGTGCTGATTTCTCTTCCACTTCGCCGAACTCTTGCTGTTCCCTTGTGAAGATGACCATACACCCAATCGGATCACCACTGGCAACAATAGGGTAAATGAGAAATGCCTGCAGCTGTTCCTCTTTTCCATCTGCAATTTCTATGGTTTGTTCATTTTTTTCAACCATTACCTGACGGCTGTCCATTACCTGGTCTAATTGTTTCGATATTTGCTTCCCTAAATATTCTTTCTTTGATTCACCCGCAACTGCAATAAATTCATCTCGATCACTAATTAATACGGATAAACCTAATGATTCATATAATGCCTCAGCATACTCTGTCGCAAAATCACCAAGTTCGCTAATTGGTGAATATTTCTTTAAAATCACTTCCCCATCTCGGTCCACAAATATTTCTAATGGGTCCCCTTCACGTATTCTCAATGTGCGGCGAATCTCTTTCGGGATAACTACCCTTCCTAAATCATCAATACGGCGTACTATTCCTGTTGCTTTCATAGTAAATCATGACCTCACTTTCAAATAATTAACTATGTATTCAATTATGGACACATAGTGAAATAATTACATTGTAAGGTTAGTATGATTTAGTTAACTTAAAAGTATACAATTTTTTCATTATATTTTTTCTCGGGATTTACACAAAAATACATTTACGCCACAGGTTCTCTGTCCATTTCATGCAATGTGTGAATAAATGATTCTAATATCTCATAACGTTTTCTCATGTTTGCTTTATCGAAACGGAAGACAACTTTTAATTTACGTTCTTCTGTTCCTAATTGAATCAAACGTCCGTGCTTATTGGCAAACTCGAATAATTTGGCGCCATCTAATTCCTGGCTTCTTTTTTCCTCCACTATTATCTCAAGCTGACTCTTTTTCTCTGAAATGGATTCGATTTTTTCTCTTTTTGCCATCATCTTTAATGTAGTCACATGAAATAGATTTTCCACTTGTTCCGGGTAATCACCGAAACGATCAATTAATTCATCACGCAGATCATGAACATCTTCCTGAGACAATATTGCTTGGAATCTTTTGTACATATCTATTTTCTGCTTCTCATCTTCTATATATTCCTCAGGTATATAGGCGTCCACTTTAAGATCCAACTCTACCTCAAAAGGCTGTACTTCTTCGATTGTCTTACCTTGTTGTTTTGCTTGTACTGCTTCTTTCAGCATTTGTGAGTACATATCAAACCCTACGGAATCGATAAACCCATGTTGTTGGGAGCCAAGAATATTTCCTGCACCACGGATCGATAAATCTCGCATCGCTATTTTAAAACCGGAACCAAGCTCTGTAAATTCTTTGATTGCTTGCAGTCTTTTTTCGGATACTTCTGTTAGGATTTTATCTTTTTGATAGGTAAAATAAGCATATGCCACACGATTTGACCTTCCAACACGCCCCCTAAGCTGGTAAAGCTGACTTAACCCCATCCGATCAGCATCGTAGACAATCAATGTGTTTACATTTGGAATGTCTACACCTGTCTCAATAATCGTGGTACTTACTAATACATCTGCCTCGCCTTCCAGGAAGGAGAACATAACATTTTCTAACTCTGTTTCGTTCATCTGGCCATGGGCAAAAGTCACTCTGGCATCTTCAACTAATGCTTGAATTTCCTGTGCCATTTTTTCAATGGATTCTACCCGATTATATAAGAAAAAGACTTGGCCGCCACGCGCTAACTCTCTTTCGATCGCTTCTCTTACTAGCGGTCCATTGTATTCCATTACATATGTCTGAATCGGAAAGCGATTCTCTGGCGGTGTCTCAATAACAGAAAGATCCCTTACACCCAGCATCGACATATGCAATGTTCTAGGTATAGGTGTTGCTGTTAATGTTAGAACATCCACATTTGTCTTTAATTGCTTAATTTTCTCTTTATGTTTTACCCCAAACCGCTGCTCTTCATCAACAATTAACAGACCTAAATCTTTATAAACGACATCTTTAGATAACAGACGATGTGTACCAATCACAATGTCTACCATCCCATTTTTCAAACCTTTTAATGTTTCTGTTTGTTGCTTTCTTGTTCGAAAGCGACTTAACAAACCGATATTAATTGGATAGTCTTGGAAACGTTCCATCACCGTTTCGTAATGCTGTTGTGCTAGAATCGTAGTCGGAACAAGAAAAGCAACCTGTTTTCCATCAGCAATTGCTTTAAAAGCTGCTCGAATAGCAACCTCCGTCTTTCCATACCCAACATCACCACAAAGTAAGCGGTCCATTGGCTGTTCTTTCTCCATATCTTCTTTAATCTCATTAATACATCGTAATTGATCTTCCGTCTCCTGGTATGGAAAAGCGGATTCGAAGTCACGTTGCATTTCCGTATCTTCACTAAATGCATAGCCTTTTGCCGCTTCTCTTTCAGCATATAATTTAATCAAGTCATCAGCAATGTCTTCTACTTTGGATTGTACTTTGCTCTTCACTTTCTTCCAGTCGTTGCCGCCCAAACGATATAACTTAGGTTCTTTTCCTTCTGAACCAACATACTTTTGTACAAGGTCAATCTGGTCAATCGGAACATAAAGTTTATCATCACCAGAATATTTTAAGAGCATAAAGTCTTTATGAAGACCAGCTACTTCTAATGTTTCAATACCAATATAGCGTCCAATCCCATGATTAGTGTGGACAACATAATCACCAACTTGTAACTCCTGATAACTTTTAATCCTTTCTGCATTTGATATTTTCTGTTTCCTTTTTGTCCGGACAGTCTTTTGTTTAAATAACTCATTTTCTGTTACAACAGCAATTTTGTGCATAGGAATCTCAAAACCACTTTGAATACTGCCAACCGTTATAATTGGCTGATCCAGAGGCAATGGCGGGATTGATTCGCTTACTGTTGCTTTCATTTGATAATCTTCCAGAACAGAATGGACCTTTTCTACCCGTTGCTCATTTGGTGCTAATATAACCACAGAGTATCCAGATTTCCTCCACCTTTCCATTTCATTTTGAAATAAATTCATTTGGCCATGAAACTGCTGCATACTGCGCGTTGATAAATTCACTATATTAGATGGATTTGTATTCGGAATATGGCGCAAAAAGACAGATAAATACAAGCGGGGCTGACTCATTCCCCCCCAGGTATCATGCCAGTCAAATGACAGTCTCAGGTCCCTTAATGCCTGATTACGGTTGAGGTGATCTTTCAGCCATTCTGTTTCTTCATCATCCAAATGTAAGGCCGTTTCTTGAATCCTGCTCATCTCATCCAGAATAATCAAACCATCTTTAGGTAAATAGTTTAATAAACTTGTTGGTTTATCATAGAAATAAGAAATATACTTCTTCATTTCCTGAAAGCGTTCGCATTGATTTAGACGGTCTATATCTCCTTGGATAGCTTCTGTCAATGCTTGTTGATCTTGCTTATTTTTCGTTTTCTTTAAAGTTTCCTGTAATGCTTTTTCAATCCTTTGTGCTGCTGTGATTAAATCATGATCGGATGTTAGGAATTCGGTAGCTGGACCTATTTGAATTTTCTCGAGCTTGTCTAAAGACCTTTGTGATTCCGCATCAAAATATCGTATCGAATCAATCTCGTCATCAAATAATTCAATACGGAACGGGTTATCATCCATAAGCGGGAAGATATCCAGAATTCCCCCACGCAAGCTGAATTCCCCTGGACTACTTGTCATCTCTTGTCTTTCATACCCCATATCAATTAACAATTGAATCGTTTTCTCTATATCGATTGTTTTATTAATTTCAAGATTCACTTGATATGTTGTCCAATAATCAATTGGTGGTAAAAACCGTTTTAATCCTGCAATGGGAGCAATCATTATCCCGTTATCTTCTTTTAGCCAAGTCGTTAACGCTTCAATACGCTGACTGAGGAGTTCCGGACTAGCTACCGCTAATTCCGATACGAGCAATTCATTGACTGGATATAAATAAACATTACTATCATTAGCAAACTCTAATAAATCATCATATAATTGCTGTGCTTGTGTTAATTGATGTGTCACAATTAACACTTTCTTATTGATTGCTTCATGGATTAATGCACTAAACAAGCCACGCGAAGAACCCGACAGTCCTGCAATCACTTGTTCTTTTAATCCAGTATTTACCCCTTCTATTATCGAATGAATATCTTCCTTCTTCCTTAATAGATGCTTTATTTCATACATAATGTTCCCCCTAGTGCTTTCCTTGTAAGTATTAGAAAATAGTTAGAAAAACTATCTAAATCAGATGGCCTTATGAAGGTGAAACTGCAAAAATGCCTTGGTATGGAACCAAAGCTTTTGAAACATAATAAATGATTCTATTGTCAAACTATCGATCGGCTCGATAGGAGCATATAAAATGTTTATGCTCCTCATAAGGTAATGCTGCTTAACCATGTAAGAACTTTTCTGCTCATGTATTCTATTGTATAAAATAATCAAGTTCATGGTAATCAGGGTTATTTTCTAATGTTTCCTGGCAGTTTTCACAAATCGTGTTTATCTCTATTTGTTCTGTTGGCTGGTAATTCATAAGACTTGTTTTCTCTTCTGATGACAAATGGTCCCAACCTATTTTATTTAGATCCAGCATCTGAGAATTTAATCTGCCAACCTCACAACTGCAGTGTTTACATTTATATACTAATGCCATCCTATGCACGCCCTTTATTAAAAATAATCACTTAAGTTAGTTTTATTTTTTCCAATTTGTAATTATTTATACAATTAAGGGTGTTTTCGATTTACTTATTATAGTCGTTCATGACCTTCTGAAAAGAATCTCTCATCCATGCTTCCAATGCGTTTGCCGCATGTTCAATTGAATCATCTAATGCAGCTTGTTCATCTGCAGAGAATTTCCCTAATACATAATCAATTACTGGTATGGGCTGGACTGGTCTCCCAATCCCGAAACGGATCCGGTTAAATTGTTTGGTACCTAAATGGTCAATTATTGAACGAACGCCATTATGCCCACCGTGTCCGCCAGTTTGTCTTAATTTTACTTTTCCTAAGGGCAGATCTAAATCATCGTAAATAACAACGACATCTTCTGGTTCTAATTGATAAAAATCCATTAATGGACGTAAACATTCACCAGATAAATTCATGAATGTTTGAGGTTCTAAAAGAATTACTTTTTCATCCTCCCATGTTTCCATTGTATATAGTCCATTAAACTTTTGTTTTTCGAGCTTCCAATTATGTCGCTCCAGTAAATAGTCTATAACCATAAAACCTGCATTGTGTCTTGTTTTCTCATATTTACGTCCTGGATTTCCTAATCCTACTATACACTTCATTTTTTTACTTCCTTTAAATATAGTTTTCTACTTATAAGTTTAACATAAAATAACTCAATAACAGAGAGCAAAGTGGATAAAAACCGAGAATATAGCATGATGGTAAAATCAACAAAAGCCGTCATACATCATCTGTATTTCCGAGTATTTAATTGTTTTTATCCGTCATTCAATTCCTTAAGAAAAACCGAGCAGGGAATGCTCGGTTTACCGGTGTTATTCATCTGTATTATTTCCTTCATTTACTGCATCAGGATCTTCTGGCTGTTCGCTCACTGTTTCCTCAGGCTCCTTGTCAGGAACTAATATAGATACAATTGTTGTATTTTCATCTTCTAGTATGTCGTAATTTCCGCTGTCTTTTAAGTCTGAAACGAGAATACTGTCACCAACTTCTAGTTCAGATACTTCAATGTTAATTTGTTCTGGTATATCGTTTGGTTTAGCTCTTATTGATAGCTCATATAAAGGTTGTTGTAATACCCCGCCTTCATTCGCTCCTTTTGCTTCACCCTCTAATACGATGGGAACTTGTACATCAATTTCTTCCGACATATTTACTACATAAAAGTCGGCATGAACTAGTTCATCTTTTAACGGATCTGCCTGATAATCATGCAGCATAACATCAAAAGTCTCATCATCTACTTTTAGTGAGATGATTGCATTTTTTCCTTCATCACGAACTGTCTTCAATAACTCCACACTATCGACCACAATTGGTTTTGGGTCTACATTATATCCATAGATAATTGCTGGAACTTCTCCAGCTTCTCTAACTGCTTTCGTATGTGAACTTTTCAGATTTTCTCTATTTTGCGCTTGTAACTGTACTGCCATATTGATCACCCTCCAAGTTAATTTACCACGTTAGTAATATAATTCCCTTGGAAGATCAGAGTTAAACATTTATGACTAAAAACAATTAATCAAATAAGATACTTACTGACTGTCTTTCGTGCACACGGATGATTGCTTCACTAATTAATGGTGCAACGGAGAGCTGAGTAATTTTATCAATTAGTTTCTCTTCTTTTAACGGTATACTGTTCGTTACAACTAATTCTTCAATCTTTGAATTTTGAATTCTTTCTATAGCTGGTCCTGAGAGAACTGGATGTGTACAACATGCATAGACAGCTTTTGCTCCACTATCAATTAAAGCATTTGCTCCAAGTGTGATGGTCCCTGCTGTATCAATAATGTCATCAATTAAAATTGCCGTTTTTCCTTCGATATTACCAACAATATTCATAACTTCTGCTACATTAGGACGGGGTCTTCTTTTATCAATAATTGCAATAGGTGCTTTTAATCGATCTGCTAAATTACGTGCTCTTGTCACACCGCCATGGTCTGGTGAAACAACTACAATATCGTCAAGCCCCTTTTCGCTCCAATAGCTTGAAAGAATCGGAACACCTACCAATTGATCAACTGGTATGTTGAAAAAACCTTGGATTTGCGGTGCATGGAGGTCTAATGTAATGGCTCTTGATGCGCCTGCAGTTTGTAATAAATCTGCCACTAGTTTTGCCGTAATTGGTTCTCTTGCGCGTGCTTTACGATCTTGTCGTGCATATCCATAATAAGGCATGACAATATTAATGGACTTAGCAGAAGCTCGCTTTAATGCATCAATCATAATCAATAATTCCATAATATGTTGATTAACTGGTTCGCAAGTTGATTGAACAACATATACATCACATCCGCGAATACTTTCCTCAATGTTAATTTGGATTTCCCCATCACTAAACTTAGTAACAGAACTTTTTCCTAATTCTACTCCGATGTTTGCCGCAATTTCTTCTGCAAGCTTTGGATTCGAATTTAATGTAAATACCTTCAACGATGAATCCTTATATTCAGACATGTTGATACCCTCCATCACTATTTGTTTCCAACTTAGATTATTTATTTATACTTTTTCGCATATCCTTCTTTGTTGACTTGTTTCGACCGTTCAATAGATAATGCGTCACCCGGTACGTCTTCAGATATCGTTGAACCGGCTGCAATAAGCGCACCCTTGCCTATTGTTACTGGTGCAATCAAATTGGCATTGCACCCAATAAAAGCATCATCTTCTATTTTCGTTAAAAATTTATTCTTGCCATCATAATTTACAGTAATTGTACCACAACCTATATTTACATTGCTGCCAACCTCTGCATCCCCAATATAGCTTAGATGAGATACTTTGCTTCCATTATAAATTTTTGACTTTTTCACTTCGACAAAATTCCCAATTTTTACATCATTTCCGATATTGGCATCTGGTCTGATATGGGCAAATGGCCCGATTTGAACTCGTTCACCAATATAACTGGAAGTCGCTGCACTATGTTTCACTTTCGTGTTTGAACCGATATGGCAATCCGTTATTTCTGAATTTGGCCCAATTTGTGCGTCTTCTTCTATTTCAGTCTCACCATTTATAACGCATCCTGGATAGATAACAACGTCTGAAGCTATCTTCACATCTGCGCCAATATAAGTATTGGCTGGATCGATCAGTGTTACACCATTTCGCATATGATAATTATTAATTCTCTGCTTCATTATAGTTTCCGCTTGGGACAATGCGATACGATCATTTACACCTATTGTTTCATTAAAGTCTTCTGTCTGAAATGCCAGCACTTTTTCTTGTTGCTGCTGAGCAATTTCGATGACATCAGGCAAATAATATTCACCTTGAGCATTGTCGTTAGAAACTTGCTTTAATGCCTGGAATAACAACTCATTATCAAAACAATATGTACCTGTATTTATTTCTTTAATTAACTTCTCTTCGGAAGACGCATCTTTCTCTTCAACTATTTTTTCCACTTGATTGTTTTCATTTCTAACAATTCTCCCATATCCTGCTGGATTTTCAGAATGTGCAGTAAGGATCGTTACTTTAGCTTCTTCCTTTTCATGAAATTGTAAAACAGATTGCAACGTTTCTGCTGTTAATAATGGCGTATCTCCACATACTACTAGTGTTGTACCTTTTTGATCTTTTAAGTATTTCTCTGCTTGCAAAACAGCATGCCCTGTACCTAGCTGCTCTTCTTGAATAACATAATTTGAATCCTCGCCTAACTGCTCCTGTACCTTCTCGGCACCGAAACCTACAACTGTTGTAATACTCGCTAATTTAAGTGATTTTAATTGGTCTACTACATGCTGTACCATCGGTTTACCAAGAACAGGGTGTAACACTTTATATAATTTTGACTTCATTCTCGTACCTTTACCAGCTGCTAACACAACTGCAAAACGTTTTGACAATATATTCCCTCCGTTCAAAATGTCTGGCTTACTATCTATTTTTAATTTTTAACGCAATATTACTTTAGTACGGTAGAATCCCAATTATGAATATATATGAAAACTAACCTTTTTTCAATGAATGTTAACTAGGAAAAGTAAAATTCCTTTACTTCCATCTTTTATCGTTCACATTTTTTAACAACATATAAAAAGGCCTAATCAATAATGATCAGACCTTTTCAAAATCATCCTTATGAAGCTCCCGCTTCTTCAAATTCTACTTCTTCTTCTTCACCAACACGATGGTATTCTTCTAAAACCGCATCCTGAATCTTTGATCGAGTACCAGAATTAATTGGATGTGCAATATCTCTAAATTCTCCATCAGGAGTGCGTTTAGAAGGCATCGCTACAAACATTCCGTTATTTCCATCGATCACACGAATATCATGTACAACAAACTCGTGATCTAATGTGATAGATGCGATTGCTCGCATTCTTCCATCGGTATTCACGCGGCGTAATCTTACGTCAGTTACTTCCATTATGTATCACCACCTTTTCCCTTTATAAGAACTTATTACATTAATTCAACATCTTTTCTAAAATTCCTGCTAAAGATGTAAAACTTTTTAATCTTTTTTATAAGTTCTTTGGGATAAGTGGCTAAATAGGCATTTTTGTTATATTATTGGAAGTAATTTCCCTTAATTGCTTCAATTTGCTTATTGTTATCATCAACATTCTTAATTTGCAGTAATGAGGTATAATCATCAACCACCCGTTCCTCTTCCTCATCTTCTGCTTCTGCCAAAACACCTATTGCTTTTACATTTGCATTAAATTCCTCAAGCAAACTCTTCATACCATTTATCGTTCCGCCCGCTTTCATAAAGTCATCAACTATACAAACATTTTCATTAGGCTTTAAACTTCTTTTCGATAACACCATTGTTTGAATTTTCTTAGATGATCCCGAAACATAATTAATACTTACAGTTGACCCCTCTGTCACCTTAGGATCACGCCGTACGATAATTACTGGGACGTTTAAGAAGGAAGCTACGGCATATGCAAGTGGAATACCTTTAGTTGCCACTGTTACGATTGAGTCAATATTCAGCTCAGCAAACTTAGAGGCAAATAAGCGGCCAATATTACGCACTTTATTGGGATTACCTAATATATCACTCATAAACAGATAACCACCTGGCAAAATACGACTGGGATCTTCTAACTCTGAACACAATTGCTCAATAAACGTATGGCTTATTTCCTCTGATACTTGCGGGACATATTTAACACCACCGGCTGCACCCGACACTGACGCCAAATACCCTATCCCGTCTTCTTGAAATATACGATTAATTATCGTTAAGTCCTCGCTGATCGATGATTTAGCTGCTCCATAAGTCTCTGAGAAAAACGGCAAAGAAATCAAATCCATTGGATGCTCTATTAAATAATTGGTCATTGCCACTAAACGGTCGCTTCGTTTCATTACTACACCCCAAAATCCGAATATTTTGTCGTAAATATAACATTTTATACGGATTTAATCAAGTGTTTGTTGTGTACCCAACATCCTTACAATGTGGACATCTTCACAGAAACCACGAAGGCTATTATAAATACGTACTGCTCTGGACTCATGTTTGACTAAACCGAAAACCGTTGGCCCGCTGCCACTCATTAATACAGCATCCGCTCCTGATCGCAACATTTGACTTTTTATCTGTTGTACTTCCGGGTGTTTAGGCAATGTGACTGTTTCCAGTACATTTTTTAACCTGGAGCAGATTCCCTTGTAATTAGCAGCTTTAATTGCATGAACCATCCCTTCCGTATCAGGATGCTCCAGCTGGTCCAATTTTAATGATTGGTAAACAGATTGGGTTGAAACACCTTGGGTTGGTTTAGCAAGTACGACCCAACATTGCGGAGGAGCGGGGAGTTCAATTATTTTTTCCCCTCTGCCTTTTGCAATGGCGGTTGAATTATAGACGCAGAACGAGACATCAGAGCCTATTTCCGATCCAATAGCTGCAAGCTCATCCATCGTCAAATTTAACTGCCAAAGTCGATTCAATCCTCTTAATGTAGCAGCTGCATCACTGCTCCCCCCGGCAAGACCTGCTGCAACCGGAATCTGCTTATCAATTTTTATTATTACACCTTTTCTTATTTGAAATTTCTCTTTTAAGATTTTTGCTGCTCGATATGCTAAATTACGCTCATCATTTGGAATATATCGACTATCAGATTCAACTTTAATTTGATCTGATTCTGATAGAAAAAGTTCAATGCGATCTGCTAAATCAACTGTTGTCATCACCATTTCTACTTCATGGTATTGATCCGGTCGCTTATATAGAACATCTAACGTTAAGTTAATCTTTGCTGGGGCCTTTTCTGAAGTATACACCTTGTCACCTACTTTAGTTCACTATACCATTCAATTTGGAATGTTTTCATTTCGCTTGTACTATAAACGATCAGTCATCTAAACTCTTACAGTACAAAAAAACACTTTATGTAAAGATACCATAAATAGTTTAAAGGGACAAAACCTTAATCAGGTTCTGTCCCTTTTCAGACTTTCTTCAGCTATTTGAACAGCCCTTTTCACCATACTTCCAGCTTCATTAGCCGTTATCTCGCCCCAACCATTTTGTTTCACCTTGTCGTAAAATCCTAACTCTTTAGCAAGCTCTTCCTTAAATTGCTCAGACATAATTCCGCGTCCTCTGCCCATAGAAGATACTCCCTTTCTGTCGTTTTTTTACGACAGTCCTATTCTGCCCTGATCAAAAAGGATAATTCCAGGCAAATTTTAGATTAGAAAAGGTGAATAAAAAGAGAGCTGTGGGGAAAAGTATTGTCACTTCATTTTATTGTAGTAATCTCTTCAGCCTGCACAGCTTATTCCAGGAAAAACAAAAAGCAGCAAACTTTGTTTACTGCTCCCCTGCAACTGCTTCTAATTCTTCCACAAAATTCAATTCAACCGTTTCTGTAAGTACATCTGCATAGCTATAAGATACACGTTCAAATGAGTTTTCCTCCTGATCTAACTCCACAATGAATACAGAAGGATAAGTTTCTGCCAATGTTCCATAACGCTCAACAGTTTTCTTTCTACCACCATTTGCTCTGATCTTTAAACGTTTCCCAACATAGCCATCTAAACCTTGTTTGATTTCAACCAATGTTTTAGCCAATACACTCCACCTCACTAATGTTAGTATACTACATTCTTGTCCGATAGTCAAATAAAATATTCTATTATAACAATAGTATTAATTGACTGTCAATAAAAAAATCGGTATGTACTAAGAATAGTATGGCTAACTTTATGAAATTTATGTATAGATTGTCTATTAGTTGTAAAGTTCTCTAGATTTGTTGATTGGATTTGTATTAAAAAGCTGATAATTTCTAATGCTCCAGAAGAGCTTACAAACAGCCAGCCGGGTTTTATTTTTTTGTTATATGAAATAAATAATTACTTAAGCGAGCAAATTCCTCCATTGACAACGATTCAGCTCTTCTTGTTCCATCTATCTCTGTTCCATCAAAAGTTTCTTCGATTGTTTCTTTTGATAACACATCTTTAAAATGTCGGATTAAATTATTTCTAAGTGTCTTTCTTCGTTGTTGAAAACTTGCTTGTACTAAATCAAAAAAGAATGGCTCATCGTTCAATTTTACTGGCGGTTGATCCCTCATGGATAAATGAAGGACAGCCGAGTCTACTCTTGGCTGTGGCATAAAAACAGTTTTTGGCACAATCATCCCAATACTTGCTTCAGTATAATATTGTATAGCAATCGATAAAGAGCCATATTCTTTTGTGTTCCTTACAGCAGCCATTCTCTCAGCTACCTCTCTTTGTATCATTACAGTTATACTTGATAAAGGTAACTTCGCCATTAATAACTGCATCAGAATTGGTGTAGTAATATAATATGGCAAATTTGCCACAACCTTTATCTCTTTTCTATCCGTAAAGAGTTCGGAACATAACTCTCTAATATCGGCTTTTAAAATATCCTGATTTACAATTTTTATATTGTCATAAGACGCTAACGTCTCATCTAAAATTGGAATTAACCGTTGATCAATTTCAAATGCCATTACTTGATCTGAATGGATCGCTAATTGCTCTGTTAACGCTCCAATACCAGGTCCTATCTCAATTGTATTAACTTCCTTGGTAATCCCCGCTAAATGCATAATATTTTTTAATATATTCACATCGACAAGGAAGTTTTGCCCTAAACTCTTTTTAAAAGCAAAACTATACTTTTCTAAAATCTCTTTCGTACGCCTAGGTGTAGCAATCGCTTTATGCTCACTCATTAAATTTCCTCCTGTTTAATCTGTTCCATCACTTTATAAAAGTCGTTCTTATCTATCTGAAACATTTGTAATCTTTTTAATAACTGTTTGCCATTCACATAACCAATCCTTAAGGCTAGTCCCAATTTCCATCGCCTGTCTTTAGCACCATTGCCTCCAATTAAGCCATACTCCAATAAATCAGCTCGTGTGATGTTGCTGTCCATCTCTTCTGCTATTTCGTATACTTTACTTAACGCTTGGCGAATCACTTCAACAGAGGCATGCTCAATACCTAGCCCTTTGCCGCCTTTAGCAACCGCTTCTTCCTTTGTTAGAAAAGCATGTTTGCATCCTGGTACTTGTTCATCAATTATGTTACGTATACGCTGTCCTGGATAATCCGGATCCGTGAACACAATCACACCTCTCTTTTGTTTAGCGTGTGCAATTTGTTCTAACGTATATTTATTTATCGCTGATCCGTTTGTTTCAATCGTGTCTACGTCAAGTGCTTGCTTTAACTTAGCTGTATCATCTTTACCTTCTACAACTATTATTTCTTTTATTTTCACCAAATATCCTCCATTCTGCTCATAAGGGACATTGGAAAGTCCTTTTCACATTATAACACGTGTCAGTTAGTTAGAAAGCTTTATAAATAAACAGAAAGGGCTTATACAGTGTATAAGCCCTTCTATAGTTATTTATATATTTTCACTTGTACTGTTCTACTGCCAAAATTATGTGCTTGTTGTAATGTCGGCATATGAACATCGATTTTATTGCCTTTAATTGCTCCGCCAGTATCTCGTGCAACTGCATAACCATAGCCTTCTACCCAAACTTTTGTCCCTAAAGGGATTACACTAGGGTCAACTGCTATTACACCTTGAGGATTTGCTTTCAGGTCATACCCAGTTGATGTTAACCCTCTGCCATCACATGAAGCGCAATTCCAATTATATGCTGTTGCTTTCATATATAGTGTAGTAACTTCTTGCCCGCTGCCCCGTGAGACTGCTTGTGGTGTTGCCGGTTTGCTAGCTGCTGTATTGCTTACAGTATTTGCGACAGGTGGTGTTTCCACTTTCGTACCTACTGCAACAACCTTTTCCTGACTCTCTTTAGTAACTTCTTCATTCACAAGCTTACGGGAAACTTCTTCCCCGTTTTCTAATACCACTTCATAATGCTTTTCAACAACGCCCTTTTGTCCTTCTTTTACTACTTTTTCTTTTCCTTTTTGAAGGTCGGCATTGCTTTTCTTCACGACGGTAAAATCAACTTCCTCTTCGACTATATCGGTCACTTTTTCGACTCTTGTAATATCGATTTCTGTTTCGGCATTTACTTCCTCAGACTTTGCAGGTGACACGCGATCTAATTCAGACAATTCAATAGTGGTTTGATCAAGTAGTGTTTCTACTGTTCCACCGACTGTCCAAATATTCTGCTCTTCTCCTGCATCGTTGATAGTTACCAGGAATGCTTTTTCAATAACCAATTCCGTTTGATCAACAATTTCCTCGTTTAAGCTTAGCGAAACATGATCATGTTCTGAGATTTCAATCCCTGATTCTTCTATGAATGCTTCTACGGTATTTGCCGTTGTATGGTATGTTTGTTGTATGTCACCCTCCGTTACAATAACTTCTTTGGCAACAGTAAGTTCGATTGTCATCTCAGTCTTGACGGTGTCATTCAGATTGTGTGTTAGTTCATCATGTTCTTGCACATCAATGGCAAGCTCATCAAGTACATCTTCTACAGTATTGGCATGTGTGCGTACTGTAATCTCTTCTCCTTCTTGAACAACAGTAACTTCAGCTTTCGATAATTCAAAGAATAAATAGCTAATAGTTCCAATGATAACAAGTAATGTAACAGCATAAACAAAGTCCTTGTTATTCAAGAGTTTTGGCAAGTTTAAAAGACGTTTCATGAACATATCACCCCTCCTTCTTCTCGCCGTTGTATTATATAAAGTTAAATAATCGCTGTCAAACAGGCTTTTCACTAAAAAAGAACGAATAAACCTTGAATTCAAAGGGTTTATTCGTTCTTTGCGAAGAAATATTTCAAATTCATTACATTACCGTAACAAACGTGACAAGCTCTTATTTTAAGCTAGTTTATCCCAAATAATCGCTTGGCATTTTCGGTTGTTTTCTCGCTCAATTCGTTATAATGAACATTACGTAATTCAGCGATTTTTTCTGCAACCAGTTTGACATATGCCGGCTCATTTCGTTTGCCCCGATTTGGATGTGGTGCCAGAAAGGGACAATCAGTTTCGATTAATAACCGGTCTTCTGGAACCACTTTCGCTACTTCCTTCGGAAATGTCGCATTTTTAAATGTTACAGGACCACCTAATGAGATATAAAAGTTCATTTCAAGACAATCATTGACATAGTCGACAGAATCATTATAGCAATGCATTATTCCGCCAACTTCCCGCGCATTTTCTTCTTTTAAAATGGAGATAATATCTTCCGTTGCCTCCCGATTATGGATAATAATCGGTAAGTTAACTTTTTTCGCTAAATTAATTTGTTTACGGAAAACTTCTTTTTGGACATCCTTAGGTGATTTATCCCAATGATAATCCAACCCCATTTCACCCAGAGCCACAACTTTAGGGTGTGATGCTAGTTCTTTTAACCAATTTAGTTCTTTGTCTGTCATATCTATCGCATCAACAGGATGCCAGCCAACAGCTGCATAAATATAATCATATGCTTCTGCCAGTTCAATCGCTTTCGGAATTGTTTCATGATCAAAACCGACAATCACCATGTATTCGACACCGGCTTCCTTAGCCCTTGCTATAACCTCTTCCCTGTCTTCATCAAACTGACTAACATTAAGGTGTAC
Source organism: Gracilibacillus xinjiangensis (assembly GCF_042651765.1). Lineage (NCBI taxonomy): Bacteria > Bacillati > Bacillota > Bacilli > Caryophanales > Bacillaceae > Gracilibacillus > Gracilibacillus xinjiangensis. The sequence continues at coordinate 10,660 of NZ_JBHSDT010000007.1, read as the reverse complement.
ATGTGTATCAAATAACAATTATATTTCTCCTTTCTTCTCTTTAATCTGAATTTTTTCGTAATTCAAACAAAGTGAAACGCTTATCCACTAGTAGATAAGCGCTTTTACTATTTTTTACTTCACCACTGAACCGTTCGGTAAGTCTGCCTCCACCGTTGCCAGTGAAAGATTACCATCACTATCTTCCCCTGATAATATCATTCCCTGTGAGAGTTCCCCGCGTAATTTCACTGGTTTTAAGTTCGTTACACAGATAACCTTTTTCCCAACAAGTTCTTCCGGTGAATAATATTTGGCAATCCCTGAAACAACTTGTCGTTTTTCTGTTCCAAGATCCAACTGAATTTTTAGTAATTTGTCAGCTTTTTTGACTTTTTCTGCCTGGATCACTTCTGCTACACGTAAATCTATTTTCATAAAATCGTCGTAAGTAATTTCATTAGTTTCTTCTTCTTTTTTCTCTGGCTCTGGTGCTTTCATTAAATCTTTGATTGTAGTTACTTCTTTTTCCACATCGAGACGCGGGAATATTGGGTCCTTCTTAACAACTGATGTACCTTCCTTTACCACACCAAATGTCGATAGACTTTCCCATGTCTTATCCTGATCTTCGGTTACCCCAATTTGTTCAAAGATCTTCTCAGGTGTTTGTGTCAAGAATGGTTGCAGCAATACCGCAATTCGGCGCAGGCTGTCAACAAGGTGTGCCATTACGTTGCCTAGTCTTTCTTTTTTACTATCATCTTTTGCTAACACCCATGGCTCATTTTCATCAATATACTTATTTGTACGGCTGACATATTTCCAAATTTGAGTCAATGCAACAGAAAAGCCCATTTCATCTAGTGCATCTTCTACATTTTTGATTGTTTCTTTACCTAGTTGTTCAAGTATTTCATCATATTCTTCTTCTGAGGACTTAAATGCAGGGATTTTCCCATCAAAGTACTTCTCAATCATTGCAACTGTACGATTTAGTAAATTACCCAAATCATTTGCTAGATCATAGTTAGTTCTATCAACAAATCCTTCTGGTGTAAAAACGCCGTCAGAACCAAATGGTACTTCTCTCAATAAATAATAGCGTAATGCATCTAATCCATATCTCTCCGTTAAATCAATTGGATTAACAACATTTCCTTTTGATTTGGACATTTTGCCATCTTTCATCAAAATCCAGCCATGTGCAAATACTTTTTTCGGTAATGGTAAATCTAATGCCATAAGCATAATCGGCCAATAAATGGTATGGAAACGGACAATCTCCTTACTCATTAAATGAACATCTGCCGGCCAGTATTTTTGATAAAGAGAATCATCATCTGTTCCATAACCTAATGCAGTGATATAATTCGACAATGCATCGATCCATACATAAATGACATGCTTCGGATCTCCAGGTACTTTAATCCCCCAATCAAAAGTTGTCCGAGATACAGCTAAATCCTCTAAGCCTGGTTTAATAAAGTTGTTGACCATTTCATTTTTACGGCTCTCTGGTTGAATAAACTGAGGGTTCTCCTCATAGAACTCTAGTAATCGATCAACATATTTACTCATTTTGAAGAAATAAGATTCTTCTTTAACTTGATCAACAGGTCCGCCACAATCAGGGCAGCGTCCATTATCTAATTGCCGCTCTGTAAAGAAAGACTCACATGATGTACAATAGCTTCCTTCATATTCATCTAAATAGATGTCACCTTGCTCTAATAATTGAGCAAATATCTTTTCGACAACCGCTTTATGACGGTCTTCAGTTGTCCGGATAAAATCACTGTATGAGATATCCAGCTTCTTCCATAGATCCTTAATCCCGCTGACAATATTATCAACATATTGCTGTGGAGTTACACCTGCTTCATTCGCTTTTTTCTGGATTTTCTGCCCATGCTCATCGGTTCCAGTCAGGTAACGAACATCATAGCCTCGTAATCGTTTATATCTTGCCATTGCATCACCAGCAACAGTACTATAAGCATGTCCAATATGTAGATTCCCGCTTGGATAATAAATGGGTGTAGTAATATAAAAAGTTTTCTTTTCCTCAGACATTTCCTCTACCTCCTCATGTACACATTGTACGTGAATTTCGCTATAATTTTAATCAGTCTGCTTTTATTGTAGCGATTTTTCGCCTACATTTCCATTATTATTGCACTTTTAACATGTTTAGACAAAGATATACTCCCATTTGTCAAATTTAACATATCCTTCATCTATCTGCTATATTCTTAAAAAATCTAGAAATTTCATGTATTTTAGTTTGACATTAATGGCAACTAATGGTATTATAACGCTATAGATGTCGAATATTGACGAAATTGTTTTTTATTTATCGAAAAAGGGGAGAATAAGTATGAAATCAACAGGTATCGTACGTAAGGTGGATGAGTTAGGGCGTGTGGTAATACCGATCGAACTTCGTCGTACACTTGGAATCAATGAAAAAGACGCATTAGAGATTTATGTAGATGATGAAAGAATTATTTTACAGAAATATAAGCCAAACATGACATGTGCCATTACTGGGGATATTTCTGACGATAACTTAACACTAGCAGATGGCAAACTAGTTCTAAGCCCTGAAGGTGCTCAAGTACTTATTGATGAAATTCAAAAAAAGCTAAATAAATAATAAGACAAGCAGAAATCCCACTATATATGTAGTGGGATTTCTGCTTGTCTATTAACCGTTCTCCATTATCCAGTTACAGGTTTCTAATCCGTAGATGTGCTATCAAATAGATGAACGAGACTAATGCTGCCTCTTGTGACTATTATTGGGTCTACCAGAATAGAGCGGGCTGTTTTTCTTACCGTTAATAGTGTCGGCTTAAAAACCTGCCTCTTTCCTATAATTCGCATGGATGGAACTAAGATGCAGGTAAGCCTTTTGAACAATTTTCCTGCCAGCAATCTGTTATCTGTCATCACATATCTAGAATTGTCCCCTTATAGTTCCATATCCAACCTGATTACTGGATGCCGCATATTTTATATTATTTTGTATGATAAGCTTGATATACTTCTCTTTTAGGAATTCCACGCTGTAATGCAACCGCCTTAATTGCGGCTTTACTGGTCAGTTCTTCCTCATCCATCATCTTCTCTACATGATCTTTTAAGGATAGATCAATCCACCAATCTTCTATTTCAACAGGTTTCCCTTCGACAACAATACAGCATTCCCCTTTAAAAGTTTCATTTTCTGCCCAATTTGCCAATTCTCTGAGTGACCCTCTTGTATACTCTTCGAATTTCTTCGTCAATTCCCTCGCAATACTAACTTGACGATCGCCTAATGATTCAAATAAATCTGATAATGTAGCTGATATCCTGTGTGGTGATTCATATAAGATGAAGGTTTTCTCTAATTTTTTTAAGTAATCTAACGCTTCATTTTTATCTTTATTTTTTCTCGGTAAAAATCCGTAAAAGTAAAAATGGTCTGTTGGCAGCCCTGAACCAACTAATGCACATAGAGCTGCATTAGCACCCGGCAATACAATGACAGAAATATCCTGTTGAATAGCCGCTTTTATAATTTCATATCCCGGATCAGATACACCAGGCATCCCTGCATCACTAACTAAAGCTAATGACTCCCCGCTATGTAATTTCTCGAGAATTTCCTGCTGTCTTTCGATTTTATTATGTTCATGATAACTGAGCATCGGTTTCTTTATCTCAAAATAATGGAGCAGCCTCCCCGTGTTTCTTGTATCCTCCGCCAATACAAGATCGGCTTCCTTTAAGATACGAAGTGCTCTCATTGTAATATCCTCTAAATTACCGATCGGGGTTGGTACCACATATAAAGTTCCTCTATCGTTTGCTTCCTGTTGAAAGCTTTTTTGGATTTTCATGATCTCCATCCCTTTCTTGGCCATTTTCACGAATCAATTGTAATTTTCCCTTTTTTGAAAGTTTCTTTATCTTTGCCTCTAGTTTTAATGCTTCGGATTTTGTATGGCATTTTGCCTGATAAACTACTTTTAAAGGGCCGCGGCCACGGGTATATTTTGCTCCCTTCCCATCCTTATGCATCTTTAATCTTCTTGGAATATTTGTTGTGTAACCTGTATATAGTGTTTGATCTTTACATTCTAATATATAAACATAATGATCATTGCTTCTTACCATATAATATCCCTTCTAATTCTTCTGTATAATCTCCATTCTCCTTAAATGCATAAAGTGGCGGGAGAAGTTTTACATCCGGTTTTCCATCGCGAATTGCTTCTATTAACAGAATATTCGCTTCCTTGCCCTTCTTCGGATAAACAAATCGAATCCGCTTTGGTTCTAATTTATATTTTCTAAAAAGTGTTACCATATCAACAAAACGAGAGGGACGGTGCACCATCGATACTTTCCCTCCTGATTTAGCTAATTGACTGCAAACTCTTACAACATCTTCTAACGTACAGTATATTTCATGTCTAGCAATCGTTAAATACTCATTGTGATTATGGTGGTCTTTGTTTTCTGTTGAGAAATATGGCGGGTTCACTGTAACATAATCAAATTTATCATTACCATAATAACCAGGCATATCCTTTAGGTCACCATGAATCATATGTATTTGGCTCTCCAGTTGATTTAGTGAAACATTTCTGACAGCCATATCATATAACCGCTCTTGAATTTCTACCCCAGTAATTGGTACCATCGACCTCTTAGATAATAGCAATGGAATGACACCATTTCCCGTACATAGGTCGATAATCTTTCCTCGTTTTTTTGGTACATTAGCGAAATGAGCCAGCAAGACAGCATCTAAAGAAAAGGCAAAAGCACTTGGACTTTGAATAATTTTCATTTTCTCATCTGCTAGTAAATCATCTAATCTTTCGTCATCTTTTAATTCCATCTGAAACTACCTCTCCTGTATTCAATTAGTATATCATAACCACAAACCAATTGTTCAGCAAGTTAAGCACACGATATGAAGGGCTAACCAAGTCTAGCGACTAAGAAAAAGACTGACACAACTGCGCCAGCCTTCCTTTTCTATCGAGATCTATTTCGTTTTATTAAGGAATAATAAACAGAATAAACAGTCACCATCTTGCCGAGGACTTCCAAAATGGACATTACAGATATGGAAGCCTTCTTCATATAAACGAGCTAGATTATCATAGCCTTCCCCTACTGTTAAATCTTGCTCTTCTGGATTTGTGCTTTCACTGTTTTCTTCAGATTGTTCTTCCATTCGTTTACGCAAATGATGGTTTTCCATTTCTAATCGGTGATTTTCCTCTAACATATCACGTAATTGTTGTTTTAAATCACCTAATTGCTGGTACAATTGACCAATTTGCTCTTCCATATGAGATACTTGTTCAAATAGTTCTTTTTTTGTCACGTATTTTCCACCCCATTATTCTGCGGCCTGGGTTTTTATAACTCCTTCTTCCATCAATTCATCTAACGTATACTCTACAACACGCTCTTTTTCAGGAATTTCAATCTGAATTAATCTCTCTAATATATTTAATCCAACCACTTTTCCTTTTCCATAAGAAGTCTTAATTTGTTCTCCTAAGTCTGGTAATTCACGTTTTGCTGTCTCGTAATCATCATTCTCATATTTCAAACAACACATGAGACGACCGCAAAGGCCAGAAATTTTCGAAGGATTTAAAGAGAGACTCTGGTCTTTTGCCATCTTGATTGATACTGGCTCAAAATCCCCTAAGAAAGTTGAGCAACAAAGCATGCGGCCACAAGGGCCAATGCCACCAAGGAGCTTAGCCTCATCCCTTACCCCAATTTGGCGTAACTCGATCCTTGTCTTAAATACTGAGGCCAAATCTTTTACTAAATTGCGAAAGTCAACCCTGCCATCAGCAGTAAAATAGAAAATAACTTTATTGCGGTCAAAAGTATATTCCACATCAACTAAGTTCATATCCAATTGATGCTCTTTGATTTTTACCTGACAAGTATCGTATGCCTCTTCCGCCACTTCCTTATTTTCTAATACTACCATTTTATCCTTCTCGTCCGCCATCCGAATCACTTTTTTCAGTGGCAGTACAATATCTTCTTCATCGACTTGTTTATTTGCTACGACAACTTTACCAAACTCAATCCCGCGAACAGTTTCTACGATAACATAATCCTCTGTTGTAAAACTTAATTCACTGGGATCAAAATAATATATTTTACCCGCTTTCTTAAAACGGACTCCTATCACTTCTATCACTAACATTCACCTCTGTATTTGAAGTGTTAATTGTTCTATCACTAACTGCGGATGCACATTTTGTTCGAGCTTCCTTTTTGCTTCCATGATAGTTTGGAGATGCTTCGTTATATCTTGCATTGACCAATACATACTAGCCTGTTCTAGTTTTTCCATTTGATGAAGAAAAACAATAGAGGAAGGATCGTCCATATGATAATGAATGACATCACGAAACCATACTAACAATAAGTCTAGCCCTTCTTGCAATTGATTTTTCTCTTTAAAATGCGGCATCCACTGTGTATGCACAAATATTGGCACTTCATTTCGATTATTTTGAAGCATTTCAACTAATTGTACCACTAATTTTCTTGCCTGTGCAAACCAAGTATCTTTACTTTTGTCTAATGCTTCATCCAAGTTTCTTGTGAAAGTTGTTAGTATTCGGGCATTTGCGTCTGTTAAACCTGAATCGATTAATTTCTTTTCTAATTGTTTCGGATTTAGGGGCTGCAGGGATAAAATTTGACACCTTGAACGGATCGTAGCTAAAAGGGACTGACTATTTTCTGTCAGAAGAACTGCCGTCGTCTCTGAACTGGGCTCTTCTAGAAACTTTAATAAACGATTGGCTGCATTGTCCGTCATTTTATCCGCATGTTCAATAATGTAAACTTTTTTATTAGATTCTAAACCTGTATAAGTAAATTCTTTTTTCAGGTGTGCGATCTGGTCTGTTTTTATGGAGGCTCCATCTGGTGTAATAACATGAACGTCGGGATGGTTCCCGCTATTAATCCTTTTGCAATCCACACATTCCTGACAAGGCTCAAATTGATTTCTATTTTTACAAAAAATACTCTTTGCCAATAATTGCGCCAATGAACTTTTGCCTGTCCCTTTATCACCATGTAATAGGTATGCATGGGATATTCTATTTTTCCTAATACTATTTGTAATCATTTTCGATACAACAGGTTGTTGTCGAAACATATCTTCCCAACTGTTTACCATACATCTTGCCTACTTTCATTTTCACTAAAATGCGTGCATTTATTGTTTTAAAAAGGATAGATTAGCAATTCTAATCTATCCCTTTTCTATGTGTATAAATTGATTAATAATCCCTTTATTTCACCAATTAAATCAAGAATCTGAATCGAATTCTTTTCTTGGTCTAATACATTTTCTGTTAGTTCGATCAGCTTTTCATCTATTTCTTCTACAATACTAAGCTTCCTGTTATCGCCATCAAGCAGAAAACTATGTGACTGCTTAATACCTAAACCGAAATCCACGGTTTCTTTAAGAAATCTCTTTACCATTCGTTTATATGCAGCTAAATCTTTAAATGATCGAAATCGTGCAATTCTCTTCCCTTGTGCTGTTATCTCTGACATTAGTTTACTTAATTCTGCTTGTTTTAGCTGTGTTGACTGGGTGCGGACCATATTATCAAATTGCTGGCCATTTGGCCTTCTTTGATTATCGCCTTTCTTTAGTGCATCCAGCTGTGTTCTCATATCCTGACTGATCTTCACCAGATAAGCCTCCTGCCTTTTTCATTAAAATTGATGGAAAGCATCAACAGGGACTACAAATACAGTTGCTCCGCCTACCTCTACATTAATGGGACGGGGAATGTAAGAATCTGCATTACCGCCTAAAGGGGACACAGGAGATACCATTTGTTCTCTCTGACTGCAGTTATCTTTAATGATTGCTAACGCATCGTCAACATGCTGGTCTTCACAACCAACCATTAAGGTAGTATTCCCTTCTTTTAAAAATCCCCCTGTTGATGATAGCTTTGTCGTTTTAAAGTTTTTCTCACTCAGTGCATCAACTAGCCGATTACTATCCTTATCCTGAATGACTGCCAAAATTAATTTCACAAAGGCTCCCTCCTATCGTTTGTAATGAAATCATTAATAACACTATATGCATTCTTTTCTACAGTTATTATATCAAAACTAGCATTAATTTTCTTTATTCTATCAGGAAATTTCTTAAGTAAGCCGTTATAAGCTTCATATACCTTTTGATGAAAAGACAATTCCTCTACATCTAAGCGATTCACTTCACGCTCTTTATTTTTTTCGATTCTCGCCAAACCATCTTCTGGTGTTATGTCTAGTAATATAGTCAGATCCGGCATGTAATCATCGATTGCAAATTGATTGATTTGATAAACTTCGTCTATTCCTAAGCCCCTGGCAACACCTTGATAGGCTAAGCTGCTATCAACAAATCTATCACATAAGACGATTTTGCCTTCATTGATTGCAGGAATTACCTTTTCAACTAGATGCTGTCTCCTTGCTGCCGCATATAATAGTGCTTCTGTTCTGGCATCCATTTCTGTATGTGCTTTATCTAGTATAACTTCTCTTATTTTTTCAGCAATGAGAATACCGCCTGGTTCCCTTGTAACAACAACCTGGTAGCCTTCTCTCTCTAAACGATGAGCTAATTGTGAGATAACTGTTGTTTTACCAGCACCTTCTCCGCCTTCAAAAGTAATAAATAAACCTGTCAAAATTAATTCTCCTTCAATACCTAGTCAAAAACATTAAGTCCTTTAATATCTCCCGATGGATGAAATGTAATATCTCTATTTCGCAATTGTTTTATTAATTCCACATGTTCAGCAGTGACTTCTTCCCCTTTTGCAATTAAGGGAATGCCAGGTGGATAAGGGATGATTGCTTCACTTGCTATAAGACCGATACTATCATCTAATTCTACCCATTTTGTTTTCAGCATTTTCATATGTTGATAGGAATAAGCAAGTTTTTCTGTCCTGTATATAATATGATGATGATTATTTTCTATTTTAGCATGTTTTTCTGCTGATTTGCTGTATTTTTGCAAATTGGCTTTTACTTTTTCTACAGCAAACCTCAAATCTTTTATTTCTATAGTAGGTTCCATTCCAAAAATAAATAAAATATCTTGATCTGTTTTTAATTCTGCTATAATATTCTCTTTTTCAAAATAAGTAAAAATTTGATTTGATGAAACATATGGCATTGTTTTTATTACTATCTTCAGAGGATCATCGACCGTTTCTAACTGCCACCAATCATTGGAGCGGAAAATATATCGCACTTCTCTTATATAACTGGATAATTGCTCATACATTTCCAGTGTATAGTTAGCTAAATAATGTCTTGCAATATCTAAGCTTATCATGATCAAATAAGATGGGCTACTAGATTGTAATATTTGCAAATAATGAGTAACTTTCTGTTTGTTTATTCTAGTATTATCGGGTATATGTAAATATGCACCCATCGTTAGCGCTGGTGTCATTTTATGGGCTGACTGTATGACAATATCAGCTCCTAAATCAACAGCTGATTTATTTTTGAAGTATGGTACAGAAAAATGACATCCATGGGCTTCATCTATTAATACAGGGATATTATACTGATGTGCTATTTCGATTATTTTCTTTAAGTCAAAGGTTTTTCCAAAGTAGTCTGGATATGTCAGTATTAAAGCCTTCGCATCTGGATTGCTTTTGCAGGCTTTTTCTATTACCTCTATAGAAGGATGTTCATAACGGGTGGTTTCATGATTAAATTGTGGTGCTAAGAAAACCGGTCTTGCACCAGCTAATTCTAACCCATTCAGAACTGATTTATGGCAATTTCTTTGTACTAAGACTAAATCATCTGCATCACACGTTGCAAGAATCATTGCTAAATTTCCCACGGTACTGCCATTCACTAAAAAAAATGTCGCATCTGTCTGAAACCAATCTGCAGCAATCGATTGTGCTTCTTTAATTACACCATCTGGTGCGTGTAAGTCATCCAGTCCAGGGATTTCAGTTAAGTCGAGTTTCATAACCTTTTCAAAGAATTCATATCCTTTTTGAGCAAATATTTGACCATTTTTATGCCCTGGGACATGCAAAGAAAACGGAGACTTTCTAATATGATGAATCGCCTTATCTAATAAGGGTGTGTTCACTTGGTTGCATTCCATTCTATTACCTCTTTTTTACATAGTAAATGTCGATTGATTAATAGCTTTTAACTTCTTAACATAGATAGAGTATACTTCATCACTGGGATCTGTTGCTACTATCTCCTTCTCGCATTCTGCACAGATAAATAATTGATATAAATAAATCCCTTCCTTTTTTGTCTTATCACAAATCCCACAATGTTTGGTTGATTGTTGTTTATTATTCATTCTAAACACCTCCATTACTTATTGTGGCCAATCTATGAAAATATATTCGTATTTTATTATTTTTCTCATTCGACTGCTTTTTTGCTTTTTCACGTGAAACATTTTATCGAATTTACTCACTTTTTATCATAAATTCCAACATATGAAAAAGACCTCTTAGTTTTCGAAAAAACTAAGAGGTCTAACAACTGCCTGGCAACGTCCTACTCTTGCAGGGGCAAAGCCCCAACTACCATGGGCGCTGGAGAGCTTAACTAC
>NZ_JBHSDT010000006.1:0-1203 GCF_042651765.1 Gracilibacillus xinjiangensis | reverse complement strand
GGTGACATGTGGAGCTGACGAATACTAATCGATCGAGGACTTAACTAAATTCTAAAGTGTTGTTTGTTCTTGTCTGACATTCTTATCTAGTTTTCAAGGTATAAAAGATTCTTAAAAAAATTAAAAAAACTCTTGCTTTTTACAAGTATAATGAGTTATAATATATCTTGTCCTTGAAAAAAAGAGTCTGGTGACGATAGCGGAGAGGTCACACCTGTTCCCATGCCGAACACAGTAGTTAAGCTCTCCAGCGCCCATGGTAGTTGGGGCTTTGCCCCTGCAAGAGTAGGACGTTGCCAGGCAGTATATAGGAGGATTAGCTCAGCTGGGAGAGCACTTGCCTTACAAGCAAGGGGTCGCAGGTTCGAGCCCTGCATCCTCCACCATTTACGCCGGTCTAGCTCAATTGGTAGAGCAACTGACTTGTAATCAGTAGGTTGGGGGTTCAAGTCCTCTGGCCGGCACCACTCAGAGCCATTAGCTCAGTTGGTAGAGCATCTGACTTTTAATCAGAGGGTCGGAGGTTCGAATCCTCCATGGCTCACCATTTTTAGCGGGTGTGGCGGAATTGGCAGACGCGCTAGACTTAGGATCTAGTGTCTCTAGACGTGGGGGTTCAAGTCCCTCCACCCGCACCATTTCTAATTTAATATTTACGCGGAAGTAGTTCAGTGGTAGAACACCACCTTGCCAAGGTGGGGGTCGCGGGTTCGAATCCCGTCTTCCGCTCCAGAGAATTTAATCATTTAGTTTGCCGAATGATTAAGATGAAACATTCTCATGCCGGGGTGGCGGAATTGGCAGACGCACAGGACTTAAAATCCTGCGGTGGGTTTCCACCGTGCCGGTTCGAGTCCGGCCCTCGGCACCATTAGCGCCCGTAGCTCAATTGGATAGAGCGTTTGACTACGGATCAAGAGGTTAGGGGTTCGACTCCTCTCGGGCGCGCCATTACGGGAAGTAGCTCAGCTTGGTAGAGCACTTGGTTTGGGACCAAGGGGTCGCAGGTTCAAATCCTGTCTTCCCGACCATTTTAAATAAAATTACCCATCATGGGGCCTTAGCTCAGCTGGGAGAGCGCCTGCTTTGCACGCAGGAGGTCAGCGGTTCGATCCCGCTAGGCTCCACCATTTTTATTGATCATTGAAAACTGAACAAAACAACCAGTATGATATAAAATGTAAGAACAAGCTAGCTTATAGA
>NZ_JBHSDT010000005.1:0-512 GCF_042651765.1 Gracilibacillus xinjiangensis | reverse complement strand
GTAGTTAAGCTCTCCAGCGCCCATGGTAGTTGGGGCTTTGCCCCTGCAAGAGTAGGACGTTGCCAGGCGAATTAAGTCTCCTAGTTTAGATAAACTAGGAGACATTTTTATCGATAACAGACAGGAGCACATTGAGGTATTTACCAAAACCTCCCTGTTGTTTTCTCTTCTTATACGTGTTATTCTATTATAAGTCGCATTAATGATGTAACGACTTCTAAAAAAATTCAAAGCAATTCTGAAAAAACTATTGACTATAATGTTTAAAAATGTTATATTTAAGAAGTCGCTTTAAAACGACGTATTAAAACATTGATCATTGAAAACTGAACAAAACAACCAGTATGATATAAATTGTAAGAATAAGCTAGCTTTTAGAAGCGAGCGGATCAAATGAACGTCGATTAAGTTCGCAACATCGACATCAGCACTTCCATGTGCAAATCTTTATTGAGAGTTTGATCTTGGCTCAGGACGAACGCTGGCGGCGTGCCTAATACATGCAAGTCGAG
>NZ_JBHSDT010000004.1:0-1360438 GCF_042651765.1 Gracilibacillus xinjiangensis | reverse complement strand
TATTACCGCGGCTGCTGGCACGTAGTTAGCCGGGGCTTCCTCGATAGGTACCGTCAAGGTACCGCCCTATTCGAACGGTACTTGTTCTTCCCTAACAACAGAACTTTACGATCCGAAAACCTTCTTCGTTCACGCGGCGTTGCTCCGTCAGACTTTCGTCCATTGCGGAAGATTCCCTACTGCTGCCTCCCGTAGGAGTCTGGGCCGTGTCTCAGTCCCAGTGTGGCCGATCACCCTCTCAGGTCGGCTATGCATCGTTGCCTTGGTGAGCCGTTACCTCACCAACTAGCTAATGCACCGCGGGCCCATCTGTAAGTGGTAGCTGAAGCCACCTTTCAACTTCTCCTCATGAGAGAAAAAGTGTTATCCGGTATTAGCCCCGGTTTCCCGGAGTTATCCCAGTCTTACAGGCAGGTTGCCCACGTGTTACTCACCCGTCCGCCGCTCGTTCCACAAACGTCCCTCCGAAGAGTTCAGTTTGCTTCCCGCGCTCGACTTGCATGTATTAGGCACGCCGCCAGCGTTCGTCCTGAGCCAAGATCAAACTCTCAATATAGACTTGCACATGGAAGTGCTGATGTCAATGTTGCAACACGGATGTTGCGAACCTCATCGACGTTCATTTGATCCGCTCGCTTCTAAAAGCTAGCTTGTTCTTACAATTTATATCATACTGGTTGTTTTGTTCAGTTTTCAATGATCAATGTTTAGTTAGTCGTTTTGAAGCGACCTTAAAAATATAACATTTTCAAAAACAAAAGTCAATAATAATTTTGAGAAACATTATTTTCATGACCGCCTCTCAAAGAAGCGACTTGAATAGAATAGCACATACAAATACAGAAAACAACTGGGAATTTCTGCATAAACTTATATCTCTCAAAATGAAAGGTCCGATTTCCCAGCTGACCATTAGCGAAACTTATCAGGATGCTTAACGGCATTAATTACTGAAGGATACCTTTTGCTATGTTTCTCTTAATAGTAATCTAAAATACACATTGAATAATTTTTGTTGCCAATCCATTTGCCGCATAATCGTTTTAAACATATGAAGAATAATTAAAAGGAGTTTTTTCATGCCACTTAGTTAAGAATAATGTTAGAAAATGAAAATCCGCCAGTTTGGAGAAGAATCCTAATTAACGAATTGGTTACTTTCGACAACTGGATGAAGTCCTAGAAATATTATTTGATTGGGATAATCTCTTTTGGTATACATTTCAGGGAACAGACGAATTAGGCGAACCGGATATGAGTAAACCTGCCGTCGATGAACTTTTGGGTATGGCTGGTATAGATAGTGATATCAAAACGAGGATTGGAAAAATTCTTCCTTATCTGTAGAAAAACAACCAAAGAAGCAACAAAATCAAAGGACATACAATTTGAAAGTTTCAGAATTAGATGTAGCTCGAATCAAAAAGCAATTGCCAAGAAAGAAACATATTTTAACAGTAACAGTAATTCCTTTTGCTGAACCAGTTCATGAATATCCAAAGGCGCGACCGTTCTTCCCGCTTTTGTACTAATTTGTTGCTACCAGTTACAGCTTAGCCCTTTACCAGGAAATGATTCGAATGGATGAAAGTTTAGCGACAAAGCAAGACATATTAATGAGCACGATCCAGAAATTAAGTGCCAATCCCAAACATTGGTATATGGATAATCCTATATTGGCTGAAGAATTGGCCAGTTACGGAGAAGTTACGACTCCAAATTGAATTAGTTGATTCATTGGAAAACTTAGATACAGTAGTAGAAGAATAATTAGGGATAATGGATCCAGTTAATGAAGATAATTTATCATTTTAAATCGCCCTGTATATTTTATATTAGCATCTAGCTTACGATACTAAAATCAACCCACCATCAACCTGATATTGATGGTGGGTTAAAATTAAAGCTGCTTCTCAGCTAGTTTGCTTTTTTAATAAACATTTGTGTCCAGTAAGTGTTATAACTTCCACCTTCCACATATCCTACACCTATGTGTGTTATTTCTTCACGTAAAATATTGGCACGGTGCCCTTCACTGTTCATCCACGAATTAACCACTTCTTCAGGAGTTCGCTGTCCAGCGGCGATATTTTCAGCTGCCACTAGATATTGGATATCAAACTGATCCATCATATTAAAAGGTGAACCGTAAGTTGGTGAAGTATGAGCAAAATAATTATTATCTCTCATATCCGCAGATTTCAGCTCAGCTACTTCTGTCAACTTTGCATCCATCTCAAGAGGTGCCAGCCCATGGTTCGCCCGTTCAATATTAGTCAACCGGACTACTTCTTCCTCATAAGTAGTCTCTGTTTCTTCTGGAATTATGCCATTCTTATAATCCAGTACTGTCTTTAATATAACGGCAAATTCCGCTCTCGTAATCTCATTACTTGGGCGAATCGTTCCGTCTGGATATCCATTAATCAGGCGATTGGAAGACAAGTTTGTCATTGCAACCTCGGCCCAATGGCTATTTTCCAAATCAGAAAAAGAACGCTTGGTGGATCCAAGATTGATAGAATAGGCATTATTGATAATTACGGATGCCTCCGCACGGGTGATGGAATGCTTCGGTCGAAAAGTCCCATCTGGATATCCTGTAATAACGCCTTTTGCTGTTGCAATATCAATCACATCTTTATAAAAATATTGATCATTCACATCGGAAAAACTGCTATCATACTCAACTATTTCGTCCTTGAAATTAGCAGAAACGATCAATTGTGTCGCTTCAGCACGGGTTATGGAACGATTTGGTGCAAACTCTGTACTATTGACACCATTAATAATATTTTGCTTATAAAGTGCATTAATTTCATCTTCTGCCCATGGGACTTTTTCGAGATCATCAAAAGCAAGTGATGATAACGGATTGCTTAAAAACAGAGCTGTGAACAAAAGAAATGCTAGTAATTTTTTTAGGTCTATTATTCTCATAACCTTCCCTCCTATTAAATTGAATAGTTATATAATACCAACCTTTATCACTGATTAAACATGTTGTGGTGGTGATTTTTAAGAAGTAATGTCGTATTTATGCCTAGATATTCGGGAAGTACTGGATTCTACTTCAATAAATTCACAATACCCTCGGATCGATTATAATGATGTACCTGTATACCATGCTCTGTACTTGATTAAGATTGGACAATTTCATATGGTCCATTATTTTTTTTGCCATATCTCCATCTTCCATTCTACTATTATTTGAAATAAAATCTCCTTCGCATTCGACAAATTTACAAGCAATAGATTCTTAATCCATTATTAATTGCACAGATATTCAATCGTTCAGTTGAAACGAATGCAAATAATTCACCTGCTAATCTAATACTATTTGATTTTTCGGATCCCATGCATGGTTCTTATTTCGGAAAGAGAAAATTCGTTCCTTTGCACGCGACTTTTCCTCATCACGACGTCCACCACCAAACACTGCATAAATGACATATTTATCCAAACCTTGCTTTAGCGCTTGTTCTTCATAATATCAGTATAGCTTGCACCATGATCAAATGGATTGATGCCTAGTTCGACACCTTCTTGATCCGTATGAACGATCATTTCAATTCCTAATTCTGTTGCTATTCGATCACGAAATTCTATCATTTCTCTAAACTTCCATGTTGTATCAATGTGCATGAAAGGGAATGGAGTTTTTTCCGGATAAAAAGCCTTCATTGCGAGATGAAGCATGACAGAGCTGTCTTTGCCTATGGAATATAGCATGACAGCATGACAGGATTATCGCATTCTGAGGCTACCTCACGGATGATGTAGATTGCTTCGGATTCTAGTTGGGATAGGTGTGGATTTGTAAACAAGTAATTTACCTCCTATATTATAAAAAGTGAAAAGGAAGCACACATACTTATTATGTGTGCTAAATGATTTTTATAGGTTAATTTCAAGCATTTTAACTACCAAATGATGTCTTTATTTAGTAATAATGATAATTTTTTTGCCCCTTTATTATTAATGTGAGATGGATCATAGAAATCACTATCTTCAAAAGCATTTGAATTAAAATAATCCAATAATTGAAAATCATATTTTTTTCTCAGTTCATCCATAATTTCATAAAATTCTTCTTTAAATCTACTAGGTGCAAAGCTCTGATATAATTTTGTCACAGGGCAAATTATTATAATTGGTTTTATTGATTTTTGCTGTAAAAAATCTAAGTAATTTGACAATACTAATTTATTTTCTTCAACAGTTTCAGGATAATTTTTATTAAAATCTCGTCTAATAAATTGTATGTCTTTCAAAATTTCTTCCTCATTCTTATTTTGACAGTTGTAAGTTAGATTGTTTGTTTCTTCAATTTGTTTTTCAAATTCTCCTTTTTGCGGCTCGAATAACCTTAGTAGATGGTCAGAATGAAATATAATTTCATTTAAACTATTTTCTGTTTGGTGATATTGAGAGACTTGATTTATAAATCCATAGTTATGAAAGTCTCTTACTATAGGATAATAATAGTTTGTACGGTGCTTATTTTTACTTTTTGATAAATCATAATGAAAACTATAATAAGATAAGCCGATAATAGCATATTTTATATTATCTTTAATCTCTTTAAATGAATAAGCATATTTAAACATTTCAAAATCATAAAAAATATCTTGGGCAGGATTAGCAAAATTGAAGAAGTTCCCTTCTAAATACTCCTCTTTCACACCTTTTTGAGTATAAGATAAACCAGTTAAAATTCCACTATACTCTTTATTATTATTTATAAAGTTTGAATATTTTATAAAAAACTCTGGACTTGCCATTACCAAATTTTGATAATAATAATAATCAAAAAAGAAATCTGAGTCTACCAACTCACTATTAACTAATTGAGTGATAATATCTTTTTGGGGGAGGACACTGATTAAATAATCACAACTAATATTATCAATATCTTTTAAAGATATAATTTTTCTTCCTAACAATTCTTTTCCTTCATGTTTGTTAGTTATATCTATATAATTAACTATCTCAGCTTTTTGATTATCTATTATTTTATCCATTCCAGAAGTTAATTTATTTATTCCTATAATGGCAACTTTATATTTGGTTAGTTCAGACAACTTAGTTTTCCATAATAAGTATATGTCATAGGTTTTTTTAAAAGTTTCTTCTAAATCATTTAAAAAGTTATTATTATACATATTAATTATTTCTGCCAAATTATTTGCAAGTTGTTCATTAAGAAATAAAAATTCTTGGTTCAACTCGATATTTTGATTAATTTTATTATTAATGAATACATAACCATCGATAAACTTATTAATATCTTTAATATTTTTCAAAAAATTTTTATCTTCCAAGAATCCATCCATAAGTACGAAAGTTGATAATATTTGGTGCTTGTATTTACTTCTCATTGTAATAACTCCTATTTTGATACCAGAAATTATTCCTCATTTGGATAAACTTAACATTATATTTGCTTATTTATCGCTAGAGGAGTGCCTCCAACCATTTTTTGTTTTCTAGATACCAATCTATTGTTTGTTCTAAACCACTCTCAAAATTATATTTAGGCTGCCACCCCAATTCCTTTAATTTAGTAGAATCGACAGCATATCTCTTATCATGTCCTTTACGATCTCCAACATAACTAATTAAATTATGAGAAGCTCCTAAATAATCTAAGATGGATTTAACAACTTCTATATTAGATTTTTCATTATTTCCTCCAATATTATAGACCTCTCCATTACTCCCTTTGTGCATAATTAAATCTATGGCTGTGCAATGGTCTGTGACATATAACCAGTCTCTTATATTAACCCCTTTACCATATATGGGAATTTCTTGGTTACGGAGTGCCATCAAAATAGATTTAGGGATAAGCTTTTCTGGAAATTGATAAGGACCATAATTGTTAGAACACCGTGTAATGATAATAGGTAATTGATAGGTTTTAAAATACGATCTTACGAGCATATCAGAAGATGCTTTTGAAGCACTATACGGACTGTTCGGTTCTAAAGATGTACTTTCTGTAAAAAGTTTCTCGGAGTCAAAATCCAGATCTCCATAAACTTCATCGGTAGATATATGAATAAATTTTTGAACATTATTAAGAAGTGAAGCTTCCAGTAAAACATGGGTACCTACCACATTAGTTTGAACAAATACATCTGAATCTCTAATGGAATTATCTACATGACTCTCAGCAGCAAAATGGACAACGTAATCAAATTTTTCTTTATTAAAAAGAGCTAAAATCGATTCTTTATTTACTATATCCTCTTTAATAAATTTATAATTAGACTTATTAACTATCCCATTATGTTTAGTTAATTCACCTGCATAAGTTAATTTATCTATATTAATAATCTTGTAATTAGGATATTTATCTAGTATAAATTGGATAAAATTACCACCTATAAAACCTGCTCCACCTGTAACTAGTATTTTCATTTTATTCCCTCTTCTTGCTTTATTATTTCTATTAAATAGTTACCATAATCAGTTTTAATTAAAGGTTCAGCTAACCTAATTAACTGATCTTTGTTAATATACCCTCTCCTGTAAGCTATTTCTTCTATACTAGCTATATATAATCCTTGTCTCTTTTGAACAGCTTCTACAAAATTTGAAGCTTCTAACAACGATTCATGCGTACCCGTATCTAACCAAGCCAACCCCCTGCCTAACAGCTGGACTTTCAATTTATCTTTTTCTCTATATTTATCGATAATTGAAGTTATCTCCAATTCACCTCTAGGGGATGGCTGAACTTGGCGTGCAATATCTACGACTTTATTATCGAAAAAGTATAAACCAGGTATCGCATAATATGACTTAGGATTTTTAGGTTTTTCTTCAATAGAGAGAATGTTTAATTCTTCATCTACCTCCACAATACCGTATCTTTCAGGATCACTAACATAACAACCAAATATAATTCCGCCCTCTTTCAGTTGGGAATGTTTTTGAACAATATTCCCAAAATTAGAGCCATAAAATATATTATCCCCTAAGACTAATGCTACTGCAGAGTCACCAATAAAACCTTCAGCAATTAAAAATGCCTCTGCAATACCATTGGGTTCATCCTGAATAGCATACGAAATATTTATACCTATATGATTTCCATCCCTTAGAAGGTCTTCAAAATAAATTACGTCTCTAGCTGTCGTAATAATTAAAATATCCCTGATTCCCGCTAACATTAAAACTGAAAGAGGATAATATATCATAGGTTTATCATATATAGGAAGCATCTGTTTTGAAATAGATTTAGTTAATGGATATAATCGAGTACCAGATCCACCAGCTAATATTATTCCCTTCATTAAATCACCTTTTCATGTTAAAAGCTTTATGTGTAAACTTTATTTATTCGCCAGTATATTTTTTCTAATGACTGTAATATTCATTAATTTGTTTAATTATATACTCTATATGTTCAAGTTTAAGACTATAATATAATGGTAATCTTAATAAACGTTCACTTTCATATGTTGTATAAACATCCTCTCCAAAAAACCTGCTATATTGCAGTCCAGCATTTGCAGAATGAAGTGGGACAAAGTGAAATGTTGTTTGTATTTTTTTTCTGTTTAAGTAACTAATTAGATTTGATCTTTCTTTTTTTGTTTTACATTTAATATAAAAGATATGACCGTTGTGACTTCCCTGGTTAGTTAACTTTGGCAATTCAATACTTCCTTTTTCTTCTATATCTTTAAGACCTTCATAATATGCTTGCCAACATTTAAGTCGAAACACATTGACCTTATTTGCTTCTTCCAACTGTGCGTATAGATAGGCAGCATTTAACTCACTTGGCACATATGAACTCCCTATGTCTACCCAAGTATATTTATCTACTTGTCCCCGAATGAATTTACTTCTATTAGTGCCTTTTTCCCTAATAATTTCAGCCCTTTCAAAAAATCTATCGTTGTTGATAAGAAGTGCTCCACCTTCACCCATTGAATAGTTTTTTGTTTCATGAAAACTAAAACATCCTAAATCTCCAATCGATCCAAGAGCTTTTCCCTTATATGTTGACATAACTGCCTGTGCTGCATCCTCAATAACATATAAGTTGTAAGAATTAGCAATTTCCATAATCTTATCCATTTCACAAGGAATACCTGCATAATGAACTGGTACAATTGCTTTTGTCTTCTCTGTAATCGCGTCCTCTATTAATGTTTCATTAATGTTCATCGTATCTGGGCGAATATCAACAAAGACTACTTTAGCTCCGCGGAGTACAAAAGCATTTGCAGTAGAAACAAAGGTATAGGAAGGCATAATGACCTCATCACCTGGTTGTATATTAATTAAAATTGCTGCCATTTCAAGTGCATGCGTACACGATGTAGTAAGTAATGTCTTTTTTACTTTAAAGTGGTTTTCTAACCATTTTTGACAACGTTCTGTATAAAGGCCATTTCCACTAATTTTTGAATTATTTAGAATGGCATCGTTTAGATATTCTAGCTCTTTACCAACAATACTTGGTTTATTAAATAAAATCATTAGTTCCCCCAGCTTTTATATCACTATTACTTTATCTATAAAAAATTTATATTAAAGTGTTTCATCAGTTCAGTATTTGACTTTTCGAAATAACTAGATAAATATTCAACAATTTCCTCGGGAATTCTATTAATGTCTTTCACTGATTCATTAATTTTATAATCCATAGGAACACTCGGTGTAAAATCAGTATTAACACCTAAGAAATTATAGACTCTCTTTAATTCACTTTCTGTGTTTGCGAATAAATCTTCACTTTTTATTAATAAACATTTTTCTTTATTGAAAAATCGTAAGAAATTATTAAGGAAATAAATGTAGTTTCCTTTATATTTATACGCAAAAGGATTTTCTGAAATATTTAAATTATCCGCATATAGTTCTTCATTCATTAAAGCTTCTCTAATATCCCTAGTTTCTAATCCATTATTTTTTGAGAAATAATAATTAGATACAGCTCTATCTATCGGGTTTCTTAGAAGAAAAATCAATTTCATATTAGGGTTAAAATTATATAATTTATGAGGAATATCAGACCGAATAAAATAACTAGTTGATTTTTCTCCAATTACTTTGCCTTTAACCATCTTTTCTTCAAAATATTTATTTAAATAATAGTTCATATCCAATTCCTTAATATCCTTTAAAAAATATTTAGGCTCCGGTTTTAAAGGTTTTGCCATAAAAATATCTGGATGATCATCTAGTAATTTGTAGAGAAATGTGGTACCACTTCTTTGAGCACCTGGAATAATAAATTGAATTCTGTTTGTCATTGTATCACTCTTTAATTTTCTATTAGTTTATTAAACAATCTTAACAATTGATTTGCCCATAATTCTGGACTTCTTTTTTCTATTCGATCGTATATTTCATTTCCGCTTTTCACTCTATATTCTTTGCTTGAGTACATTCTTAACAACTCTTCACCATAATCTTTTTTACTAACCGCTCTTTCATATCCAATATCTTCAGAGATGTCAGATATTCCGTCATGGCTAATGATTGGTAATTTTACACTAGCAGCAAGTCTCCCTATCCTTCCATTTCCTTCACAGAACGGATTAATATACACATCACATTTCTTAAAGAAAGATTTAAGATCGTGCTCGTAAGGAATAAAGCATACTTGTTTTCCCTGAACTTCCTTCTTCAAAAATTTTCTAACTAACTTATGTTCTGCATTACCAATAAGATACCATATTACATCTTGATGCTTGCTAATAAATTCTTGTATAATTTCTAGAAAAGTCGCATCAATATCAGCATCCAATCTATTACCAACCGTAACAATTATGAACTTGTCACTGTTGAGTTCAATGGTCGGTTTAATATTTTTCGGAATGCTATTGTAAGATTCCTCCATGTGAATTAATTGCTTATATCTTCTTTTATTATCAATATTAAATTTATCTAAATTATAATTTATTCTATTTAGATCATATTTTGTTGTATATATTTGCCCATACTTAAAATTCGAGGGTTCTGGTGACATACTCATAACTACGACTGGTATAATTTTAGCTAAAATCCATGAACGCAAACTAAAATCTGCACCCATCAGATAAATCACATCCGGATTGAAATCTATAATCTCAGAAACTTCGTTTTGTATCTTGCTTTTCCTATTAGAATAGGGACTTGAATATTTAATTTTTATTCCCTGTCCCTCTAAAAACTCTTTATGTTCTTGACTTTGTTTATGTGATGGTGAAGAATAATACAAATTTGGAAATACTAATTCATCTTTACAATGTATGTATGTATCATCCACGAAGATTGAAATTTCCAAACTTGAGTCTATTCGCTTAAGATATTTTGCAATTGTTAAAGTTAATAGAGAGGGAGAATGTTTTAAACTTATTATTTGAGAAGTAACAATTGCAATCTTTTTAATTTTTTTTGTTTCTTTTTTATTTTTAAGCTTTTTAGTTAATTCAGGCTTATATTGGTTTGTAATTCTTTCTATTATCTCCATCCTATCATTAATAACATCAGGGTATTTTTTCACCCCTTCTTTCGATATATAAAATAATGAATTTATGACTAATGGATAATGATATTGTATGTGATCAGTATCATTTTTTATTTCCAACATTATATCCTGCAATATTATATCCTTAGTGCCCTCTAACTTAACTAAAACAGTAAAAAAACTCATTTTTTCTTTAAAGGATATATTATTCTTCTTTATGAAATATTTAAAATTATCATAAAACGTTCTCTGTTTATTAATTGAAAATTTCGAATAAAGCTCCATTAATTTATTTAAATCCGTATACTTTTGCTTTGTTTGATAATTAAAGTTTGAAATAGTGTGGAATAAATGGAACATTAGTTCACTATCGGTTTCTTCTACAAAAGCCAATAAATTCTGGTCAATAGTTAAAAAATTATGAGTTACTTCCTCTATCAGATCTATGCTTTTCCTAGTATTTACACCCGGGATTTTAAAAAAATAATCATTTTTCCTAAAGGTATAATTTTTTTGACTTATCTGGGGTTTAGCATTAACTTCGCTAAAATTAGCTAGACTATTAAAGAAACGATACCTCCTGTTTGTTAACATAAAATTACCGAATCCTGAATCCACATTCAAATTACTAAAATATATTTTCCCCAATAAATATTCTTGTTCAATAGATTTATCATCTAAATCAGATAAAAAAGTAACAATATCTAACTGTTTACTATAATTTCTAGTACTTTCATCACTATTAACAAAAAATACAAAATCGTCAGTTAGTGTATTGTAACAACGATACCAACTTAACAATAATGGTTTAATATTAGATATCACAACAACCCTGGATAATTGTTCCGAATAATTAGTTTTAATTTGATCGATTAATAACGGCAAATGGTCAATCTGTATTTCATTACCCACGTCTATAAACTGCTCTATCGTATAATTTCTATCTGAAAAGAAACGATATAAATCAGACAAAGATTCTTCATCAACTTTAATGAGATCAGAAATAATTGAAATCACTATCTTTTTCATTTAATCACCTGCTTCTATTATTACGCCAAGCCTCTAGAAATGATCAACCTCATCATTTGGTACTCCCTATTTCTTTATTATGAATGAAGGCTTCTTATGACTAAAAGTAAATTTATTGAGTTGATAATCTTTGTTACTTAAAAATTCATCAACTGCCTGAGTTTCCCCTTCCACAGTCCCATAATCATCGAAGATAATTACTCCTCCCGGAACCACTCTTTCATAAAGATGTTCCAATACATATTTAGATGGTTCGTATACATCTGTGTCTATATGTAATAATGAAATTTTAGTATATGGGTGATCTATTAAATATAAACTTAATGTATTTAAAATGTTACCTTCAATTAGTTCAACATTATTAATATTTTTCAGCTTTAAACTCTTATATAAGTCTTCCTTTGAAAGAAAATCCCCTTGAAATTGCTCATTCCAATTCGAAACAAATTTCTTATCGCTCTGTAATGAAACTTCTGAAGGGAATTCTTCAAACATATCAAATCCTACTATTTTGCGTGAATTTTCATTTTCAAGTAATTCACGAAAGGTTGCAAATTGAATTAAAGAGTTACCTTTAAAGACACCAAATTCAAAAACATCACCAGGCAACTCTATAATTTTTTTATACAACTCATAATGTGCTAATACATTACCCATTCTATAAACATCTGATGTCAGTATAAAACCATTCTCGTAATCAAAAGCTTCATCTTTATTATATTTATTTATCACCTTATTACCTCCCAAAACACTACTGACAAATACAATAGCATTTAAAATTATAAGTAAGAATGAACAGTAGCCTTAAAGCGTTTTAATATTTGTCATTCTATATTTACTTTCTTCATAAAAAATTTATAAAAAGTACCTATTTATCATGCATAGATTACTTTACGTTTCATTTAATTTTTCTATTTGATAGATATAAATTTAAGGATAGAACCACCCTCGTCCAAGCTCGCGTATTTGTCAGTAAACAGCTGCCACCTTCTAAGCTTGGACTTATTCCATTAGGGGTTCTTAAACATTTCACAGTTCAATATATCCGATCGTAATAATCACTTTATATTTTCAACCATTATATTTAAAATTTCCAAATCAAACGGCTCATCAATATCTAAGTCATATTTTTTATCCATAATATAAGGAAATTTATTGTCATTAAAGCTAGTATCTAAATTTAAATTATTATTAATTTTATTAATATGAATAGCTCCATTTACTTTATAAAAAGTTTTAAAATCTTGTCTCCTTACAGTACTGTTTTGGTCAATTAAATTTACTAGACTCCCTTCTGGATTAATAGTTCTATATAAAATTGGATGGTCTCGAACCTCTGAGACACTAACTAAAGATTCAATCTCTTTATCAACAATTAGCTTGATTGCTTCATCAATATGAAACCTTTGTCTTAATGGTTGAGTTGGTTGAAGCAACACCACAAAGTCAAAAGTTTGCTTCATCTTCTTTAACTCTCTAATTGTATAATTAACAGTGTCAACAACCTTGCTTTCATCAGTTGCAAGTTCACTTGGACGTAAAAAAGGTACTTCAGCACCGCAATTTGTTGATATTTTTGCAATTTCTTTAGAATCAGTACTAACTATTACACTATCAATATAGTCGCTAGCTAATGCTTCTTTGATTGTATAATCAATTAATGGTCTACCTTTAACTTCCGTAATGTTTTTATTTGGTATGCCTTTACTTCCACCTCTTGCTGGTATTAATGCAAGAAACTTTTTATTATGATACATTTATATCACCTTTTTTAGTTACTTTTATACATTATCCATATCTACAAAAAGTTTTTGGTACTCCATCCTCCAAATTGTCTCACTCTCTAAAGTAGCAATGAACTTTTCATCACTATTTCCCTGTCCATAATATGATATAGACTCAAATTTCTTCTTGTTTATGTTAGATAAGCTTTTTATTATCTGATCTTGTTCTTCATTTAAGTGTAGTATATTATTTTGAAGCTTTATATCGTACCGACCTTGTTGCCGCCTACCTAAATCAATAGAGGGAATACCATAAACGGAAGCTTCTCTTACACCTGCGCTTGAATTACCTATAATTAATTCACAGTGTTTTAGTAATGTTAGAAAATATTCAAACCGAATCGAAGGATATATTTTAAAGTTATCTAGATTGATCAGTTTCTCATATTCACTTAGTATTATAGATGATCCTTCATCATTATTCGGATAGATAACAATAAAGTTTTTATTAGAATTTACAACAGCAGATACAACATTTTTAATTTTATCCTTTAATAGATGTGTCTCCGTCGTTACTGGGTGATACATTAAAATAGAATATTTTTTATATGGTATGGAGTATCTTTCCTTAACTGCTTCAATACTTGGTAACTCATCAGAATTCATTATATCGATATCGGGAGAGCCAATAATATGGATAGATTCCTCGGCTTCACCCAATTGTTTTACTCTATGTTTTGCTTCTTCATTTGCAACAAAATGAATGTGAGCTAGTTTTGTAATCGAATGTCTGATCGATTCGTCAATAGTACCAGATACTTCTCCACCCTCAATATGAGCAACTTTAATGTTATTTAAAGCCCCGACAATTGCACCGGCTAGTGCCTCTAACCGATCACCATGAACAATTATTAAGTCTGGTTTAATTTCTGAAACATAATTACTAAAGCCAAGAACTGTGTTACTCAATGCAATGTCCATTTGACTATTATTTTGCTGATTAATAAAACGATAAATATTACTGAAACCATCTTTTTCAATTTCTCTATATGTCAGCCCATACTTAGATAACAGGTGCATTCCTGTTGCGAAAATATGAAGCTCAAATTGATTATGATTCTCTACTTTTAACATTAAAGATTTAAGTTTACCATAATCAGCACGAGTACCTGTTAGAAATACTATTTTTTTTTGCATTAATAAAATTACCTCTTTCTAATTTACATCAGATCAGACCAATTTAGATGCTCGTCCTTATCTAAATCGCGAGTTACCATTCGTCCTATGATTGATTCGTAATTTTCTGCTTTGATTTCACCTATCCCTGGTCGCTTAACCCATATGTTATCTCTTGTAAGTATATCTCCATTTACTATTGGTTTTGTTGTCACTACAGTAGAAAAGGCAAAGTCCATCGTTACTGTTTCTTCCTCTGCTGCTTCTTTTCTCCCACCTCTCATTTTGGAGACTTCATTAGCGCCACTTATTAAGTTTTCTAAATCTTTGGGACTCATAGAACATATAATATCTGGTCCAGGTCGATCTTTACTGTCTGTAAAATGTCTTTCAAGAATATTAGCCCCTAAAGCTACCGCTGCGAGACAAGCATTATTATTTAATGTATGATCTGATAAACCTATTACTGTGTTAGGAAATTCCTTTTGTAGTTCCTGCATTCCACCTAACCTTACTAGTTCAGGTGGAGTTGGATATAAGTTGGTTGTATGAAGTAACGCGTATTGTACATGGTGTTTTTCCAATACGTTCACTGCTTTTCTTACACTTTTAATATCATTCATTCCTGTAGAGACAATCATCGGTTTTCCAAATGAAGCTATATAATCCAATAAGGGCAGATTATTCATTTCCCCTGATCCAATTTTGTATGCTAATACACCCATTCTCTCTAATCTATCAGCCGCAGCTCTAGAAAAAGGTGTACTTAAAAAAATCATTCCTTTAGATTCTACGTATTCTTTTAATTTTTTTTCCTCTACCTCAGATAAGGCACACCTAGACATTACATCATAAATTGATACATCCGTATTTCCTGGTATTACTTCTTTGGCTTGTTGACTCATTTCATCTTCAACTATATGTGTCTGGTGTTTAATTACTTCCGCTCCTGCCTTATGTGCCGCATCTACCATTTCTAAAGCAGTTTTTAATGAACCCTCATGATTAATTCCTATCTCGACAATGATTAATGGAGAGAAACCTTCACCAATATAACGTTCACCGATTTTTATAGAAGCCACAATAATTCCCTCCTCTAGTTAAAACTATAACTTTGTTAATACTATTTTCTAAGCTATATATAGCATTATTAGCTAACCCTCGTATCTAATTTATAGATTCTTTATTTTCAACAAATTTTTTCATTTTTTCAAACTCTACCTCTATATAATCCAAAACGACTTCTATCTCATTTATAATATTGCCAAAATGATCAATAACCATATTTACTTTGCGTTTAGTATCTTGTTCCAACTTTGTTTGTTTAGAGATCTCTGCTAAATTCTCTAATTGGACCCTTATCATTGGTGAAATAAAAGTCTGATAGAATCTATTTTTCTTCAGTTTATTGAACATTTTATCAAATCTATGAAATTTCGCTTCTATCTGTTGTGCTTGCGATAAAGAACTTTTTTCAAGCTGAATAATTTTTAATTTTAAATCCTTTAATAATCTAATCATGTCTGTTTTGGATTTACTTAATATCTGTAATTTACTGATTGTGTAGTCTAAATCGTAACTAGGAGTTTGCTTGTACCAATTAGCATCTACTACTTCTCTTTCTAATTCTGAAATAATTATTTCGTTTAATCTAAGAAATTGTGTACCCGCTATTTTAGCACCACCAACGGTAGTATTGTAAATCACTACATTCTTAGTACTAGACGTGTATATTTCAAGTTGTTTACGCATTTCGTTGAATGCAGTATTTGTATATATCTCTCTACCTTCCACATCTTCTATCTTAATTAAACGATCAGTTTCACTATTTATATTGTTATGATAATCAATCCCTGTTGCATACATTGTATTATTTTGAAAGGCAAGATTCTGACCAACTAATATGATTTTACTGAATTCAAGTGTTACTAAAAGTTGAAATGTAACAACGGCAATTGAAGGAGCATCTAATAATATCTTGTTCCTTTTTAAATCACTCAGTAACTCAGTCGAGACTGTATCTTGACTTGTTATCATATGTAATTTTTCACCAGGGAAATCTTCAATTGTTTCGTATCCAACTGTACTACCAAATATTAATGGTATATTATCTATTTGCTTTTCTCTTAGCTTTTCAAACACCACTTTATTTTCTTCTTTTGGATCATAGGTACACGCCGCATCAGGGTAAATCCCTTGATCGATTAAAGAATTAATTGCGGACCCCACTGAAAAAATATAAGCTAGTCGATTTTCTTTTATATATCTAAGATTCTCATATTCCTCATCTAAACTTGGTCCCGCAGCTACAATAATTGCTGGTTTACCTTTAAATAATGAACGATCAATGTCTCTAAGAATATTTGGAGTTTTTAATAGACTCGGAATATTCTTCATAGCATTAATGGTCCAACGTCTTTGGAAAGAAATATTTGTAACTAAGTTACTTTTTTTACTTTTAAGTATCCCAATCATTTCCTTATATAGTTCATCTAATTGACCTTTAAAAATTTGACTATATGAAGGTAATGAAAATACTTTAATCTGATTTCGATATTGAGTAGTTAACTTTATTAAATGATCATACATCTGTTCTTTATTACAAATTATATTCATTAAGTTATCATGGTTATATAAAGAATAGTTCTCTAAAAACGATACAAGAATGTTTATATTAGGTTCATAAATCGTAAAACTTACTCGAGGGTTTTTTTCGATAAACAATTGGATATGATAACCTAACCCTGCTCCAAAAAAAATAACATGCTCTATCTCATCCGGTAATTCGAATTGTTCAATTATTCTTACTGCTTCTTTTTTCGGATCATATTTACTGTGTATATATTTGTACTTTTGATCTACTTCTACTTTTAGTGTTGGCACTCCAGCTTTCGATGGTTCTACAATTACTTCCTCATTATCGAATGCATGCTCTTTAAGCTGGGCTAATAAGGATCGATTTTTTAAGCGAAGGATATTATAATTATCAATTAGCATTTGGACGACTTCCCTCTTGACCTATTGTTTTTGTAATTAAATGTAAAAAATCCTCAAACAATGGTTTTATTTCATAGTTCATTAAGTCAGCTATTAATATTGCATCTTGGTTCTCTACTGCATCAGCTAATTCTGTAATAACTCCTACTAATCGATGATAAACATCGACAAACTCCTGCCAGTTACTTGGCCTTTCTTTCATTCTGTCAACCATTATAATCAATTCTGTAAGCCACTGTATACCTTCTGATAAGTTTTTAAAAGCTCCCCATGACTCCTCTGTAGGTCCATTATAAAATTGCTCTGTTAAACCGTTAAGTTCATGAAAAGAATTCTTCAAGTATATTTCTGCAGTTATTAGCGTCTCGTTAATAAAATCTCTCTTTGTTTTAGCTATAATATTAATCACTTCTATTTTATTTATATATCTCTCAATATAGATTTCATGATCTGAGTAAATGGTTTGATCATCGATAATGAGATGACTAAAAACTAAATTTTCTCCAACCAAATTATTTACAGCTTGAATGATAGTTTCTACATCATTACTATTCATTTTTAATGATGACTTTTCATCATTATTCAGGATTAACTTCATGATGATCCTCCCATTATTATTTTTTTATCTATGTATTATATCGACAAAATACGATAGTTATCAATACCTACAAGTAAAAAAGGCTCTGGAAAATACCAGAACCTTTTTTTCAAACAATATATGATTAACCAAGTAATTGTAAGACTGCTTGTGGTTGTTGGTTAGCTTGAGCTAACATAGACTGAGATGCTTGAGAAAGAATATTTGCTTTTGTCATCTCCATCATTTCTTTTGCCATATCTACATCACGGATACGTGATTCAGCTGCAGATAAGTTTTCAGAAGAATTGTCTAAGTTTGCAATAGTGTGTTCTAAACGGTTTTGCATTGCACCTAGATAAGAACGTCCTTCAGAAACAGTTTTAATTTGAGCTTCAATTTCTGTAATTGCAGATTGCGCTCCAGAGTAAGTTGAGATATCTTCTGCTTGCGCTCCAGAAACTACTGTAGTTAAATCTACACCCTCAGTATCAAATGCAATAGCAGTTAACTCACCGCTGTTGGCACCAACTTGAATATTTACAGTACCTGATTGACCTGTTGAACCATCTAAAAGATTTTGTTTGTTAAATTGTGTATTATCTTTAATTCTTCCTAATTCTTTTCCTAACTCTTCAAACTCATTTTGTAATGCGTCACGATCTTGATCCACATTCGTATCGTTTGAAGACTGAACAGCTAGTTCACGCATACGTTGTAGGATTGAGTGTACTTCATCAAGTGCACCTTCAGCTGTTTGGATCATTGAGATACCATCTTGAGAGTTACGGCTTGCCTGGTCTAAACCACGGATTTGTGCACGCATTTTTTCTGAAATTGAAAGACCTGCAGCATCATCTCCAGCACGGTTGATACGAAGACCTGATGATAATTTTTCCATTGAAGATTGCATGTTACCTTGGTTGATTCCTAGTTGACGATGAGTATTCATCGCTGGAATATTGTGATTGATAATCATTATAAATTTCCTCCTTGAGTTTTCTAATATCCACATCCTTGTGGTATGTACTAATTCAGTGAATGCGGCCGTCATTCATAAGAACTAGCTTCTATATATATTATCGGTCGATGTTACTAGATGTTTAATATTTTTATTCATTTTTTTTTAATATTTCAAGTAATTTATTCGAGAGGCTTGCTGCTGCGCTATTTTCCTCTTGAATTGCTTGATAAACTTCCTTCCGATGTACCTCAATATTTGCAGGTGCAGATATACCTAACTTAACTTGGTCACCTTCAATAGCAATGACTTTTACTTCAACATTATCATTAATTTGGATTGCTTCATTCAGTTTTCTTGTTAGGACTAACATACTATCCCTCCTTTTCCGTGGAGGTTTGTTTAAAAACTGTTTCTCTAGTGGTATATACTTTATTTTTTGTAATATATTGCTTTGCTATTTTTTTACTTTGATTAATGATAATCGGTGCTTGAAGGTTAGCTGTACTTGATGTTAAAGGGTCTTTTACAGTGACGATTGCAAGGGCAAGCACATCTTCCTTATTATTTATCTCTAATTGTTCAACTGTTGTGTCATCTATTTCTAATTGATAATTTTTCACAAATAAGAATGGATCTATAACGACAAATGACGGATTAATTCCATTAGTTGATTGTAGTACTTGAAATAATCCATTCTTTTCAAAGTTAAGTATTACAAATTCCTTTTCTTCAATAAAACCAGGGATTCCGTTTGGAAAATGAATAATATCTTCCCTTGATATATCTAACTCACCAAAATATTTCGTTTCAATACGCATAAATTATAAATTACCCCTCTTATATTTCTATTTCAAAATTATTACCAACAAACTTTACATTCTCAAAATCAATTTCCAGCCAGTTTTTTTGTTCTAAATATATCTCTACATTACCACGTTGGTAATAAAATTGATTCTCCGTTGGTTTAACTTCAATTATAGGTTTGTTTGCTTTGTTGTTAACAGAGACTTCAGCAGGCTCATAGTGAAATTTCACTCCATCACCTGATGGAATCCAACCAATATTGAATGATTTTATTGGACGTTCGCCATTTTGTTTGGAAACCTGTACAAGTGGATTTCCTCCATTCTCAATTTTCATCATTAAATCACCTTGACGCCGGCGTTTCCGGGAACCTTCAATAGCTGTCTGCATTCCTTCTTTCGCATATTTTCGAACAGATTCTTCGACGGATATAATTCCTACATCTGCTAGAGCTTTTGATTGATCAATTGTTAATTTCCCTTGTTTCGTGGTAATGTTAATACTTGCATTTGGTTGGCTTATTGTTTGCTTTGCTGGTTCAGATTCAATTTGTAATTGGGCATTATTGATTTGTAACCCAAGCATTGCATTTTGTGACTGAATTCTTACTTGAGGTAATTTCACCTTTTAAACCTCCCTTTTATAAAAAAGCCTCACCCTTCTAACAGGTAAGGCTTTTTGTTTATCTTAAAAAGTCTAATAATGATGGTTGAATTACTCTCGCACCAGCACTTAATGCTGCACGATGGACTGCCTCTTGGGAAGTCAGATTCATTATTACCTCTTCTAGGTTAGCATTTTCATTTTTTGACATCATATCTTTAGCAGTTACGGTTTGTTCCTTGACACGACTTTCTACTAAGTCAATTCGATTTTGTCGTGCTCCAAGGTCTGCTCTTGCATTTACATTATTATTTATATGTGTGTCTATCACACCTATATATTCTGTGAATTCATTATCACTAAAAGATTCGTCTTCAAGTTTTTTTGTAAACTCTAATAAATCAGCAAATAAATCATTTTCTTCATTATTATAAAACTCATTAGCTTTTGTGTTAACAGGTAATTGAGAACCTGCTGACACTTCTAATTTCACTTGGTTGTTATTCCCATGAAATGTTACTTCTAAGGTGTCTTTGTCTATTTGAAAAGGTGGGTTACCGTTATCTCCCGTTGTTGCTGTTCCGCTAAATATATACTTATTATTTACTTTGGTGTTCGCAACATCAAGAAGTTGTTCTCTCAATTGCTTGACTTCCGCAGCAATATTACCCCGTTCGCCTTCTTCATAAGTACCATTTGCAGCTTGAACAGCCAATTCTTTCAATCTCTCTAAAACTTTCTGGTTTTTATCTAATGCTGAATCGGTATTGTCTAACCAATTATGTACTTCGCCAATATTACGTTCATATTGTTCGTTTTGGTTAACAACGGTACGATAATTCATCCCTTTCATCGCAACAACCGGGTCATCTGATGGCCGGTTAATTTTCTTACCAGTTGATAATTGTTCCATATATGTTCCTAGATTTTGATAACTATTGCTTATATTCCGTAACATATTGTTTGTTAACATACTTTGAGTTACCCGCATTGATCTACTTACCTCCCAACTAATCCCATGTTATTAATAATTCGATCCAACATCTCATCAACAACTGTCATATTTCTAGCAGCTGCGTTATAGGCATGTTGAAATTGGATTAAATTTGTCATTTCTTCATCCAATGAAACAGAACTGATCGCTTGACGTGATTCGTTTACTTGTTGTCTTAAAATTGCTGAGTTGTTTTGCATTCTCATTGATTCTTCAGCAACCACACCCATTTCTCCAATTACTGATTCGTAGAAACCCTTAATGGATTGTTTATCTTTTAGTTCAGCACTTAGATCTTCTATAGCAGCTTTACCATCTTCTGAGAATTGTTCATAACGTTTGGTGTAAACTTCGGTTAATTTTATTGCATTCTCACCATTACCAGTTGAACCTCCAGTTGAATTACCATCTTCATCAAATTCTTCCGTTGAAGCTGCTATTAACTCAGGATCTTTTATAATATCTTCATTTACGGTAATAGTCGCTGCAGAAGTGCCATTAAAGAAAACAACACCAGTAGTATTATTAAGCCCATAACCGGACCTATGTACAGAGTTAAATTCTTCAACAAAATTAGCAACCATTTTATCTAAGTCAGCTAAAAATTCATTAATTTCACCTGCTGGTTCTCCACCATCTAAATAGCCAGAACCATCAATCATTGCTTTCAACTTTCCTTGTACATCATATTCATTTCCTGCTATTGATGCGGTTGCAGTTAGAGTACCATCACTTAAATTTTGCAATTGATCTTCCGGTTTTATATTTCTATCAGGATTAGCAAAATATAATGTTTCTAAATTATGATCATCATCAAAGTCAGCAAAAATATGATTAACTGCCTGATCACTTCCAACCTGACCACTATTACCCGTACCGTCTACTAACGTAATCCCTTCACCTTTTAACTCGATAGAGACGAGTCCTTCGGCAATCGGGCTTGGTTGTCCCGAACTTTTTTTATAGGATAATTCAATATCAACATATTGAGACAGTTCATCAATAAGCAGATCTCTTTGATCGTATAAATCATTAGGAACATAACCGTGCGGTTCTATTTTTGCAATCTGGCCATTCAATTGATTTATTTGATCAATAGTCGAATTAATTTCAGTACCTTCCACTCCAATTTCGATTGCATAATTTTCTCGAACACCTTGGAGTGAAGATTCGATATACCTAAAAGCTTCTGCCACAGCTATCCCACGTTCTTTAACAACAGATCTTGTCCCTGCATCTTCCGGGTTCGTTGATAAGTCTTGTATTGACTTCCAAAATAAATCAAATGTTTCAGACAGCCCTTGGTCTGTTGGTTCATTTAGGATGGATTCCAACTTACTCATCATATCCGCTTTCGCCTCATAATACCCAACCTTCGTATTCTCCTGACGATACTGCTTATCAATAAAACTATCACGGATCCGCTCAATCGATCCTGCCGCAACTCCTGAACCAACTTGTCCAGCAATTTCCGGACGGTTCCGTGATGCTGGCGGATATGGTGATGTCTGCGCAAAATTTACACGTTGTCTCGTATATCCCTCCGTATTGGCATTGGAGATATTATGCCCTGTCGTATATAAAGCCGATTGCTGTGCATGAAGTGCACGCTTGGCTACCTCTAAACCATTAAATGTTGAAGCCATTCTTTTTCCTCCTACCCCTTATGCCCTATGCTTTCGAATCAAATACCGAGCGTTTTGACCGTTGTGGCTGGGACTGATTCGTTTTATTTCCATAATTATAGTTTTTCAATGATGGCTGTACCATGTCCAATGATAATTGTACAAATTGCAGCGATTGTGCTGTAAGCTGACGATTTAGATCCTCTTGGCGACGCAATTCCATTAACAGTTCTGCCAGTCTTAATGTGACATCTTCTAACGCTTTCTGTTCATCACCTGTTGCATGTTCCTCAATGATTTCGGAGACTGAAATCCCTGGATCCAGTCTGTTTGCATTTGCCCAGTCAGCTACTGCATCGATTCGTTTTTGTTCTGTTTGATTAATTGCCTGTACGTGTTTTTGTTCTTTGTTCATCAATGCTCGTAATGCATCAATCTTGCCTTCCTTTAAAAGCTCTGTCTTCTGTTTCGATATATCAAGTAAACTGGCATGCAGCTTTGTCATTTTTTCTAATAATTGAATAATAAGTTGAACTGACATAATATTGTCTGCCCCTTCAGTCTTTCAGTTTAGGCTTTCCAGAAGTTTAATAACTTCTTCGCTGTTTCTTGTAAATCCGGCTTATACTCGCCCTTTTCTACTTGTTGTTTTAATTCATTCACATAGCTTTGACGGCTATCTTTTGATTGCATTTGTTTCGCTTGATTGGAAATTTCTAATTGATCCGATGTCTTCGATGTATGTTTTGCCTGTTGTTTTGGCGTATATTTCTGATTCTGATACGGATTGATATTGGATTGATTTGGTCCATTGATTTTCATGACCTTTCACCTCTTTCTTTCCGAACACGTCATAGTTTCCTAGTTATATTATCGACCGTATATGAGAAAAGTTAAGTATTATTTTATCAGTTTTATCGTGGAATATACAGTGGGGTTATTTAGCAGGCCTCCTGAAGAATTTCGGAGGCTCTAATTATTCCTTATCAATCACGCGTGAAATAAGTGATATTCTTACCGTCTTTATCGTTTCTCTTCTTAATATCTTCGACCTGATTATGGTGGTTTATATCAGACTGAATGGTATCAACACAATCATCACATAACTTCCCTGCCCCGATTTCCTTGCCGCATCTCTCACAAGGGTACGTCAAATTTGGAAATTGAGATGGACGCAATCGCTTTTCTTTGACAAATTGCAAAATTAAATCATGTTCCACACCTGTCTCTTCCACAATTTCCGGTATTGTTGCTTGTCTGTTTGTCCGTATTTTCAGGTAATTATAAACAATCTGATATTTCTTTTCATCTTCTTTACTGCAGTCCTGACATATTGGTTTTGTTGCTTTTGCAAATAACTTATCACAACGGATGCAATTTGCTAACTCTGCCATAATAATGCCTCCCTCTGGTGAAATCTATCTTTCTGAATTATATCATTGTACTGTTATTACGTTAAGCTATATCTAACGAATTAGAGTAAAACTGTGAATTTGTGAACATCCGTCATCCGCTAATAATTTGGCTGCATGATGAATCGTCATGCCTGTTGTATAAATATCATCGACCAAAATAACGGGACTGTTTAGTGATTTTGATAAAATAAATGGATTTTCTGAGTGAATCCGCTCTTTTTTGGTCTTTTTCGATTGTTTTTCTGAGCTTTTGGCTTTTCTTGTTAACACTGTTTCAATTGGTAGCTCTAAAACTTTCGCAATTGCTTCAGCCTGATTAAACGCCCGCTCAAACAATCTCTCTTCCGTCAATGGAATTGGCACAATAGTCGCCTTCATTTTCCGGTAATATCTCTGAAACTCGTTCAATATATACGGCCGAAAAACTTCAATTATTTGATAATCACCGCGAAACTTCCATTGTGCTACTAATTCTTGCATAAAAGGCGTGTATGGAAACACCGCCCTGTTCTGTTTCAAAACACTCTTGTAATCAGGATGGTTATTCCATGTAACACAATCGGAACAAAAATCACGTGTCTCCATCTTCCGTCCACACTTCTCACAAATTACATCACCAATCAATTCCAGCCTTTCTTCACATTGCTGGCATAAATACCTCTTCACAGGTGGCAGCAAAAAATTGGCCCAGGTAATATCGATTGGTATCATCGTTTGACATACAAGGCATCCACTCATAGTTTACTTCCTTTCCTGTTCATCTGTTTAATTTGGCTGATCGCATCTACCATCGCATTCGTTTTCCCTTGATGGATCAATAACACATCACCAGATGGGTCTTTCGGACTCCGACCAGCCCTTCCGGCAATTTGAACAATCGCTGCCTCATCAAACACCTCATGCCCTGCATCTAAAATCACGACATCAATTGACGGAAACGTTACACCACGTTCCAAAATCGTTGTAGTAATTAATAAATCATACTGCTTGTTTCTGTATGCACTGATTTTCTCCTTTCGTTCCGTGTCCTCGGCATGGACCGTTGTAAACGGGAGCGGGAATTCAGC
Source organism: Gracilibacillus xinjiangensis (assembly GCF_042651765.1). Classification (NCBI taxonomy): domain Bacteria; kingdom Bacillati; phylum Bacillota; class Bacilli; order Caryophanales; family Bacillaceae; genus Gracilibacillus; species Gracilibacillus xinjiangensis. The sequence goes on along the minus strand of NZ_JBHSDT010000004.1, from coordinate 1,334,986 downwards.
AAGCATCCCTTCCATTTGAGACAGCATTTCCACTGTTGGAACAAAAAGCAGGAATTGACGCTCTGGTGCTCTGCTTCGTATAAATGCCGAAAGACTTTCTGGCAATTTTGACTGTTTCAGCTTTTTACGGAGTTGGATGTCAAGCATCAGTTGAGGGATTGGTAATGGATGGCCATGGAAACGAATCGGAACGAAGATGACTGGGAGTTTCTTTGTTTCAATTTTTCTTTTCTCTTTTTTTCTTGGAGTTGCGGTGAGGTAGACAGTAGTGGCATCTTGCTTTTTGGCACGGTCGGCTAATTGATGGAGGCTTTTGTCATTATGGTAAGGAAAGGCATCGAGTTCATCAATAATCATTAAGTCAAATGCCTTGAAATAACGAATCAGCTGGTGGGTTGTCGTGATAATGAGTTGTCCTGTTTCTTTTCTGTCTTCTGTCCCGCCGTATAGTGCTTCCATCTCGGTATTGGGAAATGCTTGCTGAAGGCGGGGAGATAGTTCGCGGACAACATCTGCCCTTGGAGTGGCAAGGCAAATACGCTTACCTTGTTTGATCGCTGTCGTGATACCAGGGAAGAGCATTTCTGTTTTGCCGGCGCCGCAGACTGCCCAGATGAGCAGTTCTTGTCCTGTCGCAGTGACGGCTTGTTGAATGGCATCTGCCGCTTGCAGCTGATACTTGGTCAGTGATCCCTCCCAGTGACAGGGTTTTTTCTGTTCCTGCCAGGCTGGTTCATCTCCTGCCCAAAGGTACAATTTTTCACAAAAAAGGACTCTGCCTGTTCGGAGGCAGTTGCGGCAGTATGGGTGTGATGTATGGCAGCGGGCACATGGAATGAGAGCAAAATGTTGAGGTTTTGTTGTTGTGCACCGGTTACATTGGTAATGGAATAAATGTTTGGTAATGGCAGGGATTGTTGTTAGTTGCTTTGAATGGAGTAGTTGCTGGATGGTGTATTCAGGTAAATTGATTTCGTTGCGGAGTAAGAGTTTTCCTGAGAGGGTTTGATTGGGGGTCACGGGGAGTCCTCCTTTATATTGGGGAGGCGAGAAGAGTCTCGCCTTTATTTATTTTTTATACCAGCTAAGGCCTAGAGCACCTTCGCCCAAGTGTGTGCCGATAACCGGGCCGAAGTAGCTTACGATTACTTCAACATTATTGTATTGCGATTCCAGTTGCTGTTTAATTTGATTGGCGTCATCTTCTCTGTTCGCATGGATAATGGTTGCCTTGATTTCTGCACCAGTGCTTGCATCTTCTTCGAAAAGCTGGAAGATTCGTTTCATTGCTTTCTTTTCTGTTCTTATCTTTTCAAATGGAACAATTTTTGTTTCTACAAAGTGTAGGATTGGTTTGACTTGAAGCATGCTTCCGATAATTGCCTGTGCACCATTTAATCGGCCGCCGCGATGTAAATGTGATAAATCTGCAACCATGAAATATGCTTTGATTGATTGTTTAATTTGGTCTAATCGTGCGATGATGGTTGCTGCATCTTTACCTTTCTTTGCTAGTTTTGCTGCTTCTAACACATAGAATCCTTGGGCAAGACAGCTAAGTTCTGAATCGTATGGAAAGAGTTCAATATTCTCTGCCATATCTTTTGCAGTAACACTTGTTTGGTAAGTACCACTTATTCCGCTCGATAAAGTAATAATGATTGCCTGGTCATAGTCTATGGAAAGCTTTTCAATCGTTTCCATCATCACTCCAATAGATGGTTGAGATGTTTTCGGTAATTGATCGACTGTTTTTACTTTTTGATAGAATTCCGCTGCTGTTATATCTATTTCTTCACGGTATGCACTATCGCCAAACACAACACTAAGCGGCACCATATGAATGTTATGTTCATTTCTTATTTGTTCAGGTATGTATGATGTACTATCTGTAATAATTGCGACACTCATAACATCGATTCCTTCCTTAAAAAGTTCTTGCCTACTATTTTACCTAACTATACGGTAATTGCCTAGTGGTAATATGATGGAAAAAGAATTTTTTTCCATTTACAATTTTATATTATATGGGTTGGAGAGCTTATTTTACTCTCTCACAAATAGAGGTAACAACTTCTATCCATTAAAAAATAGCCCTAACGTTCAGGACTATTCTTATCATTATAAAATTTCTACCCAGCCTTTTTTGATTGCGATAACTACTGCTTGGGTACGGTCTTTTACTTTCATTTTTTGCAGGATGCTGCTCACATGGTTCTTTACTGTTTTCTCACTGATATATAAAGACTCGGATATTCCTTTATTGCTCTTTCCTTCCGCTAGCAATTGGAGAACTTGGCACTCTCTTCTTGTTAAAAGATGGAGTGGTTTACGGTGGTCCACTTTCTTCAATTTTGATAAAGTATTGTCAGATCCGTATAACGCATCTTCTTCTGCCACTAAGCGGCGGTATTCTTTTACAAGATTATGGGTTACTTTCGGATGGAGATAGGACCCACCATCACTAACTACAGTTATCGCTTCAATCAGAGCGTCAGAATCCATTTCTTTTAGCAGGTAGCCTTGCGCGCCAGATTTTAAGGCATGTGTGACATAGTTTTCATCGTCATGGATCGAAAGAATGATGACTTTTACACCAGGATATTTGTTTAGTAATTCTGAAGTTGCTTCAACCCCGTTAACACTTGGCATATTGATATCCATTAACACAACATCCGGCTTATGTTTTTTTACAAGGTCAATTGCCATTGAGCCATCATCACCTTCAGCTAGCACGTTAAAATCAGATTCTAACTCAAGGATTCGCTTTACACCTTCTCGAAATAATTTGTGATCATCAATTAATATAATATTTGTTGTCATTAATAAACCTCCTCAATTTCTCTTCTCTCATCTATTTTGTTAATTTCAATTTTTTGTCTGAAAAAGTTACTAACCTTTACTATTATACACATTGTCATAGAAATGTGTAAATTTTAGGTTTTAATTGGGATAATTATGAATACTTTGGTGCCTTTACCTATGTCACTCTTGATCCTTAAGTCTCCACCCAACATGTCTATCCTCTCATGCATGCCAATAATCCCAAAGGAATTATCCTTTTTGTTTTCCCGGTCAAATCCTACCCCATCATCATTAACAAGTGCCAGGACTTTTTTATCTGTGATCTCCAGTTTTACATCAATGCGCTCTGCTTTTGCATGTTTGATCGCATTTTGAATGGATTCCTGAATTAAGCGAAATAGTGCAACCTCGTATTGACTCGGCAATCTGTCATCCATTGAACGATATTGAAAATGAATATTGGAATGCTGCTCTTCTAATGTATCTATGTATTTTTTAATTGTCGGAATTAACCCAAGATCATCTAAAGCCATTGGCCGCAGATCATAAATAATACGTCTTACTTCCTGTAATGAGGATCGAATCAATGAACGAACACTTTTCATTTCCTTCATTGCACAATCAGTATCACCTTTACGATAAGTTCTTTCAACGATTTCTGACCGCAATAAAATGTTTGCTAACATTTGGGCAGGACCATCATGCATTTCACGTGACAGTTTTCTCCTTTCCTCTTCTTGTGCTTCGATGATGCGTAGTCCAAACGCTTGCTTTTCTTGCGCATCTTGCAGGAGATCAGAAATGTGTCTAAAATCTTCACTTAAATAGTTTAGGACGATCGACACTTTCCCCATCAGGCCTTCTGCTCGTTCAACCATCTTCTCAAGTGATTTAAGTCGCAGTTCCAGTTCATCTCGCCGTTCCCGTAATGCTTTTTCCTGATCACGTTTAACAACAAAGTCTGATTGTACTTTGTGCGCATTGTCGTACGCTTCTCTAATCGTTTCTTCAGAATATACAGAGAAATTTTTACTAACGACAGACAACTTTTTTCTCGCAGCCTTGGCCTTTTTCTCTAATTGATCACCCTCTTCGATCGTTAGAGATACCTTCTGCTTTAATTCTTCTAATTCCTTATTGATTCGTTCGTGTTCTTTGCGAGACTCTTCAGAAATGTTAAATACTTCATCTTTACTGTTTTTTACTGTATCTATCATCTCTTGTATAATATAATCTAAATCACGGTCCCAGTTATCCATAATCTCTAACTCTCACCACCTAGTTTCAATGACATAATTCGAATTATTCAGTACTTTTTATGGGGGCATTTTCACATTTATATATTCTTTCATTTGTAATGATTTTACACTTAATCCTATCAATTATACAAATATTTTTCAGGAGGGGAAATAATGTTAGACCAGTATTTTACCGTAAAGCCAGAAGGTTGGGATGAACAAATCATCCAAAAGTCTCGTTTCATTGGTTATGTGAAACGAGTGGAAACAGAAGATGCAGCAAAGGAATTTATTCAAGAGATCAAGAAGAAACATGCTGATGCAACACACAATTGTTCCGCATATATGATCGGTGAACATGATCAAATTCAAAAAGCCAATGATGATGGTGAGCCTAGCGGAACAGCCGGTGTACCAATCTTAGAAGTATTAAAAAAAAGACAGTTAAAAGACACTGCCGTTGTCGTCACACGATATTTTGGCGGGATTAAACTTGGTGCCGGAGGACTGATACGTGCATATGCCAGTACCACATCTCTAGGAATTAATACAACCGGTGTTGTGGAACGAAAGAAAATGAACCAATTTCTCGTGACAGTTGAATATACACTTCTAGGCAAATTAGAAAACGAGATCCGTCAAACCAATTACCTGTTAGATCATATAGAATACTTAGATCAAGTAACGCTTCGAATTTATGTTAACAGTGGTGAGGAAGAACCATTCCATGAGTGGATCATAAATACTACGAATGGTACGGCTCAAATAAAACAAGGTGACTCAAAATATGTAGAAATTGATGTGCCAAATCCGTAAATAATGATTATTCCCCGGGAAATTTACTTTTAAACGAGTGTGAATAAAAAAGTTTCGATACCAGAATCGTTTATTCACACTCCTCTCTTTATTATTCTTTAATTGACAGTACGTTAGACTGCCTAATTTCTTGTGTTAATTTCTTTATAAAATCTTCCGAATTGTTAATTTGTTGTCTTTCTGTTTGATCTAGCATTTTCTCTAATATCGATCGATATATTTCCTGCTCCGACAAATTATCACCCCATTTGCATCTATCTTCTGTAGTATATGTGTTTCGTTTCAAACCGTGTCGTTATGTCTGTTTTATAGAGAATTCCTTTTCTAAAGTTATCAGAGTAATCCTTTGGCTATCGTATTCTTTATAATTAACCTGCTATTATTTATCTATTAGATGGCCATCAAACATAGCGTACAATATTGTTTCAGGAATAGCAAAAAAGTATATTTTGTTTAAAGAAACTTCTATCATTCTCTAACTATTTAATCATATATTCACCTAGAATCATACTAGTTTTTCACAAAGGACGGAAATTCTTGAAGATTATACCTTTTTCGCGGAACGTTCTTTTGCTGGTTTCTATCTTCTTCATCTTCAGCTAACTAATGACTGATCTATAGTTAATCACAGTTTAAAAATTTACTAGAAATAAAAATGCCAGTCACTCTCTTTTCCAGTGGCTGACAACATTCATCTTTCGTCTTTTTTTAATGCTATTTATTTAATGACTTTTTTTCCATTTATTAAATTCTAAAAACTGTTTGAACTCTTCTTTTGAAATACCTGAATTCATCGCATCTTCTGCCAATTTCAGCCATTCCTCATCCAATTGATCGCGAATAGCTTGATCATTTTGACTCATTAATAATTCATTAACTGTTACACCAAGAACTTTCCCTATCTTCTCCATAAATTGGATGGATGGATTTGACTGAATTCCCCGTTCGATGGAACTTAAATAGGATTTAGCTACACCTGCTTGTTCTGCCACTTCGGAAAGCGACATTCTTTTACCTTTTCTAAGTTCTTGTATTTTTGGACCGATCATCATGTTTCACCCACTTTCTATTGCGTTTTCATTATAACATAATCATTCATTATCGTTCTATATAAAGTTTCATTTTTTGTCGAATAATGAATAATTAGTGATTAATCGTATGATGAAATTCAAAAATTAGTTATTTTTCCCTATTATAGTTCTTAATTCAGAATGATGCAACAATTATCCTTCCAAATAGTTTTATAATTCGTTTACTCGACAGAATAACATGTGATTCTAAAATAATATTTTGGTACAATACCATTAATATTATGAACAAAAGGGAGATCGAAAATGTCAAATAAGCAAACGAATCGGCCACTTGTCTTAATTGCACTCGTTCTATCCATGTTTATGGCTGCAATTGAAGGTACCATTGTTGCTACAGCTATGCCTAATATTGTGGGAGATTTAGGTGGATTCACGCTATACAGTTGGGTTTTTTCCAGTTTCTTATTAATGCAGGCAATTACAACAATGGTTTATGGCAAGCTAGCTGACCTGTTTGGCCGCAAACCGGTATTTATGTTTGGAGTCATCATATTTCTCACAGGGTCGATATTATGTGGTTTGGCTCATTCAATGACAGCACTTGTTATATACCGACTTATTCAAGGTATAGGAGCTGGTGCGATTCAGCCAATTGTGACGACAATCGTTGGAGACATGTACACACTGAAAGAACGGGCAAAAGTTCAAGGCTACTTAGCAAGTGTCTGGGGAATCTCTTCAGTCCTTGGCCCGCTGCTTGGCGGTGTTATTGTCCAGTTTATTGATTGGGCCTGGATTTTCTGGATGAACATACCGCTTGGCATTCTCGGGATCATCGGTGTTTATCGTTTCTTCCATGAAGATGTTGGTAAGGAAAAGAAATCAATTGATTACATCGGTTCTGCTTTATTTTTAGTCGGTATATCTGCCTTAATTATTGTTTTTGTCCAAGCAGGAACAGTCTGGACATGGACTTCACTTGAGACAGTTTCTCTTTTGTTACTATTTATTGCATGTATGGGGCTGTTTGTATGGCAGGAAAAAAGGGCAGTATCACCAATGATGCCGCTTTTTCTCTGGAAAGATCGATTAATTATTATCGCAAATCTGGCAACATTATTTTCTGGCATGATTATATTAGGGCTGTCTAGTTTTCTGCCAACATATGTACAAGGGGTGATGGAAGAGTCAGCGATTGTTGCCGGCTTTACATTAAGTACAATGTCGATTGGCTGGCCAATTTTTGCTACGGTTGCCGGACATTTAGTGTTAAAGATCGGCTTTCGAACAACTGCTCTTTTAGGGGGAACCGCACTGTTAATCGGGACCTTCCTGTTCTCATTACTTGATTCGGATAAAGGACCAGTCTACGCGGCAATCAGTTCATTCATTATCGGTGTCGGGATGGGACTGTCCAGCACTACCTTTATTGTCTCGATTCAAAATCATGTGGATTGGAATGTGCGTGGTGTTGCTACATCCTTAAATATGTTTATGCGGATCATCGGAAGTGCTGTTGGTGCATCATTTCTAGGCGGGTTGATGAACCAGCAAATGAGAAAATATTTTCAGGAAGCAGAAGTTAATGCAGAAATTAGCAACACAGAAATATTACTTGATGAAGAAATGCGCCAGACTTTTGATCCTAATGAACTGCTCGCAATACAGGATGGATTAAGTTTTGCCTTACATAATGTGTATCAGGGATTATTTGTAATCGGCCTCCTCACATTTATTATTCTATTATTTTTCCCGAAAATATATCCGAAAGATAAGTAATATTAGGTTTGTCTTATTGATAAGCCTTTTTTTACCCAATGGAAGAAAGCGCTTATTTTTTGTGGTATAATAAAGAAAAGCCAGCTGTAATATGGGAGGGAGTATCAATATGAAATTATCAAACATGATTCTTCATAAGGATATATTGCTGATTCATGCGGATATTAATAACAATGACTATATTTTCACAGTGAAATGGACAATGCCTGTAAATAAAAAAGGTGGCGAATGGGAGCTGAAATCCTATCAAAATAACTCTAATGGTGAGCAAGATTTGTCCAATGATCAAGTCCAGGCATTTCTCAATCAAATCAATCCAGAATGGGATTGGGAGAAAGATAAGGAACAGATTGAGCGGGTTATTGATCAGGATTAGATTTACGGAACGATTATACCATGATACCATGCGTTCCGTAAATAATCGATGCTATCTTTTGGATACAGTCTTCCCAAGAAGCTAACCGCTCGTATAGAAGATAGTCCAAAGAATGGTTATTCCCTTTAGTTCAACTGTTCTACGGCGATTTGTTCGAACCATTGCAGGTCCTTATGCAAATCAACCACTTTACCGACAACAATCATGGAAGGATTGCTAATCTCGCCCATTCTTTTTTCTATATTTTCTAATGTACCAATAACTGTTTTTTGGTGTGTAAATGTTCCCCAATGAATGATTGCAACAGGAGTATTGGGGTCAAGTCCTGCTTGTATTAAATATTGTGCAGTTTTCGGAAAGTGTCTTACCCCCATATAGAAGCAAAGAGTGTCTGCTCCTTTTGCAATATGTTCCCATTCTTCCACTGCACGGTTATCCGGATTGGATGCATTGACAAAGCTCACAGAACCACTTATTCCCCGGTGTGTTAACGGTATCCCTGCATAAGCTGCAGCACTGATGCCTGATGTAATTCCCGGAACAATTTCAAAAGGGATATTCTCTACTTTCAATACTTGCCCTTCTTCCCCGCCACGGCCGAATATAAATGGATCTCCACCTTTTAGCCTTGTGACAACTTTTCCTTGTTTGGCATGGTGAACTAGTAAACGATGAATTTCCTCTTGAATCAAACCATGTAATCTCGGTTTTTTTCCGCAAAAGATCAACTCACAGCCTTCTTTCGCATAATCTAACAGTTCTTTATTAATTAATCTATCATATAGAATCACATCAGCTTCTTTAATTGCTCTTAAACCTTTTAATGTTATTAGTTCCTTATCTCCCGGTCCCGCTCCTACGATGTAAACTTTACTCATTTGCTTGCCATTCCCTTCTCGTTTGCTTCTTTATCTTCTTATCTGCTTTTACTTCATATTTCAGTAAAACGAATGTAATCATAATGGTTAGCAGTAATAATACTACAGTATAGAATGACTGGTGAACAATCATTTCTGTTAAGCTATAGGCAATGACTAATGAAATAATGGGAGATGTAATCCAGACTTTTGCAATCTGGTGAACTATTTTTTGTTTCCAGACATCTTTCCAGCTTTTCGTTGCACTAATACCTACAATAGCAGTCGTTGTCACTTGTGTCATAGGAATCGGAATACCCAGGAAGGACGCGATAATAACAAGGAATCCTGTTGTACTGGATATCACTACACCATTTGCTAGTGATAAGCTCGTAATTTTCTTTGCATTTGTTTCCAATACCTTGCCACCGAACAAAAAGCTTCCAAATGCTACAATTACTGCGAATAATGGCAAACCGACTTCCATTGACATAATATCTGCACCTACTAAAGGACCTAGAGCATTTGCGACATTGTTCATCCCTGCTGCAATCGCTTCAAAGAAACCAGTAAACATCAACAGTACTGCCAGCAATTTATGGGATGGTTTCATTTTAATTTTATGATGAAATTTTGTACGTAACTTTTCAAAAGTAAATGTAATCATAAATGCAAGAAAGGGAATTATTAGCCATAAGCTGACAATATGAAAGATACTCGTTACATAAAGTTGCTGAAACGAGATACCTACACCAACAATCGCACCTACTGTAACTTCACTAGTTGATAAAGGAATACCGATAGAGTTTGTGATTAATAGTGTTCCGCCAGCGACTAACAGGATAATTGCCGCAATGGGAACATCAATAATCTCTTCGGAAATAATTCCTTTGCCTAACGTGTTTGTTACATGCTGACCACCCCATAATGCACCAATGATCGCACCTAATCCCGCTAAAAACAATGCTGTTTTCCTGTTTTTAATTACCTTTGCTCCATAAGCGACCCCCATACTCGCTGCAGAACCACTTGCTCCTATATTAAATGCAAACAGACACGCCGCTAATATTGCAATAATCACTAACATTTTCATCCTACTTCCTTATATTAAAGTTGGCAACACATTTTATATAATAAAAAACTCCCACTTTAGCATAAAGCAGAAGTTTTACCTCCTTCTTATCTGCCAAGTGATATACTTGCTGGAATTAGCACAGTACATAATGCCTGTTGCTGAGATTTCTACGGGCCAGCCCCTCCATCTCTCTTGATAAGAATTGTTATTGAATCGTATTCTTAATGAAGTATTCGGTTAGTTTCTCTCGATAATTACTGGGTATTTGTATTGAATATAATGGCAAAATTACTTATTGTCAATAGTGGTATTTATTGAAATAATAGGCTTTTCGGCCGAAAACCCTTATATCCCATACATTTACTAGGTTTTAATTTTTTTTAGAAAATTTCCTTGATATTTATACTGGAGAATTGTATGATAGTATGTATAGTATTTCCATTAAAACTAAATAATTCGTTTTACACTTATCCAGAGAGGTTTAGGGACTGGCCCGTTGACACCTCAGCAACCAGCATATTCGATGCATGGTGCTAATTCCAGACGGTATTCTTACCAAAGATAAGGAGATTAGTAAACCTTAACCTTACAGGGCTTTCTTCTTATCAAAGAAGAAAGCCTTTTTCAATTTAGAAAAAGAGGTAAAATTTGCATTAAAGGATGTGGGCCTGTTGAAACATATTGAAACTATACTTGCAAAAATCGGAAATGAATCAGATCCAAAAACTGGAGCAGTAGAAGCTCCGATCTATTTATCGACAGCATATCAACATCGTACGATTGGTGAATCAACGGGATTTGATTATACAAGATCCAAAAATCCTACGAGAGATATTGTCGAAGAAACGATTGCTAAATTAGAAAATGGATCAAAAGGATTTGCCTGTACATCGGGAATGGCAGCAATCCAGCTTATTTTTTCCCTATTCGAAAAAGGTGATCAAATTATTGTAACAGAAGATGTATATGGTGGAAGTTACCGCCTGTTTGATCATTATCAGAAAGCATATAATATCAAACCAACTTATGTTACTCCTGATCAAATTGAAGCAAATATTACGGACAAAACAAAAGCTATTTTTATTGAAACACCTACTAACCCATTATTAATTGAATTAGATATAAAAGAGATTGCCGCAATTGCTAAAAAACATGATTTACTGTTTATTGTTGACAATACATTTTATACCCCATATTTACAACAGCCATTAAATGATGGTGCCGATATTGTTATCCATTCAGCTACAAAGTATTTAGGTGGTCATAATGATGTACTAGCTGGCTTAGTTGTTGCGAAAGGGGAAGAACTCTCTGAAAGAATAGGTTATCTTCACAATGCAATAGGTGCTGTGCTTTCACCATTTGACTGTACGCTCTTAATTCGCGGGATGAAAACACTTAGCTTAAGGTTAGAGAAACAACAGCAAAATGCAAAGGATCTCGCAACATTTCTAACAAATCATGAATTAGTTACAGATGTACTTTATCCTGGCAGAGGTGCAATGATGAGCTTTCGTGTGAAAGACAAAGAAATGGTTGCAGGTTTTCTATCAAACCTTGAAACTATTATATTCGCGGAGAGCTTGGGTGGTGTCGAAAGTTTTATAACTTATCCAACAACCCAAACACATGCAGATATTCCAGAAGAAGAACGGGACCGTCGTGGAATCTGCGGCAGACTGCTGCGCTTTTCTGTTGGGATTGAACATATAGAGGATTTGAAGAATGATATTAATCAGGCGTTAATCAAAAGCAAGGAGGGAATTGTTCATGTCTAAACACCAGCTAGAAACGAAATTAATTCACGCAGGGGTGAACCAAGGTTACCAGGAAAGAAAGACAGGTGCTGTTAACCCTCCTATCTATTTGTCATCAACATACCATCAGGATGAGTTACATTCATTTGGACCTTTTGATTATAGCCGTTCAGGAAACCCGACAAGAGAAATTGTTGAAAAAACCATTGCAGAATTAGAAAATGGAATAGCAGGTTTTGCTTTTTCTTCTGGAATGGCAGCAATTTCCTCTGCCTTTCTGTTATTAAAGGCAGGAGACCATGTTGTTGTAACAAAAGATGTCTATGGCGGAACCTTCCGTTTTGTCAGTCAATTGCTTACACAATTCGCTATTGACTATACCTTTGTTGATATGACAAAAAATGAAGAAATTGAGCAAGCGATCAGACCTAATACAAAGGTTATCTATATCGAGACACCTGCTAATCCTTTATTGCAAGTGACAGACATTCGGAAAACAGTACAATTAGCCAAACAAAATAATGCCCTCACATTTTTAGATAATACTTTTATGACACCACTTTATCAAAACCCGCTTGACTTAGGTGTTGATGTTGTCTTACATAGTGCAACGAAATTCCTGTCAGGACACAGTGATATAGTAGCAGGATTAGCTGTAACAAATGATGAAGAGTTAGCAGGACGATTGAAGTTTGTACAAAATACATTCGGTGCCATTTTAGGTGCACATGATAGTTATACATTGATTCAAGGGATGAAGACTCTGGAAACAAGACTAACAAAATCTAGTCAATCCGCTGACAAAATTGCTCACTTTCTTCAAGAACATCAAGCTGTTGAAAAAGTGTACTATCCAGGTTTAAAGGAACACCCTGGTTATGAGATTAACAAGTCACAGGCTCGCAGTGGCGGTGCTGTGCTATCTTTTCTTTTAGATGGAAAAATTGATTGTCAAAAGTTTGTAGAAAGCATAAAGTTACCAGTATTCGCGGTAAGCCTTGGAGCAGTAGAATCTATTCTTTCACACCCTGCAACAATGTCTCATGCAGCAATGCCCCCTGCCGAACGAAAAGAGCGAGGTATTGATGATCGACTATTCCGCTTATCTGTCGGTATTGAAAATGTGGACGATCTTGTGGAAGATTTAACGCAAGCATTGGAACAGTCAGTTGTAGTAAGGAATTAAGTTATCAACGAACAAGAAAGGTCGGTAAAGCTTTACATTGCTTTATCGGCCTTTTTTGGCATCAATTTGACTAGTTGGGCATAATTCATTGCTCTTAGGCTTCCTCTTCTTTGAGATATTATGGCTTTTCAATGCCATCACGGCTGCTTTATCCTCACGCTTTGGCTTTTAAACACCTTTTCAATGCCATCACGGCTGCTCTTCGCTCACGATTTGGCTTTTAAACAGCTTATCAATGCCATCACCACTGCTTTTCGCTCACGATTTGGCTTTTAAACAGCTTATCAATGCCATCACCACTGCTTTTCACTCACGATTTGGCTTTTAAACAGTTATCAATGCCATCACCACTGCTTTTCACTCACGATTTGGCTTTTAAACACTATTTCAATGCCATCACGGCTGCATTTCCTCACACTTTGGCTTTTAAACCGCTTATCAATGCCATTACCACTGCTTTTCGCTCACGCTTTGCCTTTTAAACACTATTTCAATGCCATCACCACTGCTTTTCACTCACGCTTTGCCTTTTAAACACTATTTCAATGCCATCACCACTGCTTTTCACTCACGCTTTGGCATTTAAAAAAACTGACAAAAAAAGTTGTCCAGAATATATGGACAACTCCTTACACATTATTTATCTGTATTCGTTAATGCTTCTAATGCAATCTTTTTCTCCATTTCAATAGCTTGCTTCATTTGATCTGTATGGGGATTATAATCTTCTGCCAGATCTGCGTCAGCATAACCATCTATTGCAACAATTGCTGCAGCACGGACACCCCTTATGCTCGCAATTGTAAATAGTGAGGCAATTTCCATTTCAACAGCTAGGACACCTGCATTTTTATATTCTTCATGAGGAAAAGCAATTGCTCCTTGATAGAATACGTCTAGTGTCAATGTAATACCATGGTGTGAGTCTATTGATTGTGACTTCGACAGTTCAATCAAACGATTGGTTAAAGTTAAATCAGCTACTGCCGGAAAACCTTCAGGTACAATTTGGCTGCTTAATCCATCTCGTCTGACAGCTGCTGTACTTATAACAAGGCTGCCTGGTTTCACTTCTTTCTGATAAGAGCCTGCAGTTCCAACTCGGATTAAATACTTCACACCACCTTGGATTAATTGTTCAAAACAGACTGCTGCACCTGGTGAACCTACACCATGGCTAACAACCGCGATATACTCTCCCTGGTAAAATCCAGCATACGTATGATACTCACGGTTTTGAGCCAGTAATTTGCTATCATCCAAATCTTCCGCAATAAGCTTTGCCCTCTCTGGATCCCCACAAACGATCACTTTTTCCGGTAAATCTTTTGCATCTATTTTTAAATTTGGCAAATACATATCAATCAAACTCCTTTTTTAACCATTCATCATCAGGCATATAAGCATCATCTATTGAAAAGCGTTCTTCTTTAAATGGATCCCCATAATTATGGAAATCATTTCGCTCCCAATAGCCTGGACGATCTTCTTCCATAAATTCAATTCCGCGAATCCATTTTACGCTTTTCCAGAAATATAGGTGTGGAACAATCAGGCGGAAAGGATAGCCATGTTTTGGAGATAGTGGTTTATTATCATAACTGTGTGCGATCAGGATATCCTCTTTCAACAAGTCTTTTAACGGCATATTACTTTCATAATCATGATCACCATATACCATCACATACTTTGCTGTATCTTTCACATTAATTACCTTTAAAAAATCTGTAAATTTTACCCCGGTAAATGTGTTGTCAAATTTTGACCAGCGGGTAACACAATGGATGTCACGAACAATCGATGTCTGCGGCATGCTCATTAGATCCTCATATGTGAATACTTTCTCTTCTTCAACTTCACCAAAGACTCTTAAATTCCAATCTTTTAAATCATATTCAGGTACTTCCCCTTCATGAAGGATAGGGAATTTCGTTGTTAAGGTTTGTCCTGGAGGTAATCGATCTCCATATTTTTCGTTTCTTGGCGGCACTTTAGACTTTTTCAATCGATCTGCTTTTTTTGACATTTTTGGTAACCTCCTTCAAAATTATCGTGAGCTTCCTGTACTATTTTTCAGTGCACTTAACTGTGTTTTATCTTTAAAAATAAACATTGCTAATATTGTAATCACATAAGGAAGCATTAACGTAAAATTAGTTGGTATATTTAAACCTTGTAATCTGATACTAATTGCTTCAGTAAAACCAAATAATCCACTTGATAGAAATACGCCAATTGGATTCGACTGTCCTAGCATTGTTGCAACAAGGGCAATAAATCCACGTCCAGCTGTCATATTTTCACTAAACATCGTTACTTGACCAAGAGAGAGCTGAGCACCTGCTAATGCACATAGTACACCAGAAATGAGCACTGCCTGATACTGTATCCTCTTCACTTTGATCCCTTGGCTTTTCGCTGCAACTGGATTAATTCCAACTGCATCGAAATGTGAACCTGACACACTTTTCTTGAAAAAGATATACATGGAAATGGTGCAGACAACTCCTAAATACACAATTGGCGTTTGTCCTGACAGTAGGTTTCCGATAAAAGGAATATTGCCTATTACCGGTATCTCCCATGTTGGCAATCCTTGCATTTCATTGCTGTAGTATGCCCCTTGAACATTAAATATTGTTCGTAAAGCAAATGTTGTCATACCAATTGATAAGAAGTTGATCGCAATCCCCGTTACAATCATATTCGCTTGTAAATCAATCACCATATAACCATATAATGCAGAAAAAATCGTTGTTCCAATGACAGCAATCAATATTGCTAACCATACATTGTTGGTAAAAACATTGGCTGCAATGCCGAGAAACGCTCCCATCAGCATAAGTCCATCTAAACCGACATTAAAGACACCAACACGTGAACAAATAGCACCACCTAAACCTGCTAACAGAAGAGGGGCCATCATTCGTAATGTCGAATTGATTAAAGATAAATCAAATAAACTGTCCATCTTATTTCCCCTCTTTCTTTCTTTGTTTTAGAAATGCAAAAGTGAATTTTGCGGAAATAAATAAAATCAATACAGCTTGAATGATACCGGAAATGGAATTAGGCACATCTGTATTTCTTTCCACACCTAATGACCCTGTATCGAGTGCTGCTAAAAAGATCGCTACAATTGTTGTCCCAATAGGGTTAGAGTTGGCGAGAAGTGCTGCCATTAAGCCAGTCCATGCAAATTGCGGATTCGATAATGCCCCTTCAATAAAGCGATAATGCATTCCAAGCACTTCCACACTGCCGGCAAGACCTGCAAGCATTCCACTTATTAAAAGACTGATAAACATTGTTTTTTTACGGTTAATCCCGCCATATTGTGCAAAGAAAACATTCTGCCCTAACATCCTTACTTCATAGCCAAATGTCGTTCTTTTCATAATAAAAGCAATCACAATGGCTAAAATAATTGCAATTACAAAACCATAGTGCAGATTCATACCTGTTAACATTTTCGGCAGACGACTTGCTTGGTCAACCATCACAGTTTGCGGGACACCACCAGCACTTGATGTATCACGAAACGGCTCGCTGACAAGGTAACCAGCAAACAGTACCGCTATGTAGTTAAGTAACAATGTCGATATGAGCAAGTTGATTTGGAATCGCTGCTCCATCCATCCGGAAAAAAAAGAATAAAGCCCTGCAATGATCATACCTGCTGCGATGGAAAGAATCATATTAAGAAAGCCTTGAAATGGTAAAGAGACTGTAACAATCGCTGTTGTAACTGCCCCCATTACAAGTTGACCTTCAGCCCCAAGGTTAAAGAATCCTGCGCGAAAAGCAAAGGCAACCCCCAAACCAGCTAAAATAATGGGGATCGCTCTTTCTAATGTATTGGTAACAAAATAAAGATTCCCGAATGCACCTTTCCACATTTCCTGGTAGGTCACAACAACTGATTCACCTGAAAGGATTATTGCAACCGTACCAACCAGAAGCCCTACTGCAACTGCTAATAATGGTTGAACAAATAGAGTGGCACTTGTTTTTATTTTACTCAATTGTTACCACCTGCCATTAAAATACTTAATTTCTCTTCACTTGCATTGTTTCGATCAAACTCACCGGCAATTTTGCCTTCATACATGACTAAAATACGATCAGATAATGCCAATACTTCCGATAATTCAGAAGATATAAGTAGAACTGCATCCCCATTATTTCTTTTTTCAATAAGCTGCTGATGAATGAACTCCATTGCCCCAATGTCTACCCCGCGAGTTGGTTCAGCTGCTAATAAGAATGGAGTATTTTTCTGAATTTCTCTTGCTGCAATCAATTTTTGCAAATTGCCACCAGATAAATATTGGGCACTTGCGTCAATGGATGTTGCTTTTACATTGAATTTCTTGAGACTATCTGCAACATATTTGCGAATTGCTTTTAATTTTAATACACCTGACTTTTGAAAATTTGGTTTTATATAATCTGTCATCATCATATTGTCAATCAAATTTGCTTCTTTTGCTGCACCCCATAAGTAACGATCTTCTGGTATATGTGAAAGTCCTGCATCTCTAATTTGCTTCACTGTTTTGTTCGACAAATCAGTTCCATTTAAACGGACCGAACCATTTTCAATTGGGGCAAGACCAGTAATTGCTTGAATCAATTCTGATTGGCCATTTCCCGAAACTCCAGCAATCCCAACAATTTCACCATGGTGCACTTGAAAAGTAACATTGTCTAGCAATTTTTTTTCTGTATCTTTGTCTTTCATCCTAATGTTTGTGACAGATAATACTTCACTGCCTGTTTCTTGTTCTGGCAGTGGATTTGCTTTTAGTTCTCTCCCAACCATTAAACTAGATAATTCTTCGGGATTGGTTTCCTTTGTTGATAATGTTCCAGTTACTTTCCCATCCCTCAAAACTGTAACCCGATCGGACACTTCCATTACTTCATTTAGTTTATGTGTAATTAAGATAATGCTTTTCCCCATTCTGACCAGCTCACGCAAGCTTGCTAATAAGTCTTTTACTTCAATTGGTGTTAACACAGCGGTTGGTTCATCAAGAATAATTACATCAGCACCTTGGTATAATACTTTCAATATTTCCACACGCTGCTGTATCCCCACAGGAGCGTCCCCTGCAATTTGAAGTGGATCTATATTCATACCGAACTTTGCCGCTAATTGGGCAACTTCATCTGCAGCTTTTTTTCGGTCATATCGCCATCCTTTTTTAGGTTCATTATGGAATACGACATTTTCTGCAATTGTGAATGGAGGAAAAAGCATGAAATGTTGATGCACCATGCCAATTCCTAAGGCAATAGCATCATTGGGACTCTCAATATTTTGTTTCTTTCCACTTACAACGATCTCACCTGATGTGGGTTTTTCCATTCCATAGAGCATCCGCATAAGGGTTGTCTTACCCGCACCATTTTCTCCGACAATTGCATGGATTTCTTGTTCGTTTAATGAAAAATTAATGTGGTCATTTGCTGTAAAATCACCATATTTTTTTGTAATACCATTTAGTTCTAACAACAATCGAATTCACCTTCTTTGTTGAATGATAGAAGAAAACATTATTCAGACTATGTAAGTTCGGTCAGGAAGAAAATTTACTAAATAATCCAAAACTAGACTTGCAGTGCTTTCACTATTTGACAAGTACGATATATGATCACTTCTTCAAAAGAAGCAAAGTACGCTTTTTCGAGTTTTCGGACTCCCTACTGATTCTACTAAAATATAATGCTGTTAAGTAAGAAAGGCTGCTTATAATAAAAGCAGCCCACAGTTCTATAATCCCTTATTGCTCTAATGGATTTTGTACTTTTAATTCACCAGAGATGATTTGGTCTTTAATTGCGATCACTTCATCAATTGTTTCCTGACCAATGAAATCACTTAATGGTGATTCAGAATCTTCTGTTACAAAAACAACTCCCACACCATTTTCAGCAAGGCCGAAGGATTGAGTTCCAGTGGTAAACTCCCCATCCCCGTATTCTTTAACAAAATCATAAGCAACAACGTCCGTATTTTTCAATTGGGATGTAACGATATGTTCAGGATCATCAACTGTTCTGTCAATATCTTGTCCAGAAGTATAAAAGCCTTTCTCTGCCGCAGCTTCAAATACACCTAGATCACTAACAGCAGCAGCTGCTGCAATGAAATCAGCACCATTAGCATGTTGTTGTAACGCAATTTCTTTTGCTTTCGCAGGATCTTCGAAACTTCCTACATAGCTTGAAAGAATTTCTGCATCCTCGTTAACATGTTTAATCCCTTGTTCAAAACCTACTTTATATTTATCTAGTAATGGAACATCCATTGCTAGAACAATTCCTATTTTGTCTGTTTGTGTGGAAAGACCAGCAATTGTACCTAATAGAAAACTTGCTTCATATTCTCGGAATTCAGCACTTTTAACATTTGGCAAATCAACTACCGCATCAATGATGGCAAAGTCTTGATCGGGATTTTGCTCAGCAACACGTGTTAGGGCGTCTACTGCATCAAATGTTGCTGTTAAAATTAAGTCATAACCATCTGCTACTGCTACTTGAAGGTTTTGTTCTACTTCTGTTGGGTCTGATGACTCAATAATATTTACTTCAAGACCTGTCTCATTTGCAGCTTTCGTTGCACCGTCAGAAATTTGCTGAAAAAACGGGTTTACCCCAATTTGATCTGTTAATACAACGGCAACTCTTTTAGCTTCTTCATTTGACTCATTGCTTTCTCCACCGTTGCTTGACTTATCTGCTGATGAATCATCACTACTTGTACCACAGGCTGCTAATAGCATGATGAGAATAGCAGAAAAAAGCCATAGTAAGCTCTTTTTCATATGTTAGTCCCCCTATAATTATCTATCTATATTACATACCGTGATTATAAAGAACTATCCTGATAAAATCAATCTATTTTCGACAAATTCTGAAAATTTAAAACTCTGTCGACCTATAGTCATATGGATCAATCTGTTTTAATAGTTGCAGTTGTTTTGTTGTCGGTTCGTTTGTGTAGCGTATTTCGTCGTAGATTAATCGGAACCCTGTTTGTTTCTGGACTTCCTCCATTGTTGTATGGGGGTGAATCGAATCAAGTTGTAGCTTGCCATCCTTAAAGACAAACACACATAATGGTGTAACAATCTTCCACAAATTCCCTCTGGTTGTTACAAAGTCTACCTTTTCAACAAATGTCCTCGGGTCATGTTTTGTTCGCCAGATAATCGCTTTTTTGGCTGTTGGAATTAAGACAGCACTACCAGCACCTCCTGGCAGTCGGACTTTTGGCTTATTGTACTCACCAATGACTGATGCATTGACATTACCATTGATGTCGAATTGTACCCCGCCTAAAAATGCAACATCCAGCTTACCACGCATCGATAAATCAAATATCTGGTCCAAAGGAAAGTAAGATTCTCCTGCTTCAACTAAGTCTGCTCCTGCAGAGGAATAAGAGGATTGTTTAATCGAACTCGGATTAACACCACCTGGAATGTTTAAGTGGACTAGATTGGGGGCATGTAAATGACGAGCCAAATGCATGGCTACCATTGGCATTTGAGATGATACCCCATGAAATACTGTTTCCCCATCCTGGAGCATATCGGCAATAGCACATGTCATTAAATCACTGATCCGATAGTTTACCATGTCCTGTTCCCCCTCTCATGCTGATAATCTTGTTGCTCATACTTTTTAATAAATTCTATTATTTCCTGCTTTTCTTTTAAACTTAAAAATTCACGCAATGCTTTTTCATCAACATCATATTTTTTATAGCAAGAAGCGGGGGCCGCCCCTTTTGGAACATGAATAACCGCATCAACTAAAAATGCCGGGATATCAATTCTCTCTTTATTTTGCTTTATCCGATATGGTGAGACAATTTGTTCTGTTGTAATGATTACACGTTCAGCCGCTCTTGACATTAATACATCTTCAAATTTAGGGCCATTAATAACAGCATTACCTTCCTCATCACATTCCTGGACATGAATAATCGCAACATCTGGGAAAATGGAGCGAACTAACGTGACAGGTGTGCCTGTAAAGGGGTCTTCTACAACAACAA
Organism: Gracilibacillus xinjiangensis; assembly: GCF_042651765.1. Classification (NCBI taxonomy): domain Bacteria; kingdom Bacillati; phylum Bacillota; class Bacilli; order Caryophanales; family Bacillaceae; genus Gracilibacillus; species Gracilibacillus xinjiangensis. Next base: position 1,313,992 of record NZ_JBHSDT010000004.1, on the reverse strand, counting down.
AATACTCATTATTTTCAATAAGATCCCCATATTTCAAACCACTGACAGGCATAAAAGGAACATTGGTTGATGCCCCTCTAAGTGCACTGATAACGGTATAACAAGCATGTTCATTAGCTTTTACTATCCCTGTTTGAACAGCCTTTCGATAATGTGGCGGCAGCCCATAAACTGTCTCATAACTAACAAATCCTGCATCAACTGTTTCAACGGATCCTACAGCACACAATAAGTCAATATCATGCGCTCCAGCTGTTTTTACCAGTTTTAATCCTTTTTTCTCTTGTCTGGCGAGCTCTCTAACAAACGCCATCGGGGAACGGTGTAATACATTTCCCCCTAGTGCAATTGTAGATCTATCAGCAATTGTTTCGACAACTTTTTTTAATGATTGTAATTTGGACAAAAATCCTCACCTCCAGCTGCTAATTATTTCACTGCATTACTTGCAATATGCACGGCATCCCATACACCTGCAAATGGTGGTGCGTAACATAAGTCAGTCATTCCCAGCTCATCTGCCAGCATATCGTTTTGAATAGCTATAGCAAACATATCAATCCGCAGAACTGCTCCAGATTCACCAATTGCTTGAGCACCCAATATACGCTTTGAGCGCTTCTCACAAATAATTTTTATCCACAATGGCTTTTGTCCAGGATAATAACCTGGATGATTCGCTGCTTTCACAAATTCAGTTGTATAGTCGATCGCTAAACTTTTTGCTTCCAGTTCAGATAAGCCAGTTCTTGCTAACTCAAGGTCGACAATTTTTACTGCAGCACTTCCTAATGTACCTATATATTTTTTATGGGCTCCAGCAATATTCTCTCCAGCGAGTCGACCACACTTATTCGCATTTGTTCCAAGTGGCAAATACGTGTTTTCTTGTTTCACATAATGATAGACTTCTGCACAGTCGCCAGCAGCATAGATATCTTTAACATTTGTACGCATCTCACGGTCAATTACAATTGCCCCATTTTCGGCAAGTTGGATATCTGTCCCTTGCAAAAATTTTGTTGCTGGCTTTACTCCAATTGATATAATGACTAAATCAGCATCATAGCTGGATTTATCTGTAATAACTTTTTGAACAGATCTGTCTCCAGAAAAACCTTTTACACTCTCATTTAAATGCAGGTCAACCTTTTTCTCATACAAGTGTTTTGTTGCGATCTCTGTTAATTCCTGATCAAATGGTGTTAAGATTCGATCAGCCTGTTCGATTATTCGTACATTTTTCCCTAATGTATGCATTGCCTCTGCAAGCTCTATACCTATATAACCACCACCGACAATTACCACATTGCGGATATTATGGTTGCCCACTTTCTGTTTTAAAAGAATCCCATCTTCCATTGTTTTTAATACATGGATGTTATCAAGCTCTAAGCCATCAAATGGCGGAACTATTGGAACAGTACCTGTTGCGATCATTAACTTATCATAATGGTCAATAAAAAGTTGACCAGACTGATTGTTTCTCACCATTACTTGCTTTCTATCGGGAGCGACTTTTACCACTTCATGTACTGTCTTTACCTCAATCCCGCGATTTTGGAATTCTTCCTTTGTTCGTGCAATCATTTTTGTATGGTCATTATTTTCACCAGAGACATAATAAGGGAGACCACATGCCCCATAGGACACATAGTCACCCTTTTCATATACGATAATCTCTGCCTCCGGGTTTATTCGCTTTAATTTAGAAGCAGCAGACATTCCTGCTGCTACTCCACCAATTACGATTAGTTTCATGACATATGTCTCCTATTCGTAAAAACTATAATTCTTTATTTAAATAATTGGCTCCTGATCAACAATGCCTACAACCATCGCATCTATTGGAGCACATTGCGGCAATGCATGTTGGACGGCACTACCGAAACTTACTAAAACCAGCTCACCTTCTCCTGCACCAATCGTATCAGCAGCAACAAACCATTCTTTATTTTCCCCATTGAAGGGCTCAATCACTAATAATTTATATCCTTGTAATGTATCATATTTTCTTGTAGATATAACTCTGCTTACAACTTTTCCAATTACCATAAAATAAACCTCCATAACTGGATAAGGTTTACTTGATCAATGTTAAGTATTCCTGACCCTTAATTCCAAATGCATTGGCATCATCTGTATCAATATGCATATCTAGTGCGTAGCGATCACTTACCCTTATTGTTACGCCATACATGAGTCCGCCTTTTTCTCCGTCTATTTCTACTTTTACTTTTTGGTGATTTACAACACCAAATCTTTTCGCATCTGCTGGTGACATATGAATATGGCGATCTGCGATAATACAGCCCTCTAATAAGTCCACATTCCCTTTCGGCCCGATTACTGTTAATGGGGCAGAGCCTTTTAAATCTCCAGAATGCCTTACTGGCGGGTTTACACCAAGCTTGATAGCATCTGTTTTTGAAATCTCAATTTGAGTTTGTTTTCTTAATGGGGCAACAATACGGACTCGCTCCATTTGGGATTTCGGTCCAACAATTGTCACTTGTTCCATACATGAATATTGTCCAGGCTGTGAAATATCACGATGCTTAGTGAATGTATAATTTTTGCCAAAAAGAATCTCGGCATGTTTTTGTTCTAAGTGTATATGTCTTGCAGAAACACTAACCGGCACCAATAGATCATGATCTTGCTCTTGAACCAGTTCAATGCCATGTGCGGTAATCTCGTCCATGACAGCATCACGGATGGCACGATAAAGTGTTTCTCTGCCTTCAACTGTCATATGTTGTCACCCTTTATTTAATGAACTCAGGCAAGATTTTTGCGATATCGCCATGTGGACGCGGGATCACGTGAACTGCGATTACTTCGCCAACGCGCCCAGCTGCTTCTGCTCCTACTTCTGTTGCGGCTTTAACTGCACCTACGTCTCCTTTAATAATTACTGACACAAGGCCTGAGCCAATTTTTTCGCTTCCTACTACTTCTACGTTTGCTGCTTTTAGCATTGCATCTGCTGCCTCAATTGCTGCTGTTAGTCCTCTTGTTTCGATTACTCCTAATGAATCACTCATTGGTATTCCTCCTTGAAAAATATAATAGATAATTTAATGAACAAATCTCAACTTGTATCTCCAGTGATTTAGTCTTAATGCTTGTTTAATGTACAAATCTTCTGCTGTATCTCCAGTGATTTGGTATTAATGCCTGTTTAATGTACAAATCTTCTGCTGTATCTCCAGTGATTTGGTATTAATGTTTGATTAATGTACAAATTACCGAAAATTCCGCTGAAGTAGACTGTTCTCCAATCCAATCTTCTCGGATATATTAAGACAATTTAAGCAGTTTATTTACATCACCGTGTGGTCTTGGGATGACGTGGACTGCTACAACTTCGCCTACTCGTCCGGCTGCTTCTGCTCCTACTTCTGTTGCGGCTTTAACGGCACCTACATCCCCTTTGATAATTACTGATACAAGGCCTGAGCCGATTTTTTCGCTTCCTACTACTTCTACGTTTGCTGCTTTTAACATTGCGTCCGCTGCTTCAATTGATGCTGTTAGTCCTCTTGTTTCAATAATTCCTAATGAATCACTCATTATTATTTTCCTCCTCTAAAGGTTTTTCCTCTGTTTTTTTTGTTGTTTTCGTTATACTTGGTTTTGCTGCCCGTTTTTTGACAATTTGTTTTGGTTGCGGAACAACAAAACGTAATATTTCTTCATGTGGATTGGTGATTACGACAGCATTTTTCAATGGACTATCTTGTTTCGACTCATTGACACGTTTCGCTGTTTCAATTGCCAATGTGACGTCAGAGATCGAACCGCCAATCATGATGGAAACAAGCTTTCCGCCTAATTGATTCTGACTTGATAAAAATTCGATAGCAGCTGTTTTGCTGACTTGATCTAACATTTCCATTGCAACAGCGAAGTATTTTGTTTCAATGATACCGATCGCTTCATATTTTTTCATCATCTATCACCCACTTCTGGTATCATCTTGCCATACAGCTTTTCATCAGGTCGCGGTATAGTCTTAACGGCAACAACTTGGCCATGGCGATATGCAGTCACTACACCAACTTCCAATGCTGCTTGTACAGATGCTAAATCACCTTGAATCATGATGGTAACCCAGCCCGATCCAGTCTTCTCTATTTTGACAACTTCGACAAATGCATGCTTACACATGGTGTCAATTGCTGAAGTTGCTGTTACTAAACCTTCTACTTCCATTATCCCTAACGACTGATACATCGTTTATTCCCCTTGCTTCATTATGGTAATTTCACTTTACCTATTCCTAATAAATTCTCAAGCCCTGGCGCGTAATTACTAATTAATTTTGTCACAATTTCTTCATCAGCAATATACTTACAAGCTTCTTGCCTTGCCACATCTAAAGCTATTCTTACATCGGAAATATTCCCGGTAAATTTAACTTGGATCACGACAGGAATAGAAGCCTTGTCCCCCGATGAAGGGTTATTGCAATCCATTGCTTCGATTCTTACTTCAGCCGCTTTACAAGCTTGGTCCATTGCTGCCAATGCCACACTATACCCCAGCACTTCTAACAGTCCAACTGCTTTCGCCATTACGGTTCACCTACCCTTTTATATTGAAACCGCCATTTGCGATTACAGTTCTTCGTTGTCTTGTATAGGTTCTGGCAGATGTCACACCTTCACCTGTCGGCCCAGCTATTGTCATTGTTGTAAAGCCTTCTCCTTTGAAACCAACGCCAGACAATGAGGAACCATTATTCACAAAAATAGTTGTACCAATTGCACGGGCAAATTTTGTAACATTTTCTATATGATTTGAATGCATTACTGCCGTATGCCTATTGCCGTGTTCTGCCTGCACAGCTTTCTCAATAGCTTCATCAATTGATTGCACTCGTACAATCGGTAAAATTGGCATAAGCTGTTCTAATTGAACATAAGGATGATCTGCATCGACTTCACATAATAACAGCTTTGTCTGTACATTCGGAACACCGATATTTTCTAAGATTAGGGAGGCATCTTTTCCTACCCATTCTTTTGAAACTAAATAGTCTCTTGCTAAGTACGAGCAGCCGCCAGGTACCCCTTCTTTATTTTCTTTCAATGTAAGCTGCATTGCTTGTTCCAAATTTCTGTGATCAAGCATATAGGCACCCTCTGCTAATAATTCGAAGATTAGATCATCAGCAACCTCGTCCAAAACAAATACTTCTTTCTCCGCAATACAGAGCAAATTATTATCGAAAGAAGCACCTTCCATAATGTCCTTTGCCGCCTGTTTCAGATCTGCTGTTTGGTCAACAATTACCGGCGGGTTCCCGGCACCTGCTCCTACCGCTTTCTTCCCTGATTTCAGCAAGCTTTTCACCATTCCAGGACCGCCTGTTCCAACGAGTAATTTCACATGCTTATTGTTTGCAATTTGCTGAACAGATTCGATTGTTGGTTCTTTGATCATTGTCAACAGATTAGAAGGTCCGCCTGCTTTAACAATCGTTTGATTTAACAATTGTACCATCTCTGCAGAAACCTTTTTCGCTGATGGATGCACATTAAATACAACTGAATTCCCTGCTGCAATCATCCCGATCCCGTTATTTACAATTGTATCAACAGGGTTTGTTACAGGAGTTACTGCACCAATCACGCCATATGGTGTTTGTTCAACAAATGTTAACCCATTATCACCTGTAAATGTTTCTGTTTGTAAGATCTCTGTTCCAGGTGTTTTTTCTACTGTTAAACTAAGTTTGGCTACTTTATCGTTATAATTGCCTAATCTCGTTTCTTCGACGGCAGCTTTTGCAAAATACTCAACTTTTTGAGAGACTGCTTCACGGATTGCTGCAATAATATTATTTCGATCCTCAATTTTAAAATCTTTCATCCATTTTTGTTGTGCTGAATATGCCGCATTGATGGCATCATCTGCATTGGTAAAAACACCATCAATATTGGTTCCGTCAGATGGAGCATATGATACTGTTTGAGGAGACAATTGTTTCATCTTGATCGGATTTGCTGCTGAATTCGCCGATTTACCTTTATCAAGTTGTGCTTCCACATTTTTAAGTACGGAATCGACAATTGTTTGTATGTCTCTTTCATTTAATTGCATTTACAATGCTCCTCCTTTCTGCAATTGTTCGATCACACGACTGGTGACTTTTTCCACAATTTCCTGAATGACTTCTTCTTTATTGGGCTCCTGCTTTTGCTGCTGTGTGATATCACATGGTGGAACTCCGCCAGTCTTAATTCCCATATTATTTCGAATGTCTATTAAATCCGAAATCTGGTTACAATTGAGTTCATTGGCTTTGTTCAGTATATTTGTCGAATAGGTTAGCATCAATGCATAGTGTTCCAATGACTCCATTCGATAATATGCTTCAATTAAATCTCTTCCCCACGTTAATGCTCCATGATTTGCCAGCAGTACCGCATGATGATCTTTAATTAATGGAGTGATCGAATCTGGCACTTCTTCTGTGCCAGGTGTAGCATATGGTGCAACGGGAATCCTTCCTAATAAAACTACCGCTTCAGGTGATACAGGTTTTTCTAAGTTAATTCCGGCTATTGCATAAGATGTGGCGACTGGCGGATGTGCATGTACCACCGCATTTGTCTCTTCACTTTCACGATATACCCGTAAGTGCATCTTCACTTCTGAAGATGGTTTTCGGTTACCAGCTAAAACCTTACCATCTAAATTCATCTTCACCATCATATCTGGTGTCATGAACCCCTTACTCACACCAGTAGGGGTCGTCCAAATGGTGTCAGGGCCTACTCTAACAGAGATGTTCCCATCATTTGCTGCAACGAAATTCTTCTGATAGACACGTTTGCCTATATCACAAATTAATTTCTTTGCCTCGAAGTCACTGTAATACTTTTTTTGGTACAATGGTTTGCACCTCCTTCAACACTTACTCTGCGAATATTTTCGCTAAATTCTCTTCATAGTTTGGATAGATGATACCTTTTTCAGTAATAATAGCAGTGATTAATGAACTATCTGTCACATCAAAAGCAGGATTATATGTTTTCACAGTTTCCGGCGCCATTGGTTCACTATACCATTTTGTTTTAATTTCTTCTTCTGATCGAAGCTCAATTTCTATGTCTTCCCCAGTTTTCGATTTTAAGTCAATTGTTGACATTGGTGCACATACATAGAACGGTATACCATAATGTTTTGCCAAAATTGCCACACCCGATGTACCGATTTTATTTGCTGCATCACCATTTGCTGCCACACGGTCACAACCAACAAGCACTGCTTGCACCTTCCCTTGCTTCATAACGATAGATGCCATATTGTCACAGATTAATGTCACATCAACCCCTGCCTGGTCCAGTTCCCATGCAGTAAGGCGAGCACCTTGCAAGAGCGGTCTTGTTTCATCCGCATATACTTTAAAGTCATAACCTTGTTCTTGTCCAAGGTAGATTGGTGCAAGAGCTGTCCCATACTTTGCCGTTGCAATGGTTCCAGCATTGCAATGGGTTAACAAGCCCATTCCCGGCTCCAGCAGTTCCAACGCATATCGGCCAATTGACTCACAAACTTCCTCATCTTCCTTCTTAATCAAATCAGCTTCTTCTTTTAGCGCACGTTTGATTTCATTAATAGCCATAGTCTTTTCTTTAAGAAGCCTTGCCTCCATACGATCAAGTGCCCAAAACAGGTTGACAGCTGTAGGGCGGGAAGAAGCTAATTTCTCTTTCACTTTTGAAAAAGTGTGAGCGAATTCCTCGTAACTGCTGGCGTCACTGTTTTTCGTCACTAAATAAATTCCATATGCCGCTGCAATTCCAATCGCCGGTGCACCTCTAACTTTTAAATGGTAGATGGCATCCCACACATCATCGACTGTTTTTAATTCAAGGAATACTTTTTTATTCGGCAGTTGTGTTTGATCCAATAAAATGATCGAATTATTTGTATCATCCAGTTTTACAGACTCAATGACTGTTACATGTTCTGACATGTTGTCCCCTCCTATTGAAACACTTTCTTTACTACGTTGACAAAATCTGCACCTGTCAGGAACTGACCGCGTTGTAGGATAAACTGTTTGGCAATTGTTAAACAATTTTCTTCAGCTTTTTGACGAGCCTTTTCTTCTTTAATTGATGTTATATCAGCAACCTTGGCAAGTCCGATGATTCGGCGTGATAGCTCCAATCCAGCCACAGCAGATGTATCTTTCAAAATATTATTTACATAGTAATCATAAAAACCGTCATACGTTGCGACAAGGTCTTTGTCAGTATCCTGCCATAATTGGCTGAATTTTTGCTTGAATAGATCGATCACATCTTTGATTGTTGTTAATATGTAGGAAGTGAATTCGGTTCGCTTTGCTTCATCTGTAATGACAGCTTGTCCATTTGCATAAGCAAAAATCAAATTCGCCACAACATTCCCCACATCATAGCCGGCTGGTCCGTAGAAAGCGAATTCCGGATCAATCACTTTTGTTGCACCTTGTTTAATAAAGACAGAACCTGTATGCAAGTCACCATGGATTAATGACTGCGCATTTGTCATAAACTCAAATTTTAATTTGGCTGTTTCTAACCGCAAATCCTTATCTGCCCAAAACTCTTTTTCGATAAATGGACGTGTAGCTGGAAAAACCTCATTGCGGTCACAGTTATAAAAAGGTTCTGTATATACTAAATCTTCACTGATTTCACATAATTCCGGATTAATGAAACTCTTTACCAAATCTTTCTTCTCTTTATGATCCATCACCACATCTGACGTTAGTAAAATCATTTTTGCCATAAATGTCGTAATATGATCTGCAAACTCCGGAAAGATCTCATGTTTGATTAGTGCATTGCGCATAATCTCGTAATCTGACAAATCTTCCATCGCAAAACAGTTCATAACAGGATCATATTGATAGGTTTTTGGTGTGTAGTCCGGAACAAAATCGTACTGGATTTTTAATATATCACTTTCAATTCTGTTACGATCTGGTGATACTTTAAATTCGTCTGATATTCGCGCAACAGGACCTGCTTGTTTTAAAATAATCGAGTCACCATCTTTTTCATCAATAATACGGAAAACATAGTTTAAGTTCCCGTCACCAATTTCCTTACAAGTTAACAAAGCATCTTCTTTGAAATAATTCAGCTTTTCCTTTGCATATTCTATTGCTTGCTCTTCATTCATTGTAAAATATTTCGTAGAAAAGTCGGTCACACTAAAACCCTCCTATTTCATTTTGTAATAAGTCAGTGCAAGTGCTAGTGCAAATACTGTACCTTTTACAATATCCATCGCATAATAAGGTACAGACATCATTACTAATCCATTAGCCAGAATACCGATTAGTACAGCACCGACAAATGTTCCAAATGCATTCGGCTTTCCGGCGCCAAGCACCGATAAACCAATAAATGCTGCAGCAACAGCATCCATTAAATAGGTCCCCCCTGCATTAATCTCTGCTGTCATAACACGTGATGCTAACATAATTCCGCCTATTGCTGCGAAAAGTGCTGACAATACATATGCCAAAACTTTATATTTATTTACAGCAATACCAGATAGTCTTGCCGCTTCCTGGTTTCCGCCAATCACATACAAGTAGCGGCCATGTTTCGTATAAGTTAGAAATATATGAACTAGTATAACGATCAGAAACATGAGAATTATAATTAATGGGACTTTACCTATCATTCCAAAAGCATCAGGAATTTTCCCTTCTGCATATGTCCCATCAGGCATGATCATATTCTCTGAAATGGTTGCACTTCGAGTATATGTTAATGCCACCCCTTGCACAACAAACATTGTCGCAAGTGTTAACAGCATATCAGGTATGCGGATTTTCACGATAAGAAAAGCATTCAAAAGACCAACAAGCAGTGCACAAACCAATGCAACAATAATCGCAATACCAGTAGGTTGTGAATGCCACACGAACATGGAAATAACAACAGCATTGGCTAGGGATGCAACGGAACCAATCGATAAATCGAACCCGTTAACAGATAACGAGATCGTCAGTCCAATTGCAATAATGGTAACAATTGAGATCGATCTTAAAATATTAATAATGTTATTCATTTGTAAAAAAGACGGATTAGCAATTGAAAAAATAACAATTAATAAGACAATCGTTATTATGGTGCCATATTTATATAAAAACTGAAAAAAATCAAAACCACTCTTCTTTTTTTCCACAGAAGGTAGGTGTGCCTCATTGGAATTTCCACTCATTCATCCTGTCCCCCAGTCGAATAAAATAATAATTCTTCTTCTGTTACTTCCTTAGTGTTTACTTCCTTTGCTACTTTCCCATCAAAAATAATGTACGCTCGATCAGTAATACCAATAATCTCGGCTAATTCACTAGATGCATAAATTACTGCTTTCCCTCTTTTTGCTAATTCCAGTATCAATGTAAAAATATCTTTTTTTGACCCAACATCCACACCTTTCGTTGGTTCGTCAAAGATATACACATCTGCATCTGTAACAAGCCATTTACCAATAGCAACTTTTTGCTGATTTCCGCCAGATAAGTTTTGTAATTTGGTATCAATTGTGGGTGTCTTAACCCCTAACTGTTCGACCATTTGTGATGCTGCCTTTTTCTCTTTGGAAAAATTTAAGAAAGAGAAAAATCGAGTAAATTCACTTAAATTAGCAGAAGTTATATTTGTTTTCACATCTTCTTCAACTAAAATTCCTTCTTTACGTCTTTCTTCAGGAACAAATGCCAATCCTTGTTTCACAGCATGGTTAGGTATCTTCGGCTTTATTTTTCTTCCATTAAGTTTAATAGATCCTTCCACTTTCTCTGTTGCCCCAAAAAGGGCCTTGCAAATTTCAGTTTTTCCTGCACCAACTAATCCAGCAAGTCCGATTATTTCCCCTTTACGAACGTGAAAGCTCACATCCATTACTTTATCTGTATCTCTCAAATGTTCTACTTCCAAAATTGGCTCACCAATTGTCTTTTCGATTTTAGGGAATTGTTCCGTCATCTTTTTACCGAGCATCTTCTCCACAATATCATTTATCGTAACGGACTGAATGAGATCTTCACTAATAAACTTTCCATTTCGCATCACTGTAATATGATCACAGATGTCAAACAATTCCTGTAAACGATGGGAAATAAAAATTATGCCGACATGATCTCGTTGTAATTGTCTTACAATTCGGAATAATTGATCTGTTTCTGACTTACTTAATGGGGCTGTAGGCTCGTCTAGAATCAAGAAACGACACTTACTTGAAATAGCTCGTGCAATTAACACCATCTGCTTTTCTGCTAATGTTAATGAACTGACCAATTGCTTTGAAGAAACGTTTATATGTAATTCTTTCAATATATTACTAGCTTGCTGATGAATATGTTGATAGTTAACCCACTGTTTTTTCCCCATTTCGCTAACTAAATCGTTTAACATAATGTTCTCACCAACAGTTAAATAAGGAATTAACGCTGTGTCTACTTCCTGATAAACAATCTGAATACCGAGTTCTTTCGCATCCTTTGGTGATTGTATTCCAACTTCTTTTCCATCAATAAAGATGCTGCCAGTGTAGTGAGTATAGGCACCTGATAAGATTTTCATCAAAGTAGATTTCCCTGCGCCATTTGCACCGATTAATGCATGGACATCTCCTGCATCTACTTGAAAAGAAGCTTGATCTAATGCACGAACACCAGGAAAATCAATTGTTATTTCTTTCATTTGCAATGCTGCTGACATTGTTCTTTCACCTACTTTTATCTTCTAATCATCTAGCTAGCAGATAATATGTAAAAGGATAGAAAGCAATCAGCCTATGACTGTTACTTTCTATCACCATTGCTTATTAGTTGGCGTTATTTTCTTTTAATGTAACCATCCAGTCTTCAAGGAACGCATCAGATTCGCCCCATCCTTCGATAACATCTGCTAATGTTTGCATGTTTACTTCTTCACCAGAAGCATTTAATTCTTCCTGAGAGATTAATGATGCTTCTAATGAGTATTCTTGAGGTGTTTCTTCACCAGCTAGTTTCTTTGCTAAAATACGGACATTTACCGCACCGATTAACATTGGGTCAACTGCTGCTGTATATTTCCACGGGCTTCCTTCTTCCTGCATTAATTGAAGGTCCGCATTAGATACATCGATACCATAAATATCAATCTCTTCACGTCCAGCTTCCATCAATGCACGAGTTGCGCCTGTTGCAAAAGCATCCCATGTAGCAAAAATTGCATCAATTTCACCTTCTGGGTATTTATTTAACCATGCAGCGACAGCATTTTGTGTGTCGACTGTTGTGTTATCAGTAGCTACCCCAAAGCGTTCTAACTCCTCAATACCTGGGTTTTCTTCTAGTACTTGTGTATATACATTATTTCTTCTTACCATTGGCGGGAATCCATCGACCCACAGGTAACCAATGTTAGCTTCCGCTTCCTGTTCTTCTACTAATTTTTCCAGAACTAACGTTGCTAAAGCCTCATCATCTTGAGAGGTTAATGTTACGCCATCAATCTCTTTTAAATCTTCAACTGAGTCAAATGTAACTACTTCAATCCCAGCATCTCTTGCTGCTTGGACTAAATCAGCTGTTGCTGCATCATCACCATGTGAGATTACTAGCCCATCGTATTCTTGGTCAATGGCTTGTTGAATGGTGTCATGGAACTTTGTAGTATCCCCATTTGCTGAGAATGTTTCTACTTCCATTCCTAAAGCTGTTGCTTCTTGTTGGGCACCAGCTAAGTATTGTGCTGTATGGTCATCGCCGCCAATTTTACGAACAACCATAACTTTCAATGGTTCCGCTTGTTGGAATGCTTCTGGTACTCCTTCCAGATTAGCAGATTCTTCAGTTGAAGCATCCTCTCCTGTTCCTGCACCAGCCTCTTCGCCTGATGTTGTTTCTTCATTGCCGCTGCCGCATGCTGCTAATAATAAAACGAACAATGCTGCAAATAATAGCGTGAAAAGTTTTGAACTTCTCATGTGATCTCCCCCTATAGATATTCTATTATGATAAACGTATCAAGCTTCTTTTGTTATTTGTTGCCGATACGGTATATCTAAGACTTTCTTTAACCATTCTTGGACTTATTCTGTCAGACATAGAGGAATCTCCTATTTTTTTATTAGTTTTATATATTCCTCATTGCTGACAATACAAATCTGTTAAACAAAAATTATTAAAATTCTGACTACTTAGATTCTTTTCTGCTGCAATTGTTTAATAACTTCAGCTGTTAGCAATTGTACGATGTCTTCTGTGTTATTATTATTTGTCTTGCTTGGTGATGATTCTTTTTGATTGATCCCTGTTGCTTTTTGTAACGATTGGTTTAAATCTTCATAAAGATCATCAATATTTTCAAGTCCTACTGATAGCCGAACCATATCTTCTGTTACACCTGTTGATTCCAGTTCTTCCTTCGACAGTTGCAAATGAGTAGTCGTTGCAGGATGAATAATCAGACTTTTCGCATCACCTACATTCGCCAAGTGTGACCATAATTGCATATTGTTAATTAATGCACTTCCTGCTTCTCTGCCGCCTTTGATGCCGAATACAACAACAGATCCATATCCATTTTCCAAAATATTTTTCGCATACTGATGGGATGGATGTGATGGTAACCCTGGATATGTTACCCAACTTACTGCTTGATGCTGTTCCAGTCTTCTGGCTAATTCAAGAGCATTCTGATTGTGACGCTCCACACGCAGATTCAATGTTTCTAACCCTTGTAATAATTGGAAAGCATTGAAAGGACTTAAACATGCACCAAGATCTCTTAGAAGTTGAACACGTAACTTCGTTGCAAAAGCAATATCCCCAAAATCTTTCGCATACACAATACCATTATAGCTTCTGTCAGGTTCAATAAAACCAGGGAATTTCGCTTGATTCCAATCAAAGTTACCGCCATCTACTACAATTCCGCCAATCGAAGTCCCGTGCCCTCCAATCCATTTGGTAGCAGAATGGACGACAATATCGGCCCCTTGTTCAATTGGACGGCAAACATATGGGGTTGCAAATGTATTATCAACAATTAATGGAATGTTTGCCTCATGTGCAACTTTAGATACTGCCGGTATATCGAGTACGTGCAAGCTCGGGTTCCCAATTGTTTCAGCAAATAGTGCTTTCGTTTTATGATTAATTGCTTTTTTGAAGTTTTCCGGGTCTGTTGGATCAACAAAATGTACTTTAATCCCATAGCGCGGTAAGGTTATGGCAAACAGGTTATATGTACCACCATAGATATTTGTTGCTGCAACAATTTCATCTCCTGCTGAAGCAATATTTAAAATTGCCAGAGAAATGCCTGCCATTCCTGACGCGGTTGCAACAGCAGCAGCCCCACCTTCCAATAATGCCATCCTTTTTTCAAATACATCTAAAGTAGGATTCATTAAACGGCTGTAAATATTTCCATTCTCTTCTAATGAGAATAATTTCTCGGCATGTTCTGTATCCTCAAAAACATACGATGTTGTTTGATATATAGGAACAGCACGTGATCCTGTTGTAGGATCTGGTGTCTGCCCACCATGTAATAATAACGTTTCTAAACGTTTTTCTCTCATTTTTGAAACCTCCAAAACTGTTCGACTAATTGACTAAAGATATCATACCATAAATTATCAGAATTTTGTCGAAAATTTAGAACACTTTTGTTGAATATTTTAACCAATTACTAACCGGATAGCTCCAATTGCTGCAAACACTAAGACTAAAATCTGAAAGAGACGTTGGGGCATTAGTTTTAATACTTTTACCCCTATTACCGCCCCTGCGATAATAGCTGGAATGAACCATAGATTGAAACGGAGCGATTCCACCGTAATGATCCCAAGTGAATAGTAAAATGGTACCTTTATCAGATTGACAAATAAGAAAAACCAGGCACCTGTCCCGACAAACTCTTTCTTTGGAAGACCTTTTACTAAAAAGTAAATCGCCATCACACCGCCTGCAGCATTGCCAATCATTGTAGCAAAGCCAGCTAATGCCCCCATAGTAAATGTAAACAATTTCGATTCAGGCAATAACTGATTAAATTTCTCCCCTAAACGTTCTCGACTGATATGTAATAAAATGAGAACAAGAATCAGGATCCCAATCATCGGCTTCAGCTGGTCACTTGTGACAAAACTTAAAACACCATAACCTGCCAAAATACCAGTTAAAACAGAAGGTATGAGGGAAAATAGATATTTCCAGACAACATTTTTGCGATAATATGTGACAGCATATATATCCCCAACAATTAATAATGGCAGTAAAACACCGACGGATTCTCTTGCTGGAAATATCATCATAAAAATCGTTACAACCAGAATTCCCATACTGGCAACCCCTGCTTTAGAAAATCCGATTAACATTGCAGAGAAAATAATAACTACCCATTCAACTATGGTCAGTTCAAACATATATATCACGTCCTCCCTATCTATAGACCATGTATTCTATTAAACCATTACATTAACAATCAACCATATCAATACAAAGCTAATCATTATTGTTATGTTAGATACTGTGCCGACAAGACGCTGATTATAACCAAATATGATGGAATATGGTAAAACAGACATCGATGCAGGCAATATAAAACCAACCAGTAATGTAAAACGGAACATCTCTTCAACGGGAAGCAAATAATAACATAATAAACCTAGCACAATACCAATCCCATACCTTGTTATTAAATATGTTGTAATTAATTTGCCATACCCTTTAGCAAAAGAAAAATTTAAATAAAGTCCCAATAACAGAAGTGACAGCGGCATGTTTGCCTTTGATATAATACTGGATACATCCATAACAAAAACAGGTACATTCCAACCGATAATACTGAATAAACACATAACCAGATAGGTTTGTAAGGGGATTGATTTGGCTAATTTATAGGTTATTGCCCTCGTTTCAACGATTCCGGTATTATCAGAATAGATTCCTGCAATAATATAACTTAATCCAAATACAATAAATGCATTACCTACATCAAACATACCGAAATATTTAAGCCCTTCCAATCCCCAAAGCCCTTCCACTAATGGGTAAGCAAACAGCCCGATATTCAAGCCTGGCACCATCATACTGAACATACCACTGTCATGCCTTGACTGTTTCCTGAATATAAACAATGCTATAAATCCAATCACAATACCATAGAAGAAAGCAATCAGTATTAAATAAAATAAAGAAGAAGTAAACGCTACATCATTAAAAGTTACAATGATCAAACATGGTAAGGTCAAATTAAAAATTATTCTTGCAACACCTTCGCCATCCTCTTCTTTTACTATGTTTGTTTTCTTTAACAGAAAACCGACCGCAATAATAAAAATAGAAATGAGAAATTGCTCATTAAACCCACTCATATTTCGCTCCTTTTTTTAATGTCGATGAAATTTGTAGGGATTAGCCGTAAGTATGGTATACACTATAGCATATCGTAACAGAAAACAGGCAGATTATGATATCCTTGTTTTGACACGAATATGGTAAAAGTTGTACCATATTAATGATTGAACATAGGTTGATTTAATAAATTCACTCATTTAAACCTGCCTATTCTCACACAAAAACAATTCTAGCATTGGAGGGGTGTGGCGAATGACGTGTAACACGACAATCGCCTGATATCAATGGGAGAAACATGGTATTTTATCAATTCTGGCAAGTGTCAACCTGCTTATAATATGGCTGTTGATGAATGTCTGTTAAATTGGCACAGCAAAGGGGAAATTCCGCCAGTTATTCGTTTTTATGAGTGGGAACCTGCAGGGATGTCTGTAGGGTATTTCCAAAAAACCAAAAATAAAATTGATTTAGACGCACTAAAAAGTCAGAATATTCCGCTAGTTCGAAGGTTAACAGGTGGAAGAGCAGTATTGCATGATGATGAACTTACATACAGTGTCATCGTTTCGGAGAGCTATCCTGGCATGCCTCATTCGATCAAGGATGCCTATCGTGTCATTTCGAAAGGACTGCTGGAAGGGTTTTATCTCCTTGGAATAGATGCATCATTTGCAACCCCTGAAGGAAAACTGGAAACAACCCAATCTGCTGTATGTTTTGAAGAACCATCTTGGTATGAATTAGTTATTGAAGGAAAAAAAGCTGCAGGAAGTGCTCAAACAAGGCAAAAAGGGGTCATTTTACAACATGGATCGATCCCGATTACGATCGACAATGAAAAACTTTATGATTTATTTATTTACCCGAATGATAAAGTTAAGGCAAGGGCTAGGAATGCTTTTAAAGATAAAGCTGTTTCGATCAATGACGTATCAACCAAAAATGTAACAATTGATGATACTAAGACTGCATTTCAGCAAGGTTTTGCTAAAGGATTAGATATTAATTTAGTTACATATGAGTTTTCCGAATCCCAGCTAAAAGAAATTGAAGAACTTATGTATTCAAAGTATATGAATGATTCATGGAATTTATCTAGATAGGAGACGATAGAGATGGCAAAAAATGAAGAACACCTGCGTAAACCAGAATGGCTGAAAATTAAAATTAATACAAACAAATCGTATAACCGTTTGAAACACCTGATGCGTGACAAAAGATTGAATACGGTATGTGAGGAAGCAAAATGTCCAAATATTCATGAATGCTGGAGTGAGCGTCAAACGGCTACATTTATGATTTTAGGTGATACATGTACAAGAGGATGTCGTTTCTGTGCAGTCAAAACCGGGCTGCCAAACGAATTAGACTGGGGGGAACCAAAACGTGTTGCAGAATCTGTAGAGATCATGGGATTAAAACACGTTGTAGTAACCGCAGTTGCCCGTGATGATTTAAAAGACGGAGGTGCTGCAGTATTTGCAGAAACTGTCCGCCAAATTCGCGAACGGGTACCAGGCTGTTCGATCGAAATATTACCTTCTGACATGAAAGGTGATTATGAGAGTTTACATACATTAATGGACAGTAAACCAGACATATTTAATCACAACATTGAGACAGTAAGACGATTAACAAAAAAAGTTCGTGCGATTGCAATGTATGATCGTTCATTAGAATTATTACGACGGGTAAAAGAGATAGCACCAAATACACCGACAAAATCCAGTATTATGGTTGGATTAGGCGAGACAAAGGAAGAAATTATTGAAACAATGGATGATCTCCGTGCAAACAATGTAGACATTATAACGATCGGCCAATATTTACAACCAACAAAAAAACATTTGAATGTTGAACGATATTACCATCCAGATGAATTCAATGAGCTAAAGGAAATTGCTTTTTCCAAAGGTTTTAAGCATTGTGAAGCAGGTCCGCTCGTTCGTTCTTCCTATCATGCAGATGAACAAGTTAACAAATCAACAGCACAACGCCGCTTGAATTATGTTAAGGGCTATGAAGAAACAAGTGGAGAAAAACTTACAAAACTTACATTCTAATCGAGGAGCGTATTAATGGCGAATTACAAAGCATTGTTTTTAGACATTGATGGTACAGTTTTACGTGCAGATCATACCATTGAAGAATCAACAAAAATCGCTGTAAAGCAAGCAAAGTCTCAAGGGATTGAAGTATTTCTAGCTACTGGAAGACCATTGCACGAAATTAGTGATATTGCAGAAGAGCTGAGTATTACCTCTTTTGTTGGATATAATGGTGCTTATGCGCTTCATCAAGACGAGGTGTTGGTAAATGAACCTATGTCGTCTGACATTATCGAACATTATTTAAAAATCGCTGAAGAAAATCAGCATGAAATGATTCTATATACGAACAGATTAAATCTATTAACATCAATAGATATGGAAGTTGTTCAACAATTTATCTCTTATTTTTCATTAAATAATGTACAGCGCTATTCCAACGAGTTTGCAAATGAAATTCTCGGAATTACAGTTATGAACATGAAACCCCAACAGCCAATGCTATACAACATGGCGAATGAGAATATTTATTTTTCTCCAGTAAACGTTAAAGGTCTGGAGCATTGCTATGATGTAATTCGCGAAAATGTCAATAAGGGAATAGCAGTTCAAACAATCCTGAAAAAATTGCGAATTTCTCCAGATGAGGCAATTGCGTTCGGTGATGGAATGAACGACAAGCAAATGCTTGCATATGTAGGCAACAGTTTCGCAATGGGGAATGCAACTCCAGAACTGATGAAATACTCCAGGTATCAAACGACATCTGTAGAAGATTCCGGGATTTATAATGGATTGAAAACATTGGGCATAATAAAGTGAGAATTTCGTCAGCGGGGTCTTACGGATGGTTAGTACTACGATAAAAGAATAAAAAATAGCAAAGTAAATCCAGGTTTACCGACCTGGGTTTTACTTTGCTTGTAGTGAAAGCACACACCTTAAATGGATTGGGGAGCAACTAGCACTGTACACATAAGCTGAAAAAAAGTGGACTAATTATTTGCACTTACATGTACCAACTAGGTGTTATCTACACTATAGCAAACATAAAATTTGTTGCCTTTCACCTTGTTATATAATCTGACACTGTTTTTCCCTCCACTTCTAAATCGCCCATTTTTCATAAATCTAGTCATTTACCCTAACCTATTGGACGAATAAACATACATTAATTAGTGAAAACAATGAAGGAGGTTGATGTTTGTGAGTTACTACGGATATAATCCATGTGGTGGATACGGCAGTGGTTACGGTGGCTATGAAGGAAGCTGTGGCTATGGTTATGGTGGAGGTTTTGCTTTAATCGTTGTCCTTTTCATTTTACTAATCATTGTAGGTGCTTCCTTCTACAACTAATACGTTATAAACAATTAAAGATATCTACAATGTTTAAGATCGGGTGGTTAATAAACACCCGATCCTTTATTTTATATTTTGCTTTCATTTAACATTCGCACTTCATAAACTCCGCCGGCGATTTTCCCTTCGTCTGCCTGGAATTTGACACGAACAGTTTCTTTTTCTGTAAATAAATATTTTGGAATTTGATAGCTGACTGTAAACAATTGTCCTGGTTTATTATTATTTAATATTTGTTCTCCAATCTTCTCATCATTAATCCAAATGGAAAAATCCCGTTCCATCCATTTTCCATTGACATGCATTGGCATATCTCCACCAAAATAGGTAACAGATACATACATATCTTTCGTTTTATCAACTTTCATTTCATAACTGAAATAACCACCATCACGTGCATCCCGATAACCGCTGTGAACAATATTCAAATAGCCTGAAGTAGATTTTTCTGCTTTCATATTATGATCAACCTCTGGCTGTTGTTCATGGGGTGTAACAACATCAACCGTCACTTTCTGGATTCTGTCCCGCAATTCTTTCTCTGCATCAACGAAATGTTCGTAACTTCTTCCATCCATTATGTTCCAATAAATAGTATACCTTTCATGATGAATATCATAGAATGGTTTTAATTGAAGTTTCTGATTGCCAGGCTGGCCTACTTTCACTGTCTCGAAAATTAACTTCTCTGCATCTTGCAAATGTATCCACTGTTCCAACTGATCAACGTTTGTGACAATTGTTGGCACTTCAATGAGTGGATAATTATTTAATTCCTGGTGATCAGCTAAAATATCTGTATCCGGATAATTTTCACGTCCTAATGCACCCGCTAGCACGATTGGACCATACATTATAACCTGTTTTTTCTCATCATCTTTTGCAATGTATTTGTGTAAGTTCATTGGTGTTGTGACATTTAATTTGTCGCCATTTTGCCATTTACCTTCAAGTTTTATATAGCCATTCAGCTCCATATAATCTATATTTTTACCATTATGCTCGACTATTATATCTCCGGCTAACCAGTATGGCTTTCTAATCAAAAGACTATCATTCTCGTCAATTTTTTCTAATGTGACTATCGTAACATCTTTTTGCGGGAAGCCTGTCTCTTGCTTAATAATAACGTCTTTTGTTTCATACTTTGCTGAAATAAATAAGTTGATAAAAATCTGATTCGCCTGGTGATAAAAAATACCCCGGTTATATCTTGCTGGATTCTCCATTCCTGTACCCGTACAACACCAGAAGGAATGATCTTTAGAATTATAAACTTTAAAATGGCCTGGTTCAGATGAGACAAAGTATGTTTTCATTCCAGATTCAGGATCTTGGGATGCTAAAATATGATTATATAGAGCTCTTTCATAGAAATCATAATATTTCCCTTCTTGCGACCAGCTGAAAATGACCTCCGTTAATTTCAGCATATTATAAGAGTTACATGTTTCTGTCGTTAAAATGCCAAGTTCCTCGGCATTTTCTGGTCCAAAATGCTCTCGAATACTATTACCACCTATTGCATATGTTCGATATTGGACAACTTGATCCCAGAAAAATGTGGAAACTCTCTTATATTTTTCTTTTCCTGTAATATTATATAACTTTGCTGCACCAATTACTTTCGGGATTTGTGTATTAGCATGTTTCCCTTCTAAATCGTCGGTACCATCGGCTAGCGGCTCCAAAATTGCTTCATGATAAAATTTTTCAGCGAGCTCTAAATACCTCTCATCTTTCGTTATAATGTATAAGTCTGCAAATGAATCATTCATGCCGCCATGCTCACATATCAACATTTTTTGGAATTGGTTATGTGTTAAATCTTTTAAACCGTTGTAAGCCCAATCAGCCATTTTGATTACAATTTGCAATGCTTTTTGTTCACCAATTAATTGATAGATATCAATTAGACCTGCATATATTTTATGAATGGAATACCAGGGAACCCATGAACCAGCAAGGCTGAAATGTTCGACATCGAATTCTCCTGTAAATACTTGATCAAAACATGTCCGTGGAAATCCACTTAAGTAGCCGTCACTATCCTGTACATTCTCTAATTCTGCTAATGCATATTTTAATTTCTCTAACAGTTGCCTATCACCTGTTACATAATACATTTGGGCTGCAGCAGATAACCAATGACCAATCGAATGACCGGCAATCGGGGTCTTTTCCCAGCCGCCGTATCTTTCTTTTTTTGCCTGTTGATTTGCTGCTTCGTAACATGGTGCAATTAATCTGTCGACATCTAAGTATAGTAAATATTCTTTCCCTTTTTCTTGTGATTGTTTAAAAATCCCCTCTAATAATTTTATATCTGCCATCTTTTATTCCTCCAAAACTAGATTGTTGTAGTTAATTATGAAGGTAGATTTAGCAATTGTACATTTCATATTATCGGAATAGCTATCTTTTTTTTGGATTTTTCGGTATGATTGTTTTTAAGGAGGTATATCAATGGATCATGATATTGAAATCTCTGCCGATTCACTGCCACTTATTAACGAAATTGGATTTATGCGTGATGATGATGGAATTCTCAAACATCCTGACAGAGTAATGCCAGATTTGCATGTTTTTGTTTTTGTACTCAGCGGCATACTTCAGATTGTGGAAGATGGAAATGTATATGATTTAAAGAAAGGATCCTATCTTTTTCTTAGAAAAAATGTACATCATTGGGGGGAAGAATTCTATCAGCCTGGATCGGCCTGGTTCTATATTCACTTTTATTGTCAAGACAAGGGTAATGTGCATAGAGATTTCTCTGCATATCGCCAGACTTCGATCATTCCAAGTGATGTCTATGAAACAAAAATTAAGCTACCGAAAAGTGGACAAACTGACCAGGAGACATATTTTGGCTCGAAATTATCCCAATTATTAGAAACATTCGAATCTTCTCATCCCTTAAGGCCTATTAAAACATGTATGGAAACATACGACTTATTTCTGGAACTGTATACGGAAAGACTTAATGATACTTTCTCTTCTACCAATCGTATTGTTTCTAAAATGATTGAGATGTTTCATAGAAATAGAGGTTCTAAATTATCCAGTGAACAGATCGAGCAAGAAACAGGGATGAATTATTCCTATCTATCATCACTTTTTAAGAAATATACCGGAAAAAGTGTGACACAATATCGAAATGAAATATTAATTGAGCATGCTATCCAACTGTTTAAAAATGAAAATTACAATGTTTCCGAAGTAAGCGATCAACTAGGTTTCTCCAACCCGTTTTATTTTAGCCGTGTATTTAAAAAAGTAACTGGTGTAGCACCAACAACATACCTTGAGCAAATATACCGAAAATGAAAAACTGCCTTTATTCAGGCAGTTTTTCTATGCTCCGATCTTTTGTTAGCGTTAAATAAGAGTTGTGCTTTGATTAATCTTTTTCGTACAGTAATACCTATCCAGCTTGCTAATATTGCTTTTATAATACCTATACCGATAAAAGGATAGACTCCCTGACTCATTGCAGCAGTCCATGATAAGTCAGCAGTATATTTTAATTGCACCACACCAAAAGCTAGTGTAATGAACATCCCAATAATATTAGCAATAATCGCCATTGCTACATTGAATTTTGTTTTCTCCAAGATCCATCCGGTTATATATGCTGTAAAAATAAATCCGATAATAAATCCTCCAGTGGGACCTGTAATAATATGTGGGCCACCAGAAAAACCAGAGAAAACAGGCAAACCAATTACTCCAAGCAGCATATAACAAATTAAGGATAAACCGCCTAGCCTGCTTCCTAAAATCGTTGCTGTTAAACCAACTCCCAATGTTTGACCACTAAACGGTACAATGAATGCTTGAAATTGAACTTGTGCTAATATTGCTGTGATTGCTGCGAAAATACTCGATAAGATGATTGATCTTAATTTGCTTGATTGCATTTCGACACCTCATTGTAAACTATTATTTTATATTAGTTAACGTTAACTTTACAATTATATAAGTTAACATAAAATCTCAGTCTTCGCAACATAAAATTTTCCAGTATTTTTAAGTCCTTACTTGTTTTCGGCAAGAAAAACAGACTTCCTGTTATACGGAAGTCTGTTCCTTATATTTATTACAATTTTAACTGTGTTCAATTTTTACAGTTTATTACTTTATCTATGAAGCAAACGTTCAACATCGTTTACAACTCTTTGACTTTTCTCATAATCATTTTCACGCTCTTTTTCCACTTTTAGACGCTCAGACAGCTTTCTGCTGTACTCTGCATAGCCCACACCATGTGCTTGCTGCATAGCTTTCTCCATTTCGGTTGTGTAGTTTAGACGAATCTTCCGCTGATTAATAGTCAATCAGTCCTTTCTTAATGTTGTAATAAGCTCTGTACGGAAACTATTCCCGGCATCCCAGATATCTAAACATACACAAACATAATAACAGCTGCGGATCCCTTAAATAATTACTTACACAACAACTTTTGGTTAACAATATCTGATAACAATTCCATATCACTTTCCGAAACATGGATTGTATCACTCCAAAATTCGGTATTAGAAACCCAATTCCTTAGCATGTTTTCCTTGTTTGTGACATAATTTGGTTCAAATCTGACATTGTCTTCTCCATCAAATACTGCTGCATAAAATATATCCGATTCAACGATATCCTGGAAGAAATGACTGCCGTACGATAACTCTGGCATAAACCCTCTAGCTTGAGAAGCTATTTCACAAATGGCATTAACATGTTGAATTTCCGAAAAATGAACGGGGACACCTAATGAAGGAGTAGATGTACCCCATCGTCCGGGGCCAACTAAGAATATATTCTTATCTTTTAATTCTCTCGTTATTTTTCCAATGATACGCGCAACACTATATTTATCCTGTTCATTTAAGTTTAAATAATTATCCATATCCACATAGATAACATAATCAATCGGTAATCGGATATTTCCACCCATGAAGTTTCCATTTGTTTGAATAAAACAAGAATCATCTTCTGAAATTGTCGGTATTTCTACAGATTTCCCTAGCCCTTTTGTTTGTAAGGGACGGCACTGAACAATATTTATTTTGAAATCATCTTTCGAACGGAAATTTGCTGTGAATTCCACATCGACCGGATAATCGTATACTCTAGAAATCTCAGCAAGCATCTCTTTTATAATTTCAGGAAATTTAGAATGTTTTAATAGGTTCTTAAAGTCAAGAATGTATGGTGTAGGCATGTTACGATAGCCTAATTCTTTCAAACGGAAAGAGGTCTCTGTATCAATCGATGCAAATAAATTACGTTCTACATCCCAGACATTCGCTATTGCTGTATCAAGTTTTACACTAGTTAATTTATTTTCTGCTATGGATAAGACATCAACCCCATGCTGGGAGAATTTCTTCTGATCTTCCATATGCATTAATGGTTTTCTTGTTGGTTGATCAAGTGTCACGATTTTCGCATAGTCGTCAACCGTCCGATCAACCGCTCTTGTCCCTAAACCAAAGACTAAACGAATCATCCCGGCATCCATATCCACATTTTTATCCCATACATACAAATTAGATGAATTCCCAACCCCTGCGACATGCGGGAAAAAATTGTCCGCATAATGGTCACCGGATACTCTTTGGATCAGAATTGCCATTTGTTCATCCTTCTCAAAAAGCCCGCGATTCATTCTGTATTCCAATGCATCTTCATTCATTGTACTAGCGTATACTGTACGGATGGCATCTTCTAATTGTTCATACCGTTCCTCTGGAGTACCTTGATTTACACAAAACACGCTGTCATACTTTCCGGCAAACGCGTTTCCGAAGTTATCTTCCAATAAAGAACTTGATCGAACAATAATGGGGGATTGACCAAAGTATTCCAACACCTGAACAAATTGTTCTTTTATATTTGCAGGGAATTTTCCTGTCCGTATCTTATCTTTTAATTCCTTCGCATATTGATAATAGCCTGTTTTTGTTTTTTGTTTAACACGCAATTTCCACCAGCCGTTTTGTACAATATAGGTATAAAAAATATCTGATCCAATATAGAAGGAATCGTGTGCTTCTATATAGTTGTTAAATCTGTTCTGTTTATCTGATCGCAATATTTTTCTCGCCAGTAACATTCCGACACTTTTGCCCCCAATGAATCCTGTACCAACTTCTCTTGAGGCGATCCTTAAAATATCCTCTAAGGTGAAATATTTGTTGCATAAATCATACATCCGTGATTTTTCACCAATTAGCAATGACATAAGCAATTGCTTTATACTCTCTTGTTTTTCTTCGCTCTCTCTTAACGCACTCTTCGCTTCTGCAAAAATTACATCCCAATAATCCATTCTTTCTTCCACAAGATTTACATTTGCAAATAAACTAGATGCTTCCGAGCTTGCAGTTATACTTTTCGCTTTATTACCTTCAATTAAATGAGGAAAGAACATTGTTGGAGAATATCTTTGCCATACTTTTAATGGATGGATATATCGTTTGTTTTCCACTTCATATAAGTCAAGTAAAACCTGTGTTGTTTCCCGAATTCTGGCAATTGTACTGTACGTATGAACATTCCGGTTTATTGCAAAATATGCCACAGTTTCTAATTCATATAAATATGGACAACACACTTTGAAGAAATTACCTATCATTAAATCTGAATACCAGTTTGTTAATAAATCCGTTAAACTATCGAAAACATAGAATGTTCTATTGCCTTCCTTTTCGATTAATCGATGGATCTCTGTCGCAAAGCTTTCAAACCCTTTTTTCGCATCAACTTCATATACGATAATCTGATCATTTTCTTCGACTAATTTCTTATGTTGACCAAAACGGACATATACTATTTTTCTATTATCTTCTAATGCCTTATGAACAAACGGTGTAATAATACCCTGATATGATTCCATATTATCTACTTGCCAAACCACATTATCACCTAAACGCAGGGAATCGATCGTTTCATCAAACCCACTCATACCTGTCGAAACTTTCAGCTGCATTTCCAATCGTATCACCAACCTAACAAAATGTTTATATATATTATTATAACATCATTTATGTTGAAACCTATATCCATTAGGCATTAATACGATATAGTCTTGATATAAGAATAAGCCTATCACTGTTCCAGCAGTCCGTAAAACGTAGAGTTAATGAAATTATCCTCTATTAAACGAAAGCAGACTATCCAGGAAAGTATTATCGGCAGTGACAGGATTACCTTTTCTAAATGAACAAATTAGTTACATTTCATTGGTGGCAACCCTCTTCCTTTAAAACAAAAAAGCAAAAAAATAACGAGAGTATTGTCTCGTTATTTGATCAGTCAGCTGGATTCAAATTTTTTAATGCCTCTTGGTCTTGTCTAATACTTTCCATAACATCTTCATGCAAGTGATTAACAGAATAGTCTGTAACTTTCTCTCCGTTTTGGTAATCTTTTAATGCAAGCTCCCAAATCAAGCGAACCTCACGATCTAAAATATTTGGTTTACCTGGATTATTTTTTTCTAATGCTTTCCAGTAAATTGATTGTAAGTTATCATTGATGAAATAAGGATTAGTAATTGGCTGTTGGTACATTTTTAACATATCATTGGACATGTGTTTGACGAATTCCCAAGCTATTTCTTTATTTGGACTATTAGATGAAATGGCGATAGACATACTTGCCTTCCGATCAATACCTGCTAAGTCAAACGGCAATGTTGTCACACCCCATTTTCCTTTTTGCTCCGGTAGCCAGTTCATTAATTGTTCCGTAACAAAACTCCCCATATAGATCATCACTAACTGGTTGTTAGCAAGTGCTTCTTTTCCTCTATCATCCCAAATATTTAAATAGGGACTAAGCTTTTCTTCAGATACACTTACCGCAGTTTTAACTGTATCATTAAAAGGTGATTTATCCAGAATATAATTATAATCACTTTCAAAGAAATTTGATGTTCTTAATGCTGTCTCTATCAGCATTTGCTCTGATTCCGCAATATAGTATCCATCCTCAGCTAATGTTCTTGCCATTCTTAACCAGTGGTCTGACTCACTTATATAGTTACTCAGTGATATCGGGTCATGCGGATAACCATATTGTTCTAATATATCTTTACGGTAAAACGTTACATATGGAAAGAATAATAAAGGCATTGTTACCATCTCATCATCATGTATATATTCATCTAATAAACCTTCTGGTCGTTTCGAAAGAAATTGTTCATCATAATAGGACTCACTCAATAAGTTCTCCAGCCCCCCTATACCTAAAAATGTCCCTAATTGATCATCTGGTATTACAAAAAGATCAGGAGTCGATTCTGCCACAAGGCTATCTAAGTACATATTTACTACACGACTCTTGTCAATAACTTTTATTTCAATATCTAAATCGGGATACTTCTCTTGGAAAGAAGGTAAGGAATTTTGGAAGATATCACTAAATGTCCACACCTCTAAATGATGGTTTTCTTCATTCTGGACTGTTTCTTCCATTACAGGCTCTGTGTATAATTTAGAGTCCTTTACATTCTTTATATTGGCTTTGTCACAGCTTACTAATAGAAAAAGGGAGATGATACAAGAGAAACAATATAATTTTTTCATTCTTTATCCCCCCAATATAACTTTGAACCTTCGTTCTGATGATGGATATGCTTTTCGTCATACATTAGTGTATCCGCCCGATGTAATAATGCATCGACATTTCTTCCATCTTCCGGGAAAACACTAATTCCTATACTTGCACTTAACTCAACTGTCTTATCGAATAGTTTGATTGGCTGATGGATTTTTTCATGTAATTCTTCAACTATCTCCTTTATCTCATCCCGTGATGCTAAATCCACAATGAAGACAAATTCGTCCCCTGCTAACCGGTACACTTTTATATAAGGGGCTTCTTTTTCGAATTCACCCAAACGGTTGGCAAATATACGTAATAATTTATCTCCGCCACTGTGACCCAAAGTATCATTGATCTGCTTAAAATTATCTAAATCAAGGAATATTACCGCAAACCTGGTGCCTGTTCCTGATGCTTTATTTAATTTCTGCTCCATATCTGTATAATAAGAATGTCGGTTTGGCAAGTTGGTCAATACATCATAATGTGCTAAATGATATAATTCAGCCTCAGATTCCATCAGTTTATTTGTTCTCTCTAACAATAATTGATTTTGTATCTCCGTTTTCCTAAACATAGATTGCAGCTTTTCTGCGACAATTTTTACATTATCAATCAAATTTGAAAATTCTACAATATTGGTATTATTCCAATCAATTGTTTGTTTCCGGCTCACCTTATTCGGGATATCACTCGTTATATTTGTAATAGTTCCCAGGGCTTTCGATAAAATATTATTGGTAATTAATCCAAATAATAGTGAAATGAATAAAACCAGTAATGAAATTAATAAATACACTTTTAATTTTTTTATTACGATGATAAGTTCTGCATCTACAGGTATCACCATATATACTAATTTATCTAAAAATTTAGTTTTCCCGATATAACTGGCATTCGCCCAGTCTATTAAACTGAGGTTTTCTTCAGGAAACCAAATATAATCATTATCTCCGATCTCTAATACATTGCCAGAATTTAATTTCTCTTCTATATCTCTCGTATTTTTTTGTAAACCTGCTTCAATCCAAACATTAAGATTCTCATTTAAAACATATATACTGCCATTTTCATTTGTCAGGAATTGATCAAGCTCATACTTTAATCTCGCCATCTCTTTTTTCGAGTCTAGTGCATAGTTTTTAATTTCAATCGATTCCATTCTATTTGTCTTAGATTGAAGAAATTCCTCCAGTTCTATTGTTTCTTGTTCCCACTGCTCATATAGTTCTGCTGCCAATGTATTCGCATGAAAAAAAATAACAAAGAGTATGGGAGAGATTGCTGCAAATATTAATAAGTTTGAGATAATTTGCCCAAAGTACAATGGTTTCTTCTTAGCAAAAAAACGACCTGCTGCAGGTAAATAACAATAATAATCGCAAAACATATCTGCAACAAGTGATGCATAAATAGTACTTATAACAACTAAGGAAACATTAAGCAGCACCAACTGCCCTACCACTTCTGTCGGGATATAAAAAGAATTAACGATGATAGCGATAAAAATCATTAAAAATGAATAAACAAAACTCCATGTAAACAGATCTCGCCCTTTTATTTTATACAAACCGCCAATTATCAATACTTCGATTATACTTAAGAAGCTAAACGCATCCTCATTACTTAAGGCAAGAGAAACTGCTGTCATTACTATAGTTGCCACTAAAGACGCTCGAAACCCAAATAATTTAATCATCGCTAAATAAAGAAATGGTGCGAAATTGATAGCTACACCAAAAATAATAGTAAGTGGAAAAAACTCTAATACAATAAGTAACCCTAACAATATCATAAACACTGTAAATTTTTGTCTTTCTTTTGATATTACCATGTTCTCCCCACCTAATTAAACGTTCTGTCCTCATGTTTTAACACAACAGATTAGTACTTCTAAATAAATGTAACTAGTAAAATTATATCTGTAAATATATCACATAAAAAGTACTCCTATTGATTTCTCACTAATTACGCAAAACCATTCGACCCTGTTAACATTATTAGATTGTTAGAGTCAAAATGATTCAGTGATTCAGTTATTTCTCCACCTTCCAGGAGTACACATAGAAAAGTTCCTCGACTATGAGAATGGAGAAGGGGTCAATAACTCGGGAATTTTCTTTTGATGAATCATAGAAAGAACAGTGTCTATATCCTTTTTCTTTAATGGCTTACTAAACCAGAAACCTTGATATATTTTACATCCAAGCTCTTGTAATAATTGTACTTGTTTTTTATTTTCTACACCTTCTGCTATTACTTCTAACTCTAATGCTCGGCTCATTTCCATAATAGCTTGAACAATAGCTAACTCTTTTGAATCTCTATGAATATTCTCAACAAAAGATCTGTCTATCTTTAAAGCATCAATAGGAAATTTCCTTAAGTATGATAGAGAAGAATAACCCACTCCAAAGTCATCTACTTCAATTCGGATTCCTAATTCATGCAATTGTTGCAATACCACAATTGATAAATCAATATTCTCGATAAGCAGGCTTTCCGTAATCTCAAAACTTAATCGGTCAGCAGGAAATTCCATACATTCTAATCTCTCTCTTATTTTCCTGGGGAGATCTCCCTCTTCTAATTGCTTGTATGATATATTAATGGATACCTCAAATGAAGAGCCTTCTTTTTCCCAATATAAAATATCATTGATTACTTGATTAATAACATAATCACCAACCGGAATAATCCAGCCTGTTTCTTCCGCTATCGGGATAAATTCACCTGGCGGTACATTTCCTAACTCATTATTTTGCCAGCGAACAAGCGCTTCAAATCCTATTACTTTTCCTTTTTCTGTGTCTACTTGCGGCTGATAGACTACCTCTAATTCATCATTATCAATTGCTTTGAATAGATTTTTCTTAATTAATACGGACCTGTTTTGTTTATTAGTTGAAAAGTGATCTTCATAAAATATAATATTAGTATTGCCATTCTCTCTTGTTTCCTGTAATGCTTCTTGTGCCTGTAACAACATCCTGTCTGCTGTTTGTTTATGGTTAAAAACAATACCTATACTTGGTGTAATCATCAGTTCTTGCTGGTCAAATTTCCAAGGAGAATGTAACATACTATTAAATTGATTTAATTTACCTTGCAATGTTGACTTCGTATCCTCTGTCAACAGGAAACAGTATTCGTCTTCCCCGCTTCTGGAGAGGTAAGCAGGGTCAAATAGATGAAGGATCTTATTCTTCATTTTCAGCAAAATATTATCCCAGATCTCCGTACCGTAGATTCGTTTAATTTCTTTCATATTTACAAAATCAAGCATCACGAAGTAAAAGTGATGATTTGATTGAATAAAATCTTCTAAGTCTTTTCGCAACCTGTATTTGTTCGGCAATTGTGTTAATGAGTCATAGTATAATATCTTATCAAGTGATTCTTGATATTTTTTTAGTGAAGTTATATCCCGAGCAACCAACAACGTATTCCGCTTACCATTCTCATCAACTATTTTACGTCCTTTTATTTCCAGCCAATGGATATTACCTTTAAAATCAATTACTTCTGTTTCCATTGTTTCTATACTATCAACTTGATATAAATAATTCACAAATTTTTCAATACGATTTATCATTTTTGCCGGCAACTTTTCTTCCCATAGCACTTCTATTCCCTGTTCCCCGACCAATTGACTGATCGCCGGAGAAATATACGTTATCTCCTTTTTTTCATCTAATAGACAAATAATATCTGTCACATTATCTGCGATAAATTGATAGCGTTGTTCACTTTTCTTAACTTGCTTTTGATATTGCATATTCTCCATTACTAATCCAATAATATACGCATATGTCTCCAATGTCTGAAGTTCGCTTTCTGATGGATGATATGGTATTTTCTTATACATTGTTAATGCACCAAAGACATTCCCTTCAGCGGTAATAATTGGTGTTGACCATATTGATTGGATGCCATATTTTTTTGCTATTTTTACATATTTTTTGTTTTGCATTTTCCCATCCACATGATCCATTACCATTGTTTTCTTTTGAAAAACAGCTTCACCTGTCACTCCCTCGCTCTTTTGTATCGGAAAGTCACTAATCTCCTCCAGGAAAGCTGAAGGCAAAGAGGCAGATGCTAAAGCTGTTAATTTCTCCTTTTTTTGATCACATTCAAAAATTAAACACTGATAGTCCATATGTTCTTCAATTATTAGGCAAATTTCCTCAAAAGCCTTAGGTTGACCTTTGAAAGTAAGTAATGCCTTGATAATTCTAAACTGATTTTCAAGTAATATTGACTGTTTTTTCCTCTCCGTAATATCGTTTTGAATACCAATGAAGTATTTTATTGCTCCGTTTTCATTAGTTATAGGGGAAATTTTCAATTCATTCCAAAAAAATTGACCATTCTTTTTATAATTACCTATTTCTATTTGTAAAGGAGTTTTGTTCTGAACTGCATGTTTAATTTTTTCTTTATCAGACTCGCTGGTAGAACCCCCTCGAAGAATATCGAAGTTCTTACCTATAACCTCTTTACTGGTAAAACCGGTTAATCTCTCAAATCCTTTATTCACATAAATAATAGGGTTGTCCTTTTGATTAGGATCTGTTACAACAAGACCGGAGGTTACATGATCAAAAAGACCTGCGAATCGTTCACTTTCATTCAGCTTCTTCTCTGTTTCTCTTCTTCGCAGTAATTCACGCTCATATTGCTTATTCAATTTTTGCACAATAAAAAATAATAAGATGCCAGTTAATAATATATAAAACAGTTCCTTATATGTTTGATAAAAGGCATTTAAACGAAAATATTCTATCAGTATATCAGAAATAAAAAACCAGAATACTCCTGCAACTGTATATACAGCAGAAACTCGTAAGGCATCTTTCAACAACAGCTTCACCCCGCTAGAAAATAGGACTTTTGACCATCATATCACATTTGAAAGAGTTTAATAACATTTACTTCACCCCTGTGAGAAAATACTGAATCCATCTTTTCCTTCCTTTTTTGAATCATATAACGCTAAATCTGCTTGTTTCATTATTTCAAAAGGATTACTATTTTGATTCATTGTAATGCCGATACTTGCCGTAACTTTAAGCCCATCTTTAATAGTTTTCCAGTCCTCATCCATTCGTTTTTTTATTTCCTGCGCTAAATGAATTACTTCCTTTTCCGTTTGACCCTGGACCAGCATAATAAATTCGTCTCCGCCAAGGCGAGCAACTATATCTCTTTCTGTCAACAATTGCTCCATTCGTTTCCCGAATTCTCTTATGACTGCATCCCCTACATCATGACCAAATGAATCATTGATCCTTTTAAAATCATCGATATCCGCCATTAATACTGCTAATTGGTTATTGTTATTTATTGCTTTATTCAGATGGAGTTTGAACAGCCTTCGATTAGGTAAATCTGTTAAATGATCATGCATTGCATCAAATTCTAATTTCTTTTGATTATTTTTCTGTACTGTAATATCTCTTGATAAAACAACCATATGCTTGAACAATCCCAAATCATCAAATACTGGAGTACCTTTAGACTCTAGCCAAATATAATCTTCATCATTTGTAATATGCCTAGTTTCGATTGTAAAAGGCTTACCATTTTTAATGGACTTTGTAACAATCTTGTTTAAATTCTCCTGATCATCTGGATGGGTGTTGTATAAAAAGATTTTGTTCACATATTCTTGTTCATTAAATCCTACTATTCGTTTATGGGATGGCGAGGCATAGACTATTTTCCCTTGATGATTCAGTAAAGTGATAAGATCATTTGCATTCTCTGCAATAACTTTCAGACGCTCTTCACTTTCATATAACCTCTGCTCTGATTTAAGTTGTGCAGAAATATCATGAAAAATAGCATATATTCCCTCTACTTCATGGTTAATGACGATAGGACTTAATTTTACTGTAACATGAATCAGTTTATTCCCCTTATCACGTAACAATGTTCTACTGACCTTTGTTTCTCCATTTAATGCATCTGTCAGCAACTGATTAAAGCCCTCTACCGAATGTTCATCAAAAATTGTTGAAACCTGTCTGCCTTTCAACTCGACAGAAGTATAATTAAGCAGATCTGCCATTTGTGGATTGCTATTCATTATTACTCTATTAAAATCAAATGATAAAATAGCGTCAGGGTTATTTCTAAAGAGAGATTCATATCTTTTTTTACTTTTATTTAATTCTGCCCAAATCTGTTTTAACTCTCGCTCTGCTTGAATTTGATCTGTAACGTCTTTCACTGCTGCAACAATTAAATAAATATGGTCTGACTGGTCATATAAAGGCGTTAAAATAGTTTCAGAATAAAAAGTACCGCCATCTTTTCTATAGGAATCTCTATATTTAACCACCTTATTTGTATCCACTACCTCTTGATATTTTTCTATTAAGTATATTGCTTCTTTATTCGAAAGTACATCACTTAAGTTCTTGCCAACCACTTCTTCTGTTAACGTTGTCCTGATACATGCAGCTTTATTTAAAAAATCATAGACAAATTGTCTATTTCCAACAGGACGGACTGCATATATTTGATCTGTCAGACCGTATGTTAATATATTTAAGAAGGAGCTTTCTATCCTTCGTGCCAATACAATAACCTTCTTTCCTATATAGCTTCACCCTATTGATTTGTCGAATTTTATCGAATATTTTCAGATATAATTATATTATATCGTAATAAAGCTGTGGAGAACATAAAAAAATCGGACCAGAGAGTCTTCCTGGTCCGATTATGTTATGTTATTTTAAACTTTTCGACATGCTTTTCTAAATCTGCTGAAAGTTCTTCCATTTCACCAACACTTTTGGTTACACTTTCCATTGTGTGGTTCATATCTTCTGCAGACGCTGCCGTTTGCTGTACTGCTGCAGCGGATTCTTCGCTAACCGCTGCTATTTCATCAACAGATCGATACATATCCATACTATTCTCATTGATCTGCTGAAGTTGACCAACAATTGAATGTATCTTTTCAGCCATAGTATTAATCGAATGATTGATTGTTTCAAAAGATTTACCCGTTACCATGATTTGCTCTGAACTTTTTTCGACTTCTTCAAAACTTAACTGTAATGATGCAGTTACTTCAGTTGATTCATCTTGAATTTTGTTCACAATATCGGTTATCCCAGATATAGAATTAGATACTTGTTCTGCCAGCTTCCTCACTTCGTTGGCAACTACTGCAAATCCTTTACCCGCTTCTCCAGCTCTTGCCGATTCTATAGCTGCATTTAATGCAAGCAGATTCGTTTGTTCAGCAATCTCCTTAATAACAAGCACAATTTTATCAATTTCATTTGTTTGTTGATTCAACCCTAAGACTTTATTTGTTGCATTACGAACTCTTTCTTTCATTTCATTCATTTGTTCGACTGATTGATCTAATTGCTGTTTCCCATCATTACTTAATGTAAGGACATCATCGGATTGTAATGCAAGATCCCTGCCAAATTGGGTTGATTCAGAGACTTTTTCATTAAATCTTTCCATAACAGCGGTAAGATCAGAAGCATTGCTAGCTTGCGACTCACTTCCCGAAGATAATTCTTCCATTGTTGCTGCGATTTGCTCTGTTCCTTCTTTTACCTGATCTGAGGCATTCCTTAAGGTTGTGTTTTGCTGCATAACACGAGCTGTTGCAATCATCAGCTGGTTGATCATATCATAAAGACTGTCTTTTAGCTGATTAACAGTTATTAATAACTCTGCAAATTCATCTTTCCCTTTCACTTTCATTGGCGGACCGCTTAAGTCACCGTTAGCCAGTTTTGTTAGTTCCATT
Source organism: Gracilibacillus xinjiangensis (assembly GCF_042651765.1). Lineage (NCBI taxonomy): Bacteria > Bacillati > Bacillota > Bacilli > Caryophanales > Bacillaceae > Gracilibacillus > Gracilibacillus xinjiangensis. The sequence goes on along the minus strand of NZ_JBHSDT010000004.1, from coordinate 1,277,802 downwards.
TTCATATTTGCAATATTCCGGTTAAACCCTCTAACAAACAACAATACGAGAACAAGACCAATTACGATTGAAATTATCATTGTTATAATTGTGGAATGGAGGATATCTTTTCTCATCATTGTTGCAATCATATACATATCAAAATCAATAGCCGCTACACCAATTGTTTCACCCAGATCATTTGTATATGCTTTAGCCAGTGTAATAGTAGGTTTGCCTGAAGCTGTATCGATATATGGCATTGTCCATATAACTTCACCATTTCTATTTATTGCTTGGTTGTACCAATCAGTTGAAGTTGATCGATAATTGTTCAAATCCACATTACTTTCAGGTATATTATTTAGATATAAAGCCCCTTCTGTTGTCCCTATGTATAAGTTAATAATAAATGCCTTTCCATGGGCTTTCTCACTGAGAAAAGATTGATAATAATTTGTTAAAGCTTGATCGTTAACATTCGGCATATTGGGATAATTTGTATCCGAATCACCGTTTGGGGTAACCTTTTCATATTGTAATTCTTCTGTTTCTACTAATCCTGTCAGAAATTCTTCATATTCATCAAAAGTTTTTTCGTATTTTGGCGAAACTTCAATAATATCATCTTTTTGAATAATCGCCCGTTCTAATATCTCCGATTTTTGATAAGAGAACCATGATGTGGCTGCTAAAGGTACGACTAGAAGCAATACCATTAGTATAGGTAATTTGTATTTGGTTTTGTGCAGTTTTTTCATCTTTAATGTCTCCTCCTATGCTGAATTCCCTACTATTCTACCATGAAAAAACATGTATTAACATATTCAGATATAAAAGAATAAGAAAAAAGAGCTAGTATACTAGCTCTTATTAAAAAATATATTATTTTACTATTAGTACAGGGCAGTTAACACGTTTTGCAACTTTGTGACTAACACTGCCTAATATCATTGTCTGGAGTTTATTTAATCCCCGACTGCCCACTACGACACAATCATAGTTTCAATTGTTAGCAAACTCAACAATTGTTGGACCTGGTTCCCCATGCAAGAAATGTGTGAAAAAAGGAATGTTCTTCTCGTCCATTAATTCCACCACAGGTTTTAACTTAGCTTGTCGTTCTTTTTTTACTTCATACTTATCGATTCCATGCAAAACATCTTCTTTAGAAGTTTTGCTATCAACAGCATACACTACATCAATTTGTCCATTATTAGGGATTGCTAGATTAATAGCATGTGATGCTGCTCTTATAGAATGATCTGACCCGTCAGCTGCAAGTAGAATCTTTTTATACAAGCCCCTCACCTCTTCACATTAATGACCCGATGCTTTCGAAATACCGCCAATCTTATCTTTCAGGCTTTTGCTGTCACTGTTTAGCCCTTCATAATTTACTTTAACATTATTTTGCTCAAATTTCATTTCAATTTTATCTAATGCACCAATAGCCGAGTCATCCCAAAGGTGGGCATTTGTAAGATCAATTTCTACTTCATCAATATTTTCATTGAAATCAAACTTTGCTACAAAGTCACTAACTGAAGCAAAAAAGATCTGCCCGTCAACTTTGTAAATTTTCTTTTTACCATTAACTGCAACGATCTGTGTCACTTTCACTTTCGATATTTTCGCTGCAAAGAAAATGGCACTTAATAATACACCTGCTAGTACACCAATAGATAAATTATGTGTTACTACTACAGTAACAACTGTCATAACCATTACCGCAGCATCAGTTCGCGGGATTTTATGAATATTTTTTATGGATGACCAATCAAATGTACTGATCGAAACCATGATCATCACTCCTGCAAGTGCTGCCAATGGTATGTCAACAACAACACTTCCTAAAACGAAGATGAGGAACATTAAGAATCCACCTGCAACGAGTGTTGACAATCTGCCTCTTCCACCAGATTTCACGTTAATAACAGATTGTCCGATCATCGCACAACCTGCCATACCTCCAAAAAAGCCTGCTACGATATTTGCAATCCCTTGACCACGGCTTTCTTTATTCTTATCACTATCCGTGTCTGTCATATCATCTACGATATTTGCTGTTAGCAGTGATTCTAGTAGACCTACTAATGCCAAGGATAAGGAATAAGGAAAAATAATCGCAAGTGTTTCGAAATTTAAAGGAATATCAGGAATTAGAAATACTGGCAAGTCAGAACTTAAATTACCTAAGTTACCTACAGAACGAATATCAAACCCTGCAAATAATACAATAGCTGTTACTACGATTATTGCGACTAAAGTGGAAGGAACAGCTTTTGTTACCATTGGGAAAAGATAAATAATCGCTAATGTTAATGCAACTAAAGCGTACATAATCCAACCTTCACCCTCAAAATGTGGCAACTGTGCTGTGAAGATCAGGATAGCTAATGCGTTAACAAAGCCGATCATAACCGAGCGGGGTACGAACTTCATTACCGCTGCTAACTTGAATACCCCAAAAAGAATTTGCAATACACCCGTCAGGATCGTTGCTGCGAGTAAATATTGTAAACCATGTTCTGTTACTAATGTAACCATTAACAATGCCATGGCACCAGTTGCTGCAGATATCATGCCAGGTCTGCCGCCAACAAATGCAATAACAACTGCAATACAAAATGAGGCATAGAGACCTACCATGGGATCTACATCTGCAATAATGGAGAAAGCAATCGCCTCCGGAATTAGTGCAAGTGCAACTACTATCCCTGCTAAAATATCTCCCTTGACATTGCCAAACCATTCTTCTTTAATTTTTGCGACGTTCATGAGGCACCTCTCTCTTATTAATTATTTTGCTTCTCTGATCCCCTCAGAGAAAATCCGAACTGAACGGAGAAGATCATACCACATTTCAGGAAATAGGCAAAGTTTAATGAAAACGCACCCATGATTGATTTACTTTTATATACTAAAAATATCTCCATTTTACTATAATAAACATAAACAAAAACTTTTATTAAAAGAAAAAGCTTATCACTATTTTACAGTGATAAGCTTTTTTTCGTTTCTTATTCTGAATGGTATGACTTAAACAACTGACTGAAGTTTTAGTTAGGCTTGCTTCTTTTAATAATGTACATTATCGAAATAATTTCACATATGAAGATACTTATTGTGATGACAAACTTCTTTCTTTATAAAAGTCACTGCTTTATCCTAAACTAAAATAATGCTTTCCAAGTCCTGGGGCCGACTATTCCATCAACACTCAAATGTTCCTTACGCTGAAATTGTTTTACTGTATGTTCTGTTTTGCTTCCGAATATCCCATCAACTTGTATGGCTAATTTCCTTTGGATTATTGTAACGATTTCACCTGTACTGCCTTTTTTAATATATTTTCCTGGATACTTTTCAACAAGCCTCATTGTACTCAACCATTTATTTCTCGTTCTAGGACCAACTATTCCATCAACTTGCAAACCTTTATCCTGTTGAAAATTCCTTACAGCTAATAAGGTTTCATCCCCAAATACTCCATCAACCCTGTATCTTGGCAAAGAATACCCAAGCTTTAAAAGATCTTGTTGTAATCGAATAACCTCTTTTCCTTTAGAACCTTTCTTCAAAATAATTGGGGTTGGCATACTATTTACATAAAACTGATTGAGATAGGTAACAGGATTTAATGTAGAGTTTTCCTTGTTGGAGCGATAACCGTAGGGTGTTGTTGTTTCTGCTAATCTTCGGACCTCATAATGGAGGTGAGAACCTGTAACATACCCTGTGTTTCCCTGATGCCCGATCACTTGATTTTCCCTAACTTGTTGCCCTCTCTTCACAATGACACGATCTAAATGGGCATATAACTGTCCTCGACTGTTTTTATCTTTTATTAACACAACATTGCCATATCCGCCTAAGCCTGTACCACTATTACCAAAGCCAGCATATAGAACAGTACCGGAAGTAAATGCATGTATTGGGGCTTTATGTTGTTTTACCAGGTCAATGCCTGCATGGAATTCCCTTGTTCCATTTATTGGGTGTGTTCTGTAACCATATGGACTAGTTATACGATAACCTTTATATTCCGCCACCTATTAACCTCCTCCAATTATTTTTCCTTGCACCAGGTTTGCTTAACAACTTGATGACTTAATACAGAGATACCTACTGCAATCACACCATCAATAGCTGCACGCACATTCCAGCCGAAAATACTGCAAGATGCTGTTATTCCGAAGCATAAAAGGATCCAAACAATGAACCAATCAGGAATATATGGTGTTCTTTTACAAGCGTATCCTATAAACCATAGTGCTGGAACAATATAATAGAAGTCCTCCCGCATAACCGATAGCAATTCTTGTAACAAAACGAACACCTCCTCTGATTATGATTAGAGCCCTTAATAAACCATGTTATTGTTTGGCAAAAATATTAAAAGACTCACAATTAACTTATGCAATAAGACGGAATGTGTTTTGGCTTTTGAATTAGAACATTACATATCTATAATCAATTTTTCTCTTAAAAAAGTAGTACTGTTTTAGGATATAATTTTTTCTGGATTGACCGTTGTTCAATTTGGGAATAATTAAACGTAAGTTATGGAATTAAAGTGAGAATCCCCCAGTGGAGGTCTTGCCGTTGAATAGTACCACGATAAAATAAATCCGAAGATTACCGAAAGGAGGAAATATGTCGTTTCAGACATAATAATTATGAAAAATAAAAAGGTGGGGCAGGTTGGAATTGTTTTTATTATTTCTACTATATTCGTTGCTTTGTTTGTTTTATGGGGAGCTATTTCCCCAAGCTCACTAAATGAGGCTGCAAGTACGGGGTTATCATGGATGATTACCAATTTTGGCTGGTTCTATATGTTAATCACCGCTTTATTTGTATTATTTGCAATCGTCATAGCTATTAGTCCGTACGGGAAAATAAAGCTAGGGAAACCTGATGACAGACCTGAGTATTCATGGATTTCATGGATTGGCATGTTATTCGCTGCAGGGATTGGGGTAGGTTTTGTCTTTTGGGGAGTAGCTGAACCAGTCCTTTACTTCATGGATCCACCCTTAGGTTATGAACCCGGTTCCCGAGAATCTGCTTTAGCAGGTTTACGTTACGGTTCTTATCATTGGGCAATGCATCCATGGGCCATTTTTTCTATTGTAGGCATGACTCTGGCTTATGTACAATACCGCAAAGACCGTCCTGCTTTAATCAGTTCCGCTTTTTATCCATTATTAGGTGACCGTGTAAACGGGTGGGCTGGAAAAACAATTGATACATTGGCAGTAATTGCAACATGTACAGGTGTGGCGACAACATTCGGTTTAAGTGCAATGCAAATTACAGGTGGATTGTCTTATGTCACACCAATCCCTAATAACGCATGGGTACAACTGTTAATTATCTCGATTGTCACATTACTTTTTATGTTTTCTGCGGTAAGGGGTTTGGACAGGGGAATAAAAATATTAAGCAATATTAACTTAGCCGTTGCAGGGTTATTATTAATATTCGTGTTAATTGTAGGACCTACTTTATTTATTGCCGAAAACTTTGTTACAACACTTGGTGGTTATATAACTAATGTTATCCCAATGGCCTTAACTTTAACACCTTTTTCAGAAAGTGAATGGTTAGGTACTAATACCATTTTCTTTTGGGCATGGCATATATCATGGGCACCTTTCATGGGTATTTTTATTGCACGCATTTCAAAAGGCCGTACGATAAGAGAGTTTATGGCAGGAGTCTTAATTGTCCCATCACTCCTTGCGATTATTTGGTTTACTACATTTGGCGGTACTGGATTAAACATTGAGATGTATGGTGCCGGAGGTTTAGCAGAATTAATTAACTCACAAGTCGAATTAGCATTATTCGCTATGCTAGCTGAATTGCCATTAAGTCTCATTACCAGCACATTGGCGATAATTCTTATCCTTATTTTCTTTATTACATCTGCTGATTCTGCTTCCTTTGTGTTAGGATCAATGACATCGAACGGTGACCTTGAACCTAAGAACTCTGTAAAGTTAATATGGGGTTTTCTAATTGCAGGCGCCGCCAGTGTTTTATTATTCAGCGGCGGTGGTGGATTAGATGCATTACAAACAGCTTCTATCATTGCAGCATTGCCCTTCGCCATTGTCATGGTGCTAATGATTATTTCCTTATTAATCACACTAGGGAAAGACTGGAAAATTGACCGTAACCTTTATCGGAAGAAAAGAGTAAATCGGGTGAAGGGAGAATTTAAAAAGGAATTCACAAAAGATATTAAAGAGGACGTATATGACGAAGTGAAAAGTGATTTGTATGAAGAAATGAAGACAGAGATGTATGAAGAAGTCAAAGATAAAATTTATGATGAAATTAAAGAAGAAATAAAAGAAGACTTACATGATAAAAAGTAAAAGAAAAAGTGTATGAAATACCTCGCTTTAAGCAGATTACTTTATAGCAATTCTTATTTATGTAAGAATAGATATATTCAATAAGTGAGGTGTAATGATGAAGATCGAAATATGGTCAGATTTTGTATGTCCATTTTGTTATATAGGAAAAAGAAGGCTAGAGCAAGCCATTGAACGATTCCCGGAAGAAATTAACGTTGATATACAATTTAAAAGTTATCAATTAGATCCTGATGCTCCGTTATACAATGGAGAGAATATCCATGAAGCGTTAGCAAAAAAATACAACATGCCTTTAGAAAGAGCGAAGCAGATGAATCAGCAGGTTGGTGATCAGGCGAAAACAGTTGGATTGGAGTTTGTTTTTGATACAATGAAGCCAACAAACACTTTTGATGCACACCGTTTGTGTAAATACGCTAAATCGCTCGGCAAGGAAGCTGAATTTGTTAGCGAAATGTTATATCAATATTTCACTTTATCTGCTAATATCAGTGATAAAGATACACTATTATCAATTTGTGAAAAGCTAGGGTTAAATGAGGATCAAGCAAAGCAAATAATTGATAATAAAGAATTATTTGCCAAAGAAGTTCAAACAGACCAGGAAGAAGCGCAAAAACTGGAAATCACCGGGGTGCCATTTTTTGTTTTTAATGGTAAGTATGCGATATCTGGTGCGCAACCAATAGAAACATTTATGAATGCATTAGAAAAAATTGTGGAAGACGACAGAATGACACTTCAAGACCTCTCAACGAAAAGAGGCAGTTTCTGTGATGGGGACAACTGCAGTTAGCTGGACCTTGCAGACAATGAGCAACAAACGAGTATCTGTGTGGTATTAAGGAAGATCCTAATTATTGGGGGAATGTTTATAACTAAACATTCCCCCATTTCTATTTTAAAGAAATTATCCAATTACCTATCGTTATTTTTTTTTAACCATGTTATAATCATTTTGAACTATATAACAGTTTTATTGTACTAGATTAGTCAATACATACATATGCCAAAACAACTAGAGTTATTTTATAGTTCTATATTTTGAAAGCACTTTCTTATAAACTAATTATTACTGGAGGTCTATTATGAGTAGAAAGTTATCCACCACTAAGAAAAAAACCGGGAACAAACCTAAGAAAAAGAAGCTCAGTTTCAATGGGAATACCCTACATAAAATAAAAATTGGGAAACAGAAAAAGAAAAAAGATGCAGCAGATCACCAATCAACTATTTCAAAAAAACATTCTATTAGTACACGAATTTTATTCAGTATACTTCTAACTGTTTTAGTAAGCGTTATCATTACTGGTGTGCTATCATATACTATTTCAAATAATGTTATTAAATCCAAAGTAACCGATGCTACAGAACAAACAATCGTTCAGTCAGGAGATAAACTAGATTATTTGATGCAGCAATATAAGGATCGGGTCACAGAGATTTTAATGGCTCCAAATTTTAGTAATACACTAATAGAATTAGACAATTATGAGGAAACCAATAACTTTGATTATTTTACACTCAAAAGTACGATCGATGATGCTTTAACTCAAGTTACAATGATCGATGGGAATACTAATCTTTACTTAATCCATACAGCAAAGGAGCGAATTGTTTCTTCATCGCAGACTGTTGTTGAAGAAGATGTCTTCAGCAGTGATTGGTATAATGCTGCAGTAGAATCTAATGGTTCAACATATTGGATTGGCGGGTTATCTGGTGGCATCTCTGCCGTAAATGAAGATCCAACGATTAGTTTTGCGCAAAAACTGAGAATTGGCGGAACGATGTATTTAATGTTAGTTGAGCTTGATACACTTGTTTTTGAGAATGCATTACAAAATGTAATGATTGGAGAAAATGGTACCCCTTATGTTGTTGATCAAAATAATCAAGTAGTCTTTTCATTTAATCAGGAGGAGATTACAGAAAAGTATCCATATGATATAAAAGCTGACTCGGATAATCATATATTGGATGAAGATGGACAAGTAGTAATAAAGCGTCCATCAGAAGTAACCGAATGGTTTTTAGTTGGTTCATTGGCAAAGTCAGAATTGACGAAAGATACTCGCGTAATCTTTTTTGTAACAATAGGTATTATCGCTATATCCCTTATTATCTCTATTTTTATCGCAAATAGAATTGTTAAAACAGTCGCCAGGCCGTTAGCAAATATCTCCAGCTTAATGTCATATGCGAAAGATGGAGATTTAACAGTACGTTTTGAAGACATGAATAGAAAAGACGAAATTGGAGAACTTGCACAGAGCTTTAACACCATGTTAAAAAATATATCTGAGATGATGCAGCAAACAACAATCTCTTCAAATATGGTATTAGATGCTGCAACGAAACTAACTGATATTTCACATACCCAGTCACAATCTGCAAAAGAAGTGGCAGCAGCTTCTGAAGAAATTGCAAGTGGTGCAACAGGATTAACAGATGAAGCGGAAAAAGGAAACACACTTGCTTTAACGATCCACGATGAAGTCGAAAATGTATTCCAAAATAATAGTGAAATGGAGACACATGCGATCGAAGTACTTGAAAGAAGTCATGAAGGACTGGAAAAAATGAACGAGCTTGTTCAAACAACAAGAGACGGAGAGCAAATGACAAATGCCCTTGTAAACAAAGTAGACACATTAAAATCGAGTACAGAACAAATTACAGATGTTATGATCATGTTGACAAATATTGTCCAACAAACAAACTTATTATCACTGAATGCAGCGATAGAAGCAGCAAGAGCGGGTGAAGCTGGCAAAGGATTTGCCGTTGTTGCCGATGAAATTAGAAAACTCTCTGAACAGTCGAAGCAATCGATTGATCGTGTCGAAGAAATTACAAATGGTATTGTGAGTGAAGTAAATGATACATTGCAAGTATTAGAAGAAGCAAATCCACGCTTCCAAGCACAAGTCACGCAAGCTGAACAAACTCAACAGTTGTTGAACAGTGTTGGGGAAAGTATGGGGACATTTACTGGAAAAATTCAGCATGTTACCGAATCAATTCAACAATTAAGGGATTCCCAAGAGGTATTAACTTCAACGATTCACCAAGTAAGTGCTACGGCTGAACAATCTTCGGCTATTAGTGAAGAAGTATCAGCAACAACAGTAGAACAATTAAAAGTTAGTGAAACACTTGTATCAACATCAAATGAATTGAAAAAACTGTCAGAAGAACTACAAGAAATGATGAAGAAGTTTCAAGTAGAGTAACAACTGTAAATGCTCCCCTTCTATAAGGGGAGCATTTATTTTTCGGTTGCATCTACTAATTAACAACACGTATATTTATAATTCACAATCTCTTCAGAACCAGCCAATTTATTCTACTAAACCTGTTCTTTCAATTCCTTCAAATCAGCGTTCGGTAAACATATTTAAATTTAAAGGTGGCAGTATCATTAGAAATGATACTGCCACCTTTAATTGATTCCTGATAAATGGTTGGGCCAAATGCTCTGCTTCCACTTCAAATACAGCAGATATTTGGGAAATGGACATAGAGAGAGGTATGCCAAAAATTAATAACTTAATCATTTCCATTTCGAGCAGTATACTCTCCTCCTGGATAAAGCGTATTGGAATATAACCTTTTACACTGTATTTGAGTGATTCCGCTTTTCACTGTTATATCTATGTTGCTGCTAGCATATAAATAAGCATTTTGCTGATCATATACAATTACCTGATTTTGATTACTTCCAATTAAATCACCAAAAGCCACATATCCGTCTACCGGGAAAGTAGTAATTACATTTTGATAACCATCATATATTGATGGAAATATATTACCGCCACGTCTGTACGCAATTATATAATCAAGGTCATTATTGTCCCAATTATTGATTGTGTCAATAATCGTTAACCAACCTCCTGTTTCCCTATTTTCCTTCCAAACTTCTTTCCCACTTCCATCTAACAAAAAGATCCCATCTTGCCCATCTGAATAGATTGAACCACGAATTATTCGATCAAGTCCAGCAATCTGTAGACCTGGTAAATCATCCCGAAATTTCCCTAAACAAACATGCTGAGATTCGATTGAACCATTGTATCGCCATAACTCTTTTCCCTCCCAATCATATAAAACCGTCACACTCCCCCCAATAACGAGCTGATAATCCTCAGCGTCTGGTTGGACCTTGCCTGCCCATATACAATCTGCATGATCATCAAGATCTTTACAAGACCATAAGACCGTTCCATCAGAGCTAAGAAAGTCATATCCTGCCATCACTTCATCCTTGCCATCGCCATTAAAATCAAAAACCCATGGGAAATGACCGATATTTCCTTTATGCGTCCATAGCAAATCCCATTCATTATTCATTGCCCACATTTGTTGATACCGATCTTTTAAAATTATATCACTTGGAAAATCATTTCCTGACAGGTTTGTGATAATGATACAATCATGTGCTTCATCAGCTGGCAGTGGACATTTCCTCTGTATACTGCCTGTCTCTCCATCAATAATGTGGAATGTTTTATCCATAATACTGAGCACTTCATTCTTTCCATCACCATCAATGTCATATATCTGGACTGGATAATCGCTGCCGGGACCACCTGGTTCTTCACTGGGTGTGCCGATCTGCCATAAGACATTCCCTTCTAAATCAAATGCAGTCATCGCTTCCACTTGATGGGGTACATATCTATCATCAATTCCCCCATCTGGTTGAACCATTAGAATATCTAACCTTCCATCTCCAGTTAAATCCCCAAGAAACATTTTGCAGTTTTTCCCCGCTTTTGTTATATCCACTTTTCCTAATAAAACTGGTTCTGCCCAAACTGATACCTCTTTATTTTCCATGGTCATTAATTATCTCCCCCTCTATTTACCCTAAACTTCACTTTCCTGTAATTTCTCTTGTCTCAGCTCCAGACGCAAAAAAGTCCGATATGTTATCCACATGATAACTAAACTAGTTAAACTGGCACCAAAGAAAAATATAAAAACCGGAAGAACAAAATACAAATAATATAATGTTAAACATGCCGCAATCAGATAAATGGTCCTGATTGGAGAATATACGGCAATGAGGATCGCATTTTTTAAATACACAAACAGTTTATTTTCATAATGAACATACATAGGAAAAATATAAATAAGCATAATACCATATACTACAGTTGTAATGATTAATAGGGTTTTCATTAACTGTTGGAGCCCCTCACTTCTAAGTTCTAAAAAATTTAAATTAACATATAACATATAGCCGAATAAAAGCAAAAGAATCCCAATAACATTTGCACGACGAAACTCTTTTTTGTACGTCTTCCAGAAAAGTTGAAATACGCGAATACCATCCTCGTCCATTGACCATTTCCGGAATATGGTGAACATCGCGACAGTACTTGGTCCGATCCCGAAAACAACTAAACCAGCAAGTGTAAAGCAAACCCACAAAAAGTTTACATATAATAATAGGAAAACTGTCTCTCCAAAATAATAAAATTTACTAATATATCCATCCCCAAGCATAATCTTCCACCACCTTTTAATAACTAGTTTTTAATCGCTTTTTTAACTGAAAAATTGGCATAAGCAGCGACCATTGGTGCCATTTGCCTAAAACCAATTCTCCCGCCATGCAATACCGATCCATAACTTTTTCCATCATCTGTCCATTCAAGAATAGGCAAATCATTGATCGAAAATTGAACAAATTGATTGTACTTAATTAATTTCATCTGATAAGGGGAAATCGCATCCTCAACAGGAGGAAGTGGATCAGCCGCTTGTGTAACCAAATGAAATCCGTAACTTTTCCGAAGATTGCAAGTTCGAAATGCACGTTCATCTGGGTGCTTATGACGAAAATAAGATAAATGCAATGCATTTATTGCCCCAGAATGATAGTGAGGATAGTAACCTGTTCGTTCAGGTAAAGACTTGTCAAATAAATCTTCTCCATTTCTTCCTTTTGCAGCGAAGAAAAGCATGCAAAGTCCTGGTTCTTTAATTGGATAATATTCCCACTCTATAATTACTTTATCCGGAACATCTGCAGGACACCATAAAACCCAGTGGGCATGGTCACCATGCTCATCAGGGTCTAATTTGTTTTCCAGCAATAATTTATTTTCCCAGGTTCTTGTTACGACTTCGCCTTCTCTCCTCCAATCTTTCACTGATTCTTCACCAGTTAAGGCATTTTCATAAATTGTTTCACCAGCTGTGAAAGATAACCCCCTCATATTCTAACCTCCTAAAAGATAGTAAAAATCAGTCTGAAAAAAGATGTAAACAAACAACTACCATTAGTGATAATCATTTGTTTTTACCTTTTATGATCTCAGGCAGAAGATTTTCTAAAAGCTATTGTTGTACTTCTGCCTAAGCAAGTATATATCCATCACCTTCTATCCTTTCACTGAACCTAACATGACACCTTTAGCAAAATGCTTTTGTAAAAATGGATAGAATAATAAAATTGGAATCGTTGCAATAACGATAACAGCTAACTTCACCGATTCTTCCGGCGGCTCATATAATTGCGCCTCTTGCAGATCACCGATACCAGAATTCGCTACCATAACTAATTGTTGAAGCAGTAATTGAATTGGCCATTTTGTTGTATCTGTTAGGTAAAGTAATGCCTGGAAAAAGTCATTCCAATAAAAAACGGCATAGAACAATGTGAAAGTTGCGATAACTGGTTTGGACAATGGCAGCATTACGCGCCAAAATGTTTGGAATTCGGTACATCCATCTATTTTTGATGCATCTTCTAATTCTTTCGGTAATTGCTGAAAGAATGTTTTCACAATGATTAAGTTAAATGGATTAATTGCCAGTGGTAATATTAATGCCCATATCGAATCTAAGAGACCTAAACTTTTTACAAGTAAATATGTCGGAATCATCCCGCCGCCAAAGAGCATCGAGAAAAGGACCAGATTCAGAATTAAGTTCCTTCCAACCATACTGGGTCTTGAAAGTGGATATGCCATAGTCAGGGTTAATATCATACTGACTGTCGTACCTAGTACTGTTACAATGATGGAAACTCCTAGACTCCGGATTACTGCATTGGTTGAAAATATATAATCATAGGCAGCTGTCGTAAAGTCATTTGGAAATAAGAAAAAGGATCTGGTTGCCAGCTCTGTTTCTGATGCAAATGATCCAGCTACAACGTATAAAAACGGGATAACGGTAACGAGTCCGACAACCGTTAAAAAAATATGATTAAAAACATCAAATACTCGACCTGCTGCTGTATTATGCATTCGATGCATATAAAAACCTCCTTTTATGCTGTGCGTTTTACTTGATTAGAAAAGTCCGCCCTGACCTAATCTTTTCGCTAATCTGTCAGCACCAACAATTAGAACAATGCCGACAACTGACTTAAACAGACCAACAGCTGTACTGTAACTAAATGCCCCTTCGGTAATCCCGACAAAGTAGACATACGTATCAAAGACATCTGCTACACTTCGGTTCAGCGAATTTGACATTAAGTAGATTTGCTGGAAACCTGTATCAAGGAAATTACCAAGTCTTAAAATTAATAAAATAACAATTGTACTACGTAAAGCTGGTAATGTTACATGCCACAATCTGCGTAAACGTCCTGCTCCGTCAACAATTGCTGCCTCATATTGCTCTTGATCTACACTTGCTAACGCTGCCAGGAAAATGACCGTACCCCAGCCTGTCTCTTTCCATATGATTTGTCCAATAATCATCGGTCTGAACCAATCGGGACTAGACAAGAAATTTATTTCTTTTCCTATTAAACTGGAAAGTAATTCGTTTACTACACCACCGCTAGTTGTTAAGAACACATAGCTGATACTTGCAATAATTACCCATGACATAAAGTGTGGTACATATACCAATGTTTGAAGTGTACGTTTATAGAAACTCAGTCTAATCTCATTAAGAAGTAATGATAGAATAATTGGTGCCGGAAAGAAGAAGACTAGATCATATAAAGCTAATATGAAGGTATTTCTTAATAATCTTAAAAAGTCAGGATTAGAAAAGAAATACTGAAAATGCTCAAACCCTACCCAATCACTTCTGAACACTCCAAGAAAAGGTGAATAATCCTGAAAAGCAATAACAATTCCCCACATCGGAATATATTTGAAAATAATGAAATAAGCTAAGCCTGGCAAAACCATAAAGTAAAGCCATTTTTCTTTTAATATCTGATTCCATTTACTTTTCTTCTTTACAGTACTGTTTAGTTTGCCTTCGTGTACATTTTCCATCGAATCCCCTCTTAACTTAAATGATGTTGGTAACCCTGATAACTCGGTAATGAACCATACGGGCAAAATAGCGCTTTATATTCATTCTCCCTGAGAGAAAATAGTATTTCATTTGAAGTAAAAAGCAGGTAATCACCTGCTTTTTACATTTTTTCATTTCCAATTATTGTGCTTCTTGATGTAATTGGTTGATTTCCTCAATATAGTCTGTACCGCCAGATTTCTTCCATAGTTCTACAGCTTCTTCAAGACCAGCTTCATCAATTTGCCCAACGATATATTTAATTCGTGCATCAATAATAATATTGTCTAATTGCTGGCCTTTTTTCGAGTATACTTCTGAAATATACGATTCTGCCGGGTTAGGTACAACAATATCTTCATTTTCAATCTTTAATTGTGCTTCCAGCTGACGTAATGGGGATGAATCTGCCGAAAGCGATTTCGCTTCTGGAAGATACATTAACATTTGATTAAATCCTGCAATTTCGGATTTCAATCCTGCATCATCTTCTAATTTGGATTGATATTCACCATCTACAATTTCATAATGGGTCCCTTCAAAACCGTTTTCTGCAAGAATTTGCATTTCTTCATCATTCATTTTGTCAAGAAAGTCAAGCACTCGCTTCAATTCTTCCTCTGACTTTACTGCAGTTTTTGATACAGCGAGCATACCTGAATAACCAGATGTCGGTAAATTGTGTAACCCCGTTGGACCTTCTACCGCTTTTATAACTGTAATTGGATCCGTATTTTCAGGTTCCGCATCAATTATCTTTTCCTGAATTCTGTGACCCTCATCCAATACGTTTACCTGTACCCCAGCTTCTCCGGATATTACAGGTTCTGACCATTTTGCAGGATCCATTACAGCAAAGTCTTCGTTTACAAGCCCTTCGTCATACAATTTCTTAAAGAAATTTAATGCATCTAAATAGTTGTCATCCATAAAGAATGGATATAACTCTCCGTTTTCATCTTCGCCCCATCTATTCGGTACACCGAACCATGTTTGCATAATATCCCATGGACCTTCATATTTAGATACAACCATCCCGTACGTATCGTCTTGTCCATTCCCATCAGGGTCTTCTTCTTTGAAGGCTTTCAACATGTTGTAGAATTCATCTATTGTTTTTGGCTCTTCTAACCCTAAATTTTCTAACCAGTCTTTACGGATAATGACACCATTTCGCCCTAAATCACGTGAACGATAAACTCCATAAATTTCCCCATTAATCGAGCTGTTATTTAAAATGATTTCATTTGCCTGACTTAAATTCGGATAATCTTTCAAGTATGGGCCAACTTCCCAGAATGCCCCATCTTCCACTGCACTAATAAAACTTGGGGATTTACTTGGAACATACATAATATGCGGCAAATCACCTGATGATAAAGTGATGTTAAACTTATCATCCAAGTTACTGTTTGGTGCCCATTCCATTGTTATATCTGTATTTGTGTATTCCTCAATTGCTTTTAGCACAGGGCTGTCATCTGTTGGCGGCTCTGTTTCAAATGTTGGAACAAAGATACGCAAATCCAACTTCTCTTCAGAATTACCAGAATCCCCACCTGATTCCCCATCACCTTCATTACTAGCTGTATCACTATCACTACTGCACCCAGTCACTGCAATAATTCCAATTACCAATAATGCCATAAATAAATAACGAAGAAACTTTGTGTTCATCTTGTGACCCTCCTTAAATTATCTTTCATAAACTGACAATCACTTGTTCCTTTTCAAAGAAATAAGAATAAAATCAAGCCTCCCTTCGCTGCAAATTTCTAATCGTATGAAAAGTCACCATTGTGTTGCCGGTAAACTTAATATAAAACGCTTACATTTTTCTTTCAATATTCAATTTTTGTATACGAGGTTATCACAGGCTCAACTCATAGTTAGCAAGGGGCTCTCTGTTTTGTTTATCATTTTATTTTCTGATTAATACTTTTTTGCAATTGCTTTTCCGGCGGTAAATCCTTTAGTAATTCAAGACATACCATCACATTTAGAGACCATTGCGAAATAGTGTTAGTTGTAATCCATGGAATCTCATTTAATGTCTTCCAGCTTGTCACTGTTTGTGATTGAATTGGAAGAGGTGTATAACTGTACTTAGGATCAAGTAATAAATTCCATGCTGTTTCTGCCAACTTTTGATCGTTTTTCTTCCTTGCTGCATATGCAACCATTGCCGCTGAAAACATTGGCCAATTAAACATTTTATTATGAAGTATTCCATTACTTCTATAACGTTTTTCTCTATCAGACAATGCATAAAATTCGCCAAATTCAGCAATCATCTCTTTCCATTCTTCATCATCCAGTAATTCTGCAAGTTCCATCCAAACCTGTGGTGCCCCAAATGCAATAACCATATGATAGCCGCCATCATTCCCATCACCCATATGGTGAAGATGGGATGTTTGGGGATCATAGCCATATGTTGGGCCTGAGAGTAGACGGTATGGCATTTTCTTTAAATCTTCGATACCTGTTACTATTTTTTCCAAGTAACTATGATCTTCTGTACGCTCCCACTCACATAACCAGTTTGAACTGAATGCCGCCCAATCCGGACCAACTCTTGTATGTGTTGGAAACTCATCTTTTGGATAGAACTCACGCATCGGATCTAAGTGCACAGTTGATCTATCAGCATCTTTAAAATTGGTTAAAATCTCTCCGGTTCGTTCATCGGCCGTTAGATAATAATAAATTTTATACAGATTTGCCATACTAATACGTGCTTCTTTGCAACCACAACCCCAATGGGAAACATTATGCCGTGAACCTAATCCTTTATATTCACCAATATGGTAACAATCCACTTCACTTGTATGTCTAGTCATTGCTTCAGCCATTTCATAAACCTGACCATCTCCTGTACGAAGAAAGGAATACCATAACCAAATATTCGGTACCAATTCAGTATTTTGCCAAGCAAAACCACCTAGATCATAACGCCATTGATGTCTAACCGGGTCATAGGTATGCATCACATCACCATAATTCCAGAATCCGTACCAACTTCTTTGGTCAATTTCCTGCTGATAAAATTGTATGGCTTTTTCAAGCTGTGTTTCCAGAAAGTTAGTTAACTCATTTGTTCTATTTGGCAGACTCCAGATTCCAGTTGCTTTCGTTCTATTGTAATAAGCAGGTTCACAGACTAGTAAATTATTATTTTGCCAGTCCTGCACTTTTTGAAATAATTGATCAGAATCTGGTGTGGATGAATACAAGGATAAAAATAATTCATTCGTGTTGGCAATTCCTACAGGTGTTGCCCGCATTTCTTCAAACCCTTCATACGCACTTGGTACATGTGTTTCATTACTGTAATGACGAAGATCCATTGCTTCACAATCAGGTGACCATAACCATATCGTTAGTAAAGATGTTTCCTTATTTAAATCACATACTTCCAGAGAACTCGGGAACTTTTCCCAGAATTTCTTCTGTCCAATAGCTATACCACCATCTACACCACCTGCATATACCACACCATTCGAGCGATTGCCATGTAAAACTTCCACCCATGAATTATTTTTTTCTCTTCGTTTCACCACTTTATAATGAACCGCACTATCTTGAATAATTTTGAAATCATTCCATGTTGCATTTTCTATCACATATTTCTTTACTTCAGGTGTCTCATCCAGATTAATGTTTTGATTCTCGATTTGTTTATTAAATAGCCCATCTGCATTTTGGTATCTTCTCGTCAAAATTAGCTGGCCAGGTTCGCTGTATACACCTTTATCCCCCGCAAATTGTACATGTCTGTTCCAAGGATCCCCTGTATAGCTGGTTTGTAATTTTAATCCTATTCCTTTTATAAAATAATGGGCAGGTTCCCTATCGGAGATCAGTGTATGTATTATTTTTACATCTGGTATGTCTTGATAAAAACATAATCTGATGATAAATGGCAGAAACCGTTGGCCGTCTAGATTATAATGGGCCCCTTCTATCTTTATAGCTGCTCGTATATTACCTTTATTCTCAATCACCACATTTTCAATCTTGCCTATCGCTGTTGTTTGATTAATCACAGTTTTCTCACTATTTTCCGTTCTTTCTTCAATTATTGCTTCTAAATTGGCTTGATATGTTTGTACATCTCTCTTTAAATCAAATAATGTCTCTCCTTTTTTATAAATGGCACAGGTGACTATTTTATTATGGACATTTATTCTGTCTTCTTTATCCTCAATAACGAGTCCATCCGTTTCGGCAGCAGGCACCCCGTCGGCGGAAAGTTGCAATGCTCGTTCCTGATTTAAGTTGGCAGAATGGGCAGTCCATTTCACACTCCCATCAGGCCAATAGGCAAGTGGCCATGTTTGCATTGGTATCGATTGTTTTTCTTCATTCAATAATGAAATATTCAGGTTCCGGTCTATTTCCCCCTTAGGCCAAGGTACTCCCCATGTAACATTAGTCAGGAAGTTGGGCTGATTATCTAACCATTTAACATCAACTTTCATTGCTTTTCATCCTTTCTTTTTTTATGGATACGAGTACTGAGATAAAAGTAATTAATTCATATAATAATCCGAACGATTCTCTTGAATCAGTCCGGATTATTTGTTTACTGAAATGTGATTCTATTATCGCTCCGTCAAAATACATCACTTTCACCTAACGGCATAAGTGCGATATCTACTCAAGCATCATTCGGCTTTTAATTATTACTTTAGTTATTAGTCTATTCAATTATTAATCAATGCTCGTAATGGTTCTGCTAAAAGTTTCGCTATTTGATTGGCACCTTTTTCAGTAAAATGTGTATGGTCCTTTCCATTAACCTCAACCATATAATAGGTGGTTGCTTCTTTGATTCCGATTTCAGTTAAATGGTTAATGGATAGATTCATTAAGTCAATTAGTGAACACTGTTCTTCTTCTCCAACCTCTTTCATTGCATTACAATAATCACCAAAGTCTGCCAGAAATTCACCAGATACATAATGTAAACGAGCAACGGGTGTAATTAATATTGGTATTGCTCGTCTTTTTCTTGCAATTATAATATATTGCTTTAGATATTGTTTATACTCTTTATACGGTTCTGTATATCTTTCCGGCTTCTCTTTCGTTGAATCATTATGACCCATTTGGACGAGAAGGTAATCCCCTTCTTGTAGTGATTCTTCTATTTCACCTAATCTTCCTTCTTCAATAAAGGACTTGGAACTTCTCCCGCCTATTGCATGATTAAAAACAGTACAATTAGCCAGGTAATCTTGTATAAATTGCCCCCAACCTGCTTGAGGAGCATTTTCTTCACTATAACTCTGACATGTAGAATCACTTGCTAGAAATAATCGTGTCATATCATCACCCCTTTACTAAATAGAATGGTTGAATCCATATATATTTTAACTGGTCCAATTAAGCCAGACGGTAGTACCTGTTTATCCATTTTATTTGCACTATTATTAGTAACACGAACAGTGATTCTATTCTCTCCTTTAAGTAAGCTGTCACCTGAAAAATGAAGCTGATAAGGTGCCCACATTTTCACTCCTGGTTCTTCTGAATTAAGAGAAACCTCTGCTATTTCATAAACCTCACCTAAATCAACGGTTACTGCATCTACCTTTTCACCTCGATAGTCAAAAGTAAAATAGTAGGTAATGGTTCCGGAATAATGTTTTAACTCTTCACATGTAGTCCAATCAATTAAAGATTCCCTGCCCCAATCATGTTTAGATATGTTGGTCAGTTGTAAAATCGGATTTATCTCCATAACTTTCGTAGTATCTGCAGGAAAATAGTTTTTCTGCCAATCTTCTGTAGTCTCCGCTGACAAAATTACTGATTCACGATAAGGAAGTTCAAGGAGGTACGTTCCATCCTCCTTTTTAGCTAACGGCCGTCGCGACCCTGACCATGGATCCCATTGTTCTGCAGGCTGGTCAGCAAAGAATTTTATCACCCCATTGTAAGCTGTCTCACCTTCATTTGTTAGAAAATAATAGATTCGATTGAACTTTTCTACCTTTGAAATTCGAATGTCCTTACTATCTTTGGATAATTCTGCGTATCGATATTGTAAGAAGTTCTTTTGATATGATGATATATCATTTGGCAGAATATAAACCGCCCCATCTATTTCTTCTTTTTTATTTGATGTGATTATATATATTTTTCCACCTTGTAAAATAAATTCGTTCAATTGCTGTATTATTGTTGGATGGAATTCCGATAGTTCTATTTCATCCACTACCAGGGCTTGGTACGCTTGCTTACCTGCAATGATGCGATTATCTTTTATTCGTACTTGGCGGTTAACAAACAAGGCTTCATGCACATAATTGAATTCCACTTGATGTTGATATAAATATTTGGCTAATTTCCATGGTAAGCGGTCATTTAAGGCTAATATTCCAATTTCTGCCTTATTAATACTATCTGTCATTAACCAGCTTACTCTTTTGATATATGTGCTGAAATAGTTGTAATATGGCCACCATACATTATTCGGTCCTACATCTGGTGGACGTTCATGACTTCTCACCTTACCATCTACAGAATAATAGAATGCATGGGGACAAAATAGATTTACCCCTCTAACCGCAAGCCAATCCGTATACCATTTCATATCAGAGGCAGATAGGTTCCAACTATTATCAATTCCGCATACACCTAAGTATTCATTTAAATTTCGGCGACGCTCGTAATGTCTAGCTGCATCTGCCCCACATTTTCCAGCTGTTGAGTGTTCACCTGCTAGATCTTTTTCATCTTCTGGTGCCACCCATCTCCAAACAACATCCTGCCCCGGAATTGTAAATGGTTCCAGCAAACCAATATCATCACTTTTTGCTGGATGACCTGTTAAGAAGAGATTATTATTGTTACACCACTCTGCTATAGGTATGTAGTATGTTTCCAACATTCGTTTATTAATAATTTTTGAATAAGTTTGGCGAATATGTGCCGTTTTATCACCAATGTTATAAAATAAACCAGGGAGATCTTCCACACGCAAACCTGCCTGATAGATAAATTGTTCAAAGTTGTTTGTCCATGCAACACATCCTGGTTTAGCATTTCGACCGGTTATATCAGGTTCATCGGTAAACATGGCAAAAATAGTTTCACCAAAATACTGACCGACAGCTTCTTTATATCTGTCATGAGTTAATTGAATAAAAGTTTGAACAGCTTCTGGATTTAACAAATCTGCAGAGCGCGGGGCTTCTTCCTGCCCATCATCCTGATTGGTATGTATTCCTCGTATCGTTCCCTTCGTATAGCTTTCTTTTAACACAATACAAGCATAATCACCTTTGTCACGTTCTTTGGCTTCAAAAAACTGGTCTATTTCTTTTTGAGGAATTATCGCATTATCATCAGCCATTTGGATAATTTGCGCATTTAATGGATAGATGCAACTTATTTGATTGGGATCAAACTCAGTTTCTGGATCTTTTTTTGCTAAGTAAACAGCAACTATTCGATCATCCTTATCTAAGGGAATCTCTACAGTATGAGGAAGTTTATCTATTTTCGTTGCATACAACCCCCTGCTAGCAAACTTGTCATTCTCCTTCACTACTTTTCCATTTGCTGCACCGGACGGATACATCGCTTCATCATATAAAATAACATGCATTTTTCGCTTATGGGCTTCTTCTACAGCAAATTTTACAAACTCCATGAATTCATCGGATAAATATTCTGTTTCTTTCGGGATGCCCATTCGCGGGTGTAATACAAAACCCTCTACACCCTTTGATCGGAAATCATCTATTTGTGATCGTAAGGTATCTTTATCAAGCCTGTCGTTCCAAAACCAAAACGGCATTGGTGAAAATTCGGATCCAGGATTAAGAAATTGTTGATATATTGTATCCATTTTTATTCCCCCTAAGAATTACTTGCTCTCATTTTTCGATATTGACTGGGCGGCAGACCTACATGCTTTTTGAATATTCTGTTAAAATAGCTATGCCTGTAGCCAACCTTTTCTGAAATCTCATTAATTTTCATATCCGTTTGTAATAACAACTCTTTTGCCTTGTCCATTCTTATCGTTGTTAAGTAATCAATAAAATTAACCCCATGAATTTTCTTAAAAGCCTTACTTAAGGTATATGGCGTAATGTCAACATATTCCGCACAGCTTTCCAGTGAAATATCCTCCATATAATGTTCTTCTATATAGGAGACTACTTTATCTACAGCCATTTTCATTTCCATGTTCGTATTTTCTTCCAAAAAATTAATATATGGCTCAATCACTTGATCAATTAGCCATTTCACTACCCACTCAATTTCACGCAGTTGTGATAACTCTTCATACATATTCCGCCCATTATATAAGACTACCGGATCAACACCTGACAACAATATTTCGTGTTGAATAGTACTGTATAACTGCATCATTCCAGCATGGACACTAACTTCTTTTGTACTGTCTGTCAGCAATTCATCGAAGAATTGACGCAACAACTCCTCTGATTCGTTGATCTTACCTCTACGTATGCTCTGTACAATTTCCTTTTCTGTTTCAAAAGGATAGAATAATCTTTGCCCTGTTACTTCCTTTTCAACTTCATTAAGCATAAGTACCTGATTCTGATTATTAAAGTCTCTATATCTCTTTGCTCTGCCAATTTCTTCAAAAAGGGTATAAATGTCCTTTATTTTGGGTGTATTTGAGCTGATTGTTATGGTGACATAATTTGATAATATTCGATTAATCGCTGTTGTAATATCTTCCGCTAATTGATTCAAAAGATCTGTCAGATTACCAATATCATTAGGAACGATTAAAAAAATACTAGCCGTCATGTCATACTGATTTAGAACCGTATATTGATCAACATATTTTTTTGTAACATCTTCTGCAATATTCGCCATGGCAAATGCAACCAAACTATCATCTTCGTATGTCCTTTTACGATTACTAATACCACCAGTCAATTGAATATCTAACAGAACAAAGGAATGATCATTTACTTTCCAGCGGTAATTCTCCATTCTCCTCTTTAATGCTTGCTCGTCAAAGTCATATAAATAACCTTTTGTTAACTGAATCAGAAAGTTCTGTCTAAGTTGCGGGATCTGGTTGCTAATCCGTTTTTCTAATTGCTCTCTTTCAAAAGTCAATGAATCCAGTTGATCACGGATTTGTTTAAATTCATCTTTTGCGCCTTTTGATGGTGAACTGTCTGCAGGGGTAAAACTGCTCGCAAGATTTTTAACCGGTTTATACAAACGGTTTGATGCAAACCATGTCAGGAAAAACGCCAAGCCTAATACAAGCAAACTAGCAATTAATATTACTTTTGATATATTAATAATCGGTGTTGTAATTGCCGATATTGGTGCAGCAGAAACATACGTCCATTCAGAGCCAACCCGGTCAAATGAGCCATAAGAGACAGAGTATGTTTTGTCATCCCAGTCTAATTGAAACGAACGATCTTCTTTATTATTTTTTAAAAATGCGGAAAGTAATTCTTTCGTAAATCCACTTTCTTTAGTACTTTCGGTTGTGAAAAGCAACTCATTATTTTCATTCAGTAATAAAGTAACACCATTACTGTATGGTGTTAATGTTTCTAATGTACGGCCAAGGCTTTCCTGGTCAATTGTCACAACAATCGCTCCAAAAGGATTGTTGATTACTCCTGGTATTTGATGAATCAGAATTAAGTTGCTAGAATAGTTCGTATATTCATGGAATTTATCTGAATGGTCCCATGTAATATGTTTTGAATTTTCTATTAATGAATGATATCCTTCTTGTTCACTTTCATCAGATATATACTCAATATAAGGTGAGAACATTATAGGACCATTTTCTGTTTCTACATATAAGTCAACTTCTTTAATAAGAGGCTGGCTTCCTTCGAGAATCAGTAATTTTTGCATAATATCTCTAGTTTTTGTAAATTCATAAACAAAATCTGTAGAAATTAGCTGGTAATTAAAGGTTGGTTCATAAGCCCAATAAGTAAGTGATTCTTCTAAATAACTAAATTGAACATCAATATTTTGAGCACGATCGTCTATCTCATCTGTATGAACTTTGTGCAGCTCGTTTTCTGTTGAACTTAAACCAATCGTATAAATAGCAATACCTGAGATAATACCGGGAATAGAAGTTATAAATAAAATTAATAAGAAACTCTTTCTAAAATAATTACTTTGCCAACGAAAAGAAAACCAACTTAATATATTGGAAATTATTTGCTTAATTTTCATATTCTTCACCTCACAAAAATTATTTTACCATAAATGTAAGCACTTTCACAATTTGCGAGGGGAAAATTGAAGAATATTATATTTCATAATCACCTCCCTGACTATACTGGTACTATATATTCTATAAATCTTTACTGCAATGATATTTTTTTGTATATATTTATATTTCATCATTTTTTTCAAGTACTTTTATGCGAATGTAACACTTTTTTGCAAGTAATAATGGTGAATAAGAAAAGGGATGTAACCAGACGGCTAACATTCAGTATAATTTATGGTAGCAGAAAACAAAATATGCGCTCAGCACACTTATTTTATGAAATAAGTGTCTTGTGCTTCAATTAAAAGAATATGAACGACTGAGCCAAGATGCCATTTGTTTACACCGTCGCTTTTAATGCCAAAAGCACCGCAACTATTACGTTAAATGGCATTGAGGGAGCCTTTTAATGCCAAAGATCTTCTATATATTCCTGAATTTTACTTATAAGTTGTTCCTTTTCACAAACAAATTAAAATGACATTTCAATTTGATCGAAGAATGCTTTTGCCAGTAACAAATGTTCATGTTGGTTTGGGTCATCTTTCCTTTAAATCACGAATAATCTCTCATGACAATCCTTTGTTTACGATAATCAAATCGAAAGAACACTACATGATGTAATGTTCTTTCGATAACCGATGTTGTTAACCTTTCTGTTTTAGTGTGATTTCTCCACATCTAGCGTCACATTCGCAATCTCTTTCTTTTGAAAGGTTGACTGCTTAATTTTCGCTTGTAAATTTTCTAAATACAGGTCCGGGTCTACTGGTAATTCGACCGTTTTCTCTAGCCAAGCAGATAGATAAATTGCATTAGAAATCTCTAATCCCTTAATTCCTTCCGTTCCTGGAGCAAGTAATGGAGTGCCATTATGAATGGCATCCATCCAGTTTTGAAGTATACCTAAATGACCTGGATAATCACCTTTAACAGGGATTTCAATTTCCCAGCATTCTGGCCGGCCAAAACCTGTTTTATCTGTTGCATTAAATTTGCGCTCAGATTCTGTTAAGCGATAGAAAATCAGTTTG
Organism: Gracilibacillus xinjiangensis; assembly: GCF_042651765.1. Lineage (NCBI taxonomy): Bacteria > Bacillati > Bacillota > Bacilli > Caryophanales > Bacillaceae > Gracilibacillus > Gracilibacillus xinjiangensis. The sequence goes on along the minus strand of NZ_JBHSDT010000004.1, from coordinate 1,251,853 downwards.
TTATTCTCCACAACAATTTTCCCTCTATCACCTGTAATTTCAAACCGATTCGTTCCAGGGGCTTCCCCTGTTGACGTAATAAAGACTCCTGTTGCGCCATTTTCATATTCCACATATGCAGTGACATCATCTTCGACTTCAATATCATGATATTTACCCAAACTGACAAAAGCATGAACTTTCTTTGGCATTAAACCTGTTGTCCACTGCCACAAGTCCAGTTGATGGGGTGCCTGGTTTAATAAGACTCCTCCACCTTCTCCATCCCATGTTGCTCTCCATTCACTTGAATCATAGTAACTTTGTGAACGATACCAGTCTGTTATAATCCAATTTGTTCGTTTTATATCACCCAACTCGCCAGAATGAATCATTTTACGTAGTTTTTGGTATAATGGATGTGTACGCTGGTTATACATCATACTAAAAACAAGACCGCTTTCAGCTGCTGCCTCATTCATTTCTTTTACATTCTTAGCATACGTACCAGCAGGTTTCTCCAGCATGACATGAATCCCTTTGTCAAATGCTTTCATTGCTGTTGTTGGGTGAAAATAATGTGGTGTAGCTATGATGATTGCATCAATGTCAGCTTCATTTAAAAATCTGTCTTCATCTTGATAAAGGTCAATATCATCCGTTATATTATTTTTCACCCATTCAATCTGTTGTTCAGAAGCATCACACACTGCTGTTAAGACAGCTCCTTTTACTTTCCCTTGATTTAATTTTCTGGCATGTGAGCGGCCCATATTCCCAACACCAATCACTCCTACTTTAACTGCACTCATTTATGTTCACCTCTAAATTTTTTATTTTTGCCTACCCGTTTGATTAACTGTAACTTGCTTTACCAGATTGTTTAAATTAGTTAAACTTGTTTGTAAGCAATCATATGGGTGACGTTCGCAGAAATCTTGCTCTACCGCATACCATTCGATACCATTTGCTTCGCCCCATTCCAGGATGGAGATAAAATCAATAACGCCTTCTCCCACTTCCGCGAATGTTTGGCGTTCATCGGGTGTCATGTCTTTCAAATGGATGATCGGCATCCGATTTTCGTAACTGGATATAAATTTAACAGGATCATACCCACCTTTTTTCACCCAAAAGACATCTATTTCAGCTAGAATTTCATTGTCATCTTCAGGGTTAAGTATAAAACTTAATGCATCTTGCCCATCGATCTTACTATCAAACTCGAATGCATGGTTATGGTAGCTGATTCGATACTCTGGCGCTTGTTTTGCAACCTTATTTAACGTCTTTTTAACCTCACGATAGCCAGCTTCATTTCGCAAATCATTCGATAGAAAAGGGCAGATTATATCTTTCGTCCCATATAAATCCGCTTCTTTTAATACATTATCCAAATCCGTTTGTAAGCGCTCTAAAGATATGTGCATTCCTGCAGCATTTAAATGATTCTCTCGCAAAGCAAGTGCGACTTCATTCGGGTCATACCCACTTGGCAATGCGGAAATTTGCACACCCGCCCAACCCATCTCTTTCAATTTTCTGAACACTGGACGTATTCCCTCTCCTTTTAATTCTTCACGCACTGTATACAGCTGTGCAGCAAACTTTTTTTCCATTAACAACCTCTCCTTTTTTTGAAGACACAAAGAATATCACCTTTATGTGCTTTTATTTCTGTTTCCAGAACCGGCAGAGTAACCCTTCCTTTTAGATAAAGTAACCGATTACAAAACTGAATTTACTATTACTAGGAACTAGTTAAATTATAGTAGGATAATTCATAAAAATCATTGCATGAAGTTATTTAGATTAAGCAGAAAATTATCTGAGCGTGCTTTTTTGGTTTGCTTATTCTTATTGCTTTTTTATTTATTGTTTAGTCGAATGTGTCGATATTGCTTTGCAGTTACTCCGACTTTTTCACGAAAAAAGCGACTAAAATGGGAAACGCTTTCAAATCCACACTCATATGCAATATCTTTTAGCGGTTTATCGGGCTCCATTTCTAATAAATATTTTACTTGGGTCAGACGGCATCCCATCACATATTCCATTACAGTAAAACCTGTCATTTCTTTAAATACATGAGAAACATAAGACTTACTTAAATTTAGTGCTTTTGCTATACCATTTAAAGATAGCTTGTTCATATAGTTGACTTGAATATATTCTGCTATTTTTTCTGAGTGTTCAAACTTATCACTTTTACGACCTGGCAGTTTAATAAAATCAAGCTTTCCCAGATGATGAACACTTATTAATATTTGAATTAATAAAACTTTCAGTTCTGATTCACTAATAGCTTCTTCTTGATTTGCTTCAACTTTTCTTTTATACAGCCGTTGAATTACTCCCTCTAAATATTTTGATTCACTGTTTTCCTTTGTACGAATTAAGCAATGGCGAAGCTTTTTAAATACTTCTAATAAATACATACTGTCTATTTCTAAGAGAATGCCTTTAATCCACTGCGGTGAAAAATGAATGACACTTCGAACATATTCTTTGTTTGGATTCACATTCGGTTTATGTAAAGTCATCCCATCCATTAACAGCAAATCACCTGGTTCTAAGTCATAAATCTGGTTATGAATTAAATACCGACATGATCCTGAATGAAAGAAATATATTTCATAATGGTCTGGATGTGAATGATAACCAAAATCACCATTATTGCTTGATCGATAACCAACTCTTAAAGGTTCATTCATTTGCTCCATTCCTTTCAAATGATTTACTTATAGTATATCGGGATTGTAAAAGAAAATCATTGAATTATAATCAAAGATACTTAGAAATGTAAAAGTGCCTTACCCATTTCCCACAGATCAACGAGTAGCTGACTTTTATATAGGAAAGAATGTTACTGACGTCATTTTCGAAGGTTTCAATGTGAGGAATAAAAGCTGGTAACCAAACAACAGTCCGAAGCTTTCAGATAACACGGCAATGCAAACTTTTGGAATATGGCGGTACACGATAATGAAGCAAATGGTTTTTATTTTGCTGGAAGCCCTGCATCAGGCATTGTTTATAATTTTGTTGCCTCCAACAGCATCGGACCAACTGACAGTTCTGCTGGCAATATAGTTTTTTTGGTTCTCATGGAGAAGAAGTGGTGTTTATAACAACCGTGCCTGGATTAATAGTGATGATGGATTTGAAAGTATCAGTGCGGAAGGAACAGTAATTCACCGGAAAAACTGGTCTTTTAATCACAAGGGGAATCGGGAGGTTTTAAAGTGGAGGCTACAGTTATCAAACAACCGGAATTCCGGTCCCTATGCCAATCCACACTGTTCAATATAATTTAGCAGCTAATATATGATAACTGTTATTCGGAATCATCAGCCAGGACAATCCGCTTACTGGATTAATAACACTGATTCGGTTCTAGATTCAATATGTTAGAGCGTGTTAGTCCAACTAGTAAAGAAGACATTCCTGGCTTCAGCATTCGAACAATCTGGAATGATAGATAGTAACGGGATCTGAAATGGTCTAGCGTCAATGCTTTACCATAATAAATATGGGTTATCATCCATATACATTTGTGAAATATCCATAAATAAATATAAATCATGAGCCATTGGATACGAAAATGTGCGAATCATTTCCCCAGTTTCAATATCACTGTACAAATCGGATAAGATGCCGTGTTTTTCCTCATTCATACGAATAACGTTTTCAATAAAGTATGGCCTCCAGCTCCAATTCTTCCCTTTTACCGATTTTTCTATATTCCAGCTACTTTCTTTATATTCAATATTGGCTGTTTTCTGAAAGCCTTCTCCATCTGTGGCATACATTCGGAAACAGATTGCTTGCAGCTCTTTCGCCATTATTTCTATGCGATCATCAAGATCCTTAATTTTTTTTGTCTGTATTAATAAATCATGGAATTGACTGTTTAGTGTTGTGGTTAATTGATATCTTGACGTTAAATGGGATCGTTCAATTGCTATAAACTGTCCGATATCCTGTCTAAATCTCTCTTTCCAAACTGTATTCCCGACAAAGTGCTCTGTTGCTCCACTAAAGAAATTCCCCTGGTAATACCTTCCGTTCTTTCTCCATGCATAATGAAATTGGTAACTGGAATCAATTCCGTCAAACAGTAATTCTGCGCCCACTTTACGTGCTAAGAGTGATAAAGAATAGATAACATTTTGATAATTATCCATAAATGACTGGCTTTGCAATGATGCAAGATTAATCTTAATAATATCAGGTTCTAATGTGCTTATCCGATCTAAATTGTTCGCCCCTTTTAATGCATCGTTTATTGCTACTTTTACACCAAATGTCTTTACATATTTAATCGAGTTTACTAATGAACTCATCTCATCAATATTGTCTTGCTCTACAATTTCGATAACAACTTGCGAGAGATTAAGCCCTTTCTCTTCATATGACAAAATTTCTTGAATAAAGTCATTTTCCCCACTGCTCATTAAATAATCCTGGTGAACAATTAAATAGATCGAAGTTTTTAAATTCGCACCAATAAATTGCTCTAAAGCTTGTTTATGTAAATGACGGTCCATTTCTATCTTAAAATCTTCAGGGACATTATCATCCTGAAAAAAATTACTTAAGCTCTTGCAGCCATCAGCTGTTTCTATATAACCTAAAACTTGATAGCCAGTAACTTCATGACTGTCTGCACTGAAAATCGCTTGATAATATGGCTTAGCATTTTCTAGATCTAGCATAATTTCTAAAGGATCCATCTCTTACACCTCACTACTTATTCGCCCAATTATCTATTATTATATCGAAAGTGACTGCGAAAGCGAATAATTAATTATTTTCCAAGATTAATAAAAAAAATGACTATTGCTATTCGTCTATCACAAAGTTTTTCAATAAATTCTGTTAGAAAAGAAAGCCTGAATTCTAGAAGGAATTCAGGCTTCATCACTATCAATTATTAAAATTTCGCTTGATATTTCTCTAATTCCCAACCAGTTACAGCAATTCTATAACTATCCCATTCATCTTGTTTCAACGATACATATTCATTTAATGCATATTCACCAAGAACTTTTTTACCTATCTCGCCATCTTTCAAAGCCTGGATAGACTCACCTAATGTTGTTGGAAGATTTTGAATCCCTCTTTCTTCGCGTTCCTCATCTGTCATGCTGAAGATATCATCAACTGTCTCCACAGGTGCTTCCAACCCATTCTCAACTCCGTCAATCCCTGCCTGAGCAATCGCAGCAAATGCGTAATACGGATTTGCAGATGGATCTGGACAGCGGATTTCTACACGTGTTCCAGCACCTCGAGTAGCAGGTATACGTACTAATGCGGAACGGTTTGATGCAGACCATGCAATATAACATGGTGCTTCATAGCCAGGAACCAGTCTTTTATAAGAATTTACCAGCGGGTTTGTAAATGCTGCAAAAGAAGATACATGTGTCAACAACCCTGCAATAAATTGGTATGCTGTTTCCGATAATTGACGGGAATCTGATTCATCAAAAAAGGCATTTTTGCCAGCTTCTTCATCAAACAATGACATATTTACATGCATCCCATTACCATTTTCCCCGAAGATTGGCTTTGGCATAAATGTTGCACGCAGTCCAAATTGCTGTGCAACTGTTTTTACTACCCACTTAAATGTTGTAGCATTGTCAGCAGTTGTTAAGGCATCACCAAACTTAAAGTTGATCTCGTGTTGACCGACTGCTACTTCATGGTGAGAGGCTTCAATTGTAAAGCCCATTTTTTTCAGTGTACGATAGATTTCCAGACGGACTCTTTCTCCCAAATCATAAGGTGCTGGTTCAAAGTATCCCCCACGGTCTGCTACTTGATTAGTAGGTTCCCCTTTCTCATCTGTTTCAAATAAGAAGAATTCTAATTCAGGTCCAACATTCACTGAGAATCCTTTTTCTTTTGCTTTATCGACAGTATTCTTCAGAATGTTCCGCGGATCACCTTCAAATAGAGTGCCATCAGGATTTGTTACACTGCATAGGAATCTTGCTTCAGAATATTCTTCTTCTTCTGTCCAAGGTAATACAGCAAATGTATTTAAATCAGGTAATAAGTATAAGTCAGATTTATTAATAGGTGTAAATCCAGTAATGGATGAACCGTCAAACATTGTTTTCCCTTCCACTACATCATTTAATTGTTCAACAGTTACTGTTACTTGTTTCAAAGTTCCTTCAATATCTACAAACTGTAAATGTAGTAATTCCACACTTTTTTGCTTGATTTCTTCTTTAATTGCTTCTAGAGTTGTTTGAGTGTCCACAGTTTTTTCAGGTGCTATAGTTGCCATAAAAATCATATCCCCTTTTTACTTTTATGTGTTAATCTTTTTAACATCAATTGTTATAAATTATCCTACTATTCAACCGATATTTCCGTCATGACTTTTGTCAGATTATCTGACAAACTTTTTCTAGTAAATTAAGGATAAAAAAAAGCTTGAAAAATTGCTATATCAGCATTCTTTCAAGCTTTTTATCCATTAATTATTCAAAAAATATTTTTTAAGTGTTTGCCATTCTTCTAGACTGAGAGTCACTCCTTTACCCATTTTGTCATGTTCTGGTGACCAATCTCTAATATCATATTTTGGTTCCCGGTCATTCCAGCTAACTAGGTTTATCTCTTTTTTCCAGCCTTTTGCTGATTCAGAAAGTATGGCAATATGCTCAACAATTTCATATTTCAATCCTGCCATCTTATCACCTCTAATTAAATTGTTTTGCTCCTTCTCTTAAAATACTGCAAATTCTATGTTATAACAAATTAAATGCAGGAATTAATCGTCCTTGAATATAAACCCCTCATTGTTCCAAATTATGGTTCAAGCAGTTACAAAAACAAATTTAACGACAAGTATGTCAGATATCGCAAAAAAAAAAATGATTTATATCGGCAACTACTTCCCGCTTTTTAATCTTGTTTTAATATAACCAATAAACTCCTCGGCTTTTTCTGTCGGTGCTTTCGTGACTAGACTAATTGCAATATATAATATTGTTGCTACAGAAATTCCCCATATACCTGATTTTAAGCCTAATGGCAGCAATGAGAAAAATTCCAGTATGATAACGAGTATACTGCTAAATGTAACACTAACTATAACACCGGCAGCAGTTCCTTTTTTCCAGAAAAAAGTTCCAATGATTGCTGGAACAACAACGATTAACCCTGCTGATGAAGCTACAGATAATACGGCTATAAGATCAAGCTGTAATTGCGCAAATAAAAAGGCTAGTATCGCAATGATGGGAATAACCACCTTGCCAATCTGAAGTTGTTTTTTATCATTTGTTTTAGATTTTATATTACCATAAACATCCCGTGAAAATAATGAAGACAGTGTTAGCAGGATCGAGTCAATCGTAGAGATGGCCGCTGCCATAATTCCCACCATAACAATCACACCTAATATTGGGGGCACTAAATCTGATGATAATAACATCGGTGTAGCTAAATCTGCATTCTCTAAATCCGGAAATAAAATAGATGCCGAGAATCCCCATACAACAGACACTATCGTATAAATGAGTCCAAAAATCAAAAATCCCATCAACATATGCCGTAAACTTTTTAATGAAGCAGGCATAAATAACCGCTGGCTGACTTGCGGGTTAGAGATACTAAAGAAAAACCACGGAATGGTCAGCCCTAAAAATGTCAGAAAACTAAAATACCCATTTCCGGGCACTGTCAGATCTTCCGGTTGATTTGTTTCAAGTGCTTCATAGAAACCAGTTATACCACCTAGTCCTTTAATAATCAGGATGACAACAATACTTGAAGTAATTATCATCATTAATGCTTGTAATGAATCCGTCCATGCAACTGACCGTATACCTGCAATATAGGAAAAAACGATCGCTAAAATTGTTGCAATGAGCACACCGGTTGTATAAGGGATCGCATTGTTAGTAACCCCCTGAAGCAAATAGCCAATTCCTGTCAGTTGCACCGCACTATACGGGATTAAAAAAAGACAACTTGATATTGCTGTTACCACTGCAACCCATTTGTTTTGATAGCGGTCACCCAACATTTCAGATGGTGTTACATAACCATATTTTTTCCCGACTAACCAGAATCTTGGACCGAAAATAGCAACTAAAGATACACCCATAAAATAAATAATTTCAAATCCATATGCACCGACTCCGCCACTATAAGTAAGACCAGCCAATCCAACTAGCATAAAAGCAGAATAAGTTGTAGCACTGTAACTTAAAGCCGAAACAAAACCGTTTAATTTACGGTCGCCTAGAAAATAACCTGTCATACTATCTTGTTTCCCATTTCTTGATAAATAAGCAATTACTAAAGCTATAACAACATAAAGCGCGATCATCGTCCACACAAGTGTTGGATTCATTTCTTATCACCCCAGTCTTTCGTCAAGAAGTAGTTTGCCAGAATGATAAGAACTGCCAGAATCGTCCATAATAAGAAACTGCCATACCATTTAACAACATCACTTAGCAGTGTGTAAGGGATTAGATACCCTAGCAGTACAATCATTAAGATGATTAGTCCCCATACTTTCTCTTTCTTATTCATGTTTCCACCTGCCCTTTTATTTTCATGAATACTATTATACACACTTAAAAACATCTGTAAAGACACATGTAATCATGTATGTATTAACACATCATAAAAATGAGGATAGAAGTTATTTACTCCTATCCTCTTGCAGCTATAATGCAAACATCATTTTAATGTCAGTTACAGAATCTAATATTATCCCTTATTCCATTCACATAGAGAAAATACTCATTCGAAAGAAGCTAGCCTTCTATTCTTATCACTTCTTTTTATGATAGTTGGCTGCTTTGTTACGGATATAAATATTATAGGCAAGTAATGCTATTAAAAGAATAAATATAACAAATGGCGGGACATAAATGATCCCTGTTAAATCCAGCATTGCTACTAAGATAATAATGACTAATAAAGGTATTCGAATTTTATTATACATAACACCCTCCTGATAAACGCTTTCACTATTATAATATAATATCATAATAAGAAGGGATAGACTAGTTGTTCATCAGCTGCCCATTTTTTATTTATTAATTTCGGGAAGTACTTTCTTCGCTATTAATTGCATGGTTTTTTTAACGGAATCAAGTGGCTGACCACCAAAATCAACTTGTGCATTAAATCGATGATGGCCGAATAATTCGTATTGATAGTTAATTTTTCTTATGATCTGTTCGGGTGTACCAACAAATATCGCTGCTTCCTTACTTGTTAAATAATCTAAATCTGTTCTTGCAACACCCATTGCACCTCCTATCCCTTGCTTTGTAATATGTCTCCAATATTTCGCATAATAAGGATAGAATTCTTCCTCCAATTCTTGCTCTGTTTCGCGTACAAAAGTGTGACCAGACATGGCAATATGTAAATCTGAACCAGTAAAATGCTCTCTGTATGCTTGAATAAGCGGCAAATATTTTTTTGCAATACCACCTATCATAACTACTGTCAGACCACACCCATTTCTTGCTGCCCTTACAGCACTTTCTATCGTTCCACCAACTCCAATGGTTATTGGCAACTTTGTCTGGTAAGGCCGTGGTGCTATTTCTGCTTTAACTAATGGCTGACGATATTTCCCTTCCCAGTTAACTATTTCTGCTTGATTTAATTTAGTAAAAAGTTCTAGGTGTTCTTCAAAAAGTTGATCATATTCTTGTTCATTATAACCAAATAATGAGAATGATTCAGTAAATGCTCCCCTTCCTGCTGTAAACTCAACTCTCCCATTAGATAATTGGTCGATCGTAGCAAAATCTTCGAACAAACGGACAGGATCGGCAGTATTTAATAATGAAGTTAAAGCTGTTAACCGAATTTGCTTTGTTCGTTGAGAAATAGCCGATAAAACAATCTGAGGAGAAGATACAGCATAGTCAAGACGATGGTGTTCACCAACTCCAAACAAATCGAAACCAAGCTCTTCTGCATAATCAGCCATTTGTAATATATCATCCAAGCGTTCATTCGTGGTTAATCCTTTCTTTGTTACAGGATCTTCCATTATTTCTGATAATGTATATATTCCGAATTCTAAATGCTTCATTGACTTCTCCTTTTATGTTCATTTTCTATAAGCATAGCAAATTTTTGGCACAATAAAAATATATGAAGATTTGTCTGCTAAAAAACAAAAGACCTCCTGCAAACAGGAAGTCTATCCATTCATTTATTGAACAATTAATGTTGCTACCATTTCGTTATGACCTATTCCGCATGGTATGTTACAACGGATCGTGTACTCACCAGATTCTAATGTTGCCGTTGCGCTTCCTTCAGCGTCAATTTCCATATCTGTGTTTTCGATCTCTATCCCGTGATAACCTTCTTCACTTGATAGATTAACAGTTACTTCACCAGCTGGTACGGTATATTCTTCTTGATCAAATTCCCAGTTTGATGCAACTATTTCAACAGTTTCTCCATTGCCGCTTGCTTCGTTTGATGTATTACTCTCCTTGTCTTCATTTGAACTGTCAGTTTCTCCGCCACCACATGCTGCAAGCAGCACGAGTAATGACACAACTGTTAAAGCTATTAACCATTTTTTCATTTTAAAATTGTCCCCTTTCATAATTAGTCTTATTATCAAGTATTATGGTGAAGATTTTTTATACTTCTAGAAAAATAAAACAATGTGAGACCACCATTAGTATTGATTCCTAATTTCCAAGGTACACCAAAAACAAAACTATAACTCTACTAATCATAACTCTTTAATGACAATTATGCATTAATTTTACTCACACAAAACTTATTCATCATCTTTTTATCCATATTTGGTTCACCCTAAAACAAGGTGAATTTATGGATTTTAGCAGGGAAATGCCCGCAATGTTTTCTCTAGTATTAGAATCTTATAGAAGAATATTGTATTTCTGAGACATATAGAAACAGGTTTGTGATTGGAGAGGATACACTTACCATCAACTACTTAGAAAAAAAGATGTTTTCCAGTAAATATTTATAATAGGCAGGAACTTCTCTAAGTGTTGAATAAATGTCTCGCCACTCCCAATATTCAGCATGTGCTCCATATACTTGTTTAAAGCCTTCCTGTTTAAAAGCTAATTTCGTCCGGGGAATGTGATAAAACTGACTGATGACAAATACTTCATCATCCGTAAAGTCCTCTTCCTGGATGATTTTCTTTGCATTTTCCGCACTCATTCTTGTGTTATAGCCATTACTATCTTCGATAATATCATCTGGCAATACGCCATGGCTCTCTAAGTAATCTCCCATCACTAATGCTTCATCAAAACCTTCTATCCCTGTGCCGCCACTGACAATTACTTTCTCAATTAATCCATCATTATACAATTCTAGTGCTCTATCTAACCTTGCTTGCAGCCTGTCAGATGGTGTCCCGTCTTCATTTACTTTATTCCCAAGAACTACTCCTGCTTCTGCCGTTTGTTGTTCGTCAGTAAGGCCATCTGCAACCAACAACGCTATATGTATCAATATAATGCCAACAACACAACTAATTATTATGAAAAGAAGTTTTATCTTTTTCATACCGTCCTCCTTTTGATTATTTTACTTTAAAAAATCGAGCTTTTAAAGTTATTCACTATATAGTAAACTGGTTGATAGCTTTATTTAGACAACAGGGGGAAAACAGATGAAAATCAAAAGTTTATTGTTATCACTTTTTGTATTTACTTTAGTATTATCAGGATGTGGAACAGCTTCACCACTCGAACAAGACCATACTGTAAATAAAAAAGAATTGACCGAAGAAATAATAGATAATAGTCAAACGGAGCCGAAAACAACATCTGCGGAGAATTTAGAAGCAGCGAAAGTATTACGAGTGGTAGACGGCGATACAGTAAAAGTCATATACAAGGGTAACGAAGAGACGGTAAGACTTTTATTAGTCGACACACCTGAAACGAAACATCCAGATTTGCCTATCCAGCCATTTGGCCCAGAGGCTTCTTCATTTGCTGAAGAAACATTGACAGGTAAAGAGATTCAATTAGAATTTGATGGACCCGAAAGAGATAAATACGATCGATTGCTATCATATATATGGGTAGATGGTAAGAATTTCAACCAATTACTAATTGAAGAAGGGTTGGCTCGCTATGCTTATGTGTATGATCCACCATATATCCATCAGGATGAAATGAAGGCAGCCGAAGATTCAGCGAAGTCGAATGGTAGAGGAATATGGAGTATACAAGGATATGTAACTGAAGATGGATTTAATCACGATATAGAAGTAAAAGAAGAAAACAAAACAGATCAGGAGGATATTTATTATAATAATTGTACCGAGGCTCGTGAAGCAGGCGTGACACCACTATATGATGGCGACCCAGGTTATCGTACACAGATGGATGGCGACGATGATGGCATTGCTTGTGAATAGGTGAAACAGGAGCAGATTAACTGCTCCTGTTTCTTTTTATTACCATATCACCGCCTGCCGTTGCAGAATCCGACACATGCTCAATATAGTACTAATAATTATCTTTTAAAAGATAGAAATCTCTTGTATTCTGTGTTACTGTATCACAAACCTTTTTGTATGATAAACATTTCAATTCAGCTATCTTTCTAACAGATTGTTCTATCATTTTTGGATGTGTCATCTCCCCGCTGAATGGTCCTTCAAATTGCCATGGGCCATCTGTTTCAACCATGATTAGGTCCAGCGGATATTTATCGATCAATAGTTGAATCTCCCGCTCATACACACAGTCAGGTGTAACAGATATCATGTATCCATTACTGATCATACGTTTAACAGTCTGGTCTAATCCTTTAAACCAATGAAAATGCGCTTTTGTAACCTGGTGTTTCTCTAATAAGTCACAAGCTGTCTCAGCATCCTCATAAATCGCATGAAGTACAATTGGTAAATGATACTCTTTTGCCAATTTTATAAACCGCTCCAAAATATTAAGATACGGTTTACTATCAAGTGTATAATCCTCTCTCTTCATATAATACGGCAAACCTACTTCCCCAATCGCTGCAAGGGAGTCGTGGTGCTCTCGAATTAGTTGTACAATCCTGTCAAGTTCAGCTTCACTTGGCATTTTTTGTTCCGGATGCCAGCCGAACGCCGGAAAAATGCGGGGGCACGCTTGATGCAGTTCCCATACGTTATTACATGACATAAGGTCACTCGAAACCGCAATAACGCCATCGATCGAACGTTTTTCCAAATCTCTGAGAATGATTGCTTGGTCCTCCGGTTTATACCAATCGAGGTGAATATGTGCATCAATCATTGCCGGTCCCTCTTAATGTCTGATAGATCGATTTCTTTATTTGTAAAAAGTCTTCTGTTAATGTTAAGGATTCGGCGCGCGGTCTGTTAAATGGGATGGTGATCTCTTGGATGACACTTGCTGGTCTTGCGCCTAAGACAAGTATTCGATCCGATAAGTAAATGGCTTCTTCGATGTTATGTGTGACAAATAATACGGATGGCCGCTCTTCTTCCCATATCGAAAGCAGCCATTTTTGCATATCCAGTCTTGTAAATTCATCAAGTGCTGAGAATGGCTCATCTAGGCAAATTAGTGATTGCGGGCTTAAAATACTGCGAACAAAGGCAACTCTTTGGCGCATTCCACCAGATAATTGAGCTGGAAAGTTATCGATATAATCTTCTAATCCTGCTCGTTTAAGCATCTCAATTGCTTTTTGTTTATCAGGCTTTTCAAACAGTTCCTGTGCCAAAATGACATTCTCTAGCACTGTTCGCCATGGAAAAAGGGAAGGAGACTGCGGCATATAGCTTATTGAGCCTTTTTTTCCGACAATGTCGTTCCCATCAATGGTGATTGTTCCATTGTCTGGTTGGTACAGTCCGCCAATCAGATGGAAGATCGTACTCTTTCCACTGCCGGAAGGGCCTAGTAATGAAACAAATTCTCCTTCATTTACTTTAAGATCGAGCTGTTCGAGAATGGTATCATTACCAAAGCTTTTGGTTAATTGCTTAATTTGTAATGTGCTCATCCATTCTCATCCTTTCTCCATTTAATCAATATTTTTTCTAAACCAATGATAAGCATGAAAAATAACAGACACAATATCATAATGAACAGAATCGCAACAAAGACCCGATCTGTTCGGAATGATGAAGAAGCGAGTGTCATATATACACCAATTCCCTGGTTGGCACCAAGCCATTCTGATATGACAGCACCCATTACACTATAGGTTGCTGAGATTTTCAATCCTGAAAAAATGGCTGGTAAAGCATGTGGAAGCTCTAGTTTAGTGAAGATTTGCTTGTTTGTTGCTCCAGCCATTTTCATATAATGGATTAACTCTGGACTTGTTTGCTTTAATCCATCGATTGTGGCGACGGCAATTGGGAAAAAACAGACAAGAATAATGATTAACAATTTCGGTGTAATTCCAAACCCAAACCAAATCACAAGGAGTGGTGCAAGCACAATGATCGGGATATTTTGTGACATTATTAATAAAGGGTATAATGCTTCCCTCAGCCTTGGTACTAAGTGAAGTGTCATCGCAATGAGCAAACCGATAATCACACCAGACAAAAATCCGTAAATGGTTAATTTGATTGTTGCGAAAATGTGATGCTGGTAATTGGACCAGCCTGCAATTGCCTCTGCTAATATGACTGTTGGTGCAGGTAAGATCCAGTCAGGTACTTGCAGCACTCTAGCAGCAAGCTCCCAAATTAGTATTATTGCAAAAATTACAGTGATCGGGAGCCATGATTTTTTGACCATCTATGCTGCCCCTCCTTTCTGAATGTCATTTATTCGGGCTTAATTGTATTTAGCTGTTAGGTCATCCATTGATGCCCTATCATCTGCTCTTGTGTAAATTTTCACCTGTGATATGTTGCTGGGACACCCAAGTTCCAGCATACGCTGATTCATTTTCTCAACGACTAATAATAACTCTCGTAAGTCGCCTTCCATGGTCGTTTCTAGCGGACCAACTTTATACGTCACTCCTGACGCTTGGATCACTTCAATTGCTGCATCCACAAATGGGATGACATCCTCCCCATTAGGGGTTTTCGGAATAATTTGTATACTTACTAACGCATTCGCCATATTGCTTCACTCCTTTGGTAAAAATTCATTAGTAAATGCTGATTCAGCATCTAATTCCTTTTCCAATAATCCATTTTCCAACATCCAGTCAGCATAATTTTCCCAAACCTCAGCTTGTTGTTCTCCCCATCTTGATGCATCATCCTGATACTTTGGTGATAGCCATTCCTGGCTTGCTTGTACGAGCTCTGGATCTAAATCTGGTACTGCTTCCATTAATATATCTGCAGCTTCACTAGGGTTATCGATCGCATACTCGTAACCTTTTGTCACTGCAGCCGTTAATGCCCGAACAGTGTCAGGATCATTTTCAATCATTTCCTCATTCGTGGTGATAACTGGAGTATAGTAATCTAGTTTTTCCGAATAATCCGTTAAATATAGCATATCAAGTTGAATACCTCTTAATTCTGCCTCAATACCTGTCCATCCATAATAAATCCAGGCAAAATCCACATCACGCTCTACCGCTGTGAAAAAATCTGTATTTCCCATATTAATAATATTTACATCTTCCACTGATGCATCTTCCTGTTTCATCAATGAGTCAATCACTGCTGCTTCTACCGGGGCGCCCCAACCGCCATAAGTTTTGCCAGCAAAATCTGCTGGAGATTTAATTCCTTTATCAACAGGTGCAGCAAATCCTGAGGTATTATGCTGAATTACAGCTGCTATTGAAACGATTGGAATATCTTGAACACGTGCTTCTGTTACAGCTTCCTGTGCGCTTATCCCGAATTCTGCCTGACCTGATGCGACAGTTTGATCAGCTCCTGCTTCACCAGGCATCACGATCTCCACATTTAGTCCTTCCTCTTCAAAATAGCCTTTATCTTTCGCGACATATAGACCTGTATGATTCGTATTTGGTGTCCAATCAAGTACAAATGTGATATCTTTTAATTCTTCTGTATTTTTTTCTTCTGCAGCTCCGTTTTCGTTGTCTCCACCGCATGCCGTTAAAAATAAAAGCATGCCAATTACTAAAATAAAAATTTTTTTCATGATTTTTTCCCCCTAATTTTTTTATTTAAGAGAACATATAGAAAAGCGCCCTAGACATTAGCCTAGAGCGCATATAGATTGCAAGATCCCATATGTTCCCTACGCTGGTTCTAACCAGATCAGGTTCTAAGGGTCAGTATCTTTTGGATACAATCTCAACTGGCAACACCAGTCCCCCTACATGTACATATTAAATTTCCTATCTACCTACTTTGGCATAAAACAACAAATATTTCAAGAGGTTTTCATCAATAAAGCAATTACCTTGCAACAAATTATTAAAGTTTGTTATGATAACAACTGTCTTGAAACTGAGATAATTAATATTTCTCATTCTGGAAGACAACTTTAAATGCAGAATTATAAGGAAGGGAAGTTTGAATCAATGGTAAAAGTAGCAGTAATTTATTATAGCTCGACTGGCACTAATTATCAGATGGCTAATTGGGCGGCAGAAGCAGCGAAAGAAGCTGGTGCAGAGGTAAAAGTGGTGCGTACAGAAGAATTGGCACCAGAAGCAGCAATTAACTCGAATGAAGCCTGGAAAAAACATGTAGAGGAAACGAAAGACGTACCTGTCGCAACTTCGGATGATATCGAATGGGCTGATGCGATAATTTTCAGTATGCCGACAAGATTTGGCAGTGTGCCATCCCAACTGAAACAATTTATTGACTCCCAAGGCGGCTTATGGGCGACTGGAAAAACAGCGAATAAAGTAGTGACTGCTATGGCCTCTGCATCGAATTCACACGGTGGCCATGAAGCGACATTATTAAACTTCTACACTACAATGATGCACTGGGGTGCGATTATTGTACCTCCAGGATATACTGACGAAAGTGCTTACGAGTCTGGAGGAAATCCTTACGGAACAAGTGTAACACAAGCACAAGATGGTTCTATGGTAGAAAATGTGGAAAATGCAGTGAAACACCAAGCAAGACGTGCCGTGGAAGTAGCATCAAAAATCCATGGCTAATTAAAAGAGAGGAGATTCTTTCCTCTCTTATTTAATTGATAAATCCGTTTCCAGGTAACTGTTCATTCTTACTAAATTACCAGCCTTGTAGAAATCGAAGACAATATTCGCCCCCTTACCTGACAATACAAGTTCCCCGTCTGGTTGCATTAATGTAATAGCAGCAATTGATTGTGCCTTACTACTTCTTACTTTATCAACAATCCCATTAATCTCTTCACGATCAGTAGTATCGAATAAAACATTATCTCCTGCTCTAACCAGCACCCTTGTGTAGATTTGTTCTGGTATAATCATTTCTGATAATTCTATTTCTGCCATCAGTAAGGATGTTGCTTCATTCGCATCACACCCAACTAGATCAAAAGAAATCATTTGGTCATCTGTTAAATAATATTCCAGTTGATCACAAGTAAATTGACTTATCTTATTATCTTCAGAGCCATATTGGTCTTGTGATCGATCAACTACGACACTAATTTGGCCATTTAAATACGAGTAAACCTTAAAAACGGGATCACCCTCAGTCGTATAATGTACCACTCTTATTTGCTTATCCATCCCATTTTGAATTGCTTGAACAAACAACTCTAGCTGAATTAAATTTTCGTAACGGGCCTGGTAAAATATTACATCATTTATCTCATCGGCCACTCTCTTTATATCGAGAGCCGTGCTCTGTCCAGGGTAAGACTCCGCAAGAGCATTATATGTGACTTCCACTTTCTCACCAATTTGAAACAAATCTAATGACTCTTGCTTCTCTAACTGAAAAATTATTGCATTCCCTGCTTTTACATAAGTTTCTTCAATAGGAATTTCCTCAAAAGGTTGCTGTATACTTTTCTCTACTACTAGAACACTTTCGTCGCTTATTTCTGCAATATAGCCAACCATCGTACTGTTATTTTCTCCTGGAATATTGTTATTCATTTGATCATGATTCGTGCCATCATTTAGTTTACTCGTACCGCATGCAACTAGAAATATAAGCAGAACACTAAATAAATATTTCAAACGAAAACACCCCGCTTTTTTTATTTTTATAGTCGTACAAAAATAAAAAAAGTTACATTCTTATCCCATGAAAAAAACCACCAGGCAATGCTAGTGGCTTTTCATCTAATATTCTAATGCTTGTTTCAGCACTTCTAAGTTTCGTTCCATTAATGTAAAATAAGTTTCTCCATTATCTATATCTTCTTCAGTTAAGATCGATAAGTTATGCAGCTCCAGTGCTTCTACTTGCGCTTCTTCTTGAATAACTTGCGCGACTTTTGGTTCTATATTTTGTTCGAACAATAGATATTTAATACCGTTCGTCTCCACATGATCAATGATTCTCTCAATTTCTTTCTGGGATGGTTCATCTGATGGCGATATTCCAGTGATCGCAATCTGTTCTAAGCCATAACTTTTTTCCCAGTATCCATAGGCTGCATGTGTAACTAGAATCTCATTATTTGACGTCTGATCAATCGTTTCATGAAATGACTTATCTAATGCTATCAATCTTTCTTCTAAATTATGAAAGTTTTCTTCAAAGAAGTCGCTTTGATCTGGATTTAATTCAATTAATGCATCTTTAATATTTTCAGCCAAACCAATTGCTTTCGTTGGATCTAACCACACATGGGGGTCGACATCTCCATGATCGTGATCATGTGCTTCTTCTGTTGCTGCTGCTTCATCATCATGGTTGTGATCCTCTTCCGTTGCTTCCTCTTCATGGCTGTGGTTGTGGTCCTCTTCCGTTGCTTCTTCTTCATGGCTGTGGTTGTGGTCCTCTTCCTGTGTTGCTGCTTCTTCACCATGATGATGTTCTTCTTCATCCCCGTGTTCATGTAGATGTTCTACTAAAGAGACACCTTCTGCTGCTTCTGCTATCTTTACATCTTCTGACTCAATTGCTTCTTCAATGGTGCTAGCATATGCTTCCATGTTCGCTCCATTGTAAATAAATAGATCACCTTTAGCAATATCTACCATCAATTTGGAAGTAGGCTCAAAATTATGTGGGTCAGCTCCTGGTGGAAGAATAGTAGTAACATTAACATACTCCCCGCCAATTTCTTTGGCAAAATACTCTAACGGATATAAAGTTGTATAGATTTCTAGAACATCACTAGATGATTCTTCCTCACTATTATTTCCTGCTGTTTGCTCATCTTGTCCACAGGCTGTAAGCCAAATTATTAATATAAATGATACAAAGATCCATAACCTCTTCATTTCTTTACTCCCCCTTGATTGTTATGTATAATATTAGATAGTAATGGTTACGATTTGAATTTCACAAACCGTAATAAATACGATTTACTATTTCATTATACATACAACCACCCTGTTTGTAAATAGTAATTGTTACGATTTATTGTATGTTGATGTTGACCCATTGATTTCTCTAGCATTTAATCGTATAGTTACAATGGAATAAATGATTATCTTGGAGGAAATAGTATGAAAAATATATGGTTATTGGCTATGTTATTTTTATTTCTCACCGCATGCAGTAACAATTCAGATGAATTTGAAAATACAAAGGAAAATGAAGAGCTGCAAAGTTTAGATGTTCAATTTACAATACCGGAATCAGCAGAAGCTGGAGAAACAGTAACATTGGAAGCAACAGTAACATATGGAGAAGAAGCGGTTACGGATGCTGAAGTGATGGAATTTGAATACTGGAATGTAAAAGATGAAGAAAACACAACTACGGTCGACCCTATAAACAATAATGACGGCACCTATACTGCTGAAGTCACCTTTCATCATCCTGGGACATATGAAATTTACGCACATACAACCGCCAGAGAGATTCATAACATGCCAAAAAAATCGATCACAATAGACGGAGAAGCAACAGCAGAACATAACCATAATCATGCGACACATGAAGAAACTGATGACAGTCACCATGAACATGCAGAAAACTTCCGTATGTCATTTGATCAAGTAGAAAACGTACAAACAAGCGAAAAGACGAAATTAACCATTTCCCCTTCACTTAATGACCAACCACTAGAAAATGCAGAGGTTCGTTATGAAATTATCCAAGAAGGGAAAGAAAAACACGAGTGGATTGATGCGACAGAAGAAGCAGGAACCTATTCTGCAACACATATTTTTCCCAGGACTGGTTTATACAAAATAGTTATCCATGTAACTAATGATGAAGGGTTACATGAACATGAAGAACATATAGTTGAAGTTACAGAATAGGAAAAAGTGCGCACATAATGCGCACTTTTTCTACTTTATAAAATGAATGACTAGTGGCATTTTGTATTTTTCGCCTTGGTATGCTTTTACTGCTCCAATAATTGTTAGAACAAATCCAGCAATACACACAACAAAAATTAATACAAAACCGATAAGAAGTAACATAAGTATAGTGCTGATAATTCCGTAAATGGTGAAAGATATAAAGAAATTAAAGTATTCCTTACCATGGAAATCTACTAAATCTGAATCATCTCGCTTCATTAACCAGATAATTAATGGTGCTAGAACCGCAAAGAAAAAACTCAATAAGTAAATTAACATGGAAAATAGCCGCTCATCACTCTCTTGCATATTGTCCCCTCCCTTCAAAACAATTATATTTTACCATAAGATTATGTAAATATTATATGGTTATTACAAATACGAGTGAAATTGGGAAAAGTTTCAACCAAATATATAATAATTTCATATTTTGGTTTTCTTTAAGTGAAAAAAGTGAATAAAATAACTAAGATAAAATAGACAATTGGAGCGATTTATATGAAACAACTCTATGATATTATTGGAATTGGGATTGGACCATACAATCTTGGTCTTGCAGCATTAACTGAGGAACGAAGCAATTTACATACAATATTCTTTGATCAGGAGGGTGAATTTGCTTGGCATCCCGGAATGTTAGTAAACGGGACCGACCTGCAAGTATCCTTTCTCGCCGATTTAGTAACATTCGCTAACCCTACAAGTAAGTATACTTTTTTAAATTATTTGCATGAGCATAATCGCTTGTATAAATTCTTTTTCTTTCATAAATTTGAAATGCCTCGTTCAGAGTATGCCGCCTACTTAAAATGGGTAGCAGATCAATTGCCTAGCTGTTATTTTCAAACAGAAGTAAAAGATGTAATTGATCACAATAATTATTATGAAGTTGTCGTGAATCACTGGGAGACAAATGAACAAAAATCCTATTTCACTAAACATGTAGTTATGGGGACAGGACAAATGCCATTAGTGCCGATTGAGATTGGTGAATCTGTTGAAATAGAGGACGTTTTTCATTCAAGCCAATATTTATACCACAAGGAACACACACTGAAAGCAAATGACATTACGGTTGTTGGTTCCGGTCAAAGCGCTTCAGAGATTTTTTATGATTTATTAAATCTGCAAGAACATTACTCTTATCATTTAACATGGTATACACGGTCCCCTGGCTTTCTTCAACTAGATAATTCTAAATTAGGTCAGGAAGTGTTTACACCAGATTATGTGGATTATTTCCACCAATTAGATTTTCAATCAAGAGTCAATTCTCTTGATCATCTCGGCCAGCTGCGTAAAGGAATAGATGGGGAAACTTTACATAATATTCATGAATTGTTATATCATCGTTCGGTTCATAATACTTCATTACCTGTTACCATACAGCCCTTAACAGAAATTAATCGTGTAGATAAAGAAGATGATTCATTAACTGTTAAAGCAACACAATGGCAAAAAGAACATTCATTTTTATTCCAAACAGATAAATTAATTATGGCGACAGGCTATAAACCAAATATCCCCGATTGGTTTTACAGGCGTTTTGAAGATAAAGTGGTCTGGGAAGATGACAAACGGTTTAAAATTGATGCTAACTTTAAACTTGTTTTTCATGAAAAGGACCGCTCACACCATTTTTATACATTGACGAACCTAGAACATTCGCATGGAACTGGTGCGACCAACTTAGGCCTGGCTGTTGATCGCAATATAAAAATAATAAATGAGATTGCTGGTAAAGTAGTTTATGAATCACAACGGGAGTCAATATTCTCACAATTTATGCCGAAGGATAATTGATTAATTTAACGGAACTGTAAGCATTTAATACTTCTCTGACAGAGGCTCGGTGTTTGAGCCTCTGAAATCTTCCAAAAGAAGTAACCTTCGCTCTGTTTTGATGTTATATGAGAGGCTCTCTTTGAATCCTATTGGCATTCAAACCCCTCGTTTATTTCCCCAGACAAGCGCATGAACCTGTGGCAAAACACGTACATGATTTAACGTGTTGGATGACACCACCTGGTCAATTAACCATTGATATTTCTTTAGCAAACTTAGTGCTAAATGATCTGATTCCATTTCTTCTAAATCATCATTACCAACCTGTAAGAAAAATGGAATGCCGGGATAACGCTGATGTACTTTTTCAGCATACATAAGGTCACTCTTATTAAAGATAACGACCTTCAAACTGATATGATTCTCTTTTAATCGTTCCACTATTTCATCTAATATATGCCAATTGGTTTTCATTTGGGAGCTTGGCGGTTTAGGAGATATGGTTAAATCATCAATCTTCTTAAACCAATCCTGCCAGCGGCTCCCTTGTGTTTCTAAAGCTACTTCGATACCATGCTGATGCAATAAATCAACCAATTCATCAATTGATGCTATTAATGCGGGGTTTCCACCCGATATCGTAACATGATCAAAATTTTCTCCACCAATTTTTTTCAGCTCTTTTAGTATCTCTTGACATTCCAGCTGTTGAATATCCTCTTTTGAACTGCCATCCCAAGTAAAGGCAGAATCACACCACGAACAACTGTAATCACATCCGGCAGTTCTAACAAACATTGTTTTCCTTCCAACTACCATCCCTTCTCCTTGTATCGTTGGTCCAAAGATCTCTAATACCGGAATTCTCTTATTCACTTATCATCCACTCCCGCCTTGCCTCAGCATAACTTGTTGGTGTCTCATATAATTTTACAAACTCCACCCTGCATTTATTTGGGTAGATCTTTAAGGCAGCTTCCATCTTTTCGTAAATCCATACAACCATATTTTCCGCGGTTGTATTCATTTTAGGCAGAGTTTCATTTAAGTAGCGATGGTCCAAGTGAATTTCTATCTGTTCTTTCCACAATTTTTTTATATCACCAAAATCTATCACCATTCCTATTTCATCAACAAATCCGCTAATACCGAATATTACTTTATATGTATGCCCGTGAAGGTTCTTACACTTGCCATCATAACAATGCAAGTGGTGTGCCGCATCAAAGGTAAATTCCTTGCTGATCAACACACGCTTTTGGTGAAATTTCAGTTCATTTTTCTTAATATCTTCGTCCATTTTCTGTAATTTATCGACAATATGAAAACCATACATCACTTGTTGCCCTCATTTCTTTTACCGATAAATTTCTCTAGTCCTTTTTGTCTTAAGTCACAGGCAGGGCATTCACCACACCCACTGCCACGGACACCGTTATAGCAAGTTAATGTTCTTTCTTTTATGTAATCAAAAACATCTAATTCATCAGCTAATTCCCATGTTTGGGCCTTGTCTAACCACATTAATGGTGTATGAAGAACGAATTCATCATCCATTGATAAATTTAAGGTGACATTTAATGATTTAACAAAGATATCCCTGCAATCTGGATAACCGCTAAAATCCGTTTCACAGACACCTGTAATAATGTGTTTGGCATCAATTTGTTTTGCTAGAATGGCAGCAAATGATAAGAATAACAGGTTTCGTCCTGGCACAAAAGTAGATGGAAGTTCACCTTCTTCTCCATGATCTACATCAATATCCTTTCTTGTTAGTGCATTTGGAGCTAATTGATTTAGCAGCGCCATATCCAGAATATGGTGCTTTAAACCTTGCTCTTCGGCTATTTCTTTTGCAACAATAATTTCTTCTTGATGACGCTGGTTGTAATCAAATGTTACTAATTCTACATGTTCAAATCTTTCCATTGCCCAGAATAAACAGGTTGTACTGTCCTGTCCTCCGCTAAATACAACAACTGCTCGATTATTTTTTTCCATTAGAAAATCCCCTTCCCTTTCAAAAGAGGTTTCAATACACCAAATAAAAAAATCATACCTAAGGCAAGGTATGATTATCCTTAGTTTTTTATAGAGGGTGTAGCTAAAACCTCTCCTGCAATATATGCAGACTTCTTTTTAAATTTAGTCTCGCAAGTAGTATAGCACAATCTATATCATAAAGAAATCGATTGGGAAGTTTCCATTACTCTATCGATTTAAAATTGCCGTTCCCCTCTGCAAACCACTAATGTTATAGAATAATCTGATGAGCATTTAACACTCGGTTTTCTGCATCCTCAGGTACAGGCATTTCAGGGTTTGACGGCATCTGACCAAATGTTTGAATATTTAGGACTTTGGCATTCAGGACACTTTCATAAAATGTAATCGCTTCTTGGCCGTTTCCATCCATTACTAAATAGGGGTAGATATTTTTAATCATTCTGTTCGAGCTCCCTTCGATTCATTCTAACTAGGTCTTTGCTTTATCATACACTAAATTTAGCATTGTCTGTTCCTATGCAGCTTTCCTGTTAAATTTCTTACCATAGTGAACTGAAAAACCAATAATGACTGGAGTTAATAGAATTGTTGGGGCAAACCATAATATAATACTTACAGATTCAATGTTCAACAATCTAGGGGCGCCAAATACAAGAAAGGCTGTTATTGTTGCAATACAACAACTGAGCATACCAATTAAATGCTCAATATACCAATGTCCTTTTATTTTTGGTTTTCTAAGCCAATATATCAATTGACTGACTGAGAGAAATAAACCAACAAATGGGAAATAGGATAATAATGCGAAGTTGATTATAAATCCATATATGCTGATACCGATAGAACTAAGAAATAACAGAATAGAGAATCCCAAGTCATCTAATCGCTGATTCACTGTTTTTCTTTTTTTATACCGCAACACACGTAAACCATACCATGCTGACGCTGTGCTTAATAATGCTATATACACAAGGAACCAGGAAAATGCCTTGTCACTTTCTTCATCGATAAAAATTCGATAAAATCCCATATAAAATGCCGAAAGAGCAACAATTAACATTGCATATACATAAATCCAGCCGATTATCGTGTGTAAACGTCCACCTTTCTTCACAACAATAGGAATCCAAAAAATGAAAGCTGCAAGAAATCCAGCAATTATGTGTGCAATACGAAAGAAATCAAATAGAATCAATTATCTGTACCTCCATACCCTTGTTTTTTGGTTAAATTA
The DNA here is from genome assembly GCF_042651765.1 of Gracilibacillus xinjiangensis. Lineage (NCBI taxonomy): Bacteria > Bacillati > Bacillota > Bacilli > Caryophanales > Bacillaceae > Gracilibacillus > Gracilibacillus xinjiangensis. The sequence goes on along the minus strand of NZ_JBHSDT010000004.1, from coordinate 1,226,466 downwards.
GCTAATGTCTGTTTGATTCCCATTTCATATGAAGTTTTCGGCAATGGACCTATTTCTCTTTCATACTTAGTACCATCTAAAACTACCGGTTCTTCCATTAAATAAAACATTTCAACAACTTCCCGCATTGTTTTATCAAACAGACCAATCATCCGAATCATCAATTTGTTTACAATCAGTGGCTTGCCCTTCTTATTTGTAAATGAATTGACAATTTGAAAGATTTGCCTCCCTGATATAACATCTGTTGCTGGTATGTTCCAGTTCTGCCCGTAGGCTGATTCATTTAATGCTAAACTCACCATAGCTTTCGCACCATCAGGTGTGTAAATATATTCACGCATTATAGCCGGGTCGCCTACGAACATTGGCTTTTTATTCGCGACTACGGAATTTAAGTAAAAATTTAATACGGCATTCTCTGCATGAGGACCATAGAAATCAGGAAAGTGTGCAATAAGATATGGTACATTGGATGTTTTTATGATTTTTTCCAGTTCTAATCTGATTTTCCCCTTTTTTGTATGTGGCTGTTTATGTTGGTTCTCTTGCATCTTTTTCCCGCCATTTCTTCCATATGCATATATATTATCAACAACAGCAAGTTTTGCATTATTTTGTTGAGCTGCCTTTATCGCGTGTTTCATAATGATGAATAACTTCTCCTGCCATTCTTCATATGGGACATTGACACTATGAATAATTACATCTGTATCTATTGCTGCTTTTATAACATCTGCTTGGTTTAACATATCACCGCTAATAATCTTAACTAACCTATTGCTGTCATAAAATCTTTTTAATTTTCCTTCTGTCCTGGCAAAAGCTACTACCTCAATTCCTTTGTTTGTTAATTCATTGACTATTTCCCTGCCCATCCCGCCTGTTGCTCCTAGTACTAATACCTTTTCCATAAAAAAACCCCCTTATTGACCGTTGGTTAATTAATAGTTAAAAAAAATTATTGATTTTTTATTGATTTTTTATTGCTTTTAAAATTAAGTTAACATGTATTTCCGCAAGGCTTCTGATATTCTCATAAGATTGGTCTGTTCGGCAATATTGTGCAACAAATCCATGTAACATAAGAAACACTGACCAAATAACCGTTACTGGTAATTGATACTCTGTCAACTGGGCAATTTTTGCAGAAAATTTTTGATAACTTTTATTAGGACTTTCCATATGATAACTGTTTATTTCCTTATCTCTTAGCAAAAACATTACTTCATAATGATTTTTATAAGTAACACCAAACTTAATATAACCTAGCAGTAATTGACGCAATTTCTCTTTCTTACTTAAATTCAACTGCTCTAATTTATCCATTTCATTATTAATCATCGCAAAATCCTGATCGACCATTGCTGTCAGCAGATCTGCTTTATTTTTGAAATGATAATAGATGGCACCATGGCTATATCCTAAGCTTTTCGCTATTTTTCTCATTGAAACATTTTGATAACCTTCTTCAACGAATAGTTTATGTGCTACATCAATAATCATCTGTTGAGTTAGTTCTTGTTCAACTGCTCTTCTTGCTGCCATCAATATTCTCCTTTATTAACCAGTGTTCAATTGAATAATAATAGAAGTTGAATCTTTTGTCAATCCGCTAAATAAAAAAACATTTATTCCCCATAATAATGGGCAATAAATGTTTTGAATGTCTTCTCATGAATATTTATAAAAATGCTTCTGATATGCTTGATACCATTCATAGATTTCCATCGATGGAGGGAGATCAAATTCCGTTTCCAGCATCTTAGTCAGTCTATCAAACTGATGTTCCACTTCCTTGTACATCTTCATTTCATTGTATAACTTCATTAGTTTAAAATAACTTGTTTCAATTAGTGGACATAACTGCTGCACATTTTGATATAGATATACTGCCTGTTTATATTCACCTTTTTTTTCATAATATAGTGATATCTTTTCCGCTAATTGAAGCCAAAACTGTCGGTATTTCTCAACTTCACTAGCAGCCCAGGAAAAGTTATAAGATGCTAAGACATCACCCTTATATTGGTTGAAAAGACTTAGAAAATGGTTATGGTTATAATAATTAACCTCTTGCAGTGTTTGAATATCTTCAGTCCAGGTATCTAGAATATAGTGAACGTTCTCCCCTATTATTAGATTATAGCCACTATCCATTCGGGAACTGCTTTTGATTTCTACACCTCTGATATTAGCCTTTTTTAAAGCATTTCTTATATGGTAAATGGTTGTATATAATTGCTGTGAAGCTTTTTCAATAGAAAAGTCTGGCCAAAACATGTCAATTAGGAGATCTTTTGGAACAAATTTATCTCGCTGCTGTAAAAGGTAGGCAAATAACTCTAATGCTTTTTTTGTCCGCCATTTAATCGGAATTTCCTCATTGTTAAAAACAAAACTGATTTCATGGAAACAAGATAAAGTTATCTGTTCATTGGTTAAGACAGCCCCTTGATTAGTAACCTTCATTTTCCTCATTCGGTCTATTGTCTTCTTTAGCCTCGGTTTTTGAATAGGCTTCAATATATAATCTAACGCAAAGAGTTCAAATGCCTCTATCGCATAACGATCATAACCTGTAACAAACACTATTTGAATATTTGCATTATGTTCTTGAATTTTATTGGCTATTTCTAACCCATTTACTCCAGGCATGTGAATATCCAGAAAAACAATATCAGGGGGGGTTTCTTTTACATATTCAATCGCATCCATTGATTGTTGAAATGTTCCAATTATCTCAACGAGGAACTCGTCGTTCTCTAATATTTTTTTTAATCTGTTTAATGCTAGTCGTTCATCATCAATTAATATCGCTTTAAACATATCAATCATTCCTTTTTAGAAATTAAGCATTAATTGATTCTTTACAAAAGGATAAAATCAATTTACTTTCACTTCGACAGAAAAATGTACACATTGTAATTACAATCATCTCTTAAAGCTAGTCAAAGCTATCTACAAATCAGTGGTATTTGTTACTATTTGTAATTAATTATATACAAAAAAAGATGAAAAGTCTGCATATATAATAAATATTTACCATATATGAAAGTTTTCATCCTTTTTTATTCTTATTATTGTGAAATGGGTACTCTGAATGATATAGCAGTACCTTTATTTAAAGCTGTATCTATATCAAGTCCATACCCGAAAAACTGTCGAAGCCTCTTGTCGGTATTTAGCAGCCCTATACCGTAATCCGGATTGTGTTTTTGTTCTTTGAGCATATCCAATACTTCAGTTGGAATTCCATTACCATTGTCTTTAATTATAATTTTAACATGATCCGCTTCTTTTTTAGTCTCTACTACAATCAACCCTTCATCAGGATTTTTTATAACCGCATGATGGACAGCATTCTCGATAATTGTTTGGATAGATAGTGGTGGCACCATAATCGGAACATTTTCGTCAATTTTCCACTCAATGTTCAACTTATCCTCAAATCTTACCTTCTCAATTGATAGATATGATTTTACAAGGGAAAGCTCTTCATCAAATGATACAAGATCATTTGCATTCTGGAAATCAAAACTAGTTTGTAAATAATATATGAAATGATCTAGCAATTCCTCCATCTTATTTGAGTCGATATCATTTAAAGCGAGAATCGAATTGATTGTATTAAATAGAAAATGAGGATTGATTTGCGCCCTCAACCATGCTGCCTCCATCTTCAATTGATCTCTAACTGCATAATTTAAGGCGATAAGTACTTTCACTCTAGCTCTTAGTTCAAAAGGGTCAACTGGCTTTATTAAATAATCATTGGCACCTGCCTTAAAACCAACTTCTAAATCCTCTTTTCTTGCTCTTGCGGTTAGTAATAGAATCGGAAGTTCGGAAATATCATATTTTGATCTGATTATTTCGGTTAATCTGTAACCAGACATTCCTGGCATCATGACATCACTAACAATTAATTGAAAATGCTCACGTCCGATTAGCTGCAAAGCTTCATTCCCATTGTTAGCATAAACTAGTTGATAATTTTCATTGATTAATATTTTTGATATAACTTCGAAGTTAACTTTTTCATCATCAACAATCAAGATTCTTGCTGCTGAATCAGTTGGTTTATTTATGCTTTCAGTAGATGATGTTATCTGTTTAGCACCATTTACAGGTATTGCTGTATCATATGCCATTTCGGATATATTCCCATGTGGCAATGTAAAAGAGATAATGGTCCCTTTCCCAACAACAGAGGATATACCGATTTCACCGCCATGAAGTCTAACTAATTCCTGTGTAATCGTTAAGCCTAATCCAATTCCCCCACTTACATAGTTTTTATTCTCTGTCGCTTGTTCGTAAGGTTTAAATATCCTATTAAGTGATTCACTTTCGATTCCAACCCCCTGATCAGCAATCAAAACCTTAACATATCCGTCTATTTGTTCAGCGTTTATCGTAATTGTCCCCTCATTTGTATATTTAACAGCATTATGGAGGATATTTAATAAAATTTGTTGGATTCTATTTTCATCACCAAACACGATTAATGGTTTTGTTTGAACATTATTAATTATTTCGACATTTTTCCCTTCTGTAAGATGTTGTATCATATCTGTAACCATATTAATAACTGATGAAAGATGTACATTTTTTTTATCAAGTCTGACACGCTTCTCTTTAAGCTGCGACAAATCTAATAGATCGTTTATTAATAAAGACATTCGTTTCCCAATATTAATGGACAAGTCGATAGCTTTTCTGTCTTCGGGAATTAATTTATTTTTGTTATTTTGCAATACATATTCGACAATATTTATCATACTATGCAAGGGATTCCTTAGTTCATGGGATGTATTTGCTAAGAAATCATCCTTATTTTTGATCGTTTTCTGTAATTCTATTGTTAATCTTTCTGTTTCCTGCACGTATCGCAAGAAACGTTTTATCCAAAATATGAGAAACGCTATAATTGCGATGGTAAAATCAACCGGATAAAAATCAAAAAACACTTCCGTATTATGCTTTAAAATAGCCCAAATCTCATTATGTAATATGGCGACAGCAGCTAACAATAAATAAATGATATCAGTTGTTCCACCACGAATGGCTCGAAAAAACTGTATATTGATTATTATCATTGTTGATAAAAGAACATAACCTAATAATTTTAGATACTGAAGAACAGTTTGGCTTGGAGCAATTATTACGAAAGCTATAAAGATGAGATATATTGCGATATGCAGGTATACTATTTTACTAAGGGCATACTTAGGCAGCAATGTTTTTATAAAGAGCAGGATAAAAATTGCTATCACTGTGTAATTAACGTTTCTAACCTTTAGTGTATCTCCATAATTTAATGTTAAATCAAGAAAAAGTACTGTATCTTCATCTAATAAAATCATAAGACTTGCACTAACTAATAAAAAGAAAAAATAGAGTAAGACCTTTTGTCTATATCGAATAAAATATATAATAATGGAAAGAGTTGCTAAAAGCAGAAATAAAATGAGTACAACAACCTTACTTAGCTTCGCTGTATCTAGATAATTTGCAATAACATCAGATTTACCAAAAATGAGTGGTTGAGTTTTTACCTTTATCATGTGATTATCATTACTTACTTGAACAGTCAGTTCAATCACAGGCCGATCTGCATAGAATTGGATAACAGTTGGCACAGTTTTCGCATAGAATTTATCTGGAGATTCAGTCGGATTGCCTGTCTTGCTCATTAATTCACCATTAATAAATACAGATGCCGCTATTGGAATTCTCGGAATATATATACTATATAAATCATTTAAAGATTCTTGATCCATTTTGATACTTAACTGATAGGTAGCGAAATTATATTCTGAGTCATCACCTGTTTCCAACCAATGTTCAGGAAATTTCCTGAACAGATGAGTATCGTTATTTTTCTCCTGGATGTCACTCGGATTAACCAGGTAGGGATAATATCGCCAGGAACCCTTCAAAGCAATACCTTTATTTGTATCGAAGTTTTCCTCAGATATGTAAATTTCGCCTTCGTTTGATTGATCCAAACTATTAATCGATTGAATATTCAGCCATATTAACCTAATTGATAGGAGACATATAACAAAAAGTAATAAAACACATGTATGTTTTAAGATCGTTCGTTGCTGCAATTCCTCCATATCCTTTCAAATTAGGATTTAACTCTCTATTATCAATAATAACTATACTTGCTAAAAAAATCGATAAGTTTTTAGCCTAACCATTCTTTCTCAAATGAATTTGCTGGCAGAGGCTTACTGAAATAATATCCTTGCATAATATAACAATTCTCTACTTGTTCTAACTGCCGCTTTGACTCAATACCCTCACATACCACTTCAATCCCTAAACTATGAAGGAGTAAGATGATATATTTCATAATACTTTTTACTTTTGGATTCGTGGACAATTGCTGCACATAAGATTTATCTATTTTAACTTTATCAATTGCTAACTCTGAGATATACTTTATTGAAGCATTGCCTATCCCGAAATTATCCAATGTAATCTTCACACCTAATTTTTTCAATGGTAACAGATTCTCCATAATTAATTCGATGTTATCCAGTAATGATTCTTCCATTAATTCGATTTCTATTGTATTTGGATTAGTTTCATAATATTTAAAATAATGGTTTATCTCTTTTAAAAATTGCTTATCTTTCAAAAGAACTGATGAAATATTTATGGATATAGGTATATCTCCATATCCCCTGTTACGCCAAGTTTGTTGTTGTTTCAATGCTTCATTAAGTACCCAATTAGTAATTTCTTCAGACAGACCCATTCTTCCACCAAGTTGAAATAATTCGCCTGGGGTGATATTGCCGAATTTAGGATTATTATAACGCAGCAGCACTTCCACACATACGATATGATTCGTCTGTGTATTAATTTGCGGCTGAAATACGAGATGAAAATGCATTAATTTAATTGCGTCTTTTAGACCGAGCTCAATATCATTGGTTCTGCTCATTTGCATTGCTAGTTCTTCGGTAAAAAATTGATGTTTGTTTCTTCCATTTTCTTTTGCACGATATAGTGCTATGTCTGCATAATTTAGGAGGGAGTGAATATGTTCAGAGTTTTCCGGATATAGTGCAATTCCGATTGATGACGTTAACTTAACTACATTACCATTAATATGCCACTCTTTTTTCAAACTGTGCAGAATCCTTGAAGCAATTTGATTAATCTGTTCATTTTCATTAAAATCTTCAACAATAATTGAAAATTCGTCGCCACCAGTCCTTGCAAACGTATCTGATTCTCTTAAACACTGTTTAACACGCTGGACAAATTCAATTAGAAATTGATCACCCGTGTCATGTCCAAAAGTATCATTTATATTTTTAAAATTATCACAGTCTAAGTAGAGAATCGCAAATTTCGTGTGATTCTGTCTAGCCTTCTCATAACACTTAGCAAGCCTTTCTTCAAATAGCCTGCGATTTGGTATTTTAGTTAAAGCATCAAAAAATGCTAGCTTTTCTACCTGTAATTGCAATTTTTTTCGTTCATCGATATCTCTTGCAATCATAATATACTGTCCAATATTTCCCTCGGAAGTATAAATTGGATCAATGTTAAGTTCGAACCATCTATATTCGCCTGTACTATTAACCATTTGGACATCTATTCTATGATTATGTAAAAGTATTTGATTATTATAAATAGGTATGCTAGAAAGATTTTCAGGATGGATAAGTTTCTTAAATTGCTGCTGGACTAGTTCCTTATGCGAATATCCCAATACATCCTGGTATGAAGGGGAAGCATAATGAATAATTCCCTCTGCATTAATTATACAAATTAAATCATTTGTCTGTTCTACTATTGATTTGTAAGACTGTGGTTTATTATGGATTAAAGAATTTACTGATAAGTTACTGAAAAGTTGTTCTCTATCAAGTAAGTTTGCCAGACTATCTTTGTTAAGTTTTAATTCTTTCATACTCAATATCCCTACCTATCCTTTGCTTTCTATCAGTTTAAAGCACCACTTTTCATCCATCTAATCAATTATATCAAACGATACTCTACAAAAAATATACAGAGATTAACTGAACTCTTGTGCAATCAGTAAAGGGCAGGAAATTCTCTCAATAAAAAACAGAGGAATCTGCAGTTTTCATTCTTGCTGCATTTTCCCCTGCTATTTATTAGTATTCAACTTTATCTGCTGTAATGGACCATAATTCGAATGGCAGTTTGGTTGACTCCACATCGATTTTCTCCATTAACATACTTCTTTCTCCCATCGGTAAACCGATCTGATCATATATAAACTTGTCATCAAATCCGATTTCAGCTGCATCTTCTCTTGTATTAAAGTAATATACCGCACGAGGTCTTGCCCAATAAATCGCACCTAAACACATTGGGCATGGTTCACAGGTTGTATAGATTTCACAATCTGTTAATTGATAATCATCTAAAGTACTGCAAGCATCACGGATTGCAGAAATTTCGGCATGTGCCGTTGGATCATTTGCTGTTGTTACTACATTGGTCCCTTTCCCAACAATTTCCCCATCTTTTACTATTACGGCAGCAAAGGGGCCGCCATTTTTATTCTTCACATTCTCATATGCTAGTTCTAACGCTGTAGCCATATGCTCCTTATCCATGTTTTTCCTCCTATTTCTGTTATGACGATAGTAGATTTTCACAAAAGTATTGTAGCATATGTTTCACTATTACATTAACGTTTTAACCTTCCCTTAAGTACATAATATCTGTACTTTTTTTAAAAATGGAAAATAAATATTTGAAAACGTTTTTATGAAGTGCTATAATATGAATTATCAGAAAGGAATGTTATCGCTTTCGGGATCGATTTGAACTGATATAAATGCACGCACATGTAAAGATGGCGTCTAAATATCAGTTCACATTTCTTTACGCACTTGTAAAAATTCCTGAATCAAATCACCTGACTATTTTCTCATTTACTTAGGAACTTTCTTACAGCGTAAGCTACCCCGTCTTCTCGATTGGTTCTTGTTGTAAAATTAGCCATTGCTTTGATTTCTTCATTCGCATTTCCCATGGCCACACCGAATCCAGCTGCTTTAATCATCGATACGTCATTGAAGTTATCTCCTATTGCCATAACATCCTTCATTTTAATTCCATATTTTTTTGCAAATAATTCTACCGCGATACCTTTCTGTGCATCTGGGTGATTAAATTCTAAGTTAGAAAGACCTGATGACGTTATGGTAAGGTCAGGGGCCTTTTCTAGTGTTTCACGTACTCTTTCAAGTGTTGTATCATCCATAGAAAATGCTAACATCTTATATACTTCAATGTCCTCACGATCAAATAATGCTTCAAAATCGTCAACAGTCTCGATCCTCTCTTGTTGAAAACGATTGGTTGCTTCTAATTCAACATCCTCTCGTGATAAATGCGGGAATGCTGAAACCATAATATCAATCATTACTTCGAGAAACTTTTCCCGACTCTCTGAATATGTAGCTTTATTTGTAAATACTTCAAAATACATATTGTTTTGCTGACACACCTGTTGTATCTCTCGACATGTTTGTTTATCAAGCGGCGCAGACCTAATCAACTGTTCTGCTTTATCATAAATTTTTGCCCCATTTAAACAAATAATCGGAAAATCTAAACCGGCATTTCTTAGTGGTAACTTAGCTGCTGAATAGGACCTTCCTGTTGCAACGACTATCTCTACCCCATTATCTTTCGCCATCTGCAAAGCTTGTCGATTTTCCGCACTAATTTCGTGATTTTCGTTTAGCAACGTACCATCTAAGTCTGTTGCAATTAATTGCATATGCTATCCCCCAACTTTCTACAGTTTATGTGTCCTCATCTATAATTTTACTCTAAAAATAGTAGGAATGTAAGTATAAAAGTATGCTCGTTAGATTTTACAAAAAGCTAAAAATAGAGGAAGAAGCTTCCCCAAAATAAAAAAGCAAGCCGTCACTATCTTGAGGCTTACTTTTCCATGAATTATTCCTTACTAAATGCTTCTTGGATAATATAGTATGATTGTTTTAATCTTTCTTCATATTTAGGTACATTCCATTTTTCCCAGGTGAAACTTGCTAAATTTCCCAATGCGTTGTTTTCCATTGCCGGAAATGAATCGATTACCTGATTATTCTCATTTACGGCAATGGCACCAATATAAATTTCATCAATCATTAAACTTGCTCCTAATCCATGTTTGTACAAATCACCTGTTGCTTCTCTTTGACTTGGGTCTTTCATATTTAATAATAACCATGGCAATCTAATTTCAATAACACCTGTCTCCTCATTGATAGTATAATCTGTTAAAGAATTATATTCTGGTGCTTCCGGATTGCTGTTCCCTTTCAATAACTTACCAGTTTCATAGTAATCAAAAGGTATTACCTTATTCGTACTTGGGATTAATAATTCATTACTTAACGCATAGTTAATTCCGACAAATTCTCCACTGTTTTGCTTTACAGGGTCTTCTAAAGGATCGATTAATTTTAATTGATAGCGATACTGATAGGTGAAAAGGTCATAATAAGCATCAACAGTCACTCTTGACTCACCGTTTTGATCAATATCGATAATAAAATCTACTCCCTTACTGAAATGAATTTCTTTCAATGAATTACTTGTAAAATTACCTTGGTTGGGCACCGTATCTAACAGGATTTTCCAATCATAGTTTTTCACTTCATTTATATCTAATTTGATATAAAGGTAACGTTCATCATAATCTGTTTGCAGTTTTGTTAGATTACCCTCATCTTTCTCATAGAGTGTTGGACTATCTGACCAATCTGTTATCTCTCCATCTACGTTTATTTTTAAACGATCAAAGCTTAGAATGCCAAATTGTTGTTCGTTTGTTTGTGCATTGGACCAATATGGACGTCGATCCGGATTGTCATAATCCATTGTATTCCATGTCCGTTTGAACCACTCATCTTGCCATGTAAAAACAAGACCTCCGAGTAAACCTTCCCTTACGATATCTTCATAAAGATGAACTACAATCTCTCCTTGTTCCTGCTCTGATAAAAAGCCTTGATTCCATCCATTTGGATTAACATGTGTTTGGCCTCGGGAAGCCGGGACACCAAATTCGGCAATCAATATCGGAATATCATGTGCTGCATGGAGCTCTTCCAAGTAGGCAGCATAGTTATTACGTTGTCCGCGATGATCGGTATAATTCAAATAATCTTCTTCATAGTTTAAGAAATCAGGATAGTAGGGATAAACATGATAGGAAGCAAATTGCTTCGTTTTTTCCAATTCTCCCTTTACGTGAATGTGGTTAGGGTTAACGCTGACCATATCCTCTTCAGGACTAGGTTCGGCAGGGTGTTCCAGTAAATCTGTTGTCACCCAATTTGTAAAACTTACCGGGCGTATCCAATTATAATTATCCCTCTCATAGCTTACAAGTTCTTCTAATTGAACGGCAAGCCAATGTTCAAAGGGGCTTGCATTTTCAGTATAGACATACTCGCCATTGAATTGACCAATGTTGTGATGAACTTCATTCGTATTTACAACCATTTCCGGGAACCACTCAATGCCAATTATCCAACCAATCACATATGGAGAAATATCATCTGCATAGACGCCTGATGCATGGCCAGGCTGTGCTGGAACAGTTGCATTGCCATGAATAATATCAACTATTTTCTTCATTTCCGCCTGGAACTCCCGCATAATCTTTTCATCATATGCATCCAGCTTAGATGATAATCCCTCTTCATCAATCCAAACACCGTGAAATAAATATAGCTTATCCTCATGGTTTTCATTATACTGCTTAAATGCATGATAAAATTCTGGTGGATGAACCGTATAGATTCTTATTGAATTTGCACCCATTTCAGCTATTGATTGAAGCCAACGTGTATATTCCGCTTCTGTTATCGCGGCTTCACCTGGGAATGTCCCCGGTTTCCCCATTCCCATATTTACTCCTTTAACAGGAAGAGTTTCCCACTCCCCATTTATTAGAACTTCAAATTTTTCTTTATCAATACGGCTATTATATTGGAGGTCTTCTGATACTTTTTCTCCTTGTCCTTCGCTAGTAGTGTTTTCCTTGTTATGGCTAGTTTCTTGTAATATTTTATCCATAACTGGAACATAGGCAGACCAATAAAAAGAATCTTCTGAGTAGTTTTTGAATAGTTTGTACAACAAATCCATTCCTTTCATTTGATAGAAATAAGGAGTTGTTGCAATATCATTATAATCTCCTGCAAAATAATAGCTCGTTGTGCCATCCCGCTTGTTTTCCGTTATACTGGGAAATTCAATGGGAATGTTGAGTTCATCTAATAACTGCTCCCCTTCTGCAGTAAGATCCCAGCTGTAAACAGCCAAGGCTTTTGTCGGTTGATTCGCAGTAGTAATATCAAACCAATAAGAATAAGAATTGGTACCATTAATATCAAATTTTTCTTGTCCATCTTCAGTAAACTTAATATTTATACCTTTTCCATTAAAATGCTTATCCGCTTCTAAAAATACTACGTCACGCGTCTGATCATTTAACAATAAAAAACCTGCACCATCGAAATCATAAATATCTGGATATTCATTAGTTACCCAATTAGGAATTTCTGAATTGTTATCAGGATTTAATTCATCAAAATATCGACCAATCCAGCCAGTATGCTTTATCCCCAAATATTGTTGAAGACTTTCACTTACCTCTTCAGCTGTAGGGGAATTAAGTGTATTAAACTCTACGATAAAAGTGGCTGGTTTGTCTTGTTGTAATCTTGTTGCAATTTGTTGCCATTCCTCTTCTTCCAGGCCACCATACACTAAGTTTGATTGGCTAGCTTCTTCCTGATTATCGGCCCATGGTATATCTTGTTCATATACTCCATAAGTGTCTGCAATATAAATTAAGTCTGTCTCATCATAGGCATTAGGAGGTTCTTTTATTTGATATGTTTTTTCTTTTTCGTTTGGTACAAAACCGTAATAATCTTCTTCTAGATTGTATTTTGTTCCGTCTGCTTTCTCATATTTTAAATAATTCAACAGCCAAACTAATCCTTTGTGCTCTCTATAAGTTTCATCTGCAACGGTTTTATCAATAATCATGACATCCAATTCTGTTTCTTCTGTTGTAAACCATAAAACGATCGGTGATAGCATACAAATGAGTAGTAAAATTATGAATAAAGCTAACTTTTTCAATTATTGCCCCTCCTTACTTCCAAAGCCTTTTCTTTCTAAATATCCCCAATCCTGTTTACGCGAAAGAAAGTGGAAAATGCCTTCAATTCTCCAAACCAATGTAAGGGGGCGGTACCAGAAAATTTCTGAAAAGGATAGTAATAGTAAACGAAATAAATCTCTAGTACTTGGATATGTTTTTGTATTCCATGCTTCAAAAATAACGGCAGTAAATGAAAATATCGATCCATATAAAATAAATAGAAGGGAAAGCAATATAGAGAATTCCACGTAAATACTGCCTGTAAAAAAAGACCATATTACAAATATATAGCCAAACAGCTCGATAATAGGACCGAGACATTCTACAAGCCAAAAATAAGGTAACGATACCATACCGATTAATCCATACTTTGGTTGAAAAGTCATCCGTCTGTATTTCCACAAACTGTCCAATAATCCTTGGTGCCATCTGCGTCTTTGTTTGCGAATAGAATGAAGCGATTCTGGTGCTTCTGTCCAGCATATCGGTGTTGGGACAAATTGAATCTCTTTCTTCTCTTTACTGTCTTTTATATATTTTTGCAACTTGATCACTAATTCAATATCTTCACCTATCACATTCGTATCATATCCACCGACTGCTATCACATGTTTCTTCTCAAAAACACTAAATGCTCCAGAGATTATTAGTGATAAATTCATCTTACTTAATGCTAATCTACCCATTAAGAATGCTCGAAAATACTCAATTACTTGCATTACGACAAGCACTTTTTTTGAAAGGGAAACGCTCATTAGTGTACCTAATTGAATGTCATTCCCGTTCGCGATCTTTACACTACCACCTGCAGCTATAACTTTACCATTAGATTTCAATAAAGGCTTCATTACTCGTATTAAAGCGGAATTCTCTAGAATAGAGTCTGCGTCAATTGAGCATATATAAGGATATTTTGATAGATTTATTCCAACATTCAGAGCATCTGCCTTCCCGCCATTTGTTTTATCAACCAATAATAAATTACGGTGTATCTTTGACTGATATACACTGCCAACATCTTTTGTTTCTATTTGCTTTTTATAAACTTTATCAATTTTCCCCATCTCAAAGTAGTCTTGTATTTTTTCCAATGTACCATCAGTTGACCCATCATTGACAACAATAATTTCATACTGAGGGTATGTTAAACTTAATAGGGAATGAATACTTTCTATAATTCCCAACTCTTCATTATAAGCTGGCACAATAATCGTAACAGGCCGTGCCGAATGAAGTTCAATTAGTTCACTATCCTCTTTTGATTGGTCTAAATAATAGTCTTTCCTCAAATGACGCAAGGCATATAAGAGCATTGTTCCATATGTTACAATAACAAGGATCATATAAAGAAATATAAAAGAAGCAAAGAATATTAGGATATAATTTGTAACGGAAGATAGATTAAACATTTAATAACTCTCCTGTAAGACATTATTAGCCATTTCTTTTCCATATGGGTCATCGGTTGTTTGGATAAACTGATGTAAAATCTCCTTGCCATTGGCACTGTTTCCTAATGACTTTGCTGCCTGATAACGAACCCACCATTCCTTATCAGTTAACAGTTTCTGTAATGGTCCGCTTACCTGCTCCACAGGAAAGTAATTGAATATCTTTGCTAACATTAACCGTTCCTCCCAGAAGTTAGAATCCATTATCGGCATATACCTTTCCAAATCCGATACCGTTCCCATCGTACTTATTGCCTTCAATGAGCGAATTCTCATCTCACTATCATCACTATCTATTAATCTCTCAAGAAAAGTAATTTGATCGCGATCACTTTCTTCGCCTATGGCATTGATCAACGCATAACGTAATGCTACTGGTAAACGATCAAATGAAGCGAAAAGTGGCTCTCTATCCTTTTTAGATAAAAGTAAAAGCAATTGGCGATATTCATACTCCCCTATGTTCATTGTTGAATGCAGCAACAGCCTATGAATTCGCTCCGGCTGATGCATAATTGCAATCTTATACATATAGATATACTCTTGATTGGTATACTTCTTCTTGCTATCTATCATTTGAGCGACATACTCATATAAACGATCCATACGAAAATCTATAATTCGGTATAGAGTATTCAGCCGTACACTTGACCGAAGATGCCTCAGTTTTTTTTGATAATAATCAACTAAGTAAAGATTGGCGAACATTGTTATTCTGCTGGTCAGCTCCTCGCTACTAACATTCTTAATATATTTGATTAATATTTCTTCAACAGCAGCAAAGTCCTGTTTATTTGTTGGTTTAATTATAGCTTGATTTTCTTTCTCATTAATTAAATAATCGAACCAATCATCTGCATGTTTTGTTATATAATTACTGATCAATAAACATTGTCTCTTACTTCTCCATCTCTGACTTACAACATAGCAAGTTAAAATGAATAAGAGCAAGCATAAGACTGCAATACCAATAGCTAATAAAATGACTAATTGCTTGATCATAGAGTATACCTTCTTACAATTTGTTCAATTTTCGCTGACAGCAACCTGATATTTACAGGTTTTGTAATATACTCATCAACTCCTGAGCGATAAGCGTAGATCATCGCTTCTTCCGAATTTCTATCTGAAAGCATAAATAGGATAAATTTATTCTTATTAGGGATTTCTTGAATATGATGAAGGATGTCTATTCCATTTCTTTTTGGTAGAATTTCATTAAACAATAATAAATGCGTGTCACCAGAATAGTACCAATCCGATTGCAGGAATTCTTCTCCATCAGCGAAAGTGCGAATCCTCCATGAGAAGCTCTCATTAGTCGTATTTTCCAAAATTGATTGCAACAGTCTTCTTACAACAGGGTCATTCTCCACAATACTAACCTTTGTCATAAAATGCTCTTTACTTTGTATTTGGCTGACGATTTCTGTTGAGAAAAATCCTTTCTCTTGTGCGTGATATAGACCTTCTTGTCCCTTCTTCACTACTTCCTTAAAAGATAAATTACCCTGGTTAATTTCTACAACACTTGCGGCTAATTCAATTGTAAAACGCTGCTCATTTTCATAAAAAAACCATACATCTTTATTAAAAATTCTTTTCAAATATGCAGAGGCTTCTCTTTCACCTGAATTGGTTAAAATCATCATCCAATTTGCTTCGACTGGTTGGGGAAACAGCAGATCTGAGGATCGTTTTTCATCTATTAAATAATTTTCAACTTTTCTGATTGCATGTTGTTTAATCGCATTATTTCTCGTTCTAGAAACATCACTTAATGGATGAATTGACAGAAAAACAATGGAAAACTTTAACTGATTTCGATGAAGATTAGCTGCCAGCATCTCATATATTTCTTCTGCTGTTTTTGTCTCCTCTAACAGGCTCTGTTGTGTAATCGTTTGTCTCATAAGCACCACCTATAGTAAAATCTGTCCTTTTGTAATTTATACACCTAATTTTTGTACGAATATTTATAATTATTTAACATTCTATCATAGAAACCTATACACTTTATATACAATTAATCATAAACAGAATCATATAAAGGGAGGATTTGTCTGTGATTCCACCCTTTATAAGCAGGAAGAACTTATCAGGAAGTTAACTGCCGTGATAAACCATTTATTTCAGTAATGTTACAATTGTCATCATTTTTTAACGGAACAACATGTTTGATTGGTAGATAAACGGTGTATAGATTACTAACACAGAAAATAACACAACATTATATGGAGGTTCTTCAAATGAAAGAATTTAAATCAAAAAATATTACTTTAAATAAAAAATTATCAATTAATGAGGTTCTGGCAATTAACTTATATCAAAAAGTGTACGATGGGAATATTTACTTGCTACATAACCATGAATTGGTTAACACGGAACAGCTACCTGAACTGGTTACATTCTCACTACTAATAGAAGAAGGTACAGAATTACAGTGTGTTGTAGAAGGTCCGAATCCAGAAGAAGCTTTAGAAGAAGTTTCTCATAGATTACATGCAAGGGTACTAAGTGAAGCATTATAAAATAAGGAAGAGAGCAGGGTGCCTCAAAAACACCCGGTTCCCTTCCTTATTTGTTACATAAAATCAAAATAATACCGGATAATATGAAAAAATATCGGCGATGTATAAGTTAAACTATCGATTCGACTTAAATACCGTCCTTTCAGCAACTCCTGTTTTTCTTGATTACCAATTAGCAAATCCCGTTTTAAAACAGAAATTGTTAAACTTCCAATAAATCCTGCCACACTAATAATCACTCCTGATAAAATACCAAAGTTGAATGCAAAAGGTGTCAAATATGGATATAAGGTATAAGAAATTACTGTAGTCAGCATTATTCCACCAATAAATCCTTCCCAGGTAATATAAGGATTGGCTGATGGAATAACCTTTCTTTTTCCAATGTACAATGTGATGAGATATTGGATTACATCATTAGCCTGTGTTAATATGATTAAGAATAAAACCAAGTTAGATCCGTACTCTGGTGTTGCGAATTGATAATAAGCTAAGTGACTTAGACCAAATACCATGAGCATCACACCCCACTGTGTAAAACTTACAGAACGAAGGAAACCAATAGTTCCTTTTCTAATAATCCTTGGTAATGGTAAAAATAAGAATACATAGACAGGAATAAAGACAATAAACATACCATACCACCCAATGAATATCCAATAATATTGAATAGGGATCATGAGGTAGGCCCACAAAAATAGTCTGCGGTCAGATTTCCTTGTTTTCATCATCGAAAAATACTCGTTCAGTGCAAAATAAGATAGAGCCATTATTGATAATAAAGATAATGTTGGGCTGAATAATGTTGCAAAGAAAAAAACTATAAACATTCCCCACCATACTTTCACCCGATACTGTATACCTGAAAAATCTTTATTTGGTTGTTTATTTTTTGCAATGATATATAATATTGTTGCAATCGTAATTGTTAAAAGAATAATAGATAATGTCCAGATTGTTTCTTCCATATAATACCCCTCTTTTTTTCCTGCTTCATTTATTTTACAATAACTCATATATAATAAAAAGGTGAGAATATAAGGTGGAGACTTTAGAATGTGCTATGTTTATATTATGCTTTCAGATACCGGGACCCTGTTTACGACAATGATTAAAAAATATACCAAAGCACCATATAACCATGCTTCCATTTCATTTGATCCACAGTTAAAAGAAATGTACAGCTTTGGTCGAAAACATCCAAAAAACCCCCTAAATGGCGGATTTGTAAAAGAAGATATATGGTCAGGGACATTTAGCAGATACCCGGATACTACTTGTGTTATTTATAAATTAAGGGTTAGTGAAAGGCAAATAATAAAAATGAAACGTGTACTTCATGTTTTTATTAAAAATAATGATAAATTCCTATACAATATTTTAGGTGTACTCGGGGTCTCTATAAAAGAACCTGTTGAATTTAGCAACTCTTACTTTTGTTCCCAATTTGTTGCCGAAATCTTAAATCGATCAGGGATAAAGTTGTGGGATAAACTCCCTGTAATGGTGACACCAGATGATTTTAGGAACTGTGACAAATTAGAGTTAATTTATGAGGGCAAGCTTTTTGAATTCAAACCGATCATACAACACATGCCTAAATAGAAGGGATTTCACAGGATTGTATCTTTATAGATTTGGGTAAGATATGGATAAAGATACGAACGGTTTAGAATAGGAGTGAGAGCTTGGGTAAACTGAAATTTTTATCAATGTTAATCATTGTTCTCTTAGGTATTTATTATTTTTATGGTGATGAATTCCAGCAATCTGGTATCACTGGTGTCAGTAACGAAATCAAAGATGATGTTCAATCAATCATTGAACACCCTCAGCTTCACGCAATCATTGACACCATTAACCAAGAGTTTCAATTATTAAGAGGGAGAATAGAAAACTTAGGGGAAGAGAATAAAGACACAAAAATGACTGATGTGGAGAAACCGGACCTATCTGTTCCTTCATCCCAAACTTTTTCCATATATAATATTGAATTAGGCGATACAAAAGCAGAAGTAGAAAACGAGATAGGGAATGCAAAACGAAACTCCCTCAATGAATATGGAGTCGATTGGTATACTTATCACGAAAATTACCAGAACTTTGTCATGGTTGCCTATAATGCTAATCAGCAAGTCGCAGGACTTTATACAAATCAAAACCTGCTTACATCAACCAATGGTTTGACCATTGGCAGTGAAAGAAACAATGTCAGGTCTGCATTAGGTGACCCGATCGACGGTATTCGTAAAGGATTTACTTATTATCAAACTCAAAATAATGAGGAGTATGATACATTTCTAATCGATCAAAATTATGTCACCATTTTTTATGACTTGCATCAAGGCGAAACCGTTACTGCTGTCCAAATAATTTCAGCAGATTTAGAAAGTGAGAAAGCTGGCTTTTTTGCTGATCCTAGTGATCAATTAAGACAAGGCTTCGAATCTCAATTGTTTGATTTGACCAATGCTGCAAGAGTGGTTCATGGAAAACGGGTGTTAGCATGGACAGAATCTGTAAAAGAAACAGCACGTCATCATAGTGAAGATATGGCTAGTAACAATTATTTCTCTCACACAAATTTAGATGGGGAAACTCCATTTGACCGATTAACATCGGATGGTATCGATTATCGAATGGCCGGAGAAAATTTAGCTGCCGGGCAATCTAGTAGTATATTTGCCCATGAAGGATTAATGAATTCACTTGGTCACAGGAAAAATATTTTAAAGGGTGACTATCATTCTCTTGCGGTTGGTGTGGCATTTGGGAGTGACGCCAGACCATTTTACACTGAGAATTTTATCACACCCTAAAGAAATTCTTGATTGAGGCTGGGACAAATCAAAGATCTTTTGTCCCAGCCCTTTTTCTTAATTAGACCATATTTCCATCAGTTTCAAGGCATCATTATTTAGTGATGTCTTTGTATCTGAAGCAAGGTTACTTTTTGTTAGTTGTTTGGTAAAGTCATCCAAATGCTTGATCGCTTGCTTTATGTTGTTATTTTCCAAATGATGTTGGGCCTGATCCAATTTGTTGAATAAAACAGATAAATTCTTATCACTTGTTTCCAGCTGAAGTATATGTTTCATTGCCCTTATATTGACAGTATAATCGACATTCGGGAATTTTAATGATCCATTTAACACCTCTTCCCTTATGTCTTCACCAAGATAATAACTTATATGCGGCGGCTGATTATAAGTAGTGTTTTGCCACGCAATTCCCATGCGGTACACAGTGTCATGCATTAATGTTGGCAGCCTGTAATCTGTTGGAATGGTTGTACTGAAGATACGTAATTCTGAACTATCTTCTGTCGGATAGATTACCTCTTCTCGCCAATCACCTAATATATCCGCTTGCAGGGTAGGATTCGCTTTCGTACCATTATTGCTTACAACCTCTTCAAACCTTTCCATCACAGTGACTTGGTTAGTTTCTTCATCATATTTAGAAATGGTAGTCCCATCAAGTAACTCATGGAACAAATCTCCATCCCAGTATGTCACAAAGTTTACTGGAAGACCAATGTCTCTAAAGCTGTCTGTGATGACATCTCCTTGTACATTATAGACGCCGCCACCAGTTTCTACAGTTCCTCCGCCAGTACCCCAGAATTCATAGCCCGGCTTCGAGGTAATATTAGCAGCAACTCCGCGGCCAGCATCTTTGAATGCATAGAATGATTGTAATGTTTCCCCAGTTGCACCATCGCGATATTGTAATGAGGCAACAGCAGGATCTTCATGAACACCAAACACATGAAGACCCTCACGGTTTGGGTCAAATGCGCCAACATGAAGTGCATCTCCATGGGAACCTTTCTCCCGGCCCATTTCTCCGTCCATTGCATAAAGAATCGTTCCATCATGATCTAATGTCAATGATCCAGCGATAATCTCGTCAAATCCATCATTATCCACATCACCTGTTGCAAGATTATGGTTACCCAAACCTTCACCACGGCCAGCCTCATCTGTATCAAATACCCAATCTTCTGATAGCTTACCATCTTTTAGACTGTAAGAAACAAAACCTGTTCTTTCATAATATCCGCGTCCGTATATCGCACTAGGGTTTTTTCCATTGATATATGCAACACCAGAAAGGAAGCGGTCAGATCTGTTATAAAAGCTATCACCCCATGAGATGCCTCCATCCCCTTCTTCTTTTTCTACAGGGAAAGCAAAATCAATTGTATCAATTACTTCACCTGTTTCCCCATTGAATACCGAAACATATTCCGGTCCACCGACTACATGACCGCCATCATTAATCCAGCGTCCATCGTCTTCAGGATTGCCAATTACACTGACTACCTTATCCGGATCATATACGCCATCTGTTGTACCATATACCGTTGTTGCATCAGCTGTCTTAATTAAAAACTCTGATTTCCCATTACCATCCATATCTGCCACAACAAATTGATGATATTGCGGACCAGATGTTAAGTTCATTCCCATATTCATTCGCCACATTAATGTTCCATCTAACTTGTATGCATCAAAAATCGTCGGACCTGTTATCACATCTTCTAATGCAGTCATTGCATTGGATGGACGCCATAACAGGATAATTTCATATTCTCCATCACCATCTAAATCCCCGACACTAGCATCATTAGCACTATAGGTATAATCGCCTGTCGGTGTCGTCCCACCTTCAGGTTTTTGCACTGGTATGGATAAGTAATTTTGAGATGCTGCGATCACTTCACTATTATCTGTCTTCTCACCATTTATCAGTGTCTCTACTTTGTATGCAGCTCCAGCTGTCCCTTGCTGGTCTACATAGTTCGTTACAGCAAGTGGTTCATTGTTTACCTTCTCACCATTTCGATATAAGTTAAAGGTAACATCTTTATCATACTCATCTGCCAGTAAACGCCATGATACGAAAATTCCATCATCAGCTTGGAGTGCAATTACACCTCTGTCTAACCATTCTGTATTACGATTCGTTTCCGGTGGTGTTAGTCTATTATAGACATAGATAGATGCTTTCCGACCAAAAATGTTCTCAATCTCATTATCTTCAGCAATAGTTCCCTCAAAATGATAGACACCTGCTTTATTTGGGTCCCATTTTTTATCGGATTCTTTCCATTCATTGACTGCTACATTTACTGTTTCATTATTCGCTAATACAACAGGCACTGTTTCTGGTAATCCAATCGAATCAATGCTTTCTGTTGTTTCACCAACATAAACACGGTGATATGGTAAGGATTGGATACTTGTAATCATATGATCTGCAATTGGCTTATGATAAATTCCAATATTATCTAAGTACGTTGTCCATGTATGATTATTTCCAGATGTACGAATTCCCACAAGTCTAAGTGTTGAAATTGTGCCATCAAAGGTCACACCGTCTAATGAGGATTGGTGAGATTCCCTTTCCCCAGTCTCTTTATTCTCAATCGTTAAGGTTGCATTATTTTCTAATAAATCAAAGGCAACTTTAATATTATACCATGTAAGGGGATTATCGAAACTTGTTGTGGTAGCCTCATTATTACCCAGGAAATATTTAAGGGCCGCGTTATTTGTATGATTTAAAGTGAAAATCGGATTTTTCGAACTGTCAAGAATTCTAAATTCTCCCCCATTTTCACTAGGGTGGGAACCTTTATCATTATGTTTCCCTGGATACCAGTCAAATTCGACAAGCATTTTTGTTCCCATTACTGGAGTATCCAATGGTTTTGTGGCAACACGGCCGCCTGACTGATCGATAATAGTAAAATCTAGTTTTGCTGTGTCATTTCCTGCTAACTCTTCTTCATGGATAGAAAGAGTTGCGCCTGACGTTGTAAAGCCTGCGTTTTCTTCTATAAGTTCACCTGTATCGCCGAAGTCAGTGAAATATACATTTTCATATTCATCTACATTAGTTATTTCTTCTACAGCATGTATGGAAACATAGGAAAAATTACTGATTATTAGCATAGCTATTACTATGAAGAATAAACTTCTTTTTAAACCTTTAGGAAATTGCAAACCATCATCCACTCCTTCTTTATTGTTATAATAAGAGACACGCATTAATGAAACAGAATAATTCCCCCCCTTTCATGTAAGCGTATTCATAATTCTGTTTTTTTAATGGAAGTCTCGATAACAGATTAACAACACTGGTTCAATTATGTAAATAGGATTTTTTTGCGTCTCTCAATCATTGATATAGAAGAATATTTAAAAGTTTTAATACTTTATTGTAGTATCAATAACGATTAAGCAATTATTTACTAGTAAATTTGTTCACCTTTTTATCTGTTAGTAATCTCACAATAGTAGAAAATGCATAATAACGATAAGTGTATGGTCCTACTCCTCGTTGCATGCTGAAATTATTTATTAGTGAATTTAAATAGAAACTTTTCATCATTTTCATATAAATGCTGAAAGAGAAGCCCAGTATGGTAGGCAATAACACACTGGGCTCTTCCTTATGAAAATAATTCTATTAGTTTTGACCAGAATCCTTTTTCTTCTTCTTCTTCTTCAACTGGTTCTACTTCTTCTTGCTCTACAATACTCTCCGTCTTAATAACGAATTGAACTGTTTCCACCTTTTCATTCTTATCAGAAACAAATGATACTGGATCAAAATTCGATTTATCAAATTCCTCTATCATTTTATCAACTTCTGATTGTATTTCATCTGGCATTTCACTTGTAGCATCAGCTAATTCAGACGTTCCATTCTGAAGCTCTCCAGCACCGATTGATAATTCACCTGCACCATTTGATAATTCAGCAATGCCGCTATTTATCCCACTGTAATTATTCGCTAATTGACTCACTCCATTTGTATATGACACTAAGCCATTATGAAATTCCTGATAATTAGTGGAGAGACTTGCAATTCCGTCCTGTAATTGACCTAAAGAATCAGTTACATCCATTGTTTCCAATGAGTATGATAAATTAGTCGCAATTGTTTTTAAAGAACTGGACATTTCGGTCAGGGTTCCATTGACTTGATTTAATGTCCCATCAATCGCATTAAAAGCTTCTTTTACATTACGATACGTTTCTTTTACAGTCACAGCTGCTTTATATGTTTCTACTAGTTTATCAACTACATTACTATTGGCTCCGCTATTATATAATGCATTAATTTGTTCTTGATTGACACCAGATGCAGGCAATGCTTCTATCGCTTGATCTAATGCATGGAATGCATTCACATAGTTTTCATGCAATGTGGATAATCCAGCAGCTGTTTCATTCAGACCATTTCCAATTTGCGTAAGTCCTTTTGGTAATTGTGTTAATTGTGATAAATCTATCTCCTCGGTTTCACCTTGAAGCGATTGGTTCATTAGTGTTAAGGCCTCTTGGATGGAAAGCGATGCATTGACCAATTCAGTTGATGATTGGTTTATTTCTTCTATCCCGTTATTGTATTTCTGAGAACCATCGGCAAGGTTCGCAATACCTGTATTCAATTCAGCAATGCCGTCTTCTAATTGTGAAACACCTGAATTAATTTCAGCTACTGCATCCGATAATGTTTCCATCTCTCCTGTCATTTCATCTACATCAGGAGTATCTATTGACATAGAAGATGGTACAGCATTTATTTCAATCCCATTTAGTTCAAAATCAGTTACATCTGCAGATAAGGTCAGATTTCCATCCTTCTCTGGCATTACTGTAAAAGTGACTTGTTTGTTCTTACCTGCATTGGCAATGGTGCCCTCAGGTGCACTAATATTATTATATACAGATGGATCTAAAGTTAGAGAAACTTGCAATAAATAATTCTGATAAAAAACGGTATTTGCATTCTTATTTTCTGTTGTTGTAATTACAATTTCTAGTGCTCCGTCTTTCCCTAACATATCTTCTGGTTTTATCGTCTGTCCATCTAATGTGTATACTATTGATATATCCCATGGCAATGAACGGTTTCCCAGGTTCCCTTGGTAATAATATTCTCCCTCATCTGCATGAAAAACCACTTCTTGGTCTGTCTGTTCTATTTCGGTTAAGTCGGTTAAGTTTTTAACAGTCGTATATGGTCCATTATCAATAATTTGCCCAGCTTTACTTATATCAAAGCGATTGACCACATACAATGCTTGTTCTTCACCAGTTGCAGAAAGGGTTGCATAGACAACCTCATCCTTACTTTCATATTCACCGCTGGATTCATCCCCGCTACTCGCTTCAACCTCATCCTCATTCGAGGCTGCATTAACGAATGAGGGAAGAACGAGAACGAGTGTGAGCAACAGAAGAAATATATTTTTCCATCTCATATTATCATGTCTCCTTATAATAATTTGCGTTCCATGTTGTTTTATTAATTACTTTATCAAATACTAATAACATCGCTGGAAGGAAGCAGATCACCATTACAAATGCAAGTAATGCACCACGCCCTAACAATAACCCAATCGATGATACAACTGGATTTGTAGATGTTATCCATAGTATGAATCCAACACTTGATAGAATAGATGCAGACACGGCAATTGAGAAGAATTTCTCATTGATTGTTTGTTTAATTGCCTGTAATGCCGGCATTTTTTGACGATTTTCTTTATACCCCTCCATCAATAAAATCGCATAATCGACTGTTGCTGCTAGCTGAACAGTACTAATAATCAGATAACCTACAAAAACCAGGGAAGAGTTTGTAAAATACGGTACAGCTAAATTAATCCAAACAGCTGATTGGATTGTAAGTAATAATACAATAGGAATAGTTAAAGAACGAAATGTTAATAACAGAACAATCGCTATCGCTATAACTGTCAACAGATTAACAACTGTATTATCTTTTTCAACAGTATGTTTTATATCATATAGTGTTACACTTTCTCCAAGTGTATAGCTTGCATCATCATAATACTCTTTTGCTAATCGATTCACATTTTCAACCAAAGTAAATGCCTTGTCTCCTTCAGTATCCGTTTTACCATAAATAATAATTCTACTGTAATTTTCCGAATAGAATTGATCTGTTACCGATTGATCTAAATATTCTGAAGGAATCACAGGGCTTACTGTGTTAACATATGCAAGCACACTAGCAACATCATTTAATTTCTCCAAATCCTGAACAAGTACCTCTTCTTTTGCTGGATCACCTTTTGGTACCAATAGAACAACAGGAGTAGATTTTCCAAAAGTTTCTTCTATTTTGATTAAATCACTTCCTGCTCTAGTAGAATCAGGTTGTTCTCCAATCCCGTAGATAAAATTAGTGTTATTTTGCGCCAAAAATGCTGGAACAATGATGATTAAGACAATAAATAAACTTGGAATTCTTAATTTAATAATTCTTTTTCCTGCATTTTTAAACTTTGGTATGATTGGTTGATGTTTCGTCTTGTCCATCCATTTGTAAAAACATAATGTAAGTGCCGGCAAGAAGATCATGACACTAATAAAACTTAACACAATCCCTTTTACTAAGTTGACACCTAAGTCCGAACCTATTTCAAATTTCATAAATGTTAAGGCAATGAAACCGAAGAAAGTTGTTGATGCACTTGCAGCAATAGCCGGGAAAGATTTTTTCATCGCTAACTGCATTGCTTCTTTCGGATCCGATACCCTCTCACGATAGTCCGAGAAACTATGCAGCAGAAAGATCGCATAATCCAGCGAGACGGCCAATTGAAGAATTGGAGCAACCGATTGAGTAACAAAGGAAACTTCTCCAATAAAGATATTTGTGCCAAGATTGATAAGCACAGATACACCTATTGCGGTTAGGAAAAAGACCGGTTCGATCCAGGAATTTGTTGAAATCACTAATATAATTATAATGATTGGTACTAGCAAGGCCGCAGCATACATTGATTCTTTTCCAGCCATTGTTTGCGATGTAGCTGTGTTTAACGCTTCACCAGACATTGCATTCTTCTCACCGATAACTTCGTAAATGTCATTCGTAATCTCAACTTCATCACCTTCACGAATACTTAGAGTAATCAATGCATTATTATCTTTATAGTATGTTTCAACAGTTTCTGGGTCAGCGATTTCAATTGGTGTTTTAACATCTATTGCATCATCAAGCCACATTACATCAGATACACCATCAATAGAAGCAAGCTGTTCTTTATATTCCAGCCCTTCTTGTATGGTAACATCTTGTAACATTACACGAACATTTTGCGTTGAGCCCTCGAATTCTTGATCCATCACTTCCATCGCATTTGTTGATGGGGCATCTTCAGGTAAATAATCCACCATATTATAGTTTACAGAAACAAAAAACTGTGCAACTGAACTAATTACTGCAATAATCAGGAAGGCAATGACCACTGTTTTTTTATGTTTTACTATTGACGTAACTATGATTCTTCATCCTCTCTTGCATAAACGAACATTCCACTATATCATTATAAAGACACGGTGTTGCTTATACAACAGACAGTTTTCTAGTCTTTGTTAAATGAACAACAGTTTTAGAAAATGTGTTGGATAGTTAACAAAATCTCAATATTTAAGAAGGTGTTTTACAACATGCCAATAAAAATGGATCGCCGGAAAAAGTATACGCAAATGGTTTTGAAAGAAAGTTTTTTGAAATTACTCAATGAAAAACAATTATCAAGTATAACTGTGAAGGAATTATGTCAACTAGCCGATATTAATCGTTCTACATTTTATTCCCATTATGCCGATCAATATGATCTTTTGTCCAAGATGGAAGAGGAGATTATTGAAGATATGAATAAATATTTGAGTGAGTGCAATTTTACAAAAGAAGATGAATCTGAACAGGTCACAGAAAAATTGATGGAATACATTGTTAAAAATAAGAAAGTATGTCAGACTTTATTATGCGGGAATGGTGATGCGAGTTTTCTTGAGAAGGTAATGTTAGTTGCTAAAGAAAATATTAAAAAAAATGGATTCTTAGGAAATCATTTTAATGAGGATACAGCAGACTATTGGAGCACTTTTATTGTAAGTGGAGGAATCTATGTAATCAAAAACTGGTTAGAAAGAGGAATGGACAAAACGCCGAGAGAGATGGCACTCATGATTAATGCTTTTGCCAGTTCTGGAATGAACATGTTGAAGTTCCATTAAACCTTAGCTTCTGCTAATTTTATTAAAAAGAAAAGACTGAGCTTAATCGCTCATTCTTTTCTTTTTTGAACTGTTCCTGTGTCTATTTGTTTTGTCTATATTAACTGATAAATCTTCGCGATCTATAATTACACCATATTCCTTCTCAGCCGCTTCTATGGAAACATAGCCATTTTTCACATCTTCTAATACCAGTTCTGGATCACGTTCAAAAGGGTCTCCCCAGCCCCCTCCTCCAGCCCGATAGAATTGAATAATCCCACCTGGAGGCATTTTTATTGCAAATGCTGTCTCTTCCACATCTTGCTCATTTTCAGAGCCGTAATTTACAATAACTTTATTACTAGGCGCATCGTGACCGCCAACAAATCCTTTGGTTGTGTTCCTGACTCCTGCCATCATTACACTTGTCGAACTGTTATCTAAATGCTGGATTTGAACATCTAGCCCTGGAGTTCCGCGCCACTTTCCTGAACCAGTAAAATCTGCTACATATTCATGTCGGAGTACTCTGCTCGGATACTGGATTTCATTCATTTCAATCGATGGCAAAGTAACCCCTGTCATTACCGGAGGATAAAGCCCCCATCCATCAGTTTGATAGGCTGCACCCGCACCACCAGTATAACCAAAAAAGTTCAAATTCACCCACTGATTCCCACCTTCGTCCACCCCATTGGTATATGCTAAAGGTAATTTATGGGCATTAACTCCCACTCGTTTTGGAGCACATTCGGCAATAGCTAACAGTACTGCTTCAGCGATCTCCGCACCAACACATGCTGTAGCATGTCCGCAAGGTGCCGGTAATACCGGGTTTACAACTGTCCCTTCTGGCGCAGTAACAGTGACAGGATTCATGTAACCTTCATTAATAGGAATATCTTCATCACAACATGTGGAGATACCAACAAACGCGAATGAAGTTGTATTGGATAACGGGCTGTTAATAAAACCATCGACTTGCGGGGAAGATCCTGTAAAATCAATATGCAAATCACTCCCTGTTACTGTAACAGTAGCTTTTACTTTTATATCATGATTCCCCTGAAAATCATGATCAGCATATGTCTCTGCACTGTACGTACCATCAGGCCAGCTTGCGATTTCATCACGTACTCTTCGTTCCGTATAGGAAATTCGGTTATCAATCGTACCTATCATTTTCTCTGCACCGTATTGATCTAACATCTGCTGGATTCTGCCTGCAGCTAACTTACATGCACCAATCATTGCATCCAAATCTCCTTCTAACCAATGGGACAATCGATTATTTGCAACAATTAAGTCAAATACATCCTGACGTTTTTCGCCACGTTCGTATATTTTTAATGGCGGGATTCGAAGTCCATCATGCCAGATATCTTGTGATTTAGGATTATAACCACCTGCGACTGGACCACCATTGTCTCCCATATGACTTCTCACCGCTGGCAAGAGAATTGGCTTTCGATTATAAAAAACGGGCATGACAATCGTCCAATCCAGACTGTGCGAGCCACCATGATAAGGGTCATTCACAAGTAAAATATCACCTGGATGAAGGTCGTAACGAAATGCATCAATTAAATGATCAACAGCACCTACGATCGCATAAAGGTGTAATGTACACCCCGGTGCTTGGGCGACCAGACGTGATTTACGCCCAGATAAGTCAAATACACCTGTTGTGAAATCGTGTGCTTCATTAAATAGCGGTGAACGAGCTGTTCGTGTAACTGTCGCACTCATTTCACGTGCGATCGCATCCAATGAACCACCAACTACTTGTGATAGTATCATATCCTGATCCATTATTGATTACCTCCCATCTCATAAACAAATTCTATCTCGTCACCATTATGAAAGGATATACCTGCAGTACTTTGGTTGAGTGCATATTGATCACCTTTGGACATTATTCTTATCTCCCCAAGAGAATGGTCAATTTTCTCAGGAATAATTGTGACAACTTGATATAAATCACCTTCATTTACTAACCTGATTGTCATCTGGTTTGCTTCTTTCTCTCTTTTTATCATTTTGAAGCTGTAATTGAATTCTAGTTCCTCAGCAGAGACTA
This sequence comes from Gracilibacillus xinjiangensis, assembly GCF_042651765.1. Lineage (NCBI taxonomy): Bacteria > Bacillati > Bacillota > Bacilli > Caryophanales > Bacillaceae > Gracilibacillus > Gracilibacillus xinjiangensis. The sequence goes on along the minus strand of NZ_JBHSDT010000004.1, from coordinate 1,196,137 downwards.
ATTTCCGGTCACCAAATAACCCGGAAGGTCCAAAGCCTTGTTTCGATTCAGGGTAGCCAGGTACTAGAAAAAGAGGTTCTGTTTCTTTGTTTTGCCCAAATGGCGGAAAAAGAATAGCCTGCGGACCAGGACCGTGAATTTCTGAAAACAGGGTTTCTGAAGCACTCGCATTCCTTAATGCAGTTGTAATTACCTCTGATATAAAATGACCAGTAACAGCAGTATTGAACCCAACAGAGGCTGGAAATTTCGGATGAAGCAGAGACCCCTTTGGTGCACTAATTTCAAAAGCATCCAATATCCCCTGGTTAATAGTAATTTCTTCCGCTATTGGGGCAAGAATTGGCCATACTGCAAATGCCTTTGTAACAGGTAAAGTCGCATTCACAGGTAGAGCCACTTGTTCGATTGTTCCATCGAAATCTATTTTCAATTTGTCTTCAGTCGGACTTACAGATACTTGAATGGATAAGTCTTTATTATTACTTTTAAAAAGCAATTCAGCACTCATATTATCTTTTGGCAATTGGTTTATTTGTTCGACAACCCTGCGATTGCTGTAGTGCTGCATTTCAGAAATGGATATGTCCAACTGGTTTCTGTATTGTTTTATTAATACTAACAATTGTTCTTGTGCTGCGCGTAAACAAGCATACATTGATTGTAACTCTGCTTCATATACACTTTCTACACGGCTGTTTGCTAAAAAGAAACGAAGTACATCACGTTGCAGCAGTCCTTGTTTATACAATTTAATCGGTGTAATTCTTATATTTTCCTGCCATACTTCAAATGCATCTGGATTGAAACCCCCGGGATATTCTCCGGCAAGGTCCATCATTTGAACACGTAAAACTGGAAAAAGAACTAGCTCCCCTTGATCGAAAAGCGGGGCTGCCATTGTTAATGTTTGACCTTTTGTACCGCCATTGTACGGGTCTGCTGTTAATAAAATATCCCCATCCGAAATATCAAAAGAAAAATATTCAAATAAATGGTTCACACTTTCTTTCACAGCAAATAGATGCTCTGGTTCATATTGATGTTGGACAGCCAAACTTAACTCACTTGTGAATATTGCTGTAGCAAAAGTGCGATCTTGTGATACTAAAGGGGATCTTGATATTCTTTGTAACGTTTCCCCCATTTGCCGGCTTACCGCTTGCAGTTTTGAATAATTAATTTGCGATTCAATCATTGCTGACCACCTCTGGCTTGTTGCACTTCAATAACACAGTTTCTGTTTGCATCAATCAATGCTTCTTGTCCGGGATATACTACAATAGTTGTTCCCCATTGTTCAATAATGGCTGGACCAGCAATTAAATTACCTGGTGTCAATAAAGAACCATTATAAACAGGAATCGTGTTTGGCTCTTTTTCAAAGTAAACAATTCTCTCACCGCTTTTTGCTCTATTTGGTTCTTCATCACCAAATGCTTCATCTATTAAAGCTAGCTTCTCTCTTACTCCAATAAGATCAAGACGTAAATTTAATATTTCAATCGATTGCTCTGGATCCTGGTGTGCATAAAGCCTTTCATGCATTCCATGGAAATCCTTAATCGTTGCCTCTAAATTAAGTGCAGTTATTCTTTTTGTTCTCGAACGTACAGGAACAGTTACTTCATGGACTTCCCCTTTATAGCGCATGTCAATATACTTTCGTGTTTCAAAATGCTTCACAATACTTTCTCCACCTAATTTTCCACGAGCTATTTTTTCCATTTGTTCAAAGTCTTGATTGATCTCATCCAAGTCGATTGCATCTATATCTTCAAATCTTGTCTTTAATTCTGTAACCTTTAGGTTTGCCGCTACATCACCAAATGCAGAAAAGACTGGAGCAAGTGCTGGCACAATAACAGTATTGATACCTAAATCCTCTGCCTGTCTGCCGGCATGAATGGCACCAGCTCCGCCAACAGCCATTAATGCAAAATTACGGGGATCATATCCTCGTTGGGAGGAGACATACTGAACAGCATTGGACATATCACTATTTACAATTTGTGAAATTGCTAATGCTGCTTCTATTGCTGTAATTCCTAATGGTTCTGCAACATGTTTTACTATGGCTTGCTCTGCTAAATCCCGATCTAATTTCATTTCACCACCAAGGAAATTATCTGGATTGATATAACCTAAGACGACATTCACATCTGTTACTGTTGGCTCTGTTCCACCTCTGCCATAGCAGGCAGGTCCAGGATAGGAACCAGCACTTTTAGGGCCAACTCGCAATGCCCCTCCACTATCAATCCAGGCAATACTGCCACCACCTGAACCAATTGTATGAATGTCCATCATTGGCAATGCAACACGATAACGGCTTATCCAGCTTTCTGTTGTTATTGTTGGCTGAAGTTGTTCAATTACAGAAACATCATAGCTTGTCCCACCCATATCAACTGTAATAATATTTTCATTACCAGATTTCTCCCCAATAAAAGCTCCAGCAGATACCCCACCAGCAGGGCCGGACAGTAAACTTCCTGCAGCCAATTTACCTGTCTGCTCGATATTTTGTACACCGCCATTTGACTGCATGACAAACAATTCTCCTTGAAATCCCTGTTGCCGTAACTTTGATTCCAAGTGATTCAAATATGATTGCATTGTCGGACCTGTATATGCATTAACGATAGTTGTTGATACACGTTCAAATTCCCGGATCTGCGGCAAGACTTCACTTGAAATGGAGACAAATAAATCTGGTGCTTCTTCTGCAATGATTTCCTTTACTCTTCTTTCATGTGCTGGGTTAACAAAGCTAAACAAGAAACAAACTGCTATTGCCTCCATTCCTTCATTGACAAATTGGCGAACAGAATCCCGAACAGCCTTTTCATCTAATTCTTTTATTACATTTCCTTCTTTATCTAATCTTTCCGGAATCCCGATTCGAAACCTTCTTGGTACAATCTGATGGGGGGCTTGTAAGCGGACAGAGAAAACACTTTCTTTATATGCACGACGAAATTCTATTTCATCACGGAAACCTTCCGTTGTTAATAATCCAACTTTTGCTCCATCATACTCTAATAACGTGTTTGTTGCTACAGTTGTTCCATGGACAATTAGTGGACAATTTTCTAAAAATGTATCATAACTTACTTTAAGTAATTCAGCTATCTTTCTAATTCCGTTAATGACACCATCAGACTGATCAGGAGTGGATGGTGTTTTTGTTGAAATTAACTCCCCGCTTTCTGTTGTTGCAACTAAATCTGTGAACGTTCCACCGACATCAACACCTAGCACCCACTTGTTTGAATCAACAGCATTATTCATCTTTTACCTCCCTAATTAAAAGCCATTAGTCTGTTCCGATTTCTTGCCTACTTCAAAATTAATATTTGTTTTCTTTAGAATATACGCAATCACAATATATAAAACGAACCCAATAATAATGGAATTAATTGCCGTTATCCCAATATGTAACTGTGAACCAATAATTCCTGCTAAAACAGTCGATATAATTGCAGCAATATTCCACTTGGCATATGTTGTACCTTCACCGAATTGATAAGATTTCTGCAGTATCTTCGGTTTCACAATCCAATGATCGGCTATCATTACACCAGCAATTGGTGGGACATATGTTCCTAAAGCATTTAAAAATGGAACAAAGTAGTCTTGAATTCCTATTAATGCAATTCCTAAACCTAAAACGCCTAACAAAACTACAATAACTGACTTTCTTACATTAATTACATTACGTAAACCAAGTGAACCTGTGTATAGATTGTTATCATTTGTTGTCCACTGTGCAAATACCAGGATTAGAAAAGCGAAAAATCCTAAACCGATTTGGCTCATTGCTGCAGGAATATTTGGTGTTGATCCTAATGCTGGTACTTGTGCAGCTAACGCCATTGCTGCCCCTGCAACCACACAAAATACACCACCTAAAAAATAGCCAATCGAAGCGGCAAAACCGCCTTTTTTCGCAGTTTTCCCATATCTCGTTACATCCGCGAACACGATCGCACCAGCCACAGCATTCCCGACTACAATCGTGATCCCTGCAAATAAAGTTATCGGATCACCTGTTGGTTCTGTTGTAAATAATGCATTCCAGCTCCCTAAGTGATTAACAGCCTCCGCTAACCCCCATACAGATAAAATAGCTACTAATGGTACAGCAATCATACTGAGAATGGCTAATCCTCTGTAACCAATTAATGCGGTTAATATCATAAGTGTGCCACCCCAAATCATCGCTATTCTAGGTTCTGCAAACCATTGATCAGGAAACATTTCCGCGATTGTCATACCAAAAAAAGCAATTTGCCAACCAAACCAGCCAATCCCCATTGTTAATGCCAATAACACACCAAATAGATTAGCACCATAACGGCCAAAAGCCTGACGTGTTAACATGGTAGTGGAAACACCGTATTTTGCCCCCATCCATCCTTGAAAATAGCCAATAACCGCAAGAATCAGCATTCCAAAAATAGCCGCTAAAACGGCATTTTGAAAGTCCAATCCAGCAACTAAAGCACCACCTGTAAAAATAGTTGATAAAGAGATAATCCATGCACAACTTGTTATCGAAACATTTAGTGTGCTTTTCCGTTGATCAGCAGGAACTGGGCTTATCGAGTAATCTTCAAAATTTGTACTTTTATTATTCACTTTGTATCACTCCATCTCTAATCATTATTTTGGCTCCATTTTTAATTGTATTCCCGATAGTACATGCCTTCTCAGCTGAATGTATCAGTTTATTCCTATATGCCTCCTCTAAGTAAGCTGGGAAACTTACTTCTACTAATAACTCCTCTATTCTTGAAGGTCCTCTCAAAGCTTTGAACGCTTCCACAGAGACAGTAAATTCATTTTCTTTTATTGTAATTCCATCCCTCTCAAACAACCTGGAGATTGTTATAAAAATGCATAAACCGAGAGAACTTGTTAGCAATTCGACTGGTGTATAGCCATTTTCTTCACGTACTGAAACTCCAATGATTTGATCAGCTGACTGGTTTGTTATCTGCATGTTCTGATTCGACCATTTAATCATTGTTTTCATTTTTTACCTCCTGATCCGATAAGACCAAAAAATTCGTAGCGAACAATTTCTTCAGTTACTTCATTAATAGATGTAGTTGGTTTAAAATCCACTTGATTCATTGGACCAAATAACCATCTGGACATTATACCAATGATAAAGCTTGTAAGAATCTGTGCTTGCAGTTCCACACAGTCACGGTCTTCTAACATATTAAGTTCAATTGCCCGTTGAATATTTTTAGCGAACTCTGTTTCAATAGAAATAATTGTCTCAGAAACAGCATTCCTAATTTTCTCCTCACCACCTTGTCCTTTTAGCAACAGAAAAATCATTAAATTACGATTGCTGTCACCAAAAAGTAATAAGTTCTGCATTAATCTCTTTGATGATTGAAGCATATCGGAAACATTACCTACTTCTTTACGGTAACCTTTACGAACAACTTTTAGTAATTTTTTCTTGCCCTTTTCGATAATTTCTAATCCGATTTCTTCTTTACTAGTGAAGTACCAATAAAAAGTCCCTTGTGCCACTCCTGCTTGTTTTACAATGTCTGATACTTTTGTAGCATGATAACCTTTCGTTGCAAATAACTCTAATGCAACTTCTAAAAGTAGTTCTTTTGTATTTTGCTTCAATGTTGCCACCCCTTGATTGATAAGTCAGTCAGTTTATTTAAATATTCTGATAATATAACAATAGATTGCTGTAAGTAAATTGTCAAATTATAAATATGAATCTTTATGCCCAGAAACAAAATTGACTCCGATAATATTCTTCCTTTTCGATTCTTATATAGCAACTAGCAATGTTTAATCCAAGTAAACCCATAAATTCAACATGACCTGAACAGCTAATTTACTGAGTAACAATCACATAACATTAGAAAAAGAGCCTGAGACAACAAACCGAACATTCAGTAGAATTAGTTCAGGAAATCTGTATTTAAAGTTTCTATCATAAGTTATGTATTGGCAATGTATAACACCACACAACAAAAAAAGACAGATGCTTACTAATAAGTAAAGCATTTCTGTCTTTTACAGTCTATTATGCCGGTCTCTTTGATTCACTTACAACGACTGGTTTTTGACGTTTAAAATTTAAGATGATATTTAGAAAGATTGCTGTTAAACTCCCAATCACAATACCACTCTCTGTTAAAACACTTAAGCTGCTAGGTAAGTCAGCAAAAATCTCCGGTACAACTGTTACACCTAATCCCATTCCAACAGAACATGCTACAATTAGAAGATTTTCTTGTGCAGCGAAATCAACATTACTTAACATCTTGATCCCATAGGCGATTACCATGCCAAACATTGCGATCATTGCACCACCTAAAACTGCCTTTGGGATAACTAATGTTAATGCACCAATCTTCGGAACGAGGCCTAATAAAATCAGCATTCCCCCTGCAGTGTATATAACATTATTTGTTCTGATCCCTGATAATTGTATCAAACCAACATTTTGTGAGAATGTAGTGTATGGAAATGAATTAAATAATCCACCGAATAAAATTGCTAATCCTTCCGCTCGATACCCTTTTTCCAGGTCTTTATCTTCTAACTTTTTGTCACATATATCACTTAAAGCAAAATATACACCAGTTGATTCGACAAGACTGACAATAGCAACAAGAATCATTGTTAATATTGGTGCTATATGGAATTCAGGTACCCCAAAATGGAAAGGTGTCGGTAAATGCACCCATGAGCTTTCCGCAACTGGACTAAAATCAACTAATCCAACAAATGATGCTGCAACCGTTCCAAGCAAAATTCCTATTAAAATCGCAATGGATTGAATAAATCCTTTACTAAAGCGAAAAATTAATAGAATGATAAGCAATGTGCCAAATCCTAGTGCTAAATTGGTAAAACTGCCAAAATCGGTACTACCTTCTCCGCCAGCTAAATCGTTCATCGCAACAGGAATTAATGTAATCCCAATTATTGTAACAACAGACCCTGTTACAACTGGTGGGAAAAACTTGATTAACTTACTAAAAAACTTAGCAATTAAAACAACAACAAGGCCTGAGACAAGAATGGATCCATAAATATAGGTAATCCCATAATCATTACCTATCGATATTATTGGTCCTACCGCTGTAAACGTACAACCAAGCACAACAGGTAAACCAATACCAGAAAATTTATTTTTCCAAACTTGCAGAATACTTGCAATCCCGCACATTAATATATCAATCGATATTAAATATGTCAGTTGTTCGTTTGTTAATCCAATTCCCGCTCCAACAATTAATGGCACAATGACAGCTCCCGCATACATTGCTAAAACATGTTGTAACCCCAGTGAAGCAATTCTTCCTTTTGTTAATTTCATTATACTTGCTCCTTCTCCTTAACAAACTCTATTTTTTTATCACTTAATGACTGAATACGAGCTAAAGATTCTACGCGGTAGCCTTTTGTTCGTAAAACAGCTCCGCCATCCTGAAATGCCTTCTCAATAACAATCCCAACTCCTGCTACTGTTGCTTCTATCTTTTCAACAATATCAATAAGAGCTAGTGCTGCTTGTCCATTAGCAAGAAAATCATCGATTATTAATACATTATCTTCTTTACTTAAGAATTTATTAGAAACAGATACTTCATTCGTTTCCTGCTTTGTATAAGAGTACACTTTTGAAGTGATTAAACCTTCTGTTAGTGTTAAAGATTTTTTCTTGCGGGCAAAAATTACCGGAACATTTAGAATCAATCCTGTCATTACAGCTGGAGCAATTCCTGATGATTCCAGTGTAACAATTTTAGTGATCCCTTCCTTTTCGAACTTACTAGCAAATTCCTTTCCCATCTCATGCATTAATTGTGGATCAATTTGATGGTTAAGAAATTTGTCCACCTTTAGCACAGAGTCTGATAACGCAACGCCTTCTTCTCTAATTTTGTTCTGTAATTTCTCCATGATTGTCCCCCAAATCTGTGTTTAATAAAAATAGTGAGAAAAACTGCCAAGTCTAATTACATTCCTCATCTCAAACTACCTTGCCTGCGAAGTGATAACTTCCAATAAAAAAAGCCTAAAGATTCATCTGCCCACCGTATGAGATGAGCAAGAATCTTCAGGCTATAACTGGTCTTTAGCAGAGATTGAATTATAACTATCATTCATTGCTCACTCATAGTCAGATTATTTACGGTAATCTGGTAGAAACTTGCAGGCCATATCCCTACTATTATACGAGTGAATATTATGTTATTTAAAATGTGATTTTTATATTGTATCATGTTTCTTAAAGTTAGCAAGAGGTTTTTATTCCCGGAGTTAAATAAACTATATATTCCCTGTTTCGAAAGCGACAAAACCCGATTATTGTTAGACTTTTACATCCATCGATAGTTAAATTATGGTAATATTATATAGAAATAGACAAAAAGGAGATTTAATCGAGATGAGAGAATTATTCAACGAACTAACAGGTTGATTCCTCTATTATTTTGTCATCTTGGTATGCTACTTATTAGTTAAATTTACGGAGTTAATAGATAACGAAGATGGAATCATTCAGACAATTAACCCATATCAGAATTAATTAATTTCATGTTTCACTTTAAAAGAAGAGTAATAAGGGCCATCATTCTAATTGACTCTTTATAACTCGATTTTTAATTCTTCATTTAAGATATTTTTATTTACAAATTCATCATATAATAGTGTTAGGGTCATATTTTACGTGAAAGGAAGAGTGGTTAATGATTAAAATAATAATGCATGTTAGCAGATTATTCTTAGGTGCTGTTTTCTTAATTGCAGGTGTAAATGGTTATTTTGTTTACTTTGATTTCGAACCGTTTATAACAACAAGCCCTGAGGCGATGGCATTATTCGAGTTCAGGTATTTACTATTTATCGAAAAGACGCTGGAGATCATTTGTGGAATACTATTACTAATAAACCAATTTACTCCATTAGCTCTTATCATCTTAGCCCCCATTATTATTAATATTATTTTGTTGCATATTTTCATGGATCCGTCCCTTCTAGCTTTAGCTGTCTTATTATTCCTGGCACACGGATATTTAATATTTTATTACAGAAGGTTATTTTTACCAATCATTACAAGGAACCCTTAACCTTACCTAGCAATATGTAACTTGCCTTCATTTTTATCGTTTAATTTTATTTAGTGCCTGGGCAGAATCTTCTTATGCTCCCAATGGCAGATATGTCCAATGTAACTGCCATTTTCTTTTTTCTATAGAAAAATAACTAGTATTTTTTTGAAATAGTGCTAATATTAGAGTGTTAAAATAAAAAAATGGAGAAATGAAAGATGAAATTGATTTCTTTTAATCCTTTTCGAACAATTGGAATTCCAGGCGTTCACTATATAAAGCCTGAACTTATGTTCCAGGAAATCGATACGATTCGTGAAGCTGATCTTATCCTCTTTCCAGAAACATGGCAAGTAACAACCCTTGTATATGGTTTGAGAAAGAAAATATTCCCAAGCATTGAAACAATACAAATAGGATCCAATAAAATTGAAATGACACGTGCCCTATGGTCTGTTTCAAAGCCATTTGTTCCATATACAGAAATTCTGGCAAGTACTGCTTCTAATATTTTAAAAGTACTTGAAACATTTCCTTTCCCGTTTGTTGCAAAAGAAGCAAAGAATTCAATGGGAAATGGAGTATTTCTTATTGAAACAAAAGAGCAATTCCTTGATTATGCGAATCATAATGATATTCTTTATGTACAAGAGTTTTTGCCGAACGATGGAAAAGACTTGCGTGTTTGCATTGTTGGAGAAAACATACATGCAGCTTATTGGCGAGTTGGCCAAGAAGGAGAATTTCTTCATAATGTTGCACAAGGTGGGGATATTTGCTTCCATTTTATCCCTGAGGATGCATTGGATTTAGTCAAAAATGTGGCAAACGCACTGAATATTAACCATGCCGGATTTGATATCCTAGTGAGTAAAGGAAAATATTATATACTTGAATTCAATGTATTGTTTGGTAATCAAGGATTATTTAATCAAGACATAACAGTAGAACAAGCCATTTATCAATATATTCTAGAGACGTTCTTATCACCTTTTCCAACAGCACCCACTCCTGGGAAAATTATTTCATAGTTAAACTAGTCTTACTAATACTAGAAGGGAAATTGCTATTATCAATTTTCCTTCTATTTATTTTTTTCTCTCACTTGTATTCTTAAATAATGTATAATTTAGTTACTAAATCGAGCCTGAAAAGGAGGATACTATTTTGTCACAGAGAAAAGATTACCGGTTTAAGATTGCGAATAGAGAAGCTTTAATCGGAGTAGGCTTGGTCATATTCAATTTCATATGGTGGTTCGGTTTTGCCTATGGGCTGGGAAGTGGTGATATTACGGAGTATCAATATATTTTGGGATTTCCTGCCTGGTTTTTCTACAGCTGTATTGCAGGGGTACTGATTATGTCTGTACTCGTATTTATTATTGTTAGAAAGTTTTTTGTTAACGTACCATTTGATAATGAGGAGTTAGAAAAAAGATGAATTGGCATGCAACCATCTCACTGTTCGGTTCAATCGCTATTATATTCTTGATTGGACTGATATCGAGCAGAAAACAAAGTAATGGAAACACATTTATGCAAGATTATTATTTAGGTGGAAGGAGTCTTGGCGGATTTGTCCTGGCAATGACAATGACCGCTACATATGGAAGTGCCAGCAGTTTTATTGGGGGACCTGGTGTCGCCTACAATGAAGGATTAGGCTGGGTTTTATTATCTGTTACGCAGGTAGCAACAGGGTATTTTACTTTAATGATTCTTGGAAAGAAATTCGCCATCGTAACAAAGCAATATAATGCAGTAACAATGGTTGATTTTTTAAAGGAGCGGTATCAATCAAAAGCAGTTGTTATCCTCTCCTCGATTAGTATTGTGATTTTTTTATTTTCCGCCATGGCCGCACAGTGGATTGGCGGCGGACGACTAATAGAATCTCTTACTGGTTTATCCTATAATTCGGCATTATTTATCTTTGTTCTAACTGTATTAATTTATGTTACGTTCGGGGGATTTCGTGCCGTAACTTTAACTGATGCGATTCAAGGAAGTATCATGTTTATTGGGACATTAGTTTTACTTATTGCTGTGATTATTGCAGGTGGAGGAGTTCCTGCAATTATTTCAGAGTTACAAGCAGAGAATCCCAATCTGATTACCCCATTCGGAGCAGATGGCACATTAACACCTGCCTATGTATCTTCTTACTGGATTTTAGTTGGTGTAGGTGTTGTCGCATTGCCACAGATTGCGGTCCGTGCAATGTCTTATAAAAATACAAAATCTTACCATCTTGCCTTATCGATTGGAACGATTGTTGTTGGTGTGATTATGCTAAACATGCATGTAATTGGTGCATTTGCGAGAGCAATCTTACCAGGAATTGAAGTTGGTGATAAAGTAATGCCAGAGATTGCATTGGATGTGCTGCCTGCATGGGTTGCAGGTATCGTACTAGCAGCACCATTAGCTGCCATTATGTCAACAGTGGATTCTTTGCTCTTGCTTGTAAGCTCTACCATAGTAAAAGACATTTATATAAATTATATGAATCCTGAAGCAACAAAGAAGAAAGTCCAAAAGATTAGTATGTCAGTGACAGCAGTACTGGGTATAATAGTTTTCCTGATTGCAGTCAATCCGCCTGATTTAATTATCTGGTTAAACTTGTTTGCAATCGGCGGGCTGGAAGCTGCCTTTATTTGGCCAATTGTATTAGGCCTTTATTGGGAAAAGGGTAACAGGTTTGGAGCCCTCGCTTCCATGATTGTCGGGATTCTTTCTTATATATTATTATACAACTTTTATCCACGGCCATTTGGCATGCATGTTGTAGTTACAGCAATTATCTTATCATTGCTGGCATATATTGCAGGAAGTTTAGTGAAAAGAAAAAACCACATATAATATGAAATAACAGGCTGAGCTGACGGGCTCAGCCTTTGTAAACAAACACTTCTCCCATTTCATAATCACTTCTTCCCCACAGTTAGTTTTATGCTTTTATTGTTCTTATGGTTTATCACGATGAAAAGGACACTTTAATAAGGAGGTATTATCATCACGCAAAAAATATTGTTTCCATTCAAAATTGTCTTCCGCACCATATTTCCTTAATTCCGGATGGATTGCTACCGTATCATAAGAACCAATTCTCCCTCTAATTTTATCTTTTATCTTAGGTGCTTGTTTATTAGAATCATTAAACAAATCAAATACCCACCTTGGAGTTAGAGCTAACATCATTGTATCGAACTTGCGACTTTTTCGTTCTTTATGTGCTGGTGTTGCACAATAAACAAAATATCTTTCTTTTTGAAAACAGAATTCCCATAAAGTATTTTCAGCATTATCCGGTATGTTACTTGGCCAATCACACAGATCCATAACGGATAAAGAGTTCAGTTGCTGCCAGAATAACTGTTCATATTGTTCTACTGTAAATCTTTCCTTTAACCCCTCTGATAGTTCATAAAAGACAACGAGAGATGTATACTTTCCGAATTCTCTTGATTGTTCTGTATAGGAATTTAACAATCCAGCTAGTTCCTGCACTGTTTCTTTTTTGGTTGGACAACCGATAAATCCATAGCGGAAATGTTGTAAAGTGTGACCGATTGTTGCAGGAATACAAGGAAATGGCTTATCTTTCTCTGACATCTTTTCACCGAACCTCTTTAACACTTCTCTTTCCCTACAGGAAAGTTCTTCCCTGTTCATAACATTGTCAACAATTAACCGGCTCAAGAAAATCACCACACGTTTTTCTAACACTATATTCAGTTATATAAAATAGGTGAATGTCTATAAAAATAAATCTGTAATTTGCCTATCCTATCCATAGTAAAAATCATATAAAACAACCATTAATCAACTAATAAAAGCATGTCACCTACTATTTCTTCCATATTTATTGGATTTTTTCTGTTCGCCATGTCATAAATTGCCCGGATGTTATGATGTTGATCTAATAGATACATCGTTGTTCCATGAATCAGAAAGTTATCCTCTGTTGCTTTGTAATACATTTGAAAGTCCTCCGCTATTTGCTTTGTTTGACTCAACGTACCTCTTAGCCACAACCATCCGGCAGGGTCTACATCAAAATGGGAAGCATAGTTTTTTATGACAGAAGTTGTGTCATTTTCGGGATCGAGTGTTATTGCCACTAACTGAACAGAGTTACCGAACAACTCTTCCCTTTTCAGTTCTTCTTGTAATTTATTAAAATCCGACATCGTTAAAGGGCAAATATCAGGACAATTCGTATAAAAAAAGGCAACTAATTTTATCCTTTGATTATCCAATTGATACTCATCACTAAATATCGAATCTACTTGAAATGGCTCAACCTTCCCTAAGTTAGGTAAATCATCATATTGAGGCCAAAATAAATACAATAAACCAAATGTAACAATTGCTCCAATCAGGATAGCAGTCAATATTTTCCCCTTCATCCATTCATTCTCCTTTCTTTACTACACTATGCTTTCCCTTATTTTTTGAGCTAGTCGTAATAATTATTTTGACTATAGAAAGGACGAGTGTATGCTACAGGCTTTTTATATTTTCATAAATTAATATATAGGGTGTTTAAGGGAGGTGAATGAAAATGAGCAAATGTAAACAAAAGAGAAACTGTTGCTGTTCATTATGCAATAACAAGCATTTTAACGACGACTTTCATAACCCTTTCTGTAGATGCCGCAGATTCCAATTCAGAGACCCCTGTCCGCGTTGTCACTGTTTCAACCATCGTTTTTGTTAAATAGATCTATGACTAAGCGTTGGTTACGCTCCAACAATCAAATGAAAAACTACTGTTTTACAGTAAAGTATACTAAGTAATATTTGAATGGAAAGGAGAATGAAATTGAGTCACTATTATCACGATTTTTGCAACTGTCAGTCTAACGATAATTTTAGACACCAGCGCCATTGCGATTGTAAGAAAAACCACTTCCCTCATCAAAACAATAATAGATTCTCCTCACACCGTCGATACAATGATTATTCCTTACAACCATTACGAAAAAGAGAATATCGCCGCAAGAATGACTATAAGGATAAAGACCTGGAATTCCATTGTGACAGTGGGAAGAAAAATATCATTATTATTCTTTAACATTCAAAAAAGGAGGTAAAGAAATGAGTCATTCAACTTGTTCAAATTGTGGCAACCCGAGATTTGATGATCGAGGGTTTCATCATCATTCACTTCCCCATGACCATCACCATTTTGCCCAACATAATCATCAATTCGACAGAGAAGGCTGCTTCTGTGAGAGCTTTGTTTGTGATGACCGGTTTAAAGTAAGATTAGGGGGATTGACCGGTGGCATGAACTTCCGCCTTCGTCAACTCATTGGCTGTGAAGTAAAAATGAAAGTGGATTGCGGTGAAGAATGCAGAGATATTCAAGCAGAGATATGCTTTGTTGGCCGTGACTTTGTCGAAGTCAACGTTCATAAAGAGTTAGATGATCACATGGATGATATAGATGACGATATGGAAGAGGAAGAGCTTGAGAAGGATTGCCCTCACTGCAAAAAGCATAAACGGAAAAAATGCAAAAAATGTGCAAAGCATAAGAGAAGGAAGCAGGATTTTGTTATATTCCCACTAGAATCTATTAAATGGTTTGAGATAGAAGATGATTGTGACTGCCATGATGAATGTGATTGCTGCTAACAGTCTGCTGAATTAATAGGGTGCATGGTTTTTGTTAAGCCTCTGCACTCGCTTTTTTATGCATAATTTAGAATATTTATCTACTATTGTTTAACTAAAAGTCAGTAATACAATGTGAATGTAAAAAACTGTGTAGGCAAGAGCAACTGTACCCTGCTTACACAGTTTTTATTACCTGAAAAATACTTATCCCTTACAAATTGGTAAGGTGATGATACACGGTTCTTCCATTGGCATGATTCTATTCTTCTTTTCATCACATAATATTAGATACTTGTCACGTACATCGTGTAATTTTGCTTTCAATTTTTCATCTGGTGTAATAATCTCTATTTCCTGATCAATAAATTGAAGCAAGTAGACTTCCTGAGTCAATCCGTAGAAAATTTGGATTAATTCAACAGAACCTGAAACTACTTCACCAAATCTTAACGTGATACATCTGCGTAAACAAGGATCGATATCTTCTAATAACCCTTCCGTTTCAACCGGCTCTGCAAAACGGTTTTTCAATTGAATTTTACATATTTTCTGATTAGGAACTAATAACTGTTTTCTTCCACTTGTAAGAACAGTAAAATCACGTCCTGCCAGTTGAACTCTTCCTATAACAGTATTAATTTCACCAGTCTCATCCATGCGTAATGAACAATCGATCTCTAATTCTACTTCTTGACCAATTAATCCCTCCATTGCACCTTCAATGACTTCCAGTATTTCTCTTTCACTTGATAAGGAACTGTTAAGCAGAAATTCGTTTGCTGCCCTAATTCGCAATTCTAATTCTTCTAAAATTTCTTGTGGTAAACAACTAGTTGGTGATGGCAGTTGAAGTGTTTGTGCTCGTTCAGGACAGTCTGTTGGTATACAGAAACCTTCCATCTGCTGTTTTTCTGGTAAATTGGTGTTTCCAGTCAATATTCCATTATTCAACATTTATCCCCTCCCTCATAGCTTTTTGATTTTTCTTTTTTTAGTATTCTTATTGTCATAGACCTTTTTCAATAATGGTAGATCCTTATCTCGTTTTGCAAGAACACGAAGGATCCCCCACATACCTTGCTCAATATCCCAACGTATATTTCCTGATCGATACATATAATCGCCAGGGTATTCATATAAACCGCCTGCTCCATAATTAAGATTCAGGTTAGAAGTATGCCCTGCAACAATTTCCCCTACAATTGATTTTACTGTTGAAAAGATATCCTGAGAGTCTATATTCCAGTAATGCCCGTGAAGATGGAACGTATGGGAACGTCTCCGTTCTGACGGGTTAACTAATCTGATGGTGACAGGATCTCCTGGATATGCTTCAAACACTGGTGTAGATGGATCGCCATGGACTTTTGAACTGAATAGCTTTTCTAAGTCTGGTATATTATTAAACCGATTAATCAATCTTTCTGTACGGTAATTAAAGCCACGCGACCCATTATCATACGTATCAACAAGGTCACGTATTATTGCTGCTTGATCTGCCTCATTCAATAAAATTCCGTCTATTGGATCAACAATCAGCTGATCCTTCTTATCTAATAAACGGGCACCGTCATATAGCACAAGACCAAACTCACGAATCACCGGAAGGAAAGGTTGACGTAAAATGACATTAGCACCTTTGTTGATTGGTTTTAATGTACAAGGATCAATAATTTCCGTACCTCTTGGTTCTGCGACAAACATTCCAAAAGTACCTAGTGAGCGATGGTTGCGAATATCAGCCATGTCCCACATTCCGCAAGCCCCTAATGGGGAATCAACAAACCAGCGATATGTGACAGTTTCGCCTGGGCCTGCAGTCTGGTCAGGGTTAAACCCAACCGTTTCACCACTTGACGTCTTGATATCATATTGAATTAATTGCGGATGCAAAGATATTCTAACGGAAGGTGGATAAAAAGCCTGTTCTTTAACAGGAGGATATGGCCAAATGCCATCTAAAAACGGGAATTTATCGAACTCTAATAAACTCGTTAAATTTACTTCTACAATATCCCCTTGATTCGCCCTGATAATGAGCGGCTCTGGATTTTTCCTTCCACACATAATATCATCCAAATCTTCCTTCAGTGCAAATACTATTCCGAACGGGTCACGTTCTCCATGTTTGCTATAGACGATCGGCACTTGAAAGGCAATGATGTTAAATTGCTTTACAGGCGCATTTCGAGGAGCTTGTAGTGGCGGATATACGAAGTCAGCTTTAGCTGGAGGCTCTCCTGTACATTCCGGTAAAGCCTTCGTTCGTTTCGGCGGAGGACATCGGTCAGGAAGCGAAATTAAGAAATCTACCTCCTCATCGAATGCTCGAATCAAACCCCATAACCCATTCCATAAATCTTCCTCTGTCTCAAATGTCCATAAATAATCCCCAGAATAGAATGCATTCGTTTCAAAAGTAAATGATTCCGAAATACCAATATGCTGTTGTGATTTATATTCAGATTCGAGATCAGGTCTTTCCGATTTCCATCTTAAACCGTGCAAATTAAAACTGTGTGACTCTTCGTGGGATCCTTGTAAAAGTCGAATCCTGATCGGATCTCCTTCATAACAGTGCAATATTGGGGTCACAGGATCACCATGCACAAATGAGCTAAACGAATAGGCAGGGTCACAATCTTTTCCTAACCGGAACTGTAATGGTTCATTTTTATAATTTACGCCAAACAAACCTGGATCATCCTCTGAACCCGGGAACTCAGGAGGATTAAGCGGATTTCCGTTTTTATCAAATAACAAGGAGAAATCCTGTACCAGTAATGCGATATCCCGGTAATCTGGAATCATTGGATTCACTGCAGTAATTTGGGTTCCGTGATCAACCGGTTCGCCTGTACGGGAATCTAAAAATCTAGTAAATCGGCCATGGACAATACCTGAACCAAATACACCGTGCTGCTGATGATAGTTTGCGAATAAGTGATCATGGAAAAACCATGCTTTTAATTCCACATCAGCAAAATACTCATAACGGATGGTTTCTCCTTGCAGAACACTTGAATCATAGTTCCATCCAACATTTGCCCCATCATTAACTAACACATCAAACTTTACAAAGTGAATATGAAATGCTGTTTCATACGTCCGAGTGACGAGCTGGAATGCATCACCATCTGCAACATTTGGTACACGGTTCGTAAAATTGACACGAATACAGGTTCCTGCTGATGCATGAATAACAAGTGGCTCGGGCTCTTTCCTGCCTGAACAGATGGCATCAATATCTTCATCAAGTACAAATATTCTTCCTTTTGGATCATTCCACCCTTGTCGGTTATAAATGATCGGCAGTTCTATCAAAGATATATTAAATTCTTTCACAACAGGGGATTTTGCCACACCACAAGGATTAACAAAAACTGTTCCTGGCCTGGGATTTGGTATCGCTGCATTTCGCTCTATCTCTGTTAATCCCCTGCCACCAACAATCCCAAGCGGTGGTCTTGGTGCCTTACAGCCAACTTTTCCTGGTATGAAGTTAGGAAAACCAGGACATTCCTTCGTAGGTTTTGGTGGAGGCTGGCGATCTGGTAATGGTTTTAATGGTTTAATTGGTACGTCATTCGGATAACATTGGCTTCCATCCTGAAGGGTATTAAAAATACGATTGATCCCCCACATTCCCGAAGCAAAGTGCGGATATAAGTGACAATGAATGATGGCATCACCAAATGAGCCCTGCAGTGACCCTAGTCCGTATAATGGTTCTACATCATACCATGTTTGCGGACTAGTTGATTGGGAATCAATAATTTCAGAGTCAACATTCATTGGATCCCTAAACCATGTATGAACATGATAATGAAATACGTGGGTTTCTTTAACCCCGCCATGGACCAGTCTGATAATGGCAGGATCACCAACATAGCCACGTAATATTGGTGTAGCCGGGTCTCCAAACACCCATGAATCATGGTGGACTTCCTCCCCATCACAATCTGGACATACAACTCCTTCTTCTATCAGCCTGTGACGATTTGAAAGTGGCTCAAAACGATAATTAACAGCATGGGTAGCTTCTGCTTCTTGGTTGGTAATTGGATTTATTGGTCGATTTCCTGTTAAATCAACTGTTGGCATTTCGTCATTAAAAATCCATGCATATTCGCGCCTGGAGGGGAGGAATGGATGGTGGATATCAGCATATACCCCACTTTTTAATTCACCACCAGTCTCAGGATCAGTCCACCAAGAGCCTTTCGGCTGAACGAACAATGCTCCAAATAATCCATTAATATTTGACCCTTCTTCACTGCTTGCCGGATTGCCAAGATCCGAAAAGTAAAAAATCCCTTCATGATTTGCTTTAATACAGTATAAAATTTGTTCCCCACACTCAACCAGTGTACTTTCATTAAATCCTACATTGGCACCATCAGCATCCATAACATCATAATCTGCTTCTTGGAAATGGATGCCTGTTGCAAATGGCAACTGATTTTCGAATAAGATTTCAACTTCATCTTCATTATTTGCCCTGATGACCAATGGTTGAACAAGATCTACCGGTGTGAACGGGTTTTTCCGTACCAATTCTCTCACTTTTTGCTCATTTTCTTTGAGAACATACATCATTCCATCTGGATTATGGTCACCAAAGTTATTTAATACAATCCGAATTGGTATTGCAACAACGTGATAAAAACGTTTCATCCCATCTCTCCTTTACTAGCAAAGGTCCTCTCTTAATTCTGGTATCTTTGGACCATTATCTCGTTCAATATAAAATGCTTCAATTTGATGAATATGGAGATTCCATATTCTATTTTCCAGCTGACTAATAGAAGTGGTTTCTACATCGATAATTACATGATCATACATCACATCTACAATTTTCCCAATAAAAATAAATGGAAAAGAAGGGGTCATTATAAAAACCATTCTCCCAATTCCGTCTTCGAAGTGTTCAACCAAAGCGTAATCGTGAAGAATATTATCTGTTGGGTATGGGATATTGAAATCTTTAGACATAATTATTACTCCTTTCGATTTTAAGAGGTTAAGTTAGTGGGAAGCCCATATTACAATCAAAATTAACTGTCATATTTGCAATCTTCTCTAATGGAAAACTTAAAGGTGTTGGAAATTCAAAAAAAGGCGCATTAATAAGCTTAATATTGACCGGAAACAGGGTTACTTGTCCTGGTTCTACTTCTGTAACACGCCCGCAAAATATTGGCCGAAACGTTTGCCCGAATAAATTCAATTGATCAGCGGTGGTAACAATCAACACATCTTCTCCTATTAATCTTTTCACATCCTGAAAAAATTCACTTCCCAATTCATATTTCATTACGATCACCTACCATTTTTTATAGTTAAAACTTAAAACTCCCTGTTAAATCAAATTATGCTTCTTTCATTAATTGATATAGTTCGACCAACTACGATTTAGCCGATTTAATGAAAATAGCGTTTTTAACTATACTGAAAATACGCACAGTCTGAATATATTGAACAGTATTGATGGCAATTGATTCTTTCTTGCCAAGGAAAGATAAGATAATATACGAATCCTCTAATTTGTCTATTCTTCCCATCCTCTTCTTGTTATTGTTCATTCTTATCTCGATCCATGTATTCTTCCAGGAGTTTAAATTAGTCCTAAGTGATTCTTCATAAAATTGCTGTTTCAAAATTTCTCTTTTGGAGACTACCTCGCCAAAGTTAGTTAAAAGCTTATTACGTAAATCATTATCATAAATATAATGCTGGTGAGAATTTGAGTAATTGGGAACACCAAAAGGAATGTTTGCAGATTCAATTGAGTCATATGGTATCCAGATTCTATCCTTTAAATTAGTCAGCATAACAAAGTCTCTGCCAACCGCACTTACTTTCCCTTGTGTATACAATGCTTTTTCACCAAATTTGGAATATACTTCTACTTGCTGGTTTCTTTTTGATTTAAAAAATTTTCTTAAAGTCAGCGGTTTTCCACGTTTACGATCCCGATTTACAATGTTCAGCATATTGGCCTTATCCATATACTCCATTAATAAGCGTGTTTCTTCTGTTGTTGTTAATGTTGTTGGTGAAGTTATTCCTAAGCCATTCTCCTCATTAAATTGATTGAATATATCCTCTTTTTTTTCTTCCTGCGCTCTTTTCTTTAACAATTCTTTTACATAATCATCAAGCCTAACTGTTGTTTTCAATAGCCCTCTCCTTACATACAAATATTTGTGCATTACTTCATTCTATATTATGGAATTCAGAAATAATCGTTCGCGTGAATATGATCAGGATGAATGTCATAACTTTAATAAATTCATACTCTAACTATATAAATACAAAGGAGCTAGAATATATGGGCGTACTGGGTGCTTTATTATACGGAAATTTGTTAATGATTACGCTCTGTTATGTGTATGTGTTTCGCATTCGTAAATTAATCGGTTTTCAATTAGGGATGAATCTCTCCATGTTAGCGGGAGGATTTATGTCCATATCAACAGGTGTAATCCTTATTTTTGAGTTTCCTTTGCAATTTACAGTCGTAACAATTATTACAACAATAATTGGAATGGCTGTTGGGGGATTATTTGGTGCGATTTTTGACTATCAAACAATGTTAATGGGTTATGCAAATGGGCTAATGACAGGAATCATGTCACCAATGATTGGGGCTGCTGCGAATTATAATTTGTTTTTTATCGGCTTCATCGAGTGTGCATTTATTTTTTCCATGATTTTATTTGTTTCTTCTACTAGATACTCTTAGGGGGAATGGCGATGCTAATTTTTCTTCTAACAATGTTACTTATAAATAGCTTAATAGGAATTTGGTTATTCACTGGAATGTTCAAAAAGAGAAAAGTCTTCGATGACCGCTTCGGAATGATTATGGCGGCATGCAGTGGTGGAATAATCAGCTTTTCTATTTCCTTACAATTAGCGTTTTTACTCCCTTTATCTTTCTCATACATTTCATTAATTAATGTGATTATTGGCGGCAGTATTGGTATATTGTTTGGTTCCCTCGTAAAATTTCAATCACTATTATCAGGCTACTTTCAAGGATTTATTGGGGCAATAATGGGGACAATGTTAAGTGCTGTTACACAGGATCCTTCTTTATGTAATTTACCAATCTATTATGAAGAGAGTATTCTTCATAATATGTATTATTTTAGTGTGTTCGGCACGACCTTAACAATGCTTACAGCTTATCTTATTAAGTATTCCATGAAGGTATAAGTATGCTCTGAGCTGATGTCTTGATTGACAACACACCTTGAGACACCTTAATTAGTATAAATAAAAAGTAGGGCTTAGACTCCGATTAAAATTGTGGTACATGAACTATACAACTTGTTCCATCACGCATAAAGTGTACTGTTCCAACAAAAAGATTTTAAAAGGAGTGCATGTTAATGGGTTGTAATAGAGAATGTGTAGCTGATGTTGTAGAGGCAATTGCTAACGCTCAGGATGACGTATTAGATCAACAATGTGACATTAGCTGTCACCGTTCTATTCAGAGTTTAGTTTCACCAGTAGCTGGAAAAGGACTTGATACTGTACCTTTTATTCTATTCGGTGAAAATGGAGTACCATTTAGAGGTACTGGTGTGCAAGTTGCAAGAAATGGAGTTGCTGAATTTGCATGTGTCGAAAGCTTTATCTTCCGTGTAAAAGAAGTAGATGGAGCTTGTGCAGTACTAGAATTATTAATTTTTGATGAAGAAACAGATCCAGGAGATGCGCCTTGTGATCAATTAGATGGCGAAGAAATTGCAGAGCTTGAGCGTACTGGTATTTGTATCACTGTTGATTTATCTTGCTTCTGCGCTATCACTTGTTTGCCAGCTGTTTCTGTACTTTAATAATTAATAAACTCTCCCGCAAATATCGGGAGAGTTTTTTTCGCTCTTTTTGAGGGATAGTATTATCAAAACAGGTTTGCTTTTTCCCCATCATCTCTCCAAAAATCAATATACCGCAGTTATTTAACATTTTTGGCAATAAGGAGAAGAAAAAAGGTTCCGATAATCCAACCTGATGAATATCAGAACCACTTACAAATCTTTAGCTTATCATACCTCAGCCTTTTTCAATATTTTAAGGTGCGTAACGGCACACTTAGGCAAAAATCACTTCATCTCAATTATGACGAAGAGTTTGCCAAATCTTTGTCCGTAAATCCAAGTGCATCGTCCGTTAAAGTATGAATCTCTTCAATTAAAGAAGGATTCTCCAATAGTTTCTGTCCATAAGATGGGATCATTTCTTTTATTCTAGGTTCCCACTTCTCCATTTCCTGAGGGAAACACCTTTCCAATACTTCAAGCATAACAGATACCGCTGTCGATGCACCAGGTGACGCTCCAAGCAATGCAGCAATGGAACCATCTGCCGCACTAACTACTTCCGTACCAAATTGTAATGTCCCTCTTCCACCAGACTCAGTATCTTTAATTACTTGTACACGCTGACCGGCAATAAGTAATTCCCAATCTTCACTTTTCGCATCAGGAATAAATTCGCGGAGCTCATCCATCCTCTTTTCTTTTGATAGCAGCACTTGCTGAATCAAGTATCTAGTCAATGTCATATTTTTTACTCCGGCAGCTAGCATTGTCATTAAATTATTAGGTTTTACTGAAGTAATTAAATCAAATAATGATCCTGTTTTTAAGAATCTAGGGGAAAAACCTGCAAATGGACCAAACAATAACGATTTTTTGTTATCGATAAACCTTGTATCAAGATGTGGAACAGACATTGGCGGAGCACCAACTTTCGCTTTTCCATATACTTTTGCATGGTGCTTTTCTATAACTTCCGGATTTTTACACACCATAAATATTCCGCTTACAGGGAAGCCTCCCATACGTTTTCCTTCTGGAATACCCGTTTTTTGGAGCAAGTGCAGACTTCCTCCCCCTGCCCCGATAAAAACAAATTTGGCTTTATGGTGTTCCATTGTATCATTATCAAGATTACGTACTTTTACTTCCCACAACCCATCACTAATGCGCTTAAGACCGTCTACACTATGTTTAAAATGAATATTAACATTGTTTTTCTGTAAGTGATCAAATAATTTGCGAGTTAATGCACCAAAATTAACATCTGTTCCTGTGTTGATTTTCGTTGCAGCAACTGGTTCACCTTCTGCTCGGTCTCTCATCATTAAAGGAAGCCATTCCCTCAGTTTTTCTAAATCATCGGAAAATTCCATTCCTTGGAATAACGGATTATTCGAAAGCGCTTCAAAACGTTTTTTTAAAAATCTGACATTATCTTCACCTTGAACGAAACTCATATGGGGTAAAGGCATAATAAAATCTTGCGGATTGCTAATTAGGTTACTATTCACTAAATGGGACCAAAATTGCTTGGACACTTGAAATTGTTCATTAACTTTTATCGCTTTTGAAATATCCATCGTACCATCCGGTTTTTCAGATGTGTAATTAAGTTCACATAGTGCTGCATGGCCGGTTCCTGCATTATTCCACTCATTCGAGCTTTCTACTCCTGCACTATCCAGCTTCTCAAACACTGTAATATTCCAGTCAGGGGCCAATTCTTTAATAAGAGCTCCCAATGTTGCACTCATGATTCCAGCACCAATTAAAATAACGTCTGTACTAGTATGATTGTTGCTCATTATAAACCTTCCTTACACTGTTTTATTTGCAGAAAAAATGGAGACGGTTATATGGGGCATTTCAACAAACAGAGTCACACATCTTTTCCAGCTGCTATATATCTATTTCATAGTTTATCACTATGACTACTAGATTGAAATACTTAATTACCATTATATTATACATAGGAGTGATTGCAAAGTGACGGAATGAATGATTAGGCAGTTTAATTATTTCATATCATTTAAACAGGTTTTGCATAAATAATATAGCGTTTAGTTGCATTTCCTACATAGGAGAATGGATAACAAGTAGTGATGACCAGCTCTTCATTCGGAGCTGTTGATTTAATAATAGAAGTATCGTCCTCAGCGACTATTTTTGAGTTTACCATTTGATATTCAAATTCACCATAGGGCAATTTCATGGTAAAGGTATCTCCTATTTTTAATTTCCCCAGGTTCCGAAATACTGTATCCCGATGGCCAGACAGAACGATCTGGTCGCTTTGCAATGGATAGGCAGAGTTCCGATAATGGCCTACACCCTTTTCTAATTCGTCCGGGTCTGTTCCTTCAATGATAGGTAATTCCGCATTTAAAACCGGTATTTCTAATATTCCTACTGTTTCTCCTGTCTCAGGTTTAAAGTCTTCTATTGCTTCTTCTGCAGAAACAGCCATCTCTTTGGTTGTTACTGATTGTGTTGATTCAGCTAACATCTCATTTGCTTCAATCATTGCTTGTTTCTCAGATAGTTGATTTCTAAAATGCTGATAACCGCCAATACATAATAAAACGACCCCGACAACAATAAACAGAAAAGCTGTCTTTCTCATTTTTACACCTCACTAATCGTGTCCTGTTTTTAATACTATGTAGAAAAATAATATCATTCCGCAAACTTATTTACCTTTTTTCTTTGAGCATATTTGAATACCGATCCTATTGCTAATCGTATAAAACCAGCTAGCAACAGATTAAATAAATTTATTCAACTTCCTTCATGTCTTAACATTTTCATCATTAACAGTCAATTGAAAGACAATTCCCTTTAGTGGTTTATTATCATTGCCATCCAATTTCGTTAATTGAATAGAAACTTTTATTATCTTATTTTCCACTGTCAGTTAAATTGCTTCCGTTTGATCTGTTGTTATGGTAAATTTCACTCATAATTCCCGTCCTATAATATAATCTCTCCATTCCCTTAATTGTCTGGCATCCTGCTTAAATTGCTCAATACTGTCTTCTCTAACAAACTCAATTAAGATATGACGTTGGTTGCCATCAGACATAATTTTGCTTAAATATGCTAACCAATATCGTTTTCCATCTGCTAGTGCATAACGGTGATCCCAGGATTCCCAGTGAAAGATATGAACATTGGAAATCCACTCTTGTACAGCCTCAATACTTGCTAATCTTTCCTCAAATGATACATCATTTGATGGCTGCCAATAAAGCCAAACATTATCATCGAAAATATCATTCATAAGCATTCTAGCACTTTCTTTTGTATCAGTTAAAGTACCTCCATGATACTCTATATGAATCGAGATATTAACTTTCTTTGCTAATTCAGAAATTCGGCGGATATCATTCACCACTAGTTCCCGATATTTCTTGTCCGCATCTTTACTTCCTTTGTTACCTGGCCAAATACGAATTCCTGACGCTCCTAATGCTTCAGCGGTCTTTACCACTTCATCAAAATTTTCACTTTCCCCAGCTTTATAGTAAGAACCATAGCTGGACACTTGAAGTCCATGAAATCGAGTCAGCTCAGCAACTTTTCGAGCATTTTCTAAATCTCCTGCAGGAACATGGATATCTCCTCCCCATTCAATACTTTCTAACCCAGCCTGTACAGCTAATTCAATAACTTCTTCTACAGCTTTTTCCCGAAACGTGACAGAGCATAACCCTATTTTCATTTTCATCATCCTTTATCATAGATTCTTTATCAACTTTATATGGTATTACATTTTTAAACTATTAAATAACTTAATCATCTAGCTTAGTTAAGGTGGGCAAGTCCCAAGTGACAACGATAGAATTTTGATATAATGATAGTATAATTATTTTTTAGCTGCGAGGTGCTCATGGAATTTTTACATTGGACAATAAAAAAATTATGTCAGGCTGTTATGGATAAAACATACTCCCCTAACCATTTACTAGCTGACAAATACAAAGTTGAAAAAGTATTAGGTGATGGAAATTACGGGATAGTTTATTTATGTAAAGAACTGAAATCAAATCGAAAATGTGTCGTCAAACAAATGCGAAAGAGTAAGAAGAAAGAGAATGAACAATTATATATACAAGAAACGAACGTGCTTAGATTTTTAAATCATCCCAGCATACCAAAATTAATCGAAACATTTACATATGAAAAAACTAAATTCTTTTCGATGCAATTTATTGAAGGGGATAATTTAGATGATTTACTGTTTAGTAAGGAAAAAAGATTTACTGAAATAGAGGCATTACTATCTTTTAAAGGATTACTTGAAATTATCTCATATATACATGAAAAAGGAATTGCCCATGGTGATATAAGAATTCCCAACGTAATGATAGGTGATGATAAATTATATTTAATAGATTTCGGATTAACACAATATCTTCAATCAGGAATGGAAAAAAACACCGTCCAAGATGACTATTATGACTTAGGTGATTTTCTTTTATTCCTACTTTACTCCACTTTTGATACCAAGTCTAAAAAAAACCAACCTTGGACCGAAGAATTAAATTTGCACACAGGTACAACGAATATCTTAAAAAAGTTGCTTCAAATAGATAAACCATATGACAATATAACAGACATTATCAAAGACACCCATCAAATAATTGAGGATTTGAGTAATTAGCTGCTGCTGCTTCCAAAGAATCCGCGTCGCTTATAGCGGTGAGATCCGGAGTATGGATAATGGCGACTTCGTCCACTGCTGCTTCCATAATGACGATACTTTTTTCTTTTATTAGAACTGTAGTGATGGTATCTATGCCTCTTACTGCTACTGCCTTGCTTTTTCATTTCATGGGATATATTTTTCAGGAATTTTTTAAACATCTGTCACCCTCCTTGTTATTGGCTATATACGAGTTTCTTTGCTTTAAAGTTTCATTATATTCTGCACTTACCTAGTTTCTTCGTTTTGTTCTATATATTTCTGACCTTTCTCAGGCAAAAATTTTAAATCCCATTCCTTCAGCCTTCCCCATTTCTCTTGCTACTCAATAAAACCTACTTTCATTGATGAGAGTATTTTTTCTGTAGCTCTGGCTTAGATAAAATATTATCACAACCAAGAGTACGGAATGAATAGTGTAAGACTGAGTGTGGAGTACTATTGTCCGGCCATACAGGTTATTGACCAGAACGATGATAGGAGCGAATCTAATAATGCGATGAGAAAAGCAGTCTTATCCTTTTGATTTGCGGAAAGGCTGAGACTGCTTTTTACTGTACTTTTAAATAAATTGATTGTCCTTTCATTGTAAATTAAAGGACTTATCATGTATAGTACGACCCACTTTTCTCTTTCTGTTTCAGATTAAAAAGATAGCAAATCCAAAATCATGATATTAACTGAATTAGCCGGTAATGATACAACTGCACTATCACCTTTTAATTCTATTGCTGTTTCCATTGGTACAATCTTTTCAGCATTCTTTTTATTTACATTTGGTTGATAGACAAGTGATTCGTCCCCAGTGACTGTAATAAGTTTGCCTATTGTATTAACATTTAGAGCTTCCAATAAAACTTCGGCTGTTTTATCAAAAGGATCAGCGTTTACTAGCTTCACATAGACATGGTTATCATCTTTCGTTACAGAGTTAAAAATTTCTCTATTATATGCTTCTAACTTGTAATCCAAAACTTTGCTAGTGAATACCCCGTCTGTGTACGAACAAACCAGTCGATTCCCTGTATCTCCACCGTAATTAACGGAAATCGTATATGGTGTATTATTTGCTACTTCTTCATAACAGCTTGCTCTCAAATTACCAGCAGCTGTACTTGATGAATAATCTCCTAGCGTATAGCCTTCCACACCTTGTTTGTATACTTTCACACCAGTCGCCTCACCATTATATCCTATCGCATATTCCAAAACATTCTTTTTCTCCGGTGTGATATCTGTTAGACCAGCACCAACATAAAAGCCATCATTGCCGGATACCTTAATTGCTTTTACTTCCACCTTATAGTTAGTCCAGTTCTTATCTAAATATAAACCGTTTAATCCCTCACTTTGCGCTTTTAATATTAATCCTTTTTGATGATCCAATTCATATCCAATAGACCCTGGAATCACTTTCCAATCAGATATTAATTCATTTGTGAAATCTTGTTCAAATAACAATTCACCACTATCATTATCGATTACTTTGACATGCTTTATGTGTATTTCAGCATTACCTGCAGCAATTTCAATCCCGCCATGCGGAGCAATTTCTGTAAGATTTCCATCTTGATATGCGGAAAAGGATGTGCTTAATACTTTTGAACCAAGGTGTTTGGCAAAAAGTTGCTGCACATAATAGTTTGGTGTGAACCAAACATCTTCATTATCAAACCAGATTAGATCAGGTGTCCATCGATAGGTACCGTCAGTTAATACTTTGTTAAATAACGGTGCATATGCTACTAACCTGACAACATCCGAATTGTTTTCATAGCCTGTCATGATAGCTGCTTCTGCAACTGCTCCTGCTAACGTATTTTTATCTGTTGACGCGAACTCACCAACAAATACTTTAGAAGTCTCTTTTTCATTCAAACTGCCGTCAGGCTGATATGTCCGGTAATAATAATTGTACCTGTCCACATTATTTAGTAGATATTCATTCGAACGGTAATAATGCTCATCTACAATTGTGTCCAAGTAGTTTGCTTGCTTTTCATACCACGTTACCGTTTCTTCCATTGTCTGCTTTCCATCTGTAAATTCTACAGAGGCTTGACCCGGCATATTTCCACTTAGAAACTTCCAGCCTTGCTGGTAAGCGTCATCGTCTGCTTGTGCGCCAACAGTAGAAATGATATGCAATGCATGTCCGGGATAATGCTTATCCATATAATCGTCGATCTTTGAATTAAAGTACTCAAAGTTTGCAAAAAACTCTGTACCCCAGTTCTCATTACCGACACCCAAGTAATGCAAATCAAATGGTGCTTCATGTCCCATACTTTTACGCATATTAGCCCATTCATTGTTTTCAAAATCTGTATTAATCGCAAAATCAATTAAATCAGTAAAGCTCTTCACGTAATAATCTCTTAACTCGCCACCAGCAGGATTCACATAGTTTGAACGAGCCTGGCAGAGTACACCGCAAGCCATAACAGGTAAAGGTGTGGCATTAAGATCTTCTGCTAATTGGAAGTATTCCATATAGCCAAGCCCCATTGTCATCATATAGCCCCAAACATTAAAATTTTCCTTCCGTAATTCTACAGCACCGACAGAATCCTTCCATTCATACACATTTTCCCAAATATAAGAACCTTCAGAGATACAGCCACCTGGGAAACGGAAGAAAGTTGGATGGAGATCAACTAATGCATTTACTAAGTCTTTTCGCAGACGGTAGTTAGGATTCCCTTTATAATTTGAGTGAGCTGTTTGTGACCTTTCTTCTTCTGTCGCTCCCCAGACATCTCTTGGCATCAAGGAAACCATATCAATCGATATTTGCCCATCAAACGTTAATACAAGTTGTCCAAGTACAGTTTTAGTGCCCGTCAGGACAAGATTTGAATCGACACCATACTTCTTCCAATTGTCACCGCCTTCAATTTCAACAGTTACTTTTTCACTAATTACTTCACCACTTTCATCTTGTAACTGAACGGTGATCATTCCGTTATTCTTTGCTTTGGCCCATATCGTAAAATCATACAAATCACCTTGTTTAATCGACATGGCACATTGATGATTCGAATCAGTAAACCCTTTATTTATAATTGTCGTTCCATCTTCCACTGTAATATAATGAGAATTGACATCCTTATCTCCCACTCCGAAGAAATCGTTCAATCCACCAGTATTGTTTACGGTTACTTTATCAACCTCTCCATACCAGGCATGTAATGGGACATGATTTCTGCCTGTTGAACAGCCGCACACACCAGAATCGTGAGAATATGTATCAAAAACAAATGATTCGAATGAGCGGTTTTGAACAAGTTCTGCATAAATACCGCCGTCTGCTGCATTATTGATATCTTCATAAAATAAACCATACATAATATCACTAACATTTAATACTTCCTTATCGCCATTAATCGTTAAGTGATGTGTTGGCACTCCTTTTGGAAGAACCGTTAGGCTGAACTCTTTTTCCGTAACGCTATGTGCCTTTTTTAAAGAAGCAGTTAACTTAATCCCTTCTGGTGCATCAACTTTTCCAATTTCCCCTTTTTTTGATAAAAGTTCAGGATGACTGGATTTCCAAGTTACTTCTACCTTCCCACCCATCAGTGAAGAAGGTAAAGATACATTCTTTGATACAACAGTTATCGGGAATGATAAATACTTATCCTTTGCCAGTTCCACAATTTCTTCATCTGAAAGAGATTCACACATTACTTCAATCACTTCGTCTTCTGATAAGCCTGTCTGGTATACACGGAAATCTGCTAAAGAACCATTAAGGTCCGGGTCTGCAGCATGCTGGGACCTGCCAATATAATTATTGCTGTAATTATTTTCAACCGAAAAAGTCTCAAACCATTTACGAAGTTGTTTGTATGTACCACTTGAAGTCTGATTTACTGAACCATCAGCCACTATTTCCCCATTCACATAAATTACAGGACCTCCGCTGCTCAGTGTTCCACCTTCCGTCCCTTTCACAGACATGGCAATATGCATCCATTCCCCTGAAGCATAACTTCTTCCTGCATCAGCAAAAATATCTGAATCATTAAAACATACACCACGTAAATTACGAGATAGAAATAAATATGGTCCATCAGGGCCTTTCCCAAAGTCAAAAAAGCGCTCCCATACATTCTCGCCTTTTCTTAAGTAAACCCAGCTGCTAACAGTGATTCCTGTATGATCGCTTACATTTTGCAACAAATTGGATGGAAGTTTTAAATAAGAAGATCCATTCTCTCCTCCAGCAAATGTCACTGCATTTCTGCCACCTACTGTTTCAACTAAAGGTTTAATTTTCCCTTCTGGTACAGCATCATTCCCCATATTGGAGCTGTCTTTACCGACATAGTTTGGATCATCGAAATAATAGTGTGCAATGATTTGGTTAGTAAATGAATGATTATTATCTTTCATAGTAGCGCCTCTTTTCTTTCATAATATAAGTACAACTTTTAAAAAATCACCTATTTTATTACCACATGTACTTACAACTATTATAATATTAAATAGCTTATTTACCAAATCATTTCTCAAATCTTCTAAGAAATAGAGTTTTCCCTTCTGAATAAATTGGAGTTCTTGTTTTAAAACTGATGGTTGGAGAGTGGTTAGTTTGATAGGAGGCTAAAACAAAACAGCAAAGCCAAGCTCTATGTCCGGGTGTGTTCAAAGTGATGGAGCATAAAGCCTGGCCGAGTTTGTTCACCTTTTCGTTAAAGTAAAAAATGCGGTAAATCCAATCAATGATGTTGTAAATAAGGCGAGTCCCATTGGAATGGCACTTGTTTCGTCAAGTCCAACAATTGGTGCGATAATAGAGCCCATTAGTAATGGAGACATACCTAGAATGGCACTTGCACTGCCTGCACGTTTTGCTTGATTTTTCATTGCTAAAGAGAAAGAACTTGTTAATATAATTCCAATTGTAAACATATGAATAAAAATTGGAATGACAATCATGGCAAGCGGGCCTTTAATAATGGTCATAATTAACAGAATGGTATTCGCACATAAAGAAACAATAACTCCTGTCTGCAACATTGTCCGCTCTTCTATAATCCCGCTTAATTTACCAACTAAAAAACTGCCTGAAATAATCGCAAGACCATTAATCCCGAATAAGAAACTAAACACTTGTGGCGACACATTATAAATCTCTTGATACACAAAAGGGGTACCTGAAACGTATGCAAAGGTTCCACCTTGGACAAAACAAACTACAATAGCATACCCGATAAAAGAACGATCGATTAGTATACCACCCATTGTCCTCAGCGTACCCCGTATTGAACTGGGTTGCCGATGTTCAACAGGCAATGACTCTTTTAATCGAAATACAACCATCCCGACAAGAAAGAATCCAAATATACTTAAGAACAAGAAAATCGTATGCCATGTAGCAAATGGCAATAACAAGACGGCTCCTCCGCTTATTGGAGCAATCATTGGTGCTGTTGCATTGATAACCATTAACAAAGAAAAAAACTGAGTTAATTCTTTTCCGCTAAATGTATCCCTAACAACTGCCCGTGATAATACAATTCCTGCAGATCCTGTGAAACCTTGCAGAAAGCGGGCAATTATCAATACGATAATATTTGGTGCAAAGGCACATATTAAAGAGGCTGCAGCGAATAAGGAAATCGATATGATTAATGGTTTCCTTCTCCCTTTCGCATCACTAATTGGCCCAATAATTAACTGCCCAACAGCCAGTCCCACTAAACATGCCGTTAAGCTTAGCTGAACAAGGGATGCACGAACACCAAAGTCATCAGCGATCATTGGAAAACTCGGCAAGTACATATCAATATTAAATGGACCTAACATTCCTAATAATGCCAACAATATGGCTAACCCCAAACGTTTTCTCCCTTTAGGTGCTTCTGATGTTTGTGACAAATCTACCACCTTCCTATCTCTCTCTATTATAATGGATGCCTAAATTTAAGGGTAATTTTCTGATTGCAGATCCAGACGTTGCAACTCAATTAACTTTTATAGATACAGCGGTGTTTTCTTGTATATGTAGGGAAAATGTCTAATTATCAACTAAATAAGTCTGTCGAGCTTATGGGCATTCCTTTGGTATCATTCCCCTTATTCACTGATTGATAAACATTCAGAAAAAAGCCTTGTGTAAAAAGGGAAAGATTACTACTTTTAATTGATGATTTAAATAAACAAAAATAGTTAAAGATAATAGGAGAGTTAGTCATTCAATCACCAGAAGTTTTGTTAAATTCCTATTTTGAAAAAATATCGGTAATTTACTAAAAAATTACCGATATTGG
Organism: Gracilibacillus xinjiangensis; assembly: GCF_042651765.1. Classification (NCBI taxonomy): domain Bacteria; kingdom Bacillati; phylum Bacillota; class Bacilli; order Caryophanales; family Bacillaceae; genus Gracilibacillus; species Gracilibacillus xinjiangensis. The sequence continues at coordinate 1,162,570 of NZ_JBHSDT010000004.1, read as the reverse complement.
TTTTATGCTTTTTTACTTCTTCGATTATGAGGTTCACTTATTGCTAACCAACCAAACCAGACAGTTAGGAATAATAATGCACCCCAGCCAATCCATTCTCTTTTCTGCTTCTGTTCTTTTGGCAGATATAGTTGTTCTATTTCAGGCCAATTGGCTAATATATATCCATCCGTATTGCTTGTTAACCTCTTATCTTCTGTATGAATTGCTAATGTAATTCCCTTCCAATCACCTTTTTCCACAACCATTACATGTGAAGGAACATTTGTTTGAACTAATTTACCATCTTTGTATACATCTGCCCATCCCCAAACAGCAATTGCAGGTTCCACTTTCGGCAATTCCGCAATTCCTGTATCCGTGTCCCCATGCATTGGTTGATTACTATAGACTACCCCAGACCATGTAGGGTCAACACCGTTAGGGTGGTGAAGCATGGGTTCCTGAATAATTATATGATAATCTCCATCACTGGTGGAGATGGATGATTCAATTAGCATTTCGTCTTTATTCATTAGAGCAGACCAGCGATCACCATGATTAAGTGTGCGAATAGAGATTTCTCCTTGCATCGGGTTCGATAAATCCAGATTATAAGGATCAGGCCCTGTAACAATATTTCCTGTTCCAGAAGCTTTAGCACTTGCTGGAAGACCCTCCTTCGTTACAGTAGCTTCTATATGCGAAGCCGGTAAAATCAGTAATAAAACGAATAAAATTAAAATTCTTGTCATGGCAACCGAACCTCCAGTGGCATAAAACGCCTTGTTATTCCAATTCCAACTAATGCTGAAACAAGAGCACCTGGAAACAGAAGGAACCATAGCTGGTTGTAGCCCAAGTAAACTGGAAAGTTATCTGGTAAACCTATCGGACCAAGGTACATGTTGTAAGTTAGCCATACTAAACTTAGCAGAACCGCCCCGCTAATATATCCTTTTAAATCTAAACCTACGTAACTATTCCAAAAAAACAGGAAAACAAAGCCTGTAATTAATCGTTGCAGGAAAAATGTGAATCCCGGATTGTATCCCATGACAAGAAAATGTGTAAGTAACCCGTCCAAAATTAAAATAAGCAGTATAGTTATAAGTGAAAAGATCGCAATCCTGCTGGCTTTGATAATCTCCACCACTTGTTTCATTTTGCTTTTACGTCGCCAAATCCAGAGTGCAAGCAAGTACCCAATCATGTAAACAAGGAAATGGACAGGGAATCCTGTTATCCATACATCATAGTCAGAAAGCCAGTATGGCTGTTGAGGCAAACCAACCGGTGATAAAAACTCATAATACATCTCCAAAATGAATGCTTGTCCTGCAATTAACAGGACTCCTTGCCATAAACCTATTCCTATAATTGCGGAGCCAAAACTAACTATCGTCGCGATCAATGTAGCGTCTGTAATCCAATAGGTCCAGTAAGGATCATTTAACCAGAATAAGCCATGGCCAATTACGGCATCAATAAACATTGCCAATAGACCGGTGAAAATACCAAACTTAATCGCATCATTTGCAGCCAAACTCATCATATTACACCTCCATTTTAAAATTTCTTTTTATAAAAGATAGCTATTCCGGTAAAACAAAGGTTATGAATGGAAAAAATAAGAGATAATAAATATGGAAGGAGTTGACCGTAAAATGACCGATTTTTGTCCAAGCTTATGGCCAGAAGAACCAACACCACGGTTGGAAAGAAAATGCGAAGACTGTGGACTAATTAATCATGGATCCCGGATGATTTGGGGCGAAGGAAATCCATCGGCACCTATAATGGTAATTCTGGATAATCCCGGAGCCCGTGAAGATCGAGATGGTAAGCCTTTTGTTTGCAGTACTAGACACACATTACAAATCGCTGTACAATCTTTTTTTCAGGATTCTGATGCAGATGTAAAATCACTGCGTGGGACGACAACCGATGTAAGAGAATATAAGGTTGCAGTCGCCTATCATCCTTTAGCTGTTAAGAAACGGCCAAACCTATGGTCTCTGTTTGTCGAAGACTTACAGTATGTTGCCAACTTATCCTGTGATCATTAAAAATATAAGTTACCGCTGTGTTACCAGAAATATGATGAGGTATGTGATAAGCTTAAACAAGTCTTCTCTGGTGAAAGTTTTGCTTAATGCATGAATAGAGAGGTAATGGTAATTTAGAAATCTTACGATAGACTCTCTCTGGATTTCTAAAAGACACTATTAGTATTTGTAATTACTGGTATAATTTACTTATAATTAATTGACACTTTACCATAAATTAGCTAATATTAGAAACTATGAGATAGACCAACTAATCAGCCATACATATTTTACAAAGGTATATCTTTGTAGAAAAACTTCCGAAAAGTCTTCTATTAACAGAGAGGAGAAATTTATGAAAACGAACAAATTAACTAAAGGAATGTTGGCATCAATTTTTGCGATCGTGATGATGCTAACAACTGTAATCCCTGTATTTGCTGTGGAACAGCAAACACCAGACATCAGTCCATGGGCAACTGGCGAGTTAAATGAAGGGGAGAAATACGGAATTTATCCAATGGAATGGTATTATGATAATTTCCGTAGTGAGATCTCAGAAGAACGTTTAGATGAGATTCTTGCACAGACTTCAGAAAAGATTGCTAGATTAGAATTAGAAAAGAACGAAAACTATCAACCTGTCACTATTGACGGTACCACAAGAGGGGATGTATTAAATGGCCTCTTTAACATTGTTGCTCAATCCGATCTCCCTGTAGGGGACTCTGCAGTAGAGTATCTTCAAGACCGCAAGATATTGGCGGGTACTGGTAATGGACTAGCATTAGAGAGGCCTGCAACAACTGAAGAAGCAGTTATTTTCGCAACTAGACTTGTAAAAGATACATATGATCAATTAGATGCTGGCGCTAAAGGAGTCGCATGGAAAGTGGAAAACGATGGAAATATCGTTTATTTACTAGGTTCTATCCATATAGGATCACCAGATTTATATCCATATAATAGTAAACTATTAACTGCATTTGATGAGTCAGATAGTTTATATGTTGAAGCAAACCTTTTAGATACAGAGGGAATGCAATATTTCGCAGAACTTTCTATGTATCAGGACGGTACAACGATCGAGGATGCAGTGAGTGATGAAACGTATAATAAAATCGAAAAAGTATTAGAAAAATACGGACAACCCGTAGAACTATAAGAGATTCAAACCTTGGAGTCTAGCAAGCGGTATCTCTAATTTTTCACTTAGTGAATCCCTAGGAATGTCTGCTGAACAGATCTCAAGTTTGGGAGTTGATATGTATTTTATGACTAATGCGTTTCTTGATCAAAAACCAATCAAGGAATTAGAAGGAATGAAAGCACAGGCAGATATGTTTGATGGGTTATCACCAGAAGCACAGGAAGAGTATTTAGTTCAGACTTTAGACAGTGTTCTCGATCCTGATGCAGGAGAATACAATGAGGCTGAGTTAATAAATGAATGGTTTGGCCACTGGATAAATGGCGATGTGAATGGTTTTACTGAAAGCTTTACTTCCATAACAACAGGTGAACCGACTGAGTTTGATGAAATGCTGTTTGGTACAAGAGATAAAGATATGGCAGAAAAGATTATGGGACTGTTAGAATCCGAAGAATCAGCAACTTCTTTCATTGTTGTAGGTGCAGGTCACTTTACGATGGATGAGAGCATTCTGTACCATTTGGAACAAAATGATTATCAAGTAATACCATTTTACGAATAATGCAAAAGGTCGAATTCTATAGGTTCTATAGAATTCGACCTTTTCATATAGAGAAGCGACTTAACTAAAAGCAAACTCCCTATCAGGATTTTAAATATGATTATCTTTTACTACTGGTCAGATGATGGGGATTCTGCTATTTTCCCCAGAAAAAAACCATCAATATCACTTAGTTTTCCCCGCCACAGTATTTTGCCTTTGGATGGGGTAGATTTACTGTCACCACAATACACTCTCGTATGCTTTAAGTGAATGAAATTGGCAGATTCATCTGTACTTGATTCTGCACCTTCACTCGCATGCAGTAACTGTTCGCTAATCTTCTTTGATATATCATTTCCATCCTCAAACGCTTCACTTAATTCAGCAAAATATTCCTGTGCTGAAATTGTTGTTCCTGATACTATTGCTCCCTTTACATTTAATGTAATATCTAAGCTGAAATCATGTTTGTTCGTTGCCTTGACAAAAAAACCGAGAATGTCATCCCTTGTCTCCTTACTCATTTCAACTCACTCCTCCTATCCTTATGAATTCGTATCATCGTTATTGGAAATGGCAGTATCCAATGATTCGGATTCCACTGAACGTTCGTTATTATTTCTACTGTTTCCTTGCTTATTGGTTGTTTGATTTGCGTTCTCACTATTGCCTTTCGATTGTTGGCTATTCTGTTTTTCCGTTGAATTATTTTCTTCTCCCGTTATAGCAATTTTATTTAATTTTTCCTCAAGGTCATTTAGCCTTTCCTGCAGCAACTTGTTTTCTTCCTTTAATTCCAGATAGCTCTCTTCATTCACTAATTCTGTTGTCACATCTTCGCCTGATTCCTCATACGGATCGTTTTTCTCACCATTAAAGACTTTCGAATCCTTTACCCGCTGGTAAGCCTCTCTTGATTTCTTTTTCCCAGCATCTTTCAACTCAGCAACTTTTCCTTTCGTTGCTTTTCCTAGATCTATTCCCTTTTCCTTCCATTCTGTTTCATTAATCCGGGCAATCAGTCTTTTACTATTTTCCGGTGTGGCGAGATAGCCGATGGTTGCACCTAGTACACCTCCAGTAATCGTTCTTTTAAGCGGCATTTTTTTCGTCTCATTTGCTGTTTGTTTTTCAACCATTAGTCAACACTCCCCTTATTAGTATTTATACCTGCGTTTATTTTTTCTTCCAGTTGATTCAGTCGTTCCTTAAGCTGTTTGTTTTCTTCTTCCAATGCCCTATTGCCGTCATTTGCTTTTGAGCTTAAATATGGATCCGTTTCCCACCAATCCATACCAATTTCTTTCGCTTTATCGACAGAAGCGACTATTAATCTTATCTTAATCGTTAAAAGTTCCACATCTGCTATCCCAACAGATATATCCCCAGCTATCACCACTCCTTTATCCAGAATTTTATCTAGCACATCAACAATCGTATTGGATTGCATTGGAGATTCGACTGGCATACACGCTGCACCTCCATCCCTAATTTACATAAGCTTTCCTAATGGACCTAAATCAATATTTAAATCTTCGGCATCCAGACCAAATAATTCCTTCAACTCTTCCATTTTTTGCTCTAAATTCATTAAAGCAACACCAAGGTTCTCGATCTGCTCCTCTGTTAAATTACCGCCTTCCACCCTTCTCATTGCATGCCGTTCAACAATTTGTCTCAAAAGCTCTATCACCGTCATGACTAATTGTGCAAGCCCATTTTCGGCATTATCTGGATCAAGATTAATCCGGCCACTTTTCTGATTCGTTGGCTGCATCAGACAACACCCTCCTTTGTGTATCAAATTGTTGAGAAGAAATACTTGGATTGTTATTACTAGACTGTACAAGCTTTTCAACGGATGAAATCAATACCCGTAAATCTAAATAGACGAGGTCTACTCCCGCTATTGAAATAATTAAATCTCCTTTGATAGCAATTCCTTTATCCAGTATTACATCTAAAATATCAATTAATGCTATATCCTTGTTTTCGACAGATTCCTTGATCGGCATTCTTATCCCCTCACTTTAAACCCGTAAAATGATACGCTGGCCAGGGACCCGTTAATTCTAGTGTAAAGCCTTTAATATCTAGCGACTTTTCTTTTTGTTTCATTTCTTCAAGAAAAAAATCTACCTGAGATTTTTCAAGGAAATATATACTGTTCCAACACATATTTTCCTTTCGGCCAGTCATTTCTTTACTCCAATTTTTCTTCACAGCAGCATCTATTGCAAACTGTTTCATCTGTCTATGCACTTCTTCACAAATCCTGTTTTTTTCCTTATCCAATTCTTCGTCAACGAAACTGTCTATTTTTTTCCTTTCAAAGTAACGACGTCCTGGCGATAATTGACTGATTTCTTTTTTCTTCGCTTCTACAATAGGGCTGTGGCTGCTTATATCTTCTTTTAATTGTGTATCCTCACAATAGATTTTCAGATTCCACTCTTCTCTTCCTTTTATCTGTGCTAACATTTCTTCCATCTGGTTCTTTTTTGGCTCGACTGTTTGGTATAGTCTTTCTTCATTTTTATAGATCGTACAAAATTTTAAGGGAATTAATGTATACATCTTATAAAGGGCCATAATGGTATGATGGTGATGCAGGGCCTTTTGCTGGAGCCACTCTAAATCATTCTCTGTCTTCTCTTGAAGCGCCTTCTCTGAGAACTCTGTTTCATCGAGGCCGCAAACTACTGCCTCCATATTACCTACAGAGACCGTATATATACTACCTCTACCATCAAATCCTTTTATTTCTGGTAATGGGTTCTCTTTAGATTCAGTTTCCGGGATAAATCCGTACAGATAGATTAATTCTCCCATTCTGTCACCTCACTTCTTCCTGCTTGCCATGTCTTGCCACTGCTTCATTTCAATCAGCTTTGCCTGCTCATAGCGATACAGCAACTCTTCTTCCTTCTTCTTATAATCAGCTTCTGGAACATCTCCTTGCTCATACATTGTCTGTAAATGAATAAGCTTTCGCTGAATTGTTGGAAGATCATATAATTCTTTATCAGCTTCTTCCTTAACCTTTTCACCTATTTTGATCATGACATTCATTGGTGCTGTCACTATCTTGTGCAGCATTTGATCAACTCTCCTCCACCGTTAATCGTATATTGACAAAATTATATGCCGGCCATGGTCCGCTGTATTGAAAATCAACCTTATCCTTCCACTTTTCATGTGCGTCATTAACAAGCTGGTCAAATTCCGTTTCTTTCTCTCGATCAACTAAAAAGGAGGCATTTAAGAGCATTTTTTCCCCAACTGGATCATTTACCTTTGACGCTTCAGCACTTCCCTCAAGAGGCGTATAAACGTCTTGCTCTATTTCATGGATAATGGAGGAGAAAATTTCCTGTGTTGCACCACCTAACTGAATTCTGTCATAGTATCCAGCCATCTCTGTTTTACCTCGCAGTTGTCCAGTCAACTTTTCTACTTTCTCATTGGCATAAACTTGAGATTTCAGCCAGTCAGTTTTTCCAATCACTTTCAAACCGAGTTCCATTTTTCCTTTAATTGCAGGGAAAAGCTCTTTTAATTGGGGATAAAGGTTCTCTAACAGTACTTCTATATCTTCAACTGAATGAAAGACATTCCCAAAACTAATCGGAATAACCGTATCATTCTCAGTCATCACCTTAGAAACAAGCTGCTGATGCATCATAAGGTTTTCCTTATTTGGATGATAGATCTTCATTGGTACCTCTGCCGCAACCATTGCTGCATCCTTATAGTGAATGGTAAAAACAGACCTTTCTTCACCATCTAAAAAAACACTGCCGAAATCTTCTTTATCATTTGTTTGAATTCCACAGAAAACATATATTCCTTTCTCTTGTTCCTCTATCATTGTTTTATCCCCTTTCTTCTTCCTTCATTTTCTTGCAAACTTCGAGGATAAGCTCATTTGCTTCTTCTATCTTGAGTCCTAATCCTTGAACAACTGAATGACCTAACAAATCTAGACAAAGCTGTTGAAAATCCTGCCGGGAACCATTGATTGGTATATCCTCCAGTTTGGCTATCCGCGCTATTTGAAGAGAGGTTCTGAGGCTGGGAGCTCCTTTTCTGTTACCAAATTCCTCACGCAATTCATGTATCAACCCGGAGATTATCTCAGCACCCTTCCTGTCTATTCCTAGTTTTTCCCTTATAATAACAGCCTCTTGATCTTTACCCTTAAAGCCAACATGTAATGTTATCAATCTATCTAATAATGCATCTTGCGTTTGGTAAACTCCTGAATACTCATCCGGATTACTAGTAAAGATCACCGAAAATTTAGGATGTACCTTTAAAAACGGCTCTGTAGACTTTAAACCATATAGCGGTAATACACCTTCTTCCAAAATGGAGAGAAAGATATTATTCGTTGCTGGGCGAGAACGTGAAAATTCATCGTAAACAAGTGTATATCCGTGCTTGACTGCTTCAAGTAAACGTCCATCTTTCCATGATTCCGTTACGGTTTCATCTTTTTTATATACAGACCTGACATACTGATCAACAACCTTTGAACTGGTATATCCGTTAAAACTTCCAATTAAATCCTTATTGTCTAATTCGTGATTTCCATGCATCAGCATTACTGGCCGTTTGATCTTTTTTGCTAAAGCTAAGGCGATCGAAGTTTTACCTGAACCAGAGGGACCTGTAAAATGTACAGGATAACCTGCTTTAATATACTGTATAGATCTTTTTATTAATGATTTCGTTGACTTATCCTGTATTAAAGCATTGTTGTCTGTCGTGACTCTTTCATTTAACACGGTCATCTCCTGATCCCTCCATCATCTCTAACTCTCTACACCTACCGCACTTCGATAGCGAATTTCCAGTCTCTTATATGCAGTTATCTCTTTATCTTCATCTAATAAAACTTCATACGTTCCTAACATTTCGTCCTTTGCATATCTCTTCATATATTCTTTTTCTTCCACTACCTCAATCTTTATCTTCCAGCCACCTTCCTCTAGCTTTTCTACGGAAGTTATTTTATGTGGTGGGGCAACATTCTCTCGAAAAAATTCATTGACGTTTTTCATGATTTCTTTAATTTTCATAAATTACCTCCTCTAAACAATGGGAGAGAGGGCTATATCAGCCCCCTGACTATCAAACACTAAAAGATGCTTCGCTTCGTTCATTTTGCTGTGCAGGTAATCCTTCTTCTTCCACTTCATCTCTTAATAGACCAACAGCTTCCGCATAACGCAGCCATGTATCCACACTTGCAATAACGACCCTTGTTTCCACTGTTAATATTTCAATTCCTACTACAGATACTCTTGCGAATGCATCAATCACAATTCCCTTATCTAAAATTCTATCAATAACCTCTGCTAAACTTGAACTATCCGTCGTTTTTTGAATGGCCATGATTTATTCTCCTTTATTATAAGAATTTTAAGAGCTAACTTTTGATATCCTTTGATGATTTAATATTTGTTGAACTTTTGATATTACTTACACCTTTGGTATCCATGTAGCTCTTAATATGTTGAATCCCTTTAACTTCTTGATAGCTTTTTATCTTATTGTGGTTATTGGCGGAGGAAATGCTCTCTTGGAGGTTTTTTCCTGCCTCCTTGACATTACCTAATTTCTCTCTTGCGGAAAGCAGGACATCCTGAACCTTCTCTTTTGCCTCTTCTGCATTTCCATGAACCTTTTCCTCCATTTTTTCTATCGCCTTTTCTTTCAGTTTGTCGTTTGCTTTTTCTTTTAAAGAATCAGGCGACTTTTCATACGCTTTTTTCACCACTTTTTTAGCCGTTTTTTTAATTGGATTATTCATTAGATCCTCCTTTAGTGTACCGGCTAATCCTTTGCTTGAAGCTCGTCCAGCTTTTTCTCTATACTTTCCAAACGTTGATTAATCTGCTTGTTTTCCTGTTTTATCTCCTCAAAATTTGAACCTTTCTCCGTTTCATTTCCTTCTGATTGTTGAGATTCCGAGCTTGAAAATTTCCTTTTTGCCTTGTTCCAATAATTAGGGGCAGCCTGCTGTACAGTTGCCATTACTTGTTGAGAAATCAACTGTTGCAAATTCCTTCCCAGTTCTTTTGCAATAAGTTGTCCTGTCTCAGATTCCTGAACCCTGTGACATAGCTTTTGAACCGTTCCAGGATTGGATAATAGTCCAACCCCCGCACCAGCTGCTCCACCTAATAAGATATACTTGATAGAAGTCTGATCACTTTTTTGATCATTTGAATGTTGACTCTCTTGCTCAGCCATCCGTGCACCACCTTTCATTTACTTTAAATGGTAAAGGCTGTATCTTGTTGTTTAGTTGATTGCTCCTCTTCATATCCTTCATTACGAAGGAGACCCACTGCTTCTGCGTACCTTAACCAAGTATCCACACTTGCTATAACGACTCTTGCATCTACAGTCAAAATTTCAATACCGACAAGTGATACTCTTGCAAATGCATCAATGACAATACCTTTATCCAGTATTCTGTCAATCACCTCCGCTAAGCTTGAACTGTCCGTCGTTTTCTGAATACTCACAAAAAGATACCTCCTAATCTTCAAATGGCAATTACCATTAATGAAGTTATAGATATCTACCACGCAGAAACACACTCTAAAACACTGGCAGGATAAGAGTGGTAATTAAATGGTTAAAATTCCTTCTATTTTTACATTATTTGAACATTTTGTAATAGAAAATGATAGATACGATGCGTAATCCATTCTATTAACTCCATTATTTATTACAAATCTTTTACTTTTATTATTTGTCTGTTACATCCTCTTTCATATTACCAATGATTGGGAAAGGCAAATTAATCAGGGGGATTGGTGGTTAATTGACACCTCTTATGAATGGTTACAACGTCAAAAAATTAAAACACCCAAGGGTTCCATTTATTGTGGATAAATATCCAGCAATAATGTAGCCATGGGTGTTTTATTCTCGAGCGAATTGTATTTCCGTTTTATATTACTAAGTGGTTAGGAGGTAATTGGATCAACCAAAACCTGCATTCATAAATGTAAGCATGGTCACACTGCATTTCAAGCTCTTTCTATTCCCGCAACTCCAAAACCGCCTGGTCCGGCGTGAGTCGAAATCATTGCACCAGCCTGTATCCATTTAATATTTTTAAATCCATTATCTTTTGCAATATCGGTCAGATTCCTCTTGATTTTTTCATCTAAACCAATAGAATAAATTAGATATAGTTGTCCTTTATCAATGTTATATTGATGAAAATACTCTTGAAGCAGCTTTTCTGTAACAACGCTCATTTTGCCGCGATATTTTTTGGTTGAAACAAGTTTTCCATCTTTCAATTCAATGCATGGCTTTATTTTTAACAGGGCCCCTCCAAGATACGCCAGGTTACTTACTCTTCCACCTGCTCTTAGAAATTCTAAACTGCCGGGAATAAAAGCTAATCTTGAGTTTGGCACGATATGCTTAATTTTATCTACTATTATTTCTGGTGCAATTGCAGGTTCTTTTTCTAGCAGATCAAGCGCATACATCACAATAGCTGCCAATCCTCCGGTAACATTCAACGCATCAATTAGATAAATATTATTCAATTCTTCTGTCGCAATTATGGCATTTTGAAAGGAAGAAGATGCTTTTGACGTATATCCAATATGGATAATCACACATTCCGGATACTTTGCCTGGATCTCTTTAAAAAACTGCTCATACTCATGAATATTAGTCGCAGTGGTGGAAGGTATTTTTTTCGTTCGTTCATAAAAGCTATAAATATCGGCTACCGGCAACGTACCATCTAAATAATCTTTCCCGTCCATAATCACATGCATTGGAATCACATGAACTGTATATTTGTCAGCAATCTCTGGCGGCAAATCTGCTCCGCTCTCTGTGGTTATTATAATCCTTCTCAAATAAATCTCCCCTTTCCTGCACTTATTCCCTTCGACTAACCTATCTTAACTATACATTAATATGAGTATCATTTCAGAATTTTAGTATGTTATGATGCTCTTTTTGAAAAATAATTCAAATAACCAGCTTCTTTCCTTGCAACACAGAGATAAACCATTCAGGGACTCAAGCTTTACAGCTATTTTTCTTTAAGCAGTCTGAGAATTTATGCAATCAAGAGAGGAATAGGGTTTTTAAAATTTTTCTTATAAATTTTTAAAAACTTATCGTGGAATGTTCTTGTAGATAAAAAATCCCCTTGTAGAGAATTTTTTATTTCACTCTATAAGGGGAGTAGATACATACTTATTGATTATGGTTTAAGGAAATCAGTGTTGTTATAGCTGGGATTAGGATATTTATAGAAACCTTCCCCTGTTGCTGTTCCCAATTTCCCTTTATCTATATATTCAGTTTTTAACAAATGGGCTACCTTCTCAGCTATCTCATCACCTGTCTGTTCCGCTTTTGCGTTGACGATATTATATGCTGTAGTAATACCAACAATATCAAGGATCGCAAAAGGCCCTTTTGGTGAGCCGGTAGCAGCCATCCACGTTTTGTCGATTGTTTCCACATCTGCAATCTCTTTAGCAAGAAGCATTTGTGCTGCATCTAGGAATGGGACAAGCAGTGAGTTTAAGATATAGCCTGGCTGTTCCTTGTGAAGAGGCAAGGCAATCATACCGATTTGCTTTGCGAACTCAGTTACCTGATGGAATACACTTTCATCTGTTCCCTCGTGTTTCATAATCTCTGCCGTATTATTTAACCAGATTTCGTTTGCAAAATGAAGGGCGAGGAACTTCGCCGGACGTCCTGTTGCTTCTGCAAACTGGCTTGGTAACAATGTGGAGGAATTCGTTGCAAAGATCGTATGATCTGGAGCTGCTTTCCCTAATTTCTCATAAAATTCTGTTTTGATCTTAACTACTTCCGGAATTGCTTCAATAACCAAATCAGTAACTTCCACTGACTTGTCCAATTCCGTGAAGTATGTAATTCGGTCAAACGCAATGTCAACTTCTTCTTGTGTGGCGCCAAGATCTGTTTTATAACGTTCTTTTAATTTCGTTATTGTAGCTTTGGATTTTTCAATAGCTTCACTATTAATATCATAAACGTTTACCCCGAAACCTTTAAAAGCAGTCTGGAAAGCTATTTGGCTCCCTAATACCCCACTGCCTGCTACAGTTATGTTTTTAAAGCCCATGTTAATTTCACTCCTTTTTTATACCTATATTATACCCTAACAGAAAAAGGAAGTGTACAAAAATAATTATGATCTTCGTTATATCTAGCAGGATGTATAATTTCCCGCTTATTTAATTCATTAACCTTTAATTAGATTGTTGATTGTAGTTGTTTCATTCAAAAAGCGTCAGGACATGAACCCAACGCGTTCAGTGATATAGCAACTGATAATTTATGTTACTATGTCTTTCTTTTTTTGATCCGGCCAATACCAAGTTGTCTTGCTTCTTTTTGTAAAGCTCTCAATAGGCTGATTGCCATTAAAGCAATAATGATAGAAAACGGTAAAGCTGCTATAACCATGATATTTTCTAATGCTTGAAGGCCGCCAGTATATAGCAGGGCTATCGCTATTGCAGAAAGTAAAATCCCCCATGTAAACTTTACTTTATTTCCTGGTGAAAGGGATCCGTTTGTTGTCATCATACCTAACACAAATGTTCCAGAATCAGCAGATGTAATGAAAAATGACCCAATAAGCACCATTGCAGTTATGGAGGTTATGAGAGGGAATGGATAATAGGATAAGACACCAAATAATGATTCTTCTGCAGACAGGCTTGATATGTCAGCAATACCATTATGTTCTAATGATATGGCAGACCCTCCAAAAGTAGAAAACCATAAAAAAACAACAATGGAAGGGATGAGCAGGACAAAGAAAACAAATTCTCTGATGCTTCTTCCTTTGGAAACCCTGGCAATAAAGATACCAACAAACGGTGACCATGCGATCCACCATGCCCAATAAAAAATTGTCCATCCATTAATCCATCCACGAATGTCTTCGTTTAATGGTGCAATTCTGAAACTCATTTGCGGCAGTGTTTGAATATATCCACCAATCGTATTGGTAAATAGATTGAGAATAAATAATGTTGGGCCAAATATAAACATTAGTAAAAATAAAGCACCGGCTAACATCATATTTGCATTGCTTAATATTTTAATTCCCTTACCTAAACCAGACCATGCTGATATTAGGAATAGTACGGTAACAATGGCAATAATTATAAATTGCATCCAGAAACCTTTAGATATCTCAAACAAATATGCCAAACCACCATTAATTTGTACTGCTCCAAATCCTAGCGATGTTGCAACACCAAGAACAGTTGCCAAAACAGAAAAAATATCAATAGCTTTCCCTGTAATTCCGTTCACCTTATCACCGAGTATCGGATGCAAAGTTGCACTAATTAACCCTAATTTATTATGCCTGAAATGAAAATAAGCAATTGCAAGTGCGACAATGGCATAAATAGCCCAAGCATGGATACCCCAATGAAAAAAAGTAAACCTGAGTGCATCCTTTATAGCTTGGTCGGTACCAACTTCACCAGTAGGAGAACTAATTGCATAATGGCTAATCGGTTCTGCCGTTCCGTAAAAAACAATTCCTATCCCCATTCCAGCACTAAATAACATAGAAATCCAAGTTATTCTGGAAAATTCCGGTTTTTCATCTTGGTTACCGAGCTTAATTCGGCCAACTGGTGAAACTAATAAATATAGACAAATTACGAGTACAATAGCCACAAGAATTAAATAGTACCATCCAAATGCATCAGAGAAGAAATTTTGGATATTCGAGGTGCTCTTCTCTAATGGGTCAGGTATCATTATTCCAGCAATAACGAGTAAAGCCAGTAAAAATATTGAAATATAGAACACTAAGTAACGTTGTTTCATTTCATTTGCCCCCACTTTAGTTTAACGATATATTGTAGTATCCGCTATTTTCACAATATTATCATGCTTCCTTTTACGAACACTTTGTTATTTCTGTTTTTATAAGTACCCGTTACTAATAAAGCGGGAGCAAAATAAATCAAAAAGAACCATTCACCTCAACAGGTAATAAACTTAGACACTAATATAATAAACAATAGCTGCATCCCCTGGCATCAGGGAGAAACTATTGTACGCTTTCATTATATTAAATAAAATAATTTTCTCCCCTAATAACCATACCGTATATGCATCCATTAGGCTTAGTGGCACCTGTTGCGCTAATGGATGAGGTTGTTCTGCTGTAATTATTCATCAGAACAGTTTGATCCTTCATTCTATCTGTCCGTTCCTCTGCAACATACTCCTTACTCCTTATAAACGATTACGAAAGAGGCTGTTGAGAAAGTACTTTCTCAACAGCCTAAACACAACTGATTTTTCCTGTTCTTGGGAATTAACTAAATTGTATTTTTTTATTTAGTGTTTGTAAATCCCCCATCAATACGGATTACTTCACCATTAATGTATTGTGCCTTTGAAGTCAACAGAAACGTAACTAATTCTGCAACCTCTTCTGGTGTACCTAACCGTTTTTGCGGTATCCCGTTTGTTGCGTTTTCTTTCATTTCAGGATTCGCTTCGTAGAATTCTTTAACCATCGGCGTTTCTGTAGGTCCTGGAGCAATGGCATTCACTCGTAAACCGTCTTTCGCGTACTCTGCAACCATACTTTTTGTTAGACCAATAATACCATGCTTTGTAGCAGAATAAGTAACGACAGAATCTTGACCGATTACACCTGCACTTGAAGCTGTGTTAACAATGGAGCCTCCACCATTCTTCATCATTTGTTCTGCTACATAACGTACTCCATATAATGCTCCAAGTAAATTAATTCCAACAATCTTTTCAATTTCGTTAATTTCTGTATCTAAATAGAACTTACCACTACCAGATATACCGGCATTGTTAAAGAAATAATCAATGGTTCCAAAATGCTCCATCGTTTGATTGACATAGTTTTTAACATCAGCTTGTTTGGAAACATCTGCTTTAATAAAAATAGCGTCAACTCCTTGCTTTTTCACCATTTCTACAGTTTCATTACCGCCTTGCTCATTTATATCCACAACAGAGATGTTAACACCCTCTTCAGCTAGGCGAATGGCTGTTGATTGTCCTAAACCACTACCTGCCCCTGTAATAATAGCTACTTTTGTCATATAAAATTCCTCCAATATGTAATAAAGACTAAACGCTTCTTTTATTAGTATTACTCTTTTCATATTTATATAAACCACATTTATTGGAGCATGAACATGCAAAAGAACAAGAGCATAGGAGGAAGAATTGTTTATTATTACCATACTTTTCGACTTTAAAGAAGCTGCCGAATTCTTTGAAAGTGTACTAAAGGCTATAAAAGAAATAATGTTAACAAATGTCAAAAATAAAGCCAATGAAAAAGGTGGTTTCATAAACAAGAAAAGTTGGTAACGCTCGGTAAGGGATAAACACCCCTATTCTCCAATTATTTAATCGATTCTAAAAGAAAATATGTAATTCCTAGAACTTTTTGTAAGGAATAAAGTTTTAATAACTTGATAACATTTGTTTGGTTTGCTTTCGTCATCTGTCCATCAAAAACCCCCCGCTTCTATAATAGAAACAGGGGTTTATTACTTAACGATAGAAAATGGCATGGAAATACCTTTCATTACCAGCCTCTTCGTTTATTATTGTTTACATCATTTTCGTCTTCAAAGACCGCCATATCGTGTTCACGGGAATCTGTGTTTTCATTTACTATTGAGTTACTGCCTCGTGCTTCAGTCACTCCACCATTGTTACGTCCCTTAGTAACAACACCATCTGGATACATGTGTGTGTTTTCTGTTCTGTTATTTGTAAACGTTGTATAAACATCATTTTGGTTTTCTTTTGTTTCTACAAGCACAAGAATATTTCCATCTTTAAGATATTGTTCATATTCTTTCGCATGTTCTTTCGGAATCCCTGCACCAACTAAAGCACCAACAAGTCCACCGCCAACAAGTCCAGTAATAGTTGCTGCAAGTGGCCCTGCTGCTACAGCTGGTCCAATTCCCGGAATCGCAAATAAACCTGCTTCAGCAACTAAAGCTGCTAAACCGCCAAGAACGCCGCCTGTTCCGGCACCAATTCCAAGTCCTTTCCCTGCGTTTTTACCTCTTTCGCTGCTGTCAACTTCTACGTCTGCACCTGTACGGTCTTTAATGTCGTTTACTTCATCTTTATCTTTTGCTATGATAGTTAAGTCGTCCCGACCATACCCTAATGTTTGTAATTCCTTTACAGCTCTAACTGCATCTTCTTCATTTCGAAATACTCCACCAATAACTTCTTTTTTCATCTTTTCATCAACCTCCTTAATAATGGTTACATTCATTCCATACCCGCTTCCAAACAATATCAATCATTTTTTATCGGAGTTTCCACCTCCGGAGTTGAAAAAAGCCGGGGTTTAATGGAAGGACAATTCATTAGCATATGAAGTCTATTACCATAAATTGTAGAATATATATCGGTAATCTTATCTAGCAGATTCTATTTCATTAATTTTTCTTATTTTTGTTCCATTTGGTTAAGACTTGGTATCTGCAAAACCTTAATAGATTGTTAATCTTATGGAATTACCCATAACGCCGCTTCGAGTTTGCACTGGGAAAATATAGAATAAATGGTAAAATAATATTTGAGGATAAGAAGTTATTTTCTAATGAAAGGGGATTATGTGGGTCTTATAAGGAAATATACTCAACAGTTTGAAAAGCCAGAAGGTTTTATTGGGATCTAAAAATATTTGAGTCAGTATGTAGGGCATAGACCAATTATTTTACCTGATTCTGTTGCGATAAAACTACAACACCTATTATAAGTAACCTGCGGAATAGACGCATCACACACGACTAGACCCTCGCCACGTCTGGCATAGAGACGTGTCTCCCTTGATATTTTTACTTTTTACATTGCGTCAACTAGTGGGGAAGGGGCGGTATATTTACACATAAAAAAAGATGGTATTAAACCGCCTTTGTTAAACTAAAGCTCCCCGTTAGTTTAAATACATTACTTCACAATCTTTTTTACACCACAAAAAGCTCAATACCTTAAATGTGTGGTCTATGCAAAAAGACGACTCCTTTTTAATAACGAGCTCCAAGTGTTCGCCACCTTTCGAATGACTTTATTGTGCAACCTTGATCATAAACATATTTAATCAAGAAAGACTAATGATTGCTTTGTATATAGCTTAGATAGAGTCTACAAGTTCAGACTTACTGTAGCTGCTAACCTCCTGTTTATTTTTTATTCGTGCCCAATATAATCAAGGCAACATAGATTACGATGGCAATAGAATCTACAATCGTATCCGTAAGAGCTGAAACGTCAAGTAATGCAGTTACGCCAAGAATGACAATCAGTCGGACGATCAGGATCGCCGCGATTATCCAAGCGGCAATAGTGATTTTAAATTGCTTACTTAGGAATGACATGTAAATGAATGCAATGCCAAAGACCAGATTTTCTGCCGTTATAATGTGCCAAACATATGTGAATACCGTCCGGGTATCCATAGGCATCGCCTTAATGTCGAGTGTCGGCAGCACAACGGATTGCCCATTCCAAGCATGCGTAACGGCAAACAGAATTGCAAGAATCCCTACAAACAGATAATAATAATTCCTAACCTTGATGACGATCACAACCCTTCTTAGAAAATTCCGGTTCATTGTCTCGGATATCCTTGTAAAGCTCGCGGACGAATTCTGCCAATCGTTGGTCACTTTCTTGATTAAAGTCCCTTAACGTTTCGGCTACCATATCGAGCAGCTTGCTGACCTTTTCCAGATGAGTAATCTTCATCCGTGTTTCTGCGTTTTTAGCATCGAGGAACAAAGCAACATCTTCACAGTAAGCGGAATCAATATTTTCCACTTTGCGGATACCAATAAATTTCTCCTTGATTTCGTCAAGAGAAAAGTCCGCATACTGCATGATTTGAATATTCATCAAGTCTATGAGGTCATCCCTCGAATACTTGCGGTACCGATTGTTATCCCGAGAAGGCGAGATGATCCCAATCCGGTCATAATACCGGAGTGTATCCTTGGGTATCCCAAGTTTTTGTGCAACCTCTTGTATAGAATAAAGTTTTTCCATGAACCTAGAATATCATTGGAGTTGACTCCAATGTCAAGTAGTTTTTATACTTTTTACTTCATATACTTTTTTAAAAAAACTTGTGGTCAAATGAACTGCAAAATCCGGTATTTAACGAAAAAAAGATTGATAAAAATGAAGTCTTTTCCACTGTGTTTAAGTGTGGTTTTTATAAAAAGTTCAATCATTTTCTATACTATTCAATAATCTGGCCCGATTGTTGAACACAAGTTAAACATCAATCTTCAACTAATCTGCCCTTGAAGTTAAAAGAGAGCGCCATATTGACGATCCCTTTGTTGTTTTAAAGCACCGTTTGTTGAATAAAAAAATCCTCTTAATCGAAAAACTCCATATGTGCTTTCTCTTGCTTGTAGTAATCCAATCTATCTTGTAGTGTACCTGTATGAAATTCAAATTTATGACCATCAGGGTCTGTAAAATAAATTGACTTTTTATCTCTCTCATCTCTTGGACGACCTGATAAAATGTTCACATTCAATCTACTTAGTTTCTCGTACATTTCATCAAACTTTTCTTCTTCAATTGAAAATGCTATGTGTGTATAGGATTGGTTTATTTCATTTCGAGGTATATCTTTCTCTATATTGAGAGCAAGCCATATTCCATTTAAATCAAAGTATGCAGTACTTCTGCCCTTTACTAACAATTTAGCATCAAGTACATTTTTATAAAATTCAATAGAAACTTCTAAATCAGAAACTGAAAACAAAAAATGATTAAGTCCTTTTATCGACATTTTATTACCCCCAAAATAGGTCCTTTTCTTCCAAATTACGGACATCCTCCTTCAAGTAAACTGCCCGTTTGCTCAAAATCTCTAATTCAATAATTGCATAATATTCCTTTTGTTTTTTTCAAAAAATAAAAGACAATCACTGATTGCCTTGTTCAACTCTAGCCACCCTTTATTTTAATACCAACCTAATTTTGTAGTTCCATCTTTATAAACAATTTTTACTTGATGGTCATAATTAACAGGAGTCTCCGAGAAGCGGGTATTGTCAAATTCATTTGAGGATGAGGTGTATAACAGTTTTTCTTCTAATGCTTCATTATTTGATTCTAAATTCTGAATAAACGCCATCCAGAATACATTCAATTCCTTACTATTCATTGAAGCAATATCATTGTTTTTAAATTGTTCTTCTAAGTAACTTAAATCTCTAATTAACATTATGCGGATTTGTTCGAGTATTATGTTAATGATCCTATGAATAGAGAGATTAGGTCGGATATATATAATGAGAATAATAAACAATCAAGAGTAACTGGAATCATTTCTTCCACTGCCTTTGATTCATCTACCTTACTCCTTTAATCCTTACTTAACAGGCCTAAACCCCCACCAATGGAAGTCGCACTTTATTATACAAAAACACCTAACCATATTGCGATAGCAAGAGCGAGGCAAAGCAGCCGCTTCTCAACTGCTGTTAATTCCTCTACATTCTCTCCATTTACTCTTAAGACAATCCAGATTGCATAAACTAAGATAGTACCAACACCTATTGCGGCAACCGGACGCGTACAAGCAATCCAGATGATCAGCAATCCTACAATCATGAAGTAAAGTAAAACAGGAAATTTGGCTCCTTTAGTTCCCATACGTTCTACTGCCCATACGACAGACGTTCGTTTCATTGGTTTTGCTTTTTGGTCTGCATGTCTGTCAGGAATATGATGAAACATGACCCATGCCATGCACCAAACGGCATTAACGAGCGCATTTTGCCATGCCCAACCTGGTATAGATTCTAGCATTATCCATGGCAAGGCAATGGCTATCGCTAGCATGGTAGGAAATAAGCTGAACCATTCTCCTATAAAAGGAATATAAGCAAATTGAAATGGCTTCAAAGAATACGACACTGCACCCCATATCCCAACTAAGGTTAGAATGGCGAATTCTAGATAACCGAATACAGTAAAAAGAAATGCCATTAAAATTAAGAAAACACTCATCAATGTGCCAAGCTGCTTTAGCATGGTTACCGTCATTGTATTCGTTTGGATCACTCTACTTCCACCAGAAAGTATGCCTGGACTATATTGATCTGTTCCCGATTGATGGTCCGCTATATCATTTAACACATGCGTTAATACACCATGAATCAAAATAGCACCTACCAAAAGTACAGAGGTGGTTCCCAATAAGGTTAACCACGAAATTTGATAATAGAAAATCAATGGCAGGAGCATAGATAGAATCGTTGCTACACTGGAGAATACAACGGCAACTAGACGTAATAACATACCAATTCTTTTTAGACTAAATGCTGATTGAGCTGGAATCATAGCAAACATCCTTTTTATTTTTAATTTTGGGGTACAGACAACATTTTAACGAAAATATACGCTAAGACAATATTTGAAACAAATTTTAATATAGCAACCAGTACCAGGTCATGGAATAAATATCGTAGCACCTGGACCCATTGATGAACCAGCAATAGAACCAGCTGCTCCAAATACGGTTTTCCCCATCCTATTCGTAATTTCACAAGGTTTCAGGATACGTTCAGCACGAGTCGTTGCACCAGTATCCGTTCCAGTATCGCCCCAACCGTTTTCTTTACATCTGGACTATCTTCGTTTCCATCTGCACATTAACAGAGCCGTCTTTTCCTTTAATTTCATAATAATAAGTCAAGTCAAAGCTTTCAATCTGATAATCAGAAATGTTTGTGGTTGAAAGCGCTTCTTGCAATTGCTGCATACGATCTTCTAACATGGTTTCACCAACGTTATTCACAAGTATTTATTCGTCACTTCATTAGGTAAAAAGCATATCTGCTTATTTCAAATACGCTCCCGTTTGTTTAACAATAGGCTTTATTTAAATATTGGGTTCAATTGTTTAAATATCCTCGTATAAGCATCTTTTATATTTGCTTCATTTTCAGTATGGTTGTATAATCCGTATCCCCAAGTCTTAAATGAGACTCCTTCTGCTTCCTCCAAACTTCGTTTATCATTCGTACGCATAATTGCTGTAGCATACATTTGGTAATTAATATCTGGAGTGTCCTCATAAGTCATATCATCCTACCCAAATGGGAGATGTGCTTTTTTTGATTCAATAAAGAAGACAGGTATTTTTATGTCTCTATATACTTGTGCATATTGGTGTTCCCCAGCTTGTTCCAGATATTGTTTCATAATGAAAACAGCTTCGTACTCATTAGAAACCTTTGCAACTTTTGATTCTAATTCTGCTAAAGTTATGCTTTTAATATTAACATTCTCCTCACGTACTTCGGGTAAGTTACCTATTACACCAATAATCAATCACTCCCATCGTAAATAGGGGAGTCAACCTCGTTTTCTGCTTTACACCCCACTAATAAAAAGAATAAAATTAAAAATCCTATTAAAAAATAGACAATGTTTATTGAAAAACCCCTTTAATTCAAGTCCTGTTTTAAACAGATAACTTCTTCAACATAACTGCCCTTTACTTCAACAAAGATAGTGAATACCTTTATTCAGCACTTGCACCCATTTGTTGAATAGTTTTTATTTATTTTGATAAGATATCATCATTTTTATAAATCTTATAACTTGTTAGCACACCTACTAAAATCAATAAAATAGCGAATATGTTTATCACAGTGAAATTAACTGTATAGTCACTTGGAGAATAGCCCCCTGCCGTCGCAGCCTGAAAAGCAACCCGTCCCATCATAGGAAATACCTTATTCAAAATATTTGTTATAAACAATATACAAATTCCCATAACAGTTATTAGATTGCAAAAGAAAAAAAGAATTTTGTTCATCTTAGCTTCCCCCTACCATTTTTATTGCCCTAAATTTAACTAATTCTTGTTGAACTACACTGCCCGTTAGTTGAATAGCGTATCTGAAATTAATTCTAATATAACATTATAAAACCCTACACCGAAAATAAAAAAGAGACGGTTAAAATTCCGTCCCTTGTATACGTATTATATTCTCATTTTGCTTAACGGACTATGCTTGGCGTGTTGGTTAGTCAAGTCCTCGGTGTCCATCTGGATATATCGCCGAACCTTAGCGAGGCTACTATAACCGAGTATCTTTTGGAGTGTCATAATGTCGCCTTCGTTTGTAATTTCGGTTTCCGTTTCCTTTGAACCCTATAATGTCATTAAAAAAGCCTCCTCCTCCTATGCGATGATTTTAAATCCAACGCTAGAAGGCGGAACACTTACAGCTTAGGTACCGCAACACTACGTAAGTAATAGCGTTAAATACTTCGACCTAAAATGCCGTAACAATCCGGTTAATGATTCCGACTGGTCTCGAACCAGCGACCTCCACCCTGTCAAGGGCGGTTTGAACAATTAGGCAAGTTCATGTAGTTAAAACAAATTCGATTAATTCCGGTATATAAAGGTTTTTATTAGTTTTAAAATTAATTCAGTTCGTTTAATTTAAGCTAAAAAAATAAGTGCGTTAGCAAATGTGTTAGCAAGTTAAGAGTAAAATGGTCTGTTATACTTCTTTGCATTGATACAGTATAGTACAGAATTGAATATTTATATTTTTAGTAAACTCATTAATTTACATTATTCTGATTTAGAAGGACGAGTACTATCCATAAAACCAACGAATTAGGTGGAGTAGCATTATTTATACCTTTGCTATCTAATTTTTATATTTGGATATTCTATCTGCACAGTATCCGTTTCCTACGCAATACAAGAGAGTATACAATTTTTTTACCGCTTGCAGCAAGTTAATTTTGCTCTGTTAAATTGATGACAATATCTTTAGACGCATATCTCCGCAATTATGATTAATTCGACTTTCATTTGCTTTATCGGATATAAAAAAATAGCCATAACCTTTATATGACAAGGCTTACGGCTATTATTATGATGAATTTTATGAATGGTTAAATTGTATTTAACACGAACTTAATCTTTATGAAAAATTCTACCCTACATCAACCTTTAATCTTTCGAAAAATTCTTTAGGTGCCTTATCCTCACTAATGACGATTCGTACTGTTTTTTCTTCATTTTAAAAATAAGCCTTACACATGCGGAAGGCTTATTAATTGTTGATGATCCAGATTAAATCGAATTTAAAATAATTTCTTAAGAAAAAGACCTCTGCCATTATTATTAGTCAACTTGTATGACTTCTGCAATTAATTTATCAGTCTGTGTCGGCTCCGTCCATACAGATACATAATCTCCATTTTCTATTAGATTAATGTCAGTGATCCTACCTTCAACTTTAGTATTTTCATTAATATTTACTTCATATGAAGGGTAAGAAGCCTCCGGATCATCGGCTGGTGGTCCAATTATTAATATGTCTTCATTTAACTCTATAACAACCATGTCTAAGTACTCGCTCTGTGTTTTAATTGTATTATTGCGATTAATTAAATTAGGCTCTTCAGACTTTTGATTACAACCAATTAATAAAAAGAGAGAGAAAATTAAAACAATAATATATTTCTTCATATTAACCTCTTCTTTCTAAAAAGCTTACGCTCAATGTAAGTTGGAAACTGATTTAGTAATTTCTTTTTATTGTGTGATGCAGCAATTATCCCGCATCCCTTGATACACAAGGGATACAGGCTCCTGTTCCAGTATGATTCCGACTGGTCTCGAACCAGCGACCTCCACCCTGTCAAGGTGGCAAAGTACAAATGAACACGTTTTGATAGGTTAGAAAATCCTTGGTATGAAAGGTGATTAAATCGAATCAACCAGAAGCTTTAATATTAGAAATGTAAATGTTGGTCGGCAAGATGTCGGCAAGTTTTGGCACACTAATTTATAATATTTGCACTAGTCCAACTTCTCATGGGACCGGAGACCATTCAACGTAATTTCAGTCTGTTTCAAGACATTTCATTCAATCAGTTAAGTAACTTTAACCTTATTACCTACTATTTCATTTAAGTTTGTGGTTAACCGTTAGTTTGAGACATAGTTTGATAATCTATAAATATCTTTTTTGCTTTTTTTATGCTCCTCATAATAATATAACTATAAAACTGACAAACTAACAACAAACCCTTCTTTATAGATTACTCCTGTTAGAGGAGTAAGGAATTAGAACGTAAAATTAGTGTTCACAATAAAACGGATATCTAATGCCAGATCCCGGCTTTTTAATAATAGCTTATTATCTAATTTTAAGTCTTCGCTTTATTTTATGTTTACTTTTCTTAGTAGATGTCATCTAGCACATGATCTCCTGTGTTCCACATATGTTTGCATTTGGGACAGAGATAGTGATAATATTCTTTGTGTGTTACGATATCCGAGTTGATATGAACTTCGCTTTGGCACTCATTGCATTTGACAAAGTACTCATCAGTTAAATATCTAAAACGTCTTTCGTTCGATCCCACTATTGTAGAAACAAGATCCTGGAAAGAAGATTCAGCATCCTCATAAGAAAGAAATTGCATTGTAGAATTTAAATTATTAAAAAAATTTAAGTTTAAATCAGTGAAATACTTTTCCAAGTTTTCATGAATTTCTGATGGATTATTAGGCTTGCTGAAATCTTTTGTGTTACTCGAGAGAAATGCTACTTTATCAAATTTATCACGATTATTTTCAAAAAAATTAACTATGGAAAAAAAGATAACAGCATCTGTAGCTTCGTTTTTACTAGAATTTTTCCTCTCTTTTTTTAATTCCATTAAAAAGAAAGGGGGCAGTTCCTTGACAGCAAAATCAACTACAAGTTTGTCTATGTCCGCACTCCTATCTACAATCGCAGCAAAATCTGATATAACACTATCTATATGCTTTGCTCTAATTGCGTAGGTATACTGATAAGAGCGCAAAGATAGCTTTCTAATGTTCCTTATTTCAATTGACAAATCTCTCTGTCCGCTCGGTTCTGGGATATGTTTAACTAATCCTTCGTACTTCTGAAAATCATCATCTATTTTCTTCTTATAAAGCTCAATTCTCTTATACTTTAGACTGTCCCATTCAACCAGTACTTGTTGAGGTAATATAAGTTGTGTATGAGGACCATTCACACGCATTAAAAAATCATAAAATTGTTCTTCCGAGTATTTTTCTGGTTCTAAAAAGTCAATAAGGATATTTGTATCCACAATTAGAGCGTTTGGTTTATTCATTAATCTCCCTCCTAAGCTAAATCCATTCTAATATTACACAATATTTCCATTTAAAACAATTAATCGTTAGTAGATTTTTATTAGCCAGAAGGCAAATAGTCATACCTGTAGAGGTTACACTCAAATAAATTATTGGTATACTATGAAAAATCACAAAATAGAAATGAAGGATTTAGACGCTAAAGCTAGTTTCCTTGCTTTATCTACATTATTGATCAATAAGGGAATCTTAACTAAAGGAGAATTTAACGACGTTACAGAAAACTGTGGATCTGTATAATGATGAGTTAGAAAGCAGACTAAAAGAAAAATCCTAGCTTAATATACAAACTACGTTCGATTGAAAGAAAACAAACAAAAGTGACTTTTAGTTAATCCAAATGGATTATCTTTTTCTATTGCACAAATTTACTTTAGAGATACACAATAAGAACAAGCTCATGAAAAAAGGTGTTTTAGCGCGCGTTATTTAGATAAAGCAGAGTGGACACGATATTTATCTATTGATCTAACTTTAAAAGCGATTCATCGAGATTCAAAGATGCTAAGAGAGTCATCACCAATTAAAATAAAACGAGCTATATCGAGCAAAAAATTGGGACTGCCGAGAGAAAAGAACTAAAGAAAAATGTACCATGAGAAGGTCCAAGTAACACCAGCCAGGAAGGTTGATTCGTTTTCCTCTTACCTATTGTCGCTAAAGGAAGAAATAGAAACGGAAACTACTTAACCCCCCCACGTAAAAAGGTGGAGACATATTAAATGAGTGGATGAACCACAGTGAGATAACAGGACAAAAATAAAGGACCACCACATAATGGATAGTCCTTTAAACTTTCTATTTATTATTCGAGTAAAATATACCAATTAAACCTATACACACTACCACAACTGCAAATCTTTGTGATATTATGTAACTTATAAAGAATAACGAAGCAAGAATTAAAGAAATCCTTATAAAAGTAAAAATAACTCTACCCAATTCTGGGTTAATGTCAAAAAAGTTATCATTAAAACCATCCTTAATTCAACCAAATTCTAGTATTACGAGATCCTATCATCATCGAGAAAAGATTCGCACCCCAAGCAAGTAATAATTCTTAATGGTTAATTGGATCTTTCATGTAATTAGATAAAACTTGCACTGATTTGACTTCTAATTCTTGAAATAAAACAACAGTCAAAATCCCCTGCCGCAAGAGGACTTTTCATAAAACTGTGATTTATTTCTTTTTCTTTTTATTAGCTTTCTCTTTGTTTTCAAGGTATTTCTTATGTTGTTCAGGTGTTACTTCAAAGCAAAATGCTTTTTTCCCTACATCTTTAGCGTAAATTCTTCTTCCTTTTACTGTAATCCATGGTCTACATATCATCATTTTAATTCACGTCTCCTCTTCATTTTAGAATAAAACCCTTGCAGAAGAGGAAAGATAATGATACATTATAATTAGTTTTCGCCAAAAAACTTTATAATTGTAGCGACATTCATTATCTAAATTACATACAGTCGTTACACTACCGTAGGCCCTCTGCAAGGCATGCGGTTTTTTATTTTTCGCCTCATAATATGTAGCTCCTTCCTAAAATATATTTACTAGTTTTATAGTTTGTTCAATTGAATTTCGGCTACTTTTAAAGACACGCCACATTGTCTAGATACTTCTTCCTTTGTTAATCCTTTAATGATATTTAATGGTGCTAATATTTCCCCAGCAAATGTATTAGCTTGCCATTCAGGATCTTTATATGAAGGTATCTTTTCTTTATTATGATTTCTAGCTAAAGCAAAGAAACCTGGTCTGTGCATAATATAATGGCCTATCTCATGAGCAATTGTAAACCGATCTCGTGGAACTCCATCTATTGCTCTATCATAGACATCTTGCCTAATTTTTATTTTATTTGTTTCGGGAAATGTCAATGCATAATCATTAGGCATTTCATTTTTTGGTGCAATTTCAAGTGAAAAATCAGAATCTATTTGACTTAAACCAAATTCAAGAAACGGAATCACTGGAAAATATCTTTCATCAGATAGTTCAAATTGATCTCTAATTAATCTTGTTAAATTCCTGATATTTTTTCTAGATGTTGGTTCCGCTATGAATTCACTCATATTTCACCTTCCTTTACCTCTTTTTATGAAGAAGATTTTTTATAATAACTTTATCATCTTCATTCATGCCATCAATGGATCTGGCTAGAGCCATCATAATGTCTTTATCACTGTTCGTTAAATTTTTTAAGTCAACTTTGTTATTAATTTTTGACTCTTCAGCTGAGTTTTGCAGTTTAATCTGTTGGTCATAATCTAATGTATAGACTTCCGTTATTTTTTTTATCCAGTCTTGAGGAACATTTCGCTTGCCATTTTCTACAGCGGACAAATAAGATGAGGTTACTCCGAGTTTACTAGCCATATCCTTTAGTAAATCACCCTCGTCAATTCTTAGTTTTCTACAAAACTTCCCGAATGCAGTTAACATGGATTGCTCCTCCTTCCTAATTTAAATTTCTTTACATATATAATTTACAACAATCCGAAAGAAAAATCAACAGTTTTTTTGTTAATTTTAACTACTATTTTCTAGTTAATTAATTCCCTTTATTTCTCACTAACATTAAATTAGCACAATAGTAGCTTGTTCGAGGGAATAACTGTTTATATAGTAATCAAAATCCTTAACATCTATAAAAGAAGCACTTCTAATGTGTTCCTTTTTCTTTTATTATGAATTTTTCATTGTTAAACATTGTTAATCAATAAAAATGAACCCATCATTCATTTAGGTGATGGGTGTGGTACACTCATCAGACAGTTGTTTCTGCTCTAAATATTTTTTCTCAATAAAAACTGTTTTATGTATGAGGATCACAATTTTGCGGTCTTTTTCGGAATATACTACATAAATCACCATAAACTATTTACTTTTACGTACTATGCATAGTACTTTATGCGCAATCAAGCAACATTGGAGGATATAGAGGATTTAAGAGAGTTGTTAAAAGAAAGAGAAGGAAATTTAAAAAAGGAGCGCTGACAAGACGCTCCTTTACGCTTTTATTATATAGTTTATTTTATAGACATAACCCTTATTCGCTTAATTCTGCTACTTGCTTTTCCAATGCATCCACACGTTTCTTGAGTGGATCCACTTCATACTCTCTAATTTTAGCAGCAAATCGATCTAATACTTCTGCAGCTTGTTCCCTAGTTAAAGGCAGTTTAGGATTGCTTCCATCGAAATAACCTTGCATCACTTGCTTTTTCCAGACTTCTTCTGCCCAACCACTAGGCTGATCAGGATTATTTGGTTTATCTACCTTTTGATCTAACAGTTGCTTCAACTCATTAATTTCCTTTTGTAATTTCTGTGCTTCCATATCAGCAAACCCTCCTTCTGGTGTTGTGGGTGTTGGATCAGTTTTCATCAAATTAAAGATTCGGACCAAACCATTTACGTGACCTTGTGCGATATCATTCAAGAATGCATCTGATTTTAAACGTTCAGCATCATTTGCTGCATCAATAAAACCATTCTCAGTTAAGATAGCTTCCATGTTTGATTCGCGTACCATGTGGAAATTAGCTTTTTTCCTGCCACGATCATACATGTTAGTCTTTTTAATGATTTCTTCATGCATAACATCTTGTTTCTGGGCAGTGCTTGAAGAATCGGAAAGTTTGTTGTAAATGAAATCTTCATACCCTGTACCACCACCAGCATTTATATGAACACTAATCAAATAGTCAGCTCCCCATACATTTGCATCATGTGTACGCTGATTTAAGGTTAATGTTCTATCCGTTGTACGTGATAATCTTACCTGGACATCTTTATATTGTTTGAGTAAATCTCTAATTTTTAAGGATATTTTTAATGTTAAATCTTTTTCCTGAAGACCGTTATCAACTGCTCCTGGATCTGTACCACCGTGACCTGGATCGATATATATTTTCACCATAAATAACCCTCCTCGTTATAAATTATTAAGCAGCATCTTTCGTTGACCCTACTCTTTTATTAAATGTTAACTCAAACAATCCTGTTGCGGCTAATCCAGCAAAACCGCCTGCCCACAGCCTTAAAATCACCTCAAGCTCCGTAAATGGTTCAGCTGCAGCACCGATTAATAAACCTACAACTAGGCTGATTAAAGGTATGATATTTTTTGGTAGGTTTACTGACCTTTTTACACCCTCCATTAAAGCTGTTACGATTGGCAAAATAACTGTTGCAAAAATCATTACTTCTTCCATTTTTTATTCCTCCTTAAAATAAAAATCAGCCCTTTTCCGGACTGATATCATCAATTCTCTTATGTGCTTGTTTAGTTGATTCTTCTACCCTTGTTACCCTTTCCCCTATTGCCCCAATTTCCCTTTCACTAGCTCGTAAATCGATTCGAATGTTTTCCACGCCATGACTGATATTATCAAGTTTCGTTTCGATAACGGCTTCTCTAGTCGCATCATTTTTAACATTCTTCTGGTGCTCAGTCTGTTGTTTTTGTCTATTTAATTGATACCCTAAGACACCAATTACAACTGATGCTATAGATAACATGACACCTAATTCGATTGTCATTCTTGATCCCCCTGAATTTATGACATAAAAAAGAGACCGCTAATGTGATCTCTAAAGATACCTCAAACATACTAATTGAATATTTTCGCTTTGTATTATCTAAAATATTGTATTCGTTCAAAAAGTCTAAGAATATTCACAACTATTAAACTACTTTGAACGATTATTAGAGTAGAAAGCGAGGTGAGGTAATTGAAATTTAAATTTAAATACAACCATAAGAAAAAAGAATTTTCTATCAAAGTCAATTTAGGTAAAATCCTAATGATAGTAATTGCACTGGCTTAAGCCAGTGCTTTTTACTGACATATTATTATTATTATTATTTGCTCTACGTCGTATAAGCTTCCTTGTGTGTAAGAAAAAACCCCACCGTTAAGATAAGGTAACTTAATCACGAAATAGTTTCGGTTCTACTAGGAACATTATTGTTCATATCTTTAATTGCCCCAGAAACGAAAGTTATATAATAACCTGATGGAATACTACTGTCGCCCCTAACACCTCTACTGTTAATATTGGATTATTTAGATTAGTTACATCCAGATTCATAGAAACGGAAGAGAATTTAAGGATCCAGGAATATCCCGGGCCCTCCATACTAGAGACCACGTTTTTTGGATAAGTCTCTGATAATACTTCATTAAACTCAATGATAATAATACTATTTGTACTGTCACTTCTGATGGTTGCTATATCTGAAATAGTATCAGCTGGTGGTTCACTATTCTCGTCTTATCCTTCTTTATCACTCAGTTTTATAACGAGCCTTCACCATGCAGGCGACTTTCGTCGCACACGACGATCCGTCAGCAGTAGAACCTTTGCTTATTTCCCCTACTTTTAGTATATAACATTATATTATTAAATAGTAATATATTTAAGTCATAAAAAATACACCTATTAGATGTAACTTCATAAGAATATGCAATAATTTTTTGGTACTTAAAAAATTTTTAATGAAACTTTTTTAAATGACCCCATTTTTTTCTGTATAATAATTTTATTAAATTAAAAGGAGTGGTACCTTGACTAAACTAGAAGCTATAACTTACAGAAAATCTTTTGATCAAATTTATTTTAAAACATATGGATCCCGTACTTCAGGTGATTATGAAATTACTTTACATTATCCAAATGGAGATTATATCTCCCTCCCTTCTATCAAAGGTAATACCCAAAATGGGTTAGAAGAGGCTAGAATAATAATTTGTAAGTACATTATTGATAATATGAATGGTACACACGATACTATCTTTAACCATTATTGTGTTAGTCCCGATAGGTCTCCTAATAGTAAAGATCAATGGAATCAATTCGAGGTTTCACAATTCATTCAACCATAGGGGAACTCCCCTTATGGTTTATGACTAGAAAAACCTACACTTGGTATGGCTCTCCGGTTATCTGTGCATATTCGTCCTTAGTAATCTTTTCGCAGACCACTGCATCAGCCACCATGTCTTTTGTCCAGAATTTCGGATAAAAACCTTTAATCATTTTAAACCAATCCATCTAAATAACCCCTTTCTGCATCAATTGATAAAATAGGTCCGACTGGTTGCCCGTTAATTCATCTATTTCTAAATCCTTCATCATCAATTCATAAGCTAGTTGAGCATTTTGAGCGTCTAATCTAGCTATGATTTCTCTATCCGTTTCTCCTGCAAATTTCTTTTCTAGAGGTCCAAGCGATCCATCTGGTAACCGCGGTTTACTCATCAATGCCATTAATCAAGCACCCCCGTAATCATTGTGATTGCTTCACTCGTTGTATCATCAGGTCTTGTTAAAGTCAGCTTAATGACAATATTCTCTTTCGGATCAACTGATTCAAATTCAAATTCATCTTCAACAATACCTGTATTTATTGGTGCAGTATTGGATAAAACCATAGGCTGATAACTTTCAGCTTCACCGGAACTAGTCATAGATATCTCTGCTTCAATCATTAAATTCTCTTCCCGTTGAATCCAAAGAAGAACCCCTTTGGCACTTCCAGTTGGAGGTTCGATTTTATATCTTGCTACTGATTTAAGCAATGGTGCTGCATTTTGAGCCTTATTTAATATTACTGTCTTCGATACTTTAAAATTATACGTATCTACTGCCTCAACAGCGATGGTATTCTCGCCTTCTACTAAATCAGCTATATTCAGATCAAATGACCAAGCACCTGGTAAATCATTGTATATCTCAATGGCATTACTTTCATTCAATCGATAACTTACTTTAACTGTGTTACCATCATCCGGATCACTCGCTTCTCCGGAAACGGTGATAGTGTCCGAATTGATTTTATCTGTTTGTTGAGTAAAAGGATTAAATGTTAAAAGTGGTGCACGGTTAGGAACAACATAGAAAGTGCGAGTCTGTTCAATTGATTTACCACCTTGATCATCTTCTACAAATACAACCAGTGTGTATGATGTATTTGCTTGTAAGCTTTCTGCTATTAAAGTGTTACCGTCATATAGGCTTCCTTCACGGAAAGTAAGTTCCTTATTAAATACTAAAGGTGTTACTCCATCTGATATTTTTGCATCAATTGCTCGGTTGGACGTATGACCTTCAATTCGATATCTTACAGTGAATACATTACCATTATCAGCATCATTTGCTTCACCATTAATTCTAAAGGTGTCATTCTCATATATTGTTTGGCCATCTTCCGTGTTTAGTGTTAGCGTTGGATCTGCATTGTGTGAAATAGTGTAAACTGGTGATGTGCGGTAACTTGAAAAACCACCTCTCCCATCATATGCTCTTACGCGAAATTGAATTGAAGTATAATTTTTACCGGATGTAATAACTTGTTGGCTCGATCTATTTGCACCGTTATACACATTAACAAAACCACCACCGTGTAGAGAACGATCCAAATAGTAAGTTATACTATCCCCTTGTGCATTACTACTAGAACTCCATACTATTGTGTAATTATCTCCACCTCTTAAAACGGTTCCACTTGCCGGACTTGTGAATGGTCCCGGTGTTGAAGGTGCGGTGTTTTGAATTTGCCTTTCTAAAATAAGGAAGAAACTATCATATACCGATGCTTGGTTTCCACTACTACCGAAGTTTGTTGTATAGCTTTGATTTAATGTATATCCAGTTGAACTTGGTTTCGGGTGCAAGTTCCCGGATGTGGCAATAAATTTTTCATCTTGAATTGGTGATCCGGAATAATTGTCACGCCTCACATATAATATTCTTATTCTGTAATCATACCCCGATTGAAAATCGCTATATGTTACAAAAGCACCATTCATAAGTTTACTGCTTGAATACCCATCACCCGAATAAGAAAAGCTCGCTCTTATACTTTCAGTTGTTGAATAATAATACAATCTAATATTTCTGCTTGTAGCACCACTATATCTGTTTTCTTCATAAAATCCATCCGGTCCTACTACATCATAAACGCTGTACTCTGTTCTTTTAACTTCCGACCATGCCATTATTCAATCACCTCACTAATCGTATACGTTCCCCAGGTACCAAAGGTCATCAGCCCATTACCAACTTTCACATTACTACGCTCGATTCTGGCACCCTTTTTATAAGAGTTAACTAATGGTTGTACACTTAATGTATCTCCATCTACACTAGATACAATGACATCTTCAATGTTTTCATTATCATATATAGTTACTTGAGTGTTATCTTCAAATGCTAGACCATCATCTACGTCTATCTGAGTAGCTCCTGCAGTTATGGAATTAAGAAGGATAGCAGTGTTTGTTTGTCGGATTGCTCGACTAAAGGAACCTTCCAATAAATCATAAAATGCACCACTATTTCCAGGTACACGTCCATCTATTTCTAATAAAGCTTGGATCCTTCTAATCTGATTATCTTGTTCATCATTTTTCTCATGAGCATCATAGATACCTTTTTCAAAGTGGTTTGCTCTTGCAGCAGTATATCTTGTTCCTTCTTGGAGAACTTCTCCGTTGGTTGGATCTACAATATCGTCAACCCATTCTGTCATTTCATAAGGCATGTTTATCCCCCCTCAATCTCTGTTTGAATCAGTAAAGTTATTTTAAACACAAATATTAGACCATCTGGCCCTTTTTCGATATGCATTTCCTGCAAATTGAGAGGTCGCCCCAACGTATCTACTAATCTAACATCTGTAATCGTACCTTCTTCGTTATCCACATAAACAAATGTCTTCAATACATTATCTTCTATACTGTTTCGGTAAATTTCATGATCAATTTGGACATCATCTATAGTAACTATCGCATGATCAATTAACCCAATAATATGATTTGCCACTTCTTGAAGAACTAGTGGTTGAATTGCCATTACTTCGCCTCCCCTGCTCTAAATCGGCCACATATAGGATAACTAACTTTAAAATTATAAGGTTGATCTTCTAAAAGTATGGTTGATAAAATAGCCTTCCCATCTCTGGTCGCTGTTTTGAATCGATTAGTGATAGGATAAGGCACTCCAAAAGAATACTGATCTTCTTGTATAACGATGGATTCCTTTGTTACAATATCGACGCTTTCTAATTTAGATCTCTTGTTCTTCGTTGCATCTATCATTTTTCTTAATCTTGATAAATCATCATTAAGAATGGTATGGTGATTCAATTCCACCTTAAAAAAATAAGGGTTTCCACCATACTGAAACCACTCTAAAACTCTAGCATCCGTAAAAATAACAGAAGCCACTTCTTCTACAGCTGCAGGAGTTCCCTTTTTCATGTGCCATAATACAGATGATTTTACTAATTCTCTTTTTTGTTTTAATGGTAAATCCATTTCATAAAAATCAACATGCATTTGCCAAGCCAAATGATCTATAAATTCTTCTGGTAACTTATCTATCTTTGGTAATATGACTACAAAATCTACATACTGAGTAGTCTCGAAAAAAGTACTATCAATTGCTTTACTTGCAGCATTGATATCAGAATCATAGCGTAAATTTTCTGGCAAGATATCTAGGACAGAGGTGTTGTCTATCAACCTATTCATCTTCTAAACCTCCATAGGTGATATTTTCACTTGAAGCAATCGCCACTTCATTTGATCCAATCGAGGCGAATACCGGGCTTACTACCTCTACCCGCTTAGCTTCAGCTTTTATTACTTCTGAAATTAAATGAGATGGGTTAATATCTCTTCCAATTTTCAAACGTTGCCAAACAATATAATCTTTAATGGCTTTTTCAACGTGCTCAATAACTTGGCTTTCTACTCCAGAATCACTAGTCTTTATATAATAAGTTATATTTAAATCATAATTAATAACTTCCGGAGCAGTCACAGATACTTTGTCGGTAAGAGGCCTAATGTTTTTATCATTCAGGTGTGTTCCTAATCCTACCAAGAAGCTTTCGTTTGGAATTTCCCCATTTTGTAATAGTACAGATACATTTACCTCTCCAGGTGATTCTGAAGATATTTGTAAATCACTAATCAATGCACTATGCTGTTTAGCAAAATATTTATATGCTCCTTCTGGGCCAGCTACAGAAAAACCTTCTGGAGCAAGTTGAATACGGTCTCGATAACTGTCTGCGTCTTCTTCATCTGAACCACCGTGACTTGTATCAATATTTTCAACACTTGAGCCCCATGGAAGAGGATCTACTAAAATATTTATTTGTCCTGGTGTAAACCCATTTCCAATAGTTCCGAATTGTGCGCATGTAACGCTGAAAGTAACTTCTTGGTTACCTGCAGGAATAACTACATCATCATCTACGGTAAAGTAAATATCATTTCCTGGTGAAACTCGAGTTCCTGCAGGGACCACCTCGTTTGTAGGTATTATCTTACTTAGAATTAATTTCATATTTGTTGTAGCTGGCTTTGCTTTTAAAATCCCCGTATTGCTAAATGCTCCTAAATGTTCTAAGTAATCTTTTCTAGCATATTTTAATAAGTTTTGCTTTGCTGCATCATCAATTAATACACGCAATTGAAATTCGCGTAATGCTTGGGAATATAGCCAAATACGAATAGGGTCTCCTGGGTAAAGCTTTTTTTTGATCCCCGTAGATTCAAAGTAGGCTTTTTCATAACTTGATATCGTCTCATTTAAAATCTGGTTAACATCCGTATTCACAAAATTAATTTCTGGTAAATCTTTAAGCGTTAAGGTCAATTTCAATCACCACCTTGGGAATCAACTTTCCGCTAGTTGGTTCCGAATCAAATATTACTTCTTGCACAAATGCTCTTGGCTCATATTGCCTAGTTTTTTGACGATATTCAACCATTAGGCGACCTTGTGCGATTGGTAGTGGATCATCTATAAAACTAATGTCTATTCCGAAATTGCGATCAAATGCAACTGTCCCTTTTGGAGTAGTATAAAGTACTTTCAAGTTTGATAGACTTCATCCATCCCATGTGCATTCAATTCAATACCGATTATTTCAACAGATTCATAATCTATCACGCTCTCCACGTCCTCTCTACATATTCCTCAAGTTCTATATCCACTTTGCCAGAAATAAGCTCTCCTCTATTCAATACAACATCCCAAGCCTGAGAAACGGATACTATGCGCCACTTATCAACCCCAAGATAGGCATCTCCAATAACTAATGGAGAAACTTCACCTACACGTTCTTTTATAAGCCAACGATTCATTTCATATCGTGGTTTCACACCAAAAGAGCCGTTGAGATTGACAGTAAATGAAATAGTATCCAGCCCTGGGCCCAAAAATTCTGATGATGGTTTTGCTCCAATGGTTTCTTGTGTGGACCACCGGGATGAAGAATTTCTGGTAAATCCACTGAAATTTAATATTCTTCTATCGCTCGTTTCAAAAACAATATCTCCAAAGAAACCAATCATATTTTACACCTGCCCAGTAATGGTTCCAGTTGCAACTATGTTTCCTTCTACAATAAGATCATTTTTGATTTTTACGGGTTTGTCAGCGTTTATTAGTAGTTCTCTAGTTTTATGGTTGTACTCAATATAGGTACCTTCATCAAATTGTTTTCGGAAAATTTCCTTATCTGCTACAGGTGGCAGTGATATGTCAGAATAATAAGTAAAGAGGCAGAAACCTTGTTCTAGACCGTTTGCTAAGAAAACACACAGGGCTTGTTCTCCTACTCTTGGCATATTATATTCAAAATTTGGTAGAGGAAGATTACTAGCAATTTGATTATCTTTATCTACAAATAAGACATCTACAGTTCCATTATCTTCATCCACACTATTGATCTGGCCAACTCTGATTACATTTCGAACAATCTTCAATACATCCATCAGTATCCCTCCAATACTTTCCGCAATTCCACGCTAGTTGTAAAACCCCCGCCTATGGAATGTGTTGCTTTTTCTACGTAATACTTGCCATCAAATACTCCAAATCCTTCAAGGTTCACACAAACGCTGCCAAGCAATTCGATATTACCAATCACTGATAGTGAGGCTGTGGTTTCTCTTTTGTTAAGGTTTCGTGCTGTCTTCTGAGCTAATCTTCTAGCTTGATCACCACTTTCAACCTTTTTATTCACCTGGTATATCTTACTCTCTTCATTGATTTCATTAATTGTATAAAGATATTCGATCGTTTTTCCTTTCATTGGATCATAATATTTCACATTGACTCCGTCATAATTAGTATTAGACAACGAAGTATTAAAGGAGTAATCTAGAACTACACTGCCCCACTCTTTATAGGTAGTGACAGATGACTTCTTCTCAAATTCAAGTTCATCAAATATAACTATCTTTGAGTCTGTCACTTTCATAGCTAAACCTTCTTCTTTACACAGTTCTGATAGGAAGGATGCATCTGGTGTCTCTGATTGCTCTTTTACCTGATACCTTGGATTATTGTTACCAATATACTGAAGTGTTAGGCCAGCTCTGTTTGCAATGTCATTTGCAATCTCCTTTAATGCGATATTTCTCCAACTTTTGCTTCGATTTACATCTTTAAAATTTCCATTTAGAGGAGAAGAAATGGCATCTAATTGGAGTTTGCTTGGCCTACCGTTATAAGATGGTTCGTCAATATAAAAACGACCACAGGACAACGATTGTTTATCATTTTCTCGTCTCCAATTGGTCGTTTTAATTATTGGTAAAATCATGTCACCTTTTTCAGGAAACCAATCAATTAGCCATACATGTTTTTCGTCTTTCAAAGTCAGACTAATACTATCGCTTTCCCCGCTCGCATTATCCACATACTCAAAGCTAATTAAATCTTTATCAACCGCCTCGGTAATATCTACCCCTTGATAGGAAACATCTATGGATGCTCTTTTACCTAGCATCTAGCTATCACCTCTCTTCCATGGTGGAAGATTTATAGAAGGTGCTACTTCGATATCTGGTATCTTCAATATTGTACCTGCGCCAAAGATGAGAACACTAGCATATGCAACATTTGCTTTTATAACGTGAATTGCTAGCTTCTCATCATCAAAAAATTGCTTAGCAATACTATCAAAAGTATCACCGGACACTGTTTCATATTCCAATCTGTCCGCCTCCTAAAGAGATACCCTTCTCTTTTTGTATAAATATTCTTCTATCCATTTTTCGAATTTTTTTCGATCCTCATTTAATGCCCTTTGAACATCCTCTTTATCGGCATTACCTTGTACAATAACTTGTGGATTATACTGTAATGTTAAATTATTATTACTATCAGTGCTCCCTGGAGAATCTAATAACGCTTGTAGCTTAGACAAAGGTAACACCGCTTCTTGTTCCGCTCCCTCGCCAATCATAGCAAGTGTAGGACCTGTTGTAATACCTCCACTAGCAAGATATGGGATGTTAGGGATACTTAAACCGAAGGTACTCCCTCCTACATTTGGTACCCAATCAGGAATATCAACCGATATACCATTTAACTTATCAATTGCACTATTCGCTAGTCCGATTATGCTATTGATCCCCCCAGTAAAAACACCTGTCACACCACTCCATATCCCAGTGAACCAGTCTCCAAGTCCACTAAATAAACCCGTTATTGCATTATAAGCTGCCGTGAAATTGTCACTTATCCATGTACCTGCAGTTGTAGCTGTATTTTGCACACTCGTAAATATTCCTGTAAACCACTCACCTATTCCAGTGAACAAACCAATTACCCAGTTGTAGGCAGAAGTGAAAGCATTACTTATGGCTGTTCCTACTGTGGATACGGCTGCCTTAATTGCTTCCCATGCTATTAGAAGATATGTCTTTACAGTATCCCAATTTTTCCATACTGCAATACCTATGGCTATTACGGCCATAAAGGCTGCGATGATCCAAAATGCAGGGTTTGCAAGCATGGCTCCATTGAGACCTAGCATGGCAAGACGGCCCGCAATTGTGGCTGCTTTAAATCCTTTTAAAAAGCCTGTGACTACTTGAACGACAGACAATGCGATCATAGATCCCTTGACTATTACAAGGGCTGTTCCTAATCCAATTAAAAGGGGCTTAATAGTGGACCAATTTTTGGATATAAATTGATAGAATTCTTTTGCTTTTTCTACGATGGTTTGAATCGCATCTCTCGCCATTGGGATTCCAGTATTACCTATCCAATCTATTATAGGTTGGGCCTTTTCCAATCCGCTCGCTAACAAATCACCTGCTTTTTCGGCGATATCTCCAGCCATAGATAATGCATTGGATATTTTATTTTGAATCGCTGGCATGTTTTCGATTACCCAATCTAACATCTTTTGAAATTTAGGAATTAATTTTGCTATGATCTGTTGTCCGGCAGTAGTCATAGATCGTTTCATCTGGTCCCAAGTATCCTGAAATTTAACACCCGCATTAAGGCTATCTTCACCTATTACAATTCCTAATTCTTCTGCCTTCTTTTTTGCATCCTCTATTGATAGAGCCCCTTCTTGCAAAGATGGGAGTAATTCTCTACCTAATTTCGTGCCAAACAAGTCAGATGCGAGAGCTGCTTGCTTATTACCATTAGTCATTTCAGATAAAGATTGAATGCTTTGTGCCATTACTTCTTCTGTGGATACCGTACCATTTTTTACGTCATCCATATTAACCCCTAGATCTGTAAGAGCATCTGCATATTTTTTGTTACCATCTGCAGCCATACCTACCCGCTGATTTAAACGACCAATTGCTTTTTCCATATTTTCATGAGATAGCCCGTTTTGCGATGCCCAAAAGTCCATTTCTTGATAAAAATCTGAGGAAACCCCTACTCTTTGAGCTCCTTTGGAAATAGCATCAAAACTAGCAGTAACCTTCTTCGTCATGGCAAATGCCGCGCTTCCTATTCCCACAAACGCAGCTCCCATACCAGCCGCGACTTTCGCGCCTGTTTTCACTGCTTTCCCTACACTTCCTGCAAAATTACCTATTCGTTTTTGTGCGTCAGAAAATGTTTTTTTCATAGAGGGATCCATTTTTGCACCGAGTTCAAAAGCTATTTCGAAATTACTTTTCTTTGCCACTCCTCAATGCCCCCTTTACTTCTTCCGCAATTTCAGAAAGTTCAAATATATCTAAAGACTCGAAATGATCCATACCTGTATAAGTAGATAAAGAAAGACGGACGCAAGCTTTTCTAAGCTCTCGTCCGCCTATTTCTTTTATGATCTTTTGACCTTCATGTCTTAGAAGGCCTATGCGTTTAAAAAACCCATTACCGTGTTTTTTAACTTTAATCCCTCTCCTGCAGGTAGGCCTTCAAAAAATTCAACTGGCTTTCCTGTTGCTTTAGAAGCTACGATACAGGAATATCCAGTTGTCATTTCGTTCATTAGCGCCATTTGACCAGAAGTATTAAATTGTTTGTCCGCTTCAATCAAGTCTTTTGTGGAGAGGTTCTCCAAACCAGATAAATCAATTTTGCTAAATTCTTCTCCTTCAAATGTGTAAGGATTTTTAAATTCAACTACATAATCTCTCATTTATATTTTCCTCCCTAAATCATATTTCTTATATCTGCTAATAAATCTTCCCCATCGACAACGAATACAAAGTTTAACTTGTCATATTCCAACATGGTGTTATTGTTTTCTTCAACCTTGATGTATAAAACTTCTAGTGTGTTTGTGCTTTCAGTCATTGCCCCAACACCTAAAGTTCCTAAATTTAGACCTTTTGGTTGATATTTTAAGGTGATCTTCAAAGGTCTACGTTCTGACTTTCCTGCTGCCACATCATAGCTTTGTTGTGCAGCACGTAATACTAGTGATCGTCCACTATTTTTCATTAGTGAGAAAGAATTATCCATTAATACACGGAAAGGAATCTCAATTGTTTGAGAACCAAAGTGACCTGGTAAAGCCGATTCAAATTCCCCGGCAATACCAGCGCCACTAACCGTTTCAGTCATTGCTTCAAAATTGGGTAAGGTAACCTCTGCGGAAACACCAACAAGTTTGTCGGTTTCGTCATAGATGTTGTAGTTAACGACTCTTTCTGGAATTGGATTTGTCATTATTGGCCACCTCCTAATAATGCATTTTCAAGTATAGTAGGATCAAATTCGAGCACGTTAACAATGTTTTCAGCTGGGGGGAATGCAGCAATTTTTTGTATGAATTGAATGCGACCATTTAAAATATTTGTAATTGGATTATCCTCTTGCCTAAATTCAATGCGAGCACCTGCAATTTGCCCTCTCGCCTGAAATCCATTTCCTCTAATATTCTCGCTATCTACCACACTTTCGATCAGTCGATAATTCGATGGCTCGTCTACCTTTTGGAAGTATGTGAGAATAAAAGTATTACCCCACCAATCAAATACTCTTCGGATGGCAATAAATCTATCTTTGGGATCGGTTGTAGAAGGATATGCAGCTGTATTATTCCCCCATAATCTCCAACCGTTGATGTTTATCGCAGTAACAATTCCATTTCCATTCAAGAAATTGGCTTGTGTTTGGTCAAGAAAAACCTCTGTTCCATCAGCCAACACTGTACCATTAATAGGTAATGGTTTATTAGATGGGGATACATAGGGAACACTATCATTTCGTGCATCTGTATAAGAGGTAAGGCCAGCTATAACTGTACTCATCCAATACATATTTTCTCCTATTTTCAC
This sequence comes from Gracilibacillus xinjiangensis, assembly GCF_042651765.1. Classification (NCBI taxonomy): domain Bacteria; kingdom Bacillati; phylum Bacillota; class Bacilli; order Caryophanales; family Bacillaceae; genus Gracilibacillus; species Gracilibacillus xinjiangensis. Next base: position 1,119,953 of record NZ_JBHSDT010000004.1, on the reverse strand, counting down.
TTTAGGCCAACCGACAATAGAACGATTGCTCGTATATGCATTATTATTTTTCCAAGATGGTGCTTCTTGATAGGAAGTTACCGTTGCACTATCAATATCTAACACATTCATGCAATTAAAGCTTCCGTTTATCAATTCGCTTTTCGCATCAATAACTGTTGCTACATCAATTTTGTGGCTATACCCAGGCGCTAGAATTAACCCTGGAACAATACCTAATCGAGGGTAAACTTGTCCAATTAATTCCATACCTGAATATTCCTCTATTGCTAGGTCATAGCCTCCTATAATATCAGCTTCATCCACCAACGAAGGATCCAATACATCAAATTCTAATTGCAACTCGTTTGTAGTTGCCATCGCTCCATCTTCTAGGACAGAAACAACAGGAAACCCTCCATCATTAAAAGCTACTGTGTAATCAGTATTTTTTGTGTATGATGTGACTCCGTCTTGGCTTTTAACAGCGAGAGTGTCCAATAAAACCCCTTTTGTTTCTATCGTTAACTCTCCATTATCAATAGCTTGTGTTTCCGTTCCTGCAGCAGTATGTTTTTTTGGATCTAAAACATTAATAAAAATAACCGGCGCTACTCCGACTCTTTTAAAATTCCAATCCATAACTTCGCATAAATTATAACTTTTCCAGTCCTCGCTATAACCCAAATTATCCACGGCTTCTTTCCATGAATAAGCTATAATTGGTTTATTAACAGCTTCGCTAGGATTGGCTGTTAAGTGTATCGGTGATTTACCAACGACTACCTGAACCCCTGAATTAGCAGTTAACGGAGGAATAATAGAGGTTGGATTTTCTTGAATATAAACACCATGTTGATATGCCACTATTTAGCCTCCTTTTGATATTGCAAAATGTTATTAAAAAGTTGGTTTTCCTTCTTGCCTGCAATATTTAATTTTGTTCTTGTTTCTGCTAATTTACTTGTTTCTACAAATAACTTTTCAATAGAGGGACAAGCTTCCATATGTTTATTAACATGTTTAGGGATCCCTCCTCTGAAAATGGAAAACTGTTGAAGTTCACCAGGGAAACTCGGACCACAATAAATTAACGTTTCGCTTTTCTTTCTTTTTTTCATATCATATCCTCCACATCTTCTCTGATATGTTTAGGTGTAGACCAATTCGTTTGGACGCCTGCAAAAAAATAAGGTTCAGAATCTTCATCGTGATAAGCCCATGTGATAGGCATCTCCAATTCATATCTTTCCTCTACCAATGAATTACGTTTTACGTTTTCGATAATTCGGTTAGCCACTGTAATTGCATCACGATATCCTTGGAAGGTATTCTCACGATCCACAACACCCACGATAAATTGAATAGAAGTATTACCAGATTCGTTATTATCTGCTTGTTCCCCATCTGATAACCTAACAATAATACATGGGTACGGATCTGTATTATTCTTATTATTTTTGTCTTTAGCTGGTAGATGCTGTGTGAAAATATTAATAGGTACCTCTTCATTCTTTACGTTTTTTAGAAGCAAGTCTTTAAATTCTTTTCCCATTCTTTCTTTTAGAGCTTCTTGCAATTCAAGAGGAATCATTCACTATCCACTACCTTTTTTTAAAATACGGCCAATTTCATGTTCCAACCTTTTTTGAAATGTTTCTTGGCCTTTTTCTTCAATAACTTGAACAACATTTTCATTACCTAACATTTGTGGAACAGATGGGCCAAACAATCGTTCCACAGGTAGCCTGCTTTTGCCTGATCTTTTGAAAACCTTGGATCCGTTAATGTCAGTAACGAATGCTCCCATTACTTTTGTTAAGCTACTTTTCTTAACCCCTATTTTTATGGGAGATTTTCTATTAGGGTTAATTGTTTTGGGAGACACTTTAAATTTGTCTAACCCCACTGGCGAACCTTTTGAAGTTACAGAAGCACGCAAATCACTCTTATTTGCACGGGTTTTCTGTAAGGTTTCAGATACATCTTTTGCTTTGATGTTGTATTCTTTTCGAACTTCTTTTTTTACATTCGAATTAACGGTAGTTACCGCTCTGTTCAACGCTCTAGAAATGGCGCTTGGGGCTTGCTTATGAAAGCCGCCAAGCTTCTTTTCTACTTCAGTAATCATTCTTTGATTTACATCGACTGTTACTCTCATGATCGAGCAACTCCAAGTGTAATCGTATAAAGTCCTTCATCTTCCTTCACATCATTCAGGTAATATAATTTTTCATTTACCATTAAGTCTTGTCCAGGAAATGGAGTGAAATTCAGTTTGCTTTTTTCAACATGAAAAAGGAGCTCGCTATTTGCAAGCCCTTCTCCACTACTCGATAATTGCATTTTCGTTAATGTGTCACTATCCATAACAACTTTCACCATGTTTCCTTCTATATCTACTTCTACAGCAAACTCATCCGTATTAATGAATGTATCATAGTCAGATTGGAAGAAATCCCGAAGCTTTACCATTATTCTTCAACCTCAGTCATTCCAAGAATCTCTTCCGCTTTTCCTTGGTCAATAATAGCCCGGATTAAATCAACACTCTTAATTTGACCTTTAAATTCGACACCCACCTGGTTAGCAAGAGATTTTAAATCATTGTATTCAATGTCATCTAACTCTTCCGCTAACCTTTTCAAATCTTCTTCATTTCTTTCTGAAATATTATTTGTTTCCCCTTCATCAGGAGAAGCATTTCCCTGTTTGTTTCCAACAAAAAAAGCAGCACCTAATCTTACTAGTCGTTCTGCTTGTTTCTTTTCAATATTTTCAATTGATTGACCAGCTTCATACGTTCTGCCATTGTGTGTTACTCTCTCATACAATTCCAGCAACATCAGCACCTCCTATAAAACTGTAGCTACAAACCAGCTATCTACTTCATGTGGTACGGGTAGAGGCCGACTGTTAACTTGTAAAATGCGGGCCGGAGGATCTTTTTTAATCCATGAATCTGGGACTCTTGCCCCTTCATATGTTATGAAGTTTGTAGTTTGAGCGCTAGTTAATGTAACAGACCCGTATAGCATAGAGGAACGAGCACTAGATGAACCCAGCATTAATGTACCCTCTGGCACCATTGGCTTTTCTTCCTGTGATTCCTCATCAAAATACCATTCATCGTAACTATAAATATCTACTCCTAATTCAGATAAGGAACCAATATAAGTTACTCCGTTTGGCAACTGTTGAGGGTTGATTTGTCCTAAAATAATACGTCGGTTGTCCAGTTTTTCTTTAACTTTCTCGTGACTAATAAAAGCCTCTACTACATCAGACGCCATAATGATTCGGTCAGGATTCACCCCTGACTTTTTAATAACTTCTAAACGCCACTTCTTTAAATTTTTAATTGGATTACTATTTGAATCAGACCATGCGTCAGCTCCAGACAAAATGTCTTTATTGGTGAAATCAAAGTCTAGTGTGGCTTTAATATCTTTCCCTACAACATCCACTTTCCCAGTGAATAATATTTGAGCAACCATCCATTCTTCTCGTCTGGTAATGGCCTCATCTAAATCCGATAAATCTTTCGCAAGAATTTCTGCTGCTCGTTCATCTGGGCTCTTTGCTGCATAGAAATTTTCACCTATTGATCGTTTGTTAATATCGTCTCCAGTAATGATTCGTTGTGGTTTGACCATTGCAGGTTTGAATGATTTGGTAGTGAATCCATCTCGATCCATCACCTTACCTGCCCCTCTACTAGACACAAAAGGAGCCATTTTTCGTCGTCCTTTATAATAATCTACATCCACATGCTCACTGGTAAATGTATTAACATCTCCGAAAAAAGTGTCTTTCAAAAAGGTACGAACTGGCATCATCATTTCAATCGCTTCTAACATTACTCGTGTGTCATAAATGTTCACGGCCATCATTTACTCCCCCTAAATTCCTTGATTATTTTTTAGAAATATTCCGATCTCGCGTAACTTAGCCCTGTGACTATCCGCTGTATCTTCTCCACCAAAGGAGAGTGCTGCTTCATTGAATTCTCCCGTTAAATACGCAACTGCTGGTATAGATGCTTCTGTTGCATTTACATCATCTGCTAAAATCCCATAAGGAGTAGTTCCTTCTACAGCTCCGGAATTTACCGCTACAACTTCACCTGATACTTTAGCGATTACGGTACCCCGCTTTAAATTTTCACCAGACTTTACAGTAACTGCTTCTCTCACTATTTGTGCATCACCAGCAAATAGATTATCATATTCAAATGTTCCTAATGTTGGCATTATTTAACACCTCCTCGTTTTTTATTGATAAAGTTAGCGATACTTGATGCCGTATCTTCTCGCTCTTTTTCATCATTCGAATTATTTTCAGGTGTTGCAGTTCCATAAACATCATTTAACTCCGCTGCTTCATTTTTCACTTGATTAAATATATTTTGCCCTTTTTCTTTTTGAGCCTTGATAATGTCTATAGCAACATTTTCAGCAGTTGCCTTTGTTTCAAATTTTGCTTTATTAACTAATTCCTCACTACCTGGTATGTCTAACTCTTCAATAGCTTTAATACGGCTATTTTCAGCTTTAACGCCCTCTTCATGGCCTTCCGCCTTCACTTGTTTATAAAGTTCAGGATAGTCATTCTTTAACTTTTCTATATCCATAGGCTCTACATCCTCCTGCTCATTTTTAACTTGATTAGTAAACTCTTGTTTCTCTAATATTTCATTACGCAACTTATCAATGACTGATTGTGGTAGCATCTGATTCGTTTCATCACTGGCAACGAACTGCATATCATTTTCAAACATGACTTCATCAATAAAACCTTTTTCTTTTGCTTGTTGAGGCGTAAGCCATGTCTCATCATCCATCATGTCTAATAATTCTTGCTCTTCCATTCCTGTTTTTATGCGATAAGCACTTGATATGGTTTGATTTACATTTTTTAATACTTTAGCTTCATGATCCATATCTCGATAATCACCAATTGCAATCGAAGCTGCATTGTGTATCATCATTTGGGCTGTGGGAGCCATAATCACTTTTTTACCTGCCATAGCTATGACGGATGCAGCACTTGCTGCAATACCTAATACTTTAACAGTTACATTACCTGGGTAAGATTTTAGCGCAGTGTATATTTCAGATCCTTCAAATACATATCCACCGCCACTATTGATTTCCACTTCGATATCTTCATTGTTACTAGCTGTTGCAAGCTCTCGATTAACCTTTTTTGGGCTTGTAGCCTCCATATCTAACCAGTCATAAATCCATTGCTGATTACTTGAAATAATGGGACCTCTAATGCTTATCTTCTTCAATTCTTCCACCCCCTTTCAGTTAATTTCCTCTTCGTTCTTGTTGATCCGTTTGATCAGGATCCTCTTCCACATAAGATTCATCGGTTGAAGCAAGACCATCTCTTCTTCTCATTCTTTCCTCGACAACACGCAAAGTATGGTTTCTAAAAAAATCACCGTTACCAAACTCTATGGTTTCTCGTGTTCTCGTACTAAAGCCTTCTTCTACTCGTCTAGCTGCCGCATTGACCTCTTTTAGTGGATCCAATTGCCCTTGGGATGGTCCGTTCCATTCCGATTGGGCATACGCCTTTTTTGCTAAGGGATCTTCAAAGAAACCTGGGGCATTTATACGACCTTTAGCAACCGCCTCCGCTAACCATTCTTCATATATAGGCTGGCAAAAATCATTCGACATCCATGTTCGCCTCATCTTAAACATTTTCCACGCTTCCAGCAATGCTGCTCGACTAGCTGAATAAGATGAAGTAAAGTGCTTCAACAATAATTCATATAGTACCTCAATAGCTGAACCAATTTGTCGGCAGATAGATGTAACAAATCCATCAAACGCTTGATTGGGTCTCCCGGGATTTGCCTCTTTCACATCTTCCCCCTCACCTAATTGAACCATTGCTCCATTACCTAGTTCATAGGAATTTTCATCATAAGGATCCACTTGTTCCTCTCCATCATACAATTCTGGAAGCTGCCCATCGCTTTTATCATCGTTAGTTGTAATGAATACTGTGTACATTCCGCTAACAACGGCAGCCATTAGCTCCGCTTCTGAATATCGGCTTAATTGTTTTAAGGATTCAATAACTGGGGCAAGAATCGGCACACCTCTTCTTTGTTCTGGTCGTTCCGATTCCATGAGATGGATAACGTTATGCCTTCCTGTTTTTGCACCGAATTTTCTCACTCTTTTCCACTCGTTTTTAGAATAAGAAATACTGTTTGGGTGATTTTGAGCAATATGATACGCGACTACTTCCCCACGTTTATTAATCTCCACCCCGTTTAGGATTTTGTGGTCTTTATCCATAAATGGTGAATTTCTTGGATTGCAGACTCGATCCGATTCCACTATCTGAACACGCAAATCATATGGCATATTTGGTCGCTCTATATACGGTAATAGAGTAAATGAGTCTCCAGACATTAACCAAGATAAAAATGCTAATTGCTGAAGCTCATAAAAATTATTCATTCGCTGGGCATCACAATGTAAAGATTCTGCCCATAAATTAAATTCTCGCTCTGTCCTTGTCTCCCAGTTATCCGCCTCTTCTTGAGTCATCCCTAAATATTCATAATCAATTTGCGAATTTAACTTTAGGCCACTGCCAATTACATTGGTTCTAATAGTTTTTAAGGCGCCAGTTGCAAGTGGAGCGCCCATATACAAATCACGCGATCGCTCTCGGAGTTTCGGTATGTTATATTCCACATCTTCAATGACAGAACCCTGTCTAGTAAGCCAGCCCATTAGGCTTTTCTTCTTTGAGCTTGCGCCGTGGCTCCCGTAACCAGCACCATGACCTATTAAGTTCATTTTTTGTTTAGCGTGCATTCTTTTTAAACCACGTTCAGGCGATACCCATGCAATCGTACGGTCTATCCAATTCAATTTCTATCACCTCCTTAATCACACTCACTGTGACCATTTCTTATTTTCCTTTTGAAATCTTTTATTGGTAGGTTAAGTAACCTTTCTAACCCATCATTAAATTCTTTTAAACGTTTCATTTCTTTTCTCTTTTGAAAATTAAAGTAAATATCTATGGCAAACACTATTAACCAAAAGAAAAGAAATATGAATCCTATAATAGTCCATTGATCAAAATATAAAACAACTAACTGTTCATCCAATTAATCCACCTCATTTTTACCAATCCCTTGGAATAGCTCGATAAACTTTCCTTGAACCTTTACCCCTTAGTCTTGATATTTGGCTTTTCCAATAGCTGATTTGCTTCCGAATTTCGCTTAGATTTGCTCTTGTCAATTGTCTGCTACCAATACTATAAGATTGGCCAGTTGATACCGCTAATTCTGCATCTAACCATGCTTCCAAGTGTTTTTCTGCTCTTTCTAACGTAATCATTCTTCATCACTCCAATAAAAATAGCACCCTTATGGATGCTTATTTGACGCCTTTTGATAATACACGTCTTCTTTTTTTTCGTTTTGTTGGTGATTTTGTCTTATCAATTGTGTAATCTTTTTCTAAATTAGGATTTAAAATTTCTATTGCTGCCGTGTTATACACACGCAAATCTAACGGCTCATTTCGATCCCTAACCTTTTTCCAAATACGATAGGGTACACCCTGTCGATATTTCGTTTCTATTCTTTCAGCAGTCAGCCCATCAAAATATTGTTGGTTGTAACCTCGATCTGTAGGGAAGTGGCAAAAATTCGGACCTTCTTCCTCCACTTGGAGATTAGACATTACTTTCGCTTTTCCATCTGAAACACCAACAGTTACCAATAATGCTTTACTAGGTTTCACCCTTGAATAACCGCTTATTAATGGTACATACTCTCCGTTGTTCTCGCCTTTACCCTTAATGGCATATATCCTTCTCGCTTCCCTTTGCTTTGTAAAGCGATAGACTTCCTGAGTATAGTGACCGCCCGAATCCATACATACGCAAGCTATTCCATAATGAGCCCCATCTGCCTTTTCCCATGTTCGACTTAAATACTCATCCAGATCATTCCAAATCTGAGGTTGATTTAAATTGCCATGGATAACATGATATTCTATTCCCCACGACTCCTTACCATCACCCCATCCAACTACTTCTATTTCAAATCGATCATCTTGGGTATCTACTGCTGCAGTTAGAATTTTAACGTTATTAGGAACTGGGGCTGGATATCTTTCTAGCCTTTCATGTAAGTATTCACTATCCAACTGCTCGCCATCTTCTTCCCACGTTTCCCCTAAAGAAGTGTTGGTCCATACCTTCATTGCTTGGTTACCTTTTTTCTTCGCTTCAAGAAAATCGATAACAATTTCCTTCCACTTACGCCATGGACTAACGAATTCATTTAAATGGAATCCTCTAAACATACCATTTGGATTACTCGCAACCCATTTTCCCTTACCTGATTTCCATGCATATTCATCATGCAGGAATCCGCAACATTCACATCTGTGTTTCACATCTTTCAAATCATCTTTATTAAATATGATCTTTCCCCATTGCAAAGGTTGATATTCTCCACATGCTGGGCATGGTAAGTGCCAAAATTCTTTCGTACTTGATTCGAATTCAGCTTCTATCCTGCTTGCGCCTTTAATAGTTGGTGTGGACACAATTATTTTTTTTCGATTATAGAAGTTATTTGTTCGTTTTTCCGCAAGTGAGAGTGGATCACCTTCTGTACCGGCACTAACCGGGAAGCGATCTACTTCATCCGCTAACAGGATCCTTATTGGTCTAGATGCTAAACCAGATGGTGCATTGGCTCCAACTAATGCAACATAACCACCAGGAAATGATTTTTGTAATGTCGTATTGCTGCCATCTCTTGTCTTTTCATCACCTAATTTTTTTCGTAAAACAGGAGTATCACGGATCATAGGTGCTAAACGCTCTTTAGAAAAATTTTTAGCTAATAATTCGGTTGGCTGCATTAGCAACATGGGTGCTGGGTCGAAATCCATATGATAACCCACTGTATTTAATATCAATTCCGTTTTTCCTACTTGTGCTGAGGCCATGACCACAATTTTCTCTAATTCAGGATCCAATACGGCATCTAATATTTCACGCTGATAAGGTGCTCTATCGGTGCGCCATTGTCCTGGCTCGGCAGATGATTCACTAGAAAGTTTACGATAAGCATCCGCCCATTCTGAAACGGTTAGATCTGGAGGAGGAGATAAGATATCTTTTGCTAAATCTCGAAAAAGAGAAAAGGTATCACTTTTCCGTTTGGCTACCATCGTCAAGAAACTCCTCATCCTTAACCTTATCTAACTCTTCCAATTCATCCTCTTCTAGATACATTTTATCTTTACTTTTCTCATAGAAAACATTTGGATCATAATCAGATAACTCCTGCAGCGCTTCAAATACCGCATCCTTTAGCACTTGTTTAATAACAGGTATTTCATCTTTATCTAATAACTGTGGTGCAATTTTGGATGGTAAACCTAACAATCTAGCTCGAAATGATCCAAGCATATCGTTCATAACCAGTCGTACATCATTGGATCGATGCAATTCACCACGCATAATTTGTAATTCTAATTCCGTTTTCATTCGCTTTGCCCTTGTCCAAAGAGCTTCTTCTTCCGATTTATCTAGTTCATCCTCTGATTTTTCACGTTCAAACATATATTCTAAATAAGCTTGAATGGATGAAGGTAAATCATATTTCCCTCTAGCTGCCCGGATTAAGGCGTCCTCCTTGGCAAGTTGCTGTATTCTTCGGGGGCTTAATCCTAAGATTTCGCATAATTCGGATGTTGTTACTAAATACTCTTTTTTAACAGAACCCTTGTCGCTCATAGATTAAACACCCCTTTCAAAATTATTTCCCAAGATTTTATTAGCGAAAGCGAAATAGACTTTTCAGCGAAAAAACTAGAGCATTTCTGGGCTCGCAAGCACCCGTAGGGATTTCATATCCCTGGGAGGACCCAAGCGTTATAAACCCTTATGTATCAAGGGGTTTAGTGACCAAAAAGAAAGAAGCACAACACAATTTATGTGCTATGCTTCCCAAAGAGGAATTATGGCTTTTCTTCCTTACTACCATAATAACTGATTTATTTACTAATGAACTGCCGTAATTCTGCCATAATTCTGCCTAGTTACTGCCATTTTTATTAATTACCCATATCTTATATTGTGTGTAATCAAAGATAAGCTGAAAGCATTGACATTAGTGATACACACTAAGTTATAACTGTCGGTTACACGATAGTTTATTATGAATAACTAATAAAGAAAGTCAAACTTTGAATTGATAATAATAGGAATAAAATGTATAATTATTATTGTGAGGTAGGAAATTTGTAGGAAATTTCTAAAAAGGGGAGTGATCTTTATGTTGAAATCAGCTTTATGTAATCAAAACTCCAATAATTGTAGTAACGAAGTACCGCAATTGTAGGAACAACTAACCGATTTATATATGAGACGTAGATTTATTTAGGTAAATTGATTTACCAGTCACTGGGTAAATCTCCAATTTTTCTAAACTAGTTTCTCCTTTAAAAACTACCTCACAAAAAATAAGAGGTTTGCACTGTCCAATTTTTCTATCCTAAAAGTAGCAGCTGGGTAATGCTGTACGCAAATGTAGTTTTGCCCAGTATATTAACTACTAATTTAGGAGGAAGTTATTTATGAAAAATTGGGATTATACAGTGACAAACATCTTAATGGAGTACGCTATTTATGGATTAGGTATCTATGGACCCTATGTTTTTACGGCATTACATGATGTAATTGCCAATTTGGATCCAGGACTATTCGGGATAGTATGCTCAATGTTAATTGCCTTCATTTTAATTCTACTGAAAAACTTCAAATAGTTTTAGTGAAGGCAGAGCAAGAAAGGGGCCTGCGCAACCTCTTTCTTGCTAATTCATATTCTAAATTTACTCATTGCTCTATCAATTCCATCTTGATTTATCCCAATATACCTTAGTGTTATATCAGGAGTAGAATGATTAAATATTTCCTGCAGCATTGCCACATCTTTTGTTTGCTGGTAGAAATGATAGCCAAAAGTCTTTCTTAAAGTATGAGTGCCAATCTCATCTAAACTTACATACTCAGCAGCTTCACGTAATATCTTATATGCCATACTTCTCCCAATCGGTTTATTAACTCCTTCTCTACTTTTAAAAAGGAATTCATGATCTTCTTTACCTTGTATATAATCCTTCAGTTCTCTTTTCAGGGATGGAGGCATGTTGATGCGTTTATGCTTTTTTGTTTTCTTTTCTCTTAAACTGAAATAAGGTTTCTTTGCATCCACTATCCTTAATGTGAGAATATCAGATATCCTTAAACCACTATTAATTCCCACCACAAATAACATGTAATTTCTAACATTCTTTTCTCTTAAATATTTCTTGATTTCTCGGATAATTTCTGGATCCCGAATCGGTTGAACAAAATTCAAACTGCCTCACCTCCCTCATTCTCACTATCCTTTTTATACACCTCTACACCCATGATAAAGGCCAGTGTGTAAATAGCCCTGGACTTCACTCGATAATATTTCCTCTCGCTAAAACCTAATTCATTATAAACTTCATACTCATAAATATTATCTGATAAATAGCTTTTTATAATTACAGACCTTTCCTGAAGAGGTAATTTATTTATACATCTTTGCACCCACGATATAAACTTTTCACGTTTCCTCTCCTGATCAATCTTTTTAATTGCCATTTCCTCTGTCGTTGAATGAAATTGATTGTTGTACGTTGGAGGCGTAATAGTAAAAGTACTCGTTATTTTGGGTTCAATATCGATCGGTGCTGCCAGTAAATATAATTGGTACTGGTTTAACTTTTCTTCTACCATTGCTTTAGTTGCAGCTCTATCAATTTCATTCAACATAAATTCCATTTGTTTTCCCATATACAACACCCCTTATAAATATTCATCCCTTTTGTCGGAACGCTCCACCTTTTTTTCTTGTATAAATTGGTCTATGGATACCCATCAATTCTTTTAATTCTCGTTCGGAAAATCCTCTGTTTGCTTTTTGCCATTCCTTTCTTTTTATACGTGTTTTTTTAACCTTCACTTTGTTCTTCTCTGCCCATTTATTCAATTGCTCCTGGAACTGACCTGACATACATTCCCTCCTTATCGGTTGCAAAAATATTTAAATTCCAGTACAAAAGTTGCATTTAATGCTTCACAACCTAGATCTTGCGTTAATAATCATTGGCTTTCGATGGATCACTTGATGAGGTTTCGTTGTGTTTAGAGGGACAACCCATGTTCTATTCGCTTTTTTATGATTTTGCTTATTTTCTCCATACTTAGCAGCTATGCCATTAGCAATTTCAAAAATAGTTTGGAATGTCGATCTCAGGCATTCCCCCACTTCACGAAAAAGCTTACTTATAGATTTAATTGCCGCAAAAACTTCCTCGTCAGAATACCCTGATACGCTTGAAACATCTTTAGATAATTCAGTTAATTTTTTATCATCCAAATCAATCGCTCCTTTTATCAAATTAAAAACGGACACAAACAAGAAGCGCCCTTTGCTCTTGTTCATGTCCGTCCGTTCTTCGGTAAGGACTATATTTTTTTAAATTACTTTTTGACCATTTATCCTAATTCTCTCACTTCTATCTACATCGAGGACTTGTCCATTTTTCCAAACTATCACATCTTGGCCATGACTCTTTGGGTTTACCTTTGTAACCTCTCCATTCTTTACAACATACAGAGCATCTTCTTCTAAATTTATAGCTGCAGTATTACTATCTTGTATTCTAGTTTTCATTTCGCAAACCCCCATGATATAATTGTCTTAGGATATTGAGTTGGAAGCTTGCTTCTAGCTCTTTTTTATTTCCCCTCCGGATCTCTGGCCATTACAATCGGTAATTTACTCTTCTGGTGTTCCAACAATTTATCTGTTGCCTCAAACCAAGAACAATCGTGATAATCTTGGATTGCTCGTACATAGCTACTCCATCTTAGCTGTACATTTCTAAAAGCTTTTGATTTTAAGCTATGGATACAATCAAGTGGATGAATGATATCTTCTGGAATTATAATTTTAATTACTTGTTGGTTTTCTTCCAGATCATCGGGGAGAAAGTCGAATAAATCCATCTGCTCCCAATGAAAAGTTTTCTTTGAATTATCTCTTGCTGCAATATCTTTTTCTTGAATTTTTTCCACTTCTTCAACCACTTCGAATCTATCACGTTGGTATGCACCAGTATGTGACTCTTCGCTATTAAATTTTGAAACATAAAATGCATCAGGACCATGAGGAAAGACAAAATATTGCATTCCTTCTTGGAGAACAGTACTGTTAGTTGCGTCTTTACAAATAGCTCTCATAACGTTACCTCAATAACCTCTATTCTGTCTGTCATGGTTGATTCTGTTTTTTTCTAAGTATGCTTGTTCGATCTGATTTGCGGTGAATCCTAGTAAACTACCTAAACCAATAAAATATTCTACGGATTCAAACCAATCATACTCATCAAATTCTTCTTCACTTATTCAACGGAATATATTTCTAAAGTTTGCAGTTAATCCCTCGGTAATACATATTGATTGTTTGATATTTAAATCCCAACCATTTTCTAACTCTTGTCCAATACTTAAGAGAAAATGAAGACAGTCAACGTATTCTTCTAGTAATAGATTTCCCTCTATGCGACCTGTCTCATTACAAACTGTGCATTTCCTAACATGTCTAGCATTAACAATATCTATTCTATCTCCACCACATCGATAGCATTCTTTGAAATTCCTCGGTTCTTGATCTTTACTCCAAAACTTAAAACCTCTCCACTTATTCGCTAATTCCCCTAACTCTACTTGAAGTGCGAGAATCTTTTTATCCAGCAAATCATGGTCTTGTAATCCTTTTTCCTCGGTAATGTGTTGGTCTAGTCCTGCTTGTATCTCAAAGAGCTTTTCCCAGTTCATTCATTTCCCTCCATTCCTTTACTAATTACCATTCATTCCGTTCTCGAATTACTTGCAATTGACCCGTATTCAAACTAACTTCAACAGGCTTAGAACCTTTCCTAAAAGTGTCATAATCAAACATGTTTAATTTACTTATGAACGTGTAAAAGTTTTCTAAATCACCCAAACCTGGTGCTTTATAGTCGCTTCTAATCACTAATAAAGCATCTTCTAACACATCTGTTTCACCGTTCTCATCAATGCTTGCCACATCAATACCATCAGCAATATATTTCCCTGGTCTCTCCATAGACTCAAACGCTGTCGCCTTAATATCCTCTATTTCAAAATACTCCAGCCAACCATGAGGAAAATTACCAACTTTCTTAAACTTAACTGTTCCTTCCTCTGAATCTACCAGTAGTCCGTTTTCTGCAAAATGAACAACATATCTTTTACCCTCTATCCAACTATTATTATCATCTGCTGTTTCAACATCTCACTTGGCAATTATGGTATATGGACTCATACTCTCTCCCCCCTTGATAAATTGTTTCGCAAATTTCAACTGCTGCTCGATATATGGATCGTCCTCATTTCCGCCACTAGTCAACCAATCTCCGATTCGTTGATTAATGTCTTGTATAACTATGATTGGTAGCTTATGCGCAATCTTAGATATTTCTGCTAATGGCCCTGACATTATTACACCTCGCAAATCATTAATGAACCAGGAATAAGGACGATAAATCCTTATTCCTATTTAGTTTTTTACTCACTTAACATTGTGACTGGGCTAAATCCTAACTTCTCACGATTATCATTAATACGCTTCAAACCCTCTTGGCAGTATTCATCGTTTAATTCAAATCCAATCCAATTCCTTTTCGTATTGTCACAAGCAACTGCTGTGGTAAATGAACCCATGCAGTTATCTAATATGACATCACCTCTGTTGGTGTAAGATTTAATTAAGTATTCAAAAAGCATTAACGGCTTTTGTGTTGGATGAAAAGTTTTACTATCTCTCGAAAAATCAATTATAGATTTAGGATAATTTGTATGAGTAGTGGTATATTCTTTCATCAGACTCTTATCCCCATCCTTATAAATCCCACCTACTTTTTTGCGTTGATTCTTTCTGATTTTTAATAATGGTAACAACCCTTGTGGGTGATAAGTTGGTAATTTTTTATAGAAAACACAGATGTTTTCGTGATTTTTCAGAGGCATTCTTTTTGCATTCTGAAAACCAGTCACATGTTTTCCTTTTTTCCATATCCATTCATAACGAAACCAGCTCATATTGCTTGCTATTAGCTTAGTAGTGAATGGTTGGCTTGCCGTTAGTACAATTGCTCCATTATCCTTTATAACCCTCTTATACTGTTCCCAGAGAAGATCAAATGGGATAATTTCATCCCAACTACAATGGGTTGTACCATAAGGTAAATCGCACAGGATCATATCGATTGATTTAGCAGGAATGGACTTCATTCCTGCTAAACAATCCATGTTGTAAATCGTGTTCTGCTTCACTTTCATTTCTTTTCCCCTCTCATCGTGCTATAATAATATTTGAGGGGAACACAAGTTCTCTCGACTTTTTGAGACCTGACAATCAGGTCTCAATTTCTCCCATCACTTCCCACTATCTGTCCTAAGCAACATTGTTGATCAATATATCCACTGCACTTAGATAATCCAAAGGAATCCCATTCTGCGATTTTAATAGTCCAACAGAGTAATATAGAAAATCATCATAAGGGATTGATTTTCTCCCTCCCCTGTCTGCGTGCACCACGTAATGGTGTATAAAATCGAACGGAACTAAAAATTGTTCAGAAGGCCCAGCAAATTCGATTATAAAGAAACAAATTGCTCCAGCCTTTTGCGCATGATACATGTACTCGATTTGGTGCTTGTGAATGTTTTTCAAAGGGAAGCGTGGGTCTTTCGTACTCTTCGCTTCGAAGTAGAGAGCATTCCCTTTGTATACTCCATCAAAATCCACTGTGGACTTTTCTTCAAAAAAACCATTTATAATTCTAGTTCCTTTTGATTTCGTAACTTTAACGGGAGTCGGTCGCTTGTTTATAACAGCAATCCCTTTCTGCAGGTATATCTCATTCGCATAATTGATCAGATTTTCTAATGCCGCCCCTCTTTTTCCGGTGTAGGTTGCCATTCCACAATTCCTCCTCGCTTGATTTTTTCTTGAATGTACGTGTACTCCAATGTGTACAAACTACAATTTTCGATATTGCGTCCATCTGCAGTATGTGTAACTTTCATTTTTGACAGCCCATAAAGCAAGTGGCTTTTGCGCTCGTTCACATGTACACTTTTCTTTCCATTGTTTATACTATCCAAAATGCCGCCCCTCCTCCTATGGCAACAGTAACCAATAAAATCCCTACCAATATCCAACTCAACCCTAGTAACCGTCTTAAATATTCGTTTTCCAGTTCTAATCGATTTACTTCAGCTTTTTGATTCACGATTTACACCTCCAGGCAAACTCTCTTGTTAATTTTCCTTCTATGGCTTGATGGAATAATGCAATGAATATCTCATCAGGGTCCCTTTTTAATGCCTCTCCAATTTGTTCCGGCTCATATCCTTCATTGAATAATTCTGTAACGATTTCCAACTAATCAACGGTATACGCACGATCCATTTCTTCAAGTACATAAACAATAGATTGTCTTCCCTTTATTGCCTTCACTCGGTTTCTGATGATTTTTGTTAGATTCATTGCTAATCAACCGACCTTTTATTATGCATGTCTCTTCCAGTTCTTTGGTTTAGACTTAATACCCTGTTTTTTCATACGCTCAAGACGCTTACGAAAATATTCTTTGTCCTTCTCGTTCATCGGTCTAGTGACAACTGGCCCTGGTCTTCGAGAATTGCTCATTTACCCCACACCTTTCTTTGGCATCAGTTATTTTGTGCTGCTAAATAATCCTGAAGCATCTTATCAGCTTCTGCTGCTTTTTTGGCTTTATCATTCTGATCTTCTTGATTTTTCCCATGATTTCGATCTGTTCTTTGTTTTTCATACCAATCAGGAACAATATCTTGTTTTGTTGATCTATACGGCTGTCCTCTAGGTGGATGTTGTGGTTGTCTATTGAAATTAGACTGGTTCTTTTTAATAAAATTATTTAACGGGTCAGCTTCATCTAAAAATTTACGAATGTCTTTATCTCGCATTAAGTCAGCTAATGGATATTTATGAGTAAACCAGTGATTGTCACTCTTTAAAACAAAGTCATAATTATCAATGGCTTTTTTCAATTCATCTAGGCTATAATCTTTCAACCTAGCATTAATTGCTGTTTTAATTGAATTTGTTAATTTACGATGATGAATTATGTTTTTTGAAATATAGTGATCGAATAGATCACGAACGGTATTATTCTTTTTATCTTTTTCTTTATCTATATCTAATTCTTTATCTATATCTAATTCTTTATCTATATCTAATTCTTTATCTATATCTAATTCTTTATCTATATCTAATTCTTTATCTATATCTGTTCCGTCATGTGACGTCACGCTAACATCACTACTTGTTTTATCTTCTAACAGACCTTGTTTTTTTCGCTCTCTGTATCTTTTATTTCTTTCTGCATTAAGCTTTCTTACCCTTTCCATTCCTTCGATATTTTGATGTTTATCCCAATTTGAAATTGATATAAAATGATCTTCATCAATTTCAATCATCCCAAATTGCTGAAAAGTACTTAAAGCTAATCTAACTGTATTTAAAGGTCTGTCAAAAACTGTTGCTAGCATTTCATCAGTGTAAGGAATATTTTCGGAAAGAAAGATATAACCGTTGGCATTGACCTTACCAGCTTGTGAGAGCAATTTTACCCAAATAATTAAAATGGTGTCTGCATCAGGCATTTTCTCTATAAGTTTAATTTTCTCGTCTTCAAACATCTGGGTACTCAACTTTATCCACTTTATATTTCCCAAGTTGACCCCTCCCTTTTTATCAATTCACTTGCCTATACCGATTGGCTAATAACCCTTTAGCGATATGAATACCTTTATCTAACTGATTACTACCAAGAAGATATTCAGGTATGGTGAGCTTGTCCAAGTTAAATCTAGCTTTATACAGCTCCATTTGTGCTTTTAAATTAGTTTGATTACTAAGATTAAAAGACTGGACAAAATCTTTATAACCTTGCTTATAACTGAGATTATTTTCAACGGTATATCTTCTGATCATTTTATTTAGGCGAGTCTTATTTTCTTCACCTTTTATTTCATCTTCATTCTGTGATCCGATAATGTCTTGATCTAACCAATTCTCCAAAAAATCTGCTTGAGGTGATTCGCTCATGTGACACAAAATCCGCAATCCCTCTGCGTCCACAAGGGCAATTTTTTGCTTTTTACTTCCCTCTACAATAAAACCGATATCCTTACGTTCCGTTTCTAATTGTTTTAGTGCATTAGGAACATGTCGGAGATCAAGGATGTTGCAAATGTCTTGCGCTACAAACCATAAACGATTTCGCTTCACTTCCACGTGTATTACCTGGTCGTTGAATTGTTTTTTTATTTGCAATAGACTAGCCTCCCATAACTTCCATGTATAATGACACTCGCCCGTGCATACCATATATAAATGAAACTATCAATGCTACAACTGCTAGCCAATGGCCGTGCTCTTTGAATAAATTCAAATTTCCACCTACCTTTAAAAAATGTGGTATAATAAAATTCAAATAATAAATTCTGAGACGAGGAACTTGTGACGTTCCTTTTCTCCCAAGATCTCTTTGCCAATCTAGTTGCATTCTTTCAAACCATCAGCTGCAACCAGATGTGATTCAACGGCTATGAGGTCTTTTTTTAATTGCTCATACACCGTTATTTCATAGATCATGTTCACCGTCCTTCCTTTAGTTGAAACTGATGCGTTATGTATAGTCGCATCTTAGCGATCACAAATCGTTGGTAGGGGGATTAAAGGCTTGGATTTGTGATCACTAAGACAGGACTATTTAAAACAAGTCTCTGTCTATTTTTCTGTAAGTATGATAAAATTCAGTTAAATTAATAAATTGCAGGAGATAAGTATTGGTTTCGCCGCCTTACTTATCTTTTTTTTCTTTTCCAACAATTTCTTTTGCATGACCTTCAAATTTTTCAATGTCCTCTCTAAAAGCAGAAATCCCTCTAACTATTGCCCGCCGTACACCTTCAGGTAGGTCTTGCCACTCATATGCACCCGATGCGAACCACTCTTCTTCTTTCAAATACCTTTTGTAATCGTCAACTTTCTGTTTCCAGTCAATTGCAGTCCAATTTGACATAATCACCTCAGCTTTAAATGCTTGTAATACAGGAAAAGTAAAAGAACAGGACACTTACAATAAATAAACTGCCATAGTAAACATTTAAAAACTTCTTCTTCAACTTGACCACCTCCCTATTGGAGAAGTGACTTGCTAATCAATACTTAATTTTTATGCAGCTAATAAGGAAAGGTTTGTAATAAGCATGGTCACCCCTGGAATACTCGTTACTGCAGTACTTACTAAATCAGCACTCATCATAAAATTAATTAACATATCCTGGCCATGTGTTGTCTGTACCCATCTGAACAGATCCACCGCTTTAATTTGGGTCTCGCCATTCTCAATTCTACTTATTGCCTGTCGACTCATCCCCATTAACTTTGCCATTTGTTCTTGCTTAATATCCTTCAAACGTCGCATCTTTCTCATAAGAAAAGCTAATTCCATATTCATTGTTTCTACCCTCCTTCCTTGCCCGAATAATGGGCATTTTGCTCGAAGGGCGTACGTTGTCTATTTTTCTATTATTCTAGTTGGTATAATTATCTTGCGCCCTACCAAGACTACGACTAAGGCTGTAAAACTCTTATTTGGCCGTATTCTTGGTTTTCAGTTTCTTTTTCAAGTTGGTCATTGATGTAGACTTGGGGTTCAGAACGTTTTTCTACCCATTGGTCAACTAAATCTTTTCGAAACATCCATTTCCTGCGCCCTGGAAAACGTAATACTGGCAAATGCTCTTGATGTACGTACTTGCGAAGCGTGTCCGGATGAACTCCGATATATTCAGCAGTTTCTTTCGTTGTCATATGTTGAGTTTTCATTTAGATTACTCCTTTCAATTGTTCATCTTTCAAACGATTGATAATACGCATTTGACCTTTAGTAGTAACTTTAGTTGTTCTAGTTAACTTCGAGCCATCTGGAGTCTGAATATTTCTTTGCAGTACTTCGAAATAGCCTGTATCAATTGCTCTTTGAGTTGGTTGTGTATCGCTCTTTTGGATATAACCCCACTCACGGAGCTTTCTATATAATCGGTTTTGACCTATTTGAATACCTTGGTTGCAAGCTAGTTTCGCAACATCTTTAACGAGTACAGAATCTTGTGATGCTAAACATGAGTCAGCGAAAGCGACTTTGGGTTTTTGTAGTTGGATAACCTTTTCTGCTTGTTGTTTTTCTGATTCAGCGATTCGACGTTTTTCTTGTTCTTTTTTTAAGTTGGTAGCTAATTTAATTATGGTATCTGGATTTAGTAATGTTTCTTCTATCTTCTCTATCGTCATATATGCGCCATGCTTTCTAATGGAAGGAATTACTTCTGATGTAATCCATTTGCGGAATTTCTTAGCCTCTTTTTTACGGCTGTCCAAAATGACATCATATAGGCCATCTTCATTCACGAATGTTGCGTTTTGTGTTCTGCCTAAGGAATCTTTGATGGGGTAAGTTGAACTTACGTCATCATCGAGCCTGTCTTTAACCATTCGTGAGTTACTAAGACCTAGAATTTTTACCAGATCATTTAACAAAAATTGGGGTTCTCCATTTTGTTCGATAATCGTTAACTTTTGATCTTCAAACATTTTTGTTAGTTGATTCATTTACATACCTCCTGCCTTTCATCGTAATCGCAATTCGCGATGTTATTATCAAAAAAAAGTTCATCAATTGTGATGTTATATAAGTTACGTAATATCACTAGATGTTTAACTTGCGGGAGACGTTTACCTGTTTCGATTTCTGAATAGGTACTTGGAGTTACGCCAAGTTTTTTAGCGACAAACATTGATTTTAAACCATTTTCTTCTCTTAGACTTCTTAGTTTAGTATGAATTTCCTTGGTGTATGTCATGATCTATATCACCTCTTTAAAATCGCATTTTGTGATTTATTGATATAAATATACCATCGCATTTTGCGATTGTCAACACAAAAATACCTCATTTTGCGAATTAATATATAAAAAATCATGAAATGCGATATAATCGCTTTAGAGAAGGGTTGGTGTATATGGAGGAATTTACACTTTCTAAAAGGCTTAAAAATTTAAGAGAGAGAAAAGGAATGTTACAAAAACAAGTAGCAGATAAATTAGGGATAAAAGCTAACACTTTGTCTGGTTATGAAAACGGTACTAGAAGTCCTGATCCGAAATTACTCAACGATTTAGCAGATTTTTATAATGTCACTGTTGATTACTTATTGGGAAGAACTGATAATCCTGAAGGAAAGAAAAAAGATGATAATATCAACAGAGCATTCCACGAATTTGATAACATTACAGATAAAGAGAAAGAGTATTTAGAAGAGCAACTTAGACTGTTTCGCAAATTAAATGAAGAAGATTAATTGAGAAGCCAAATTTGGCTCTTTTTTATAAATTTAATACGAACATACATTCTAAAAAAGGGGAGTCTAATATGTTTATTGGTTACAAAAAAACAGATTTGGAAATTTGGTTAGAACAGTTCTATTTAGCCAATAATCTTTTAACACCAGGCGATTTAACAATAGATAACATATCAAAAAAATTGAATATAAGTATTCAATACATGCCTGGTGCCAAAGAAAATGTCTTATGGAATGAAAAAAATGTAATGATCTTCTTAAATCCAGAAAAACCAAAGATTGAAATGCGAGAATTATTTTTTCATGAATTATGTCATCCTTTAAGACATCATGGAGATCAAGTGGAATCTGTTAGTAGTTTTCGTTATCTTCAAGAGAATCAAGCAAATCAATTCGTACTTTATGCAGCTATGCCTTTCTATATGATAGAACAATTAGAGTTACCGCAAGATAAATTAAGAATGACTCGTCTTCTATCATCTACTTTTAATGTTACTGAACTACTTGCTAAAAAACGAGTGGAGCAAATCAATCGAAGAATTCTTCAAACAAACATAGACAATGAATTTATCAGACAACAAAATAACTATCAAAAAAGTAACGATCCAAGTAATTGGTCAAAAGAAACGAAGACAATTATGACACAACTATATAGCCAAATAGAAAGGGTGCAATCATGAATAATATCACATTATATTACGATTATGTAGATAATCAAAAATCTCCTATTTGGTTAGTTGTGGACAATTTTAACTGGACAAGCAGTGTTATATATATATCTATCAATCATTTTAATACTGAAGTTATAACTAATTTCCTAAGCAACGAACTAAGTACAACCGTATTGCTTAGTGATTTAGTCATAAATGAAAAATACCCGGATAAGATTGGGATTAAATTATATGGAATCGAACAAAGAATAAACCAGATTGGAATGATGAGAAAGGATATTAGAAAACTAGTTATCAGAACTGTTGATTTGAAGGAAATAATTTATATAAATAGGAAAAAAGTAGCAAAGTTTTCATAGATTGATGGTGTCTTTAATGGTAAAATTAAATATATATTCATGATTAAATTTTCTTATATTATTAAGGGGTGAGGGAAAATTGGGATTAAAATTCAGGAAAAGTTTTAAAGTAGCTCCAGGAGTAAGAATGAATATTGGTAAGAGAGGTGTTAGTACCTCTATTGGCGGAAAAGGAGGCAGAGTTAATTTTAGTTCACGAGGCGTATCGGTTGGAACTTCAATTCCTGGCACAGGTATTTCCTATAATAAAAGGATTGTGGGATCTAGAAACAAACGTCCACAGAGAACAAATTATGAACGCATTAAGCAACAACAAGAGCGTGAAATTGCAAAAGCTAATCAATTGCAACAAGATAAATATGAAGTTGATAAGTTCGAATCACATATTGAGATGCTAACCTCGGTCCATGAAGAAGTTAGTGATACGATAAATTGGGAAGAAGTAGCAGAGTTGCCGAGACCATTTTCGGAAAATGAGGATGGCCCTAATGTTATGGAAATAAAGGATACCTTATCGAACTATAAACCTAGTTGGAGAGATAAACTTTTCAATCGTAAGGAAGCAAAGATCAAGCATTGGGAAAGTCAAATACCTAATGCTGAACAAAACGATATTGCCTTGATTAAAAAATGGGAAGACACTCGTGATATAGCAGATAGAATGATATTAAAAAACTTCACAGCGATGGAAGACGCTATAGAACAGATATATCCATTTGAAGATATCATTGATTTAGGAAGCACGATCACCTATGAATTTGATCCCAACGGAGATAGAGTATCCGTAAGATTAAATGTAGAAAATAAAAATGCAATCCCTGAACAAAATTTATCGTTAACTAAAACAGGTAAACTATCCAGAAGAGCAATGCCGAAAGGTAAGTATTTTCAGTTATATCAAGACTATGTGTGTAGTTGTGTATTGAGGATTGCAAGAGAATTCTTCGCCATAACTCCCGTGGATCAAGTGAAAATTAATGTGTATGATGAAGCAACAGCAGACGATAATACAGATTTCGGATGCATTTTATCAGCAAATATCTATCGAAACCAAATAAAGAATATGGAATTTAATAACATTGATTGTTCAGACACGATAGAACTATTTGAGCATAATATGAAGTTTTTAAAAACTAAAGGCTTTAAATTTATTGAGGAGGTTTAACATTGCAAGTTTTCTTAACTATATTATTTATTATTATTATTATATCATTGATAGTAAGTTTTCCTGTCGCCGCTCTTGCTTTAATTATCGGAATTGGAATTGCGGTATGGGGGAATAAAGAAAGGAAAATTAATAAAGAAATTTCTGCTCAATCTAAGAAACCAGCCATCATTATATTATTAGGTGTATTTATTATAATCGGGGGCTTTTCCTTACAGGGAGCCATTACAGATGACGTGGCCTCTGAATCGTCAGAAGACAATAATAGCGTTGCACCAAAAGAAGATAATGAAGAAAGTGCGATTGAAGCAACAAATGAAGACACAGAGAATGCTGCTAAAAATGATACAGCCGAAAATTCTGAAGAAACACTAGATACACATAGCGAAAATAAAAGTACTTCTGAAAGTGATAACGAGGAATTAATAACTACAACTGTAACTAGAGTGGTAGATGGTGATACGCTTGAAGTCAATTACAACGGTACTACGGAAGACGTACGTTTATTATTAGTAGATACACCTGAAACCGTTCATCCAAATAAACCAGTTGAACCATTTGGGCCTGAAGCATCGCAATTTGTTAAAGATACTGTTCAAGGGAAAGAAGTTCAACTTAAACTTGGTATCGAAGAAAGAGATAAATATGACCGCTTATTAGCTTATGTATATATTGGAGATACAACTTTACAAGAAATGCTATTAGAAGAAGGTTTAGCAGCAACTGCATATTTATATAACGATTTAACCATGTTAGAAGAATTCCATGCAGCACAACAGACAGCAATTGATGCTGGCATTGGGGTTTGGTCCATTCCAGGATATGCGACTGTCGATCAAGAAAATGGATTCCAATATGAAGAACCAGAACCTGAACCTGCTCCAGAACCAGAGCCGGTACCAGAGCCAGAACCTCAACCAGAACCAGAAGTAACAACCCCTAGTAGCAACTTAAAGTATGACCCAGCCGGACCGGATCGTGATTGTGGTGATTTTAGCACTCAATCTGAAGCTCAAGCATTTATGGAAGCATCGGGCGCATCAGATCCACATAGATTAGACGGAAACGATAATGATGGGTTAGCATGTGAAAGTTTACCTTAAAATTAAATGATTAAAAGCGTACCCTTGAGTGCGCTTTTTTCATAGGGAGGTTTCAATATGGCGAAAGGACATATGAGAGATAGAGGCAATGGCAAGTGGCAACTGGAAGTTGATTTGGGATCATATGTGGATCCGAAGACGGAGAAGAAGAAACGGCATAAGAAGTATCGTACTATACAAGCAAAAGGGATAAGAGAAGCACAAAAAGCTTTAACTAAGTTTGTTGCCGAAGTAACAGATAACGAATATTATGAGCCGGAGAAAATGAATTTTGTGGATTTTATCAATAATGAATGGTTGCCCAAGTGTGGTCGGAAGAGATTAGCCAGCACCACACTAGAAAATTATGTATTGTATTTAGAAACACGTATTCTGCCTGCCTTTCAATTTTTGCGCATGGATCAAATTAAACCAAAACACATTATTGATTTCATTCACAATTTGGAAGATGAAGGCATGAGACGAGATAAATATAAGGATGAAAAAAGACAAGAGGAAAATAAAAAGAAAAAATTATCGAGCAGCACTATCTTTTATCATTATCGAATTTTAAATAATGTATTTAACTTCGCTCAAGAAATGCAATTAATTAAGGATAATCCAGTAAAGCAAGTCAAAAAACCGAAGGTAGAACATAAACAATTAGAAGTTTATGAGATCAATGAAGTGATCCACTTATTAGAATGTTTAGAAAAAGAAATAAAAGTACCTCATTGGCAGATAATTGTGAAGTTGGCTATAACCACTGGTATGAGACGATCAGAATTATTCGGGTTAGAGTTTAAACATTTCGATCACGAAAAGAAATTGGTCCATATTAGACAAGCTTTAACTTATACTAAGGTGGATGGATACCAGATATACGACATAAAGAAAGGTAGTCAGTCGGCTAAGCAACGTGATGTAGTTATATCTGAAGCGTTATTGGCCGAAGTTAAGAAACTAGAATTGCATCGCAAAAAAGAGAGACTTGCCGCACAAGAATTATGGAGAGATGGAAAACATAATTTTATACTTGCTGACATGAACGGTAAACCATTTAATCCGGAATCATTAAAGAATTGGTGGGAACGGTTTATTAAACGGCATGGTCTAAAATATATAAAAATTCACGCACTAAGGCACACGTCGGCAACTTTATTAATCAATGAAGGCGTACATGCTAAAATTATTGCAGAACGATTAGGACATGCTAATATAAAAACGACTATGAATATCTATGCTCATGCTCTTAGACAGGCCGACGAAATTGCTTCTCAAAAATTAGATGATGCCCTAAATAGAAAGAACAAAAACGGTTAAAATTGATTATGTATGAAGAATTGGTCGGCTAAATGTCGGCATTACTTCTATTTATAAGAAAATAGCGATTCTCGAAATAAATCAAGAATCGCTATGTATAAAGGGTTGAAGCTAATGATTCCGACTGGTCTCGAACCAGCGACCTCCACCCTGTCAAGGTGGCGCTCTCCCAGCTGAGCTACAGAATCGCAAAATTATTTGATTGTTCCTATAAATATAGATAAAAATTCAATATCTGTCAATCTCTAATATGACAATAACATTTCAGTTGTCATATTAGAAGAAATTTATCCTTCAACATCCATATATTTACCCGCCATAATCTATTGGAAATAATTACTCCCCCCACTCCATCTAGTATTCTCCCGATTGGAAAAATCAACCTACTGAAAGATTATGTTACAAATGCTAGTCTTAATTTTAGATAATAAAAAAACACAGGAGGTAACAACAATATGTCCAAGATACTTCGCATATCCGTTCTTACTATAATCACAACAATTGCCTTTTTACTAATGCCTGCCATTTCCAATGCTTATACGGTAAAAAGCGGGGATTCCATGTGGAAAATTGCTCAGCAAAACAGTGTATCAGTTTTGAGTCTCCAAAACGCTAATAACCGATCCAACTCGATCATTTACCCTGGTGAAAATTTACTTATTCCTGAAGCTATCTCAGCTTCTGATAAACAGCTAATGGCAAAGCTTGTCCATGCAGAAGCTAAAGGTGAACCATATGCAGGGAAAGTTGCAGTGGCTACTGTTATCCTTAACCGTGTGGATCATAAGGATTTTCCTGATTCTGTTGCTGGAGTTATATATGAAACATATAACAATGGCTTATTTTATGCATTTAGTCCAGTGAAGGATGGTGCCATTAATCAGCCTGCTGATGCGGAGTCAATAAGCGCAGTTAATGAAGCTATCGCATTTCGTGGACAAGGTCAAGGTTCCATTTTCTTCTATAATCCAGAAACAGCTGTGAATAAATGGATTTCCAGCCGCCAAATAACGATTAAAATTGGAAATCATGTCTTTGCAAAATAAATAATTAGAAAAAAGCCTGATCACTCGATCAGGCTTTCTCATACACTTCTTTCGGTATTGCAATCTCTTGATTTCCTGAAACATATGGTGCAATTTCATACTGCTGGAATACTAACACAATCCCCTCATCTGTAAAATAGAAGGCTGTATCCTTTGTTAATTGAATGTCTTCTTTTTTTAAATCAGGATAGAAAATATCTGGTCGTTCAATGGCATATTCCCATACATAATTCTGAACCTTCTTCAATTGTTCTTCTGTTGTTAAGATGTCCGTTAAGTAAACTCGCTTTCCTGCTTCAATATCGTAATTAAATGACTGTACAACAGTATTGCCATGAGCTCCTCCACTGAACATATAATCGCTAGTTATAATACTTAAACGCGGGTTCTTGTTATATTTCACTTCGTATGTTGTAAGATATTCCCCTTCAAAACCGTATTTCTCTGCCTGCTTTAGGTTTTCCTTATAAGCTTTATATGCTTCTTTTATATATTTATCAAAATCCCGATTGATTTTTTCTTCCATTTTCTCATTATCAACATTACTTACTTGCGGATACTTTAAATTTTCTTTATCCTTATATAAATGCTCGGTAACTGTTGCTGTCTGTTTGGCAGCTTCTGCTGCAACTCC
This sequence comes from Gracilibacillus xinjiangensis, assembly GCF_042651765.1. Lineage (NCBI taxonomy): Bacteria > Bacillati > Bacillota > Bacilli > Caryophanales > Bacillaceae > Gracilibacillus > Gracilibacillus xinjiangensis. Next base: position 1,092,083 of record NZ_JBHSDT010000004.1, on the reverse strand, counting down.
AAAATCAGAAGCACTAACGGTAAGGACTACAAGCACTGTTCCAATTATTACACACACTTTTTTCCAAGACATTGGGTTCACATCCTCCTTTTTAATTATTATGATGTGCTTGCGGTATATTTTCATGCATGATCGTTGGAGAAAATGTTAATATAGGTGCAAGAGTATTGTTTCTAGGAGGTTTATTTCATGGGCCGTAAGGGAAAAATGGGTGATCTAGTTATTGACAGTAATTATTTAGATGAAGAGATAACAGTGAAATGGTATCTGCCTGAAGGGTTTACTCCGATGAATGATTATCGAATCTGTTATATGCATGATGGTGATGATTATTTCAGAATGGGAAGAATCGCGACGTTAAGTGATAAATTACATACTGAAATGGAGATTGAGCCGACTATATTTGTTGGAATACATTATAATGACAAATATGACCGGATGAAGAAATACCATCCAGATGGGGAAAAACAAGAAGCATATATCACTTTTTTTATCCGCGAAGTACTGCCAATAGTGGAGGATGCATTACATATCACACCTGTTGAACGTTCTTTAATGGGTGATTCTCTTGCCGGGACATTAGCTTTTATGATTGCAAGTATGTATCCGAGTACAATCGGAAAAGTAATTATGCAGTCACCATTTGTTAATGAAACCGTAATGGAGCGTGCAAAGAATACCTCTAACCTGAAAGGATTAGAAGTGTATCACTCGATTGGTTTGGAGGAGAAAAGTGTCAAAACAACAGATGGCAAGGTATCTGATTTTTTATTACCGAATCGTGAGTTACATGGTCAGCTTGATGGTAATTTACTGGCATATCATTATGTGGAGTTCGAAGGTGACCATACTTGGACGTATTGGCAGCAACATATTGAGGGAATATTGAAGCAGATGTTTAGTGAGGAGTAATGAATATGGAAATTAAAATAGTAGAAAATGAACAACAATTACAGGATGCCTATTCAGTAAGATATGAAGTATTTATTCATGAACAAAGTGTCCCGGAAGAATTAGAAATTGATGATTTAGAAAAAGAAGCGATTCATTTTGTTGGATACGAAGGAAAAACGCCTGTTGCTGCAAGCAGAATCCGTTTAGTGGACGGGTATGGAAAAATGGAACGCATTTGTATTGTAAAACCAAGCAGAGGCAAGGGGTATGGAAAAGAGCTGCTATTATTTATGGAGCAGATTGCACAAGAAAAAGGGATGAAAAAATCGAAACTTAATGCACAAACCCAGGCAGAGGCATTTTACAGAAAGCTCGGATATGAAACCATCTCAAGTGAGTTTATGGATGCAGGCATTCCACATGTTACTATGACAAAGGTTCTTTAAAGTGAGGCCGGATTAAAAGTAATCCGGCTTTTTTTGATACATTGATCTTGAATGCAAATCATTCGGCATCTGTATCAAACCACCTTCAGATAAATTTGATTCACTAGTTTGGCTCATTTCACATTATACAATGTATAATCATGAATTACTTTGGTAAAAATGTAATGAGCTTAAACAAAGGTGGGGAATATTGTATGGGTTTTGGTTCAATTTTTATCGAAACAGTGTTTGGCTTTTTTGCATTGTTTATTTTGGCAAAAGTTCTAGGAAAAACACAAATCAAACAATTAACTGCCTTTGATTTTATTTCAGCACTAATCTTAGGTGAATTAGTTGGGAATGCATTATATGATAAAGAAGTTGGTATACCAAAAATCGCCTTCGCGGTTTTGTTATGGGGCGCATTAATATATATAACAGAATTGGTTACTCAAAAAGTTAAACGGTCGCGATATATAATAGAAGGAAGACCTTCTATGGTGATCCGTAAGGGAAAATTGCAAAGGGAAGAAATGAAAAAAGCAAGACTGGATATGAATCAGCTTCTTCATTTGTTAAGGGCTAAGGACACTTTTTCTGTCCAGGAAGTTGATTATGCTGTTCTGGAAACTGATGGTTCTGTTTCTGTGCTAAAAAAATCCAGCTATCAAACCCCAAAAAAAGAAGATATCAAACTTCCAGATACAGAGGTTATAATGCCATATATGCTTATAAATGATGGAGAGATTATCTATGATAATCTAGAAGAAATTGGTTATGGGGAAGAATGGTTAAAAGAAGAGTTGCGAAAGCAAGGAGTTCATGTAGTAAAAGAAGTTTTTTATGCAGAATATAAAAAGAATAGCGGATTATTTATTCAGGAACAGCAAAAATAAAAGAAGACAGCTCTGTTTCGAGCTATCTTGTTATGCTTGCGCGGCGAACTGTTGGCCTTTTCCTGTTACTTCGGCATAAACCTTATCATTTATTGTGCTCTTTCTGGTCAGGTAATGCGCCGCTTTCCTCATTCGTGTTTCTGCTTCTGAATTATTAGTCGTATCTTCAGCTTTTTCTTTTAGCTTTTCTCTATCGTACTGCATGTTAAATTGTACTGGATATAGCTTTTCGATTGGAAACGGGTCACGTTCTTCTTTGGTTACACGGTTATGATATTGTTGATATTGATAATTGTCAACTGGCATAATGTACCCCATCCTAAAACCTCCCCTATTCTCCTTTTATTAACTATACCCATATATTCGCCTCGTAAAACTATTTTTGACTGTTATAGCCATGAAAAAGGTGGTCTTCTGTCATCATCACGGTCTTTGTCTTTATGTTCCTCATTATTGTCTGCAATATCTTCTATATCCTCTTCACGGTGTTCTCTTTCTTCCGCTTCACCAAGCGTTTGTTGTCTTGGTCCGAAAAATGGATCATGACGACGAGATGGTTCAATACGGACATTATCTGCTTTAATTACAAGGTCTTTTACATAGATCACTTTCTTTTTATCTGACATGTTTAATTCCTCCTTATATGAAATCTTTTCCGCTATATCCTATGCAATTCTCCCAACAGGTTGTTACATAATAGCTTAAAAACCTGCAATATTAATTGCTTTTATTTGCTGAATTGGTACGGCTACCTCTTCCACTCTGCTCGGTGTTTTAATAGATACCATTTCATTCTGGTAATCATGAATAAAACCATAATATTTTTTTCTATCCGTAATTATTTCACAGCGTACGCGTGGCAAATGCTTTGGCATTGCTGCAAAGTGTTCTACCTTTTCTTCAATGGACATATCTTTGAATTTTTTCTTATTTACTGTATCCTCATTCACTACTTTTTTTTCTTCAGCTTCTTTCATCTCTTTATTTATTTTCTTTCTTTTTTTCCGTTTATTTGACTGATATACTGTTTGCATTTGACTGGATGGTTCAGTAAATGACGGTTGGTGCAAATATAGCTTCGGAGATTGATTGTTTCTTCTTGCGGAACTCATATCCCATTCCTCCTGTTACACATAATCTTGATTTATCTTATGATATCAGCCTAATATTGTGCATATTTATTAATATTTTTCTTCTCGTAATCGTGTCATTCGTCTATACATAATTATGTTAGTCTCATAGGCTATATTGTTAGCAAAAACTTAATTGAAGGAGTGTTATTTATTATGACTAAACAACACCATGAAGAAAACTGTGACGAATTAGGATCAATCTCAAGCCGCGACTGTGTATGTGATGTAGTACGCGCAATTGCTGATGCCCAAGACGATGTAGTTGATCAACACTGTGATATTAGCTGTGCACAATCAATCCGCAGCTTAGTATCACCTGTAACAGCAAACGGATTAGATACAGTACCATTCATTTTATACGGTAAAAATTTAAAACCTTTCAAAGCTTCAGGTGCTGTTATTGGGAACAATAACAATAACAATAATAATAATTTAGTGTTCGAATGTATCGAAAGCTTTATCTTCCGTGTGAACGAAGTAAGTGATGATTGCTGTGCAGTATTAGAATTACTAGCATTTGATAATGATAATGATAATAATGCATGTGACGAACCGTGTGATCAATTAGATAATGAAAATATAAGGGACTTAGAGCGCACTGGAATTTGTATTACGGTTGATTTGTCTTGCTTCTGTGCAATTACTTGTCTTCCAGCAATCTCCGTTTTTTAAATGACTCACTAAACTCTTTCATCAATTGATGGAAGAGTTTTTTTTATGCTAAATCATTGCAATTAGCCCCTTTCTTTTGATAAAATTCGACTCGTTGTTTCAATACATGAATGAACATCATTATATAGGGTATTAATAAGAATAAGAATAAGTAACTTATAAGGGAAAGGGAGATAAAATGCAAAAAGTAACAAAAGTTTTTTACATTTCTTTAGCTATTTCGGTTTTATTTATTATTTGGGGATTAGTTCCACCTGAGGTGTCGCCCAATTGGAACTTAGATCATGTAACTACATTAATACAAGGATTCTTAGTAACTAGGTTTGGTTGGTTCTATTTATTAGTGACAACAGCCTTTTTAATTTTCGCGATCTTTTTGATTGTTTCAAAGTATGGAAATATTGTACTAGGTAAAGATGGTGACAAGCCGGAATATAATTATTTAACATGGTTTGGTATGTTGTTTAGTGCTGGAATGGGGATTGGCCTTGTATTCTGGGGAGCAGCAGAACCGATCCACCATTTTCATACTTCACCATATGATACTGCAACTGAAGCTGAAGCGGCTAGAGTCGCGATGCAGTATAGTTTTTTTCATTGGGGATTCCATCCTTGGGCAGTTTTCGCAACAATTGCACTAGCACTTGCCTACTTTCAATTCCGGAAAGAGGAGCCAGGACTTATCAGCAGTACGCTTAAACCGCTTTTCGGTGATAAAATGAATGGCGGATTGGGAACATTCATTAATGTGATTGCAGTTTTTGCAACTGTTTTTGGTGTAGCAACATCGCTCGGTCTTGGGGCGCAGCAAATTGGAAGTGGATTAGAGTTTATCACAGGCAATATTCCCAACACTATTGGAATTCAAATGATTATTATCGCCATAGTGACCGTGCTTTACATGACTTCGGCCCTTACTGGTCTAAATAAAGGGATCAAAATTCTAAGTACTTCCAATGTAGTAATTGCTATCTTATTAATGCTCTTTTTGCTATTTACTGGACCTACCAACTTTATTATGAACTTTTTTACAACAACATTAGGAAGATATGTTTCCTATTTACCTGAGATGAGTTTCCGAATGGCACCTTTTAATGAGGAGAATGCCAGTTGGTTACAGAGCTGGACTATATTTTACTGGGCATGGTGGATCGCATGGGCACCATTTGTAGGGATGTTTATTGCACGTGTATCCAAAGGACGAACTGTTCGAGAATTTGTAACAGGAGTATTACTGGTTCCAACGCTGTTTGGCGCGCTATGGTTTAGTGTCTTCGGTGGATCAGCTATCCACTTAGAAGTGAATCAAGCTGTAGACATTGCAGGAATCATTAAAGAGTCAGGTACGGAAGCGGCTTTGTTTTCCGTATTAGATAATTTCCCATTATCAGGAATTATGGCAGCCCTTGCTATTTTATTAATCAGTTCATTCTTTATTACATCGGCTGACTCTGCTACCTTTGTACTTGGTATGCAAACAACAAATGGGGATTTAAATCCAGCGATGAAAGTCAAGGTTGTATGGGGTCTCGTTCAATCAGGAACGGCAGCTGTGCTGCTATGGCAAGGTGGCCTAAGTGCTTTACAAACGGCTTCTATTATTGCGGCATTTCCTTTTGCGATTATCATGATAATGATGGTAATATCCATTTTTAAGGCATTTAGGGAAGAAGCAAAGGTGTATTCATTAAAGAGAAAGAAAAGAGAATAAAAATCATGAAACCTCTTATTGTTATGTGACAATAAGAGGTTTTATTCTAAAAATCGTTTTCGGTCTTCAGGTTTAGGCAACATACAATTGTCTTTTTTTCCGAACCAGCGATAACGATTTCTCGCAATATATCTGTATACAAAATTTCTAATCGGTTTTGGTATAATTATAAATCCAAATAACATTGGGTATATATGATCTAACTTTTTTGCAATTTTAAGGGCTGCAGTTGATTCCAGATAATATCTATCTCCCTCAATCAACACAACACTCTCCACCGTTGACGGTATCCTATACTCCGCCATTAATTGCTGCCCAATTTCACTTTGTAATGATGCAAACTGAAAGTATATATTGGGATCATGCTTCATAATAAATTGGACAGAAGAATTACACAAATTGCAGACACCATCAAACAAAATAATTCTCTTCATTCCAACACCACCTTTTGTACAGTGTATCTCAAATTAAGTGGATTAACAAAACAGCCGCTCCAATGAACGACTGTTTTGTTAATAGTTATGATAAACCTAATATGTTATACCCTGCATCAACATGGATGATTTCACCAGTAACGCCACGTGACAAATCACTTAATAAGTAGTATGCAGAATCTCCTACTTCTTCTTGTGTAATTGTCCGGCGTAATGGTGCTTCTTCCTCAATTTTCTTCAGTACAGAATTAAAATCACCAATGCCTTTGGCTGAAAGTGTACGAATTGGGCCAGCTGAAATGGCATTGACACGTACCCCGTGTTTGCCTAAGTCATTCGCTAAATATTTCATACTGGCATCTAAACTTGCCTTCGCAACACCCATTACATTATAGTTCTTTACAACACGTTCGCCGCCTAAATATGTTAATGTAACAATACCGCCACCTTCCGTCATGAGCGGTGCAGCAGCTTTTGCTGTTACAACTAACGAATAGGAACTAATATTATGTGCTAATAAGAAACCATCACGGCTTGTGTCAACAAATTCTCCTTGTAAGTCTTCTTTATTAGCAAAAGCGATACAGTGTGCTAACCCGTGAATCGTTCCGACATCTTGTTTTATTTTAGCAAAAGTATTACTTACTTCTTGGTCATTTGTTACATCACACTCGTAAAAGAGAGCATTCTGTCCTTCTAATGTCTCTGCTAAGTCTTTCACAGGTTGTTCAAATCGATCATTGGCATAAGTGAAAATTAATCGAGCACCAGCCTCATGTAATGAACGAGCAATTCCCCATGCAATGCTTCGCTTGTTTGCTACACCCATTACGACATATGTGCGGCCTTCCAAAGAAAAATTCATCCCTTACCCTCCTAGATAAAATATATAACTTGTTATTAGTACCTGCTGCTATTTTATCTAATTTAGAGATTTATAACAATATTTTTCAACAAGATAACACCGACTTAAAGAATTTTTCTATCAAACGTACTCTAACAATCGCTGAAGATCCCCAACATATTCTTGTGAACCTGTAACAATTAGCCGATCGCCAACTCGCAGTTCCGTATCTCCATGCGGCACGATCGAATCTTTGCCACGGAAAATCCGTACCATTATTACATCCCCGGTAAACGGGAATTCCCGTAATAATATTCCTTCATACTGTGTGTTATTCATAAGAATCTCATATAGTGCTGATTCTTGTTGTGTAAAAATGTTTACAACATTTGGTGCTTCAATAAGTGCTTTTAGTAAGGTTTTAGATGATAGAAGAACGGAAAATACATCTACACCAATTTCCTGAAGACGTTTCTCAATCACAGGTGTTTCAATTCTGGCAATTACCCGACCTACGTCATTATTTTTTGCATAGGTAGCGATCTCTTCATTTTTCTCTTCTTCACCTGTTGATACAACTACAATATCATGATCGAATACACCAGCATTTTTCAGTGTCGCTATATCATAATTATCCAATTGATTGATGTCAAAGATGGATCTCGTATGTTTATCTTCTATCTTGTCCTGTCTTGTATGGAACAGGTGGACTTCGAATTCATCCGGATTTAATTCCCTTACAACAGGAATAGTCGCTTGATTGATACCAATAAATGCAATGGAATCACTATGCTCAACTTCTTCCTGATTAACAAAGTACTTCTTAAAGAAAGGAGGAGTAATAATACATGAAAGTACTGCAACCAATACTAGTGCACCATTCATTTCACTTGTTATAACTCCCAGTCTCTCCCCAATTGTGGCTGCCGCAATTACTAATGAGAGAGTTGATGTCAGAAGCATACTTGCAGCAACTACTGTTTTTGTATCATACCATTTCTTTAATATCGCTACAGGAATCACTTTAGAAACAAGTAATGCAAGAAATAGTAATGGTATTAATATTAATACCTTAGGTTCTTCAAAAAGTGCCCAGAGATCAAGTTCCACCCCGACCATAACAAAGAAAATCGGGATCAGAAATCCATAGCCAAAACTGTCTAATTTTTGAACTAAATCCTGATTTGGTGCCAGAAGAGATACTAACGCCCCTGCAAGGAAAGCTCCAAGGATGTTCTCTGCACCAACCGTTTCCGATAATGCAACAAGAAAAATAATTAAGGTAAAGACAGCTCTTGTTCCGATTTGGATGGTCCCTTTTGACATTGCTTCAAGAAATGACTGGTTCCTGAAGTATTTGCCAACAAAATACAACAGCACACCAACACCAAACAAAATAAGCAGAAGCCACATATTACCAGAGCTGTCGCCATAGAACGATACAAAGACAGCTAGTAAAATCATTGTTGCTAAATCAGCAATAACTGCAATAAGCAGGATAGTTTGTCCAATTGTCGTCTGCATTGCCTGAGCTTCTTTTAATGTAGGTACAACTACACCAAGCGAAATGGTGGAAATAATTAAAGTCATTAAGAATACATTATCGATAAAACCTAGAAGGACAAATAAATACGATAATCCGAATGATAAAATAAGTATGGCTACAAATATTAAAGTAGCAAGTTTTACAGGATTAGGCATTTTATTTTCCGTTTGCTTACCTCTTTTTTTCCTCGAAAATAGGGAAAAGTCTATCTCTAAGCCACTTAAAAACATGAGAAATATAAATCCAAGAGTTGATAAAGTCTCTAACCAACTGCTTTCTTCCACTAATTTAAACCCAGTTTCTCCAATAATCAAACCGATAATAATTTCTGCAACAACTACCGGTATCATCTTCAGTCTAAACCGGTGTAATAATATTGGTGTTAAAAATGCTGCAATGACAACAATTACCAATGAAGTAATTGATTCTCCGTGTTCCATTTATTTCATCCTCCCCCAATTAATAGATTCATAAAAGCAGTTGCTAAACCAAAATATATTAACATAGAAATAATATCATTTAATGTTGTTATAAATGGTCCTGAAGCGACAGCCGGATCGATCTTAAAGCGGTGCATGACAAGTGGTACAAACGCTCCAGCTATCGTTGCAACAATAAGTGTCGCCATAATGGATATGCCGACAAGGATTCCTAAGTAAAGTTCACCATACCAAAATGCAACAATAAAAGTTATAAGAACACCGCATGTTGTCCCTGTGATTACACCAGTCTTCGCCTCTTGCCAAATAACTGATAACTTTCCAATTTTATCCATATCCCCTGTAGAAATACTTCGAACAGCTACAGCTAACGCTTGGGTTCCCGTATTTCCTGCCATACCCGCAATAACTGGAATAAATGCTGCAAGTAATGCCACTTGATCTAATGCAGATTCAAATTTACTAATAATACTTGCGGTAAACATTCCTAAGAATAATAGTGCAATTAACCATGGCAGTCTTTTCTTTGCAGCCTGAATGGCAGTGTCACCAAATCGTTCTACATCAGAAATACCAGCTAATTTAGAATAATCATCACTTGCTTCCTCTTCCATAACATCCATAATATCATCAACTGTTATGATTCCGAGAAGATGATTTTGAAAATCAACAACAGGTAATGCTAGAAAATCATAATCTCGCATCATTTGGGCAATATCTTCCTGATCCTCCCCAACTGGCACGGAAACTACCCGCTCACTCATCACATCATAGATTATCCAATCACCTTCGGCAATGATCAAATCTCTTAGTGAAATAACGCCAACCAATTTTTTATAGGTATCAACTACATATATGTAATAAATCGTCTCAGCTTCTGGCGCTTCTTTTCTTAAATGGCGCATTGCTTCTTTCACGGTCATTTCATGATGAATGACAACAAACTCTGTTGTCATAATACTACCAGCAGTCTTTTCTTCATAATGAAGTAACTGCTTGATTTCATCTGATGCTTTCTTATCCATTATCGTTAAAAAACTAGCGACTTTATTTTTCTCTAATTCATTCAATATATCTACCGCATCATCTGTCGACATTTCTTCAAATATTTTCGCAGCAAATGCTGGCACCATTTCTGAAATAAAATCACTGACTAAATCCCGATCAACATGTTCCATTACTTCAGCCATTTCTTCCGGGGATAAATACGTATATATAAGAAAGCGTATATCTTCTTCTTGTTCCTCGAAAATCTTTGCTTGGTCATATGGATGTAATTCTAAGAAGTCTGCTCTAAATTGATCAATTTGCTCATTGATTAAGGCTCGCTGGATGTTTTCCCACATCTGCATTCTTTCATGTGTTTCTAAGTGCTCCATCATACACGCCTCCTAACTCACAAAACATTTTACAACATATTTTTTCATTTTAGTATATAAAGAATAACATATCATTAAAATAATTACGCTATTTTTACATTCTTTTAAGAAAACTTGGTTTTATCATCAATCTAGGAGCTAATTTGCTAAATATATCGAACCATTTTTTGCAAATTTAGTGTTTTTAATTCTCAAAACCTCGTTAATACACTATACTAAGGATAGAAGCTATTTAGAGGAAGGTACTTTATACATGTCAGAAGAAAATACAAACTCCAGAATCGATTATACACTTATATTAATTATCATTGCACTTGCAGTAATAAGTATTTTTACTTTATATACTTTACACCCGTTTCTCCTGGAAAAATACCCAAATGCTACTTACTATATGTCTCAAATTAAATGGTATATTGTCGGTACTGCTGCAATATTTGTTATTATGTTCTTTGACTATGACAGATTACGGCAGGTTTCCTGGATCTTTTATGCTCTTGGTGTGATTGCATTACTTATGTTATATTTCCATTTCCCGCCAGGTATTGCAGATGAAGTGAATGGCGCATGGGGTTGGTTTCAAATACCCGGATTCGGCTCCTTGCAGCCTGCGGAATTTATGAAAGTTTTTCTTATCATATTTCTAGCACATATAATTGTTGTTCATAATGAGAAATATCCCGATCATACAGTGAAGATGGATTTATGGTTACTTGTAAAAGTTGGCATAACATCATTAGTGCCCATTTTCTTCCTAATAAAACAACCTGATCTTGGAGGAGTGTTAGTATTATCATCCATTACTGTTTGTATGATTTTAGTTTCTGGAATTAAATGGCGTATTATTTTTTCTATTACTGTGGGAATACTAATAATTGGTGGAACAGCGTTTTTCGTCTACCTTACATTTCCCGAGCAAATGTCCACTTTTTTAAATGATAAAGGATTAAGCCATGTTACAGGCCGGTTCGATGCATGGTTAAACCCTGATGAATACAGCCAGGGGGTTGCATATCAGTTAATAAACGCAATGCTTGCCATCGGATCAGGTCAATTATCCGGTAAAGGGATTGGTGATTTTGAGATGATTTCCAAGATCCCTGAATATCATACAGATTTTATCTTTACATCCATTGCTGAGCAATTTGGCTTTATTGGATCAAGCATTGTTATTACCATCTTTTTCTTGTTAATTTATCGTTTGATCCATATTGCACTAAAATGTAAGGATCCTTTCGGAAGTTATATAATTACAGGGATTATCGGAATGTTTGCCTTTCAAGTCTTTCAAAATATCGGGATGTCAATTCAATTGCTTCCTATTACAGGATTGCCATTGCCTTTCATCAGTTATGGCGGTAGTTCAACTCTGACTTATATGATAGCTATCGGGATTGTGTTGAATATTTACTACCGATTAAAAACTTATATGTTTGATGAATCGTAAGAAGTGAGGTTATTATTAAGTGAAATTAGATATAATTGGAGATATTCATGGATGTTACAATGAATTACTGGCACTGATAGAAGAACTTGGCTACAAATGGCAGAACGATGAACTAAATCACCCTGATAACAGAAAAATCGCTTTTGTTGGTGATTTAACAGATAGAGGTCCGGAATCAATTAAAGTTATTAAGCTCGTATACCAACTAGTAATTAATAATAAAAGTGCTTATTATGTACCAGGAAATCATTGCAATAAATTGTATCGTTATTTTCTTGGAAATAACGTAAAGCAGCAGCATGGGCTGGAAACAACAGTAGCGGAATATGTACAATTGCCTGAAAATGAGCAGGAAACTGTTAAACAAATGATGGTGGAATTGTACGAAAAAGCGCCATTATATTACGAAATACCTGAAGTAAATGCTGTTATTGCCCATGCTGGAATAAAAGAAGATTATATAGGAAAACAAGGAAATAAAGTAAAAACTTTTGTATTATATGGAGACATCACTGGCGAAACCCACCCAGATGGCCGGCCTGTCAGAAGGGATTGGGCAAAAGATTATAATGGGGATAAATGGATAGTATATGGTCACACCCCAGTTATATCGCCACGGTTTTTAAACAAAACCGTCAATATTGATACAGGATGCGTATTTGGTAACAGACTAACAGCTTTCCGATTACCTGAAGAAACAATTATCTCTGTTCCATCACAACAGCCATTTATTGAAGAAAAGTTTATGAAATATGAAGAAGAAGCAGACAATTAATGTACTGCTTCTTTTATTTTAGCTATATCTGCAGCTAAAGGCAGGGAAAAGCTCATTCTTTCTTTCGTCATTGGATGATAGAATGCTAAATCCGTACAATGCAATGCTTGCCTGTTTATATACTCGAGATTGCCACCATATAAGCTATCTCCAGCTAACGGATGTCCTATATCTGTCATATGTACTCTTATTTGATGTGTTCTGCCTGTCTCTAACTGTATTTTTACCAGAGAATAACTCCCCCACTTTTCCAGCACACGGTAATTAGTTATAGCCTCCTGTCCTTTGGGATCCACCATTCTTTTTAGAATAGAGTTAGGGGCACGGGCAATCGGCTTGCTAATCTTCCCTTCAGCAGGCTCAGGTTTTCCGGCTACAACTGCCTGATACTTCCGATTTACGTTACCTGATTGCTGTTCCCGAAACATAATAGCATGACTATGACGATGTTTCGCGATTAGTAACAAACCAGAAGTATCCCTATCTAATCTTGTAACAACATGGACAGTGTATGGCAACCGCTGTTGATCATAATGGAAAAGAACCGCATTCGCCAACGTATTATGAGGATGGTGCAAAGATGGGATTGTGGCCATATTCGGGGGCTTATTAATGACAAGCACATCGTCATCCTCAAAAATGATGGATAATGGGATCTTTTCTGGAACCATAAATTCACTTCTCTTTTCTGGAGGGAAAATAACTTCTACCATATCACTTTCAGCTAAAACATACCGCACAGTTTTCGGTACATCGTTTACTAAAATTTTCCCGCCTTTATGTTTCACTGTTGCTAGCGTTCGTTTGGAAAATCCTCTCACTTCGATGAGATATTCCCGCAACAAAAGATTTTCATGATGTTTACTTATTATCCATTTCACTTGCTTATACTCCTTTAATCTTTAACCTTCCCTGCTATCTTTCATCCGAAATAAAAGAATCATGCACCCTCTTCCAAAATGGAAATGCCCGAAATCTGGCAAATCGGATTTTTTTCTCAGAGACACGACATTCGATTGTATCAATATTCGAATAGGAATCCGTATTATGATCCACAGTTATTAAGAAGCTTTTCTCATGGTGGAGTGGCTTCAATTCACAAATGTGATGTTTTGGCAAAATTAATGGTGAACCAATTGTACGGAATACACGGTTATTGATTGAAGCCATTTCTGTTAATTGATAAGCATTGAGTGCCGGATGGATAATGGCTCCACCTAAAGCCTTATTATATGCAGTACTCCCAGAAGGTGTGGAAATACATAATCCATCTCCTCTAAACCGTTCAAAATGAGCACCTTTTATTAACACATCCATGACAACTGTACCATCTGCTGATTTTACCGATGCTTCGTTTAAAGCTAAGAATTGCTTTGTTTCACCTTTACTAGCCGGATGGATGATAATATCAAGTAAAGGATATTCCACAATTTCAAACGGATTCTTGGCAATTTCAATGATTAACTTCTCTATTTCATCAGGTAACCAGTCTGCATAAAATCCTAAATGTCCTGTATGTACACCAATAAATGCGGTATCCTCTAAACGATGCTGATATCTGTGAAATGCTTCAAGAAATGTCCCGTCACCTCCAACCGAAATAGCCAAATCCGGTTCTTTCTCATCATATACTAGCGAAAAATCTTCTAAATATTGCTGCATCCGCCCTTTAATAACGTCAGACTTTTGATCACCTTTTGAAAGTATACTAAAACGCACGTCGATTACCCCCATGATTAATGATTCTGTTTATTCGAATGATAAATTCTTTGAGCCTCCTGAATCTCATCCTTAATTTTCGACATCTCTTCATCCATACTAAACGCTGCTTCTGCCGCTCTTTTCAAACGTGCTTGAACTCTTTCTGGAATTTGCCCTTCATATTTATAATTTAATGAATGCTCATTTGTCGCCCAAAAATTCATTGCCATTGTTCTAATTTGTATTTCAGCAATAATTCTTTGTTCTCCATGTATTGTTTCGACCGGATATTCTATAATTAAGTGATAGGAACGATAACCACTCTCTTTTTTTCTTTTAATATAGTCGCGTTCTTCCATCACTTCAAAATCATTACGAGACTTCAGCCGGTTAAGAATATCATATATATCATCAACAAATTGACAAACTACTCGCACTCCTGCAATATCTTGCAAATCTGTTTCAATTTTTTCCAGTGGGATGTTTTTTCTGCGCATCTTTTCTTTAATACTGGAAATTGGTTTCACGCGACCTGTTACAAATTCTATCGGAGAATGGTTTGTTTCATGTTCGAATTGGGATCGCATACCTCTTAACTTTACTTTTAATTCTTCAACCACCTGTGTATAAGGTGCCAAGAAAGTTTTCCAGTCCATATCTAGCACCACCTCTGTCTTTATCTAAGTATATATTACCACATTTCATCCGTTTTGCTGTATCAAAACTGTTTAGTGTATTATTTTTGCATTTTTGTTCAAGAAGAAGCACAATATGATTACAATAGAAGTAAAGGTGGCACGTAGTATGTCTCACGAAATTGAAATAGAATTTAAGAACCTATTAACGAAACAAGAATTTGCATTATTTCATGATTTTTTTCAATCGTTTTCTAAGAAACAAATAACACAAATTAATCATTATTTTGAAACCCCATCTTTTTCATTGAAAAATAAAGGTGCAGCACTTAGAATACGAGAGAAAGGAAATGATTTCACTGTTACCCTTAAGCAACCAAACCCTGATGGTGCTGGCTTGTTAGAAACTCACCAAGTAATCTCAGCCCATGAAACAACGGATTGGTTTGATAATAAGATCAACCCAGATCATGAATTAGCAACAGCTCTCACTCGGTTAGGGATTAAAATTACGCAATTGCGCTATGGCGGTAAATTGCAGACAAACCGGACAGAATTTGAGTATAAGGATACGTTAGTGGTACTGGACCACAGTTTTTATAATGGACAGGAAGATTATGAATTGGAATTAGAATGTAAAGAAGAAAACTATGGAGAGTCAATATTTAATGAATTATTAAAAAAGTTTGCGATTCCAAGGAGAAAAACAATGAACAAAATTGAACGATTTTATCATACACTGTAGCAGTTAACCCTTCTTCTAATAAACTGTACAATAACAGCCAACCCTTTATGTAAATAGTACTAAATAACAAAACACTTTATTTGCTAGAATCACTACTTCACTGTTACAATATAATAACAATTATGAATATTTTTTAACAATTCATTGATTAATGCGGAATGAAAGGTTTGGAAGAAATGAATAACGTACACTCAATTTATGAGGCAATTGGTGGCGATGAGACAATCGATCGATTAGTCGAAGCGTTTTATGCTCGTGTTGCAAATCATCCTGATCTAATCCCGATTTTTCCGGATGATTTCACAGAAGTCGCTCGTAAACAAAAACAATTTTTAACTCAATTTTTCGGTGGTCCACCATTATATATACAAGAACATGGGCATCCTATGATGAGGAAGCGGCACTTACGCTTTCCAATCACTCCAACGAGGAGAGATGCATGGCTGAAGTGTATGGAGGGTGCATTAGAAGAGGTTCAAATTGAAGAACCAGTAAGAAGTGCCATGTTTGAGCGTTTAACACTTACAGCCAATCACATGATGAATACACCTGACGAAGAGAAAGGAGAATCAATGTGAATTGGAATTCAGCTGGGTCATGGCAACCCCAAGATCGAAACCAGAGTACTCGATTTCATTTTATTGATGTGCTTAAAAAGCCGATCGAGATTTACTTATTTGTCGATCCACTATGTCCGGAATGCTGGTCATTAGAACCTTATATTAAGAAGCTTACTGTCGAATATGGACGTTTTTTCACAATAAGGCCTGTACTCAGTGGACAGCTTACCAATTTGCATAGAGATAAATTCGAACGACCAAGGAAGCTGAAAGATATTTGGGAAAAAACAGCGAATCGAACAGGTATGTGTTGTGATGGAGATTTATGGATCGAAAACCCAATACATTATCCTAAACTAACTTCAATTGCAGTGAAAGCAGCAGAATTGCAAGGGAAAAAGGCTGGGAAGAGATTTTTACGGAAAATTCAAGAACTAGCTTTCCTTGAAAAGAAAGATATATCCAGTGAAGAAATTCTTTTACAATGTGCGGAACAGATCCAGTTAGATAGTGATGAATTTAAAAGTGATCTTTACTCCCACTCTGCGGCAAAAGCTTTACAATGTGATCTGAAATTAACGAAAGAAATGGAAGTTGAATATATTCCGACAATGGTTTTCTTTAATGAATCTGACGAAGAAGCAGGAGTTAAAATTTCTGGTATTTATCCTTATGATATTTATGTTAAAGTTCTAAAACAAATGCTTCAAAAAGATCCGTTACCTGCTAAGAAGCCGGAGTTAATTGACTTTTTAACACAGTATGAATTTGTTGCAACAAAAGAAATTGCTGTTGTTTATGATTGGACAATGGAAAAGGCAGAGAAAGAAATGAAAAAATTACAACTAAAGCAACTAGTTGAGAAGGTTCCTGTGAAGTATGGCTGCTTTTGGAAATATATAAAATAACAAGAGAGGACATGTCAGTAAACATGTCCTTCTTTTTATCTATTACTAGATAAGGGATGGGAGAAAGTTTAGGTCAAACAAAGGGGTTTGTTTGTAAACATTTCATACTTAAACTATAACAATTGTTTTTTTCCATGGCAATACATATGTGCAACAATTCACAAAAGTGTCACACTTCTATTTTTTTCAATCCCGCATAGAGTAGTAGTAAAATGTTACATTAAATCATAACTGCTCTATTGTAGACTTCTTCTCTGCCATGCTCTACATTAGCCTCATATCTATAGAGCACCTCTATTTTTTGCTTCGGGTTATCCTTGGAACTAAAAAATTGCAAAGGTTGGGATACTTATGCGAGTGCTAATTTTTTTATTGCCACTATTCGCTTTATTCCTGAATATATTTGGATTAATGCGCTTAATCCCAATGTATTTAACCATTCCCCTGTTATTTATTACTATTTATATGTCCGTGTATTTCTACTTTGATAGAAAGAAATTTAAAGGGTTTGGAAAAAGGCTGCCACATTAGGTTCGTGTGGCAGCCTTTTTCGTTTACTCTATTTCTTCCAACAGTTTTTCCAGTTCATTTAGTTTCTCTTCAAATACCTTCAATGCATTTAACACTGGTTTCTTCTCTGTCATGTCTACTCCGGCATGTTTTAAAACTTCAATCGGATAATCACTGCTGCCGGCACTTAAATAGTCAATATATCGTTTAACTGCAGGTTCTTTTTCTTCTAAAATTTGCGCAGCTAATGATTGTGCCGCCGCGTACCCTGTAGCATATTGATAGACATAATAATTGTAATAAAAGTGAGGAATTCTTGCCCACTCATAGCCTATTTCTTCATCGATATTTAAATCATTACCAAAGTATTTTTTATTCAGCTCATAATATACTTCGGTCAGTTTATCTGCCGTCAGTGCTTCTCCCTCTTGTTCCATGACGTGAATCTTATGCTCAAATTCAGCGAACATCGTTTGTCTAAATACAGTACCTCGGAAGCCTTCTAAGAAATGATTTAGTAAATATAACTTTTCCTTCACATCATCTGTTTTTGCAACAAGATAGTCATTTAATAATGCTTCATTACATGTGGAAGCAACCTCTGCTACAAAAATCGAGTAGTTACCATAGCGATAAGGCTGGTTTTCGTGTGTATAATAACTGTGCATCGAGTGACCTAACTCATGCGCTAATGTAAATAAGTTGTTTAAGTTATCTTGCCAGTTCATTAAAATGTATGGATTTGTGCTATAGGAACCTGAAGAATATGCCCCGCTTCTCTTCCCTTTATTTTCCTCTACATCGATCCAGCGATCTTCAAACGCTTTTTTCATCACTTGCAGATAGTCTTCACCAAGCGGTCTTAATGCTTCCAATACCGTCTTCTGAGCTTGCTCAAATGTAAATGTCATATCAACATCTTTCACTAGCGGGGTATATAAATCATACATATGAAGCTCATCCAAGTCCATTACCTTTTTGCGCAAAGAAATATATCGTTGCAGTAGTGGAAGTCCTTCGTGAATCGCTTCAATCAAGTTATCATATACAGACTCCGGAATATTATTACGGTCTAATGCTGCTTGTCTTGCACTCTCATAGTTACGTACCTTTGCATAGAAGTTATCTTTTTTTACAACCCCTTGCAATGTCGATGCAAAAGTATTCTTTAGGCTGCCGAATGTTTCATACATTGCTTTAAAGGCATCCCGGCGGACACGGCGATCCTTTGATTCTAGGAAGTTAATGTAGCGGCCATGTGTTAAATCAACCTCTTCTCCATTTTCGTCCGTTATTGATGGAAAAGTAATATCCGCATTATTTAACATACCAAATGTTTGAGAAGCATTATCTGTCACTTCAGATGCTTCTGCCAATAAAGCTTCTTCTTTTTCCGATAAAATGTGTGGTCTCTTACGATTGATCTCATCAAGTGTATGTTTATATAATTGTAATGGCTCATAATCCTTTACATATCGTTCTAAAGTAGCTTCATCCAATGTCAAAATCTCTGGTGTAATAAAACTCATTACACTAGATGCTTGTGTTAGCAGGTTCTCCGCTTTCGCATTCATTGCTTGGTAAGATGAATTCGTTGTATCTTGATCGTAACGCATATGGGCATATGTATATAGTGTACCTAAACGATCAGATATTTCATCCTGGAGTTGAAATAATTCATACAGTTTCTCAGCAGATTCATTTAACTTCCCTTGGTAGGAGGAGAACTTCGGTAATTGTTCCTTCACTGCTTGCCATTCTTTTTCCCACTCATCATCCGTAGCATAAATATCTTCCAATCTCCATGTTAGTTCCTCGGGAATCTCTTGACGGGCTGGTAAAGACTTTTGTACTTTTGCCATATTACATTTCCTCCTTTGACAAACTTTTGAATAATTGCCTATCTTTATTATAACTTAGAATGGTACCAATCATACAGTTAGACGTATTACAACATATATATTTTGTTTATTGCTCTTTAGAATCCCTATCCGTTCAAGTTGCTGAAAATATTCTTTTATGGGATGTAATGTGGAATGAATTAGAGGGAAATGTGAAGCAGGATACAGTTGTGTGTTAAGAATATCCATTGCATTTCTGAAGCTAAACTTTCTCTGTTTAACAATTAACTCTAGATAAAGACGGCTCTGCCAAACCCATGGCGGTGTTTTTAACATAAACCCACACTGTATCGGTAAATTGACAAAGTACGGTAATGTCTGGACATTTAAGCCTTGGAGATAAAGCCACTGTCGCCATGCTGTTTCTTTTTTCTGATGAACGGGTACAGGGCGATTGCGCCATTTTTGTAATTCATGTCTCCATGTTTGTAACAAATGGTATGTCGGTAACTTTCTGAGGGTGAAAAAGTCTTTTAATATACATTTCTCTATAGATAGTATTAACAGATTACCAAATGCTTTCGTTTGGGATAAGAAAGAGAAGTCTTGAAAGAAGATAAACTGTTTCTGTGTGCTGCAGTAATAATAAATGGATAAAGGGAAATGTTGATGAAATTGATGGATATAGCTTGCATCATTAGCGGTTAATTTAAGGACTCGGCTTGATAAGCGTTTCAACTTATTTCCACCTAAAATCCAGAGGGGTACAATACCTGCGCTCAGGTAGCTTTCCGTCCTTTTTTTCATATCAATTATAGATATTTCTGCACACTGGTATTCAATAGCTAAAGTTTTCGTACCAATTTCCACTAATAAATCCGGACGTTGCTTGATTTCTGCTAAATAAAATTCTAACTTCACTGGAATCCCCTGTTTTCTCAACCATAAGTATAAATCAAGCTTTCCTTTTTCATGGTATATTCCCTCACCTCCATGCTGGCATGTAGATTTCTTACGATGAGCAAAATGGGCAATCACTTTCTCCCCTGCGCGAATAATTAATTCTTCTTTACAGTCAGGACAATAAAACCGGCCTTCCTCTTTAAGTTTAGACAGTCTATCGGCACTTAAATTATAAAGTGTGACTAACTCCCCGTCACTATTTAATGCTTGTAACAAAAAATCACCTCCATCATGATCTATTCGACATGGAAGTGATTTTTCCTGCTTAATTTTCTATTTGACCTGGAATCGAATTTTTAATGAAAAATGATAAAATAAAGCCTGCTGCTGATATAATGGCAGCAACCAGGAATGAAACATTTACACCATGAATCATTCCCTCCATTCCATTCGATGGATTGGCTTGATTAATCATTATGGAGACTAATAATGCTGTACCGATAGCTCCGGCCATCTGTCTCATTGTATTGTTCATTGCCGTACCATGAGGCACCATGTTACTCGGCAACTGATTTAATCCAGCTGTTGTAACTGGCATCATTACCATCGCTATCCCGAACATTCTAAAGGCATTAACAACCGTTAAGTAAAGATAACTCGTTTCTGTAGTTAAAATGGAAAATAAGAATGTAGTCACAACTAGTATCCCTAGTCCGGTAATCGCTAACCATCTAGCACCAAATTTATCAAACAATTTACCTGTTATCGGGTTCATCGCACCCATTAACAATGCCCCAGGAAGCAGCATCAAACCTGATTGCAATGCAGAAAATCCAAGGTAACTTTGCATCATGATTGGTAAAATAATGGCCCCGCCAATCATTGCAAAGAACGAAATCATTCCAATGGCAGTTGTTAATGTAAACATTTTGTATTGAAAGATTCGAAATTCTAATATCGGCTGTTGTAACTTTAATTGACGTTTAATAAAGATATACAAAGTGACCGCACCAATAATTAAAGGAATATAGACTAAGGGGCTCGTCCAACCATGGTTCACATCACCAGCAGTACTGAATCCATATAACAATCCCCCAAAGCCTAATGTTGATAAGATAATTGATGAAATGTCAACTTTTGGATTCGTTTGTTTTGTTACATTCACTAAGATTTTATATGCGACGATGATATCAATAACTGCAATCGGCAAAATCACATAAAACAAACTTCGCCAATCGAAATGCTCTACTAAATAACCCGATAAGGTCGGTCCAATTGCAGGTGCAAATGCGATTACTAGCCCGAACATCCCCATTGCTGATCCTCTTTTTTCAATAGGGAATACTAAAAACATAATTGTTTGCATTAATGGCATCATTATACCTGCACCTGCTGCCTGCAGTACACGTCCAACTAGTAATACATAAAAACCTGGTGCCATCGCACAAACCAAAGTACCGGCAGCAAAACTGCCCATAGCTGTTAAAAATAATGCCCTTGTTGAAAACTTGCCAATTAAAAAAGCAGTAATTGGAATCATAATTCCATTTACCAGCAAAAAGATGGATTGAAGCCACTGTGCCAACGCTTCATTGATTTCCAAATCAGTCATAATATGTGGTAATGCTGTACCTAGTAATGTTTGGTTTAAGATTGCCACAAATGCTCCTGAAATTAGTACAACCATAAGCGGAGTACGATTTATTGGTCCTTCATTCATAAATTTAATTTCCTTCTTTCTATTTAACGTCTTTTATAATCTATACTAATCATAATAATTTTACACACTTTAAATATATTAACACAGATTATTTCGTATTACGAAATATTTGTTTACCTTCATTTTTATCAATGATTCAAACTGTATTTAGTTTTTTTTCAAAAAAAAATAGGTATTTCTTATTAGAAATACCTAGTTATGCTTGAAAGTGTTCTTTAACTTGTGCTAATGCATCCTCTGCAAAGATTACTTTCCCATATTCTTGTACAACAAACATTGTTTCCGTAGACTCACTGCCAAATTCCAAAATCTGGCTAATTAAATCTTCTTGCTCATCATCTGACAAATATTCCTCATCGAACCTTGTTATGAGCATGTATTTTCCGTTATAGAAGTAAAGCTCTTCCCCCATACCTTCGACCGTTTCAAATATGTGACTCAATTGGATAATATCCTCTAAGTCTCGAAAGCTGACTACTACAACAAAGTCATGTCCATACTGTTCCTCAACTTCGACTTCATCTCTATTTAAAGGCCCAAACTTCTCCTCTAATAAAGATTCAATCTTATCGTCCACAGGCATATCAATCGTCTTACCAGACTCTGTTGGCAACTGTAAGTTCTGCCCGTCCTTTGATATTTGTGCCTTTGTAACAACAATTTCCAGTCCCTTTTCCAGTGCTTGCACCTGAATCCACAAAGGTCCGTCTATTTGAAAGTCTTCTTCATTATAATTTACTTCATCCATGACTTGCCAAAACAATTGCTCGCTTTTTTCGCGATTATACCAAATTTCTTCACGATCAAAGCCTCTGTCTTCGATATCCATGTATGAAATGTAGAATTTGATCGTATTCTCATTAATTCTTTCTATTTCCATAGATTAACTCTCCCTTCTTATATGAATGTTTGGGTTGGAAGGGAATCACCATTCATCTATCTAAACCCTTAACTTTCTCATACCCTAATACATTGCTAAACCATTTAATGAAAAGGTGTTATCTTTATTGTATGACAATGACTGCTAATTTGAAAACATAAAAACTTAATTTTATTAATTTTTTTCACCATTGAAATAAAATAAAGGAGGTATTAACTATAGATTGTAGCTTATTCTATATCATTTGTCATTAGATAAATACATCATTTTATGTTTAGATACTACCCATTTTAATGAATTATTGGAAAAAAAAACAGATCTTTAAGAGATCTGCTTTTTAATTAACCATTCTTTGCGCCTCACGTAATTGAAATGTTCTTACAGTACGTGGTAGGAAGCGTCTAATTTCATCTTCGTTATAACCTACTTGAAGTCTTTTCTCATCTAAGATAATGGGTCTTCTTAATAAACCTGGATTATCCTGAATTAATTGAAATAAATCCTTTAAAGGTAACTGATCTAAATTCACATTCAATTTTTGGAAAACCTTTGAACGGGTAGAGATGATTTCATCTGTACCGTCTTCTGTCATTCGTAAAATCTCTTTGATTTCATTAAGCGATAATGGCTCTGAGAAAATATTACGTTCGTGAAATGCAATGTCATGCTCCTCTAACCATGCTTTGGCTTTCCGACATGATGTACAACTTGGCGAGGTATAAAGTGTTACCATGTAACTTCACTCCTCAATATCGATTTAATTTATAATATGGATGTCTTGTTTAACATCTTTTATTACATTAAAATTAGTTTAAACTACTAACTATGTACTAAGTATACTACATAATGTGTTTGAATGATAGAGCCTCACGTGATTTTCTTCACTTTTTCCACATTATTTACTTAACTAGAGTATACCCTTCCTTTCCTTTACTAAACCTTTTTTAATGATTATTTTTTCTTTTTTTCTTCATATTCTTCCAGGGATTTAAAGATGTCACTTGTCTCACGTTCTTGACCATATGTCAGTACTTCTTCAACTGGTTGATAGGACTTCCCGTAGATTTCTTCATCTTTATATGTATGAATATCCTCATACATTCTTTTCATTTGTTGATAAATTTGTTCTTCATTCTCACCTGTAGGCGACCAATATAGGATTTCTAATGTATTATTCTCGTTTGTAGCTAGTGACTTTCTAGTATATCCAATTGATAATGCATGTTTGAATCCTTCTCGTTGATAAAACCGGAGTCGCTTGGTAGAATCGGTATCCTTATAATCGTAAGGCTCAACTTCCAAGATGATTGGTTTCTGTTTCCTTTTCAGTTTCTCCATTAATTGATGGCCAACACCTTGTCCGCGCGATTCTTTAGAAACATAGACATAATCTATAAAGATAAATGATGGAAATTCTGCATACATCAGAACATGATGTTTCCCCTCATCTTTATAGTACACGTCGCTTTTTTCTTGTAAAAGAATTTCCATATGTTCTTTCGATTTCATCTCTTCTACAGGAAAGTATTGATTCAATTTTTCATACCAGTTCAATCACAACACCTCTATGCAATCTTTGTTTCGTGGTCATCGCAATTAATATACCCGTTCTAATTAAACATTAAACATAATTAAAAAATTAATTTAATGGTGTATAATCTACTCCTTCGGTATAGGAGTTACCTGCATTCCAAATAAGAAATTCATCAATACCGTTCTCATTTAATGCACGTATCTGTGCTTCCACTTCTTCTTTCCCATATTGGAAGGTTGCCCCATTATATAGCCATGGCGCTTCGAAATCCTGAATCCATGGTCTTGAAACTGGGCGGTTTTCCAACTTTCCCAGCACCTCATTCTCAACCTTTGCATATTCATCTACAAGTCGATACGGCTCCTTATCAGGATTGTCAATTCCGAAATATGATGTCCAATGACTTGGATATATCATTGAAGAAATAACATCAACATTCTCTGATATTTTTGAGAAATTTTGTCCGATGCCAGGAGCTTCTTCAATTGTGGCAGAATAGCCAAAGATATCTACAGAGACATCCACATCATAGTATGATAGCTCTTCTTTTGCATATGCAACAAAATCTGTTACAGCTTCTACCCTTTTTTTGACATCATTTTGATCTGATTCTTTATAATCACCTTGATCGTAAGTCAGTTCTTTATCTCTCTTTTCAAATCCTTCAGGGAAACGAACGTAATCAAATTGAATCTCTTTAAATCCAAGTTCTGCTGCCATTTTAGCCAATTTCACATTATAATCCCAAACTTCTTTTTTAAATGGACTAACAAACGCTTCCCCTTTCCCATTTACCCAAACTTCCCCATTTTTTGTGAAAGATAAATCCGGACGTTTTTTTGCTAACACCGAATCTTTAAACACAACAATTCTCGCGATTGGATAAATTTGCTTCTCCTCTAAAACTTCTAACATTGCTCTAGCATCCTTAATATAATTTAAAGAAATGTCTTCAAATTCTGATCCTTCTTCAGGTTTAAAAGTTAAATTCCCATGGTCTTCTTTCACATCAATAACCATCGCATTCAGGTCAGTCGATTCCACTAAACTGATCAAATTTTTAAACCGGGCGCCGCCTGCAGAGGGACCAGTTACGTAAATTCCACGAACAGCATCTGGATACTCAAAATTCAAGCCAGATTGATATGTAAATAGCGGGAGATTAGTTGGAACCTCCAACAAAGACGACGAATTTTGCTTTAACGTATGTAAAGATGCACTTAAAGTCTCGTCTGTTGTCTCATCTGCATACATACTTACAGGGACTAACAAAAATCCAGTAACACATAGAATCATGAGCTTACTTCTTAGTTGAGCGAGGTTCATCATTTTCTATCAAACTCCTACATTTTTTTGTTTACATACATTATATAGAAAATCTCGATACTTTTGTTAAAATTCCACCAATTTTTTTAAATTTATCAGTCGTATCATGTTATTTATATGATGGAAAGGCTCTTATCCACTTAAAGATAAGAGCCTTTATTTATGCTTGTAATTGTTTGAATTCTTCGTCTGTACATAACACCCAATGTCCTGGTTTCACTTCCCGCAGGTCAGAATCCTCTGGATGATAATTTTCCGGATCAAAAGCAACACGTTCCCTGTTTCTCTCAAATTCCGGATCTGGAACAGGTATTGCTGATAACAATGACCTAGTATAAGAATGCAACGGATTATTGTAGAGTTCATCACTTTCCGCTAGTTCTACAATTCTCCCTGCATACATAACAGCAATCCTGTCACTAATATATTTTACCATTGATAGGTCATGGGCAATAAATAGATAGGTCAGACCTCTTTCCTCCTGCAATTCCTTCATTAAGTTAACTACTTGCGCTTGAATGGAAACATCAAGTGCAGAAATAGGTTCATCTGCAATAATAAACTCCGGGTTAACTGCAAGAGCTCTGGCAATCCCAATTCGCTGACGTTGACCACCACTGAATTCGTGGGGATAACGGGAGGCATGCTGTTTGTTCAACCCAACTGTTTCCAGAAGCTCATGAACTCTTGCCGTCTTTTCTTTATCATTTTTTGCCAGTCCATGAATATCCATACCCTCTGCAATGATGTCTTTAACTGTCATTCGAGGGTTTAAAGAGGCGTACGGATCTTGAAAAATCATCTGCATCTGACGATTAAAAGCTTTTAAATCTTTTTTCGATTTTACACTATGCACATCCGTTCCATTGAAAACAACCTCACCGCTCGTTGCATTGTATAATCGAATAATTGTTCTTCCGGTAGTTGATTTTCCACAACCCGATTCCCCAACAAGACCAAAAGTTTCACCTCGGTAGATATCAAAGCTAATTCCGTCCACTGCTTTAACAACATTATTTTTTCCTGTATGGAAATGTTGTTTTAAATCTTTTACTTCTAATATTTTTTCTTGTTGCTTCATGATTGACTTCCCTCCTGACCAGAGATGCCCGCCATTCGTTTTTTCACTGCTGGAGGCGGCTCAATTTCTGGCGCATTTTCATGTAAAAGCCATGTTGCCGCATAATGGGAATCAGACACTTTAAACATTGGAGGCTCTTCTTCAAAATCTATCGCTAAAGCAAACTCATTTCTTGCAGCAAAAGCATCCCCTTTAGGCGGTTGGATTAAATCAGGCGGTGTACCGGGAATTGCTAGTAATTTCCCTTCATTACTGTCAACCGTTGGCATTGATCCAAGTAACCCCCATGTATACGGATGTTTGGGATTATAAAAAACATCATCCACAGTACCGATTTCCACAATCTTCCCTGCATACATTACAGCAACACGATCTGCTACATTGGCAACAACTCCAAGGTCATGGGTAATAAATATAATCGATGTATCCATTTTCTCTTGAATGTCCTTCATTAATTCAATGATTTGTGCTTGGATCGTTACATCTAAAGCTGTTGTTGGTTCATCTGCAATTAACACTTTCGGATTACAAGCAAGAGCAATTGCAATTACGACACGTTGCCGCATCCCGCCAGAGAATTGGTGAGGGTATTGGTCTATCCTTTTCTCAGGGTTTGGAATCCCTACAAGGTTTAATAATTCCAGAGCTCTCGCTCTAGCCTCATCTTTACTTTTCCCTTGATGAAGAATTAGACCTTCCATGATTTGCTTACCAATTTTCATTGTTGGATTTAATGATGTCATTGGATCCTGGAAAATCATAGATATATCTTTTCCTCGAATCTTTTGCATTTGTTTATTACTTAATTTCGCTAAGTCTTTGCCTTCAAACAAAATTTCACCTTCAGGTATTTTACCTGCTGGCTTTTTGATTAAACCCATTAGGGCCTTTGTTGTAACAGACTTCCCTGAGCCTGACTCCCCAACAATCGCCAGGGTCTCCCCTTTTTTTAGTGAGAAATTAACACCTCTCACCGCTTGTACCTTGCCACCGTACGTATCAAAGGTTATATTCAAATTGTTCACATCTAATATTGTTTCCATCTCTTCCACCCCGCTTTCTATCGTCTCATTTTCGGATCTAATGCATCACGAACTCCATCGGCTAATATATTAAAACCAATCATCAATAAAGAAATAATTACAGCAGGGAATAATAACATGTATGGATATACTCTGTAATCATCAAATGCTGAATCAATTAATGTCCCTAATGATGCAATTGGCGGTTGTAGTCCAAGTCCAATAAAGCTTAAAAAGGATTCAAAGAAAATCGCACTAGGTATTGTAAACATTGTCTGTATAATGATCACACTCATTACATTTGGAATCAAATGTTTCATTAAAATTCGTTTATCGTTTGCACCTAACGTTCTTGCTGCTAAAACAAACTCTTGTCCCTTTAATTTCATTACTTGCCCGCGGACAATTCTTGCCATACCAATCCAGCCAGTAATTGTCAATGCTATAGTGATCGCTAGTAAACCAGGATCAAGCAGCATAATCATTAAAATAACGACAACTAAGTTTGGTATTCCTGATAAAACTTCAATAATTCGCTGCATTATATTATCTGTACGTCCACCGTAATAACCGGAGACCCCACCATATAGAACACCTATCACCATATCAATCATCGCAGCTAAAACTCCGATATATAATGAAATTTGTGTTCCTTTCCAAATTCTTGTCCAAAGATCCCGTCCCATACTATCTGTGCCAAACCAATAGTACGTATCATCGAAGCCTTTGGAGGCATATGCATCCACTTCAATTGCAACCGTATAATAATTGTCATTACTCTCATCCGGTTCTTCAATAACTTCTGAATTTTGCACATATTTTTCATCAATCCCATATCCATCTAATCCACGCTGGATGGCATCTTCCACAGTTGTCCCTTGTACTTCACGTGTTTGCATTCCATCCAATCCCAGCCAGCCCAGGCCTTGAACTTTTGGCGGCAAATAGGCTGCATCATAATTCGCATCTTCCATTGAGTAGTCATTCATTAGCGGTCCAATTAATGCAAGCAATACAATCAATATGATGACAATTAATCCAGCGATTGCTCCTTTATTCTTCATTAAACGAAGCCAGGCATCTTTCCAATAGGAGAGTTGAGGACGAGTGAGTTTTTCACCTAACTCTTCTTGTAAATGGACACGCTGAAACTTCTCATGACTGTATTTTTTAGTTTCTTTGTCCATTAGTCCTTCCCTCCTGTAATTCGAATTCTTGGATCAATTAAGCCGTAAAGCAAATCAACAATTAATATAACAACAACAAACAATACAGCGAATAAAATCGTTGTTCCCATAATCACCGGATAATCATTTGTATTAATCGACCGAACAAATTGCTCACCAATTCCAGGAACCGCGAATATTTGCTCAATAACTAATGTACCTGTCATTAAGCTGACCGTCATTGGTCCTAATACCGTAATAACCGGAATCAATGCATTTCTTAACGCATGCCTAAACATAATTCTCCTGCTCGACACACCTTTTGCACGCGCCAATTCAATATAATCAGAACCTAATACATCAAGCATTTCTGTCCGCATAAACCTGGCGCAAATCGCCATTGGGAAAATCATTAAAGCGATTGTCGGTAACACCGTATGAACAGGAGTCTCCCAAAATGAAACGGGGAACCATCTCAGCTTAACGGCAAGATAGTATTGTAATAATCCGGCAAAGACAAAGGAAGGTATTGATATTCCTATCACTGCAATTATATTGGATATATAGTCAACCCAAGAATTATACCTGATTGCTGCAATCATCCCTAATACGATTCCCAGAATCGATCCTATGATTAATGCCTGCGCACCCAATTGTGCGGATGGACCAATTCGTTCAGAAATTACGTCTGTAACTGGACGGTTATTGTATTGAAAAGACAAGCCGAGATCACCGCGAACCACACCTGTTAGATATTTCACATATTGGACAGGTACAGGCTCATCTAAACCATATTTTTGCTCTAATACCGCCTCTTGTTCTTCGGTCATTTTCCCGCCTAGATTATTAAACGGAGTTCCAGGCATCAGTTTCATCAAGAAAAAAGTGGCGGTTATGATTATAAATAATGTGATAATCATATATAGTAGTCGTTGTAATAGATATTTAGCCAATCTTCCCACCTCCTATAAGGTATTAAACTAATGAAATATTCTAACAATTTGAATAACAGGGGAAAAGAGAGTAAAGCTATCTAAATAACAGCTTTACTCTCTCCCCGTTTTTAACTATCCGACTTTATTGGATATCTACATATTTATAGCTGTAGTTATTACCAAATGGATTTAACTGATCTAACCCAGTTACACCATTTTTAAATAGTACAGATGTTTTTCTTTGCAAGATTGGTGCGACTCCGGCTTCTTCTAAAAGAAGCTTCTCCGCTTCTTGCATTGCTTCAAAACGAGCAACAGGGTCAGTTGCCAATTCACCTTTAGCAGATTTCACTAAAGCGTCATACTCTTCATTTGAATAGCCAACGTCATTATTTTCACTATCAGTCAGGAAAATATCAAGGAATGAAATTGGATCAATATAATCAGGACCCCAGCCGGAAATAGCTAAATCATATTTTTTGTCACGCATTAGCTCTAATTGTTGTCCCCAAGGTACATTTTTCGCATTAATTGTTAAGCCATCTAAATTAGCTTCTAATTCAGTTTTAATGAATTCAGAAACTGTTTTTCCTACTTCACTATCTTGGTTAATAAATGTAAGTGTTACTTCTTCAAAACCGATTTCTTCTTTTGCTTTTTGCCAATATTCTTGTGCTGATTCTACATCAAATGATAATATATCACTACCTGTTTGAAAATCTTCCCCTGTTTCTGGATGTTCAGCAAACTCAGCAGGGACAAAGAAATCGATTGGTGTAGAATCATTTCCATAAACCACATCAATGTATGCTTGTTTATTAATTGCTTTTGCTAATGCCATTCTAAAATTAAGGTTTGACATATACTCACTATGCTCCACAGAACCCTGATTCATTTTCACATAGAATACGGATGATTCTGTTAGTGTATGATATTCAGGGCTTGTTTGATTATCTTTCACCTGTGCACCTGCTAATGTAACACGGTCTAAGTTACCTGTTTCATAATTAGAAAGCATTGTATCATCATCTTTAATAACTTTTACAGATATGCCATCAAGCGCTACATTCTCAGCATCCCAATAGCTTTCGTTTTTCTCTAATTCCCAGCCATCTTCTGCCTTCCAGCTCGTCATTTTAAATGGACCGTTGGCAAGAATACTTTCAGGTGACAATGAGAAGTTATCTCCTTGCTCTTCCACAAACTCTTTGTGAGCTGGTAAGAAGTTAGAGTTAATTACATATGAATCAAAATATGGAACCGGTGTTTCCAATTCTACAACGAATGTATAATCATCTGGTGCACTAACACCTAATTCTTCTGGTGCTAACTCTCCGGCAAAAATTTGCTCAGCATTTTTAATTTTTCCGTTCATTAGATAATCACCATAAAATGAACCATTATCTGGGTTAGTCGCACGCTGCCAACCGTAAACAAAATCATGTGCTGTTACTGGATCACCATTTTCCCATGTAGCATCTTCGCGTAAATGGAAGGTATAAGTTAATCCATCTTCACTCACTTCTGTTTCTTCCATTTTCGCAATACCAGATACAATTTCTCCACCTGGTGCTTGACGATATAACCCTTCATAAACCGTATCAATCCACTGTGTAGAAACATTGTCTTCTGTCATGATAGGATCCATTGTTGGAATATCAGAACGTTCAGCAATCCTAAGTACTTTTTCGTCTTGCGCTTCCTCATTACCTTCATCGTTAGTATTTTCCTCTGAAGTGTTATCGTTTCCAGTAGAACACGCTACTAACATTATAGCTAACATTGCGATGAACAACGCTAAAAGCCAACTTCTATTCTTCATATAAATAGCCTCCCATATATTTTTTTTATGTTAATTCTGTAAAGTTTCTGAAAACTTATAAAAGGTATTATACAGCCATCCAGCTTCACTTGCACTAAGAATGTTAATCTTTTTTACAAATTTCGTTAAAATTCGTTCTTTTAACTTATATAAACTAGTATATATGGACTAATCCTATTGAATTAATTTGAATAATCGGACTATTGCGATTCTTTGAAATATTCTATCAATTGTTATTTAGGCAGTATTATTGGATAATGGTATGGAAAGGAGTTTACTATATGAAAAAACAACTTCTTATTTTTATATTTCATTGTTTACTATGTGTACTTTTGGTTTTTTTACTTAAAAGAGATACCCCAATTATTGACAGCATAAACTATGCGTTTTATATCTCTGGATTCTATTTAACAGCAGGGTTGTTGCTCCTGGTAGTCTCTAGGGGATTCTTCGATATTACAGTAGAGAGTTTCAAGAAAG
The DNA here is from genome assembly GCF_042651765.1 of Gracilibacillus xinjiangensis. Classification (NCBI taxonomy): domain Bacteria; kingdom Bacillati; phylum Bacillota; class Bacilli; order Caryophanales; family Bacillaceae; genus Gracilibacillus; species Gracilibacillus xinjiangensis. Next base: position 1,059,721 of record NZ_JBHSDT010000004.1, on the reverse strand, counting down.
TATTTACACGTATTGATAAAAAGAGGCAATGGGAAGGTACTTGGCAAGACCCACGTCTACTATCAGAGAAAGTAACCCCTGGCTGGATTCGATTTTGTCTCATACAAGGCGGATTGATGTTGGTAGTCATGGCAATTTTACTAGCGATTTATTATTAATTAACTTGAAAAAATTTGCTTTATTCTATATAATTCAATCAAAATCATATATACTTTGAAATCGAAAAGTTGAGTACTTCTTATCCTCTAGTTAAAGAGAGCCTATGGTCGCTGGAAATAGGTACTATGATAAAGAAGAAAGTGGGCTTTTCTCGCAGATTTTTCAATGTTTAACTAGGCATTAACTAGTCATAAAGTGATCACATTTTATTGTGATAACAAGGGTGGCACCGCGGTTCATTCGTCCCTTCTGCAATAGGGAGAATGAACCTTTTTGTATGCAAAAAAAATTACCGAGGTGAAAAACATGAAGAAAATTTTCTCAGGAATTCAGCCGAGTGGAACACTAACATTAGGTAACTATTTAGGGGCGATGAAACATTTTGTTACATTACAAGAGGAAAATGAATGCTATTTCTGTGTAGTCGATGAGCATGCTATTACTGTGCCCCAGGATCGATTAGAATTACGAAAAAATATTAAATCACTAGCAGCTTTATACATTGCGTCAGGAATTGACCCAGATAAATCCGTATTATTTATTCAATCAGAAGTACCAGCACACACTCAACTTGGATGGATGTTACAAACAGTCAGCTACATAGGTGAATTAGAAAGAATGACACAATTCAAAGATAAGTCAAGCGGGAAAGAAGCTGTATCAGCAGGTCTGCTTACATACCCCCCACTTATGGCTGCAGATATCTTATTGTACCAAACAGATATTGTCCCAGTTGGTGAAGATCAAAAACAACACCTTGAGTTAACTCGTGACTTAGCGCAACGATTCAATAATCGTTATAATGAAATTTTTACAATCCCTGAAATCAGCATTCCTAAAATTGGTGCTCGCATTATGTCATTACAAGAACCAACAAAGAAAATGAGTAAATCTGATGAAAACCAAAAAGCATCCATATTGATGCTGGATACAGAAAAACAAATAGAGAAGAAAATAAAAAGTGCTGTAACCGACTCTGATGGCATTGTGAAATATGATAAAGAAAACAAACCAGGAATTAGTAATTTGCTGACAATCTATGCAAGCTGTACTGGGGAAAGCATAGAACAACTCGAAGCAAAATATGAAGGAAAAGGTTATGGCGAATTCAAGCAAGATACTGCTAATGCTGTTATTGCAACATTACGACCAATTCAACAAAAATACCAGCAGTTAATGGAATCGGAAGAACTCGACTTATTACTAGACCAAGGTGCTGAAAAAGCCAACTTTGCTGCAAATAAAATGATTGCAAAAGCAAAAAAAGCAATGGGACTTGGACGAGTAAAGAAAAAGAAATAAGTCACCTTGAGAGTATTGCGAATATATAGTATAATTAAGTTAACAAATAATATTGAATAAACCCACAGCTGCAACTGTGGGTTTATGGATAAGCGGTTCCCCAGGAGGATCGGCCATCAATACATGATAGACCTCACCTAATCATTTTCACTGGTTAACAGGTGAGGTCTATTTTCGATTGATCATGGAAACAATCAATGCGAGTAAAGCAATGAGAAAGGTTCCAAAACCAAATAGAACCATAAAACTCTCATACATACTCACAGGCATCCCCCCTTCCATATTGGGGTTTAGCCGACCTCAGCCTAAAAGAACATTATCCCTATTTAGTATATCACAATATCAAGGAACGAATATTTGTTCTAATTATATCAAAACAGCAAAAAAGAGCATTTTAATTAAATGGTGAAAACCTCTCCCGTGTTTTTTGTCTGTCTATTTTAGAGATTTTGTTGTTTTGGGATTCTGCTCTTCTTCTAGAATATTCTCATAGAAAGCTTGCCCTTTCATAATCTGATGGCAGAAATTTTCATGTTTAGGTGACCAGCCTGCCACTAAATCCTCATATAAATGGTTCCATGCCTCTTTGAAATTCATTTTTTTAATGGACGCATAATCCTCAGGCTGCCATTCTGTTAGCCAATATCTTATTTCTTCCAGACATTCCGAGACTTGCAGCTGGTCTAGGGCCATCATAAGTAATTGCTTTAACTGTCGCTCTCTTCTAGTCAATCCTGTCATAGATTCAGGAGATAATGATAAAATATGGAACTCTTTCTCAACTACATTGTTACTTTGATAAAACTTAGCCTCTCTTCCTTCAATTAACTCTAATACTAATCTTTCTTGTCTAGGAATTAAACGACTTTTCTTTATAGGTATTTGGTAGCCCATTGTATCGAATGCTAAAATGGACCGCCCGTCTGTAACAATACATGCATACTCTAAGACTTTTCTTTCCTGGTTTTTCCGGATATATGCACGTTTATAAATCTGTTCTAACATTTCCTTTGGTATATCATGTAAGTCATTCTCAATCGTATGAAAGGTTTTTTCATCAATATAGAGTACGGGAACTTGATCTAATATTTCAATTCCGTCAGAAGTCCGCCATTCATGGAAAGAACAAATATTATATCCGTTCTCCTCTCCTTCAAACCAATTCACCCATACATCATGTAAATATAACATATGATAAACCCTCACTTTACGCTAATTTCTTATCCAACAGTATGACCAAATGAGGAAAATTTATTCTTTTGTTGTTATTATTTTACAGACATTACTGTTAATTTATTCAATGCAATTCCCATCATAATTAGACCTACAATGAAAAGATAGCACTCCATTTTGGTTTGAATGATAGATATATAACCGAAGAAAGTAAGACCAGCTGGGATAAAATTCAAGTATAAAATTATTGACATTCCTCCAGATATTGCGAAGCCAAATCCGAGTAGGAAAAGTAATACATATATCATACCTATTCACCTGCTTGTCCTAATCTTTTTATTAAGTATATGTGATAGGATATATTGATAGAATAGATGTTAAGAAAAAAGGGGAGTGACGTACTAAATGATTGTAAGGGAACGTGCTAACGAATATGTTATGATTGAGCAGCATTGTCATGCCCAAATATCGGGCGATATTATGTCTCAGTGGAAAGAGTGTCTGTTTATAGGAGATTCATTCAGGAATTCGGTTGAATTAGCTGTCTATTTCCATGATTATGGCTGGTCTGAATTCGATAAGCGACCTCTTTGGAACGATAGGGAAAAAGCACCCTGCACATTTGCCAATTTCCCTATCAATCGAAAGATCACTCTATATCAACAGGGAATTGAGGCAGTGGAAAAGATGGATCTTTATGCTGCGCTTTTATGCAGTGAACACTATAAGAGGTTTCTGCTAAATGACATGTCCAAAGATGCACAAAAATTTGTCGCAAAAGAATTGTCCCGTCAGAATCGAATCATTAACAGTATGAACGAATTTGACCAGCAATTATTCAATTTCCATTATCACTTCCTTCAATTCGGAGACAATTTATCCTTGTTTTTATGTTTAAATGAACCTGGCAGCAAGAACCATCCCTTCTTTAAAAAAGGGATTCCTTTAGGCTCTTCCCTTGTTGGCTTTAAAGATGCCTTTTTAGATATACAATGGAAAGGTGATAACACCATAATGCTTAAGAACTTTCCATTCGCCAGACCATTAGACATCTCCTATTGGCAAAAAGCAGTAAAGAAAGAAACGATTGAAAAGGATGGATTAATCCCCGCTTATGAATCCACCCCCGCTGAAGAAATTGCAATAGAGATTCTGCCTATTAACTAAGAAAATCACCTCAAGGGTGAGGTGATTTTTATCAGGTTATGGTGTTCTCAATTGTTCTTGTAATTTTATGAATTCTTCATTCACATGATTCATCATTATTTCCATGCCAACTTTTTTTGATTCGTTTTCTGGAAGGTAAATTGGCTTTCCATAAATTAACTTTGGCTTCCTCCGCTTAAATAAGTCTTTAAAATTATTTGGACCAATATATGCTGCTGGAATGATTGGTACCTTCGAGTTAGCGGCAATTGTAACTGCTCCTCTTTTCAATGGTACATCTTCACTCTTTCTTGTTCCACTTGGGAAAATTCCTACAACCTTTCCTTCAGCCAGTAACCGGCGGGGGACCTTTATTGAACTAGGCCCGGGGTTCTCTCGATCAACCGGAAATGCATGCAGATGATACATCAGCCATTTCATCATTTTCGATTGAAATAACTCCTTTTTAGCCATATAGTTGATTTCTTTAGGCAATGTTGCAATTCCTAACCATAATATATCAACCCACCCTGTGTGTGTACAAGCAATGACATACCCACCTGTTTTAGGTAAATTTTCTTTTTGATACACTTCAATTCTCCCAAACAAACTTAGTACTACTTTTAATAAATTTGCTGCAAATTTATACATATTGGGCACTCCTTCTGTTCCTTTATTCATCATACACAGCTCTTTAATACCATCATCTATCAAATAGTTGCTTCAATGGAGAACACATTCTCCCCAAAAAGCAAAATTCCCATCATCATCATTATTTTTTCAATCTAAAAAGAACAAGTGCAGAAATGCTGCTGCACTTGTTCGATTACTTCTAATTATCCTTGATATTTTTTGAAGATTAGTGTTACATTATGTCCACCGAAGCCTAATGAGTTGCTGAGTGATACTTTAATATCTTTTTGCTTTGCTTCATTTGGTACATAATTTAAATCACATGCCGGGTCTGGTGTTTCGTAGTTAATGGTTGGTGGCGCTATACTGTCTTCAATTGCTTTTACACATGCAATTGCTTCGACTGCACCGGCCGCTCCGAGAAGATGTCCTGTCATTGACTTCGTTGAGGAAACATCCAATTTGTATGCATGGTCACCAAATACAGATTTAATCGCTTGTGTTTCAAAAGAGTCATTATACTCGGTACTTGTACCATGTGCATTAATATAATCTATATCCTCCAGGGAAATTTCCGCATCTTCAATCGCTTGCTTCATAGCGCGGGCTGCCCCTTCGCCTTCTGGTGCTGGTGATGTAATATGATAAGCATCTCCTGAAGCACCATAACCAACGATTTCAGCATAAATCTTTGCCCCACGTTTTTGCGCAGATTCCAATGATTCCAATATTAAGATACCTGCACCTTCTCCCATAACAAATCCATCACGGTTTTTATCAAATGGACGGCTGGCTGTTTTAGGATCCTCATTAAACGATAACGCTTTTGCTGTAGAGAATCCAGCAAATGACATTGGTGTTAAAGGTGCTTCAGCCCCGCCTGTAATCATAAATTCAGCGTCTCCGCGCTCAATTACTTTATATGCATCACCTATAGAGTTTGCTCCAGATGCACAAGCAGTTACAGAGCAGTTATTAATTCCTTTGGCACCTAACTGAATCGATACTTGACCTGCAGCCATATCCGGGATTAACATGGGAACGAAAAACGGACTAACTCGTTTGTAGCCTTTATCCATAAATCTTCTAAATTGCTCATCATATGTTGCCATCCCGCCAATTCCAGAACCTATCCAAACTCCTACTTTAGGTGCAATTTCATCCGTAATTTCTAATTTGGCATCCTCTACTGCCATTTTGGCAGCGGCTACCGCATATTGGGTAAAGAGATCCATTCTTTTGGATTCCTTTTTCTCCATATATGCTGTTGGATCAAAGTCTTTCACTTCACCTGCTACTTTAGCTGGGAACTCATCTTTATTTACTTTTGTAACATAATCAATTCCTGATTGTCCTGATTTTAAATTGTTCCAAAATATGTCTATTTCATTTCCAAGTGGTGTAATAGCTCCAAGTCCTGTTATAACTACTCGATTCTTACCCATACAACTTCCTCCTTTTTGCTAAATTTATTTACCCCATTTAATGGCGACCGCACCCCATGTGAGACCACCGCCAAAACCTACTAATACGACTAAATCATTTTCCTTTATATTACCGTTTTTCACCCCTTCAGACAAAGCAAGAGGTATGGAAGCAGCAGATGTGTTTCCATATTTGTTGACGTTTACTGCTAATTTCTCTGGTTCTATCCCTAATCGTTGTCTGGCAGCTTCCATAATGCGAATATTTGCTTGGTGTGGAATTAAATAATCGACATCCTCTTTCGCATATCCTGCCTTTTCTACAACATTCACTGATGATTCAGGCATTTGACGAACAGCAAACTTAAATACTTCTCGTCCATTCATAACAATATGGTCATTTTCTTGGGCCAAATGCTTTCCACCTGATCCATCTGAACCTAATTCAAATGATAATATACCCTTTTCTTCACTGACCGGCCCCATAACTGCAGCTCCAGCACCATCACCAAATAATACACATGTATTACGGTCCGTCCAGTCTGTAATTTTAGATAATTTATCTGCCCCTATGATTAAGACATGCTTATATGCACCTGTTTCAATAAATTGTTTTGCAGTAATGACCCCATACATAAAGCCTGCACACGCAGCACTTATATCCATGGCAGCTGCCTTATCTGCACCTAACCGATCTTGAAGCTTACAAGATACTGTAGGAAAAGCTTGGTCAGGTGTAACTGTTGCAACCAGTATCAAGTCGAGTTCTTCCGCTTTTATACCAGCCTCATCTAGTGCATTTATTGCAGCTTTGTATGCTAAATCTGACGTATCTTCCTCATCAGAAGCGATTCGCCTTTCTTCAATTCCTGTTCTTGTACGGATCCATTCGTCACTAGTATCTACAATTTTTTCTAAATCAAAATTTGTTAACACTTTCTCCGGAGCGTAATGTCCTGTACCTAAAATACCTGCTTTCATTTTAACCTTCCTCTCAAAGGAATTAATATCAATTATTAAGACTTGGTACTAATTTTAATGTAAATTTTATAATTTTTCAAGTCTTTTATTTACTGTAACAACCAAATGCTTGGGATTTAGATCATAACAATGTTTCTCTTTAATCTTAGTCTATTTTAAAAAGTAAGGTTATCTATATGGTCATCATTAATAAGGATATTATTCCAAACAAAATAAATAAAACCATAGTCCATTGCAGACTATGGTTAACTTGCTTCATTCAGCTGGTATGGTAATAATCCTGTTTCAATATATACATCAATTTTTTCTTGTAATTCTTCTTGAAACGATTCTGGTACTTTCTCACTGTATGGCCCCATTGATATTACTTCTTCTGCAAAGCCATAGTTATAAATGCCACCCTCTAATTCACCTTTGATTAATTGTTCGACTGCATATACATAGAGTTTATCAATATGTTGAATAGTGCTGGTTAAGACAGTTTGACCACCGATTGCCTGTTGATCATTAACAAAACCGATTGAATTGATCTTGTCATCCCTCGCTTCCTCCAGAACCGAAACACTGTAAGCATCACCAGCAGGATAAATAACATCGATCTGGTTATCGACCATATTATGATAATATTCCAATGCTAGTTCAGATTCGTCCCAGCTATATACATATTGAATATCAACACTTACTTCTTCATTTTGATATTTAACTCCTTCATAAAACCCTTCTACTTCGGGTTGCCACTCATATGCTGCAATGATTCCAACACGATTTGTCTCCGTCATTTCAGCGGCGAGCATTCCTGCAAAATACCCCATCGCTAAGGAGTTGAAGTTTAAGCTAGTTAAGTTGTCGTCGGAATATGCACCATTTACATAAAGAAAATGAATGTCAGGATATGTTGCCTGGATATTGTGAAACATTTCACCATACGTACTGCTATGGCCAATAATTAGTTGTACACCTTGATTAGCGAACTTTTCAACGGAACGATTCACTTGTTGCTGTGTATGAACACCTTCCTGAAAGAAAACTTCCATATCCAATTCTTCCTTTATTTGCAATAACCCGCGATATCCTTTATTGCCCCAAGTTTGATCATTAATCGAGTGTTCAATTAACATACCAACTCTTGTAATAGTTTTATTATCCTCTGATTGCACACAACCAGTTAATTGCAATGTTGTAAAAATAATGAGTATAAGTATTCCAAATCGTTTTTTCAATCTATGCACTCCTTGGAAAGTCCTGGACTAAAATTTAGTCTATAGTACTATTTTATCGCTTTCAACGTTGCACGTAAATAAAGAAAAGATTACAATATTATTACAAGTTTGAAAATTATTACGCTCATTTTTTTATTTATTTTCCGCTAGTTTTTTGATAAACTAGAAATGATAATTGTATATGTTAATTAAAATTTTTACATAAATGTAGCTAAAGAGGTGAAAACAATGAAATATGTAATGACTATTTTTTGGGCGCTTATTATCAGTTTAGTTATAGGCTTTGTATTAGCTCGTATGGCTGGAGAGGAGCTAAATGTCCCAGGAGCACTAGCGATTGCTGCAATCTTTAGTATTATTGTATTCATATTAGGTGATGGTGTTTTAAAAGAAGAAAATTAATGGTATTAAATGGAACCCCTGTCATTTTGAATGGCAGGGGTTCCTTCTTGATATGAACTTATTAAGGAATAGAAATTAATCGATAGAAGATGCATGACAATTAATCCAATGAAAAAACGGACACCTCTGTCCGTTTCTCATCAATCTGGAATACCCAGTGCAATTTTCGCATAGCGAGACATGCGGTCTTTTGACCATGGTGGACTCCATACAATATTTACGTTAGTATCTTTTACTTCTGGGATATCTTCCATAACACGTTTGACATCTTGTTCAATATGACCGGCTAACGGACAACCCATTGCAGTTAAGGTCATTGTAACTGTTGCGATCCCTTCATCATCAAGATCTACACCATATACAAGCCCAAGATTTACTATATCTATACCAAGCTCCGGGTCAATAACGTTTTCCAAAGCTCCCATTAAATTCTCTTCAAGTGCTTGATCCATCTGTATCCCTCCTTGTATCTTTAAAGCTTATCCTTATTATAAACAAAATTCCTCTAATTTTAAAATGATATTTATCACAACCTATACTCTAACCAATTGATAAACTCCACAATCGCAAAACGACTTACTTTATGACCACGATTCATTTCCTTTAAAAAGCGAATATTTTCTGGGTTTTTATAATGTTCAATTGCTTCTTCATAAAATTCATAGGCATGATTAAAGGGAACAACTTGATCATCTTCTCCATGCCAGAAAAACAGTGGACGGCCAAAGAGTTTATCGATCTGTAATGATAAGTCAATTTCTTTTAAATCCTCTAAAATCAAAGCAATTTGATCATCAGGAATTGGAAAGTCATTTACTTTTAATTTTGTATATTCAATTAGCTGATTGGCGTATGCAGTTAATTTTGGCGATCCCATTAAGATACCTGCCGTATTGATCCAGGAAAATTGTGTTAAGGCTGCAGCTGTGGTAATTCCGCCCATACTCGTTCCAGCAAGTCCGAATCGGTCAACTTCAACTAAATGTTTTGTAACGAGTTCTTCATATATTGATTCAATATCATCTAAATTCTGTCTAACAATGTCAAAAAAACGCAGCTCACGTTCCATATGTGATATTTCTTCTTCTCTTTCACCATGTAACAGGCAATCAGGTAAAATTACTCGATATCCTTTTTCCGCAAGCAAATAAGCGATTGGTAAATTATGTTCTTTTGCACTAGTATAGCCATGGATATATGTAAGTGTTGGAAGGGGTGTATCTATCTTATCATGGTCCACCACGTGTAAAAGAGGTATGTCATTCCAATATTCCTTGTTTACAATAATCATATAACTTATCCTCTCCTTTGGAAATTCCCACAGTAATAATGATATAGCTTTCTAATCCAACTTGCAAAATATAGAAACTAATTATACAAGAACTTTACATCTGCTGATAAGAACTATAGACTATACTACATAGTGAGGTGATAATATGGGGAAAGGAAAACATCTAATTGCACTAGATCTAGATGGGACTCTATTGACTGACCAGAAGGTAATTAGTCCCTATACGAAACGAATAGTGCAGGATGCAATGAAAGAAGGGCATATTGTTATAATAGCAACAGGCAGGCCGCACAGGTCTAGCATTGTGTATTATCATGAACTCGGTTTACATACACCAATGGTGAATTTTAATGGGGCACTGATCCACCATCCAACAGATAAAAAATGGGACAGTATCCATTCACCATTACCGAACCGAACAGCAAAAAAGATTATTCAAACATGCTACGATTTCGAGGTTGAAAATATTTTTGCTGAAATTGAAGATAATATCTATTTAGATCGATTTGACCAGGAAATATTAGATATTTTTACAGAGCCTGACCATGCTGATTTGATAACAATCGGCAGTCTAAAAAATCATTTAAAAGATGATCCTACATCTATTCTAATTCACCCAAAAGCTGACAATATGGAACAATTAAGAAAATACTTAGATGATGAACATGCATCAGTTATTGAACATAGAAAATGGGGCGTCCCTTGGAATGTTATAGAAATTGTAAGGAAAGGGATAAATAAATCTGTCGGTTTAAACAAAATTGCACATTATTTCGATATTCCACAACATAATATTATAGCGTTCGGTGATGAAGATAATGACCTGGAAATGATCGATTTTGCTGGTGTAGGTGTGGCGATGGGAAATGCAATCAACGAATTGAAGGAGATTGCCAATTATGGAACAAATACAAATGAAGAAGATGGAATCGGGATATTTTTGGCAGACTATTTGAATTTGCGGCAGCACACCCCAATTGGAAAAGATTTAAATGAATAAGTCTCTCCCCATTTCTTCATAATAAGCTTGATCATCAAAATTGATGGTTAAGCTTATTTTTATAAGGAGGGCCACCAATGCGTAACAATATGTTCGAGCAAGCAAGAAATGCTGTAAACAATCTAATGAACAGAAATAATTTTAGTGATCAGGACAGACAAGCTGCTCAAAGTGCCATTGAATCTGCTTACACTAATGCAACTGCAGAAGAACAACGAGAATTGAAACAATTAGAGCAGCAGTTACAGCAGCAAGACGAATTAAAATAAATGATGATTACACCACCACCAATTACTGGTGGTGTAAATTCCTTTTAGCCAATATATATAACACCATACCATAGATTACATGTCCAATGAACCATAGAGTAATTGCTATTACATCATCTGCAGATGGTGTTTCCTTCTTCGCTATAAGCGTTAAAGGAAAATAGCTTATTGCTGCCGTTATACTTAACAATAATGCTGCCGGTTTATGATACCTTTTTGATAATATTCTTTGCAGTGATAAATAAAGCAAGGCGATTAGCCATGCAATAACTATATGAAAAAACCATTCCAATACTGGTGATAAATCACCTTCAACCCCGGGAATAAAATCAACATTCATTAATAATGTGTACAGTTTAATGTTTGACAATTTCTCAATGAACCACAAAAAACATCCTAATACTACTCCTGAAATTGTTCCTAATATGATGGAAAACCGGATCATTTTCATTTCTCCTATCCTTCCTGTCAATTGATTCTACAGGAATAAAAGCTTTTTAATTCTATTAGTTTCTGATATGATAGTAAGAAAGTACGGTGAAATAGGAGGAAATAAGTTATGGCTATTCATGTAGAAGCGACGCCTAACCCGAATGCAATGAAATTTACTAGTGACAAAATGATATTTCAGGGAAATAGCAGTGTTTCTGTTATGTCTGGACAAACAAGTGAACACGAAGTTCTAAATGAATTAATGAAATTAGACGGGGTTGATAATGTGTTTGGATTCCAACATTTCATTACAGTAAATAAAAAAATGGATGCAGAGTGGGATACACTTATAAACCAAGTGGAAGAAGTTATTACAAACTTCGGATATTAGATCGAAAAAGAGAAGGTTACCACAACCTTCTCTTTTTCTTTATTGAATTTGTTCCAATTGGACTGGAACAGTATAGGAACGATCTTCATTAAAGATCATCATCATAATTACTCCGTTAAATGGAAGATCCTTTTCAGCAATGGATACATCAATGGAAAAGGTATACCAGTCTTCTCCCTCAACAGGAATCTCTGTTTTCTCCACTAAATAATTGTGACCATCTTCTACTTCATAATAAAGATTTCCTATCGATGGGTGAACTTCCCCGGTTACTTGGTAGCTGCCATTTTCTCCAGTAACTTCAACATTTCGAATCAATTCATCACCATCTGCACTTGTTTCTTCTGCCCTATCAGCAATTTGGACAGTGAAATTATTCGTAAATAAACCCTCTTCCACATCTTCTTGCCCTAACTTACTTGGTAATAATTGCATTTCTACACTATATTCACCAGGTTCAACTTCTTGCCCAGGCTGCCATACTTCCTCCCAAACTTTTGACTCCCCGCTCTCAATGGTTTCTTCGACTAATGCTTCTGTAAAGACTTTGTCATCAGAATATTGATATACTAGTTCATCACCTTTTTTTACGATAATATCGTATTGTTTCCCTGATGGGAAGGTAACCAATACATCTTCACTATGCTGATTGATTAATTCAAAGCGGAAGTGAATACCGTCATCTTGCTGCACTGCTTCTGTTACCACTTCTACATGATCCATCACAGACTCAGTTTCTGCTGACTCACTTTCTTCTTTTTCTTGTGTATTTGACTGGTCGCCTTCCGTTTCCGTTTCGCTGTTTGTCTCACCACATGCCACAGTGAAACTAAACATTAATAGTACAAGTAACATTGATAGTTTTTTCATTTAATATCTCCCCTTTTGCAATAGTAGTCGTTTGATGAGAAAAAAAGTTTCAATCATTTCGTCTGAAAAAACCATAAACGCCTGCTGTTTGAACAACATTCGTAAACGCATTCTCGTCCACTTCGTTAATAATTTTCTCTAGATCATATAACTCATACCTGGTTATTACTAAGTATAGCATGTGTTTATTCTCTTTTGTATACGCTCCGGTAACAGGCAGGATAGTAATACCTCTTACCATTGTATCATGAATTGCTTTCTGAAGCTCTTCTGCTTTTTTTGTCACAATCATTGCAGTTACTTTTTCGTGACGTGTATGAATTCCATCTATCACACGAGTTGTTACATAAAGACCAACTAATGTGTACAGCGCATTTTCTGGTTCATTCAGTATCCCTGCGATCAGGATTATTAGACCATTGATAGCCATTAAGTAGCCACCGATAGGCTTATCCTTCATTCGGGAAAGGACCATCGCAACAATATCGGAACCACCAGTTGATGCCCCCCATTTTAATGTAATACCTACACCTATACCGGCAATTACTCCACCGAACACGGCGTTTAGTATAATATCATTTGCTAATTGTATAACTGGTAAAATCTCCAGAAATAATGAGGTGAAAATAACGGAAAGGAAACTATAAATAGTAAATCCTTTACCGACTTTTAACCAGCCCAGGATTGCAACAGGAATATTTAATAGGAATAAGATAATACCTGTACTAATACTCTCTATACCGAAGAAATCGGTAAATATTGTTGATAAAATTTGTGATATACCTGTAAAACCACTTGCATAAACGTTGGCGCTAATAAAGAAAAAATTCAATGCAATTGCATTCAATGCAGCACCAACAATGACAATTGCGATTCGTTTCGCTTCCATTAAGAACAATAATATCCCTCCAACTTTAACAGTATGTCATTTCCTATATACCCTGTCTTATTTCGCTCTAATCTAGCATACAATATGTATAGTAAAGAAGATTGCACTATAAGTAAATCAAAAAAGATTTTTGTGTTTTACTTTGACGAAGAGAGAAGATATGCTTAAACTTATAGTAAACAGAAATTAGACATACATACATGAACAATCAAATAAAGGAGGCTTTCATATGACAGTAAAAATTATAGCTGATTCTGCTAGTGATTTAACAAAAGAGGATTATAAACAGTATGATATAGAAATGGTACCACTTACCGTACAGTTAGACGGGGAAAATTATGAAGATGGCATCACTATCTCCTCTAAAAAGGTATATGATGCGATGCGTGAAGGGAAATCACCGAAGACTGCGCAGGTGAGTCCACATATTTTCCAGGATACATTTGAAAAGCATGCAAAGGAAGGTAATCAAGTAATATACCTTGCTTTTTCTTCTGAATTATCTGGAACATACCAGGCTGCAAAGTTAATGGAGGAAGAAGTCAAACAGAACTATCCTGATTTCCAATTGCATGTAGTTGATACAAAATGTGCCTCTTTAGGTTATGGACTTGTTGTCATCAGAGCAGCAGAAGCAGCAAATAGTGGTGCTTCTCTTGATGAAATTCTTAACGTAAGTAAACACTACTACGAAAGCATGGAGCACATCTTTACAGTAGACGATCTCGAATATTTATATCGTGGTGGGCGCGTTAGTAAAACTGCAGCATTTGTCGGAACATTACTTAAAGTAAAACCTTTACTTCATATGGAAGACGGAAAACTGATTCCACTTGAGAAAGTACGAGGCTCGAAGAAAGTGTTCAAGCGAATGATTGAAGTCATGGAAGAACGCGGTGTGGATTTAGAAGATCAACTAGTTGCTATCAGCCATGGTGATGCGATTGATACTGCTAACACGCTTGCGGAAATGATTCGGGAAAAGTGGAATGTGAAGGGGATTAAAATTAATATGGTTGGGTCTACGATTGGAGCACATGCTGGCCCTGGCACAATAGCACTGTTTTTCCTTAATCAACCACCGATCAATATTACATGATCTATTGTCTATTAGCCATACTAGGTAAAAATAGTTGGAGAGTGATTTAATGGCTAATAAACAACAACCAATATTACCGAAACAACATCAGGACCGCCAACCAGGATTCGAATACGAAATGAACCCACTTCCTGTCAGTATCCAACCGAATTATAAAGGGGCACAAAAATTAACAGATAAAATTGCAGTCATTTCTGGTGGTGATAGTGGTATTGGGCGGGCAGTTGCTATTCATTTTGCCCGTGAAGGCGCTAATGTAGCAATTGTTTATTATGATGAAGACAAGGATGCGGAAGATACGAAGAAGTTAGTGGAATCTGAAGGAGTTAGCTGCAGCCTATTCCGAGGTGATATTTCTGACAGTACTTTCTGTAAAGAAGTCGTTGAAAATGTCATTATACTGTACAAAAAAATCGATATCCTTGTTAACAACGCAGCTGTACAGTATCCACAAAAAGATCTTCTTCAGATTACTGATGAACAGATAGAAAAAACTTTCCGAACCAATATTTTTTCTTATTTTTATTTAACAAGGGAAGCCTTACATTCGATGGAAAAAGGCAGTGTTATTATTAATACTTCTTCAATAACTGCATTCCATGGGAATGAAAATTTAATTGATTACTCTAGTACAAAAGGAGCTATCACCACTTTTACCAAATCACTAGCGAAATCTTTAGTCAGTAAGGGGATTCGTGTAAACAGTGTTGCTCCGGGACCGATCTGGACTCCTTTAATCCCTGGTTCCTTTGATTCGGAAACAGTATCAAAATTTGGATCTGATGCAGAGATGGCAAGACCAGGCGAACCAGCAGAAGTAGCTCCGGCATTTGTCTACTTAGCAAGTGATGACGCAAGCTATGTTACCGGTCAAACTATCCATGTAAATGGCGGAAGCATAATATAATTATTATGTAGAAAAAAATACTTAATAAATAGATTAATCTTGCAACAAAACTCGGCATAATGCTGAGTTTTTTTATTTATTTTTCAATCAAAATAGTGTAAAGTATAATCTTCATAATGATCAAATGAGGAATGAGGAAGAAACATGAAAAGTACAGACACAAAGAAGATAACTCTCTTTGCACTTACGTGGCCGATTTTCGTTGAGATCCTGCTGCATATGTTAATGGGGAATGCGGACACATTGATGCTTAGTCAATATTCAGATCATTCGGTAGCTGCAGTTGGTGTGGCGAATCAAATCTTATCTGTTGTTATTGTTATGTTTGGTTTTGTTGCTGCAGGTGCTTCGATTCTAGTTGCGCAATACCTTGGTGCAAAACAGGAAATTGATGCAGCTAAAATTTCAATGACATCGATCAGTCTTAACCTTATATTCTCACTGGCAATTAGTCTTGTATTATTTCTAATGAGCAGTTTTATTTTAGAATTAATGGATTTGCCACCAGAACTAATGGATGAAGCTTCTGTTTATATGAATATTGTAGGCGGTTTTATGTTTATCCAGGCATTAATCATGACTATTTCTGCTATTCTAAGAAGTTATGGTTATACAAAGGATACGATGTATGTAACGATTGGAATGAATGTCCTTAATGTTATTGGAAACTATCTATTTATTTTCGGACCATTTGGTTTTCCAGCACTAGGTGTAGAAGGTGTGGCTTACTCTACGATAATTAGCCGCTTTATTGGATTCATTATAATAACTATTGTATTAATTTATCGCAGTGAGAAGAAGTTACCGCTCAAATCCTTTTATCACTATGAGAGAACCCATGTTACTGATCTATTAAAAATTGGCATTCCCTCTGCAGGCGAACAGCTTTCTTACAACACCAGTCAAATGATTATCACTTACTTTGTTGCACAATTAGGAACTGTTGCCATAACGACTAAAGTGTATGTACAAAATTTAATGATGTTTATTTTACTCTTTTCGAATGCAATCGGGCAAGGAACACAAATTTTAATTGGGTACATGATTGGTGAAGGGAATCTCGATTCTGCTTACCAACGGTGTATAAAAAGTTTAAAAATCTCTATCATTATCAGTACAATAACTGCCGTAATTTTTTATGCTTTTCATGCTAGTTTATTAGGGATTTTTACAGATGACCCTTCAATTATTGAACAAGGTGGTCTGCTTCTGCTGGTTACGGTAATATTAGAACCTGGCCGCGCATTTAATTTAGTTGTAATCAGTTCATTACGAGCAGCAGGTGATGTGAAATTCCCTGTCCTTTTAGGTATTCTCTCAATGTGGGGGATCAGTGTAACGTTTGCCTGGTTCTTCGGTATTTTCCTGGGATTAGGTCTCTTGGGAATTTGGATCGGCTTTATTGCAGACGAATGGCTGAGAGGAATGTTAATGCTGCAAAGATGGCGATCAAAGGTTTGGATAAAAAAGGCATTTGTTAATTAAAATAAACTTCTTTACATTTCACACATATAGAAAAGCATCAAACAATTATTTTGTTTGATGCTTCTTTACTCTTGAGTTAAATGCAATAACGAAGGCAATAAATCCTCCGAAAATAGCGATCATCATTGTGATGAAAAACCAGTTAAATCCTGTATTCTCTTCTACTATAAAGATATTGCTTGTTTCCCGATCTAAAACAATTCGATGGGTGCCATCTTCTTGCTCCCTTACAATATCGTCCTCTAGTAAACCTGTAAGTTGCATGTCAGAGTTAATGCCTTCAAGCATTGCCACTTGTGTTTTTGTATCATTATTTATCGCAACATACATCGTTTCATCTGCTGTTTCCCGTTTAAAGACAGTCATAGCCCCAACCTGATCAACTAATTCAAATTCCCCTGAAGTTAATGCCGGTGACACCTCACGGATCCTGGACAGCTTCTCAATGTGTTTCGTTATTTCTTCGTCCTCTTTATTCAATTCTGCCATACGATGATCAGGCTCAGCTTCCCCATTATCCATTGGCACTTCTACACCCTGATATAGTAAAGACGAGCCTGGTAATGTATATAACAACGTTGTGGCAAGCTTCCACCGTGTTACAGGATGGTAACCTTCACTAGCTGTTTCGAAAGTAAATCGATTCGTTAAGACAGAATCCATATAATTAACCTTGTTGGCCGCAATGGTAGAGCCTTCCTCAAACAGTGGTGCCAGCGATTGACTAGGCTGTTTCAACATGTTAACGGCATCCTGTTGAAAAGCTTGGTTCATTGTAATGCCGACATTTTCTATTCCTTCTGCAATTACAAAAGCATTGTCAGATATCGTATCTTGAAATTGCTCTACAACTTGTGAATTAGTTGTTTCATTAACATATAAGTGGAACCCGTCAACCCCTGCTTCATTAATCCAAAATTGCGCTGCCTCTATAATGTAATCATTGGAATCACTTGTTAGTTCCAAATTAGAGACCTGCTGATTAAATAGACCTTCAGCCTGTTCTTGTGAAGCAAACGGATGAGCAGGACTGACCTGGGAAATAACGAAATCGAGGATTATTTTTAAGTCATGCTCATGTGCTTGCTCAACTAATTCTCGTAATTCCTCTACAGTGCCAAAATGTTGATTGATAGCTTGATGATCTAGTGTATCAAAACCATGATAAGACTCTGAAGCCATAATCGGACTTAAATTAATAGCAGTAAAGCCTTTTTCTTTAATTTCAGCAAGCGTATCGATAACACCTGCTATGTCTCCTCCGTGATATGCCTCCGGATCTTCAATATTAATTGGAAGATCATTATCATTATTTCCATTTACAAAACGATCAACTAATATGTAATAAATTCTTTCATCTAAATGATCAGCTGCATCTACCTGGGAAATTGGTATAATGAAAATGATACAAGCGATGATCGATAGCCATCCGAATCTAATCTTGTTCATAAAATGTCCCCTTTTTTCTATCATTGTCCATCTCCCATTATCCTAGACTAGGGAGAATTGTCAATCAATAGCTAAAAGGGGATCCTATAACTTTTTAATTTGTGAAAGTTTTTAGAAATCTTCAAGCACTTGTTTTTTATACTCTTCCCTTACAACATATATGACAACTAATGAGAGCAAAAAGAGATAAGGAATTGAATGAATGAACAAGTTCTTCCAATGAAATGGTACATTTTTTGTGAAGACTGCTTTTAGATATTGTTCACCGTCAAAGACTGATATTGCATCAAATATATCTGTTTGCTTCACTTGATAATATTTCGTCCCGACTGGGTACTTGTTAGATGCATTTCCATAGTATTGACCACCGGCATCTGGCAGTGTTGTGACTTCACCAATTTCTCTTCCAATTTCATTTCCCTCTACTTGCTCTTCTAACACTCGATAAACCTTTCCATCGAGAACAACAAAGGGAAAGACTTCTTCAACCCCTTGAATAATTAGTGGATGAACGAATAACAGAATGATAATAACAATTATTTCCCTCATCATTCTCACTACTTTCTCTTTCTCATTCCTACTATCACTATACTTTTATTTGAATATCATACGTTTTCAACCAGCAATCAATCTGAGCTAAATGTGCTAGAAGTTGCGGCCCTGTCATTAATTGCCCAAACCAAGGTGTCTGTATATTCGTTGCTTTACTTTTGACCAATTCTTTGACTGATGAGCGATCTAACAATTCAAATAAACGTGAATCAGTATCATCAATAATTTCTTCCATCCATTGTACTACTGCTTTAGTATATGCAGGATGATGTGTTTTCGGATATGGACTTTTCTTACGATAGAGAATTTCATTTGGTAAAATACCTTCTAAAGCTTTTCTCAAAATACCTTTTTCTCGATTTCCATATGTCTTCATTTCCCAGGGAATATTCCACACATACTCGACAAGTCTGTGGTCACTAAAAGGAACCCGAGCTTCAAAACTTGCTCCCATACTCATTCTGTCTTTTCGGTCCAGCAATGTTGGCATAAACCATTGCATATTAAGATAGAACATTTGTCTTCGATATTGTTCTTCCTTATTCTCACCATCTAACAAGGGCGTTTCATCCACTGTCTCCTTATAACGCTGAATCGCATATTCTTTCAGATATACTTTTGATTGGATATCTTTACGCAGCAATTGCTGTCTAACTTCTGAAGACCTGATCCAAGGGAAACCTTCGCGTTCTAAATCTTCCTTTCGATAAAACCATGGATAACCGCCAAAAATTTCATCAGCACATTCCCCTGACAATGCGACGGTTACTCTTTGTTTCGTTTGTTTACAGAACCATAATAAGGAAGCATCAACATCCGCCATTCCAGGTAAATCCCTATAGGTTACGGCATCTTTTAATAATTGAACCAATGTTTCATTATCCATTTCAAACCCTGTATGGTTTGTATCAAATGCCTTAACCATCTTCTCAATAAAAGGTTTATCCTGATTTGGCTGAAAATCGCTTTGTTTGAAGTATTGATCATTTTCTTTATAATCAATGGAAAAGGTGTTCAGCGGTGCTTGATCTCTTTCTTTTAAATAGTTAGCAGCAATGGCAGTAATGGCACTTGAATCAACGCCACCAGATAAAAATGTTCCAAGTGGGACATCTGATACAAGCTGGCGTTCAACGGCATCTATTAATAAACTTCTTACATTCTCCGCCGTTTCTTCCACATTGTGTTCATGCTTCTCACTTTTTACATTCCAATATCGAGAAATTTTCCACCCATTTTTATTAAAGATACCAACATGACCTGCTCTCAGTTCTTGTACTCCCGTTAATACGCCATGGCCTGGTGTCCGCGATGGTCCCAGTGCAAAAAGCTCGGACAAACCTTCGGTAGAAATTTCTGGTTTCACTTCTGAATTGCTAAGAATTGCTTTTATTTCGGAGCCAAAAAGCAATCCATTTTGATGTTCTTTATAAAAGAGTGGTTTCACACCTAATCGATCACGACAAAGGAACAATTGCTCCTTTGCAGAATCCCATATAGCATAGGCGAAAATCCCGTTTAACCTATGCACATGTTCTTCACCCCATTCGATATAACTTTTTAATAAAACTTCGGTATCGGAATGAGATTCAAATGTCCAGCCTTTTCTAAGTAATTCTCTACGTATATCTTCTGTATTATATAATTCACCATTATAAACAAGGACATATTTCGCTTCATTTTTCTCTGCAATCATCGGCTGTTTTCCACCAGCAGGATCAACAACAACAAGCCGGCGTTGGCCAAAACTAACATGTTGATCATACCAATACCCCGACTCATCTGGTCCGCGGTGAGCTAAATTACTTGTCATTTCACTCAATTGTTCATGGTCTTGATCTAACCTTCTTGTAAAATCTATCCAACCAGTAATCCCACACATAAGTATTCACCATACCTTCCATAGCCTAGTTGCTTTTACTAATCTATGCAAAAGGTAAGTAAAAATGATAGCTATTAAGATTTTGAGATTGAATTTCTTACTAAGCTCAGCAGGAATATGACGGTTGGTGTTAGAATTCAGTAGATTGGTACTACAGCTTCTGTTAACTGCCTATCCGCCTTCTTTTATCCCTTCGTTTGGCAATTAAAGCTTTCCTTCATGCCTTCCCACCCTTCTTTCACCACATTTAACGGCCTTAAATTCCCATAAAAAAACACCACTTCTATGAAGTAGTGTTTTTTTAGATTAAACGGATAGTGGCAATCGGAAGAATCCTAAAACGATCGCAATCACAGCTGCAATAATAAGCTGGATCCAAAAGCTTGTTGCCGGTTTTGACTTAGATGTTTTCACAAGGATCATTTCCATTGCCACAATCACCCAAAGACCTGCAATAATTTTGACAATTAATTCACCTAATAGTGGAAATCCAGGGAATCCTATTCTTGCGTACTCAGCAATTAAATCTCCACCTGAATACAAGATTAATAAATAATCTAATCTTAAAATCATATGTAAGATCTTACCTGCTTTACTTTCTTTTTTGTACATAACATATGCAATGATCAAAAGAATTAAACCTAAAACCCATGACGTAATGTGTAAATGTGTCATTTTACTGTTACCCCCATTTCATTAATAAAATAACTATTCTAAACAGTATCATATCACTATATGGCAACATTTTCATTTCATAACATTCTCAGTCACTCTATTGTCACAATTTTTTTCTGTCCCCATGGAGCAATCGCAACTGTGACAATTAACTCACCTGACTGCTCGATCTCCAACCCTGTATTATCTTCAATATAATAGCGATTCAATCCATAGTCAACATAATACAAATTTTCAAAATCACTGTAATACTGATAAAACCCCGTTAACATTACTTGTCCGCTTGAAATACCCGGTGGTTCTGCTGTTACTTCTTCGACTTGATAGATGCCATCTTCATTTTCTGCTAGTGTGACAAAAACTTTGTCTCCACTTTCCATCTCCGAACTAATTTTCCATTTAACAGGGTCAATTTCTTCTGCTTCATACCTTAATGTCAGATAATCACCATAGAAAGGATCTTGGGGATCAACAGGTAATGTTTTTAGTTTTGCTTCTTCTCCAACTAAATCAATTAAATAAAATGCTACGGACATCCCTACTAGAAATAAAGCTTGAAGGCCAACGATAACATAGAATAAAATTCGCTTCATTGTTTGTCCACCTCATTATTTTTCGTTTTGACCGACCTTCGATTCTTTTCTAAAAAATAGGCCATGAAAAATAATAAAACACCACCTATAAAGAAGAAAAGTGACTTATCTAAAAATGCCCACGCTAAATGGAAATACGCAACAAATGTACTGATTAAAAATGAGACTGTTCCAAATCCAATTCTCCGGGAATCTTCCTGCTTATATCCACTAAACAATAAACCTAAAGAGAAAATAAATAATGATAACATTGATAAATAATCTCCAGGTGTTCCCGCATAAATCATTGGAATAAATAACACCAATGTTGTAAGTTCTTCGATTCTCTTCTGGACTGTGAATGCAATTGTAAAAATAAATAATGGAAGCCAAATGTAAAAATAAATCCATTCGACTGAGGTGAATTCAAGTATCCCTCCCAAGAAAAATGTATCAAAACAAGTTAAGATAAACACTGCCATAACACTAAAAGATTGAAAAACCGATGCGATTTCTTTCTTACTGAGTAAGATCCCCAAAAGATAAAGCAACAGAAAAAGAATGACAAAAAACTGATATTCAAAACCATTAGCCAAAACTAACACCAATGACTGCAACAGATAACTTATTGCAAACATACGACTGTACCATTTATTCGGGTGATGAAAAACAAAGTGTAAACACCCCGCAAAAAACAATAAGCCTAGTAACCAATAAAACGATTGGTGCACAAATCCATTATAAATCTGCCCTACAGTAATAATAGATATGGTAAATCCAAATAAGACTGGATGCTTATATACAACATAAAGTGCTAATCCCGCTATGGACCAAATAAGAAAAGGCACTGCATTATTATATATGTAATGATACATTTGTCCTGTTAAAAAAAGGCCTGCACCAAAAATAAACAAACCGATGACGATTAAACTCATACCGATTTTCTCAGATTTTTTTCGATAAAAATGATCGCCCATCATATAATAACCGATCATAAACAGGAGAATAATCATCATATTCACATAATCTGGAATACCATTTATATTTGATGCAACAAATGTCAAAAATCCTAGTCCAATAAATAAGCTGGAAAAGAGTAATAACAAAAATGATTTATCCTTTTCTGGATATTGATCAATAATTTTTTCATACTGGTCTTTTGTAATAATCTGTTCAGCTACCCATTTCTTTGCTTCCTTCGCAATATCCTGTTGGTTCATATTTTTTGTATCATACCTTTCTTTTATTTGCTAAATTACTTCGATAAGTAAGACTACGCCACACCCACTCTAATGGCCCCCGTTTAAATTTTTTCAGCCATAAATAGCTTAACACTATTTGAACTGGAAAAACGATGAAAGCAACTAATATTGTTTGGAAAGGATTCAAATCTCCGTACAATCCAAAACCAATCGAATAAAACAATAATACACCTATTACAGATTGAAAAAGATAGTTGGATAAAGCCATCTTTCCGACATAAGCAAACTTATCAAGAATAGATGGTATTTTTTTATAGATTAGCGAAATACTTACAACGTAGAAGATTGCAGAACTTGTACCACCTAACGTATCTTGCATAATAGATAACCATAATGGATTCCCCATAAGATATGGACCAGCTTTGAAAACGATAAACAGTACGAAACTTAGTACCCAAATCGTTCGCAATGTATGGTGATGTGCTTGTAAATCATGAAGCCACTTTTTCCTCGCAAAAATAACACCAATGAGGAAAATAGGTAATAAATTTGCGACAGTGAATAAAAGGTTAAAAATGTCGTTCGAATATAACCAGTTCGTTAAGTTTTGACGAAAGATGTCATTCCAGCTGCCTGCACCAAAACTCTGATAAGATGCTTCGATAGCAGCAGCATTAACCAAAGTCATATAGTCTCTTGCTAAATAGAGTAATCCTGTTAATAGGAGTGCAGGAATGAACAGTAAACAAATACTCCATACAACCAATGTGATATTTTTTCGATACATGAATAATAATAAGAGAAAACCAACAATACTGTAACTTATTAAAATATCCCCATACCAAATAATAAATGCATGAACGATTCCAACAACAAGTAATAACACTTGTCTCCGAGCCATAGTTTTCCTAGGGCTGATTCCTTTATTTCTGAGGTTCTCAAAAATTATCTGCATACCAAAACCAAATAAGAAAGAAAATAGAGAATAAAAACTTGCTTGAAAGAAAATATCAATGATCGCCTGCCATATTCCTGGTTCCCCTTCCCCCCAATAGTTCATACCGTTACCATATAAAAAATATGGACCATTAAATGTCGGAAGATTTACAATAAAGATACCGAATACAGCAAATCCTCTTGCTGCATCTATCCAGATTAGTCTCTGTTTCTCCTGAAGCGGAGCTATTGATTGATCCACTCTTCTCAACTCCTATGTATTATTCTGTATCTATTTTATCTTACAATTGTCCAATAAACTAGCATTATATAGGAATGATTAATTGTAATTTACTTTCACAAACTCACTTTTCACACATAAACTAAATAGGAAATTAGTTTATAGTTAACTGTTAACTTCTCAAGAAAGCTAGGTGAACATCATGCCAGCTATTGTCGGAGCAGTAAAGGTAATTAGTATTGATTCTTCTAGCATCTTTAACATAGGGGATGTATATAAAATACAGCCATACACACAGGCAAAAACTTTTGCTGGTGGCGGTTCATTCAATAGCGGTGATGGTATTCGGATTCATTTAGAGAATGCACAGACAAACATTGTTGACGATGATTACAATGATCAAAATATTACAGGTTTTTAGAAGGTGATTTTATTGCATTTAACTGTGAATCAATCAATCTATATACATTTTTTAAAGGTAGGTACTATTTCCAATTCTTCCGTTCTCCAAATCGGGAGTACAGGACAATTACAAGCACTGGCACAGCTGTATAATACGGGTGGGTTTGAAGCGCCCGCTGAAGAGGCAATGCCAAATGGAGAATCACAAGGTCAATCTCTCGTACCGCTGTCAGCACCTTAATCCAGGTCAACTAAGGAGGATGAGGATAACATGGATTATTCCGCAATAGCTTTTTATGTAAACCAGCTTCAGCAACATATTCAGCAACTTCAAAAGGAAGTCAACTCCTTAGAGTCTAGAATCCTGCAATTAGAGCAAAAGGAACAGTCCCCGAAAACCACAATCGAAAAATTAGAATATCATTTTGACCAATTAAAAATTGAAAAGTTGGATGGGACACTTCATATCGGTATTAGTCCAGAAGAATTAAATCAAACAGAAGACTTCTCCTTGCCATTTCCGAACCAGCCCCCAGCAAGTCATTTTCAAGAACTAAACAACTATGCGGATACAGAATTACCTACCTATATCAGGCAATTAGAAGAAGAGTATCAGTACAGATTAACTGATGATTATCGGCAAACATTAATTGATGATGTAAAAAAGCAACTGCCTGGCCGTATTTCTTACTATGCACAACAGAGCGGGAATGATCCTAACTCGGTTGTGCAACCAATTATAAAAGAGTTACAGCTAGGTTTGCGCAAATGGTTTGATCAACAATTATACAAGGAGTAGATGGTATTGTATTACAATGTGAATAATTGGAGCTTGGAAGTTGGTAATATTTCAATTATGGGGGTATCAAGTTCCTCGTTATTTCTAATTGGGGATAGTGAAAATATTCAGTTATCATCCATATTTGATACACCTCCCGAATCTTATATTGTTGGTGCCCAGTTCCCTATCCCGACACCATTGGAGGAAACAAGTGAATACACGAACGACTAAAGTTAAGGAAATAAATGTTAGCAGTGTGGCATATAGTTCTATCTTTAATATTGGTGATTCCAAATTTATCGAACCAAAAACCGATGTATTGGCTGTTCAAAGAGAAGGTGACGTACCGTCTGATAAAGGATTTAATTTAGAGCAATACCCTATATTCACGGTGGAGAATTACTTACAGCCGAATAAACTGCAAATAAACCAGCAACATATTCAGCATCATCCTACAATTAATGTATCCAAAATTGGTATGATTGGGATGTCATCCTCTTCTGTTTTGCAAATCGGAAACGTGAATACAGTTAAGGTTAATAGCAGAACTAAACATATACGTATAGTAAATGTAGATGAATAAATAGGAATAGATAATTCTTAATCAATAGAAAAAGAAGGAATAGAAAACCTATAAATTTCTATTCCAGTATCCAACTTTAGTTTTCTATAAATTTTAAGCAATTAATTAAAATGTTGTTTTACTACTTACGTAAATTCCGCTCAATGAAAGGTTGTGCAGGTATGCCTTCAATTGTTGGTCCAATTAAAATTAATAGTGTGGATGGTGGTGTTGTCAATTTTGGTGATAGTTTCTATCTTTCACCTAAAAGTGCGTCAAAGTCCGCAGCCGGGGCAGGTTCAAACAATACTGGAGACTTTCTCAACACCAATACCGGCTTTAACATAACGAACACAATTGATCCAGACGCTGTGGACCAGGTGATGAATGCAAATGCCTAAAGGGGCCTCCCCCTTTAGGCATTTATACTTCTACTAATAGTGCTTTATCAAAATAATAGAGATATTTGCTATGAACCGGCTGCTTCCAAATGTTTTCTAATGCTTTCGCGTACAATTCGACCTGGATTTTATATCGATTTCGTAATTTTTCTAGTATTTGCTCATTGATCTGGTCAGTAATCTGGTCTGTTTTATAATCTAATAAAATCCAGCCATCGTCTGTTTTGATTAAACAGTCAATGACCCCTTGTAAGAAGATACGTTCTTCTGCATCATTCCATGCAGGATATACTTCGTTTGCTGGAAGCGTTAAACTGAAGGGAATCTCTCTTTCGACTTCTTGTTGTAATAATATTCTGCCAATATCCGTATCAAAGAATTTTTCAATTGCTTCATAATTAATTGCTTGCCCTTCTTCTCTTGTCAATATCTCATTTGCTTCTAATTCGGCAACAAATTCTACTAAAGAAGCTTCATTCCATTCTCTGTCCAATGGTATATGCTGCATAACCGTATGCATAGCTGTACCAATTTCAGCCTTTGTTAACTGTTTCTTTTGTTGCATAAAACGAGGCCTCTTATTGATCGGCGCACGAAATGGTTCAATAATTGTTTGATCACTATAGCTGTCTTTTATCTCATGCTGTCGTTTCATTTCTGTGACAGTTTGTTTCGCACGGTATTGAATCGCATCCTGATATGGATAGGTATAATTTAAATTATTCTCAACCAGCAATTTTTCGTCATTATTTGCCAGAGAAACAGGTTGCCACTTGTTTACAGCCTCTTCCAATGTTTTCAGCGTTTCTTTACTCGTTTCTTCAATTTCCTGGTATTTACTACTGTGAACTCGTTCCAGCCACCATTTCGACTGATCCTCTAATATTGCTTGCGGAATTTCTATCACCATATCATCAGTACGTAACAGTTCACCGCTCTTATGTCTGACAAGACTTGCTCCTATCCAATCTAAATAAGAAGCAGATTCCAAACGGTAATAGTTTGGTAATACCCACTCATAGTGATTTATCATCGATTTCCATTTCTTTTTCTTTTTTTCTAATGAAGGGACAGTCCCGACAAGAACCAGCTTCTCTCTTGCCCGGGTCAAGGCAACATACAATACACGCATTTCTTCTGCTAATAATTCCCGGTGCATTTCCTTCTTTATTGCGTGATAGATTAATGTTGGATACATGATCCGTTTCTCAGGATCAATATATTTGGAAGCAAAGCCCAGTTCTTTGTGTAACAAGTATTTCTCACGTAAATCTTGTTGATTAAACTGTTTATTCATTGCACCTACAATTACTAATGGGAATTCCAGCCCCTTACTTTTGTGGATGGTCATAATCTTTACCACATCTTCTTGTTCACCTAAAGCTTTTGCTGCCCCGAGATCCTCGCCCTTTTCTTCCATTCGTTCAATAAACCTGAGGAAACGGAACAAACCACGGAATGAGGTAGACTCATAGCCCTTCGCCCGATCATATAATGCTCGTAAGTTTGCTTGACGCTGCCTTCCTCCTGGAATCCCGCCAACAAAATCATAATATCCTGTCTCCTGAAAAATTTTCCAGATCAGATGGGATAATGCACCTTGTCTTGCTTCTCTTCTCCATTTTTCCAACCTTGTAAGAAATGGTTGCAGTTTGTCTTTTATTTCTTTGGTATCGCCTGCCATGGTATATGCTTTTAATGCATCATAATAGGAAGCATTTCTTTCTGCTAATCTTATTGTTGCAAGTTCGTCCTCATTTAACCCAACGATTGGTGATTTCAATACAGATGCTAAAGGTATATCTTGCCGCGGATTATCAATCACTTTTAATAAACTAATCATTACTTGAATTTCAATTGCTGCTAAATAGCCTGTCGCCAGTTCTGCATAGACAGGAATTCCTTGTTTCTTAAACTCTTCCATAATCGTTGGAGCCCATGTCATTGAACGTAATAATATAACAATATCCCGATATTCAGCTTTTCGAGGCATCGATGTCCGCTTGTCCATGATTTCGATGGGTTCATCGTCTCTATGTCCGATCCATTTTTGGATTTTCTCCGCATAGGCTCTAGCTTCTAATTGCGCTTTTTCCAAGTCCTCTTCTATTTCTAATGAATCCTCATTTCGTTCTTCTTTCTCTGTCTCATTTAATTCTTGGTCAATAATAAATACTTCTGTATCAGGCTGTTTGAGGGGCACATCATCATAACCTTTATTGCCATAAATTAATTCAGCATCTTCGTCATACTCAATATCTCCAACTTCTGGATCAAATAGCTGACGGAATACATAATTTGCTGCAGTTAATACATCTCTGCGGCTACGGAAGTTTCGTGCTAAATCAATCCTATATCCTGCATCCTCTTCTTTAGCAAATCGGTTATATTTTTCAATAAAAAGGGTCGGTTCCGCATGCCTGAATCGGTATATACTTTGTTTAACATCCCCAACCATGAACATATTCCCGTATTCTGCTTGATTGGATACACTCATTAAGATTGTCTCTTGTACAATATTCGTATCTTGATATTCGTCAACCATTACTTCTTCATATTTTTGCTGCAGACTTCGGGCAAGAGCCGATGGGCGTTGGGATTGGTTATCTTCCAATAATAACTCTAATGCAAAGTGTTCTAAGTCACTGAAATCCACTAAGCCTTTTTCTTTCTTTGCTTCCTGGTAAGCAATACGGAATGATTTAATCATTTTTGTTACTTCTAATATTGTTGGATACAGTTTTCTCATATCTTCTAAATGGCTTGTTAAATTTCTGCTAAACCACTCCGAACTAATTTTATTCCAGCGTTTTTTTACATCATCCCGTATTGCTTTGACAGCATCTTTTTTTTCTTCATCACAATCCACTTTTTTTCGTGACAATGCTTTAAACTTGCCATTATTAAAGATAGATTGTACCTCGTCCCACGAGATCTCTATTGCCCCTTTTGCCTGCTGCACCATCAACATATCCTGATCTAATGCTTCTGCATAATGGTAAGGTCCGTCACTTTCTCTGGTTATGTCAAGTGCTGTATTTAACTGGGACTCAACTACATCTAACTGTCTATTCATTTCCTTCTTTAAAATATTTAACCATGATGGTTCTTCTGTTAATTCTTCTTCTATATCATATGTTTCGGCTAATTTGTCTAACCATCTGTCTGGATCCGGGTGCTGAATCGAGAATTCATACATTTTCAATATTAAATTCTCCATATCCAAATCATTCCGATCATTAGAAAAACGGTCCACTACTTGAAAAAATGCTTCCTGCTTTTCCATATCTTCCTGTCCATACCACTCTTCAAAAAGTTCCTCTAATACATCTTGTCTGATTAAATCAGCCTCTACACCATCTGCAATGCGAAAGTTTGGGTCAATATCCAGCTGGTAAGCATATTTGCGGACAAGATCCATACAAAATGAGTGTAAAGTGGAGATCGAAGCATGTTGTAAGAGAGATAATTGCTTTTTCAGATGGTTTGACTTCGGATCATTGGCTAATGCTTCTTCTAATGCTTCCCCAATACGATTACGCATTTCTTGTGCAGCTGCATTTGTAAAGGTAACGACAAGCAATTGATCAATATCGACAGGTTTTTCTTTATTAAGCAACTTCTGGATAATACGCTCAACTAATACAGCAGTTTTACCTGAACCTGCTGCCGCTGCAACTAATATATTTCTGCCAGATTGATAGATTGCTTCTTCTTGTTCTTTTGTCCATGCTGGCATTAACCTTCACCTCTTTTCATTGCCTCAAACACTTCTTCGTCTTTTAAATCTTTTAATTTATGATAGTTATTTTCAGATAATGTCGGGTCGAATTGACATACCGAACGATAGGAGCAAAACGTACATGCAACCTGATCCTGCTTTTGAAATGGATTTAGGCTTACTTCCCCATCAAGCATCGCTATTCCTGCACCTGCCATTAACTGTCGAATATAGGATTGCAGCTGGTCAAAGATCTCCTTATCGGCCACTTGGGAGCCTTTATAAAAACTGCCGGTCTTGCTAAAACCTGCCGGTACAATATTACTTCTGCCGGATTCTAACGATGTATCCATCATTTTCACTACATCTTCCTGCTCCAGCAACAGACCTTTCATTTTAAATTGTTTAAAGATCTCTGCCTCAATTTTGTCCTCTGCTAAATTATCTGCTAAGGAGAGCATCGGATTATGAACATGAAAATATAATACACCTGCTGGCGATGCTTCCTGGCCGAGCCACTGCCTAGCATTTGTTAAGACTACATCTAAATATGCCAGCATCTGTAATGCTAGTCCATAATAAACTTCAGATAAATTCAAGCCTTTGGAACTCGATTTATAATCAATAATTCGTAAAAATAGCTGATCTTGCTCAATTGCCTGGTCAACGCGGTCAATTCTCCCTCTTAGTAAGAGCTTATAGTCACCTTTTAAAGGGATTTCTAATGGAGCTAGCTGATTTGGATAACCAAAACCAACCTCTAAACCAATCGGTGAGAACAATGATTTTCTTGCCTGCTCACTTAAAATAAATGTTGCTCTTGCGATAATATTTTCCAACTTCCGTTGAATATATTGATATCTCTTCGAACTATGCAGTATTTGATGCTGCAGTACTGGCGCTAAATGTCCAATTGCCCGATTGGCATAGGTTCTCGCTTCTTTATCATAGATATCTGCGAAATTTCTTCCTTCTTTTTGAACCCACTCTGTTATCTGTTTTAATGCCTCATGGAAAAGCTGGCCAATATCTGGTGCGTCCAGTTTATATGTTTGTCTTTCTTCTAAACCTAAGTTATATCTGGCAAAATGCTGATAGGAACATCTGTGATAGGTTTCCAATCTGGATACACTTGCTTTAATTTCTTTACTGTATAACTGCTCCACTGTCTCTTTGGATAGGTTTTTCGGTCGATTCTGATAAAATAAGCCTTTTAACACCATTTGATTTGTTGCTTTATTCTCCGATTGCTCAATATACCAATTTAAAACATGATCCCAAATGGAATCAATCGGATAGCCTCGTAATATTCGAGCTAATTGAGCTGTCAGTGCTCCTCTAGTTTTCACAGGGGTTGTTATAAATCGTTTAGCATCCATCATTTCTTCCGGATCTTGTAAAGTAATTTTCTCTAAGCGTTCGGGGAAAATCTCCTCGATTCGCTTAACAAGCGGGGAAGCTGCCTTCATTTTGCCTTCTTCATTACTCAGCGGATAGCTAACCCATAAATAATCTGTAGGTAAAGTAAACGCACTATATACGTAAAAGGCATCATCTAACAGTTGACGTTTACTTCCTTCAGCTAACTGGATACCTTGTGTTAATAATACATTGCGCTCTTCTTCTGAGATCAGGCCATCTCCGCCCTGTTTCATCGGCCATGTTCCTTCATTTACACCAAGTAAAAATGCACATTTAATTCCATGCATTCTCGAACGGTCAATCGAACCGACAACAATATGATCAATACTTGGCGGGACATGGGAAAATTGCAATGTGTCAAAACCAGATTCTAAAATGTTACGAAATGCTTTTAAATCAATCGTTTCTTCCCCAGCTATTTCCGTTATCTCTTCTAACAGTTGAATAATTGCATCCCATACCTGGTCTTGTTCACGTCCTTTTTCAATTCGGCCTTCTTGATCATATTGATCACGGATTTTCTCTAATTGTTGCGGCACCCTGATCTGCTCGAGCCAATTAAACAAAACAATTGCTTTATCTTTTATTGTGCTCGCTTCCCTTAAGTCATTGTCAAGTGGACCAATAATTTCTGCTACTTGGTTACGATACATGTTTATTTTTTTCTGTATCGTTAATTCACGATCCGTTTGAGCCGATTGGTCAAATCCTCGGAATCGTTGAAAAAGCCAGGGCTGATCATTTAACCACCTGTTTCTCCCCCTGATTCCATACTCAAGCACATAGTTTTCTAATTGATCAATTGCTTCCTGGTCCAAACGATATTGTTTATCACCTTCAGGAATAAAGCCTGTCTTTAATAAACGGAATATCGCATCATAACGCCAATCTCCTTCAATTACATCAAGCAATGAACGGACACATTCTATGAGCGGATGATTGAGCATCGTCCTTTTCTCATCAACAAAGACCGGAATGCGATAGTCTTCAAAGACCGTTGTAATCAAATCATGATAGACTTCAGGCTCCCGTATCAATATGGCAATGTCTCTGTAACGGTAATTCTGATCTCGTACTAATTTGACAATTTCTTGTGCAGCACCCTCAACTTCTGCCCGAGGGTGCACTGCTTCCGCTAACTGAACAGGTGCTTTTTGTCCGAAGGGTACAGCAGGCCGATCGTCAAAATGCCTGTCCAAATGGACAAAAGCTGTCTCTTCTTTATTTTTTAGTATCTCCGTTTCGATTGATACATTATGTTTTTGTGCTAATTGTTCCATTTGAACATACGTTTCTTTTGTCACATGATATAAATCCAATGGGTCAATTACGGTATCATTTACTTGATCTATTGTTAATGTTATATTAACTTGTTTCGCCTTTTGCAACATTACTTCTATTACCATTAATTCCTGTGGTGTAAAATGATGAAAACCATCAATGTACACTTCCGTGTCATGTAAAAAGTCACTTTCCATTAATTTTCCAATTAATAATTGCAGTCTATCCTCATTATCCATATAAGCACCAGCTAGTGCTTGGACTAATTGATCATAAATGTAATATAAATCATCTAGTTTATTTGTCAGTGCTTTCTCTGTAATCGTTTGGTGCTGAAAACGATCCATTTCCATGATCTGCTCTGTGAGCATATCTGGTGTGATACAATACCGCTTAAATTCTGTAATCATATCTTCTAACTGTTTAAGGAACCCTTGTTTTTCTATTGCTTTCTGAAATACCTTCCACTCAGAGGTTCGCTGTTCAATGATTTTTCGGAGCATCATTTGTATACCTGTTGATGTAATGAATTTTTTCGTTGCCCCTCCATTTTTTTGCATTACACGCCATGCAAGACGAGAGAAACTGTACACTTGTGCCCGAATCGAACCATTGATTTGCGAATCATTTAACAAGGCATATTCCTGTTGAAATGTCATTTGATCTGGAACTAAATAAATAATCGGGGAACCTTGAGGATTTTTTTGAAGTTTCGCTTTGATTTCCGTTACACATTGTTCACTTTTATTTGCTGTTGAACTGCCAATAATATAGCGTAACAAAAAAACACCTACTCTCTCGGTCTTTTTACTGGTTTTTACTAACCTTTCTCTCCATTATACCAAACTAATGTTCTTTTGTTTAGCAAAAAAAATAGGCAAAGATGAGAAAAGATGAGAAAAGAACAGGTTGATTTTTGTTGTCCAGGAATAATCTCTTCCCCATGGCAGCATCTGCTCATATACTTTCATAAGCTGTCGCAGGCACGGTCTAGCCTCCTTTAAAAGACTTTGGAAACTTCAGACACGTGCTGCTTTTTTCTATTAGCAGACTGTATTTGAATAACTTACTTTAGAATTTTATTCAGATTTCCTCTGGTATACACCGTCGGGAGAGGAGAGGTAACTAAGCATCAGCCTGACATTCTCACAACCGCTTGTAGTAAGCGCTTACCTTTTATTAGCGGATTAATTGAAAATCAATGGCTGACATTGGCCAATACAATACGTCCACTTTTCCTACTACTGTTCCTTGATCAACAAATCCAATATCTCTGCTGTCATAACTTTTTCTGCGATTATCACCTAAAACAAATAACTTACCTTCCGGAACCTCTGACACTTCTGTAATCTCTTCCAAAGTGAAATCATTGGTTAATTTCCCATCAACTACTTCACGATATGGTTGCAGATATTCCTCTGCAACTGGTTCACCATTTATATATAATGTATCATCTTTATAAGCAATATGATCCCCAGGCAAACCAATTACTCGTTTGACATAGTCTTCTTTCTCATTTGCATGAAACACAATAACATCAAAACGATCAATATTTTTTAAATCATAAATCATTTTATTTACCATTAGTAAGTTCCCATCATACAATGTTGGCTCCATTGATTTGCCATTTACTACATAACTGGCAAACAGGTAAGAGCGGAAGAAAAAAGCAAGTAAAAGGGAAAATAGTATGATGCGGATAATGGACCACGTCTTTTTCTTTTTCATGGTATTCCCTCCAGCATTTTATTACTAATCTACCCCCATTCTCCCCTTTTTAATCTCTTTATTTCCATTTTTTCTGTTCGGCCCTTTTTTGCAACCGTTTTTCCATATACTTACCGGCTAACCAAAAAACAACAATCCCTATCCCGACAATAATTGACTTTACTGGATTCTTCGCAAAAGATACGATACTATCTCCAATGTACGAAACGGTGAAGACCATGACAGCCTTCCCTAAAAATACAGCTAAAATAAATTGATACAGATTAACTTTAGATAATGCTGCTACCAGGTTGATAACAGCAGATGGAGAAAAAGGGAAACAAAGTAATAAAAATAATGGACCAAATCCATGACGTTCCAACCAATCCATTACTTTTACTACTTGTTTGCTTTTACGTATCCAGCGAAACAATCGGACATTTTTAAAATGGCGTACAACAAGGAAAACAACAACTGAACCTAAACTTGCCCCGATCCATGAAAGCAAAAATCCTTTAAGCAATCCATAGGCTGCAGCATTTGTCATCACAAATACAACCAATGGCAAAAAAGGTAAAAAAGCTTCCAGAAACGGCAGAAGAAAGCCGGGAATCGGGCCTAAGCTTTCATAACTTTTTAATAAGAAGTTAACAAGCTGATCATAATCGTTTGCCTCAATTAATTTCTTTATTTGATCAATATCTATATCTCCAATATTCCTTATATTATATGTGAACATCCTTATTAAGAACCCCTTTTTTTCTAATTAAGTGAGACTTTCTCAGTGAAGCTTTTTCATCCCCCGCAAGGCCTGACGAAACTTTCAGAAAGCGAACACCATGATAGAAGGCAATCTGTTTTTGTTCATCTCTTCTATTTATTTTAATACTTCTTGCCTTTTTTTACTAATAAAAAAATGTTTGTTGCATTTTTGTTCATAACTGCATATAATAGAACACACGTTCCTAAAAAGGAGAGATAACGATGCGATACTTAGAAGAGCATGAATGGAAATTAGCTTCCCGTTTTTTGTTTATGTCTATGGCATTACGCGTGATTAAACATGACTTAACACAACTTCAACAAAATACTCCATTTAAAATCAATGAACCATATATTGCCCTATTAAAACAAATAGAAAAAAAAGCAACAAATGAGCGGAGAAATCTCCAAAAACAGATGTACAAAGAAAAAATCCAAGTAATTACAGCAGAAAAAAAAGAATCCTTTACCACTTACTTATTCATATGTAAAGGGAGAGAAGAGAAACGTAATTACTTTAACCCTGCCATTCGTAAAAAAGTGGAAAGTATTTTAAATGAATGGTTCTTAGAAGAGAAGGAAAGAGATGATAAACCAGAGAAGAAGGAACCGTTATCTTTATGATAACAGTTCCTTATTAACTTTATTATTATTGTGAGAGTAGACTCACTATTTTTTGTTTCCCGTCTATTTCCACTGCTTTTTTAAACGATTCGATGCATTTAATGCAGCCGCCTTTGTTTGTTCGTCTCTGCTATATATTGTGATATTGGAAGCATATCACTTAATTTATCTGAAATCATACAACGATATTGAGCTGTTTTGTTAATTTGATTTAGAATGACAGTATAGGAAACATCAACATTTAGGGTACGTCCGTTTTTAAAAATAATCTTCGTTTGATTGTTGGATAATCTCTCGGTACGATTTACATGTGTGTGGGAAATCCAGATACAAGACTTTTTAGTTGGGGATTCAACAGGGAAGAAATACATATTGCTCATTCTATCAATTACAATGGGAGGTTTATGGCTAGTATCTGTTAGCCGCCGGGCGCCTTCTAATAAACCACGAAGACTGATACCAAACTCACGGCAAGTCATATCCATTACTTTATATGAGTGGATATCTACCTCGTAATCATCTCCTTTCTCATATTCCATTATTCTCGTGCCATAATTCTCTCCTTTACTAACACCAATAACAGCCAGCGTTGTTGGGCTGATTTCACAACCTTTCGACATTATCATTTTGTTTCCTCCTCTAAAATAGTATTTTGTAACCATAAACAATCGTACCAAGACATGGATAAAAAGGGTATGCTTTTTATATGAAAATAGTTATATTTACCTATTAATATATCAATTTTTATGAGGTTGTGGTAAAATTAACAAAATAGATAGCTGTATTGCGGAGTTTATAAGAAAATTTGAATCAAGTAGGTGGTAAAATGTGGAATAAGTTCTTTCGGAAAAAAGATAAGAGTTATCCGGTAAAATCTATTTCTTATGATGAGGTCAAAGAAGCGGTAAGACAATATAGCAAAACATTGCCTAGCAATATTCCACTCAAGATACTCATCAAAGAAGACCGAACGGTAGATTTTGAATTATTAGCACCCTTTTTGAAAGCGTTACCTGACAAAGAATTCTATATGTCAGCAGAAACATACGAATTATTCGAAAAGGAGGATAGGCACATTGCTCTCGCAATAGACAAAATTCAGAAGGCTGTAGACCAATATGTTGCCCAAAAGCAAGAACTCCCTATTATCGACTATGATCCATACCGGAAAGTGAGTTATTATAAGTTAGAACAATTAAACTTGATCACAGACCGGCCTGATATTGATTTTTATATTACGGAGGAAGAGTATTTGATTACAAGAAAAAAACCACAATAATGTGGTTTATGCTTGAAGTACTATTGACTCCCATTGCCTTTCCGCTTGTTTCTCTGTGCTTGCTACTTCTTGCTTTAGCTTTTTCAATTGTTGAATGGTATTGGATACCTTTTGATACATGGACTCTACTTCATTTGCAGATTGATTAATTTTATCCTGTACAAACCAATCCATAACCAGTCCATCAAGGAAATAATCTGCAAAAGTTAAGCCGCCAGATATCCCAATATCTGCATTGAAAGATTTACCAATATCGGACAGTTCATGCGAAAACTTGCGCAATAATCGCTGCGCCTGATGTGTCGCTTGTTTCGCATCATCAATATGACTATGCTTTAAGGAAGTAGAAATAAGTCCACCACCAAACATATCAACTGTTCCCCAATTCTTTGCCTTTTCCAGTGAATCACTTGCAGTCGATAAAGCCCTTTTTACTTTATGTCCAGCATCTAAGGCTTCTTCTATTTCTGTTTGTTCATCTTTTATAGTCCCAATTTTCTCTAAAAGACGGTGAGCTTCTATCCCCTTTTCATTATCTGTATCTAACAAGTGTAAATATTTTTGTTGTAAGATTTCCTGATACCGGGATTCCGGATCACCTAAAGCTGCAATACGACGATCTAGTTCTTGTACATCTGTATTTAGATCTTGCATAGAAGATTTAGCCTCTTCGTAAAACAATTGCGCACTAACAACCTCTTGTTTTTCCTGATCTAATTTTTCATCTTTTTTCCCTGTAACTGTATAAAAAATGCTAGCAATACTAAAGCCTTCTAATTTTTCTACATCAATTTTTTCCTCTTGAAGCTTATGGTACAATTCACGTTCTCGCTCACGCATTTGCTCCAATTGTGACATTAATTGTGTTCTCTCATCCAAATACCGCTTTAACTTCCGCTTTTTTTCTTGTTCATCGATTAATTGTTGGTAAAATTCATCCATTCCTGATCACCTCTTGCTAATAAATACGAACTAGCTTAAGGTTTTGTTTCACGCTTTTCGATGATTTCTTCCATTTTCTCTATTCTTTCCCGAATCGATGGGTGGGACAATCTGAAGAAACGAATCCATGCCGCTGGTGCTATATCTGTTTTCGATTGCTCTGCTAATAGATAATAGGTATGCATCGCAGGTACTAAGTCTTCCGTGTGTTCAATGGCGAAAAAATCGGCTGTTGTTTCCATCTGTCGGGAAACAAATAAACTTACTGGTTGAATGATAGTTAATACAATAGAAGCAGTTAACAATAATTTTAGTAAACGTGTGATGGAATGATCATTTTTCCAGCGAATCGCCAATTGCTGCAGCAGAATCAACAAGATGAGACTAGATAACAAATACAACCCTGTCCCAATATATACATGTTTATATAAGTAGTGTGCGACCTCATGTGCAGTGATAAAAAGTATTTCTGCCTGATCCATTCCATGTAACATAGTGTCCCATAAGACAATTCTGGCATGTCCGAAAATACCAGTTACGTAAGCATTATATGTCGTTACCTTCTCACTTTTATTCACTACAAGAAAATCAACATTTGATAAATTCACACTATCTGTTAATTCCTCCATCTCTGAGCGTAACTGCCCACTTTGTAATGGCCGGAAATCATCGAAAAGCGGGTCAATCCAAATTGGTTGAATGAATACAATGAAAACAGCGATTGGCAATATAGAAAACCATAATATCGTTCCCCATTTTTTCGGCCACTTTTCCATAAATATACGACTGAAATAAATAAGCAAAAATAATGTGATGAAAAATAAGCCAGCCGATAACAATAAATCCAGAAACCATGAAAGGAAAGGCTGTGTAAGTGTTCCTTCACTTCTCGATAAAGAATACCAAGTCATTTGAAAAGGAAGACGTACAAACAAATCCAGCAAAACGAGTAAGGCTGACAGCAAAAAGGACTGAAATAAACGCGAATTATATCTACCAATCCAAAGATAACTGACTTCACTTTTTACTATGCAGTATAATAAGATCATTTGTAATGGAAGCATCGCAAAATAAAAAGCGTGTGATAATGCACCGTAGCGTGAATCACTTAAAGAATTTAGCGGATAGAAATAATAAAAGTAGACAAATAATCCGATGATAAACAGAAAATATGCAGAAAGTAACTTTTTCATAATGACTCCTTATTTATTAACTATATATACAATAGTGTTGACTGTTCAACTAATGATTAAACCGCCTCTCTATTCATTCTAAAAAAAGACTGTCCCCTTTATTCCTTATAGAGACAGTCTTCCGATTTGCAGTTAGTAAATTAGTCCAACAAAGTCTTCTTTCGTTATTTTACCAAGGTAATGAGATACATCTATATCACTTAGAGCTTGGTCTATTGCTTGACGTTCATACCGGATCCCAATAAGCTTCTGTTCTAGGTCTCCAACATCCCCAATACCGAAGAAGTCACCAAAAATTTTACATTGATCAATAATTCCTTTGTTCACATCTAAACGCACATCAACTAAGCCACCATCAAACTTATTGGAATGCTGGACATTAAATTTCGGTGATTTTCCATAATTCCAGTCCCAGTTCTGGTAACGTTCTTTTGATAATTGGTGAATATTAGCCCAGTCTTCTTCTGTCAACACATATTGCGGAACATCCTCTATGTTCTCCACATCAAATATATGACGTAATATATGTTTCTTAAATTCGTCCATTGATAATTTTTCTTCCATAAATTCAGAAATATTGGTTACACGACTGCGAATTGATTTAATTCCTTTTGATTGAATCTTTTCTGTTTTTACATTTAATGATTTAACAACATGCTCTATTTCGGAATCATACATTAATGTTCCATGACTAAACATTCTTCCACGAGTGGTAAATTGCGCATTTCCTGAAATTTTCCGTCCGTCTGCCACTAAATCATTGCGCCCTTTTAATTCTGCTGGAACTCCTAATGCCCGCAATGCTTCAACAACAGGTTCAGTGAACTTCGCAAAATTATGAAAACTATCCCCGTCATCTTTTGTAATAAAGCTGAAATTCAAATTACCTTGATCATGATAAACCGCCCCGCCACCTGACAGTCTGCGAACAACATGAATACCATTTGCATCAACATAGTCTGTATTAATTTCTTCAATTGTATTTTGGTTTTTCCCAATTATAATCGAGGGTTCATTTATGTAAAATAACAGATAAGAATCTGTTTCACCAAATTTTTTTAATACATATTCTTCGATCGCTAAATTAATACGAGGATCTGTTATGCCTTTATTATCAATAAATTTCATCTAAATCGCACTCCTTTTGTAATGGTTACTATTAAATTAGTATAAAAGAATTAATAGAAGAAAACAATTTTTTGAAATTGTACTAATACAAAGTATTGATTTTTTTATTTTGTTATAATACAATATAAATACGACACTTTGTATAAGTGTGATTGTGTGCGGAAAAGATATTGCAGTTTAAAACATGATTCCCTAACATGTTACCTGCACTTATCCCGCCATTTTAACCTATTTGAAGTCTTTTACCCTATATCTTTCGTTCCTTTCATCCTTCTTATCCTGCTGAAAGAGGATGATGAACATTCCCATCCAATTAATCAAGATATATGTAAAAGACAGACACCTGCAGCTAATAAGTAGCTGCTTTTTTTTATTGGAAAAATAACTTACTTCGCGCCCCTTCTAGTTATGGAACTTCTGAGCTTCATATCTCACGGATGAAGGTGGTGTTATGCAGTTATGAATGCTTCTTGGCTTCATATCTCGCGGATGAAGGTGGTGTTATGCAGTTATGAATGCTTCTTGGCTTCATATCTCACGGATGAAGGTGGTGTTATGCAGTTATGAGTCTTCTTGGCTTCATATCTCGCGGCTGAAAATGTAGTTATGCAGTTATGAGTACTTCTTGGCTTCATATCTCGCAGCTGAAAATGTAGTTATGCAGTTATGAGTGCTTCTTGGCTTCATATCTCGTGGCTGAAAATGTAGTTATGCAGTTATGGAACTTCTAGGCATTCTACCTGCTTCACTAACTGAATAAAGACAACCATTCATCTTAGGTACTATCCCTAATCATACATAACCTGTTTTCTCTGGAAAGATACGTTGACAAATCATCATCTATATCTATATAATGAATATCAATATCTGCATAACGAAGATTTGTCTATACATTTCGGAGTATAAGAGTAAAGGCGTTGAAGAGAACGAGTAACTTTAATGGAACTTACAGAAAGCAGCCGGTTGCTGAGAGGCGCAAAGGAAAGTTAAAGTGAAATACATCTTGGAGCTGTGTACCGAACCTTAGTAGGCTGCACCGGGGTTGCTTCCGTAATCAAAGCAAAAGTATCGCTACGGCTGTACTTCAGAGGAGAATTATGTGAGTAATTCTTAAATAAAGGTGGTAACACGTTTTCGACACGTCCTTTAGGCTCTTGCCTAAAGGGCGTTTTTGTTTTTACTCTTATAGAACTTGCAATATTAATTTATTAATATTACAAGGAGATGTTAACTCATGTTTTTAAAACCAGAGGAACAATTAGAAATTATAAAAAAGGGTGCCGAAACCATTGTAGATGAGACAGAATTATTAGCAAAATTAAAACGATCCTATGATGAAAAGACACCTTTAACAATAAAATTAGGATTAGATCCCTCGGCATCCGATATTCATTTAGGACATGCGGTTGTACTCCGTAAAATTAAGCAGATGCAAGATTTAGGACATCGTGCTGTTATTTTAATTGGAGATTTTACAGGGCGGATTGGTGATCCAACCGGCGAAGCCAAGGGACGTGTTGCATTAAGTGATGAAGTCGTGAAGGCAAACGCCAAAACATATACGGAACAAATTTTCAAAGTGCTCGATGAAGACAAATCAACTGTTCGTTTCAATAGTGAATGGCTTTCAAAGCTGTCATTTGAAGAAGTAATTAAATTAGCAGCTTCCACTTCTGTTGCACGTATATTAGAACGTGATGATTTCCAAAAACGTTATAAAAACCATGTGCCTATTGGAAAATTTTTCTATCCATTAATGCAGGCATATGATTCTGTTGAATTGAATGCTGACATTGAGCTCGGTGGAACAGATCAGACATTTAATGTGTTAATGGGCCGTACATTGCAAAAACACTTAGGTAAAGAAAAGCAAATTGCCATGTTTATGCCTTTACTTGAAGGTTTAGATGGTGTGGAAAAGATGAGTAAAAGCTTAGGTAACTATATTGGTGTCCATGAAGCACCTGAGGTAATGTTCAAAAAGGTAATGGAAGTACCAGATAACTTAATAATAAAATACTATGAATTAGCAACAGATGAACATCCGAATGATGTGGATCGTGTAAAGGAACGCTTGGAGAACGGGGAAAACCCGCGAAATATAAAATTAGAATTAGCAGAAATTATTACAACACTATATCACGGTGAAGAGATGATGCAGACTGCTAAGCAATATTTTGAAACAGCATTCCAAAAGCGTCAAATACCGAAAAATATCCCAACCTTAATTATAGAAGAGAAAAACCAGTTACAGGACATCATTCCCCAGTTGATTGAAAGGAATCTCGTTAAGAGCAAAAGTGAGTTTCTACGATTAATGAAACAAAACGGGGTTTCTATAAACGGTGAAAAGATAATAACAGATTCATTGTCGCAAGTTATTAACGAAGACGATGTGCTCCAGATAGGGAAAAAGAAGTTTTTGCAATTTAAAAG
The DNA here is from genome assembly GCF_042651765.1 of Gracilibacillus xinjiangensis. Lineage (NCBI taxonomy): Bacteria > Bacillati > Bacillota > Bacilli > Caryophanales > Bacillaceae > Gracilibacillus > Gracilibacillus xinjiangensis. Next base: position 1,016,498 of record NZ_JBHSDT010000004.1, on the reverse strand, counting down.
ATAAATACAAAAAACTAGGGGGCAACCATTGCACCCTAGTTTTTTAAATATGCCAATATCTTCTCAACTGCTGCCTCCCCTTGATCAATACAGTCAGGTATCCCTATTCCCCGATAAGAACTTCCTGATACAAATAGACCTGGGAGATTTTCATTGATATCCTTATCCAACCGATCGACCATTTTTTTATGTCCGACACTATACTGTGGCATCGCATTTTTCCATCGAGATACAACAGAAAATAACGGCTTCCCTTCAATCTTCATTATTTTGTTGAGATCTGATAGAACTAATTCTTCTAATTCACTGTCAGATAAATCAACGACAGCTTCATCACCAGGACGGCCGACATAACAGCGCAGTAGAGCCATCCCTTCTGGCGCTGCTGTATCTGGCCATTTTTTATGTGTCCATGTACATGCGGTGATTCGGTAACTGCTGTTACGGGAAACTACAAAGCCTGTCCCGTCAATATCTTCTTTAATAGCGGATTGATCAAATGCCAAAGCAACATTTGCCACAGAGGTTGCTTTCATATCTTCTGTTTTTGATAAAAAATTGTAAGTCGGCAACATTTTCTTCATCATATTAAATGGTGTAGCAACCATCACAGCATCTGAATAGATGGTTGAATCATCAGATAATGATAGGGTATATCCATCTGTACCTTTTTCAATATGGTTGACCGCAATATTTTTACGGATGATACCATCATCTAATTTCGCCTCAATTGCTTCCACCAGTGATTGCAACCCACCTTTTATACTATAAAACATGCTTCGCTTCTTACCAGGCTGCGGTTTTGGCACTGTCCTTTGTAATCCTTTAACAAGACTACGATGATTTTGTTCCAACTCATAAAAATTTGGGAAAGTTGCCATTAGACTCAGATCATCTATATCTCCAGCGTAAATCCCTGACAATAATGGTTCAATTAAGTTCTCGACAAGTTCATCACCAAATCTTCTTCTGAAGAATTTTCCTAATGACTGGTCTTCTTTCGGTTCACCTTTTGGTAGGAAAAAATCAAATCCTGCCCTGATTTTCCCTGGCCAACTAAATAGATCAGAAGATAAAAAAGGTTTTACTTGTGTAGGAATTCCCATAAACGAACCTTGCGGCATCTGATGAAGTTTGCCATTAACAAGAATGTACGATTTACCCGAGCCATTTGTAACTAATTGTTCACCTAAACCTACTTCTCGAGCAAGCCTTTCGGCAGATTGTTTACGAATCAGGAAAGAATCAGGACCACGTTCAATGGTAAATCCGTCTCTTCGTTCCGTCCTGATTTTGCCGCCTAGCTGGCCACTCGCTTCTATTAAGGTCACTTGATAAGGTAATTGCTGCTCTTTTATCTGTTTATGCAAATAATAGGCGGCAGTAAGTCCTGCAATACCGCCACCTATAATCGTAATCTGCTTCATGATTGATCATTACTTTGGTATTTTTCTAACACAATTGTTGCTAATGTATGAATAAATTCCGGGTGAACATTTGGCATTTCTGGTCGATAATAATTCGCACCAATTTCCTCACAAACGACTTTACACTCATAGTCATTATCGTATAGTACTTCTAAGTGGTCTGCAACAAAGCCGACAGGCGCATAAACAAAGGAGCGGTATCCTTTTTGCTCAAATAGATCACGTGTTAAATCCTGTACATCTGGTCCTAACCATGGATCTGGTGTATTTCCTTCACTTTGCCAGCCAATTTCAACATTTTGAATACCCGCTCTTTCTTGAATCAACTCAGCTGTTTTTCTCAATTGGGCTGGATATGGGTCACCATTTTGTAAAATTTTCTCTGGTAAACTATGTGCTGAAACAACTAATACCGCTTTTTCTTTTTCAGCTTCATCCATTTTATTAAACTCTTCTAAGACAGCCTCTTTCCAATAATCGATGAATCCATCTGCATCATACCAGCTTTCAACAGATTTGATTGTTAATCCGTATTTCTCTGCCTCTTCCTTGGCACGGCCATTATATGATTTCACACTGAAAGTCGAATAATGAGGAGCAAGAACGATCGTTACCGCTTCTTTTATCCCATCATCCGCCATTTGTTTTACCGCATCTTCAACAAATGGTTCAATATGCTTCAAACCTAAATATTGAACAAATTCTACTTCATCCTGCACTTCATTTAACCGTTTTTCCAGAGCTTTGGCCTGTTCCTTGGTGATTCTGGCTAATGGAGAAATCCCGCCAATCGCATGATATCTTTCAGTTAAATCATCCAGCATTTCCTGAGACGGTTTGCGACCATGACGGATGTGTGTGTAATATCTTTCAATATCTGCTTCTTCATATGGCGTACCATACGCCATTACTAGTAATCCTACTTTTTCCTTTGCCATTTTTTGAACTTCCTTTCTCTCTCTTAACGTTTCGAATAACTATGAACAAACTCCGTTAATTTCTTCAATCTGGCGGGACTGATTTCAGGTGTCACCCCATGTCCAAGATTAAAAATATGACTTGGGTGTTGTTTCCCTTCATCAATAATTTGCTTTGTTCTCTCTTCTACAATATTCCAATCCGCCAACAAAAAGGCTGGGTCCAGGTTTCCTTGCAGAGCTTTGGTAACATCTAACTGTCTCGCTTCACTAATTGATAAGCGCCAGTCCAAACCAATCACATCTACAGCGAGGTCATTCCATTCTTTAATTAAATGACTTGCACCAACACCGAAAATGATTAACGGGACATTATTTTTTCTTAATTCAAGGAAAATACGTTCCATAACTGGCTTAATATATTTGCGATAATCTGCAACATTCAAAGCGCCAACCCATGAATCAAAGATTTGGATTGCTTGCGCTCCTGCATTCACTTGTGCTTCCACATAAGTAATTGTCATATCTGCAAGTTTATCCATTAAAGCAAACCATGCTTTTGGATCACTATACATTAATGCTTTTGTTTTATGGTAATTTTTAGATGGTCCACCTTCAATCATATAACTTGCTAATGTAAATGGCGCTCCACTAAAACCGATAAGCGGCACATTTAATTGCTCTTTTGTAAGTAAGCGGATTGTTTCTAACACGTATGGAACATCACTAACGGGATCTATCTTGCCTAATTTCTCTACATCCTTAAGTGATGTTATCGGATTTTCAATTACTGGGCCGATTCCCGATTTGATTTCTACATCCACACCAATCGCAGGAAGTGGTGACATAATATCCTTGTAAAGAACTGCTGCATCCACATCATACATTTCTACAGGTAATCTTGTCACATATGCACAAAGTTCTGGTTGATGGGTAATTTCAAATAAAGAGTACTTCTTTTTTAATTCACGATATTCCTTTTGGGATCTGCCAGCTTGGCGCATATACCAAACAGGAGTATAATCCGTTTCTTCACCTCTAAAAGCCTTTAAAATCGTATCATTAAATTTTGTCATTTTTCCTCACCCTTTTTGTCATTCCACTCTACTATAGAATGTTTAACGGTTTCTGTATAGTTTTTTAAAACATTGTTCACTAAATTGTAATTATTATAACTAAAAAACAATTTTAAATAACAATTATCTAAAAGTCAAACGTTATTGATGTAATATTTGACCGTTCGCCTTCCTTACCTGTCAACCGATTATATGGAACAACGTAATAATTCCCGCTATTAAATACACTGATTTGATCAATAGTGAATTGGCCTTCCCCTTCCACCTCACCAATTAGTGGATCTTCTCCATCTCTCTGTTCGTAAATTCGGTAGATTACTCGTTTATCGTCAGAGGCTGTCCAGTATAGTTTGCCTTTAAAAATAGAGAAACCACCAAATTTAAAGGAACCAGTAACATCTGAAATTGTCGGTAATTCGATCGGATCTTCTAAGTCATTAATATTTTGAGGAACGTTGAAGTTAGATTCCAACCCGATCTGTTTATCGATCTCCGTTAAAATTGCCTTCGTTAATTTAGTTGGTGCCTCACTGCCTGTTGTTAAGTAATTTTGCTCAGATATTTGCGAAAAGCCCATCCATGCTGTCACAACGTATTGTGGCGTAACTCCTGCAAACCACGCATCCTTTACTTCTCCAGCGACTAACGGGTGTTCTGTTGATCCTGTCTTTCCAGCAAGTGCACCGTTGAAGTCTCCGGCCTGGGCAGTACCTTTATCAACGGTTGCTTCAAGCATTCTTAACATATTCCAGGCCACCTGCGGGTTAAACACTTGATTTGTCTTTTGTTCAACTACAGAAAGTTTTTCCCCATTCCGATCTGTTATTGATTGAATACTGCGAGGTTCCAACCATTCACCGTTATGAATAAATGTTCTGTAAGACTCGGTCACTTGTAATGGAGTAACCCCATGTTCTAATCCTCCTAATGCAATCGCCAAGCCGTTATCCTCAACCATCATATTCATTTTCTCTAAAATTGATTTACTGTAACTTATGCCAATTTGGTCCAATGTCCAGACAGCTGGTGCATTCTTTGACTGTACAATTGCCTCATACATCGTTACTTCTCCTGAAAATGCACGATCAGCATTTTGAACACGATAGCCATTATAATCAATATCCTGGTCAGATAAATAATCATACGGCTGAAATGCTTCTAATTCCATTGCTGGTCCATATACTGCAATTGGCTTCATTACAGAACCTGGTTGTTTAGGTACATGAAGATGATTGACTTTGTTTAGTTCAAACTGTCTGCCTGCAATCAATGCTTTTAAATATCCTGTATTCTGTTCCATTAAAACAAACGCACCATCAACTTCCCCGCTTTCGGAAGGGAAATATTGATCTTGCTGCATGATTTCATATGCCATTTTTTGCATCATCGGGTCCATATATACTTCTATTGTATATCCACCACGTTTTAAAGCATCCCTGCTTAGACCATAAACTGTTTCAACTTCCTCTAACACATGAGCAAAATAGTCATCAAGCCATGGTTCTCTATCCTCTTCTTGTGGTTTAACTTTAACGTTCTTTGCCTGGAGGCTTAACATTTCTTCTGTAGAGATTGTTTCAAAATCAGCCATCTGCTGCAATGCGATGTCTCGTCTTTGTTTTGCTTTCTCTATATCTATATAAGGCGAATACGTATTTGGCGCTTTAACCATTCCAGCAAGCAGTGCACCTTCCTCAATCGTTAACTCTTCAATATTTTTGCCAAAATAGTAATTCGCTGCTGTTCCAACCCCATATATTCCATGAGCAAAATACACTTCATTTAAGTAAAGTTCTAATATATTTTTCTTACTGTAATTTCTTTCCAGATGAATGGAGGCCATTATTTCTTTTGTTTTTCGCATCCATGTTTTATCATTAACTAAGAAAAGGTTTTTTGCTAATTGCTGGGTAATCGTACTACCACCTTCCACTTTACTCATTGCCAGTATATCCCTGTAAACAGCTCGAGCAACCGAAGGAAAAGAAATGCCTGCATGACTATAAAAGCGTTGATCTTCTAATGCTAGAAAAGCTGCCTCAACATGATCAGGAATTTGCTCAATCGTAACGTAATCACGATTTTCTGTATATAACTTACCAAGTACAGTCCCATCTTCTGTCACTACTTGTGATGCTGTCGGTAAGATAACAGCTTTTTCATCAAAAAACAAAACGACCGCCGAAAATTATGAATAAATAACCAGATATTGCTATCAAGAACATGGAACAGATAATAATGGCAACCCACTTGAAACGTTTAATCCACTGGATGCCTTTATTCAGCCATTGTTTATATTGTTCCAAACTTTTACACACCTTTCTATGAAAAAAACACACTGATTCTATTTTATCATACTTAACATTCAAATACTTCTGAAACAGGACGGAGGAATAGGTAAATGAAAGCATATATGACAAATGGAACCTATGATTTTTTGGAAAAATTGAAGGAGAAGCATGAGATTGATCTTTTTCTCATCATGCATAATGGAGAAAAAGCAATTGCCTACTATGAAAGCAACGAACGTTCCATTTTCCAGACAAGCCGCAACTATGAAATAATCGCAAAAGAAGGAAATTTAGCTGAGACAGGATATGCTTCTCTGTTACACATGCCGATTACAGAAGAAGGACGACCACTATTTGAACACGAGTGGAAGGAGAAAGTCTCAGACATTGCGCAATTAAATGGAGTGATTTCGGTAAGAATATTGCGCCCTGTTAAAGGGAGAGAATACATTATCTTTACGGAATGGGCACACAATGACGCTTATCAAGTTCAAAAAAATTATTTCACCGAAAATGAAAAAAAACCATACAGTGCAGGAGCCAACTATGAAATGACATATAATGTTGGTGATTTGGAGGAAGAAGAGTAAAGCAAAAGTGGTTCTGATATCAATGAAAAAGCTGATCCCCCTAAAACGGAATCAGCTTTTCTTTTATTCTAATACTTCTGTTTCAAAGAAGTTTTCAAATTCTGTCTGAGGTTGTTCACCTACAATACGTGCAGACTCTTCACCAGCTTCAAAATGCACCAGTGTTGGAGTTGATTGAATACCGTATTTTTGCCATTGGGTCTCAAATTCTTTTAAGTTCATTTTCACCAAATCTACTCCGTATTCCTCCGCTAGCGGTACAACGACTGGGGTTGTTCTTTGGCAATGGATACAGTTCGGGTCATAGAAATATACCGTAACATCTTCACCGTTTTCTAATTTCTCTGCCAGTTCATCTGGCAAGATTTGATTCTGGTACATTGGATCATCCAATTGATCAATTGTGCCTTGGTCTAATTTCGATTTATTATATGGATTTCCCTCTGATGCTTTTTGGTTTTGATAGTTAACGACAAACCATAGTGCTCCGAATATTGCTACGAGCACTAGTACAAAGATGATCATCTTTTTCAAATTAAACTCTCCTTTGTTGTACAATTAAGACAAGGTGTATAACAAAAATTACGATAAATGCGATAAGTGCCTGGAACGGTATCGTTATAAATCCAAGGAACTCCACATAAATTCCATTACATGGAACTAGTCCACAAGCATCCCCTGCTGATGACATACTCGGCACTTGCTGAATAAGATAATGATAAGTAGATACACCAATTCCTATTCCGCTCATTATAAGTCCGGGAAAAGCATAGCGAATATCCTTTTTATAAAGGGCATAGCCGTAAATCAATACAAGTGGATACATTAATATTCTTTGATACCAGCATAGTTCACACGGTATATATCCTTGTACTTCTGAGTAAAATAAACTGCCTAACATCGCGACTAAACTTTGCGCCCATGCAATAAACAGTAACGTCTCTTTTTTCTTATCCATTTATACACCTCTCCTCCACCATTTTATTATACATAGATCAATTATAAAAACAAACATATGAGACATTTAACTAATATGTTTCACAGTTTCGTCAAATTTCACTACTCGAGAGATTTAATTACTTTGATGCAAAAAGGCACATTCGCTTTGTTCTATAATAGAACGGCAAAGAAATATGCATGGTAAAAGGCTTATCAGTCAACATTTACATAGAAAGACTATTAATCTCACAAAGAAAGGAAGCAACCCTATGAGCTGCTCCCCTTCTTAACCTACATATTGATAATAGATTTTCTTTGCTTTAACAATATCTTTCGTACCATGGATGAAAGTACGGCCATCTTTAAAAATAACTATTCGATAACTGTCTACTTCAAAAGAAATAAGAAAAGCGTTTTTCCTTACATTGACTGGTGAATGACGGTTAATATGTACCACTAGTTGATCCAAATCCATCTCTCTCCGATGATTCCCTCTAATTTGGACAGTGTCCCTACCGCATAAAACAGCTGTTTTCATTTGGGCATCGTAAGAGAGGTTTGGATACTCTCCAAGTACACATGAAGGGCATTGATCATCTTTTAACCGTTTCACTTCTAACTCCATTCGTTCATTTTTCCATAAGTCAAATCCGGTTAATTTTCCTGATAATGCTTCTAAATGATTGGTTAAAATTTTTAGCGCTTCTGTCATTTGGTGGGCAACTACCATTTGTACTGTAGGGCTAATAATCCCCACGGTGTCACATGTTGCACCATCATTAGGAATATGATCAAGCAAACAATGTAAACATGGTGTCAAGCCAGGTATGATGGTAAAAGTAACACCATAACTTGCAACACATCCACCATAGATCCACGGTTTCTTATGTTTTTGAGCAATGTCATTAAGGATTAATCGTGTGTCAAAATTATCTGTTGCATCAATGATTAGATCAACTTGCGGTACAATCTTCTCCAGTTCATCTACACCAGCATCTTCTACAATTGCTTCAATCACAATACTTGAATTTACCCGTTTCAGTCTTTGTTGCGCTGCAATTGCTTTCGGTGTTTGCCGTTCCACATCTTGCTCTGTAAACAATTGCTGTCTTTGAAGATTACTTGCCTCAACATAATCGCGATCAATTAATGTTAATTTACCAACACCCGCTCGCGCCAACATTTCTGCACTGCTTGAACCAAGTGCACCAACACCAATAATCAGTACATGACTATTCTCCACCATCGCTTGCCCTTTATTACCTATCGGCTCAAACAATATTTGTCTATGATAACGATTATCCACCAACACTAATCCCTTCCTGAGGACTGCTTGCGATGGCATATTGCTTCTTCCCGATTCGGCCAGCTTCATATCCTAATCTTCCTGCTTCAATTGCCAGTTTCATAGCTTTTGCCATTTTCACTGGATCATCGGCACCTGATACAGCAGTATTCAATAACACGCCATCTGCTCCTAATTCCATTGCATAAGCCGCATCACGAGGAGAACCAATCCCTGCATCAACAATGACAGGTACATTTGCCTGTTCGATAATAAATCTTAAATTTAATGGATTAATAATGCCTTGGCCGGAACCAATCGGGGAAGCTCCAGGCATAATTGCATGTGCACCTAGTTCTTCAAGCTTTCTAGCTAAAACAACATCATCAGAAGTATATGGTAATACCGTAAATCCTTCTTCCAGTAAAATTTCCGTCGCTTTTAAAGTTTCAACAGGGTCTGGTAATAATGTTTTATCACAGCCAATTACCTCTACTTTTATCATGTCACACAATCCGGACGCATCAGCCAACTTCGCAATACGAACAGCTTCTTCAGCATTTTTTGCTCCTGCTGTATTTGGTAAAAAGCGATACTTTTTCAGATCAATTTTTTCTAAGAAATTCGGCTGCTCTGCATCAAAGATATTCATTCTCCTAACAGCAAAGGTTAATACTTCCGTCTCGGAAACCTCTACAGCTTTTTTCTGTATCTCATAATCCGGATATTTTCCTGTTCCTAACAATAATCTTGAGGTGAACTGAAATTTCCCTACTTTTAACATGATTATCCTCCTCCAACAAAATGTACGATTTCTAATTGGTCTCCATTTGAGACACTTACTTTCTTATGATCTTGTTTTTTTAATATGGTTTGATTGTGTTCTACAATTAATGATTTGTCAGTTAGGCCTAAAGCTGTGATTAATTCTTCTATATTTTTCACATCTGTTTGCAATTCTAATGGATCTCCATTAATAATCAGCTTCATCTTCGATAACACACCCTTTACACAAATGCTCGCTGCACTCTGTTTAGAGCAAAGCTTGCAGCATATTTAGCAGCTGCTTTTCCTTCGATTAAATCCGCTACCATCATTCCTGTAATCGGTGACAACAAGATGCCATTGCGATAATGCCCTGCAGCAACATATACTCCATCCCTGCCAGGCACCTCTCCTATATAAGGAAAACCATCGCTAGTTTGTGGTCGAATTCCTGCCCAGAAGTGCTCTAACTGTGCATGTTCGATAGCAGGGATAATTTTCCTTGCTTTTGTTAGTAATTGTTGTACACCTTTCACACGAACCGTTTTATCTGTAATACCATGAAGAGATGTAGCACCGATGATAATGCTGCCATCATTTTTTGGTACTAAGTAGCATCCATCAGAGAATATCGTACTTTCGATTAATGGCTGGTCTGGTCTTACCGAAATGCATTCCCCTTTTACAGGAGTAATAGCTAAATCATAAGGTAACCACTTGGTTGTATCTTTACCTGTTGCCATCACTATTTGATCAGAATAATATAGACCATTTGTTGTTCTTACACCTTTTAGGCCATTTTCCTGTTCGATCAATTCACTAACTTGGGTATGTTCTAACAACACTGCTCCATGGTTTCGTGCAGCTTTAGCAAAAGCTAGTGTTAATTGAGGGGCAGAAACCTGACCATCATCAGGAAAAAATAAAGCAGCAAGGAAATTTCCTGTTAATCTTCTCTCTTTTAATAACGCAGCCTTCTGGGTAAGGAGAAGAGCTGACTCACCAGCTTTTCCTTGAAACCTGGCAATCTCTTTCAATTCAATCAATTGTTTCTCAGTAAATGCTAACTTCATCGTTCCTTTTTGGATTAATCCAATATTAATTCCACTCGCTTCTTCTAATTCCCTTGACAATTCAGGAAAAAAAGCACGGCTTTGTCTTGCAAAGTGAAATAATGCACTATCTGAAGAGAATTCCAACTGTGCTCCTAACATACCTGCAGCAGCACTTGATGCACCACTTCCGATTACATCATTTTCTATTACCAGGACCCGATATCCTCTTTTGCTTAATTGATAAGCAATCGAACAACCAATTACGCCACCACCTACAACAATTTGATCATAATGTTCTCTCAAAATGTTCCTCCTCCCAATGATTGAATCTTTCATAATAAGCCTTTGCCGCTTGCAAAGGCGCAGGCGATTCCCAAAAAGCGGAGATCATCGCTAATCCTTTTGCCCCTGCACCCAAGACTTCCTCCACTTGCTCTGGATGGATTCCTCCCACTGCAATTGTTGGGATGGAGATAGATTTTGCAACACGCTGTAATGCTTGAATTCCTCTAGGCTTTACTCCTTGTTTCGATTTACTGTGGTAGATGTGTCCATATAAAATAAAGTCAGCACCATCTTTTTCCGCTTTCCAAGCTTCTTCGATTGAATGTACAGATTTACCTATTTTTAAATCTGGAAATTGTTTTTTCACTAATGTTACCGGCAGACTATTGTAAGCTAGTTGAACACCAGTACACCCTTTCATCACAGCAAGGTCAACTCGATCATTTATGATGACTTTAGATAATGGGATACCGATACCTGCTAAGAAATCAAGTATTTGCATTAGTTCTGCAGCAGTTTTTGATTTTTCTCTTACATGAATATAATCAAAATAATGATGCATCGTTCTTAATTGTGCTAGTTCCTTTTTTGTTGATTTTCCATTCGTGATCAGGTGAATCCCTTTCATAGCAAAACCTCCAATCCATCCATATAGTGAGGAAAATGGCAGAAAAAAACCACCCTTCCAGTAAAGAAGAGTGGTGTTATGATTTCATAAGTAAAGTACTCACTTGTTCCACCACTTCCCTCCGCTAGTGTTAACCAGATCAGGTTCAAAGGGTCCGAATAAATTCGTCTCAGCCGCATAAGGCTCCCCTAGTGTTCAATCAATTATTCAATTAAAGGATATATCGCTTACATATACAGCATAACATATAATTGGAATTCCCGCCAATATCTATTCATGTCAAATGTTTATTTTACTCGAATATGGGAAGATATATATTAGAAAGAAAATAATGAAAGGATGTTATTACAAATGGCACAAGATCAAGAAAAACTGCAACAGTTATTAGATGGATTGAATGTTGATTTAGCAAACGAATATGCTGCAACTATCATGTACACGTATCACGCATCAGTGGTTTCAGGACTATACCGCTCATTATTAAAACCATTTTTTGAAGATGAAATTAATGATGAGATCGGACACGCTTTATACTTATCAGATAAGATTAAAACATTAGGTGGAACGCCTACAACTACTCCTGCAAAAGTAGAACAATTAACGGATGTACAGGAAATGTTAGAAGCTACACTAAAAGCGGAAACAGAAACAATTGAACGATATGAAAAACGTAAAAAACAAGCAGAAGAATTAGGATTTACAGAACTGGTTGTAAAATTAGATGATATGATTGCAGATGAAACACACCATAAAGAAGAAACAGCAAGATTACTTTCAGACAAATCATTTTTTAGCTAACCCTCTCCCATTATTTATAGATAGAAAACAGACTTCCAGTACAATCTGGAAGTCTGTTTTCTTTTTCCCGCTATGTTATAATTACTCGAAAAAGGAGGGGAAACCATGCTTCACGAATTATTTCAGGAAATAGATAATAATTATGATGAGATGATTGAAATCCGCCGATATTTACACCAGCATCCCGAGCTGTCTTTCCATGAATACAAAACAGCCAAATATATTCAGGAATTTTACAACAAATTGAACATACCTTTCCGGGCAAGTGTTGGAGGCAATGGTGTTGTTGCAAAACTTGTTGGTGCTAAACCCGGTAAAACGATTGCTCTAAGAGCGGATTTTGATGCCCTTCCAATAGAAGACGAAAAAAATGTCCCTTATCGCTCAAAGAATCAAGGGGTTATGCATGCATGTGCCCATGATGGTCATACCGCAACATTACTAACTATTGCGAAAGTACTAAATAAATATAAAGAACAACTTCCCGGCACGATTATATTTATTCATCAACATGCAGAAGAAGTAGCTCCTGGCGGTGCTCAGCCAATGATTGCTGATGGTGCCCTGGACGGAGTAGATTATGTATATGGTACACACCTTTGGACAAACACTCCTTATGGAATTGTTCAAACAGCACCAGGAAATTTTATGGCGGCTGCGGATAAGTTTACCATTACGATAAAAGGGAATGGCGGGCATGGAGGAATCCCGCATCAGACGAAAGATCCCATCGTCATTGGGTCACAGCTTGTCACTAATTTACAACAGATTGTTAGTCGAAAATTAGATCCATTGACTACTGCAGTTCTTTCTATCGGCAAATTTCATGCAGGGAACGCCTATAATGTTATACCGGATACAGCAGTAATGGAAGGAACGGTCCGAACATTTGATCCAGAATTACAACAACTGATTATTACTGAAATGGAAAAGATAATTAAAGGCACATGCCAAAGCTATGATGCAGATTATACATTTGATTATCAAAAAGGCTATCGTCCTGTTGTCAATCACTCCATCCATGCGGAACTAATTATTCAATCTGCGGAAAATTTGGAAGAAGTAAACAGCGCTGAAATGAGTGTTCCGAGTATGACCGGTGAAGATTTTGCATATTATTTAGAAGAAAGACCTGGGGCATTTTTCTTTACTGGTGCTCAAAAAAAAGACCAATTTGTACCACATCATCATCCAATGTTTGACTTTGACGAAAGAGCGATGAAGATTGCTGCCAAAACATTAATTAGTACAGTAATGGAAGCTAATCTACTCTAACCCCGCTACAAAAGAGGCTGGCAAAAGGAGTTAATCCATACTATAATCCGGACGGTTCAACTGAATTTGTCCGGATTATTTGCTTTCCAGGATCTATCATCCTCTATATGCCAGGTTACTGCTTTAGAAGAGAGACTTTCTATGGAATGGATGACCAAACCTAAACTTACCTTACGTGATGCCGTCTTTACAGGATGATCGTTGTTCCACTTATTCGTCTTGTAAACCATTAAAAGCTGAGGTGTTGCCCACGGAAAGCGAGTATTTTCCCCAGCGGTGAGCTAGCATTATCTATATTAGTACATTAGTGAGTGATATATACTTGTGTATTTATTGTTCGGTTGTTAGATTTTCTATTTTTGTTATGTTTCATCCCTCTTTATCTTCGATTAATCTTTGTATGAACATATTTCGGAATAAGGAAAATAGTAAAGATGATTGAAGCAACTACCATTAATCCGCCCGTTAAGTAACTTTCTACTATTAATAAGAAAATCGCAAACAATAACATTTGCACTGCCATTAATTGTTGAAGCCATTTAACAAACTCCTGTTGACGGACTTTTCGCGAGACAGGATACAAATCGAGCCAAAGAATTGTTGTATGATGCTTCCATAGTGGCATTAGTTGGATAATGGTCATATAGCTGAACAAAATAGCAAAGATAAGCTTAAGCCATATATTTGGAACAAAGAAAATCAGCAATGCCCCAATTATTAATAAACGGGTATAGATACCAAAATATTCACTACTTCTTGCACTTGTTAATCGGAATAAATAAGTGTAACTGTTTTTTTGATCAAATGGTACAGATCCTGTTAAAAGACGAGCAAAAAACGTCCGTTTCTTAACAGAAGTTTCTAAATGCGGTACATCTGTAAACATATTAGCCAAACGGTAAAATGACCGCATTCTTAAATAATCTCGCTCAATTAATAATTCCCAATTGATCGCCTTTTGCCTCTTTGACAGGGCTAAATTATAGGAGAATATAACCATTAACAATACTGTAACAATGATCAACAGCAATGTTTCTTGTTTTATAAAAAAATAGATTAATGCACTGATCAGTAAATAGCGGACAATGATATCCATTGTTCTCATTGAATTGTCACGAACTTTTAACATCCACCAATTGGCGGTTAAGCTCCACCCTTTTACAATCAATAGTATTAATAAAAGTAACCCATAAGTATTTCCTTCAAATTTGGTCAGGTATAAAGGTGCCAAAGCTGCAAAAATAAATAAAAATAAATAAATCTGCATAATGTAACTGTAAAATAATGTACGTGTAAAATAACCTTTTAATTGATGTTCAGCAGGAATAAGGAAAACAATGTCAGCCTTTTTCAGCATTGTTTGAATGGGGCTATGTGTTGTGACAACCCCTAACAGGATTGAGATAATAAGAGCTGCCGGAAACGTCTCTGGTAATTGCTCCAGCCATTTTTGATAATAAACCGCTAATGCAGACAGGATAAAAAACATGGCGATCGCAAGATGACCTGTGAGAATATATTTTAAATAACGATTTAATTCTTTCAAATGTGCTTTTAAGCGTTCGATAAACAATGCATTTGCATCAAGCATGGGCATCTGCTTCCTTTGTCAATTGGATATATAAATCATCTAATGTTGCCTCAGGTTGTCCAAACTCAATTCGTAGTTCTGCTAATGTACCTTTTGCTCTGATTTTGCCATCATGTAAAATAACAAAACGATCACAATACCGTTCCGCTGTCGCTAGAATATGTGTGGACATCAACACTCCTGCTCCATTTTCTTTCATTTGATTCATCCATTGTAAATAGGATTGAATCCCAAGCGGATCTAAACCGACAAAAGGCTCATCCACTATATACAATGCAGGCTCAACGAGAAACGCTGCCATGATCATTACTTTCTGACGCATCCCTTTCGAAAAGTGGATCGGAAATGCTTTTAATTTCTTTTCTAATCGAAACTCTTTCAATAATGGCTGGACACGTTTATGAAATGTATCTTCAGATAACCCATACGCCATTGCAGTTAATCGTAAATGTTCTTCTAAATTTAATTCATCATATAATACAGGCATTTCGGGAATATATGTAAATTGTGACCGATAGCTATCCTCAGCCTCATCAAACGTTTTCCCATTGATAGAGACTTTGCCCTTTTTTGGCTGCATTAAGCCAATCACATGCTTAATCGTTGTACTCTTTCCCGCACCGTTTAGTCCAATTAGACCGACTATTTCATTTGGATAAACATCAAAAGAAATACCATGAAGGACATTCCGATGAGTATAACCGCCTTCTAAGTTCTCAATATGTAATAATGATTTCATTCAACCCTTCCTTTCATTCACCAACGACCATGTTAGTAATCAATAAATTTATTTTAATATTCTTATCTATAGAAAAAACCTGCTTTTTTAAAATCTTACCACTTTATTAACAAGTTGCCAAAAAATTATAGTTTCGTGTCTGTAACTTAAAGAGATTGTTGCGCTTCTTTTCAATTATTTATACAATAGAGTCAGATGGAAAAAGCACGAACAATACTCTTAACAAAGGAGCGTCTATAATGACAGTACATAGAGAATGCATTTTTTGTAAAATTATAGAAGGTGAGATTCCTTCTGCAAAAGTGTATGAAGATAATGATGTCTATGCATTTCTTGACATTAGCCAAGTGACCAAAGGACATACACTAATCGTGCCAAAAACACATACGAAGGATATTTATGAAACAAATGAAGAAATTGCAGCGAAGCTATTTAGTCGTGTCCCAAAAGTCGCTAATGCGATAAAAAAAGCATTTCAGCCCAATGGCATAAATATACTTAATAATAATGAGGCGGCTGCTGGGCAATCTGTCTTTCATTTACACATTCATCTCATCCCTCGTTATGGGAAAGAAGATGGATTTGGTGCAAAATGGGTGACTAACGAAAGTGCATATTCAGCAAACGAACTAGCGGACATCGCAAGTACCATTCACGAGCAAATCAACTAATCCTTAAAGAAAGTGGTTTTATTCCAAAAGAAACAGTGAATAATAAGTATAAAAGGGAGTGTGTTATATGATAAATGCAAAGTCTTTATTATTCGGAATTGTTGTAGGTGGAGCAATAAGTGCAACAGCGACTTTATTAAGCACACCAAAGTCTGGCAAGGAATTGCGATATGATGTCAAATATAGAAGTGATGAAGCGATTCAAGCAATTAAACACTTCAAAGAGGATGGTGTTGACTTAAAGGAGCAAATCGCGAAAACTTCTAAAGAAGGTGCTGCTTTAATTAAAGATCTCTCAGCAGATGTGAAACAATCGATTGAATCCTGGAAACAAACGGTGGAACCCCATCAAAAGAATATTCAAAAATATTTAAATCAAATCGAAAAAAGCTTGAGAGAATTAGAAGAAAAAACAAAGAAACAAACGGAAGAAGTGTAATCTTTTCTATGGGAACGACTAAAACTAGTCGTTCTTTTTATATTTAAAATGAATTTGGATGAACTCTTTAATTAAATCTTCGTACATTCCTTCATCCCTTAATGCAAGCATTGTTTGTTCAGGATCAAGCTTCTCACATAGCCCTCCGACAAAGCGGATTAACAATTGTTCATAATTTAAATAACCCTCAAGCTTCCATTCAGAAAACGTTTGTGCCAGTTCGTCCAGCATTTTAAGCAGCATTTGATATTCCTTTTCTGTTACCCCCGATTCCACCAATAACCTTACTAGTGGATGCGAATCAATATTACTAATAGAAAGTAACAAATGAATATGAAATTGTTGTTTCTTTAATTCCCTTTCCATTTCCATATAATGAAAGACAACCTTTCTATTACTTCAAAATATATGCTGCTCTCCTTTATTTATACTCTTAATTTATAGAAGAAGTCAACACATTAAAAAGATATCGTTTACAATTTATTTTTTTTGTAAAATCTATTGCTTTTTACTTCAAATCATACTATAGTCGTGAAGTGCTTTTCTAACAGAGCATATACTGAACTTACAATGATAATTACAATTGAGATAAAACGAGGTGATTCCATGAATTGCTGGGATACAATAAACGTAGAAAAAAAGTTAGGGGTCAGCCGAATTATTATACTTTCATTGATTTTTGGGCTTCTATCATTTATTACATTATATCTACCGTTTACCTTTATTCATACAAAAGCGGTGATTCAAGATTATGGGTTTATCCCATTACTAGCAGGCTTAGCAATATTACCAATATTGCATAAATTATTTCACGTCATTCCATTAAAAATTTCGAACAAACAGTTAAAAATAACTTGGGCATTTGCTCTATACTTTATTCCATATTTAAAAGTTTGCTCCAATACAAAAACATCCAAGCCAATTTTGCTTATTGCATTAGTAGCACCAACTATTTTCATCACCATTCCTTGCATTATTGCCGGGTATCTTTATCCTAGTTATTATCCTTATTTACTGTTATATGGTGCGGTAAATTTAAGCTTATCTTACGTTGATTTTATCTATATCAAGCATTTGTGGAAAGCACCTAAGAAATGTATAATATCTAATGATGAGCAAGGTTATGACATTTTAATTAAACGCTAAAGACAAGGGAGTTATTCCCTTGTCTTTTTTTGTTCACCAAATGAAACCAATCAGACATACTGTTCAAATCTTCTTTTTTTTGTTAAAGTAATAATTGAGATTAAGGAGGTAGATTCATGCTTTTTGTGTTCGTAGTTTTTTCAGTATTTGTTTTATTTATTTTTAATTCATTAACTTATAGATTGTGTATGCAGACAGAAATGGGCGAAGAAAAACAACCGAACGTGTTTCGTACCATCAATGTCTTAATAACGATATTATTAATATCTTCTTATGTAGAAGTTATTTATACGTGAGGAAAATATGTAAAAAGAGAGGAATCTCTTAATTCGCTATTTTTTTTAGCTGAAAATATGTTATATTAATGCGAGAGTTAAAAAATAGCATTAGCAAATAGTAGGAGTGTATGCAGATGAAAAAATTATTAATGACAGTAACAGTCGCAGCAAGTGTTATCGCACTTTCCGCTTGTTCTTCAGATGAGTCTGAAACAGTTGTGGAAACAGAATCAGGAAATATTACGAAAGAAGCTTTATATGAAGAACTACTAGAAACAAACGGGGAACAAGCAATCCAGACTTTAGTTATTCAAACAATTCTTGAAAATAATTATGAAGTAAGTGATGAAGAAGTTGAAGCTGAAGTTAATTCTGAAATAGATACAATGAAGAGTCAATATGGAGACCAATGGGAAATGGTTATCCAAGGTAGCGGGTATGTAGATGAAGATGACCTGAAAGAACAAATGACAGAAGATATTAAATTAAAAATCTTACAGGAAAAAGCAATTACAGAAGATATTGAAGTAACAGAAGAGGAAATTAATACACATTACGAAAGAATGTCAACAGAATTAGTTGCAAGTCATATCCTTGTTGAAGATGAAGAAACAGCTAATGAGGTATTAGATAAATTAAATGCAGGCGAGGACTTTGCCGCACTAGCACAGGAATACTCTTCTGACGGCAGTGCACAAAATGGCGGAGATTTAGGACAGTTTGGTCCTGGTAGAATGGTATCTGAATTTGAAGATGCAGCATACAACTTAGAAGTTGACGAAATTAGTGAACCAGTACAAACACAGCATGGCTACCACATTATTAAAGTAACTGACCGTGTAGCAATTGACGATGTAAAACCATTAGAAGAGATTGAAGATCAAATTAAAAGAGAAATTGCCATGAGAAAAGTGGACAATGCTACTATGCAAACAAAAATGCAAGATTTAATTACAAATGCAAACATTGATGTAAAAATAGATGAGTACAAAGATTTATTTGCAGCACCAGAGACTTCACCAGAAGCAGAAGGTACTGATGGGGCAAACGAACCAGCGGACTCAGAAGAAAATGCTGAGACGGATGAATCAACGGAATCGGGAGATACTGCAGAAACAGAAGAAAATGCTGAGGACGCAGCAGATACGACAGAAGAATAAACAATACCCCTATCTCTTTTCACAAGAGATAGGGTTTTTCATTAAAGGAGTGGAAAAATGGCCAATAAGTATTATTTTTATCAAATGATTCCTATCCAATATTCATTAACCGATCAGCAAAAAGAAGAGATTCTTACTACATATCCTCCCCCAGCATTACCAACTGCTGAACCAGCCTTTAACTTACAGGAGACCAAAAAAGGAATGTCTGTAACGGCAAGAGTATTACTGAATGATTATGATATAAAACAAACAAAAACTAACAAATCCTTTTTAAAAATAACTTTCAGCAATCAGGCTGGTAATATCCCGGCTAAAATGTGGGATAATAACAATTCAGTAGAAACGACGGTACCATTACTGGAGAAGTCAGGTGTCTTTAACATCCAAGGCCAAGTAGATGAATTCAACGGATTTAAAAGTATAACCTTAAACCATATTACGCCATGTGATGAGAAAATAGATCCATTCCAATTACTGGCATATACGAAGCAAGATCTTAATGAGCTTACATCAGAATTATTTGCTTACATTTACGAGTTAAAACAACCTTATCAATCAATTGTACTTAATGCTATGGATAAATTATGGGACAGCTTCAAGCTTAGTCCTGCCGCTAAGGGATATCATCACAACTACTTAGGAGGCCTATTAAAGCATACAATCGGGCTCATGCGTTTTTGCAGATATATCACTGTGATAGAAGAGAATCCATTTCAGGCAGTAATTAAACTGATTCATAAAGTGGAAACCCAATACAAACAAGAGATATGGGAATCTCTCAAGCGTGATGAAGCTATGAATCAATTTATCTGGAAAGGTACGATTGATCATTTGTACAGTATGTTACATGGCATGTCTGAATATAAATATGATTCGATTAATTATGATGCGTTAATGACAAGCATACTGTTTCACGATATCGGTAAATTATTGGAATATGATTATGCCGGGAGAAGTATGGATGTCTTTCATTATCTATACCCTTCGGCTCAATTTGAAGAGCCTCACAGGAAACAATCAGGGATTGCAATGGATCGACTAGGTTCAATGGTTGGACACATTCCTTACGGTGTTTTACTCTTAAATAAGGTACTGGAAGACAACCAGATTGCAGTTAGTATGGAGGCAATTCATCTTATGTCACACTGTATTCTCTGTCATCACGGATTACCTGAATGGGGAAGTGCTGTTAGAAAACCGCTTACTATAGAAGGCTATATCATTCATATTGTGGATTACTTAGACAGCCGTTATGAAAATACAGAAAATGATGAGGAAAAATAAAGGGGTTTAAAGATGAACTGGCAATTTTGGAATCATATTAGTCCAGAGAACTGGCTAAAGATTGGTATTTCGATTGGGGTTTTTCTCTTATTCTTAATCTTAAGAAAACTGTTTACAAAATATATTTTTTATTTAATCGTAAAATTAACAAAAAGAGCGAAATCAGAACTACTCAATCAAGTGGTAGAAGCATTTGAAAGACCTTTAAGATGGGTATTTATTTTTATTGGTATTTTTATCGCAATAGATTTTTTCCCGTATCTTGATCAGGAAAATGATTTATTGATTCAATTATTAAGAGCTGGCTATATTATTGTTATTACATGGGGATTGTATAATTTATCCTCCAACAGTTCTATTTTATTTATGAAAATCAACAGTCATACAGCCATAGAAATTGACCAAATACTTATCCCGTTCTTATCTAAAGCTATTCGGGTGATTATTATTGTCATTAGCGTAAGTGTCATTGCAGAGGTATTTCACTACAATGTTAGTGGTTTAGTAGCAGGACTTGGTCTTGGAGGTTTAGCTTTCGCCCTTGCAGCACAAGAGGTTATCAAAAACCTGTTTGGCGGTATTGTAATTATAACAGAAAGGCCATTTTCCATCGGTAATTGGATTCAGACACCAACGGTAGAAGGGGTTGTGGAAGACATCAATTTCCGCAGTACTATTATTCGTACGTTTGCCGATGCATTGATTACCATTCCTAACTCTACGTTATCCAATGAACCAATAACGAACTGGAGTGAAATGGGTAAACGTCAAATTAACTTTCACTTAGGCGTGGAATATAGCACACCAAAAGAAAAGTTAGAGAACGTAACCAATCAAATTAGAGATTATTTAGTAAACAACCCAGAAATTCACCAGGAAACCCTTTTCGTTCGTTTTACTGACTATAATAGCAGCAGCTTAGATATTATGCTCTATTTCTTTACAAAAACAACGGTATGGGGCGAATACTTACGTATTAAAGAAGAAGTTAATTTTAAAATTATGGATATTTTAGAGAAAGAAGGAGTATCAGTTGCCTTCCCTTCACGTACAATTTATATGGATGAAGATCGTAAGCATATAATGAATAACCCTTCACCAATGGAGGAATAATAGAAAGCCAGATCGGTTTCCGCCGATCTGGCTTCGTTATAGTTGTAAAGCTGTTTCTGATTTCGTATAAGTTGTAAAATAAAAAACTTGATGTTCCTTACTTATCTCCTCTAACACTTGCAGAATAAACGCTTTTCGTTTCGGGTCAAAATGAACAAAACCGTCATCAATAAGAAAAGGCAGTCTTATTTCTGCTGAAGCGATCCTGCTTAATGCTAATCTTAGAGCAATATATAATTGATCTTTCGTTCCTTGTGATAATTCTGCAATGGTAAAAACAAATCCATCAGTATCCATTACCTTTATCCACTCATTTTCATTTGGTATAAAAATTTCTTTATACTTAGCATTAGTTAATTGAACAAAATAACTGCTCGCATATTCAAAAACTTTTGGGATATAATCCGCATAGTACTTAGCTTTTGCTTTTGCTATTTTTTCAGTTGCGATTTGATTTATCGCCCACTCCTTCGCAAGTTGATTTGTCCTTTCCTTTAATTGCTCATATTGATGCCTCATGATTGACGCATCTTCTTTCCCTTCTAACAATGTGATGGATGCCCGAAGATCACTCAGCTTCTGTCGATTACCTGACAGTATCTCTTTTTGCTGTTCGATTTGTTGCTGTAATTGCTGCAGCATTTGTTCTAATGTTACATCATCCTCATATTGCCCTTTTGCAAATTGTTCAATCTCCATCTCATCAAATAAAACGGATAAACTGTCTGTGAGTTGATTTTGCTTCTGCTCCAGCTCGCTTTTCTCTTCAAAGTTTTTGCCATTTGTTATGAAAGCTTCTTCCTCTGTGACATTCGCTTGCTGAAAAAGGTTGCTCATCTCCGTAAAGTATGGCTTTTGCTTTTCCAGATTGGATTGGATATCCACATCAATTTTCTTTATTTGCGATTGTAATTGATGAAGCTTATCCCTTCTCTTCTGTTCTGACTCTATTTCAACAGAAAAATCCTGTTCAGTTGTTTCTTTTTTGGACAAGTCTTCTTGCAACTGCTGCAGATAATGCTTTTTCCGTCTTAACTGGTCTCTAGCCTTGTTGTATTCAGCCAATTTTTCTTTCATTATAAGGAACTGTTGAAAAAGTTTCGACCAATATGTGATATTGATTGGTTCGAGAAAAGGATAGTGCGCAATCTGATCTGCTATTTTTTCATTTAATTGTTGCAGTCTTGCGCGGACAGAATAATATCTCTCTTCTAATTTTAACTGCTCCAGATTTTGTTTCTTTCTATTTCCAATTAATTGTGTTAGGGAATCCTGAATGATCTGTTGTTCCTCGATTACTGACTTTCGCTCAGTTAGTTCTTGTTCAGATAAATGGAATCCTGTTTGTTGCTCTGGCCTAAACCATTGATCAGTTAATCTACTTGCAATCTTTAAACCGAAAAATGGCAAGAATGTAATGACAGCCAATACCATAGCCCACTGTAGCTGGTTTTGCCACAGGAGCAAAATAGCAAAGGCGATCCCGGCAGCAAGTAATAACAAAGAGATAGTAGTCCATTTGTTTAACTGTCTAGCCAACTTTTTATAATTCTTTATTTGGCTTTGTTTATTTCTATATTCAGCCGAAGCATCTACTTCCTGTTTGTATTGGCTCAATATTGCTTCATCCATCAGATTTTGCTGCTCTTGTTCGATGTTTTTATCTAATTCAGCTAATAGCCGCTCACTTGATCGGATTTCTTCTCCGATATATTGTTTCTCCATTTCCAGTTGTTCTTTCTGTTTTGCTAAATCGGACCATAATTCTTCTAAATGAAACGGAAAAGAAATTTCCTCTAATGCTTCTATGGACAATGGAATACCTAATTGCTGTAACTTCGTCTCCAACTCTTCTCTATAGTGATTCACTTCCCTTTCCATCTTTTCAATCATTGGCTTATGGTATGTAATTTCCTCCATAAGGCTGGCACATTCTTGCAATGTTTCAAACTGCTCTGCGGTCAGCTGCTCATTTTGCAGCTGATTTATCTGCTGTGTTAATTCTTGTTTCGTTCGTTCTAGTACATTCGCTTCACTTTGAATTGGCAACAAATTCTCTTTTAATGTATAATAACGGGCTAATCCGCTTGCAGGAAATTTACTTGGGGCTCTTAATCTATTTAATTGCTGGCATAGCAAAAAATAGGACTCGATCATTTGATAATGTGTTCGTTTTTTTTCATATGTTCGGTAATCTGTTTGCATTTCCTGCAATTTCGCTTCCATCAGTTTTATTTCATTCTCTAATATCTTTATTTCTTCTAATTTCTTTTGATAGGTTGCTTCTTCTCTCTTTGTGGACACTAATTTCTCTTTCAGATCAGCCAGCTTGTCAAACAATTGATTAATCTCCGGTTTTTTCCCGTACGGTTTAAACAGTTCCAAACGCCTTTTATCTAGCTGTTTTTCTGTATAGTAAATTCGATCAGATCCAGTCATTCCAATTGCTAGCAATACTTCATTTAATGCTTCATTATTCAACTGATGGATTTTTTGCAAATCCATCGCATCAAATGTGTAAATTGCTTCATAATAACTTCGATCAATGCCTTTCCACTTTTGCTTCAGCCATTCTTCCTCTTTAATCTCTCCGTTCACTAAATAGATAATGGCATTGCCTTTATTTCTTCCATGTATTCGTTCAACTACTATATTTTCCGGAACAATTCCGGATATGGTAAGTTTACCACCTATTTGTGCACCTTGTTTCGGCATAAAAACATCGAGTTTTTTCATTGTTTGTCCAAATAGGATATATAAAATAAACTGCCTTAACGTTGATTTCCCTGCTTCATTTTCACCAACAATTTGTTGAAAAGGTGAGGAGTGAAAAGAAAATTGCTGATCTTGCCATTTTCCAAAACCATAAATATGTACATGTTCAATTCTCATTCGTTATCCTCGCTCTCATTCAATAAATAGTTGGCTTCTTCTTTTGCCAGTGAAAGTAGTTCTTTTTGTTCCTCAACGGAGAGATTGGTTAACCATTTCCTGCCTTCAGGGTGGGACCAAAGAGGGTCAATTATTTCCTCCAAATCATCAGCTTGATCAAATGTTTGTTGTAATTGCTGTAAAAATTGTTCCCCTTCGTTCCATTCATCCAATGTTTTCGCTTTGCTTATCTTTATGCCAATAACCTGGATCCAGTTTGTCTGGTTAGCAAATTGGTCGTTCCAAAATGCCATCCATTCTGCTAGATGTCCATCTTTCTGCCATTTTACAACTATTTCCCCTGCATGATGAAAATGTAATTCAATAAATACTCTTTCGGTTGTTTTTACTACTGTTTCCATAGCTTTTTCTAATTCACTAGTTGCTTCTGAAATATCATTCCAAACAGAGGCATCGATTGTCATTCTTTTAAATTGGATTTGATCTAGCCGGCAAAAGTCTAATTCTGCTCCAGACTCTGATAGAACAACATGGTAGCAGCCTTTTTCCCCTGTCTCCTTGATCGATCTGCCTTGAATATTTCCTGGATAAACAATTGGCGGGTTGTTCGATAATATTTCCCGTTTATGAATATGACCAAGTGCCCAATAATCAAAACCTGATTGTTTCATTTCAGTTAATTGGAAAGGGGCGTAATTGGCATGCTCTGTATCGGTATTTCCTAATGATCCGTGAAGACTAGCGATGTGAAAAGGAACATCGCCCTGCTTTTTATACTGTGGGACCATGTTTTTCTCTATTGCTCGATTATAATAGCTAAAACCGTATATTTTAGCCAGTGGTTGACCCTTTTTTATATAATCAAATGCTTCCACTTGCTCCTGTTCAAATACACTCACATTAGCTGGGTAATTTCGCGGAAAGGTTTGACTCTTAATAAAGTCATGATTTCCAAATGATAAAAATACATGGATACCATGTTCTTTTAAGCGACGAAACCCTTGTAATACTGTCATATATGCCTTCATCGATTGATCCTCTTGATCGAACAGGTCACCAACAATCAATACAAAGTCAACTTGCTTATCTATTGCAAGTTCAATTAGTTGGTTAAATGCGTGAAAAGTACTTTCTCTCACTTGATCTAAGATAGTATTTGGCAAATGTCTCAACCCTTTAAATGGGCTATCTAAATGAAGATCTGCACAATGAATAAAAGAAAGCTGTTGTTCCAACCATTTCACCACCTTTCTTTTATTCTATCAAAAGCAAAACAGGAATGCACGTTCGATTATATAAAAAGGCCAGACTCTTTGTTAGTCTGACCTTTAAAACTTTATTCTTTTTTTGATAATTGGAGTGCTTTTTTTATATCCTTTAAGGAAGTGGAAGTACCATACATTAACACACCACCTCTGTAAATTTTGGCACCAATTATTGCAAAAGCAAAGATCGTAATAATCAGTATCATAATACTTAAACCAATTTCCCATACCGGGATATCTAACATACCAACACGTAAAAACATCGTCATCGGTGAGAAGAATGGTACATAGGATGACATTGTTACAAATTGAGAACCTGGATTTGATAAGCCGATCATCGAAATCATAAATGCTCCTACAATTAGTAAGGTAACTGGCATCATCATTTGCTGGACATCTTCTGTACGACTAACTAATGAACCTAACATTGCAGCCATTGTTGCATAAAGAAAATAACCAAGCAAGAAGAAAATAATCGCATAGATAAATGTAGAGAGACTGACATCAGACAGTCCAAATACCTCAAAGAATCCGCCAACTAGTTCTTCTTGTTTTTGCTTAACAATAATATAACCTAATCCTAAAAATACCGTCATTTGGGTTAAACCCACTAAGCCAATCCCTAAAATCTTTGCAAACATTTGACTAACCGGGGACGAGCTTGAAATTAATATCTCCATAACACGTGAGGTTTTTTCATTGGCAATATCTGTTGCAATCATATTCCCATAAGCTATAACCGCAAAATAAAGCAGAAAAAGTATGATATAAACTAAGCCACGTGCACCGCTTAATTCCTCCTCTGTTTTAAAGGAGGTCCCTCCATCATCTGTTACAATATACTCTGTATGAAATATTACTGGTTCGCTGATAGAGGCAATTACTTCCTGGTCAAGGCCTGCTTGACTTGTTGCCATTATTCTTTTTATTTGTTCCAACTCTTGCGTGAGCTTTGCCTCTGCCGTTACATTCATCCTATCATTCGTGTAATATGTAGCTTCAGGCAAATCTTGTTCATTTATTGTAATATGGAGAACACCGATATACTCTCCCTCTTTTACCAGCTCTTTTCCGTCCTCTATGCTAGCGATAACCTCGATTTGGACACTTGCTTCATCTGTCTCCAGGCTTTCTTTCAACTGGTCAGCAATTGCTTGTTCTTCTGAAACAACCGCGACAGATCGTGCCGATTCTGAAGTTTCTTCACCCTCAAACATATCAATAATTGAGGTGATATTTGCCAATACTAGAATGAATAGAAGGAATAGACCAGTTGTAATTAAAAATGACTTCTTTTTTACTTTGGATAAATAGGTATGTAAAAATACTGTCATAAATTTATTCATAAGACTCACCAGCCTTTTCAATGAAAATATCATTCAAGCTTGGTTCTTCTAATTCAAATTTTCGAATAAATCCTTTTCCAAGTAATGCTTGTAAAATGTCCTGTGATACCTCTTCATTCTCGATTTGACAATTTACCCCTCCTGGATATGTTTGTACTTTTCTAACCCCGGCAATCTGGTTAACAAAGCTGAGATCATAATCTGCCTCAATCTTTAAATTCTTTTTACCAAATGATCGTTTTATTTCCCGCAAATTCCCTTGCAAAATTCGTTTTCCATTTTGAAGCATACACAAATTCTCACATAATTGCTCAACATGTTCCATTCGATGTGATGAAAAAACGATCGTTGTACCAGCTTTTTTCAATTCAATTACTGCATTTTTTAACACTTCTACATTAACTGGATCTAAGCCGGAAAAAGGTTCATCTAAAATTAGCAATTTCGGTTTATGTATGACAGCAGATATGAATTGGATTTTTTGCTGGTTTCCTTTTGACAGTTCTTCCACTTTTTTATCTAAATACTGTGGCACTTTTAATCTGTCTAACCATGTTTTTAACTCCACTTGTGCATCTTTCTTTGCCATTCCCCTTAGTTTCCCTAAGTATACGAGTTGCTCCTGAACTTTCAACTTTGGGTATAACCCTCTTTCCTCGGGTAAATAGCCGATCAAATCACTTTTCCGATAATCAATTTTCTCACCATTCCATGTGATCGAACCGCTAGTCGGATCAATTAAATTAAGTATCATTCGAAATGTCGTTGTTTTTCCTGCTCCATTAGCACCTAGAAAGCCGAATATGTTTTTTTCCTGAATTTCCAATGATAATTGATCAACAGCAGTAAACCCGCCAAATTCTTTACTTACATCTTCTAATAATAAAGTCACTTAGGAACACCCCTTTCATAAATATATATACGTTTGATTTTCTTAAAAGTTTCACCGTTTCGATTACTAATGGAAGGAATAATTTATTAGATAACATATTTAAACCCTGATACGCTTAAATGAGGTATCAGGGTAAAATGAATATATTAAGGATGGAGCGTTACCTTTTTCTTTGTTATATCCCAAGACTTTGGTTCAATAGGTTGGATATTGGTACGATTAGCAATAAACTCAGGTCTTGGTGTAATATTTGCAAATGGTTCAACTAATTTATTTTCAACACTGTTAAATACAAAAAATACATTACTTCGAGGCATTGGTGATACATTACTGTTAGACCCATGCATGGTATTAGATTCAAAAAATAACACAGATCCTGCAGGTCCTGTGGCACTATCAATTCTGCCGCCCTTCTGTAATAACCAGTTGATACTGTCATGGTCCGGGACACCGATATTTTGCATTTTCAATGACTGCTCAAAGTGGTTCTCCGGTGTTTCACCAACACACTGAACATAATAACGATGGGAACCAGGGATCAGTAACAGAGGTCCATTGTACGAATAATTATCTGTTAGAATAATACTGCAGCTAACTGCACGCATGTTTGGCATTCCATCTTCCATATGCCATGTTTCAAAATCTGAATGCCAGTAGAAATCTTTCCCTTTAAAGCCAGGTTTAAAATTTATTCTCGATTGGTTTATGTAAACCTGACTGCCAAGCAGCTGCTGAGCAATGTGGACAAGTCGTTCATGGGAAGAAAGATTGTGGAAGAATTCGTCATTATTATGAACATCAAATACCGAACGAATCTCATCACCACCTGATTCTCTTACGACATACTTTTCATCAGAATCTTTATTATCTTGCATATTGCGTCTTAATTCTTGCTGAAGAATAGTTACTTCTTCTTCCGAAAAGAAATTGGGCATAAATAAGTAACCATTATCTTCATAAAAATCTAGCTCCTGGGCATTTAAAGGCCCATCTCCCTTATTGGAGTTATGAATAATTGGATCTTTTCTTTCTAAAATGGAAGGCATTCCTTTGATTCTAGAAGGATACAAATCTTTCATCGTTCAATCACTCCTTGTCGGTATTAGATTTTACGTCTTCAGTATAATCTTTTAGAATTTGGTAAACAACATTGATAACAAAGCATGTAAAGGGATATACCATATTGACAGCTGCTCAAGAACGAATACATACATCCTGCTACATCTTTCCACCTTTTTCGCTATATTTCTTCAAAAAAGCCAATTACTCTTATTACTGTCGATAAATCTGTAATACTATACTTTATAAATTATATAAATCGTTTATACTTTAGTGTTTAACACGTGAACTTTTTAACAATAAGGGCATAAAAAAACAGGACTTTAAGATTTGCTTAAAGTCCTGCCAGGTTAATTACGCTTCCTGCGCACCATATAATTCTTCGAGTGGTTTTGTAATGATACGGCTAATATCATTAATTAATACATTGACACGCTGCTCTTGCTCCATTAACTTGGAAATGTCCTCATGCTGTTGGACTAGCTCTACAACGCTTTTTGCTTTTTCTACTTCCTCTTCTGTAATTTCCAAACCTTGCATTTGTTTTTGCTGCAATTCTAATTGTGTATTTCTAAAATTATCAAACATTTGTTTAGATGATGGATCATTCATTACTTTATCATATGCTGATTTTAACTCTTTGAACTCATCACTTTCCTGAATTGCTTTTTCCAATTCATGTGCACTATCATGGATATTTGCCATAAAAATAAATCCTCCTAAATTGATTCGCGTTACATGCTAACTGTAAAATTTGCGAACATAACAGCTAACCGCTTATTAATTACATCTACTTCCCCACTATAACAAAGATTCACCACTTATCCAACCAATACAAATAGAATTCCTTGAATGAGTCCAATTATCCCTCCAAGTAATGCCCCTAAATATGTAATCAACTTAAATTCTTTCCGTGATATGGAAAGTATAATATCTTCAATTCTCGCTGTTGGAAAGGAAGCAACTTGTTTTTCGACCATCTTCTCGACTTCTAAATTCTTTAATATTACTGGAACTTTTTCTGTCATTTTATCAAACATCAGATCAATTACCTTCGGAATAATACTTTCTTCAATTTTTGTTTGAACAGGGATGATGAAAGTATGGACAGGCTGTTCTAGCCATTTCTCTAAAGGGATATTACGAACAGCTAAGTCACGAATTCCATCTTGGACAAAGTCTTTCTTCAATAATGGTCGAAAGTCTGACAATCGTTTCTGTTTAAACTTCAAATATTCTTTATCGATAACATTTTTTAATAGTAGATAACCATCTTCTGTTTGCAAGTAATTGGCGACTAATGCTTGCACTTTCTCTGACAGATCATCCCCGCTGACCATTGATAATAACATATTGCCAAGGAAACCTTTCGACTGGGCATATTCATTAATAACTTGCTCCATTTTCTTTTTGGTTTCGGGTTGATGAATGAGTTCAATAATTTGCTGATGAACATAATTTGTAAGTTGCTCCATCTGTGCTTTTAACTCTTCATCCACCTCTGTTGTGATCCAGTCTTGCAGCGACTTACTAGCATGCCCATCAATAAACTCTTCATACTTACTTATAACAAAATCACCAATCTTCTGCTCAACCACTTCTTTATTAACTGACATTTCCAATTGGTTGAGAAGTTGATTCATTGTAAATCCCTTATTTAGAAAATGATGAAATTCTTCCTTTAAAAGGATGGTTACTTGATCTCTCACTTCCCTCTCTTTCAATTTGCTTTGGAGACTGTCTGCTGTTACTAGATGATTCACAACTAACTGCCCTAACTGGACTGCCAGCTGATCACGGCGTTTCGGAATGACCCCAGGAGTAAATGGCACTCTCCATTTCCCGATATACTTTGCCTCATATGGACGAAAGAGCATTTTAATCGCAAGTGAATTGGTTAACCCGCCAATCAATCCTCCAATAATGATCATTGCTGCTAATGTAATAAAAATATTCAACTAATTATACCTGCCTTTCTCCCTAAAATGTATAGTACCCCTGTTTCACGCATAGAATGGACTAACTATGAGATAAATAGTAAGGGATGGATGTCTTATGTTATATAAGCTTCAAGTAAAGGAATATCCGAACACGAAAAATAGGATTATTGTGCCTAATTCCATCTATACCGTTCATAAAAAAGTCCGAAAAATGGTGAATGGACCTAATTACGTTAATTGTGACTGGCTAAGCCATAACAAAGACAATACTACTATTTTCATTTCCTCTGAATTAATGCGCCAGTTACAATTTAAAACAAATAAATTTTATCAATTCAACATAATTGAAACATCATGTATGGTTTATTACCAATTCGGAATATTAACAGCTGGTTGGCAGCAAATTGAACGTCATGCATCTATTTTTCAGGAAATGACACATATTGGCAATCTTTATGGCTTTGACACCCTGCTATTCGGCTATAAAGATATTGATTTCCATATAAATAAGATTAAATGCTACCATTTTGAGAAGAACCGTTGGACAAGTACTATTCAGCCATTCCCGCGAGTAATTTACAATCGGCTCCCAAACCGCAAACTGGAGGCACATCCTGTAGTGAAACAAACAAAACAAATGCTGCAAACAACTTCTATTATATTTAATCCTGAATTTTTTAACAAATGGCGTGTTTACGAAATATTTATGCAAAATAATTCTGTCCAATATTTGTTGCCCCATACGATTTTCCAGCCATCAATAGACACTCTTGGAGAATGGATCGACCATTCTGATATTTACCTGAAACCAGTTCATGGCAGCAAAGGAAACGGAATTTTCCATATTTATAAAAATAATCGTGAATATATGGTTAGTCATTTCATCAATAACAAGCTCGAACGATCCTCTCACTCGACAACAGACTCGATCATTAATAAATATTTCCCATATGGGTTGAAAGATTATGTCATCCAGGAAGCTATTCCTTTATTCGAGAAAGATAAGAGGAAGGTTGATTTTCGTATCCATACGAATAAAAATGATAAAAATAAGTGGGAAGTATCTCTTCATTATGCAAGACAAGTGGATGATCACTTTATAACAACCCATATTTCAAGAGGTGCTTCGATAATAAGTATTTTTGACTTCTTTTCCGAGAAGGATGCAACTATGCTACTACAAAAACTTGAACAGATTGTTCTAACATTGAGTGGAATCATTGACAATTATTATAATGGGGGGACCGGTGAGCTTGGTTTTGATTTAGGAATTGACCAAGAGAAGAAAATATGGCTTCTTGAAGTAAATGCAAAACCTGGTTGGACCGTATTCGATTACCCTGAGTATCACAATGATAAGCACAATATATTTCGTTTATTATACCGTTACGCTTTTTTCCTTCAGAATAAGTAAGGATGAACATAGATTAGGTAAGACAAACTATAACAAAAAGGAGGAATATGTATGGCAAAACCATCTTCAAAAAAAGAAAAAGACTCCCGTGCAGAATATGAAGCAGATGTAGATCGCATGATTAATGAAGGAATGGCTGGTGGAACAACCTACTCCATACACGGCAGAATGCAAATCGAACAATCCAGAGAATTACCAAAAGAACATCAACCATTCCCTGCAGAAAGTGAAGATTAAATTAGTTATAATCGCACATACCAGAAATGTGCGATTTTTTTTAATCTTTTGCGATCAGCTTTTTCTATAATATTTGTTATACTTATAAAATGAACAAGTATTAACGAAAGAGGCTAATATCTATGATAAAGCAATTACAAGAAATGTTTCCGCAACTAATTAAAGCTACTGACAATATGATCAAGGAATACAATGACTATAAATGGTTTTTGACAAATGAGAATGATATTATCGGTATATCGAAATTAGAGCTGTCACAACGTGAGGAAGCGTTGTTAAACATCTTACTTACACCTTATCATGCAAATGAACCTCCCACGAATCATCGGGAGAAATTATGGATGGACGTTCTGTTTCATCAAGAGATTCCTCAAGCGTTGATGGATGACAACACTATGGAAAAATTTCAATTTGTATATTTTTCTTTTTCTGACGAAACCATTGACCCAGATGGGTTTCGAGAAGCTATATATGGACTTTTCCCTCAAAAAACCCCAATCTTATGGGAGAATAACCAAGAAGGTGTCTTAATCATTGAAGAAGAAAGTATGACAGATGAATTTATATCTTATTCAGAAATTATTGAAGTTTTAACAACAGACTTTTATATGAATATACAACTTTTCATTGGACCATTCATTTACGAAATTAAGCGCGCTTCGGATTTTTACCAATGGATTAAGAAATGTTATCAGTTAACAAAAAGGATGAAGCGATCTGTCATTCATTATAATGAAGCTATTCCTTATGTAATCTTGCATGATCTGACTGTAAAGGAACAGCGATTAATCCATGATTCCATTTTAGCAAAAGTGAAAGATGATAAGGAACTGTTAAGAACTGTCCAGGTTTTCCTGGAATCTAATTCGAATATAACACTAGCTGCTAAAAAAATGTTCATGCATCGTAACAGTTTGCAATATCGAGTCGATAAGTTTATCGAAAAAACTGGCATAGATGTAAAACAATTCGACGGGGCATTGGCTGTTTATTTGTGCTTAATCATGCAAAACAAATGGAACTAAACGTACTTTTTGTGCATTGCAGACAAACAAATGTTCAATGAATGCGTTTTCTGTAATCATGCACAAATGGCTTGCCATTTTTTGTGCACGGTAGCTATTTACGTAGAGCTGGTTTATTTGTAAACTAAGTACATAGATGAAACGCTTTCAAATAATAGGAGGGAATATAAAATGGCAGAATTATCCTTAAGAAATATTGATAAAATATATGACAAAGGCGGATCGAAAGCAGTAGATAATTTCAACTTAGAAATTGCAGATAAAGAATTTATCGTATTTGTTGGTCCATCTGGTTGCGGAAAATCAACAACTCTACGTATGATTGCAGGTTTGGAAGAAATCTCTGGCGGGGAATTTTACATTGACGGAAAACTTATGAATGAAGTTGCACCAAAAGACCGTGACATTGCGATGGTATTCCAGAACTATGCCCTATACCCACACATGAATGTATATGACAACATGGCATTTGGTTTAAAATTACGTAAATTCAAAAAAGACGAAATTGAGCGCCGTGTAAAAGAAGCTGCTCGTATTCTGGGTCTGGAAGCATACTTAGATCGTAAGCCAAAAGCACTTTCCGGTGGTCAACGTCAGCGTGTGGCATTAGGTCGTGCGATTGTCCGTGATGCTAAAGTATTCTTAATGGATGAGCCTTTATCAAACTTGGATGCGAAACTACGTGTTCAAATGCGTGCGGAAATCCAAAAACTGCACCACCGTCTTCAAACAACTACTATTTATGTAACACACGATCAAACAGAAGCAATGACAATGGCAACTCGTCTTGTTGTATTAAAAGACGGTATTATC
Organism: Gracilibacillus xinjiangensis; assembly: GCF_042651765.1. Taxonomy (NCBI): domain Bacteria; kingdom Bacillati; phylum Bacillota; class Bacilli; order Caryophanales; family Bacillaceae; genus Gracilibacillus; species Gracilibacillus xinjiangensis. Next base: position 981,860 of record NZ_JBHSDT010000004.1, on the reverse strand, counting down.
CAGCAAGTTGGTGCACCTAAAGAAGTATATGATAAACCAAACAACATCTTCGTTGGTGGTTTCATCGGTTCACCAGCAATGAACTTCTTTAATGGTACATTAGAAGAAGGAAATATCGTTTTAGGAAACACCAAAGTAGTAATACCTGAAGGGAAAATGAAAATACTTCGTGAACAAGGATATATCGGTAAAGAAATTGTTTTAGGTGTACGTCCTGAAGATATCCATGACGAACCTGTATTCCTTGATGCAAACCCTGGAGCGAAAATCACTGCGACAATTGATGTTGCTGAGTTAATGGGTTCTGAATCATATCTGTACTCTGAAGTAAATGGACAAGAATTTGTTGCACGTGTTGATTCTCGTACAGATATTCACGGCGGTGAAAAAATCGATCTTGCATTTGATATGCATAAATGTCACTTCTTCGATAAGGATTCTGAACAAAGAATTAAATAATAGGATAATCAAAAGCGCAGACCATTCGGTTTTGCGCTTTTTTGCTACTTTAAAAGTTTCTCACTTATGACGATTTCCTCCATATAGTTACATGACGAACAAACACCGAGATGCACACATTGATGATTGTCTTCAGTTCCGGGAACCCCGTCAATTAATTGTGCGTCTTGGATATCAATATATGCGGCATAATCACCATAATAATCGACGACTTTACCTGCATCATGCATATCTTTTTGACATACAGAACATTTCTTATCCATTTTCTCTAAACCATTACATAAATAGCATAGGTACATTTTAATCCCTCAAATAAAATAAAATTTAGAGAAACTTGGTTTGTAGCCAAGTCATATGGTGATAGTTTTCCTTAAATGAATAACTTTAGCCATAGATAGTACAATGGTACATTGGAAAGAGAGACGCTATAAAGCTGCGTCTCTCCTTTTTAATTATTATGATTGTTGCCCATTGCTGAATTGTTGCTGAGCAGTTCTTACTAAACGTTTCGTGATTTCACCACCAACAGATCCGTTAGCACGTGAAGTTGTGTCTGCTCCTAAATTTACCCCGAATTCTTGTGCTATCTCAACTTTCATTTGATCTAGGGCTTGTTCTATGCCAGGCACAAGTAATTGATTTGAGTTGTTAGATGCCATCTTTGATCACCTCCTGTACACATATTGTGAACAAAAGTGAGATCTGTATGCTTTATTTTTTGTAGTAATTTATAACATACCATCCAGTTATATTATAACTTACTTAGGATAAGTCATTTCTTCCGGCTTAATCCATTCATCAAATTGTTCTTCTGTCAACAAGCCTAACTTTACGGCGGTCTCTTTTAATGTAGAATTGTCTTCATATGCTTTTTTCGCTATCTTTGCAGCATTTTCGTATCCTATATGAGGGTTTAGTGCTGTGACAAGCATTAAGGAATCATTTAAATTCTTTTCAATTTGCTTATGATTAGGTTCTAATCCGACAACACAACGATCATTGAAGGATAACATGCTGTCAGCTAAAAGCTGAGCAGATTGTAAGAAATTATATGCAATGACAGGTTTGAATACATTCAGCTCAAAATTACCTTGGCTTGCAGCAAAACCAATAGCTGCATCATTACCCATGACTTGTGTTGCCACCATTGTTATTGCTTCACTTTGGGTCGGATTGACTTTTCCAGGCATAATAGAGCTGCCAGGTTCATTAGCTGGAATCGTAATTTCACCAATACCACATCGCGGGCCACTTGCTAACCATCTAACGTCATTAGCAATTTTCATTAAATCAGCAGCTAAGCCTTTTAACGCTCCATGTGCAAATACTAATTCATCATGGCTTGTTAATGCATGGAATTTATTTGGTGCTGAAACAAAATTCTTTCCAGTATATTCATTAATTTTTGCAGTTACCCTTTCTGAAAATTCCGGGTGGGCATTTAAACCCGTTCCAACAGCCGTGCCTCCAATTGCTAATTCTTTTACATGTGGTAAACTATTTTCAATCATTAATTCTGTTTTTTCCAGCATACGATGCCATCCACTAATTTCTTGCCCTAAAGTTAGTGGTGTTGCATCCTGAAGGTGTGTACGGCCAATTTTAACTACATCATTAAACGCTTCCATCTTATCCTTTAATGTATTCTTTAATGTTTGAAGTGCCGGAATAACTACTTCCTCCAGTTTTCTAACCGCTGCAATATGTAATGCTGTTGGATAAGTATCATTAGAACTTTGTGATTTGTTCACATCATCATTTGGATGTAATTTTAGTTCACTGCCATTATCTTTTAGCCATTCGTTCCCTACAAAGGCAATCACTTCATTGACATTCATATTTGATTGTGTCCCACTGCCTGTTTGCCAGACTACCAAAGGAAAATGGTCGAAAAGCTCCCCAGCGAGGATCTGGTCAGCTGCAAAAGTAATTGCTTCAGCTTTTTCTTTTTCCATCAGGCCCAGTTCACTATTAACTATAGCAGCACTTCTTTTAAGAATAGCAAATCCTTCCACGATTTCATTTGGCATTAATTCGTTTCCAATTGGGAAATTTTCTTTACTTCGTTGTGTTTGTGCACCCCAATATTTATCACTGGCTACTTTTATTTCACCAATAGTATCACGTTCTATTCGATAATCCATCACAATCTCCCCCTTTAATCTCATTTCATCTATATTGTATCAAAAAAAGCGGGAAAAGTAGTAATAAAAATCAAGCTTATTAACAAACAATTTGCATTCCAAAGAAGCTTTCCCTACCATACTAGGATATTTCAAAAAACAAAATAGCAGCCTATGACCGCTATTTTGTTTCTACGTATGGTAAACCTGTACGAAAAAGGCCTTTTGTTTCCATTCCACCTAATCCTTTTTCACCCGTTAATGTATTTTTTAATACTTCGTAAACATTTACTTTATCCATAAATGGTGTATAAGCAACTTTTGCTACGACGTAAACAGGATCTAATGCATGGATATTGATTCGATCTGGTGAGCTTGCGAAATTGGCACCAGCTCGAATGATAGACTCAAAATGGGATTGGCATGCACCTGCAAAGATAATTAATTGATCTAAATTAGGTTCCCAATTTCTTGCCTTCCTGACTGTTTCTACGAAATATTTTGAATTTCGATACGATGATAACTCCTTTTTCGAACCTTTCGCTTCAGAATAAGCGTCATGACCTGTTATGACCAATATTTCCGGTTGGATCTTTCGGATTAAATCATCGATCTCGAGCGGTAACTCACTTTCCTGGACATATACACCATGGACTTGTAAGCCTAGACGTTGATATAAATCAATGCATTTTTTAAGATAAAGTCGATCACCGTCAATATGAAGTACTTTTACAGGTAATTGAAATCGCTGAATATCTCTGGGCTCATTTTTTTTATGTTCATATTCCTTTTTATCTTTCATCAATTGATAATCCTGCCTGAAAAGACGATAAGAATACTCTTCCTTATCCTTCATTTCTTCTAGTCTTTCTCTTACCAGATCCTCTGGTAATACTCTTACATCATCAATTGGTGCATCTGCTTCCAGTCTTAGGTCTTCCCCGTGTAAAATAACCGTTTCTCCGACTATTTTCTTAATCCTGAAAACAATATCATGTTCGTGAGAATATCTGGTAACGAGCATCCCTGTCATTAATTTATTCACCAAATCACCAACCTTCATTCCATCCTAATGATAGGCTATGATCATCGTTAAGATTTGGTGAAACCTATTTTGCCGAAATTAGAAGCAGAAGGCCATGCTTATCGTTTGGTGCCTTTTTGAACATCCTCTTTAAGGATAAAGTCCAAAGAACTCTTCCAGTGTCGTTTGTTGTTCATAGACTTGTGCTGCTATTTCTTTACCAACATAACGAATATGCCATGGTTCATAGCTATATCCTGTAATACTTTCTTTACCCTCAAGGTATCGTACTATAAAACCGTATTTATGGGCATTTTCAGCCAGCCACTGACCTTCCGCTGTTTGAATAAAACCTGGTTCAAGTACAGCAACTAATGCTGCAGATGCCACATCCATAGCAAGTCCAGTCTGATGTTCGCTAGTACCTGGTTTTGCGGAGTATCTATCTGCATATTCCTGCCCATTATTGGCTACATTATTTTCATAAATTACTTTTTGTCTGTCATATGAACGATAACCTGAAACGGCTACAAAGTCTAATCCACTCTGTTCCGCACCGGTGAATAACTCTTCTAAGGCAGTTGCTGCAACTTGACGCAAGAGGCGCTTCTGATCACCTTCAGCAGCATAGAATGAAACATCAGGTTCAACTAAGTCTGTTGGTTCATAGCCATCAGGCAGCTTTCTTTGTTTATTGACAATTACTTCCACACTATTTGGATCATCCACAACTGTAATGCTCGATTCATTTGATGTTTGCTTATCTGGTACAGCAGGCTGGACTACTTCACTGGTTTCTCCCTCATCCGAAGCCCCATCTTGTTGTACTCGTTTCTCTGTTTCCGTATCTGCTGGACTTTCTTCTCTATCATTATTTCCTTCACCTTCATTGTTTCCTTCTGTGCCTGAAACCGTTTCTTCTTCCTTTTCCGCTAAATCTTCTTCCGCATTTTCCGTCGTTTCTTCATTCTTCTCTTCGTTAATGTTCAATTCTTCTGCAGGCTGTTTATTCTCATCTGCACCATTTTGGCAGCCTATTAAGAATATCCCCATAAGTACCAATAGATAGATTATTTTTCTCATGTTTAAAAATTTCCTCTCCTTGAATCGCTCACTATACTATAACATACAATTTTAGAAAAATTAATAAACCTCGTCTCCTATTTTTCCAGACGAGGTTTATGACTATGATTCCCAAAGAAATCTCTTATATTGTTCACTTAACGTTTTAAATGTTGCCTTATCGTTTTGTTCGATTGCTAGATTAATTTGCTCTTCCAAGCGTGCTTTGTTCCAGTTAAAACAAAGATCATCTAGCATTAACTGTGAAGCAAGCTTAATTTCATAAGGGATTTCCCTTCTGGCTAATATTGCTTTCATACTATTTCTGTTAAACGGAATCAACCTGTAACTAATCTTTTGTTTTTTCATGGAGCACGCCTCCTTTAACTATATGTTTATTAAGCGTTTCCCAATTTGGTGCCTGTCTAAACTAAAGTTAATGAAATAAAATGTTATTTTTTTGAATTTCGCTTCAATTAATGTGTTTTTTATTACAATTGGATACACTATGGCTAGACTTTTCTATCAAATGTTTGATAAGCTAACTTTACAAATCACTCAGCTTTTATTCTTAGAAAGTGCGGGGACAATCAATGAATCAATATGATAAGTATAAACAAGGGGAAAAAGGTGCTTGGATAAGCATTATCGCCTATTTAATTCTCGCTGTGATTAAATTGATTACAGCTGCTATCGGTAATTCTACCGCGTTACGTGCTGATGGACTTAATAATGCAACAGATATTGTTGCATCTGTCGCCGTTTTAATTGGATTGAGGATTTCCAGAAAACCGCCAGATGAAGATCATCACTATGGCCATTTCAGAGCAGAAATGATCGCCTCACTTCTAGCTGCATTTATCATGGTGACAATTGGTTTCCAAGTATTATTTGATACGATAAAATCAATTATTTTGAGGGAATTCAGCCAACCCGACCTTTTAACTGCATGGGTGGCGTTAGGCTCTGCTATTATTATGTTCGGTGTATACTTTTACAACAAAAACTTAAGCAAAAAGATCAATAGCTCTGCACTTAATGCGGCAGCACAAGATAACAAATCGGATGCATTAGTAAGTATTGGTGCCTTTATTGGTATTATCGGTGCACAATTTCAATTATTCTGGTTAGATCCACTTGCAGGGGCAGTTGTTGGATTCATTATATGCAAAACAGCTTGGGATATATTCCGAGAAGCTACACATACATTAACTGATGGATTTCAACCTAAAGAACTAACGAAGATTAAAAGCAGTATTAACAAACATCCTGATGTCCTGGATATTAAGGATGTAAAGGGACGGATTCATGGAAACCAGGCACTTATTGAAGCAACCATATTTGTTGATCCGCAACTCACTGTAGAGGAAAGCCACCATATTACAGATGATATCGAAGAAAAGTTAAAAGAAGAGCATGACATTCCCAGAGCGCATATTCATATCGAGCCATATGATGAGGTTCGCTATTAGAAAATCTAACACTTGCCCATTTTTAGGCATTTGTGTTAGATTTTTTTGTATCTAAGTATTTTCAAATAAACGTTCATTTCCTAGATTGTTAACAACAATACAGTACCAATTGCACTTAGCACAACAAGGATAACATGTACTTTAAACCAAGCCAGTACAATAGCAACAACACCAGCAATCAAACCAATGTATGGTCGCTCGGGAACTACTGACATTATACCCGGAAAAATTAGTGCACCTAATGCAGCATATGGTATTGCCTGGAGCCATTTGTTCATCCATTTCGGAAAATGAACAAAATCCACAATAAATGCCGGGATTACTCTTGGAATTATTGTCACAATTGCCATCCCAATTATAATTACCCAGATCATACTTCTTCCTCCTCTAATATAAATACACCGGCTAGCCCACCTAATATTGTTCCGGCAACAATGCCCCACCCTTGTCCAATATAGGGATGTAAGAGATAATTAATTAGCATGGCGATTATACTGATAATTGCAATCCGGCGATATTTCTTTATTGATGGTATTAATAACCCGATAAACATTGCATATAAGGCAACTCCCATACTTTGGCTTAATACAGCTGGGATTATATCACCTAGCAACCCACCTAATAATGAGCCGAAAACCCATGAAGTATAGGAAGTTACCATGATTGTTCCATAAAAATAATAACCATACTTGTTATCCACTTGCTTCTTATAAATAGATGAGACCGAAAATGTCTCATCTGTTAACCCTAAAGCAAGCGGGAATTTCCATCTCATTGTGTATTCTTTGATCTGATGGATGAAGGACAGGCTCATAATAAAATGACGGAAATTCAAGACAAATGTTGCAACAATAATTTCGGCAGCACTTACTCCAAGCCCAATCATATTAGCGCCCATAAATTGAGCAGCCCCTGCATAAACAAATAAGCTCATCCCTGTCAGTTCTGCTAATGTCATCCCTGATTGCTTTGCAAGGACTCCATAGGCAAGCGCAACTGGTAAATACCCAACAATAATTGGAAACCCTGCAATGAAGCCATCTCTTATTTGTATTTTAATTAATTGCTTTTTATCTAATTCCATTTATAACACCGCTAGTTAGCTTCTTCATCTTGGTCAGTTAAGATCATTGGCCCTTCTTTTGTGATAACAATGGTATGTTCAAATTGAGCAGATCTCCCACCATCAATTGTCCGGGCCGTCCATCCATTATCATCCATCTTGCTTTTCCAATCGCCTTCATTAATCATTGGTTCAATTGTCACAACCATTCCTTCTTTTAAACGCGCACCTTTTCCTGGTAATCCATAATGAGGTATATGAGGATCTTCGTGAATCGTACGTCCAATTCCATGACCAGTAAAATCCCGTACAACAGAGAACCCTTCACCTTCGGCATATTGTTGAATGGCATGCCCAATATCGCCTATTCGATTGCCTGCTACTGCCTGCTCAATCCCTTTATATAAAGATGTTTTTGTCACTTCCAATAATTTGTCTGTTTTTTCATCGGATTCTCCGACAACGTAAGTCCAGGCAGAGTCTGCTAAACCACCATTTAAATTAACAACCATGTCGATTGTCACAATATCTCCTTGGACAAGTTTTTCATTACGAGGAAATCCATGGCAGATCTCATCATTGATGGAGGCACAAGTTGCATATTCATATCCATTGTAGCCTTTTTGTTCTGGTGTAGCGCCATGTTTAGCAAGAAATTTTTCAACAAACTGATCAATCTCTTTCGTTGTAACTCCTGGCTTCATCATTTTAGCGATTTCTCTGTGACACTTTGCCAGAAGCTTCCCTGCTTCATGCATCATTTCTATTTCACGTTTACTTTTTCTTGTGATCATTCCTAACTTCCTTTCTTACCACTGATTCTTTTCACACTTCTATCAATTTTATCATATTTCTTTTCTGATGGAAAAGTTTGATCATCCAAATATGGAAAATGCAAATGCTGGAATTGGTTATAGATATCATAATATATGTACGATTAATTTCATTATTTCCTGCTACGTTCATGATTCCGAATACGTTTCCCCTCTAACACTGTCCAATGATAAGAAAACCGGCAAAGGTACGGAACCTTTGCCAGTTTCTTAGAGAATCTTATGTTGGATTGCTTAGTAGCCGCCGTAACCCCAAGAAGCACCAATAATAATTAATAGAATAAACAACACGACGATCAAAGCGAATCCAGAGCCGTATCCATATTGTTGTGCACCCATCATTTATCCCTCCTTTATTACTTACATTTATAACTTATGTAATGGAGAGAGAAATGGTCCATTGATTTTACAAAAATGGGTTTTAACCTATTTGAATACATCTTTGACACTATAATATTCACCATTTTGAATACCATCAGGGTCTAATAAACGGTCAACCAGAACTTTGGCTACAACATCCGTATTTCGTAAGCTGTTATTTGTTTTATATGCTTTAAACTTATCTACATCGACAAACTGTGTGGCATCTGCTGAACGGATTTCACTTTGCATCTCTGTATCCATAATACTCGGATCAAATAAAAAGATTTTATTGCCTGTTCCTAGTTCACGTTGCTCTACTGCTACTGTGTCAGTATATCGGTCAAGGCCAGCTTTTGTACTGCCATATGCATTCCAACCATAGACAGATCTATTGGCAGCGCCTGAAGTAACATTGGCAATAACTAACGGCAGATGCCCTCGCCAAGCATCTAACCATAAATTAGTCACAATCATTGGAGAAAGTAAGTTCACATGTACATGATCAATTAATTTCTGAGAATCTTGTTTTCCAGCCTGCTCTACTGGTGTCACCATTGCTGCATTTTGTACGAGAAGCAAAGAGTCGATCGGCTTCTCTTTTAAATCTTCAATGATAGCTGCAAATATATCTTCCGTTGCATGAAGATCTGCCAGGTCTACTTTATAATGTATATAGGATCCAGCCAGATCAGCTTCTGACAAGGCTTTGTTCTCATTTCTAGCCAAACCAATAACATGATAAGAAGCTTCCATTAACAGTTTAGCAATAGACGCTCCTAATCCTTTGGATGTACCAGTTATCACTGCAACTTTCATCACTACTCTACCTCACTTTTTGCTAGATCCAGTGCATGAATTAATGTGGAAATAATATCATCTGCATCTTCTATACCTACAGATATACGGATTAACCCTTTGGTAATACCCAGTTTTTCCTGTGCTTCTTTTGGTAAACTGCGGTGTGATGTACCCAGTGGATATGAAACGGTTGTTTCAACACCTGCTAATGTTGCAACAATTTTTATCCAGCTTAATGACTGTAGAAATGTCTCAACATTCGCACTTTTTGTAATATCGATGGTAACAATTGCTCCATGGCCTCTTTCTGAAACAAACTCTGGATAATACACTTTATCAACAGCAGGGTGATTCCTTAACGTGTTAGCTACTTGCTCAGCATTATGAACATGGCGTTCCATTCTGACTGCCAATGTCTTCAATCCTCTAACAGTAAGCCATGCTTCAAATGGGCTTAAGTTACTGCCAAGATTCACACACTTTTGGCGTGCAATTGCAACTAAGTCTTCATCCCCAACTAAAACACCTGCCGTAATATCACTATGACCGCCAATGTATTTCGTTGCACTGTGAGCAACCAAATTTACACCTAAACTGTATGGCCGAACTAGATAGGGTGTGGCAAAAGTATTATCAACCATTGTTTTTAATTTATACTTCTCAGCTATCTGCACCACTTTTTTTAAATCTTCCACACGTAATAAAGGATTCGTGATGGATTCTGTATATAACAAAACAGTATTTGATTGGATATGTCGTTCAATGTCTTCTGTGTATGAAACAAAGCTTACTTCAATTCCAAATCCAGTTAATTCATTGGCTAATAATTCATATGTACCGCCATATAAGTCTTGTGATGCTACTACATGGTCGCCCGCTTTAGCGATAGACAAAATCCCTACTAAAATGGCGGATAAACCAGATGAAGTTGCTATCCCGGCTGGCGCCTCTTCTAAATTAGCTACAGATTGTCCTAACTCATCAGTATTTGGATTGCCTACTCTCGTGTATAAATAATCCCGCTCACCTGCATAGAAATTTTCGATATCATCAAGATTTTTAAACGTAAAAGCGGATGTTTGATGAATCGGAGTAACTTTTGTCGGAATACTATTATCTCTTTTCATTGTCACATGTACAGATTTTGTATCAAATCCTTGTCCCATATTAATCTCCCTTTCTATTCCTCTAATTATACTTTAACGCAATGTTCGGGCATTTTAAAGAAAAAAAGCCAGAAAATTGTTGTCTCACAATTTTCCGGCTGCAAACTAATCTCTAAACCATGAAAAACATAATGTCCCATGACCTGTGTGAACTCCTGCCACAGGTACTAAAGTTTGAATTTTAATTTTTAATTCCCTATGTTTCTTTTCGATTTCTTCTTTCCACTGTTGTGCCTGTTCTTTTACACCTGCATGCAGAATACATACCTCTTTTAACCGATAGGTTTCTACCGCTTCATCCAATAATTGGAACATTCTCTGTTTCGCTTTATTCTTAATTCTTACTTTATCTTTCACCACGACTTTGCCGTTATCAAATCCCAGAATAAGATGAATTTTCAGTAATGAAGCAAAAATAGACTGTGCTGTACTGACACGTCCACTTTTTCTTAATTGCTCCAGGCTTTGCGGCATGAGATACATTTGCACTTTATCTGGGTATGTGTATAGCTCTTTTACTATTTCTTCAAATTCCATGCCTTGGTTGACCATATTGATGCCTTTTTCAATCATTTTTCCCATTGCATAATCGCCAATTTTAGAATCAATAACTTCTACTGGGAAATCTGCCATTTCTGAGGCTGAAAGAGAACTTTGATAGGTCCCTGTTAATTGGCTTGAAGCATGTATTGCTATTCCTACATCATATTCTTTCTTTAATTTTTCATAAAGTGTAATGAAATCACCATAGGCTGGTTGACTTGTTTTCGCATTATTCCCATGTGATTTAAGTAAATGGTAAAATTCATCCTTTGTTAAATCAGTATCTTCTCTATATGTTTTGCCATTAACGATGACATTTAATGGAAGTACATAAACATTGTTTTTCTCTGTAAATTCTTTTGAAAGACCTGATGAGCTATCTGTAATCCATGCAATCTTTTTCAAGAATAACGCCCCTTTTCTAGCACTTTTGTGCCTCTATTTATACTATATTACTGAATAGTTGTAAGGAAGTAAAACATTTCAACAAGTTATGCGAATCGATAATAAATAAGAATAAATGTCGCTAAAACAAAGAGGAAGTTCAAAAAGACAAACACAAATTGGTCAATTTTCGTTTTATGAATTCTAATAGGAGGATGATAAAACGATACCCCTTCAATAATGAAAATTAATAGAACAATGTGAATCATCGCATGACCTACAATTTCTGTCATTCCAAACAACATACTCGTCATAAGGAAGATCACTGTTACAACTAGACCTAAAATACGGTTCAATATACCGACAACCAGTAAATAACCAACAACAAATTCTACAAATGCGGCCATTACTATAAAGATCTCTGGATCAAAACCGAATGTCGGTACATTGTGATGGAGTACAATATCTAATGTCATACCAGGATAAACCCATTTTTCCACAGCCACCCAGCATAAACTGAGCCCTGTTCCTAAATAAAGGAAGGGAAATCCCCAATTTTCAAATTTGGTACTGCCTATAAGCAGCACAAAAATAATTGCTAAATAGAAGCCGTAATCCAGCATATAGAACCAGCCGAAATCCGCCCATACTGTAATAAATAAAACAAGCATCAATACTGCAGCAACTTTTGTACTGTAGTGAATTGGTATGAGTAATGCTATGATAATCAATGCCATCATCACTGTTTGCCATGTTTCCGAAATGATGAATTCTGGTGCAAACATTGTTCCTGAAAAGATTTGAATAATAAATGCTAATGCAGTACCGTACTTTAAAATGTAACGGGAGTATTTACGAAATCGATTCAGAAAATTATCCAACTTATTTGCATACGGTATTTTCAGTAAGTAGCCCATAATCTGTGGTAATATTGCTAATACAATGGCAACAATCAGAGCAAAAGTGATGAAAAATGGACTTAATATTTGTTCGATGGGAACTTTCTCTGGCTCCACTTCTGCAAACCACTTTACATGAGCATATGTGGTAATTGGTGCTGCAATGAATAATGCAAGGAATAATGACATCATACTCTTTTTAACAAGTTTCATTCTGTTTCTCCTTTTTGGTTGAAGTTCCATGCTGATGATATGATACCATGTTAACTATTTCATAAGTGAAAGGATTCGATAATTAATGAAAAAAAGACAGCTTGTTCTGGATATAGGTGGTGTACTAGCTACAGATCTGGACAATTTTTGGTTTACCTTATCCGAAGAAGCACAACTCCCTTTAGAAATCGTTCGGTCAGTCTACAAACAAGAAATCAGACAGAACCTTTGGAATGGGAACATAACAGAACCTGAGTTTTGGGATTGGCTTACCAATACTTTTCCCAATATTAAACTAGATTATTTAAAAGAGAGTTTAACAAATAGTTTATATCCATTAGATGGGATAAACTATTTGAAACGTTGGGCGAATCATGCCGATATTCACATATTGAGCAATCATCGTGCAGAATGGATTTACCCATTTCTTAACCCGTTTAAACATTTCCTATCAAGTATTATCATTTCTTCAGAGGTTGGAGTTGCAAAGCCTGACAAAGAAATATATGAAATATGTATGAATCAAATAGGTGGCAACCTCCCGATCTTATTTGTTGATAATAAATCGGAAAACCTCATTCCTGCAAGTGATTTTGGTTGGAACACCATTCTTGCTGATTCCAGTAACCAGTGGATTAATACAGTTGAGAACGAAATAGTCAGGTAAGCATAAACAAGGCATAGCTCCACCTGCTGCATGAAAACTCTCCATATCAGTACGTTCGTTTAACAAGTCTGATCTGTCTTTTTTCCTTTATAAAAAAAGCAGGGTTCCCCCTGCTTTTTTTCTCATATATTCTTAGTGCATAGCTGCATGACCTGATGTTAATACCCAAATAGATCCAAATACAATAACCAATGCTAAGAAAACACTATAGATCATATTCACCACATTGATCATACCTTCTTTACCTTCCGTTACGTGCATAAACATAAACAGCTGAATTAACGCCTGGAATATTGCTAATATCCCAATAATCCAAACAACAATATGATATGATAGATCCGTTTTATATGCAACAAATACTGCTAGTAAAGTTAATGCAATCGAAAGGAAAAAACCGATTAAGTGATTCCATGGAAAACGACTATTGTGTGCACTCATCTTACATCACCAATCCTCTCAAATACACGAATGTAAAAATGAAAATCCAAACAACATCTAAGAAGTGCCAGTAAAGACTTGCAATGAAAAATTTGCTGGCAGTTTTTTCTGTAATCCCGCGTCGAACGATTTGAACGATTAACAAGCTAATCCAAATAATACCGAATGATACGTGGGCTCCGTGTGTTCCAAGCAATGTAAAGAATGCTGCTGTAAATCCACTTGTTTGAATTGTTGCCCCTTCATGGACATAGTGAATAAATTCGTTAATCTCCATGTAAAGGAAGCCAAGACCTAACAACAAAGTAACAACCGTCCATACTAACATATCATTTTTATGCTGGTTTCTCATTGAATGAATCGCCAGGCCTGCTGTAAAACTGCTTGTTAGCAAAAGGAAAGTCTCGATCAAGACATCTTTCAGAACAAAGATGTCTTGACCGGCTGGACCTCCTGCCGTATTGTGCTCCAACACAAAGTAAGAAGCAAACAATGTGGAGAAAAGCACAATTTCCGCACCTAAAAATATCCAAAAACCTAAAATATTCATTTGACTTTGCTGTGAGCGATATTCTAATGGCGTATTTGCTTGTGTCATTTCAACTCACCTCTCCACTCTTGTTCTTCTTCCTCTAATTCTTCCACCGAAATGTGGTAACCATCATCATAATCAAAGCTGTTTGCAACTAATCCAATAACAATTAAGATCGAAGAAATAATCGCAAGTGTAAACCATTCAAAGACCAGGAAGAAACCAACAATTCCAAAGGCTACACCTAAGAAAATCGGTGTCCAGCTATTGCTTGGCATGTGAACAGGTTTCAAATCAGATTTCTTCAAACCTAATTTTCCTTCTTTTTTCTTATACCAGAAATCATCTAAACGCTCGACTTTAGGTACAACCGCAAAATTATAATGAGGTGGCGGTGAAGCTGTAGCCCACTCTAGTGTACGAGCATTCCATGGATCACTGCCTACATCTCTGGAAGCATAGCGGAAACTCCAGTAAATGTTATAACATAATGCGGCAAAACCTGCTGCCATAATCAATGATCCTACTGCAGAGAATCCTAACCATGCGCCCCATCCGGTACTTTCTGAATAGGTGTACATACGGCGAGACATACCATCCAAACCTACGAAGAACATTGGCATAAATGTCATGTTAAAACCGATGACAAATAACCAGAAATGCCATTTACCAATTTTCTCATTAAGTTTGAAACCGAACATTTTTGGCCACCAGTAGTATAATGCTGCAAATACAGCAAACACTACACCTGGTATCAATACATAGTGGAAGTGTGCCACCAGGAACATTGTATTATGGTATTGATAATCGGCAGCTGCCATTGCAAGCATAACGCCTGTTACCCCACCAATTGTGAAACACGGGATAAAAGCAAGAGCCCATAACATCGAAGTCGAGAACTCAATTCGCCCTTTTCTTAATGTAAATAACCAGTTAAAGATCTTCACACCAGTTGGTATGGCAATCATCATGGTAGTTAATGAGAAAATCGAGTTCACTGCCGCACTGTTCCCCATTGTATAGAAGTGGTGAACCCATACAAGCATACTTAAGAACGCAATACCTGCGACGGCAAAAACCATAGATTTATAACCGTAAAGATTTTTTCTTGCAAATGTTGCAATTACTTCTGAAAACATACCGAAAGCAGGCAACACAACGATATAAACTTCAGGATGGCCCCACAGCCAAAATAGATTTAACCATAACATCGGGTCCCCGCCAGCAGCTACTGTAAAGAAATGTGTCCCAAACAAACGGTCTAGAGACATATATGCTAAGGCTACTGTGAAGATTGGGAATGCTGCCACAATAATTATGGATGTAATGAATGATGTCCATGTAAAGATAGGCATCTTCATCCAAGACATGCCAGGTGCACGCATCTTAATAATTGTTACGACAAAGTTAATCCCTGTAGCTAATGTACCAATCCCGGCGATCTGAAGTGCAATCGCATAATAGTTATTCCCAACACCTGGCGTAAATTCTTTCCCTGCGAGCGGAAAATAAGAAGTCCAGCCTGCATCAGGTGAACCGCCAATAACAAAGGAAATGTTAAATAACATTGCCCCTACAAAGAATAACCAGAAACTTAACGCATTTAACTTCGGAAATGCAACATCCCGTGCCCCGATTTGCAATGGAACAACAACGTTCATAACCCCTATAAGCATTGGCATTGCCATAAATAGAATCATTATCACACCATGTGTTGTAAAGATTTCATCATAGTGCTGTGCATCAAGAAAACCTAATTCAGGCCTTGACGTTTGTGCTTTCATAAGGAGACCATCAACGCCTCCTCTAAAGAACATTAATACACCTGCCAGAATGTACATGATCCCGATTTTTTTATGATCAACGGTTGTGAACCATTCTTTCCATAACCATTTCCATCTTTTTAAATACGTAATTAATGCTAAAAGGCCGACCATTGTTAGTCCTATCGCTATCTGTGATGCTAGAATCAATGGATCGCCTGTCACAAAAAATTCATCTAATGACATGTTCTTCACCGCCTTTATTTTTAATGATGTGAATGTCCTTCATGACCATCATGATTATCTTGTGTTGATTGTTCTGATGGTTGTTCTTCTGCTTCTGATTCATCTTGATTACTATTATCTTCTTCCCCACTTTCCTCACCGTGGTGAATTCGATAAAGCTCTGGATTCAAATACTCTTCTGATCCACCATGAGCATGATCGATCCATTGTAAGTGTGTCTGATTATATGTTTTTCGTCCAATAACAGTTGGTTTTAATAATTCTGCATACTCATCTTCTGTTAATTGATTTGCAGTATTTTTCACCTCTTGAACCCATTTATTAAAATCTTCATTTGTTAATGCCTGGACTTCGAAATCCATATGAGCATAACCTTGACCATTAAAGTTTGTATTTCTGCCGTAGAATGAACCTTCTTGATCTGCGACTAAGTAAAGATTTGTTTGCATATTTGCCATCGTATATTTTTGCCCACCTAATTCCGGGACCCAAAATGATTGCATTGTTCCTGCTGAGGTCATTTTAAATTGCACTGGATGATCTGCAGGGATGTTTACATAATTGACTGTTTCAATGTCTTGATCAGGATAACTGAAGATCCACTTCCAATCAGCCGATGTCACATGGATAACAAGTGGTTCCTCCTCCTCATAGCCTTGAGGCACATCTTCGACTTCATAAATTGTCTTCACTGTTGGAACCATCAATGCGATAACGATAAGAACCGGTATAACAAACCAGATAATCTCGAGAACATGGTTTCCTTTCTCCTCTTTTGGTTCAAAGTTACCATCATCTTTTCTTGCACGATATCTCCAAACAATGTAACCGAATAATACAAACACAACAACGACGATTACTAGCATAAAAATAATCGAATAAACGATTAAATCTGTTAAACTTCTTGCAATCGGCCCCTTAGGATCGAATACAATCAGCTTAGATTCACATCCAGCTAAAAATAGTGGAATGGCTAATAAAGTAAGTAATAAGATACCTTTTTTTATTGCCTTCATAGCATGTACCCCTCTCCAACAATTTCTATTAGATATACTTGGCTTGTCACCAAGCTTTTTTCAAGCCTTAAATTCCCTTAAGCTGATATTTCTACTGTTATTAATTCGATAGCAATAACAAATACCCTTCCGTATAAAAAATAAACCACCTATTAACATCAATCTCTATTTTCACATGTAAATATGATGAAATTATGATGAAATCGTTAACGTCATAAAAAGTTCAAAAATAGCCTTCCTTATGATTCGGAATGATTGACAAACAGCTATCCTTTACTAATTAACAGATTTTCTATACTATTTGAATTAGGAAAAAAATTGATAAACGAGAGTGATATAATGACGAAAAAAACTGTTTTAATTGTCGATGATGAAGCACAAATGCGGACAATGCTCAAGCTTTATCTTAGAAATGACTTTTATATGATGGAAGCTGATAATGGGAAGGAAGCAATGGAATTAGTGAAAGAAGAGTCTATCGATATTGTTTTGTTAGATGTTATGATGCCAGAGTTAGATGGGATAGAAACTTGTAAACAAATGAAACAAATCAAACCAAACACTCCCATTATCCTTCTAACAGCTTTGAATAATACATCAGATAAAGTTGAAGGTTTATCAATAGGAGCTGATGACTATATAGTAAAGCCCTTTGAGCCAGAAGAATTAATTGCAAGAATTCGTGTGCAGTTAAGACATTTTGCAAAAACTGTCAGGGAACCAGATTCTCCGCATAAGATAAGTTTTACAGATTGGTTCATTGATTCAGAATCCAGAACAGTAATAGCCAATGGAAAGGAAATAAAATACAGTCCAAAAGAGTTTGACTTACTTTATTTATTTGCATCAAATCCAAACCGTGTGTTTACAAGGGATCATTTGTTAGACAATATTTGGGGGATTGATGAAGTTGTTGATATCAGGACAGTGGATTCCCATGTACGATACGTTCGTGACAAGCTGAAAAAAGCAGGAATTAAACATCAGCCAATTGAAACAATTTGGGGCGTAGGCTATAAATTTACAATGGAGGATGCCAATGAAGTTAAATAGTGTCATTTTTAAATTGGGTGCAACCATACTTTTTTTACAATTAATTATTTTAATCCCTTTAGGATATATCATTCTGCAATTATTATTAAACTACTCAATTAACCAGACGGAATCCCAACTAGTTACATTATCTGAAAAGTACGCAACACAAGTGCACCACCTGGAGGACCCTGAAAACTTGCAATTACTTGATCATTTGACAGATATGACTAATACAAGTGCTGTCATCATTAATCAAGATGGTGAGATCATATTAGAAACAAATTGGCATGAAGGGATAACTGATCAAATTTTAACAAATAACCAGAAACAGCAATTAGCTGATGGAAAATCTGTCATTGAGGAATATACGAACAATGGGGTTACTTACTTAAAAGTAGCCCAACCTATTTCAGATGACGAAGGGGAAAAAGCAAGTGTTGTCCTGTTCTCTTCCTTCGGATTAATCAGTCATTCGATCCATAACATTGTGATATTAGTTATATTAGCAAGTCTTGGCGCAGTTATTCTTGCAATAGGGTTTACAATCTTTATATCTAAAAAGCTTGGTGCACCATTAATTGCAATGGAAAAGGCCGCTAAACAAATCGCTGAGAAAAAAGATTTCTCATTAAGAGTAAATTATAATGCAAATGATGAAATTGGCTCATTAGCAACCGCCATTAATCACTTATCACAAACATTAGAAAGGTACCAAACCAACCGCAATGAATTTTTCTCTAATATTACCCATGAACTTAAAACACCTTTGACCTATGTTAAAGGCTATGCCAATGCCGTCAGACATGAAATGTACCAATCAGATGAAGAAAAAGATGAATTTTTGGAAATTATAGAGAATGAGGCTGACCATATTAGTAATTTAATGGATGATCTAATGGATCTTTCTAAAATTGAAGAAGGTAAAATTGATTTAAATAAAGAAACATTGGATATGAATGTTTTGGCTGAAGAAATGGTGAGAAGATCTCATTTCAGAGCAACTCAAAAAGGATTACATTTGCGTGCAATCACGCCATCTCAACCTACTTATATAAAGGCAGATAAAAGCAGGATGGAACAAATCCTGACAAATTTAGTGGAAAACGCGGTGCGTTACACTGAAAAAGGAGACATAAGTGTCCAAGTTGTAGAAAATAATAAAACTGTGGAAGTATTTGTTCAAGATACGGGAATCGGGATAAAGAAAGAAGACATCCCTTATTTGTTCGAACGCTTTTATCGTGTGGACAAATCTAGATCTCGGGCAAATGGCGGGACAGGACTAGGTTTGTCTATTGTCAAAAATCTTGTTGAACTGCACGAGGGGAGTATTGAATTTGATAGTGAGCTAAATAAAGGAACTACAGTTAAACTTACTTTCCCTAAATAAGGAGGAATCTTCCCATGAAATTTCATAATAAAGTAGTCGTAGTGACTGGCGGATCAAATGGGATTGGACATGCCATAGCAAAGGCATATCTAACAGAAGGTGCCTTTGTTGTCATTGCAGACAAAGCACAGCCAAACCTATCCCATGATCAACTATATTATATGAAGACAGATGTAAGTGTACCAGAGGAAATTAATCAGTTATTCGCAGAAATAGATCAATTATTCACTCATATTGATATTTTAATTAATAATGCGGGAATATCTAAATTTTCTTCTTTCTACGATTTAACTGCCGAGGAATGGGATCATGTAATAAACACAAACCTGAGATCAACTTTTTTATGTTCCCAGGCTGCTGCCAAGAGGATGCGGAACAATGAAAATGGTGGAAGTCTTGTCCATATTACATCAACACGAGCGTTTATGTCAGAACCAAATACGGAAAGTTATGCAGCAAGTAAAGGTGGAATCTACGCCCTGACACACGCACTTGCAATGACATTGCAAAATGACGGGATAACAAGTAACTCGATAAGTCCTGGTTGGATAGAGACACAGAATTATGAGCAATTGCGTTCCATTGACCATGCTCAGCATCCATCTAAAAGAGTTGGGAAACCAGACGATATTGCAAATGCATGTTTATTCCTTACGGATCCGAAAAACGATTTTATAAATGGCGAGAATCTAACCATCGACGGTGGAATGACAAAGAAAATGATTTATGAACATTAAATGTTTCACCTGACACCATAGAAAGGAACAGACACATGGAACTTCAACTCATCGAAGTATATATTCCTGTTGAAAGATTTACTGCTTTTCAGGCAGAAATCGAAGAATATAACATTCTTGCTAAATGGCATTCCAAGATATCAGATAATGAACAACTTGTAAAAATAATAATTGATAAAAGAAACACAGAGGAGATTCTCGATTTTCTAGAAGTTAATGATGAGAAAACACAAGAAATCAGGGCAATACTTTATAATATCTCAACCTATTTACCTCGGCTTACTACGGGGGAAGCAGACGATAAGAAAACAGAAGAAGAAAAGCAAAAAGAAATCACTAGAGCAAGCAGGCATGAATTATATAATGTCGTCCAGTCATCCAGCCGAACCAGCCCAACTTTCATTTGGTTATTAATCCTTTCCGCCATTGTTGCTACGGCAGGGATAGTAAAGGATAGTGCTGCCATAGTTATTGGCGCAATGGTAATCGCACCATTAATCGGCCCTTTTACTGCTTTATCATTTTCTGCTATTCTAGGTGATTATAAATTAATGAAACGGTCTGTGCTTACTTGTATATCTGGTCTTATTATTCCTATTGGTATTGCTATGATCTTCGGCTTACTCTTCCCTTTACCAATTAACAGCCATGAATTCTTAGCAAGAACGAATATTGAATTAATGGATATTGTTGTAGCAATTGCGGCAGGAACTGCTGGAGCTATGTCTTTTGCGAAGCGTGTTTCCGAAACATTGGTTGGTGTAATGGTATCGGTTGCCTTATTGCCTCCTGCAGTTGTTTTCGGGATGATGATCGGAGCCATGGAGTTTCATGAAGCAATTACACCACTTCTGCTGCTACTTGTTAATATCAATGCAATATTACTTTCTGCAATTATTGTGTTTTGGACAAGTGGCATTCAGCCAGTAAATTGGAGTGAAATACAGGTAGCTAACACATCAAAAACATATGCCCTAATGTTTGTTGCGATTGTTATCATTATACTAGCGATTATGGTTTATGTAATTAACTTCTAAAGAAGGTTTGGAGCGATCAGTGTACTGATTGCTTTTTTTGATTAATTTAGGAATTACTTGCACATATTTCAGCTAAACATTATAATATGAATATATGTTCATATATGATTTATATGGAGGGATTCCGATGGGGCATTCACATGATCATGGTAACGGACACCATCATCATACAAACAACAAGAAGGCACTTTTTATTAGTTTCTTATTTATTTTCACATTCATGATTGTTGAGATGATCGGAGGCTTTTTGACAAACAGTCTTGCCCTTTTATCCGATGCAGGTCACATGTTTAACGATGCGTTTGCACTCGGTCTAAGTCTTTTTGCATTTAAACTTAGCGAAAGAACAGCAAACGGACAAAAAACCTTTGGTTATAAACGGTTCGAAATTTTAGCGGCATTTATTAATGGTGTCACACTTATTGCAATTTCACTTTATATTTTCTGGGAAGCATATCACCGTTTCCTGGAACCACCTGAGGTTAGTGGAACAATGCTGTGGATAGCTGTTGTAGGCTTTGTTGTAAACATAATCGTTGCACTAATATTAATGTATAGTGGAGATACAGAAGGCAACTTAAATATGCGGAGTGCCTTACTTCATGTTTTTGGTGATTTGCTCGGATCTGTTGGTGCTATTGGCGCAGGTATTCTCATCCTGTTATTTGAATGGAATATTGCAGATCCTGTCGCAAGTATTATTGTGGCTCTTCTCATATTAATTAGCGGCTACCGTGTTACAAAAGATTCCATTCATATTCTAATGGAAGGTACTCCTGCTAATTTATCTTTTGAGGCAATGGAAAATAGATTAGTGCAGTTAGATGGTGTCATTAGTATCCATGATTTGCACGCATGGACAATTACTTCTAATTTCCCAGCATTCAGCTGTCACATGGTAGTTGAGGAAAACATCGACAGGGATTTTATTTTAAAACAGGCTGCAAAGGTATTGCATGATGAGTTTTCGATCCATCATACAACAATCCAAGTGGAAGGTCTCCATGCTGATATCAAAAACCATGAGGATTGCTGTAATTAGGAGGGAAGTTATGGAAGAGAAAAATTATGAAGCACTTGATCAGGAAACCTTATTTCTAGTATCCCAAACATTTAAAGCACTGGCTGACCCAACGCGGATCCGTATTCTTCATCTTTTGTTCGATCGAGAATTAAGTGTTTCCAATATTTCCGAGATATTGGATTTGAATCAATCGAATGTCTCTCATCAATTGCGATTTTTAAAAAATCTCCGCCTGGTAAAATATCGACGTGATGGTAAAACTATCTATTACTCCCAAGATGACGAACACGTGATGAAAATTCTGCAGCAATCTATTGACCATGCCAGTCATCATTAAAGATCTCCGGAATAAATTAGCAGAAATTAAAATTTACAAAAGGAATGTCCAACTGACCTAACAAAGTTTCCACCTACATGTCCAAAACCATTAAGACAAAGGAATAGTAACTATCCCTTTGTCTTATTTTTACACACATGCAAATGATTGAATTCGATCTAGATCAATTCCGAAGTATATCCAGTTAAACCCTGTCCAGCGGTATCCGGCAACGGATCTTCTGCCTACATATGTTGGATAGAACCAGAATGACTGATAACGACTCAGCCATATATACGTATAACGATACAAGCAGCCCCGAATAGATCCCGGGTCAACAGCCATTACTTGTGGACCTTGTGCCTGAAATTGTTGCGGGATTTGTTGAGGCGGCGGGCCTACTGGTGCACCACCTTGCTGGCCTTGTGGTGGTCCAAACGGCGGGAAGCCTTGCTGTCCCTGGCCCGGGCCCTGTGCCGGCGGAAATCCTCCCCCCGGGAAAAATGGAAAAAACGGCAGTTGACGCTCATCATACATATTCCCGTAATAATCATAATACTCCGTGTTGGATGGATAAATATGTTCCAATTTAACAACCTCCTATCCATACCACTATATGATGGTTGCCTATTTGGGTAATTTGTCCATAATAAAAATAGGCAATGACACAATTACTCTACAACTTTTATATACAGGTCATGTACTTTCTCATTCCCACCATATGTATAACCTATATCTACTTTCATGTGATCAATCGGAATTTGTTTCATTTTCGCGTATTCTATCATCTTACCAAATGAATGTGCGATTTCTGTTACTTCACCTTGATGGAGATAGTGTAAATAACTCTGTGAAGGAATAGTTATTATTTCAAGTTCTGAAGCTTTAAAGCTATCATCCACTTCCACGCAAATACATTGTGTATATATACCATCTTCATAGTGCATACTTATATCCATCATTTTATCTGATTTTCGATTTATAATTTGAGAGAGTTTTTCTCGAAAAAGCGTCCATTTTTTGGGCATCTCATAATGAAGTCCTTTCCAATCACTTTTAATAATCATACCTGCAACGGTAAATTGATCTAATGTTACCTTCTCCATATGCTCACCCCTCTTATTTAGGACTATAAAGCACCATACTTAATTTTTAACAAGAACTAAAATAAGTAACGAACAAATTGACTGCTCGTTACTTATTTCGATCTTTCCTTAAAATATCCTGCTGCTTTATAAATATTTTTTTACCACTTTTGTACCATTAGATGAGAATAAACAAGGTTTACCATCCATCACTGTTTCTATATGAACATCACGTCCCCATAAATGGTAAATATATGGAGCAGTTTTCTCTAAATATTTCATATCAAGCTCTACTCCCTCATAATGGTGCCGGATATATAATTCACCATTCCGTAAATAGTCACCATTCTCAACAGTTAAATACGGGAACCCGCCATTTAAGCGACTGGAAATTAATTGATCTCTTACTTTTTCCCAATTCTTATCAACAATCTCATATTGATTGCCTTTCTTCTGAAAGATATATAAATCTTCACGGTCCACTAAGTTTTTTGTTAAATAATTTCTCATAAATGAAATATCAGATTCTAATTCTCTTACCTCAAAAATTTTCTCACGCCCCGTCCCTTTCTTCACACCAAGTTGCTTCATTTCTTCAGTTGGGTTGTCATAGCGCTCTTCGATATCTTCGAACATTTTCACACCTAAATAGTATGGATTAATATGGGTTTTGGCAGGCTGGACGACCCCTGCATTAAGTGATGCAAACTCAATCATTTCATCACTTGTTAAGTCAAGTTCCCGAATAATTCGTTGATGCCAATAAGTTGCCCAACCTTCGTTCATAATTTTTGTTTCCAATTGCGGCCAAAAATAGAGCATCTCTTCACGCATCATTGTTAAAATATCCCGTTGCCAATCCTCTAATTCTTTTCCATGTTCTTCAATAAATGATAAGATATCTTTCTCAGGTTCTGGAGGAAATGGTTTTTTTCGTTTTACTTTTTTCACATTATTAATTTCCTTGTTATCCAACTCCCATAAATCATCAAACTCCGTTCGTTTCGGTGGTTTTACTTCCTCATCTTCCTGCCAGTCAACCTCATATTTCAGTAATGTCGGATCAATATGCTCTTGAATCGCAAGTACTGCATCAAGAAATTCTTCTACTTCCTTTATGCCATATTTCTTTTCATAACTTGCTATCCGCTCGGCTGTTGCTGACATACTTTCAACCATGTCTCTTTTCGTGTTTTGAAAACGGACATTATTTTTGAAAAAGTCGCAATGTGCGAGTACATGGGCAACAATTAATTTATTTTGGATGAGGGAATTAGAATTAAGTAAAAATGCATAACACGGATTAGAATTAATAACGAGTTCATAAATCTTACTTAATCCTAAATCATACTGTAATTTCATCCGATGAAATTGCTTACCAAAACTCCAATGGGAGAACCTTGTTGGCATCCCATAAGCACCGAAAGTATAGATAATCTCTGGCGGACAAATTTCATATCTCATTGGATAAAAATCTAGTCCAAATCCTTCAGCAATTTCGGTAATCTCCTTAATCGCATTTTCTAATTTCTCTCTTTCATCATTTCGCAATGATTCTACACCCCCACCATACGGATTGGTATAGTATATGAGAAATTACGAAAAAAAGGACATCTGATTCTCCAGATGCCCCAATGATTCTATTTATTTGTCATTTCGACTAAGTCTTCCATTACTGTTGATATTCGTTGAATCGATTGATTTACCTGTTCTAAACTGTTAAAAAAGACATTAATCTCTGTCTCTACTTTTGTATTGTGCCCTTTGGAATCGTTCATTTGACTAACAAGTTCCTCAAAAAAATGATGGATTTTAGTCATCTGGTGCGTACTTGCCGTTACAGATTGTTGAACATCATCAACATATGATGTAACTTTATCTACCTGGGCATTCGTTTTATCAATTAATCCTGTAACATTACTTACAGAATTCTTCGTTTGCTCGGCAAGTTTTCGGACTTCATCTGCAACTACCGCGAACCCTTTGCCTTCTTCCCCAGCTCTTGCTGCTTCAATAGCGGCATTTAATGCTAGTAAATTTGTTTGTTCTGCAATATTTGTAACCATACTGACAATTGATTCGATCTGTTTGGAGATTTCCGTTAAACTGCGGCTCTCTTCTTTTATCCCTTTCATTTTCTCATCCATTTGAAGCATCTGTTCTTCTTGTTGCTGCAGATCACTTTTTCTGTCTAATGAAGACTTTTCGACTGCCTCTGATGTCATTGTTCCGTTCCGTGCATACTTTAAGATGGTGTCCAATTGTGTGACAAGTGATTGGGTAGAATTGGCTGATTGCTGAATAATTGCTGCTAATTCGCCCGAGGTTAATTGAATTTTATCATGTAACTCCGTTTTTAAACGCTCTTGCTTTTCATGGGCATGATTGACTTCATGCTGATATGCATCTAAAACTAGTTGTTGTTCTAAGTTTAGTATTTTGGAAGTTGCAGAGATTGCTTGAAAAAACTCTTTCTTGCCATCAATAGCTTCATCTAAAATGGTCATTATAGAATTAAGTAAGTCTTGAAATGCACACATATACCATTTCGGTTCTAATCCAATGTTAAAGTGAATATGAGCAATTTTAACCCTTTTATCATAAAACTGCTGGTCAATCTGGCCATCAAACATTTCTTGTATGTGGCTTGTTAATGTTTGTTTTAACCTCGCTACAGAACTATTATGTTGAATAATATTCATTAAACTATTTTCATGTTCAAGATTATTATAAAACTGACCAACAATTTGTTCAATATTCTCCTTGATATATGGCTTAATTTTCTTTAGGGACACCAAGTCTTCTTTCGTTAAATTGACCATTTTTATTTGTTTTTCAAAAGAACCTCCTGCATCCACATCGATCATGACAGCACTAAGATCAATAGACTCTTCTTCTGCACTTTTTCGCTCTTTATCCTTAGTAAATAACATTCTCACCTGCATGAACCCTCCTAATTTTGTGAACAAAGTAAAAAAATAGTTCCTTTTTACTAATATACCATAATATAACTAAAAAAAAAGACCTTCTAAACTTGCGTTTAGTAAAGTCTTCTCAATAAATTAAGCGAAATGGCCTATTTTCTTCTTACACTTACAATCAGTCAGTGTATAACCAATCACTTCAAAACCTTTATTTTTCAAAAAACGTATAGCAATATTTTTTTCTAAATGATCAGATGCAACGATATGAATCCTTTTTACTGGTATTTCATGATAATATCTACGCAAATAAGAAACCGGAATAACAATGGCATGGTCAATTTCATCAGTGAAAGATTGCTGATAATCACGGATATCTAATGTGATTCTATCACTGTCATCACTCTTTATAAGCTCCATGCAAGGTATCCCTCTGATTGGAACATACCTTACATAAACTATTTGAATAATTAAAGCTGCTAACGCTAAACTAATAATAATGAGTAATAATAACATGATTTTTCCTCCACAAATAAGGATGGGTTGTTCCAATACGTAACATATGCTTGCAAAGATTTAGCCTAATTTACCGACCTTATTATAGTAATTTGCAATAGTTTGCATCCCTTTCTCAAAATGTTCAAGAGGGAAGCTTTCGTTTGGTGAATGCAGCCGATCGTCTGGTGTTCCAAAACCCAGTAATACAACTGGAATTTTATATATATCATCTAACCATTCTACAACAGGAATAGAACCACCCATACGTACATAAACAACCTCTTTATCAAAAGTTTCCTGGAAACTTTCAGCAGCTTTTTGGATTAATGGATGGCTTGGATCCACCCGATATGCTTTGGCAGATAGGGATTCCTTCTTAATCGTTACAGTCACACCTTTTGGCGTATTTCGTTCAATATGTTCCACTAATAAGTCTTGAACAGTTGTTGGGTCTTGCCCTGGGACTAAACGACACGTTAATTTTGTAGTAGCTGTTGCTGGAATGATTGTTTTGGTTCCTTCTCCCTGATACCCGCTATATAGACCATTTACTTCAAGTGTTGGTCGTGCCATTGTATGTTCTTTTGCTGTATATCCTTTTTCCGATACTGTTTCTTTTGCACCAGTTGATGCAGCGAAGTCCTCACTTGGTGCATGCTCAATAAGATCCCTCTCCTCATCCGTCAAGTCCTCTACTCCGTCATAGAAACCTTTAACTAATACGACTTCTTCTTCGTTTTTCATCGAGGTTAGTATATGCGCCATTGCCATTGCAGGGTTACGGATCGCACCACCGTACATTCCTGAATGGAGATCATTATCTGGACCTTTAACAGTAAATTCCAATCCGGTAAACCCTTTCAACCCGTATAATATTGTCGGCTGATCATTTGCAACCATGCCTGAATCCGATATTACAGCAAAATCAGCTTGATACTTTTCTTTCTGCTCTCGTAATATTTTATAAAGATTTGCACTGCCAATTTCTTCTTCCCCTTCAATGCATACCTTTACGTTCACTGGCAATTTTCCGGTTGTTTGTAAGAATGCTTTCAATACTGCCAAATGCATGAATACTTGTCCTTTATCATCACTGGCACCACGAGCATAAATTCTGTTTCCCCTGATTTCAGGATCGAATGGCTCGCTTTTCCATTCGTTTAAAGGCTCTGCTGGCTGTACATCATAATGACCGTAAAATAAAACAGTAGGTGCCTGATCACCAGCCTCTAACCATTCAGCAAAAACGATTGGATGCCCGTTTGTTTCTTGCACTTCTACTTGTTTAAATCCTGCATCTTTTAAATAATCAGCAACAAAATCAGCCGCTTTCTTAACATCATTTTTATATGTAGAATCAGTGCTAACACTGGGGATTTTTAGAAATTTCACTAATTGTTCGTGGTTCTCTTGTTTATTCTCACTCAAATATTGGATTACTCGATTCATGTTAAGTTCACAATCCTTTCCTTTTCTAACCATTTTATAGTTTAACATGGATCATTAGATATATTCACTATTTTTGATTCGTTTTCGATAAAGAGTTTAAATCAAGTTTTTTTTAAAAAAAAGCCTATAGGCAAACATGGAATGTTTACTTATAGGCTAGGAAATGAACAATTAGTCTGCAAATACGATATGCCAATTATCTTGCCCTGCTAACATTTCCTTGGCAATTTCTTTTGCCCCTTCTAAACTATGGTTGGCTGCCCATCCACATTGAACTTCATTACATGCTGGCACTTCTGTTGCGTTTAATACATCATTCAGTGTTTTTTCAAGTGCTTCTGCTACATCGTTAAAGCTGTCATTGTTTAAAATGGCTAAATAGAATCCTGTTTGGCACCCCATTGGGCTGATATCCAAAACATTATCAATATGGTTACGGATATTTTCGGCCATTAAGTGTTCAATGGAATGAAGTCCAGCCATTTCCATATGGTCCTTATTCGGTTGACAAAAACGAATATCATATTTATATACTTTATCACCATTTTGTCCTGTTGTTACTCCTACTAGACGAATATATGGTGCTTTTACTTTTGTATGGTCTAAATTAAAACTCTCTACATTCATTTTTTTCGTCATGAATCTCACTCTCCTCCATTATTTCTGTTGATCAAGAATAAGTTTCATTATAACATATTTGGCAACTTTCTCTACACAAGAAAGAGCCCCGCAATACAATGCGGGGCAGATTGTTGCTATGATTCATTATTCGGAAATACTCTTTCAATCATGTTTCCCATTCGATTAAATAGTCCTTCTACTGGTTCCCCTGATTCAACATCCTCCGAATAACGATTAACTAAATCAAAGAAGTCTGGGTTTGTTGAAACATATACGTTCTCAATATCATTATCAACTGATTTTACTGATTTTACGATTCGCTTTCTAACATCATCGCTCAATTCATTCTCATTTGTTGTTGTCTCACCATTCTTGTCCCAAGATGCAGCAACATAAGCATTATTTGCCGTTGTGATTACATAAACATTGTTTAACTCAGGGATGTCTTGTTTAATTTGGTTCTGTGCTTTATCTGCCACTTCATATTCATTATCATTTCTCATTGTCGTATTGTTGCCATTACCTTCATTGGTCATATTACGAGCATTATCGTTCATCCCGCCATTGTTGTTATTCCCCATACCGTTAGTATTATTGTTGTTATTCATTCCAGTATTATTATTGCCCATACCTCGGGTATTATTTTCCGTGCCTCGAGCGTTATTATTATTATTATCCATACCACGCTCAAACATATATTGATTATCTTGACCCAAACGGGTGTCTCGATCCATATCATTCATACGGTTATATTGTCGATCATCCCTGGGATCATTGGATGTTTGGTTGTATCCGATTGGACGAACATTATTGGTTCCATTTCTCTGATCTTGTTGACCATACTCATTATTACCACATGCAGCTAATGATAAGGCAGTAGCTAATGTTAAAACGATAGCTGGGTTTCTCAGCTTCATCGGATTCCCTCCTTCATAATTAAAGCGGTGCAATCATAGTATGAGAAAATCATGATGGTTTATCCTTATAAAAGATGGTTAAATTTTTGCCAAATTCCCCACAAAACAATTAGTGTAATAACCTGAAATTCGCTCACAATAGGAATGTAAAGTAAAGAAATCCCCTCCACTACTTAATACAGCCTAAAAGGGGGAAATAAAGGTGAGAAGTATTGATTATGATAAAGCCTTGTACTTTACTTTATGGGGACAATGGGATGATTTGTTAGTGTTAATGGTACGGACAAATGACGATCTTTTAGCTAAAAAAATCGAGTATTTTCTTCATGCTTACCATTATCCAATCTCACAAGAATGGCTCCAGAATACACATGAAGAGCTATTACATTATATTGATCATGCATTGTTACATGAGTTACAAGTATAAAATTTTATGATTGCAACTGCACATTACGGATAGCTTGATGGAAATCCTATGTTTTTAGTGAATACAGCACAATAACCAGCTTATTCTGCTTTTTCCTCGCTATTTGAAAATAACTTGTTATCAACCTTCTTTAAACTTTTTAGCTATATAAAAAAAAGCAAGTAGAGTTTCCATCTCCACTTGCTTTTTCCAATAATTTAATCGATCCCATTGTATTTTATCTCAAACAGGTCTTTTCTACGATCTCTCAATTGTCTTACCGTTCCAGATTTACGTTGGCGTCTTAATATTTCTAAGTCAACATCACCGACTACAACAGTTTCAATATTCGGATTACATTCACCAATAATTCCATCACGGGCGAATTCGAAATCAGATGGGGTAAAAATTCCTGACTGGGCATATTGAATATCCATATTCTCTACCTGGGTCAAGTTACCTACTGTGCCTGCAATTACTGTATAAACCTGATTTTCCACAGCACGAGCTTGAGCACAGTACCTTACTCTTAAATAGCCCTGCCGGTCATCCGTACAGAAAGGAACAAAGATAATATTTGCACCCTTGTCAACAGCATAACGGGTAAGTTCAGGAAATTGAATATCATAACAAATTTGAATGGCAATTTTCCCGCAATCCGTATCAAAGATATTTACCATATCACCTGGCTGTATTCCCCACCATTTACGTTCATTTGGTGTGACATGGATTTTATATTGTTTCTCAATCGTTCCATCTCTTCGGAATAAATAAGCAATATTGTAGATATGATCATCTTCTTCCACGAAATGCGATCCACCAATAATATTGACATTGTACCTTACTGCAAGATCAGTAAATAATTCAATATAATCCTCTGTGTATTCCGCCAGTTTACGTATGGCTTTGGATGGAACTTTTTCATCGAGAAATGACATTAATTGTGTTGTAAATATTTCTGGAAAAACTGCGAAGTCTGATTCGAAATCATACGCAACATCTACATAATATTCTACCTGTTTCGCAAATTCTTCAAATGATTCAATTTGTTTCATCATATACTGAATGACAGTAATCCGGACAGGGAAAGATGTTTTGAAGTGACGTTTTGTTGTTGGCCGGTAATCAATATTATTCCATTCCATTAATGTCGCAAATTGGGCAGAAGCTTTATCATCCGGCAAATAGCCAGGATTAATACGCATCACGGAAAAACCATTCATGATTTGAAATGTCAAAACAGGATCGAAGATGTTTTTATTGGTAACTTCTTCAACATATTCTCTTGGTGACATTTGATTTTGATACTTATGGTAATTAGGAATTCGCCCGCCGATAATAATACTTTTCAAGTTCATTTTGCGAGCTAAATCTTTTCTAGCCTCATATAGACGTTTGCCAATTTTCATCCCTCTATATTCAGGGTTTACCATTACCTCTATTCCATACAGGTTATAACCTTCCGGGTTGTGATTCGTTATATAACCTCCATCCGTTATATCATCCCAGGTATGTTTATCATCATATTCATCAAAGTTAATCACTAAAGAGGAACACGTTCCAATTATCTCCCCATCATATTCCACACAAAATTGACCTTCGGGAAATAATCGTAAATGGCTTTCAAGATGTTCCCTCTTCCATGGATCCATATTAGGAAAGCAAACCTTTTGCAATGCAAATATTTGTTCGAAGTCATGAGAGGTAATATTACGGACAATAATTTTCTTTTCAAAATTTGCTAGCTCAATTTTCGACATGTTGTTCATCCTTTCTCTTTTCAATATACAGTAACAACATGAAATTTGGATAAATATTAATGATGATCGTCCGTTCTGTTTGGGTGATTGTTAGCGGGAGGTTCGAGAGATTTATTTACTCCATTACCCCTTTGGTTATTTTTTAACTTGTCAGCATGGTTAGACTCTTTTGCTTCATCCTTATTCTTGTCCTTGTTTTTTGAAGCATTCTCGTTAGCGTGTTCGTTGCCCACAGCGTTATTTTTTGAAGAATTTTTGATTCTGTTTTCCTTAGCAGTATCACTCGCCTGATCTGGCAAGGATGGTTTGGCTTGTATTTCTGTCATACTTATATCCGTTTCTTCTGCTGTTTCGATATTAGGATTTTTATGCTCATCAGGATTTTCAAGGGTTGTAGAGTCGTCTGCATCCGAAGATTGTTCCTGTTCTTCTGAAGGTTCGTAATAAAAATTATATATTAGTTCTCTTTCCTCTTCATTTAAATCAGGAAGGTCTTGTTCCTTTTCCTCTACTTCATCTGTGCTATTATCTGCTGAGATAACAATTGTCTCCTCATCGTCTATTTCTTGTGCTATCATTTGATTTAGTGATATATTTTCTTTTTCTGCTTGTGTTCTTAACGCCTTTGACACTTCATATATCGCTACAGGATATTCTTTTTCAGTAAAGTAGTTTTCCAATTCCTGCACAACTAACGTATTGTCACTGTCATCTTTTAAATAGCTTACTGCCATTAGGATGGGAGCATTATTCTCCAAATCAAATTGTACCTGTGATTGTTCTATAATTTTTTCCGAAACCTCTATTAGTGTTTTATTTTCCAGATCTAAATTTTCCAGCAGCTTTTTTGCATCATCATTCATTGGCTCAATACCTATAATATGGTAATTTTGATCAATTTCTATATTCACACTAGGATTGATATCTAAACTAACAATTGCATATGCCTGGTGATTATTTGTCATTAAATATAGTGGAAATGCTAAAGACAGACAAAGCAGTATCATTGCGGCCATTCTCATGTTCTTTTTTTTACGGAACACTAAAAAAGGTGACAATCCACCTTCTTTTATTTCAAAGGATATTTCAGTGCCAATTTCACTTTCTTTGACTGGTTTAGCTTTATGGAAGATACCTTGACGATCCATGACGATCGTATAGCTTCGTTTATGTTCCACAATTATTCCTTTTTTCACAAATCTACCCCCTCAAGGTATTCTCTTAAATACATGTAATCACCTGTAAGGATAATAAAAATAGTTAAAATATATTTTCGATTCCTTTCTAGAGTTTTTTTACTAACTGGTACCTGCTTCAATAATTTTTTAACCGGAACTCTCTTCTTTTGCTCAACATATTCTTTTAGTTCCGGGTCTTGAACTAATTGTTTTGCTGCAT
Organism: Gracilibacillus xinjiangensis; assembly: GCF_042651765.1. Lineage (NCBI taxonomy): Bacteria > Bacillati > Bacillota > Bacilli > Caryophanales > Bacillaceae > Gracilibacillus > Gracilibacillus xinjiangensis. The sequence continues at coordinate 948,202 of NZ_JBHSDT010000004.1, read as the reverse complement.
AAACAGCTGATTCTCTTGCATCACGGTGTTTGGGAGAGATTTCCGTTAACTCTTGAAAAGAAATATTATACTCCCTCAGCTTTTGAGAGAGGTCCATAATTTCCTGTTTTCGGTGCCATGATTCTTCTTCCAGTTGAAAAATCTTCCTAGCTTCTGACACTTCTAACGGACTTTCTACAAATTCATCACTTTCATTATCATCTAATGAGTAATAGACACTTTGACGTTGTTCTTTTCGAATATAGTCAATAACCCTCCGCTTAATAATGACCTGAGCGAACGATAAGAAAGACGCTCCTTTCTCTCTAGAAAACCCTTTAATCGCTTCATGGAATGCAATCAATCCAACACTGAATTCGTCACTTTCCTTTTCTATGTATCTCTTGCAAACCTCTGATACACATTTTGCGATGAACGGCTGGTAAGCTAAAATTATTTCGTTTTGTAGTTGTTCGTCACCTCGCTGAATTCTCTCTATTTGTTCTTCTAATGTATATTCTCTATCCATTAACTGGCTTTCCATCATTTTCTGCACCACCAGTCCTTATATTATTCGAAATTCGTTTATAATTTTTGTCAGTATCAATCAAATTTCATGTATTTTTTTAACCAGTTATCTTTTGTACTTTAAACAGAATATATGAAATAAGTCTATCTATCTACCATGGTTTATTTACAAATAATTAAGATTTATTTTCAATTTGTAGTTCAAATAGACTAAGATGAATATATATTCTTAATTTTATATAACCTATTCTTAATAAATGGAGAATATATCTATTATTGGGTTTAAAATTGCTTTGTGTCTCTATTTACAAAGACTATTCGTTAATACCCTTTTCAAAGATTTTTAAACATAAAATTTTCTATTTTTACTAAACTTAATGAACTGGATTATATTGGTAGCAGACAGGAACAGCATTTGGCGGATCCAGGAAACTATCAAGGTCCTATAAAAAAACTCTCCAACAGCTAATCAGCAGTCGGAGAGTTTTTTGTATATTGCTGAAAATATTCAATGGGAACAGCTAATCCCACTTTACCATGCTGATCATTTTTCTGTGTGGCAAATATAACTGCAAGGACTTCCCCTTGTTGATTGATAACTGGACTACCACTGTTCCCTCGGTAAACTGGTGCATCTAACATATAAACAGGCTGATGCCAACTGTCTAACTTTGTTTCTCCAATCAAATCACCTTGATTTGCAATTCCATTAAACTGGAGTGGATTACCGATAAAGAGGACATTTTCCTCTTTTGCATCGGTATCCCCATCAGCAGCAAGATTTAAATAAGGTAGACCATCTTCATCTATTTTTAACAATGCAAGGTCAATTTCCGGAAATTCTTCTATCACTTCTCCACTGTACAGACCCTCTTCCTGAAAGGCAACAGTGATTTGGAATTGATCTTCTATTACATGATAATTCGTCAGGATATATCCATCTGAAGAAATAACAAATCCAGTCCCTTTATTATCATCACCTTCAATAACTACAACAGCTTTTCGATATTCCTTTACTGTATCATCTTGCATTAATTTGGCAGATGTTTTGATGAACTCCAAAGCTGGAATAGAAAATGTCTGTGGCAAGATGGCAAGTACCTGGATAATCATGGCTGCAGCGATAGTCCACCCTATCCATTTTGGAATAGTTTTTTTCTGTTGTTTCTCTTCTTGCTGCTTCTCTTTTAACTTTTGCCTTTCATACTGCACAAGCTCGTACATTTCTTCTGGATCGATGTCTTCATATAAGTCTTTATCCATAACATCAAGATCTTTCTCATCTTCTGATTTTCGCATGCCACACCTCACTAATGCAGACTTTCTCTATTGGTATTATATCATAACCAATAGTACTTAATTGAATGAAACAGAAACTTGTTTTATTATATTATAGAGCAGAAAATTTTGCTTAATAGATATCTATATCATTGTATATGACAACAAAGGAGTGGGAAAATATGTTATTAGACGAAATACTTACATTTAATCAGCAATTTGTGGACAATAACGAATACCGAGTATACGAAACGGATAAATACCCCAATAAGCGTGCCGTTATCTTTACATGTATGGATACACGATTAGTAGAATTATTGCCAAAGGCTTTAAATTTAAAAAATGGCGACGTGAAAATGGTAAAGAACGCTGGAGCAATTTTAAATGATCCTTATGATAGTACGATGAAAAGTATTTTAGTTGCTATCTATGCACTGCAGGCTGATGAAGTGTTTGTAATTGCTCATCACCGTTGTGGCATGAATCATTTTGACACAGATGGTTTTATTGATTTGATGAAAGAAAGAGGAATTAACCAGAAAGAAATTGACAGCCTTGACGTTGATGCACACAAATGGTTAGTCGGCTTTGAAGATCCTGCGAAATCAGTAGAAAAATCTGTACAAGTTATTGAAAATCACCCTTTATTACCTGAAGGTGTGCCTGTTCACGGTCTTGTTATCGACCCAGCAACAGGTAAATTAGATTTAGTTAAAAAAGGATATTAATAGTACACCCCGAAAGATATCACCATAACTTTCGGGGTGTATTTTATAATAAAATGTAATAGGCATTAACAAAACACAACTATTATTATGATATAAACGGGAGTAGACCGATAAAATAAATCTTTATGGAAGCTTTCTCATTTTTCATGTACCGCTGCTTTCAAACGATACTCCCCCTTCGCTTAATTTATACCTTGTTATCTGTGCAATGAACTTTTGAACCTTATAGAAACAAGCTTGTTCGCCCAATATTATTTACAGGCATTCCTTATAAATTGATAAGTATAGTTATTAATCACTTTGATATAGTTTTTAAATTTCTTTTAAACTTTCAACTTCAGTTTTCTAATATCAATAGATCAATCTCTTCTAAAAAAGTTTGTAGGCATCATATATTCAAATACTTAGACACTATTAATCATAGAAGGTGAAAGTTAGCAACAGAGTATTCTCTAAGGGCATTTATTAATTGAATAGGACTCCATTCTATCAGTCATCATTAACAGTTTCTTCATATTCTTCATTTATCTTCTCTAGTTGTGTTTCATAGTTCTTTTCTACTTCTTCCTTCAACTCTTCAATTTCAGTATCTCTTATCTCGAAATAAAAATCTCTTTTATCCCATTGCTTGCTATACATATAATCGTATGCTGTGCGACTTATATAATTTTCCTCATGAAATAGGTGACGCAGAACCATACGGTGATTGGAAGCTTCATCTTCTATCAAATTATACCAGCTGCTTCTCTCTTTTAAGAGTGCTAACTTTTGCTCCTCCCTTTGTTCATATACATTAAATCTTTCTCCATTTTTCCAATCTTTCCATCTTTTAATTAATGCTTCCCCTTGTCCTAATGCTTCTTTTAGTTCTTCTTCATCTCCTGCATTCGTGTAGATGCCTCCACCAGTTTCCGCGATTTCACGCAGTTGCGCCTGTCCCTCAATTCCGACATTAAAACCAATCACATTGACGATCGACTGTATATCAGATTCTGCCAGTTCTTGCGCTGCTGCCACTGGATCACCCTCACAAGTTTCGACACCGTCACTCACTATATAGACAAGATTAGTGTTATTCTCCCCAGGGAATAATTCAAAATCTTCTTTCGCTTTTTCTAAACTTAACCCGATTGGTGTCCATCCGGTTGGAGCAAGCGGCTCTAAAACGGCCTCAATATCAGTGGTATTTGATGGCTGAAAATCATAAATTAATTCTGTTGCTTGACAAGATTTCTCTTGCGTTTCCCTTTTATTGGAACCTTCATGGCCGTAGACACGCACACCAACATTTGCCTCCTCAGGTAAATCAGAACTAAAATTTAGAATCGATTCCTTTGCCATCTCTAGCATCGATTTGCCGTTCACTTCATTCGCCATACTTCCACTCACATCTAATATCAACAGAACATTAACTTGATCTTTAAATTGAAACCGGTCATCTTCTAACTCTGCATTTCCAAAATGAGTGAAGTTTATTTCTTCTAATATTTGACGAGGGTCTGGATATTCTTCTGAGAAAATATAGCGAAAAGCACGCCACCATTGGTCTATGTATTCTTCATTTTCCTCCTCTTCAATCGACGGTAACACCTCTTTCACGAATGCAGCTTTTTCTTCTATTTCCATAATAGGTTCCTCACCTGTTATATCCCCATTCCCAGCTAATGGACCTACAGGATATGAAATGATTTCATCAAAAGTTGTAGGCTCTTCCGGTGCACGTTCTATCAGATTCTTTAATGGGTCGCTATCTTCTTCATTAAAATTCTCCTTATCTCTATTGTCTTCCCCTTCCTCATCGTCTTCATTATTGTTTATAGCTTCTTCTGTATCCACTTTGCTTTCATTCTCTTGTTTTGACTCACTTTCTTGCCCCGTACATCCAAGCAATACTATAACCAGCGTGAAGAAGAAAAGCATAATCATCGAATTCTTTAAATGTGTGATACACATTATAAAACCCTCCTCCGTTTAAACTATGTATAATAAGAAACTTTCTCCACCATTCTTATTGCTATTAATCGAACATAAAGAGTTTTAATACTCCACCTAATATTGCATCAAATATATTGGTTACTCCCTCTTCGCCGTTTCCACCATCAAAGAAATTTATAGCTATCATAATAATAACCACTGCTGCTGTTGCGATGCCCATAAATTCGACAGCTGTTGAACCTTGTAATATTGTTTAAACTTCTTAGTTTTAAAATTAACTATAGGAAGTGTGTTCACAATACGATATTATTTTGGATTTAATTTTATGAAATGAGAGGTATTTACATGTATGTTGTTCTTTTTATTGTCCCAATTGCTATTATTATAGTAATCTCTACTTTACAGATTTGAAAAGCAGGTGAATTGACAATTGGCTGACTTTCCCTGGTATAATCCCTCATGAACAAAAGACTTGTTGAGGTAAATGTACCGTTATTATTATTCTATCTCTTCCACTAATTCTTCATATTCATTATTAATTTTCTCTAATTGGTTTTCATAGTTTTCCTCTATATCCTTTCTTAATTCTTCATAAGTGGTATCCATAATTTCTCTATAAAGGTCCCTTTTTTCCCAATATTTATCCTTCATATATTCATATGCTGACCGGTTAATATAGTCTTCCATGAATAATTGATGAATGACATTTCTTTCATTAGTAAATTCATCGGTAATCAAGTATGCCCAGTCTAACCTTTCCTTAATAGCCTCAGATGCTTGACCTTTTCTTTGTTCGTAGACATTCACCTTTTCTCCTGTCTTCCAATCGCTCCATTGCTGTATTAACTCTTCACCTTTACCTAAAGCTTCTTTTAAATCTTCTTCATTCCCTGCATTGGTGTAAATCCCGCCTCCTGCTTCGGCTATTTCACTTAAATTATTTTGACCTTCAATACCTACATTGAATCCAATCACATTTACTATTGATTGAATATCGGATTCCGCTAACTCCTTAGCCGCCGTTACAGGATCTCCTTCACACGTCTCCGCTCCATCACTGACAATATATACTAAATTCGTATTACTCTCTCCAGAAAACTTGGCAAAGTCTTCTTTCGCCTGTTCTAAACTTAAGCCAATCGGTGTCCAGCCTGTTGGTGACAATGGATCAATTACCTCTTGAATCTCGCTTGTATTGGCTGATTGAAAGTCATAGATTAAATCGGTAGCTTGGCATGACTCTTCTTTTGTATTTCCCGTACTGGCCCCTTCATGACCATATATACGAACACCAACATTGGCATCCTCAGGAATATCGGAAGCAAAATTCAAGATAGAATCTTTTGCTATTTGAAGCATCGATTTACCGTCCACTTCATTTGCCATACTTCCACTAACATCAAGAACAATCAATACATTGATTTGATCTTTAAAATGAAAACGTTCATCTTCTAATGCCTCATTCCCAAAGTGGGTATAATTCATTTCTTCGATAATCTGTCTTGGATCAGGATATTCCTCTGCAAATAAATAACGAAAGGCACGCCACCATTGATTAAAATAGGCCTCATCTTGTTGTTCTTCCTCAATTGCCGGTAATACCTCCATTACGTAGTTCACCAGTTCTTCTTTTTCCATGACTGGTTCATTTCCAGTAATTCTACCGTTCCCTGCTAGCGGTCCGACGGGATAGGCTATGATTTCTTCTAAATTTGCTGGTTCTTCTGGTGCGCGTTCTAACAGATTTGCTAATGGATCAACCAGTTCTTCTTCATCAGCTATGTTGCTATCATCTTTTTCACTGATTGTATCGGTTGGACTTACCTTTTTTTCCTCACTATTATGATCTGTGTTTTCTTCATTCGATTTTTCGGAAGGTTCCTCTGCTTGGCATGCAGCTAAAAGAAATAGAATGAAAAGGACAGATACGAGATTCTTTTTCACTAACATCTAATGAACTCCTTCGTTTAATAGATTTAGAAATAACTAAAAAAGACTTTAAGGGTGCATTTATTCTTCCTCTTCCATGAATTCATCATATTCTTGTTCAATTTTTTCTAGTTGTTTTACATAGTTTTTTTCTATTTCTTTCTCTAAATTTTCAAATTCATTTTCTCTAATTTCTTTATATAAATCTTTTCTTTCATAGTATCTAGACATCATATATTCATAAGCCTTCCTATTGATATATCCTTCTGAATGTAAAGCACGAAGAATAAAGTTATGGTTATAATATTCATCTGCCATTAAGTCCATCCATTCCCCTTTATCTCTTACGGCTTGTGACTCTTGTTCTTTTATTTGCTCAGAAACATTCCTTATTTCCCCTTTTTTCCATTCTTTCCATTGTTGAATTAATGCTTCCCCTCTGCCCAATGCTTCTCTTAATTCGTCTTCATTCCCTGCATTGGTATAAATCCCGCCTCCCGCTTCTGCAATTTCTCGCAGGTGGGATTGACCTTCAATTCCGACATTGAATCCGATCACATTGACAATTGATTGGATATTCGAATCCGCTAATTCCTTAGCCGCCGTTACAGGATCCCCCTCACACGTCTCTATTCCGTCACTGACGATATAGACAAGGTTCGTGTTATTTTCTCCAGGATAGGCAGAAAAATCTTCCGTTGCCTGTTCTAAACTTCGACCAATCGGTGTCCACCCTTTCGGTTTCAATGGCTCAATTACATCTCGGATATCGCTTGTATTGGCTTGTTGAAAGTCATAGATTAACTCAGTGGCTTGGCATGACTCTTCTTTTTTAAGCTCCGTACCATCTCCTTCATGGCCATATACCCGGACCCCGATATTGGCTTCATCAGGAAGGCCAGACGTGAAATTATATATTGAATCTTTAGCCATCTGAAGCATTGACTTGCCGTCTATCTCATTCGCCATACTTCCACTAACATCAAGAACCAATAATACATTGATCTGATCTTTAAAATGAAAGCGCTCATCTTCTAAAGCATCATTGCCAAAGTGAGTATAATTCAATTCCTTTAGGATACTTTGTGGATCGGGATATTCTTCTGCAAAAAGATAATGAAAAGCGCGCCACCATTGATCTAAATACGCTTCTTCTTTATCTTCTTCTATGGCAGGCAATACCTCTTTTATGTAGGAGACTTTTTGCTCCTCTTCCATAATCGGTTCCGTACCTGTTATATCTCCATTGCCAGCCAAAGGCCCAACAGGATATGCGATAATTTCTTCGATATTACTAGGAATATCTGGCACACGATCTAATAAATTCAATAGTGGATCGGTTGATTCTTGTTTTGGTTTTTCTTCCTGGTTACTGAATTCTGGCTCGTTTTCAGCATTTTCATTTATTGTCTCCTGTGCCACAGGTTTTTCTTCCATATCTGGTTCATCCTCTGACTCTTCACTTGTACAACCAACTAATAAAACCATTACGAACAGAAAACCAAAAATTAAATAAGTTGCTGAAAATTTAGAAGTCATAGATCAAAACACCCTTTTCCATTTTAGGTATAATAGCAATGGTGAAGAGACTTGGTTCTTCACCATTGCTGACATTAATTATTATTTAAATTTAAATAAATCCCCTACGCCATCAATAACAGATTTCAGAAGATTTTCTATTAGACCCGCCTCCTGTTCCGCCATCACCCATGTAATTACTAACTAATAAAATGATTACGACTGCTACTGCTGTGATGCCCATAAATTCGACAGCTGTTGAACCTTGTAATATTGTTTAAACTTCTTAGTTTTAAAATTAACTATAGGAAGTGTGTTCACAATACGATATTATTTTGGATTTAATTTTATGAAATGAGAGGTATTTACATGTATGTTGTTCTTTTTATTGTCCCAATTGCTATTATTTTAGTAATCTCTACTTTTACAGATTTGAAAAGCAGGCGAATTTACAATTGGCTGACTTTCCCTTCTTTATTTCAATAGGATCTTAATTCCTAGCAACCCAATTAAAACTTTTATTCTTCCTCTTCATATAATTCAGCGTACGCTTCATTTATTTTTTCTAATTGAGCTTTATATTTATCTTCTATCTCATTTTGCAACTCCTCATAGGTCGTTTCTTTAACATCGGAATATAGATCTCTTTGCTCGTAATGTCTATCTTTCATAAAATCATATGCCGATCGATTAATATAATCCTCTTGGAATAGTTCATGGAGGACAGAATTTTGACTATGGAGTTCATCTGATATTAAGTAGGTCCATTGATTTCTTTCCCATATAGCTTCTAATGCTTGCTCATCTTTTTGTTCTCGCACATTAAATCTTTCGCCTTCCTTCCAATCCTTCCATCGTTGGATTAAAGCATCTCCTTGTCCCAATGCCTCTTTTAATTCTTCTTCATCTCCTGCATTGGTATACATTCCGCCACCCGCTTCTGCGATCTCCCGTAATTGGTTTTGTCCCTCTAATCCTACATTAAAACCAATTACATTGATGATCGACTGAATGTCTGATTCCGCCAGATCTTTCGCTACAACTGCAGGATCTCCATCACAAGTTTCCGCTCCGTCACTTACAATATAAATAAGATTCGTGTTGTTTTCCCCTGGATACGGAGCAAAATCCTTTTTCGCTTGTTCTAAACTAAATCCAATCGGTGTCCAACCTGTTGGAGAAAGTGAACCGATAACTTGCTCTATGTCACTTGTACTTGCTGGTTGAAAACCATAAATGATATCAGATGCCTGGCAAGACTCTTCTCGCGATTTTCCCGTACTGGATCCTTCATGACCATAAACACGTACACCTATATTTGCATCTTCTGGTAAATCAGAGCCGAAATCTAAAATGGAATTCTTGGCAATTTCCAACATCGTTTTCCCATCGACTTCATGTGCCATGCTTTGACTGACATCTAAAATTAATAAGACATTAATCTGGTCTTTAAAATGAAACCGCTCATCTTCTAAGGCGGTACTGCCAAAATGGTTATAATTAATTTCTTTTAATATATAACGGGGGTCTGGGTATTCTTCGGCAAACAAATAACGATATGCTCGCCACCATTGGTCTAAATACGCTTCATCTTTCTCTTCTTCAATGGATGGCAATATATCTTTAACATAGGCTGCCATTTCTGTCTCTTCCATAAGAGGTTCTTCTCCCGTTAGAGCTCCATTTCCGGCTAATGGGCCTTCGGGATAAGCGATAATTTCTTCTAAATTAGTGGGCTCTTCTGGTGCCTGGTCTAAAAGGTCTTCTAAAGGATCTTTACTTTCGGATCCCATTTCCCCAGCACTTTCATGTTCAATATCTATTTCTTTATTATTTTCAGGATCAGTTATTACTTCGCGTGTTTCCTCATTTTTTTTATTACTATTCTCTTCATTAGGTTGTTCTGTTTCTATGTCATCATTTGTACATCCAGTTAATATAATAAATAAAGCAATAAGCATCCCTATTAGTATATGTTTTCGAGAACAATCTGTAGATACCAAGCCTTTTACCATCCTCTCTAAATTTGTTAAAAATTACCATTGTGAAGTAACCTTAACTTCACAATGGTACCTAACTTATTATTTGAAAGTAAATAAAACTTTAACTCCCGTTACTATATCAGTCAATAGAGTTGTAATCATACCTCCACCAGTGCCACTTTCACTAAAGAAGTTAAATGCTAACATGATAATAACCACTGCTGCTGTTGCGATGCCCATAAATTCGACAGCTGTTGAACCTTGTAATATTGTTTAAACTTCTTAGTTTTAAAATTAACTATAGGAAGGATGTATTGTTTTGGTTTCAATGGGACTCCTCCTTTGTTTATATTTTTTTGTTTCCCCTGACTTTTTAACTATGCGGGAAACACTTATAATTACATTACCTATAAATGCTAATCTTTGATACTTCAACTATCAACATTTTCGTTATATTCTTGATTTATTTTTTTTATTGTTTCTTCATACTTCTCTTCCACTTCGTCTAGCAACTCTTTATACTCTGCTTCTTTAATTTCAATGTATAAATCTCTCTTTTCCCACACCTTATCATAAAAGTAATCATATGCCTCATTATTAATGTAATCTTCTTCAGATAATAAATGAATTACAGATCGTAAATTATCAAATTCATCAGATATTATATAGCTCCACTCATTTCTTTCATATATAGCTTTTACTCGTTGTTCATTCCTCTGCTCATAAATATCAGCCTTTTCTCCCTGTTTCCACTCATTCCATTGTTTAATCAATGCTTCTCCTTGGCCTAATGCTTCATTTAATTCTTCTTCATTGCCTGCATTAGTATAAATCCCCCCGCCTGCTTCAGCTATTTCACGTAAATTGTTTTGACCTTCAATACCTACATTGAATCCAATCACATTTACTATTGATTGAATATCGGATTCCGCTAACTCCTTTGCTACTGTTACAGGGTCTCCTTCACACGTCTCCGCTCCATCACTGACAATATATACTAAATTCGTATTACTCTCTCCAGAAAACCTGGCAAAGTCTTCTTTCGCCTGTTCTAAACTTAGGCCAATCGGTGTCCAGCCTGTTGGTGACAATGGATCAATTACCTCTTGAATCTCACTTATATTGGCTGATTGAAAGTCATAGATTAAATCAGTAGCTTGGCATGATTCTTCTTTTGTATATCCCGTACTGGCTCCTTCATGACCATATATACGAACACCAACATTGGCATCCTCAGGAATATCGGAAGCAAAATTCAAGATAGAATCTTTTGCTATTTGAAGCATCGATTTACCGTCCACTTCATTTGCCATACTTCCACTGACATCAAGAACAATCAATACATTGATTTGATCTTTAAAATGAAAACGTTCATCTTCTAATGCCTCATTCCCAAAGTGGGTATAATTCATTTCTTCGATAATCTGTCTTGGATCAGGATATTCCTCTGCAAATAAATAACGAAAGGCACGCCACCATTGATCGAAGTAGGCTACGTCATCTTTCTCCTTAATTGGTGGTAATACATCTTTTACATAGTTAACTTTCTCTTCATCACTTATGATAGGATCTTTTCCTGTTAACTTCCCATTCCCAGATAGTGGACCGGCTGGATATGAAATAATTGCTTCCAAGTCTTTAGGTTCTTCTGGTGCTTTATTAAAAATATCCTCGAAAGAATTTTCTTCTTCTTCTTCTAACTCGAAATTTTTATCAAATTCCTTTTGGTTTTCCTCTATCTCATTATCAAAAGTATTTTCTTGTGATTCTTTATTCTCTTTCACTTGTTCTGTATCATGACCTCTTTGGAAACAACCTGCCATTATAAAAATGGAAAATAAAAAAACAGTAATAGCATAAATTCCAAGTCTTTTATGGATCATTTAATCTACTCTCTTTCTTGAAAAATTCTTTGAAAAAGTAAAAATGGTGAATGATTTCTCAACCATTGTTAAAAAAAAATTAATTAAATTTGAATATGCCTGTTACTCCACTTACGAGACCTTCTAGTAATGTGTCTACTAAGCCGTTTCCTTTTCCACCATCAAAGAAATTCATAGCTATCATAATAATTACCACTGCTACTGCCGCGATGCCCATAAATTCGACAGCTGTTGAACCTTGTAATATTGTTTAAACTTCTTAGTTTTAAAATTAACTATAGGAAGTGTGTTCACGATATGATATAATTTTGGATATAATTTCATGAAATGGGAGGTATTTACATGTATGTTGTTCTTTTTATTGTCCCAATTGCTATTATTCTAGTAATCTCTACTTTTACAGATTTGAAAAGCAGGCGAATTTACAATTGGCTGACTTTCCCTGGTATGATCTATTTTGGTCTTTATCATCTTGTGTTCCATCTTCAAAATATCCTTACATACATACTAGGTTTCCTGCTTGTGGGGGGTATTTGTTTCCTTATTGCTATGTTTTCCAATTCACTAGGCGGTGGGGATATTAAATTATTCGCACTACTTGGTTTAGCATTTGGTATCAATGCAGGTTTTTACATATTATTATATAGTTATTTATTAACAGCACTGATTGCTGTTCCTATTCTCTTATTAAAGAAAATATATCCTGATAAAATGTACATAAAAGAAATCCCTATGGCACCGTTTATCGCGCTAGGGACCTTCATTGTTTATATGGCATAAGCTAGAATTCTGTCACAACTTCTTTTGTTTCTTTCTGATCCTTGTATGCATCTATCAAAAGCACAATGGCGCTAATTATATGCATAATCATACCTAAAAAAATGATCCAGCCTAAACAAGAGGTAACAATTCCAATAATACTTCCATGTATATTTTTCTTTTCTTGAATAGAAAAAACTAATGTAACAATATGCAGTACAAGCATCACGAATAAAGGGGTCCATGCTAACCCTAATATAATCGTCCCGCCAACGAATGGTATTCCCCAAAATGCTTCTAAACCGCCAGTAATCCACTTAAAAAGTGTAGAAACTCTGGATTTCAATGAAAATCCCTCCAATATTAGTTAATTTTCCTCAATATCTTTATTAATTAAGTTCATTTGATCCTTGTAGTTGGATTCAATAGCTTCCACGATGTCTTTGTATGCACTCTCTCCAATTTCGTTATAAGATAGTTCCCTTTCTGTACGTTTAATAGCAAAGTAGCGATGTGCGGCATCTGTTATATAGCCTGAACTCCGTAAATCGTTAATGATCGAAAAGACGCTACTCCCTTCTCGTTGGTTCACTTCCTGCCAACTTTCTAAAAAAGCATCTGCCTCTTCTATTTGTTCCTTTTTATGTTCATCTGCTCTATTACTCGCAAATTGTTGCCAAATCTTCCACTCATTAATCATTTCTTCTGCACGTTCAAATGCTTCTTGTAACTCTTCTTCATTTCCCGCTGGTGTATATTCTCCTCGTCCTGCTTCTGCAATTTTTTGCAGTTCCGTTTGACCAGCTTCATCAACATTTAGACCTATTACATTAATGATTGGTTTAATATCGGAGTTAGTAAGTGACTTTGCAACAGTTACCGGATCTCCTCCACATGTATCCATTCCATCACTTACTACATAAATGATGTTAGAATTTTGCTCAGAAGGGAACTGTGCCAAATCTTCTTTAGCTTGTTCAATACTTAGGGCTAATGGGGTCCATCCTGCAGGGTCATATCGTTCGATCTCATCATAAAAATCTTCTTCATCTAATGGCTGCAGTTCATAGACTAGTTCAGAGCTCTCACAAGATTTCTTCTCCTTATCCTTACTGCTATCCCCTTCATGACCATAAACCCGTAAACCAACATTCGCGTCTTCCGGTAATTCCTCCGTAAACTGAATAATAGAATCCCTCGCAATATCTATCATTCTCTTCCCATCAATTTCCTGTTTCATACTTCCACTTACATCCATCACGATAAGTACATTCACTTGTTCTTTCAGTGGAATAACCTCTTTTTCTTTTAATAATGGATGTGTAAAAGGTTCCAGTTGCTGTTCTACGAAGATACCTTCAGGATCTGGATAGGCTTCCTTGACCAAGGAATAATAAACATTCCACCAATCTTCCAGATACGCTTCCTCTTTTTCTTCATCAATTGGTGGTAAAATAGATTTAACAGTTTCTAACATGGACTCTTTATTTTCTTTGAACGAAAGATCTGCTAAGGAACCTTTAGGGTATTCTAATATTCCCGCTAAATCTGTTGGCATTTCTTCAACCAGATCTTTTTCCTTAGCGAATACCTCATGAACATCACTAGAGGAGCATGCAGTCGGTAATAACAGGGCAATTAATGATACAAAAAGCAATGTGATTTTATGATTTAGCTTCAATTGGCTTCCTCCTCTCTGATAACGGTATATTAAAGATTAAAAGGTTTCGCTAGGGAAAAAACTTAAACTTTCTAAAAATTTTATTTCAAGTCCTACCCCAGTATTTTCAATATTTTCAGTAATTCTTCCTAAAAAGCTAGATTCCATATTCTTGTATTCAGCAGAAGTCTCTACTTCTATTCGATTATCACTATTAAAATAAGTAATCGTCGTGTCAGTTTTATTTCCTTTGTTTTTGTCTACCACTTGTTGTACTGCATTTTTCACTGCGGGTTTTGCAGAAATTAAGCTCCGCCGGACTTCAAATTCCAATAAATAGACACTATGAGCTTTTCTTAATGTCAGAATTGCCGAGTTTGATAGAAATTTATCAATCGCCTCATGTTCTGATAAGGATGAATTAGACGATTTCAATAATTCATATTTTTCTCTCAATGGGCAGGCAATGTCTACACCTGCTACATTTCCACAGGCATATTGAAAAGTATTGATTAAATCCAGCATTTCATCATATACAACAGAAGTTGCGGCTAAACTCGCCTGCTCTGCAGATGTGTTGGAACGTTCGGCAACAATATAGATCTTAGCATAGTTAAAAAACAGGAAAATCAATACAACCCCGAAACAGACTATTCCTAAAGTTATAATCGACGCACTGCCTTTTTCATCTTTTAAAATATTTTTCATTTTCATTCTATCATCCTGCTATATGTATAGTGTGGTAACTCGAATAGATCTCGCCAAGAGCTTGGACCAACAAATATGCCGTGTTTTCCTGTAAAATTAACAGTGAAATAATTATCACCCTCATTTTTCACTTGAAAGTCAGAATAGCTTAGTAGACTTGTGGAGGTGAATTTATCCATTACATCTCTTGCTTCTGTTTCACTACCAGTAATCGAGTACACTTTAGCTGATTCATGTACAGCTTTCTGGGCAAGCAGAATAGAATAGCCTGATATGAGCACTTGAACAAATACGACAAATATAATGATAATAAATGGCAACAGACCCATAAATTCGATATTTATGGAGCCTTTTTCATCTTTGATGTATTGTTTTGGTTTCAATGGGATTCCTCCTTTTTCTTTCGATTAATACAATTCAACCAATAAATGAACTAAACAAAAAAAACACTACTTGATTAGCAGAAATCAGTTTTCAAAATAAAGAAATCGATCGTAGGTAAGGGAAAACCCTTAACTAAGACGCTTCCTCATACATTTGTTCGTATTCTTTGTTTATTTTCTCGAGATGCGATTCATAATTTTCTTTTATATCATTCTTTAATTGCTCAAATGCTGTCTCTCTAACTTCATCATAGAAATCTTTTTTTTCATGCATTTTTGTCCACATATAATCAAAGGCATCCCTATTTATATAATCTTCGTCATGATGGAGTTTCCTCAAAACCGCTAGATGATTAGCGAACTCATCTCGCAATATGTAACTCCATTCATTTCTATCTTCTGTAGCTTGTAAACGCTGATCACTCATTTGTTCATAGGCACTCGATCGCTCTCCCTCTTTCCATTCCTTCCACTGTTGAATTAATGCTTCACCTCTTCCCAATGCTTCTTTTAGTTCTTCTTCATTCCCTGCATTTGTATAAATCCCACCTCCCGCTTCGGCAATTTCCCGTAAGTGGGCTTGGCCTTCGATTCCTACATTAAATCCAATCACATTTACTATCGATTCGATATCAGAATCCGCTAACTCCTTGGCAGCAGTTACAGGGTCTCCATCACATGTCTCTGCTCCATCACTGACTACATAGACTAAATTCGTATTATTCTCTCCAGGAAATGCAGAAAAGTCTTCCTTTGCCTGTTCTAGACTTAGGCCTATCGGTGTCCATCCTGTTGGTGCCAATGGATCAATCACATCTTGAATATCATTCACATTGGCTGATTGAAAGTCATAGATTAAATCAGTAGCTTGACATGATTCTTCTTTCGAATGTCCTGTACTTGCTCCTTCATGACCATAAACCCGGACACCGATATTCGCCTCATCCGGAAGGTCGGACGAAAAGTTGTAAATTGAATCTTTAGCCATTTGAAGCATCGATTTTCCATCGACTTCATTCGCCATACTTCCACTCACATCCAGGACAAGCAATACATTGATCTGATCTTTAAATCGAAAACGTTCATCTTCCAACACATCATTACCAAAATGGGTATAATTTAATTCCTCAATGATCTGTCTGGGATCAGGGTAATCTTCTGCAAATAAATAACGAAAAGCACGCCACCATTGATCGAAATAGGCTTCATCTTGTTGTTCTTCCTTAATTGGCGGTAACACTTCCATGACATAGTCTGCCATTTCCTCTTTCTCCATTACCGGTTCAATCCCTCTTCTCGGTCCATTCCCAGCTAGTGGACCAACAGGATAAGCAATGATTTCTTCTAGATTAGTGGGCTCTTCTGGTGCTCGTTCCAGAAGATTTGCTAGAGGATCACTCGACTCTTCCCCCAGTTGTTCATCATCTTGTTTTATTGGAGTTTCTTCCGTTTCATTGACTGGTTCATTATTTACTTCGATTGTTTCTCCTCTTTTATCCTCTTTTGGCTGTTGTGGCTCTTGTTCTGTTTCCTCATTTGTACATCCTATTAGCATAAAGATAAAAACCAAACAAATGATTAACTTTACACTATACAAATGCCTCAATGACTTCATAAGGACTACACCCTCTCGAACTAAAATGATGATGCAATGGTGAAGTTGTTTACCTTTCACCATTGCATTATAATCAGTTTACTATCAAATAAAATTTACCAATCAAATTTAAATAGTTTCTCTACCCCACCAATAATTAATTCAAATATTCCCTCAACGCCACCTTTCCCATCACCTTTATTAAAGAAATTTAATGCTACAATTATAATAACTACTGCTACTGCTGCGATGCCCATAAATTCGACAGCTGTTGAACCTTCTTCATCTTTCTTTAAACGATTTACTGCAGTTTGTCCTTTTACATACAATTGCTGACCTAATTTTGTCATAATAAACTTCCTCCTAAATAATAGATAAATTTTTTAGTTCTAACTATTCCCTAAAACCATAAACATATAGAGACAACAACATTTACAACAACTTAAAAGCTGACAGACAATTTACTTGAATCTAACCACCTCCTTAAATTATAATGAGAAAAGATAAATCTATTCCCTAAAATAGTTTTTATCTAAAGACCAGTGCTGCGATGCCCATACATTTGACAGCTCATGGTCTTTTTTTTATTAGTTAAATGATTCGATTATACCGCTATCTAAAATATCATAAATGATATTTAATAATAGTAATCCACCTATTAGAATAAAAGCTGTTGGCATTACAACAAACGTTGTTACCAGGGTGACTTTTGGTGACGCCTTTGCGGCTAGCTCCTTTACTTTTTCCTTTCTAAGTTGTCTAATCTCTGCTGACTGTATCTCAAAAGTTGTTGCAACAGGTACCCCTAACTCTGCTCCCCGAATCAATGATTTAATTACTGTCTGAAACTCTGGAACATCGGTACGATTGATAAGCTCCAAGTATAATTCTTCCCTAGGTATTCCTAAATTAGCGCGGTGATTAAAGCGGGAAAATTCCTCTTGAATCGGACCTTCAAAATAATTTGAAATTTCTTTGAATGCTTGATCCAGACTCGCGCCTGCTTTTAACGTGACACTGACCATGTCCAGAAAATCCGGTAAAGCATAGCTTAGCTCATCCTGGCGTTTTTTTGCTTTATTTTTAATCCAAATAATTGGACCGAAGAAACCGACAAACGGTAAAATCACAATTAAAAATTGACGGAAAGGAAATCCAATCAAAAATGCGATAATCCCTGAAAAGAAACCTATTAATGTTAAAACTATTTTTAGACCTTGAAATCTTTTTACTGTTAGACTATATGGATGATTGGCTTGGATTAACCATTTTGCGACATCGTCTGTTTCACTGAAGAAATTAAATCGCTCTCCGATTTCAGAGAAGTCATCAGCAAGTGTTAGAATTTTGGCGACGATTTTATGAAATATCGGCTGTTTCTTTTGTTCTTCTTTTCCACCATAGTTTGCTTCTTGCAATCTCGCCTTCACTTCATCTTTCTGACCAAGATAGCGATACCAGGCACTAAGTGAAATCCCAAGTAAAAGAATAGATAGAATGGCAATTATCATTATTAAATCAGTCATATAATTACACCCTTATTTTGGTTACTTTTTGGACAAGGATAAATGAAAATACAGTACCTATAGCGAAGATAATTAAAATAATTATTCCTGGTATTGTAAATAATACTTTAGTAAACTCTTCCATCATCATGTTAATTGCTAGTATCAAAACAATTGGGATGGAAGGAATTATATATGATATAAATTTCTGCTCAGATGTTAAGGTTTTAATCTCCTGCTCTAAGAATTTTCGTTCATCAAGTACCTTTGCCATTTCTTCAAGAGTTTCATGAAGATTTCCACCAGCTTTTTTTTGTGTTAGCAGTGTAACGATAAACAATTTATACTCTCTGCCTTTGATTTTCTTCTGAAACTTAAGTAAAGCATCTTCAAAATCCAAACCCAGGCTAAGCTCATTAGATAACTGTTTGAACTCACTTCTGGAAGGTTCACTTAATTCCCTTGCCACTAACTGAAATCCCTGGCTAAGTGTCATCCCGGACCGTGTCGCATTGGCTAATGTGACACAAACTTCTGATAATTGGTTGTTCAATTTCTCCTGGTATTTATTTCTTCTTATAAGGAAGATTAATTGAGTAATGGCGACAATAGCTATAATCGCAAATATAAAACTCATAGACAGATTAAATTTTAACAGCATATTGAAAACTAAGGTTAAACCTAATCCTCCAACGAATAACATACTGCAAAATTCGGATGGCGTTAGAATGATATTAACTCGCCTAAGCCTTAATTCGAGTTTTTTTCCATAATCTGTTTGGTCAAAACGCTCTCCCCATATTACAATAAAGCTTTTTCTGTTTTGGGTATGCTCAAAATCTACTTTTGTCTTCCCTTTCCATTTTTGCTTGTTCAACCTGTAATCCAGATAACTAAATATTCCCCAAATCCCGAACATTGTTGATATACTAAATAAGACTGATGCTGTCATCTGTATTCACCCCTTCACCTGCCTCAAATAATGAATCTGGAACATCTTGGCCGAATACTTGCAGACGATATTGATTTTTTGGAATAATTCCTGTCGGAGTGAAGAACCCTTGTACTTTTCCATCCATACTTAAACCAGTCCGCTGGTACTTAAATATCTCCTGGAGTTTCACACCTTTTGTCTTAGTATCAACAACCACTTCAGATATCGACATTGTCTTCCGCTGACCATCCTGCAAACGTTCAATTTGGACAATATAATCCAATGCACCAACAATGTATTCCCGGATAATCGAACTTGGCAATTCCATGCCTGCCATCATAATCATCCCTTCCAGACGTCGAACCGCATCTAGAGGTGTGTTGGCGTGAACGGTTGTTAAAGATCCTTCATGTCCTGTATTCATTGCCTGTAACATATCAAATGCCTCTGACCCACGAACCTCACCGACAACAATCCGGTCAGGTCTCATCCTTAGAGCATTTCGAACAAGGTCACGGATGGTGATGGCACCTTTTCCTTCTGTATTTGGCGGGCGTGCTTCTAATCCTACAACATTCGGCCTGTCCAGCTTCAACTCGGCCGAATCCTCGATGGTAATAACCCGCTCACCTGGTGGAATTGAACGTGACAAAGCATTTAATAAAGTGGTTTTCCCACTACCAGTACCTCCGGAAATCAACACATTCATCTTTGCTGCAACAATCGATTGTAAGTAGGACGACATTGCTTCATCCATCGAGTTGAATTCGATAAGGTTGTCCATTGTATAAGGATCTTTCGAAAATTTACGAATCGATACTAATGTTCCATTTAAACTTATCGGAGGAATGACCGCATTAACACGACTTCCGTCTGGAAGCCTTGCATCAACCATTGGTGAACTTTCATCAATTCGTCGTCCAATTGGTGCAACAACTCGGTCGATAATGTGTCTAACATGTCGCTCATCTCTAAATTTCAAATTTGTTTGTGTTAATTGTCCTTTTTTCTCAATATAGACTTCCCCGTGTCCATTGATTAGGATCTCTGTTATTTCTACATCATTCAGTAATGGCTCTAGTGGACCAAAACCAACAGATTCGTCAATAATTCGAGTCAGTAAATGCTCTTTGTCCCGATGAGCGATCACTACTTTCTCTTCGCTCATGAATTGAGTGATAATACGTTCAATTGCTTGCCTCATCTCACCTGGCTTCATACTAGTCAATCGATCAAGGTTTGTTTCATTAAGTAATCTTGCTTTATAATGTTCACTTAATTCCTCGACATAGGGATTATCATAAGCGGAAAAAGTTGGTGTTTCTTCAGGCATTGTTTGCGACGGCTTTTTACTAAATAAACCCATTTCACTTCTCCCCTTACTTTAACTGTGCCAAAACATATTTACGAACTTGCTTGGATAATGCTGGTAACTTTTTCTCTTTTGTTTCTTTTCTTAATGGTTCACCCTTATTAATTAGTGGTTGTACCCCTTTTCGATCTTCCTTAAATTTTGCGACAATGGGGTCAACGATAAATTCTTTCACATCGGATGTCGTCAATTCGCTGCTCCTATCCATCCGGTTTACGATAACTTTCATCCGTCCTTCTGTATCCATTTGCAGACGTTTAAGCAGGTTAATAACTTGCTTATAATTACTTATTGCAGGTGTATCTAAACTTAGTACATAATGGATCACTTCAGACTCTTCTAATGCACTAAAAGTAATCGGATCCATATTTATAGGTAAATCGATCACCACCATATCATAAGCTCTTCTGCATGTCCGAAGTAATCGGACGATATGTTCTTCGGTAATTTTCTCTGCAACTTCTGCATCTCTGGGACTTAATAATAAATCCATTTTTGAATAGGATTCTTTCATTACAACATTGTGAATATGATTTTCATTCAGTTCATCTATAACCGGCAGTAGATCCGCAATAGACCGAGCACTTTCCACCCCCAAATACTTTTCTGCACCACCGTATTGTAAATTCAAATCAATAAATAAAACAGAAGCAGTTGATTCTAATTTCATCGTTTGGGCAAAAAGTGTGGACAACAGCGTCCGTCCAACCCCGCCTTTCCCACTATAAAATGAAATGATCTCTCCTTTTCCTTTCTTCATTGCCTGGCTTGATGGTGATTGGTGAAATTCAGGATTTTGCTGTTCTTTAACAGTAAGCACTATTTTCTCTAACCGTTCCAGAAAATTCGTCAATTCCTCTGGGAAAACAAAGAAATCATTAACACCCAGTCGAATTAAATCACGTAATAATTGGAAATTTGCCTGATAAGATAAATAGATAAATACCGGTGTAGCTGCATCGCCAATCTCATCTTGTGTATACTCAATCAGTTCAAGACTGGATTCATCCTTCTCTCCATCCGTCATTATGATAATTTGCGGAGAAATACGATCAATCTCTTTACGCAACTCAGAGCTTGTAATAGTTTCCAAATGCCCATATACTGGTTGTAGCTCTTCGAGTAATTGATTTTTCAATTGTTTATTATCACAAACCAACAGCATTTTGACTTGCTCCATTTTCGAACCCTCCTCTGCCTTACTCACCATCGCTTTGACTTGATTCTTCTTCTGTCTCTTTTGTTACTTCTTCTGTTACTTCTGTCTCTTTTGTTACTTCTTCTGTTACTTCTTCGATATCTTCCTTCGTGTTCCCTTCATCTTCTGCCATTTCACTTTTGCCATTGGTAGATTTCAGAATATGTATATTGTCCGCATAATGCTGCATATGAATTAATTCTGGTGCCTGTTGCCTGGAAACTTCTAAAGCAACTCCCTCTCCATTGTCAGATGAAATAACTTTTTGAACAAGAACATCGGACATAAATATCTCGGTAACTGGTTCTTCATTAAAACTTTGCGAGACTACAATATCTACACGATCTAAATGCTGCAATTCATCATCAAAGAAAACTTTACTATTATCCTCTAATAACTCAACCAATCGGTTTCCTTCATCCGTAAGTTCTGTAAATGGCCTTAGTATATTCTGTGTAATGAAGTCTCCTTCTTTTAATGGGATAATTGAAACTTGACCTTCAATTTGTTCCATTGAAAGTACATGTGCATCTGTAACATAGCGATTGGGAATTTCTATTGTTGTTATTTGGTCAGCTGAAATGCGTTCCCTTGAATTGATATTCTGTTCTACTACAAATACCTCTGACATCTCACCCAAATCTGCGTTAAGTTCATTTAAATTGTTGTAAAAAAGTAGCCCTGCTAGTATTGCTAGAATAAAAGATAACGTGATAAATATAAGTGCTCTTCTTTTCGATTCAAACATCCGATTTTTATCCCTCTTTCTTTCTATTAACCTTCGTTTTCCATGATAGAACTGTTAATTTTAACCACTTGCGTTTGCTGTAATAATATTACTAAATTTGTAATGATATGATAAGCACTATTGTAAAAAAAGGTAGATTATACCTAAAATGGTTGTTTATATCACGAATTCGAAATAATTTATTATCTTTTCATTTGTTTAAAGCTATCTTTTTTTGTCGATTTATATGATTTACTGACGAAATATAAAGATATGTTTAAAAACTATATAAAGATAATTTTACATTTTCCTCAGGTAATTCGAATGTTCTATTTTCAAGATTAGGTTAATATAACTAATCTGTAATTTAATTTACAAGTTTGAAATATAATTGTAATATTAATGCGAAATATCTTTACAAATAAACTTGCTATTTTTTAATCTAACAACTACTTTATGAGTCTATTTATTTATACTCTTTTAGGATGATAGTCATATTAAAAGGTAATAACTTATTCTTTTCTGAAATAGGTTAAATGAGGATATTAAATAAACTCTTACATTACGCTGATTTATTTTGCAGATTTACTATCTGGATAAAAAATAAACCAGGCAAATGCTAACTTTAGCATTTGCCTGGTTTATTCATATTTTACATCCCATAATCAAATTCATCAGGATGCTTCCCTATTCGCTTTTCCTCATTCATCCCAGCCATTTTAGCCATGTCTTCGTCTGATAATTCAAAATCAAAAATGTTCACATTTTCTTCTTGGCGATGTTTATGTATAGACTTTGGAATAGTAATAATACCGCTTTGATATTGCCATCTTACGATAATTTGTGCCGGTGTTTTCTCATGTTTTTTAGCCAGTTCCTGTAATACGGGATGGTCAAAATAGCTAGCCTTTCCTAGCGGTGCCCATGCTTCTACAAGAATTCCATGTTCTTGACAAAACGTTCTCGTTTCCTCTTGTTGTAACTGTGGATGTAATTCGATTTGGTTAACCATTGGTTTTGTTTTTGCTTCCTTGAATAATTCTTTTAAATGATGAGGCAAAAAGTTGCTTACACCGATCGCTTTCGCTTTCCCTTCTTGATAGATCGCTTCTAATGCTTTCCATGTATCCGTGAATTTCCCTGGTACTGGCCAATGGATTAAATATAAATCAACGTAATCCATCCCAAGACGATCTAAACTTCGGTTTATTGCTGTTTTCGTCTCTTCGAATCCTTGTTCATCATTCCATACTTTTGTTGTAACAAAAATTTTTTCACGTGGGATTCCACTGTCTTTTATCGCTTTCCCCACTCCCTCTTCATTCCCATATAAAGAGGCTGTATCAATATGCCGGTAGCCAATTTCAATTGCAGACCTAACCGCTTGATATACTTCATCGCCTGCTTCTACTTTATAAACGCCTAAACCAATTGCAGGAATTTCTGTCTCATTACTTAATGTTAATGTTGTTGTTAAACTCATTTGAGCATTCCTCCCTACTATCCATACTCCCTATAAAGTATAATAACCTTGGAACATATCAGTTAAACCTATTTTCCAGACCCGATTTCTATGTCTATATAAGAAGCTTTATCTCACTTGATCAATAATTGACTGAATGACCTGCTCTTTAGCTTCACTTGACCGATATTGATTCATTTTTTCCTTTATGTCGATTTTATCCTTTTTCAATTGTAATAATGCTTGATGAAGTGTTTCTGTTGTCAATTGTTCTTCTTCCAGCACATGGGCATAGCCTTGTTTTTCAAATGATTTTGCATTGACAATTTGGTCACCGCGACTTGCTGTTAATGATAAAGGAATCAGTAACATTGGTTTATGTAATGCAAGAAATTCAAAAATAGCATTCGAGCCGGCCCTAGAGCAAACCAGATCCGTTATAGCAAGCAAATCTTTCAATTCATCCTTCACATACTCATATTGCACATACCCGGGACGGTCATAGTTGTCATCATAATTATCCTTACCGCAAATATGAATAACCTGGAAGTCTTTTAGTACATCATCCAGCCCTTCCCGGATAGCTTGATTCATCTTTTTCGAACCTGCACTTCCGCCCATAATTAACAGCACATTTTTTTCTGCATTTAATCCAGTTAATTCATAGCCTTTTTTTCTGTTTCCGGTAAATAATTCTTCCCTGACAACAGCGCCAATATATTCAGACTTTTGTTCGGGCAAGTATTTCATTGTTTCAGGGAATGTGGCAAGCACTTTCTTCGCAAACGGGATGGCTAATTTGTTCGCTAGCCCTGGTGTGTAATCAGATTCATGGATAACAGCTGGCACCCCACGCATTCTTGCTGCAACTAATACAGGTACGGAAACAAAACCACCTTTAGAAAAAATAACTGCTGGCTTCTTTTTTCCAATGATGCGATATGCTTGCAATGTCCCTTTTAATACTTTAAATGGGTCTTTAAAATTCTCCTTAGAAAAATAGCGACGTAACTTCCCTGTTGAGATAGGATGATAAGTTACCCCTTCAATGGCTGTTATTAAATCTTTTTCAATTCCGTTTTTTGATCCAATATAATCGACAGTCCAACCATCTTTTATAAATTCAGGTATGATAGCGAGATTTACCATAACATGTCCTGCCGTTCCACCACCAGTAAATATTATTTGTTTATTTTTCATTAATTTTCTACCCCACTTTTTTTTACGCTTCATTTTAATCGTCCACACCTCTAACCAGACAATGGAAGAACCTTATGTAAACAACTATAGTTACATTGATTATACTTATACCTATTCTAATCACGCAAGTAAGTATGCATGCCTTGAACTTTTTGTCTCATTTCAGGCAGTCTTTCCCATCCATAATAAAAACTCGAAAGACATGTTAAGAAACATTCTTCCGAGCAGTATCTTTGCTCTGTTTATCTTAAGTTCATGACGATTAAACGCTCTTCAGTCATCTCATCCACCGAATATTTTGGTCCCTCTTTCCCATTTCCACTATCCTTCAAACCACCATATGGCATTAAGTCTACACGATATTGGGACCCATCGTTGATCATAAATCCACCGACTTCAACTCGTTTAGCTGCATAGAAAGCTGTATCAATATTTTGGGTGAAAATTCCGGATTGCAAGCCATAATTTGTTGAATTAACCTCATCTATGCAATCATCCAAATGAGAAAACGTAAGGACACTTACCACAGGGGCAAAGATTTCTTCACAAACGACCCTCATGTCCTTTTTTACATTTGTTAACAAAGTAGGTTTGAGTAATGCTCCTTTCCTTTTCCCGCCATAAGCGATTTTGGCACCATCAGCAACGGCTTCTCCGATCCATTGTTCAGCACGTTCTGCTTCACTCTCAGAGATCATCGGACCAACATCTGTTGCTGGATCGGCAGGATCACCAACATTCAACTTCTTTATACTACTGATTAATTTCTCTAGAAATTGTGTTTGAATCGATTCATGAACATAAATTCTCTGCACTGAAATACATACTTGCCCTGCATAGGCAAAGCTTTGAGCGGCTAGTGTTTGAGCTGCATGGTCGAGGTCTGCTTCCTTATCAACAATAACCGGGGAGTTGTTTCCAAGTTCCAGAATCAATCGTTTTAGCCCTGTATCTTGTTTTAACTTTAACCCAGTATGGGCACTTCCTGTAAATGTGTAAAGTTGAATTCGGTCGTCTTTCATCATTTGCTTGCCAACTGTTGAGCCGGACCCGACAACTACTTGCAATAATCCTTTCGGCAAACCTGCTTCTTCTATGATTTCCGCTAATTTTATCGCGGAAATTGGTGTATTACTTGCAGGTTTTAATACGACAGCATTTCCTGCCGCAAGTGCTGGCGCCACTTTATGTGATACTAAATTTAACGGAAAGTTGAATGGACTAATTGCCCCGACAACACCTACTGGTACTTTGATCGTAAATGCCATACGATTTTCAGAACCTGGTGCGGCCTCGACCGGGACACCTTCACCATAAATGCGTTTTGCTTCTTCAGCTGCTAGTTCGAATGTTTGTGCAGAACGTTCAATTTCTGTTCTTGCTTGTTTTAGCGGTTTACCTGCCTCTTGTACAATAATCATCGCTAAGTCCTCTTGATTGTCCAATAGCAGTTGTGAGGTTTTATGTAAGATGGTGTATCGTTCGTATGGTGAGAGTTTGTTTTGTCTGAATGCTCTGGATGCACTTGAAATAGCATCATCAACATCTTGTTCACTTGCTTTGGATACGCTAGCAAAAACAGTCTGTGAGTATTTATTTAATACGTCTAATGTATCCTCTGTCTTACGCCATTTTCCATCTATATATAGTGAGTAGCTTTCCAACTTCTAACACCTCTTTTTCAACTGTTAGTTAACCTATTGCACTGGTCATTTGCTTTACACTTCAAGCTGTTGTTCCAATCGATCTAAAAGGATCGACGATTGTTCTTCCAAAATAGACAGTGGCCGAAATTGCTCTTTTAAAAATCCTTCTGTAACCATATGATCAAGCAATTTTGAAAGTGGTGCATAATAATTATTTACATTCAGTAACCCAATAGGTTTAGAGTGGATGCCGATTTGTGCCCATGTGATAATTTCAAACAATTCTTCAAGTGTGCCGGCACCGCCTGGCATTGCGATAAAGGCATCTGCTAAACTAGCCATTTTTGCTTTTCGCTCATGCATTGTATGAACAGTGTACAGTTGTGTTAATTTCTGATGGGCAATTTCCTTATCACTTAATACAGTTGGAATGACACCAATTACTTTGCCCCCCTCTGCTAACACAGTATCTGCAATCACTCCCATCAAACCAACACTTGAACCACCGTAAATCAATGTAATATCTCGTTTTGCCATTTCCTTCCCTAATTCAACCGTACCCGCTTTATATACGTCAGAATTACCTATACTTGAGCCACAGTAAACAGCAATTGATTGAATCATTCGTTCTCCTCCTTATAACCATCTATTACATTATATACAATTCGATAAAAGATAAAAAGCACAAGCTCATACGAGTTCTTGTGCTTTTATTTTACAGGAAGAGACCTGCCATTGTTGCGGAAAGGATAGAACCAAGTGTTGCACCAATCAATAATTTCAAACCGAACTTTGAAACAGTTGCCCCTTTTTTAGCATCAATGCCTTGAACCGTTCCTGCAATAATACCAATGGAAGAGAAGTTTGCAAAACTAGTTAAGAATACAGAGACAATGCCGACTGTTTTCTCTGATAATGTTCCTACTAATGGTTGTAATTGAGTCATCGCAACAAATTCATTTGTAATAATTTTCGTACCCATAATACCACCTGCTTCAATAAGCTCGCCTGGTGTAATACCCATAAGAAATCCAATTGGATACAGGACATATCCTAAAATTTGTTCTAACGTTATTCCAGCAAAAATGAACTGAATAATAAAATTTACTAAGTTAAGTGCTGCGATAAATGCAATTAACATTGCTCCAACAATTAAAGCAATTCTCCCGCCATCTAAAGCACCATTTCCCATTGCCTCAAAAAGACTGTTAGCTTCCGAAACTTCCTTTACTTCAATTTCGTCATCTGTTGATTTAATGTCAACAGGAGCAATTATCGACGCAACAATGAGTGAACTGAACATATTTAATGGAATGGCAACCAACACATAATCTGCCGGTAACATTTGCATATATGCACCAATAATTGATGCAGATACAGATCCCATTGCCGATGCACTTACGATATATAAACGATTATTATTTAAATAATGAAACTGTGATTTAATGGCAATTAATGCTTCTGATTGACCAAAGAACATACTATTCACGGCATTAAAAGATTCCACTTTTGGCAGTCCAGTAATTTTAGAAATAATAAAGCCAATATATTTTATTATAAATGGTAAAACGCGTAAGTATGTTAAAACAGATAATAGTGTCGAGAAAAATATTATAATAAGCAAAACATTAAAGAAAAAGACCCCTTCTCCTTCAATTCCACCAACAACAAAATTGACACCTTCTGTCCCAAACTCGATTAACTTGTTAAAAATCGCCGAAACTCCGTTAATAATCGCATCACCAATAGGTGTCATAAACATAAACCATGTTGTAACAACTTGGGCAAGTAACATGATTCCTACGCCAAGAAAGTTAATCTTTTTCCTGTCATTACTCATAGCATAGGCGATTGCCAGAACAAGGATAATTGCTAATATCCCTAATATAATTCCCATATAGCTTCCTCCTTCTCTATTATATTTCCATTTATACCCTTCCCTTTTCTTGACGGATATAACCGCATTTCTATTTTTTCACGAACTTACCCATTTTATTATGATTTAATTAATTTTTCAATCATTTATTATGAAGGTTGAAAGGACTCAGCAACTTTTATTAAATCAACCTTAGATAAGGTGTGTTCCCCACTTCTGAATGTTAACTTATAAGTAATTCCATCTTTTTCCCATATTAAGGATTTTGAATAGGGCTGATCACTGTAATAAGCACTATTGCTGTCTGCTAACTCTACTTCTTGATTGGTTGCCGCACTATCTGTTTTGTCTGTATCAAAAATTTGAATGGAAAATATATCATTTTCTGTTGTAAACATCGTAATATCGAACGCCTCTTGCTCTGAGTGAATATCTACAAACCGATCTGTTACAACAATTTCCGCAGAAATAGGGACATATTGAGGCAATTCTGGTGTGAAATGTAATTGTTCCATAGCTGTTTTTACTTCACCTTTTTCATAACTGTGAAATCCATCTGGAATGGCTGCCTGATTGCTGCATCCCATAACCGTTAAACTAAGCATCAAAGACATCATCATCAGTATTTTCCTCATTTTCTTTCCCCCATTCGTCCATATATCATATTAGACGCTTGAACAGTGGAAAAGTTTCACCATTTATCTGCCAATTTTTACTTTTTTCTGCTTTCTTATATAAAAAAAAAGCTACCCTATAGAGTAGCTTTTTTCTTGAAAAAAATGTTTCATTGCATAGAAAACATCTTCTTTATTCCGAAGCACAAATTGCTGGAATTTTGGGTGGTCAATATCTTTAAAAGCTTGGGTTAAGGTGGAGTATCGATTGTATTGATTTACTTCTCCATAGCCAAACATACTTGCATATTCCAGCAACTCATAAACAGCTTCTAGTGACCTTCGATTATCTGATGTTAAATTGTCACCATCCGAGATATGAAAAGGATATATATTGTACCGACTTGCTGGATACTTCTCTTTAATCAACTCTAATGCTTTTCTGTAGGCTGAAGAACAAATTGTTCCACCACTTTCGCCTTTTGTAAAAAAGGACTCTTCATCAACAACTTTAGCTTCTGTATGATGAGCGATAAATTCAACATCTACTGTCTCATATTTTTTTCTCAAAAATCGCATTGTCCAAAAATAAAAACTTCTTGCAACATATTTCTCAAATTGTCCCATACTTCCACTTGTATCCATCATTGCAAGTACTACTGCCTTAGATTCTGGTTTGATCACATTATCCCAGGTCTTATATCGTAAGTCATCCGGGTATATTGGAGTGAAAGATGGATTTCCTTCCAATGCGTTTCTGCGGTAAGAGGCAAGCATCGTTCTTTTTTTGTCAATATTCCCTGTCAGACCTTTTTTTCTAATATCTTTAAACTCTACATCTGTAATGGTAATATTATCTTTCTCTTTCTCTTCTAAATTCGGCAAAGTCAACTCAGAAAAAAATGCTTCTTCAAGGGTTTCAAAGTCGACTTCAGCCTCATAATAATCCACACCTGGCTTATTGCCTGCTTTGTCTCCGCTTTCACTCTTTTTAGACTTCCCGTCTTTCGCGATGACATCACCTACCTTACTGTCACCATTTCCTTGGCCAACATGTTTATTTTTAGACTGGCTGTATCGAATCTTGTACTCATCCAATGAACGAATCGGAATTCTAACAATTTCTTTCCCTCTCGACATAATGATGCTTTCTTCACTAATGATATCGGGCAGACGTTTTTTTATCGCATCCTTTATTTTATCCTGGTGTCTTTTTTGATCATCGTACCCTTTTCTATGGAGGGACCAATCTTCCTCAGCAATTACAAAATTAAAATCAGTCATCCTATCCCCTCCTCTGCTTGTATTATTTTATTGTATGCAAGCAAAGATAAAAAGATAAATAAATGGGCAGAATTTTTACAATTAGATTGATTCACTTGCGGGGCATTTTTGTGATCGAATGAAACAGGCATTTCTCCTTTGCATTGCAAGTTGATATTTTTCCTTGCCGGTATTTCCAACTCTCTGGTTCGTTTTAATGGCATGCTGTTTTCATCGCTGTATATCTTCAAAAAATTTCCCTCACATGTACGAATTATGAGGTAGAGACAAAGAAAACACCCGCCAACATTTTCAATGTCAATGGGTGTTCCTGGTTTATTAGCCTTCTAACAATAAATCGTATGGATCTTCTAGTAATTGTTTAATTCTTACAAGGAATTGTACAGCATCTTTACCATCTACAATTCTATGATCATATGATAGAGCAATATACATCATTGGTCGAACTTCAATAGAATCGTCCGGCATCACAATTGGCCGTTTCTGGATCGTGTGCATTCCTAATATACCGACTTGTGGTGTATTAATGATCGGAGTTGATAGCAATGAACCAAAAATACCACCATTTGTAATGGTAAATGATCCGCCTTGCAAATCTGCAAGCTGTAATTCTTTATTACGAGCTTTCGTACCAAGTCTTGTAATCTCTGACTCTATACCTGCAAAGTCAAGTCTGTCTGCATCACGCACAACTGGTACAACTAATCCATCATCAGTCGAAACAGCAATTCCGATATCATAGTATTTCTTCAAGATAATTTCATTTTCTTGAACCTCTGCATTAATATAAGGGAATTCCTTTAATGCACCGACAACAGCTTTTGTGAAAAATGACATAAAACCAAGCTTCACGCCATGCTTATCTGCAAACTTCTCTTTCCTTTCACTGCGCAGCTTCATTACTGCCGTCATATCCACTTCATTAAATGTTGTAAGCATTGCAGCAGTATGCTGTGCTTCAACTAAGCGATTCGCAATAGTTTGACGTCGGCGAGTCATTTTTTCTCTTTCTACAGGTTTATCAAACTCCTGAGAATTACTAGAACCTTTGGATTTTGAATTAGTTTCTGCTTTTGAATCTTTTTTCTCTGCTTTCGCAGCTTTTGATAGATTCTCTACGTCTTCTGGACGGATACGACCTAAAGGATCACTTGGAACAACCTGCTTCAGATCAATGCCCAGCTCTCTTGCTCGTTTTCTAGCTGCAGGTGATGCTACGACTTTTTGATCTTTCCCTGCAGTTTTAGGTTCTGATTCTTCCACTTTTTCCTGTTTAGCAGCAGACTCAGGTGCCTCTTCTTTTTTCTCTTCTTCTTTAGGTGCCGGCGCTTCGTTCTTACTACCGCTTGCTTCGCCATTTTCATCTATTTTAGCAATGACCTCGCCAACTTCTACGTCATCGCCTGTAACTCTCACTAATTCTGCTACAATACCAGCATAGTCAGCATTTACTTCTACATTTACCTTATCTGTTTCCAGTTCACAGATAGGATCACCTTTTTCGACCGAGTCACCCTCATTCACTAACCATTCCGCAATTGTACCTTCTGTAATAGATTCTGCTAATTCTGGGACCTTAATTTCCTTCATTGGATTCTCCTCCTTCAGACAGCTCTAATGCTCTTTTTACTAGGCGTCTTTGCTCCGCTTTATGGATATGTGGGTCACCTACGGATGGTGATGAGCGCTCGCATCGACCAACATAATGCAATTCAATCGATTTATCTTCCATCATATGGAAAAACAATTCTTTGACAAAATTCCAGCAACCCATATTTCGTGGTTCTTCTTGGACCCAAACTACTTCTTTTAAGTTTGGACATTCTTCTATTACTTTCATTATTTCCTCTTCAGGGAAAGGATAAATCTGCTCTAAACGCATAACATGGATATCTTCATAAGCTTCTAGATTCTCACTCATTTTCTCTTCAATGTCGACCATAACTTTTCCAGTACCAATTACTAAGCGCTTCGCTTTCTTGGAGGACCACGCTAATCCCGGCTGCTGCATCAATGGCTTAAACTTTCCTGAGGTAAACTCATCGATAGTTGACACAACTCGTGGACTTCTTAATAAACTTTTCGGTGTTAGTACAATTAATGGACGAGCTGCTTCACTATCCACTAAAGCCGCTTGACGTCTCATTAAATGGAAAAATTGCGCACTTGATGTTACGTTTGCAACAATCCAGTTATTTTCTGCGGCCATCGTCAAGAAACGTTCCACTCTTGCACTAGAGTGTTCTGGACCTTGGCCTTCATAACCATGCGGCAACAGAATAACCATATTAGAACGTTCATCCCATTTTGCCCTGCCAGAAGAAATAAATTGATCAAAAATAACTTGACCAGCATTGGCAAAATCACCAAACTGTGCTTCCCATATAACTAGTGTCTTTGGTGCTTTTACACTATAGCCATACTCAAATCCCAGCACAGCCGCTTCAGATAACGGGCTGTTATGCACATCAAACGTTGCTTTTGCCTCATCTAATCCATGTAATGGGCAATATGTTTTATTTGTCTCTACATCATGCAGCATTAGATGACGGTGTGCAAATGTTCCACGCTCTGAGTCTTGGCCCGACAGACGAATAGGTATGCCGTCTTGTAAAATAGACGCATATGCTAACGCTTCACCTACTGCCCAATCTGCTTTTAACTCTTTTTCAAATGTACTGTGACGCTTCTGCAGGATTTTTTCAAGTTTTTTGAATGCTTGAAAACCTTCTGGTCGCTGTAGCATGCCCTTATTTAAAGCTAATAATAATTCTTTGGACACAGCTGTTTCTATATCACCTAAACCATTACGCAATGCCTGAGGTACTGGCAATGCTTCCGGGTTTTCATTAACATTTTCAGTCATTTGATCGTAAATACCTTGTAATTTATTAAAAACAGCTTCATTCATTTCTTCTAACGTATTCTCACTAATCACACCTTGCTCTTGAAGACGCTCTGCATAAATAGCGGCACATGTTTTATGTTCATCTATTGCTTTATATAATTTAGGTTGTGTCGCCCTTGGTTCATCCATTTCATTATGACCATAACGACGGTAACCAACCAAATCGATCAATATATCTTTTTCGAATTTATTACGATAGTCATATGCTAATAATGCTGCTGAAATACAAGCTTCCGGATCATCCGCATTTACGTGAATAATTGGCACTTCAAATCCTTTTGCTAAATCACTGGCATATCGGGTGGAACGGCCTTGTTCTTGCCCTGTTGTAAAACCAACCAGGTTATTTGCAATAATATGCAATGAACCACCAGTTTTGTATCCAGGTAAAGCACTTAAGTTAAAGGTTTCTGCTACAACTCCTTCACCAATAAAGGCGGCATCTCCATGAATTAAAATACTGAATGCTTTTTTGGTATCTTGTACCGGCTTGCCTTTTTGAAAACGGAAATCCTGTGCTGCTCTTGTAAAACCTTCCACTACAGGATTAACAAATTCCAGGTGTGAAGGGTTATGTGCCAATGTTATTTTAGTTGGTGATGGTTTTTCTTCGCCAAGCTCACGTTTGGCACCAAAATGATACTTCACATCTCCGGTCCATCCATATGTTATCGCACGTGAACCTGGTGAAGTAGGTATTAATTCCTTATCTGCTGATGGGTGAAATTCAGAAAACAATTTATCATATGGTTTACCTAAGATACTTGTCAATACACTTAGTCGTCCACGGTGCGCCATACCCATCAGTATCTCTTCTGTTTCATCATAGAAAGATTTCTGGACAATGCGGTCAAGTATTGGAACCATCATTTCCAGCCCTTCAATTGAAAATCGCTTTTGTGCGACAAAAGTTTTAGCAAGGAAGTTTTCAAAGCCTTCTACATCTACAATTTTCCCGAGTAATTGTCTTTTCTCTTCATCACTGAAGTTAAAACGATATTCCCCGGATTCAATGTTGCTTTGGAACCAGTGACGTTCATCGTCATTGTGCACATGATCATATTCAAACGATATTGTCCCTGCATATTGTGACATTAAATAATCAACCACATCTTGTGCAGTAGTGATTCCTTCTACTGATCTATCCCAAATCCAATCAGCCGGAATCGCTTCCAAAATCTCTTTGTTGAGTCCGTAATGCTCTGGATCTACTAGAGTTGTGTCACTGGACTTCCCTTCTCCGACTGGGTAAATAGTAGCTTTCAAATGACCATAACGTCTAATAGCCTCAACAAGTTTGATTGCTGAGGTTAAATGTTTTGCACTTATTTGAGACGACAGTCCACTTCCATTTGCGACCTCTTTTGCATCATTACTTGATAATTTTGGAGCTCCATGTTGATCAAACAACTCTTGAAGTGTCGAATCAACAGAATTCCTGTCTTCTAAATAAAGCTCATATTGTTCTTCTAAGTATCCCATATTAGGACCGTAAAATTTTTTCCAGAATATTTCACTGGATCCCTGCTGTATCACGTCTTATACCCCCATTAGAAGTCACTTTCTTCCGCTTAACTTAACTCCCATCCAAATATCTGTAACAATAAATCATTACATCCATAAATATAACCTATTTTACTATGGGAAACAACAGAAAAGTGAGGATTATTTTATATTTTTTCCAATTATTTTTGTTAGAAATAAAACGCTTTAAAAAGCCTTGTTCTTTTCAATAAAAAGTACGTTTTTAATCTTTATTAAGAACATTTTCCCATATCATAATTCCTATTACGGCAGCCAAATATAATCATACATAGGATTCATAAAAAAGACCTCTAAAAATAGAGATCTTTTATCTATTCAATAAACTTCCAACATATCTTAATAAGTCATTGGCTGATTGTGTATTATAGCCATATTCATCTACTAATGTCGCAACAACCTCATTCATCTTTTTTAATTGCTGTTCATCCGGTGTTTTTGTTGATGTGGTAATCTTCACAACATCTTTCAAATCTGCGAACAACTTCTTTTGAATCGCTTCACGTAAACGTTCGTGTGATTGGTAATCAAACTTCTTCCCTTTACGCGCATATGCGGAAATACGAATTAATATTTCCTCTCTAAACGGCTTTTTCGCATTCTCAGAAATACCAATTTGTTCTTCAATCGAACGCATCAGCTTTTCATCTGGCTGCATTTCTTCACCAGTTAGCGGATCTTCCAATTTAGTTTTATTACAAAACGCTTCAACGTTATCAAGATAATTGTTCATAAGTGTTTTTGCAGACTCTTCATAAGAATAAACGAAAGCTTTTTGTACTTCTTTCTTCGCCAGTTCATCATATTCTTTCCTTGCAACAGAAATAAAATCAAGGTAATCTTCTTTTTGCTCTTTCGTTATAGAAGGATGATCGTCTAAACCATCTTTCAATGAACGTAATACATCTAAAGCATTTATCGCTTGCATCTCTTTACGAATAATAGTTGATGAAATGCGATTAATGACATAACGAGGATCAATTCCTGACATTCCCTCATCTGAGAATTCTTTTTTCAGTGCAACAACATCTTGATCACTAAATCCTTCTACATCTTGATCATTATACAGATATAATTTTTTCAATAAGCTTATATTACTTTGTTTCGAATCTTTTAATCTCGTTAAAATTGTAAACATTGCAGCAATTTTTAAGGTGTGTGGCGCAATATGAACATCTTTCATATCACTCTCTTCAATCATTTTGCGATAAATGCGTTCCTCTTCATCTACTTTCAGATTGTAAGGAATCGGCATAACAATCATTCTTGAATGGAGTGCTTCGTTTTTCTTATTGGAAATAAAAGAGCGGTATTCTGTTTCATTTGTATGTGCGACAATCATCTCATCTGCTGATATTAAAGCAAACCTTCCTGCTTTAAAATTCCCTTCTTGTGTCAAGGAAAGTAAGTGCCACAGAAATTTCTCATCACATTTCAACATCTCTTGAAATTCCATTAGTCCTCGATTCGCTTTATTTAATTCCCCATCAAACCGGTAAGCACGAGGATCAGACTCCGATCCGTATGTCGCAATTGTAGAAAAATCGATCGAACCAGTTAAGTCTGCGATATCTTGAGATTTCGGATCAGATGGGCTAAATGTCCCTATTCCGACTCGTTTGTCTTCTGAGAAGAATATCCTTTCAACCATAACATCCTCAATTTTCCCATGATAGTCTTCTTCTAATCGAAGCTGGTTTAATGGTGACAAGTTCCCCTCAATTTTTATCTTGTATTCATCCTCAAAGTCTGCGCGTAAATGTTGTGGAATGAGATGCAATGGATTTTCATGCATTGGACAATTTTTTATTGCAAAAACCGCCCCCCGGTCTGTTAATGTATATTTCTCGAGACCCCTTTTGAGCATTGTTACTAACGTGGATTTACCACCACTAACAGGACCCATAAGCAATAAAATTCTTTTCTTTACATCTAGTCTTCTTGCCGCAGGATGAAAATACTCTTCGACAAGCTTCTCCAAAGCCTCTTCCAATCCAAATAATTGTCCACTAAAGAAATTATATTTCCTCACACCATCTGTATCCTCTATTCCTTCATCCTTAATCATTTGATAAATTCGGGAATGCGCCGATTGTGCTAAATATGGACGTTCTTTTACTAAATCTAAATACTCCGCAAATGTTCCTTCCCACTTTAAAGCATCTTGTTTTTCGCGGTAGTGCTGAACTTTTCTTAATATATCCATGAGATAACCTCCCAATAGCGAACGAGATTTTCGTATGCTTTCTCTATATGTATGTAAATCATTAATAAAAAATGATTCAGAATTTGCTATTGGGCTAAAGATAAAATTTAGAACAGAACTTCACAAATAGAGTGACATTCGTTATAATAAATAAAAGCATGTAATCGGCAATTACTTATAAGGGGGATCATTCATGGGCATTGCATTAGTTATTGGTGTATGTATAACATTTTTCGCAGCAATTTTCGCTTCAGGTTACGAATCTAAATAAGTAAAAGAAGAAAAGCGAGTGATTATTATCCACTCGCTTTTCTTTATCTTTCGTTATGTACTTTTTTATACGACTTCATACGAATTTCCTGCTTCGGCCAGCTCAGCTTCTCCCCCAAAATGGTTCTTTGCTTCCTGTAATAGATCTTCTAAGTTACCAAAGTGGGGCAGGTGTGTAAGAATCATTCTTTTGACATCAGCCTTTTCTGCAAGTTTCCCAGCTTGTCTCCCACTCATGTGTCCTGAAATTTGCCCTTCAAGATTTCTGTATAAATTGGCTTCACAAATGAATATATCCGCATCTTGAGCAAAAGAAACCAATTCATTTTTCCAGCCGGAATCCGCTGTAAACACAATCCTCTTTCCACTCGCCTCTAACCTTACTGCTAAGCAATAAGCTGGATGATTTGTTCTTAATGTATGTACGGTGAAGGGGCCTATCTTTAATTTTTCATCTTCTGTTAAAGCAATTCCTTTGGTATGTTGTTGAAAAGTTAATTGATCAAAAGCTTGTTTATCCTGGTTATGTGCGTAAATTGGCAGTAATTTATCCGTTTCATTTAATTGGTTCTGGATTAATTTTGCATACTGTAATGGACCGATATCTGCAATATGGTCATGATGATAATGGGATAGGATAACTGCATCCAATTCTTGAACGGATAAATAATTTTGTAAGGAAGCTAATACCCCGCTGCCGCAATCAAACAATAAACGAAATCCCATATGTTCAACTAAAAAGGAAGATGTAGCACTGTTTGCTTTCGGATAGCCACCCCAAATTCCAAGAGCAGTCACTTTCATTCTCAAACTTGGCCTCCTTTTTCTAACTCTATCTCCTACTACTTATTCACTATTAACCTTACCATGATTAAATAATACAACTAAAAGCTGTCAAAAACACATGGTAGCCTGACATAAAATTCCGTTTCAGCGGCTTCTCTTTTCTATACTCGCCATTTACGTACTTCGGTAATCTTCTGGTCAAAAAATGTCATTACATCTTCGACTTCCTGCCGTAATAACTTTATATCTTTGGACAACCAGCGAATCAGGAGCCCTTTTCCATCTAAATCGGTCATACCTGCACGATGATGTTTTGCTTGAGATAATCTTTGCTGTACATCCCATTCGTCAAATGGGAATTTCTCTGCAATATACCAGATGGAAGCTGTGTATTCAAAATCCTCAATCATCCCATGATGATGAATTAAGTCATTTGTTGATGAAAATGTTAATGGATCAAATGCTACGCATTCTTCATCCACCCAAATTTCCATTAATGAGGAATAAAAGAAATCCTGCTTCTTTGAAAGATGCGTAATCTCCGCCCAGAGAAACTCCCCGTCCCCTTCTAACGATACTTTAATCTGTTGTGTGAAATTAGAATCGGGGTTAAGAATGATTTCCTGATTGTTCCACATAAGTAATGCTTCTTCTTCAATATGAAGAGAAATATGCTGTGAATGTTTCTGTTTATGTTCTAACTGTATTGGTTCTTCAGTAGAAATTGCAGTATTAGAACCTTTCATCACAATAAATTCTAGTTCTACAGGTTCCTTTTCCCCTAGTTTATTTAGACCTGTTACATGATAGTTTGTGAATACCCGATGAGTTTGGTCTGTCTTTTCCAGTTTCAAAGGATCCGTTCCACTGTATTCGATTAGGTTTACTTTTTGAAACCTTCCCTTTAATTTACTTATTGAATTCACCCATGCACCTCCCCATATTATAGAAAAAGTTTCGATAATAAGTACTTATGTTGCATTGCAGAAATTTCTAACCCTACTGCAGCATTGATCGAATCTTTAAACTCTAGATCGATGGCAGTGTTCGTTGTCTCATTTATTTCTTCAAGTAATTCAAAAATAACCATTTCGCCATCTTTAGGTGCCAATGGAATCACACGAGTTGCATGCTCAACAAGATTGGTTAAAGCAACGTATAAATATGACTGAATTGTCAAAAAGAGATCAAATTCGTTTTCATATGCATATATACTATAAACAAATAAATAATGATTTAAATGTTTCTTTTCCTTAATTATCTTCGCCCATTTTTCAAGGAGCGGTGATTTGATAATGGACTGCATTCGTTCTAAGAGACGATTCCCTGCTTGTCTGCTTGATTTTTTCATTTCTAACACGTTTTTTCTTGCATTATAAATACTTGATAAGTAGATGATCCTATTCCAATCTTGCTTTCTTAATCCAAGGAAAATTTCCTTTATAATAATTGCATCATTATATAATAGATAGTTACCTGTATAACTTTTACAAAAGGATGCTAAATCTTCTTTTGAATTGATTTGCTTGGATCGGATATACATTTCCATTCCAATAGCATGTGCTACTTGGCTTTTTAAAAAAGATGAATGGTGTATATGTGATAATTGCAATAAATTATTCGAATTTCCTAGACTCATCCAATCCCCCCACTTCCATGTTATTATATCATAGCAATATGGGCAGAATTTATGATAACTTTCGATAGGTTTATTGCTGATTCTAGATAAAGAAATATCTGCATCAATAACTTTTGCTATCAATGCAGAAAGATCTTATACCGCCACTGTATGTTCCAATAGAGATTTTTTCATATATTTCTTTAGTAAAGTAGCCTCTAACCCAATAATATATTGCCTATCCTAATAATACCTTAGACCATGCGATCCTTAGCTACAATCAAAGTACTGCCAAATAATGCTTCACAAACATCTTCTCATTAGAGATGGTATATATAGCAGCATAAAAGAGAACCAATAATTCGCTTATCAGCCGTAATATAAAATGGCGTATGGAGGGTACTAACATTTCTGACTAATCGTTCGCATTAAATATCGTTTAACGTAACATAAAAGAAAAAAAGGAGAAAACAGCACTTGCTATTTTCTCCTTTCCACCGAACAACAATTATTTTTTTAGATAGTTCATTATTAAAAATCCCCTAT
Source organism: Gracilibacillus xinjiangensis (assembly GCF_042651765.1). Classification (NCBI taxonomy): domain Bacteria; kingdom Bacillati; phylum Bacillota; class Bacilli; order Caryophanales; family Bacillaceae; genus Gracilibacillus; species Gracilibacillus xinjiangensis. The sequence continues at coordinate 907,644 of NZ_JBHSDT010000004.1, read as the reverse complement.
AGCATAAAACTTCTCGACATGTAAAGGTTCTAAAAGAGCGTTGTGGGTGTAATCTATAAACTGGGTAAGATGTGAAGTTCGTTTATGTGCTTCTATAGCTTCTTCTCCCATCCATTTTTCAATCATAATAAATAAATTCGCTTGGTTAACATCCTGGTATAGAGAATAACTAATATTGCCTTTTTCTTCTTGAGATGCTTTTATTAAAAAATTTATATTCTCTCTGAAATCGTTTAAATACAGCGGATCTACTTGCATCCGAGCAATTATAACTATCATCATTTCACACTCTCTTTTTTTTTTGTTAAATAAATTTAGAAACCTTCTAATACCACCTTACCGATCATATTCCCTTTTTCCACCATAGCGTGTGCTTTACGTAAGTTTTCGGCATTGATCGGAGAGATGCATTCTTTTAACGTTGTACGAACTTTACCCTCATCAATTAACTGGCTGAGTTTTGTTAAAAGTTCATGCTGTTTTACCATATCTGGTGTATGGTACATAGAACGCGTAAACATAAATTCCCACACAAATGTGATACTTTTGCTTTTTAATACATTAAGATCTAAGGGATCACTATTTTCCACTATGGAGCAAATCTTTCCTTGTGGTACTATGGCCTCGCCCATGCTTTCCCAATGTTGATCCGTGTTATTTAGACAGAAAATATAATCTACATGGTCGATGCCAAATTCCTTCATTTGTGGAAGAAAAGATAAATGGTGGTTAATAACATAATCTGCTCCTAGTTCTTTAACCCATTTTTTACTTTCATCTCTAGAAGCTGTTGCAATTACAGTAAGACCTGCTATTTTTGCTAATTGAATAGCAATTGATCCTACTCCCCCTGCTCCTCCAATAATAAGAATCGATTTTTTTCCATTTTCTTTTTTATTATTTAAGTCAATTTGTAATCGATCAAATAGACCTTCCCATGCAGTAATTGCAGTTAGTGGCAAAGCAGCTGCTTCCGCATAAGATAATGACTGAGGTTTCTTTCCTGCAATTTTTTCATCCACTAAATGGTACTCACTATAAGTACCTGGTTTTGTGATACTTCCAGAATAATAAACTTCATCACCTGGTTTGAATAAAGTACAGTTTGATCCTACCGCTTCCACTACACCGCAAGCATCCCATCCGAGGATTTTTGGGGCAGTTTCCTGTTTTTCTTTCGGTGACCGAACTTTAACATCAACAGGGTTTATGGAGACAGCCATAATTTTTACGAGTAAATCATTTTCACTCGGGACTGGTTTTTCAAGGTTAACCTCAACCAGACTTTCCTTGTGTTCAATTGGTAAATATCTGTATAATCCTATTGCTTTCATTCCAATCTCCTCCTACAAAATTTATTGTACATAATGTATTATAAACAGTAATAATAAATATGGTAAGTAGGCACATTCTTGTAATTAAGAACCATTTATGTTATTTATATTGAGTATGATTACAATAAATTTACAGTTAGGTGGTTAATCAATGAGAAACAGAAAAAGTGGATACGGGTGCCCGGAAGGTTGTCCAGTAGAAGGTACTCTGGACGTTATTGGCGGGAAATGGAAAGGAGTTATTTTATTTTATTTAATTGATGGAAAAAAGAGATTCAGCCAACTTAGAAAATTAATGCCTGGAGTTACTCAAAGAATGTTGACACTTCAATTAAGGGAACTAGAAGATGATGGTATTATTCAGCGACATGTGTATGCTGAAGTTCCACCAAAAGTAGAATATTCCATGACTGAATTTGGAAGTACTCTCGAGCCTATCATTCTCTTAATGAGGGATTGGGGAGAAAACTATAAAAAGTTCGTTAAAAAGGAAACATCAGAAATGAATTAATGCACTAAATCCCTATATTATAGGCCTTCTCTCTAAATATCTTACTTTTCTTTTATTTTTTCACACAAATTAACATGGGTTGCTAAAAGCATGGATTGTAAACCAGGAGACGAATTTCAGGGAACCAAGCAAGCATACCATCCATGCTCAGACCTACTTGTTAAAATTATTGGGTTATTCCCTTTTCTCTGTAACGATAAATATATATTGCTAATTTTCATGAAGTCCACAAATAATGTTATTAAGTCTTCTCTTTTAATTCTCCCACTTATCTCCCCAATTTTGCATTTCCTCAAAGAGAATCTGTAATTCATATCCTTTCTTAGTTAGTTCATATTCAACATGTGCCGGAACTACAGGATAAATTGTTTTCTTAACAATGCCTTTTTTTTCTAATTTTTTTAAACAGTACGTAAGGGTTTTTGCGCTAATTCCATTAAGGCACTCTAATAATTCACCAAATCTTTTAGATCCATCATTTAAACGAAGGATAACTTTATAGTTCCATTTTCCTCCTATCACTTCTAACACACTGTTAATAGGACATTTGTCTTTCCCCCTAACTGGTTCAAAGATTTCCTTTTCTACACACATAAAGTGCCTCCTTTAAAAATTTATGAAAATAGACAACACACCAGAAAACCATATATCTAATAAACATTAGTTCATCACAAATGTCTAGTTACTCATAAGTAACTAGGTATAACAATTGTAATTATAGTAGAAGAATGTACCTACTTTTCAAAATATTACAATAGAACTATAATAAACATGTATTTTCTAATAAGGAAAAATTTCCAAGAAAGGTGGTGCTGATGAAAAAAACTATTTAAGAGGAGGGATGATCATATTAAAGGGTTTTAAGGAAAAAATAGAATGTGTCGTTACCTTCAAATGTTTGGCCGCATAAGAGATAACGACTAAGAATACGCTTTCTTTCATTCTGTTTAACATCATTCTATTATTTTTGAGATTCATTTGCAAGGTTTTTGCTGTTAGATTTATTTTAAAATATTAGGAGGGTTTTCATGAATACAAAAAAATATGCTTTCAATGGTTTACAAAGTAACTCATTGAAAGCAGGATATTTACAGTTTAACGAGGGTTTATTAAAACGAGCAATTTGTGCCGATCTTTTGGATGCTATGGAAGAACTAAGGATAAAAAAAATAAAAGATTTATCACCCACAGATGAACAGTTCATAAAGAATACTCCATATTCTATTAGTGAATATTGTACACTAAATGATTTTTATATAAGAATTCAAAGTGAATTAAAATCATTAGTACAGGAATTTCCTGAATTAGAGACATTTCAGACGCTTTTTCTCCATGAAATAAATCAAATACTGGAACAAAATCAAGATTCGAAGACTTTATTAAATAACATTTTTCACATCTATTCATTACTTAACCTCCACTTAGAAGCATGGGAAGAAAGACAAAATTCCAGTAAGCTATATATGAAAGATGGCAGATTCTATATACACATAGAACTAGAAGGTGATTTAGATAACATTGAACCGCCAGAGCTAACAAATTCTCAATATTTACATGTAATCAGTAATCTTATTACAGACTTACGGAAGCAAAATCGCTTACCAACTATTGATGAACGAATGGCAATTCGCTTTGCCTATGTACTATTAGAAAAAGGGCATCGTTATAATGGTCCTATTATTCCTTGGGGAAATTCAGGCTTCCGTGATGTTCAAACTTATGCTTCCATTACTGATCCAGGATTAGGACATTTGTATGGAACCTTAAAGTCCAACGATAATTTAAAAGGGGTGATTGTTCACATTGAACACCTGGAAAGAGGTAGTGATCAAGACCGTGAATTAGTTGAGCCGTACCGCATACCCAATTTCAACATTATTGGGAGAGTTAAGTTGAATGTTGGTGGTGATGCACCATCCTCATCATATGTCGGGAGACCATTATTTGAAAGTGATTTTAAACCTTCTGCTGTAAAAACTGTACATACATGGTCTGCAGCATGTTCAGCTATTTTTATGGATGGTTTAACCGAATGCAAATTAGCAATTGAGAGGATGACAGCAACTGAGGCAATACGATTCATGAAATACATGGCGGGTAATGTTCGAAGAGATCCACATACCCAAGCATTAGCGGCAGCTTTCAACATAAACACGCCTATTTTAGATGACCGTGAGAAAACTATAAAAGAAAATAACGGCAAACCGAAGCTAATTACAGATCGCTTTGAAATTGGAATGTTAGGCATTGAAATAGTTAAAGAAGGCGGATTTGATAAAGTTACTTGGGATGGAACAGCTAATACGTATCCAAGTAAGTGTGTAATTGAGCAACTTACCTTCTCCGAAGCACTTACAATGGTTCATAAAGCACATGAAGAAGGTTTACTTACTTATTTTTCTGCTGGATTCAGGTTCAAGCACTTACCTCAAGTCATCTATACAGGTACGGATGGTATCGGATTGGGCGGCGCTCAAATTCTTCGTTACATGGACTCAAATACAGGATTCCATGGGCCTTTTAAAGAAGAGAACATATCTAAAATTATTGATATCAGAGAGAAAGCAACCAAAGATACGAAAGGAAAAGCTGCTATTTTATTAAGTAGATTAGACCGTTTGTATTTTGAAAAGAGCATTACACCTAATGACAACAAGAAACGTCAATTACTCTTTACCCAATTAAAGAACAATGAAGTAGCTGAACTAGCAGAGACTATTCAAAAGTTGGCTCATATTGATGCATTACCTCATGATACTTCACATCCGTTATACAGCTGGGCACAACGCTTGATTTCAGCTAATACTACGTGTATGGCTGCGCAAATTTTCGAAGAAACAAAACAATGGGGAGAATTTCTGGATTCTCTAAGTACTGCTATGGATAACCAAGATTACGAAAAGCTGTCTGAACTTTTGTTCTCCATAGAAAAAGTGGAAAAATCCAATACAGGAGAACTAGTAACTGTTTAATGTAACTTTAAAAGCGGAGGGTTTCCTTAGCGATATACTTACTCTAATCACCATTTTCTCATCATTGTTTTTCCCTTCTTTTCATTTTTATTTAGAAGAAATGAGTGCAGTAATGAATACATTGATGAACAGTAATGAAGAGTAAGCATACGTACTTGATGGAACAGTGAACATGCATTTCCAGAAAATGAAAAGACTATCACTCTGTTGAGCGATAGTCTTCTATTATTTTATCCCCAAATCTCTTTTGATACATCAACAATAAATTTTAATTTCTTCCATTGCTCTTCTTCTGTCAGGATATTTCCATGATGTGTTGATGCAAAGCCACATTGTGGACTTAAGCAAAGTTGATCAAGAGGAATATATTCGGACGCTTCTTTAATTTTTGCTTTTATTGCTTCCTTATCTTCCAGTTCACCTGTTTTAGAAGTCACAGCACCCACAACCACTCTCGCTCCACCTTTTGGAATTTCAGCCAGTGGTTCGAATCCGCCTGATCTTTCATCATCATACTCTAAGAAGAAACCATTTACCTTTTCTTTTGCAAATAAAGTTGGTGCAATTAACTCATAACTGCCCTTAAATGCCCATGATGATTGATAGTTCCCGCGACATAAATGTGTTGTAACAATTAAATCTTCCGGCTTGTCTTCCAGGACACCATTTACCACCCTTAGTGCCAGATCGATATATTGTTCCCGATTATAGATATCTCCTTCAAAACTCATGTCTGGTGAAGAAAGTCCAGCAATATATACATCATCAAATTGTAAATAACGGCAACCTGCATCATAAAATGCTTTCACAGCATCCTTGTATGCTTGAATGATATCTTTAGTGAATTCTTCCATATCGGGATAGAAATCATGGTTTCTTAAATTAGGATAAAAGAATTGGTTTGGACTAGGTATTGTTTGCTTAGCTACAGCCCTGTTGCCAACAATCTCCTTGAAATCTTTAAAGTGTTGAATAAAAGGATGATCTGGATTAAAAGAAATCTTCCCAATGTTTCTAACATTATATGGTTCTGTTTCTAAGTCAGCAAATTGATACCCATGGTCTGGTACATACCCCTCGTAACCATTCAAGTTTTCCATAAAATCAGTATGCCACCACAGCCTTCTAAACTCTCCATCAGTAACAAGCTCTAAACCAGCTTCAATTTGCTTGTCTACAATTCTTTTTACCTCTTCTATTTGAATCTCATTTAACTGATCCTCTGTTATTTTTCCTGCTTTAAAATCAGCTTGTGCTTGCTTTAATCTTTCAGGTCTTAATAAACTTCCTACATGGTCTGCTCGAAATGGTGCTACATTTGTAATTGTTGTCATAATTATCCTACTCTCAATATGTATTTATCTATTCTTATGATAACATGAGAAAATGAGAAAAAACCTCTTCTTACAAATAAGAAGAGGTTGAATGCCGTTTCACTGCTCTTCTTATCTTCAGCAAACGCTACTGGAATTAGCACAGTACAATATGTCTGTTGCTGAGGCTTCAAAGGGCCAGTCCCTCCACCTCTCTGGATAAGAATAGATATGTAATTATTAACTATGGTAATCTAGCAATTGGAAAATGTCAACAATATTATTCGTTTTATCACTTTTTTATCATGTCTGTGCTATATTATTGAAAAGAAGGTGGTGAATCAGGATGTCGTCCATATTGATTGTTGAAGATGAAGAGAAACTTGCAAGAGTATTGGAATTGGAATTAAGTTATGAGGGATATGAAACAGAAACAGCTTTAGATGGACAACATGCTTTTCAGTTATTGCATTCAAATACTTACCAATTGGTATTATTAGATATTATGTTACCAGGAATGAGTGGTCTCGAAGTGTTAAGAAGATTTCGCAAAATAAATAAAGATACACCTATTATTCTATTAACAGCAAGAGACGAAGTGCATGATAAAGTATCAGGTTTAGATCTTGGTGCAAATGATTATGTAACAAAGCCGTTCCAAATCGAAGAACTGCTGGCTAGAATTAGAGTACATTTAAGAACAAATACTAATCAACAACAGGAAACAGACATGCTGCTATTTGATGATCTTCTGATTGATTTGAAATCGAGAAGTGTAAAAAGAGGCACACAGTCAATTGAACTGACACCAAGGGAATATGATTTACTAACATTTTTACTTAAAAATAAAAACCAAGTCTTCCAAAGAGAGCAACTGCTCGATAAAGTTTGGGGATATAACTATGCTGGTGATACAAATGTAGTAGATGTATATATTCGTTATGTCCGAAATAAAATCGACAAACCATTTAATAAGTCTACCATCCAGACGATTCGCGGTGTTGGTTATACTATAAAGGACATAAAGATATGAAACTGGGGACAAAAGTACAGTTATTTTTAAGTATAGGAATGGTAATTGTTGTTGTGTTCGTCAACAGTGTTGTCTATTTTTTATATGAAAGCAGAGTTAGTGAGAACGAGATAGCTCGTGTGAAGGAAGATGCGCTATCCATTATGGAGGCTATTGCTCAGCAAGATGAAATCAATGTAGACAGTTCGCGCCTATTAAAGGCATTCTTACCTGCTAATGGAATGATTCGTATTATTGATGAAACAAACCATCCGATCCATAACTATGCCAAAGACGCAAGCTACCATAATTGGCCAGTTCAATATACCGACAAAGAGATGACAACACTAAACCATTCATCAGATGATATACCATATGTACAGGTAGCCATCCCTGTTATTTGGAATGATGGATCCATTGTTACTCTTCAAGTAAGTGAAGCTTTATATTCCATGAAAGATGCACTCAACAGACTCCAAGTTGTTTTATTGATCACTTCATTATTTATGATCATACCAGCTATTTTAGCAGGCATCATGATCGCTCACTATGTTACTAAACCGATAAAGAGGCTAACAAGGGAGATCAACAGTAATCCAAAGAATGGAAAATGGGAAAAAATATCGATAACAGCAAATGGGAAAGATGAGATTGCTGAAATGCAACTAGCATATAATCAAATGATTGATCGAATTGACGAGAATATGGCTAAACAAGCCCGATTTGTTTCAGATGCGTCTCATGAGTTAAAAACACCACTATCTGTGATAACCAGCTATACAGAGTTACTACAGAGACGAGGTAAAGAAAGAACAGAAATATTTGATGAAGCTGTTGATGCCATTCTTTCAGAAGCTGGTAGAATGAAGCATATAACAGAGCAAATGCTCATGTTGGCAAAGAATGAAACGATCGAGAATGTCCGCTTTGCACCAGTTAATATTACTGATTTGATTCGTGAAGTGGTTCGCTCATTATCTATTGCATACAATCGTGATATCCACTTATATGAGGAATCCCCTTTGTCTCGAATGGTTAGTGCAGACAAGCAAAAACTATACCAGGCAATCTATATATTAGTTGATAATGCCTGTAAATATAGTGATAAAGAAATTAACATCTATTTAGTAGATAAAGAGGAGCATGTGCTTATTTCTGTTCATGACTTTGGTGATGGTTTAAGTGAAAACGATCAAAAACTAGTTTTCGATCGTTTTTATCGAGTAGATAAAGCAAGAAGCAGAAAAGCTGGCGGGAGTGGCTTAGGCTTGGCGATTTGCAAAGCCATAATCGATGCACATGGCGGTTATATTACGATAGACAGTCAACTTAAAAAAGGCTCTACTTTCTCCATCCATATCCCAAAATAAGAAAGATGAGAGGATTTCTCATCCATTTCTCATTTTTCTCTCATGAGGTACTCATTATCGAAGTCTACAATAAAAGTATCGAATAGAAAGGAGTACTTTTCATGAAAAATAAAACATTTTTTATTGTATTAACAAGTTTACTTGTTGTCGGAGGAATTTTAGCAATTCTGCAGTTTTCACCAAATAAAGCAAGTGCTTATTTATCTGAACAAGAGGCTGAGGATAAAGTAAAGAGTCAATTTTCAGGTGAAATCGTTGAAATTGAATTAGAAGAAAATGATAATCGCAGAGTCTATGAAGTGGAGATAAAAGGAACAGAATCACACTATGAACTTGAACTGCATGCTGAAACTGGGGAAATTTTAAAATTAGAGGAAAAGGTCATCGTAAAAGCTGCTTCTGATAATAATGAAACAGATGATGACAGGAAAACTGACCAATCTAACAGTGCACAACAAACCACTTCTACAAAATCAGCAAGTAATTCAAACCATACTGTAAATTCAAATGAGAGTAATGCAGATGACCGCAATGAAACTACTTCAACAAACACAAACCAGGTTGATGACGGTACTAGTAAACAAAGCCAAACAAAAACCACAACGAAAACGTTAATTTCATCTGAGAAAGCGAAGTCGATTGCGTTAGATCAACATAGTGGAACAGTTAAAGAATTGGAGTTAGATGAAGATGACGGTCATATGGTATATGAAATAGAAATCCATACAACAACTAATGAAATTGAGATAGAAATTGATGGATATACTGGTTCTGTTATTTCTGTTTCTAAAGATGATTTAGATGACGATGATGAAGATTAATCCTCCTATCATATAAGACTTGAAATGGAAAAGCAACGCAGCATATTAGTGCGTTGCTTTTTCTGTATTTGCATGCATATGTTCCTTTGCTTCATGCCATGGGACAGAATAACTCTCCCCTTTGGCGCAAAAAACGGATGAAGACCGGTAAATTGGATCCTGATTTTTATCATAAGCTAGCTTCTCCATAACCTCTATTGGATTATGGCACTCATAATAGCCTGCATAACGCAGCTGTAACGAGCCTTTACCTTTTGTAAAGGAAGCGAAGGTTATCGGATAATCCCGAAATGTTGAGACAGGGACTTTACCAGTTAAAATTGCTTTTTCTCCCTCTGTTACCGGGGCATCAAATAAACCGTTAGCCTTCTCAATATCTGCGATTACCCGGCCAATTAAATGGGAAGGTACCTTTATTTTCACCTCATAATAAGGTTCAAGAAGTAACTTTTCTGCTTGCTCTAAACCTTGGCGTATTGCTCGATAGGTAGCTTCTCGAAAGTCCCCGCCTGATGTGTGTTTTTCATGTGCACGGCCATTTATCAGAATTATATGAATATCTGCCAACACAGCCCCTGTCAGTATCCCTGTATGAGCCCTTTCAAAAACATGCTGTTCTACTAATCTTTGATAATTTAATGGTAAATCATCAACATGGCATCTATTTTCAAATGTTACTCCATTTCCTCTTTCTGCTGGTTTTAATTGCAGATGAACTTCTGCATAATGTCTTAACGGTTCAAAGTGCCCATACCCCATGACTGGAAATTTAATCGTTTCCTTATAAAGAATTTCAGGGGGAGTAAAATCGATCAACTTATTAAAACGCTCAAATACCAATTGTTTTAACACTTCTAACTGAATTACACCTAAAATATGCAAATGAATCTCTTTTAATTCATTATCCCACTCTACCTGTAAGGAAGGGTCTTCTGCATCTAGCAACTCAAACAATTGCAACATATCTCTGTCACTTTCTTCCTTACCATATTCCACTTTCACTCTCATTGTTGGCACCATCGTATAAGTTGCAGATTTCTTACCTTCTCCTGCCGTATCCCCGATTGATAATGTACTAGAACCGGCAACAGCGAATAATTGGCCTGCCTCCACTTTATCAACAGATGAAAAATTTTGGCCGTCATAAATTCTTAATTCATTCACTTTTTCGCCATTTAATTGTTCACGAACAGACATTTGCCCTTGTAATGCTTTTATAAATGTTAATTTATGGCCATCTTTATCATGTCTGATTTTATATACAGTTCCAATAAATTGTCTGGAATTATCCCATGTTTTACCTGCCCACTCATCTAGCGCCTTAATAACATGATCAATTCCTATACCTTGTAAGGCGGATCCGCAGAAACACGGGAATAGGGTCCTTGATTGAACCATTGCAGCAACCCTTGCCCTCCATAACTTTTCATCAGAATTCCCTTCTAAATATTGTTCTAATAAAAAATCATCCTTTTCGGCAATTTTCTCCTTTAAATCATCATCTAGGCAATCTGATTGAAAGAACTTCATTGCATCAAAAATGGAACCAGCAAAATCCTTTTCTATTTCTTGCATAACGGCTTCCTTATCCGCGCCTTCTCTATCCATTTTATTAATATAGAAGAAAACAGGTTTATCGTGCTCTCTTAATAACTGCCAAACTGTCTCGGTGTGACCCTGAATCCCTTCCACTGCACTGACAATAATTATCCCATAATCAATCACATGGACCATCCGTTCCATCTCAGCAGAGAAATCTACATGGCCTGGTGTATCAATTAATTGATACATAGATTTGTCCGTTTCCATTAATGCTTGTTCACTGAATACAGTAATGCCGCGTTCCCGTTCTACTGTATGATGGTCAAGGTACGTATTTTGATGATCGACACGTCCCGGCTGATGAATATGATTAGTATGGAATAGAAGTTGTTCGGCAAAAGTTGTCTTACCTGCATCCACATGTGCAAATAATCCAATTGTACTTGTCATATATAAACTACCTACTTTACTAAACGAAAATGAGATACAATGTATATACGCCCATTAAATAAATTAATGAACTAATAAATAATTGATCTGCCCAGCTTTTCATTTTTTTTGTTTGAAAGCCTTTCAGACTAATAATAAACCATGCTAGGTTTAATATACTTATCAATAGATAAAACATGACACTAAGATGATTGATCATAAATGGAACAAAGAAAAGTAATGCAATGTAAATACTTGTTCTGCGAATAGTTGTTTGATACCCTTTTACAACTGGCAGCATTTTCAGACCTGCTCTAGCATAATCATCATACTTTCTAATAGCAATAGCATAAGTGTGCGGCATTTGCCATAAGAACATAATCAAAAATAAAGAGAGCGGTATGACATGAAATGCTGGTTCAATAACGGCCCAGCCCATCAGTGGTGTTACCGCTCCGGATAAACTTCCAATATGCGTATTCCACGTTACACGTCTTTTCGTCCAAATTGTGTACACAACAACATAAGTAAACCAGCCAATCCAGCCGTATAAGGCTACTTCAAAATTGATAAAAAGCAGGATAAGCTGACCGGAAATACTTAAAGTTAGTCCAATGCCAAGAACTGTTTTTAACGACATGGTTCCAGTAACTGTTGGGCGGTTTTTTGTACGCTCCATTAATTTATCCACATCTGCTTCCAGCCAATTATTACATGCCAAAGCTCCCGCAACTAGCATCCCGCTCCCAATAATAAGTAAGAGGAATGAAGGAAAATAATTAGTAAAAGACACTTCGTAATATTTCCATGCTAGCAAAAAACCAAATAATGTTGGCAGCACGTTTGCAATTAATACAAAACGTTTAAATAAATATTTTAAATCTTTGAAAAAATTAATCTTGATCACTTCCTCTAATTAAAACCGGTAAAACTTCAATGCTGCATGTATATATGCATTAACTTTTTCTCATTGTAATTCTCCAACTGGCACCTGTTCCGATATTATAAGCTTTTGCAAATGAACCTTGGTTTATAGCAATTGCCATATTGTCTAATGAATTAACATAGACTAGTGGCTCTCCGATATGAATCGAAGCAAATGAACGTCCAAATGTCATCACATTATTATATACTTGACGACTTTCATTTTGAATCGTAACTTCTACATGGTCTCCATATTCACATTCCAACGCCAGGAACATTTCACGACTTATATTTGTCCAAAGGTTTCCAAACCGAATATCAAGTATGTCGATTGAACCTTCTATTTTGTTCTCTGTTAACACTGGCTCGTAGAATGGAGATACCACAACCTCTTCTGTATTCAATGCAGGTCCTACCTCTTCAAACATTATTACACCGGCTGCTAATCTTGAACCAGTATATGCATAAACATCTCTGCCATGAAAAGTATGGGACGCTCCTGACTGCGGTAAACGATTGATCTTTTCATCAATTTCCCGCATTGCTTTAATGCCGACTTTCTTGGCGATATGTGTAAGTGTGCCATTATCTGGTGTCACAATATATTGGTCATCATTCGTCTTTACTACAACACTTTTTCGATTGGTCCCGACACCAGGATCAACAATGGAAACAAAAACGGTTCCTTTGGGCCAATATGCTACTGTCTGCCATAGTCGATAAGATGCTGCCCAAATATCAAATGGCGGGATATCATGGGTATTATCATAAATTGGAATTACTCTGCTGACAGAATGTGCTACACCTTTCATTGCACTCACCGCACCATCTTCTATGCCAAAGTCAGATTGTAATACCAATGCATTCATCATCATACATACCCCCTTGATTTCTTTTCATATATTATACTATTTAACTCAAATGAATACTATTTTAAATAATTATCTCATTTGAAAAAGGAAAAGAAGCAAATCCTTTAAAAACAGATTTTGCTTCTTCTACTGGAAGGCAATTCCTCACTTCCCGTCCACTACCTCTTTTAATATTTGATAAGATCGTTTCTGTTTGTCTGTATCATAAATGTACGATACAGCCATTATTTCATCTACATGGTATTTCTCTTGGAAATTTGTTAACTGTTCCCGAATGGATGCTTTACTTCCAAGCAGTGTAACACTGGACATAGAAGACGCTACATGTTTCTCTTGCATTGTCCACAACTCCTCCATATCCTCAACTGGGGGACTTAATGGATTTCTGGTACCACGAACAATATTTAAAAAGAACTGTTGCATTGTCGTTAGTTCAAATTGTGCTTCTTCATCAGTCTCTGCAGCAATCACATTCAAACACACCATCATATAAGGCTTATCTAAATAGGAAGATGGTTGAAACTCCTTCCGATATATAGAGATTGCTTCTTCCATATGTGCTGGAGCAAAATGTGATGCAAATACGTAAGGCAAACCTAATTTTGCTGCTAAATGGGCAGAATCTGTTGATGAGCCAAGAATATATACAGGAATATTTGTACCAATCCCCGGGAATGCTTTGACATAGCCTTGTTCCTCTTCAGGTCCGAAGTAGGTTAGTAATGATTGAACATCTTTTGGAAATGTATAGACAGGATCATCTTTTGATCGCCTTAACGCACTAGCTGTTAATTGGTCTGTACCGGGTGCTCTGCCTAATCCCAGATCTAATCGTTCAGGGTAAAGTGTTGCCATTGTACCAAATTGTTCTGCTACCGCTAATGGTGCATGATTTGGAAGCATTACCCCGCCAGAACCTACACGGATATTTTTCGTATTCTCAAGTGTATGTTTCATTAGAATGGTTGTTGCAGAACTGACTAATGTTGTTGTATTATGGTGCTCTGCAATCCAATACCTTTCATAGCCCATTTCATCCACTGCCTGGGCAAGATCAACCATCTGGTCAATTGCCTCTTTCGGACCAGACCCTTTTCTAATTGGAACTAAATTAAGAACGGAAACAGGTATATTTATATTTGTCATATGTCAATTCCTTTCTTCTTTCACTTTCTGTTCTATCGTAACAATTTCTGTTAAACAAAAAAATTTATTTGCTTACATTAAGTCATATTGGGAATTATAATTCATGTTCGAGCAAATAAATGTACATTTCCCAACAAATTAACTAACATATTCTCTACATTCATTAAAAAGGTGGTATTCAAATGACAAATGACTTATTATCTTCCTATACATTACCTAATGGTGTAACATTGAAAAATCGCATCATTATGGCGCCAATGACGAACTTTTCGTCAAATGATGATGGTACCGTATCAGAGGCAGAAGTAAACTATTATTCAAGAAGATCACATGGTGTTAGTATGGTTATTACTGCATGTACTTATGTAACACCTGATGGAAAAGGATTTCCTGGCGAATTCGGCGCTGACAATGATGCTATGATACCCAGTTTAAAGAAATTAGCTGATGGTATTAAAAAACAAGGAGCAAAAGCAATTTTGCAGATTTTCCATGGAGGGAGAATGTGCCCGGCAGACCTTGTACCAAACGAAGATGTGGTGAGTGCAAGCAATATTCCGGCTAGTGGTGAAGGCAATCCTGTTCCTAGACCGTTAACGGAAAACGAAATTGAAGAAATCATTCATGCGTTTGGAGAAACTACTCGTCGAGCAATAGAAGCAGGATTTGACGGGGTAGAGATCCATGGAGCAAATGGGTACTTAATCCAGCAGTTCTTTTCACCACATTCTAACAGAAGAGAAGACCGCTTTGGTGGCAGCCTTGAGAAGCGAATGACTTTTCCGCTGGCTGTAGTAGAGAAGGTTACGGAAACGGTTAAGAAACATGCTACTGTCCCGTTTATCGTCGGTTACCGTTTCTCACCAGAAGAGGCCGAAACACCTGGAATTACGATGGATGAAACTTTACAATTAGTCAATACCCTTGCTGATAAAGAGCTTGATTACTTACATGTATCATTAAATGATTATAACTCTAAACCACGCAGAGGTGTAGGAGATTTGGATAAATCCCGGCTTGAATATTTACTTGAAATGATTAATAACCGGATTCCTTTAATTGGAGTCGGCTCAATTTATTCAGCAGAAGATGCCGAAAAAGCATTCGCAACAGGTGTGCCACTGCTTGCACTTGGCAGAGAATTAATCATGGATCCAGATTGGGTAGAAAAACTAGAAGCTGGAAAAGAAGAAGAGATTATTACAGAATTAAATACAAACAGGCAACAAGAATTAGTTATTCCAGATCCATTATGGAATATAATTACTAACACTCCAGGGTGGTTCCCGGGTATTGATTAAATAGACAGGAAGAGAGCTTTATGCTCTTTTCCTGTTTTTGCTTATTCAGGCTTATAACCAATTTCTGAAATCGCATTCGATAGATCCCAAGGTTTACCTTTATTATCAGAAACACCATAATAAGTTCCATACTTTCTATCTGTCTCAATTGCCGCTTCGAATAGATTAATCAGATCACTTTCTGATAGTAACGTCCTTTTTAACCGGTCATCTTTTTCTAAAGCATCTTTCTCATTGGATGGGACTGAACCAATTCGAATATTGATCACAGAGAGGTTTGTATTATATGAGAAAATGAAACCCGCATGCTCAGAGGCTAATTTTAACACACCATACAATCCTTTCGGTGCGGGATAATCGGTGGTTGTAATTTCGCGGTCTAATTTAGAGAAGCCATTCTCTTCATAATAATCTGTTACATGATTTGTACTTGCAAAGATTACCCTTGATATATTATAGTTTTTTGCTATCAGCATGAGATAATAGCTTGCCTTGAAGAAAACATCCGTCATTTTATTAAAAACATCTGCTTCCTCGATCGCATTGTTCGTCTCTATTCTTAGTAAATTAATTAAAACATCTGTATCTTGCGGGATCTTATCCAGAAGTTGATCGTAATCCGTTGCATCAACATAACGATAGGTAGATGTTTCCTCCTGTATGGAGTTGTCTAACACCAATACCTGATAGTTCTTTTCCAAAGCAGTAAATAACTTTTTCCCAACAGTTCCACCGCCGCCAATGATCACTAATTTCTTCATTTGTTTTTCGAACCCCTTCCATTTAATGAATAGTTTTACCAATCTATTTATAAATATAAGATAAGCCGTAAAGTGGATCTCTGACTAATTAATTTGCATTCAATAATACCCTAAATATGGATAGAATAAACAAGTTCAAATTCTTAACATTCGCAAAAAAAAAAGAGCTAAGTTTTCACCTAACCCTCTAATCTTTTCCCTTTATTATTAGAATGTCGGCCAATCATCTTCCCAGTTAATTTTTCTAATTTGCATCCGGATGGTTCCGTTTGCATCTCCGTCATAATAGTGATAAATCATATAATAAT
The DNA here is from genome assembly GCF_042651765.1 of Gracilibacillus xinjiangensis. NCBI lineage: Bacteria > Bacillati > Bacillota > Bacilli > Caryophanales > Bacillaceae > Gracilibacillus > Gracilibacillus xinjiangensis. The sequence goes on along the minus strand of NZ_JBHSDT010000004.1, from coordinate 891,028 downwards.
TTCCCGACACTTCAATCACATCTTGTCCACCAGGTCCAACTTGGTTATCTTCTGCTTCTAGAATAATGTCGCCGCCGCCATCTAATAATGCAACACCATTCGAATCTACATACGGGCCAATGATTGACTCTGAGCGCCCAACAGCAACCTTGTAAGTACTGTTTACACCTTGACAGCATTGATCCCATGATGTAAGTAAATAATAATAATCATCCTTCTTAAAAATGGTCGGCCCTTCAATAGCGTTATGCTCGGTTGTTGCTTGTCTGGAGGCCAGAACGTATTCTTCCCCTCTAGTTTCCGTCATATTAACTAATTCTTTTAAGACGATTCCACCAAAATGTGAGCCATATAAAATCCACCATTTTCCCTCATCTTCAATTACCATTGGGTCAATCGCATTAAAACTATCTCTACTTGTTGTTTGCAAGATTGGCCCATGATCTTCCCAGCTTTCTGTGTCTTCTGGGGTTACAGTTGATGCCACACCAATCGCTGAATTATTTGTACCGAACATGGAGGCAGCATAATATAAATAATAGGTATCATTATTTTCTATAACGTATGGTGCCCATAGATGAGTTATCTTATATTCTTTCACCCATTCAGGTACAGGTATTTCACCAATTGACTCCCAGGGACCTTCCAGATTTTCTTCTGATTTCCGTATAAAGATACCGCCAGGATTTTCTTGATCTCTTGAAATTCCAGTCGATACAACATAATACGTATTATCTGCTTGGAAAATGGAAGGGTCATGTGTTGGATCATCTATTGCTTTTTCAGCATCAAATCCCCCTGTATCTCCCGACATTTCTAATTTTGTTTCCTTTACACTTTCTGTTGTTCCACCAGTTACTTTTGCGATCGGTTCATAAAATACAATTGTACTTACAAGTAATGCAACTGAAAATAGTAGTGCTACTATACCGCCTAAGTTTTTCATCATATTCCCCCTTTTACTTGTACGTACATTATACCATAACCATAATCGTATTATCTATCTTCAAATTAAATTAGCTACAGAAGCAGTTCAGTTTGAGATCTGCTTAACTTTTCTCTCACCAACGAGAACAGCGGAAATATCTTCGCTGATATTTCCGCTGTTCTATACTGCTTAACCTCTTGCTCAAATAATTATTTATTTCTAATTACTTTCACTATCTCCATTAAAATGACACTGCCAAGTGCTAATCCGGCTGCAATTAACCCTTGATTCCAGCCAAAGTCTGACGGGATATGAAAGATATCTCGTGCGAAAGGCAAAATGGTAATGATATAAAGGACAAAGCCAACAAATACTGCGCCGAGCACATATTTATTGCTAAAGAAACCTGCCCCAAATGCTGTTTGGACATTAGATCTCGCAGGGAATGTTTGCAATGTGCGTGACAAAATTAATGTCGTAAAGGCCATTGCTACCCCCATTTCATCCGAATGCTGTAAACCGATATAATGTGCTGTGATAACTGCTATACCAATCAATAGTCCGCGGATAATCACAGACTTTAATGTACCACCGGCAAAGATACCTTCGCCAATATCTCTAGGTTTGCGCTTCATTACATTCGGTTCTGATTTTTCCACACCTAAAGCGATCGCTGGTAAAGAATCATTAACCAGGTTTATAAATAGTAGTTGCAGTGCTGTAAATGGGTTGGCCCAATTCATAATAACTGCGAATAATATCGCAATGATCGCACCTAAGTTTCCTGCAAATAAATAAGCGATTGATTTCTTAATATTATCAAAAACGGTACGGCCAACACTGACTGCTTTGACAATGGAAACGAAATTATCATCTGTTAAAATCATAGCTGCCGAATCTTTGGCAACATCTGTTCCACTGCCCATACCTATACCAATGTCTGCTTGTTTCAATGCTGGTGCATCATTCACACCATCACCTGTCATTGCCGTAATTCGATCTTTTTTCTGCCATGCCTTTACAATCCTAATTTTATTTTCTGGTGAAACTCTGGCATATACAGAAATTTTTTCGAGTTTTTCGTCTAATTCCTGCTCAGACATTCTATCTAATTCTTTACCTGTTACTGCTAAATCCCCTTCATTCATCAGTCCAATTTCTTTACCAATCGCCTCTGCAGTTGTTTTATGATCCCCTGTAATCATCACAGGTTTAATACCCGCTTTCTTTGCTTCTTCAATTGAATCATAAACGGCATCACGTGGCGGATCCATCATTGCTGTAAGACCAATTAACGTAAAGTCTTTTTCATCATCTAAAGATATCTGGTGATCATCGTCAACCTCTTTGAAACCAAACGCTAATACTCGTAATGCTTGCCTGGAATAGTCTTCATTCTGATTTTTCAATTTCTCTAACCATTCTTGATCTAATCTCTTCGCTTCACCATTTACTAATATCGATGAAGCACGGTCAAGCATCACATCAGGACCGCCCTTAATGAGCATCACACGTTTGTCATCGATTGTATGGACTGTTGACATCATTTTGCGATCAGAATCAAATGGTAACTCCGCTTCTCGTTTAAATTTATTTCGTAATTCTTTATATGATTCTTTTTGTTTTTCCGCAAAGTGAATTAACGCGATCTCAGTTGGATCACCAATCTCATTTTTATCCTGATTAATATAGGAATCGTTACAAAGTACAGCTGTTTGGATTAACAGCTGTTCACTTTTCCCCCATTTATCCGTAAAAGGATCCTCCACACCTGGTAAATAAAAATCCGTTACTGTCATTTGATTTTTCGTTAATGTACCTGTTTTGTCTGTACAGATTACACTTGTGGATCCTAATGTTTCAACTGCTGGAAGTCTGCGGATAATGGCATGTTGTTTCGCCATTTTATTCGTTCCAACAGATAATACGATAGTTACTATGGAAGATAATGCTTCAGGTATTGCTGCAACTGCAATGGCGACAGAAAACATCAATGCATCAAGCACTGCTGTTGTCATATCAACATCTGCTCCAGTAAACCATAACCTTCCAACTTGGACAGCAAAAATGATGATACAAATTAGCAAAATGGCAATCCCTAACTTTTTACTAAATGCATCTAACTTTCGCTGTAATGGTGTTTGTTTTTGTTCAGCTGTTTCGATCATTTCTGCAATTTTGCCTATTTCTGCTTTTTCACCAGTTGCTGTCACAACAAATGTTCCACGCCCATTGACAACAAGTGAACTGCTGAATACCATGTTTCGTTGATCCCCGATTGATACTTCGTCAGTGATTGGTTCTGTTATTTTTTCCACAGCATCAGACTCACCTGTCAGCATACCTTCATTGATTTTGAGAGATTCTGCTTCTAACAAACGGCCATCTGCTGGTATGTAATCGCCTGCCTCGAGTTTAACAATATCTCCAGGCACCAATTCTCTTGCCATTACTGTTAATGTCGTACCATTTCTTATAACTTTTGCTTCTGGGGCAGACATGTCACGCAAAGCATCCAGAGAACTTTCTGCTTTTTTTGTTTGGACTACACTTATTACAGCGTTCAGTAATATTACGAGGAAAATAATAGTAGACTCGATTACCTCACCAAGCACTAACTGTACAATTGCTGCAATGAGCAGAACAATAACCATGGCATCTTTAAATGTCTCAAGGAATAACTTCCATGTTGGAACTTTTTCTTTATCGGCAATTTCATTATATCCTTCTTCTTCCAACCTTTTTTTTACAATAGCATCTGATAATCCTTCTTCTGATCCCTCTAAATATTTGAGCACATCTTCTTTCGTTTGTTGATAATTATTCATTGTCATTTGCCCCCTCCACATCTTTTTGTAATGCAACATGTACTTTTTCAATTCTCAAATCTGATACTTCCGTTACTTTGAAAACAACAGACTCATAAGTAATTGTTGGATACTCATTTATTTTAGGGATATAACCTAATTGATGAATAAGAAAACCATTGACTGTTTCAAATTCTTCTGCAGGCAGTTGGATATGAAATGCCTCTTCTAACAAGTAAAGATGGGTTGTTCCTTCCACTTCGTACTTGTTTGCGGTAATTTGCTTTAATGGTGTTTCTTCCTGTTCACCTGGCAAGTGATGTTCACTTAAGATTTCTCCAACAATCTCTTCAATCATATCTTCTATTGTAATTAGACCATCAATCCCGCCATATTCATCCACTACCATTGCAATATGAACATTATTCTTTTTCATATCCTGAAAGGCAACATCAATCGGCTGTGATTCCATGACATAATATGGCTTTCTCAGAATGGGTTCAATCGACTGGTCTTTCCCTCTATCTGTTAACAGTGGTACCATATCTTTCATATGTAGAATTCCAACAATCTGGTCGATATTTTCTTTGTAAACAGGGAACCTGGTAAAACGTTTTTGGTTAATTTTATCGATAATTTCAGTTAGTGATGTACCAAGCTCTATTGCACTTATTTCCGTGCGATGTGTCATAATATCAGAAACAGTCTTATTATTAAGTTCAAATATATTGTGGATCATTTGTTTCTCATCCTGCTCAATTGTACCTCTTTCCCCACCAATATCGACAAGCATTCGAATTTCTTCTTCATTTGCCTCCTCTTGTTTTGCATGAGGATCTACTCCTAATAACCGTACAATTAAATTTGTAGAAAGATTCAGTATTTTTACAAAAGGGGCACTGATTTTAAATAATATGGTTAATGGTGATACAACGCCGTATGCAATTGTTTCTGCTTTTTGCAAAGCTAACTGTTTTGGTACTAACTCACCAATTACTAATGTGAAATAGGATAAAAGAATGGTAATAAGAACAACTGAAATTGTATTCAGGAGAGAAGCAGATAACGGTACGCCTATTGCGATGAGCCATTCTGCTAGTGGTGTTGCAAAACTATCTGCAGCAAAAGCACTCGCTAAAAATCCTGCTAATGTAATTCCAATTTGAATTGTTGCAAGAAACCGGCCTGGTTCTGATAGCAGTGCTTGAAGTTTGATTGACTTTTTATCCTTTTGTTTTGCTTTTCTCTTAACTTTATTATCATTAAGTGCAACTAAAGAGATTTCTGATGCTGCAAAAAATGCATTTATAAAAATCAGAAGGATTAGAACAGAAATTTCCAATAACACTCATATCACCTTTTCCATATAATCTCTTACCATTGGTATACCCTAAAATACATAATGCAACCATATATCAAAACAAATAATAAAACCCTAGGCAGTAAGCTTTACATTAGATTACATTATCATGCTATCGCTTTATAAATGTACGCAGCGGCTGTAATCGTGACATCGGTGTTAGAAAACTCATATTACTCTGCCGTTCCTTTGTCATATTGTTATGGATTATATTTATCCAAACTATAATTTTTTATTACATGAAAGGAATTATTGACGTTAATTAATGTATTAGTTAATTTTATTCTTAAATAAAAGAAATTCTCCATTTTACCTTAACTTCAACTATCTCTTTCACTAGATAAAGTGGTATAATAGATTAATAAAAACTATCTATATCAAAACATATTTTGTCACTGTAACTTTATAATTATTAAATGATTATTTGAGAGAAAGTAGTTGATCAGATTGCAATTAGAAGTGGACAAGTCGTCATTACCAGTATATGAAGCTTTAGCAAGCGAAGTAAGAATACATATTATTAACCTGCTATCTAAAAATAAAATGAATATAAAAGAATTATCTGCAGCTCTGGGAATTAGTAGTCCCATTGTGACAAAACATGTTGAAAAGCTTGAGAAGGCAGGAATTATCCGTACAGAGAAAATTCCCGGCAAATCCGGTTTACAAAGAATCTCTATCTTAAAAGTTGACCATATTGAAATTAATTTCCCGAAGAAAATCTACCATTCATTTGCGACATATGATACATCTGTACCAGTTGGTCATTATACTGATTACCATGTATTGCCTACATGTGGTCTTGCCACAAGCAAGGATTTTATCGGGCCAGTTGATGATGTGAAATACTTTATGGATCCGCAGAGAATGGATGCCAGAATTCTCTGGTTCACACAAGGGTTTATAGAGTATAAGACACCGAACTTTCTAAGAGAGGAAGATGAATTACAGCAGCTGGATATAAGTTTCGAAATCTCTTCTGAATTCCCTTTTTCAAATGAAATATGGCCCTCTGATATTACGTTCACCTTAAATGATATTGAGTTAGGAACATGGATAAGCCCGGGTGACTTCGCAGACACAAGAGGTAAATATACACCAGAATGGTGGCCGAACAATATAAATCAATATGGTTTATTGAAGACAATTCGAATTACTTCCCACGGGACATACATGGGTGGTGATCCGCTTTCTGATGTTACTATCCATGATTTAGATACGACGACAGATGGCTGGAAACTGCGTATTGAAGTAAAAGAGAATGCAGAACATGTCGGTGGCGTTACATTGTTTGGCCGCGGATTTGGTAATCATGATCAAGATATTAACTTTAAGCTATATTATATATAACTCAGTAAGAATGGAGCCTGTTTTTACAGGCTCCTTACCGTTTTAAAAGGAGTGATGAGAAAATTGTAATATTTTATCGAATTTTCTTCACACTTAACTGAAATTGAAGTAAAATAGTAATACAACACGAAGACAGGAATGTGAATAAAGGGAGTTTATCAAAATGAAGACAGTTCTTATTGCTGATGACTCAACATTTATGCGTAAGTGGTTAAAGCAAATTATTGAGAAACATCCATATAAAGTCATCGGTGAAGCAAAAAATGGATTAGAAGCTGTTATGCAATATCAAAAACTCCGACCAAACATTATTTTAATGGACATTGTCATGCCAAAAGTCAACGGATTAGATGCATTGAGGAAAATTATTGAGTTAGACCCTTGTGCGAATGTTATTATTTCTTCATCTCTTGCAACGAAAAACAATGTGACTTCGGCTTTGCAATATGGTGCTAAAGATTTTATTGTAAAACCCCATTTTAGCGGATTAATCAAAGTACTCGATAAAATAGAATCAGAGAAAAATATGCCTCCTTTATAAAAGAGGCAATAAAATACGAACATTTCACTTGAAATAAGTACAGTTACTTTTTACTGGATAGTGGAGTAATTCGCTCGTCAAAACACTTCACTTTCCGCGGACACAGCTTTCACTTCCTCAGAAAGCAAAAATCACTTACTGAGGAACTTCAGCCCGCGCTGTTTCCATCTGTACTATGTGTTTGGACTACGCAAACTATCGGCGTTTCATTCATATTTTTTGACTAAGCTGTTCAATTATGACGCAATCTCTTAGTTTAGCAGAAAAAATTCTTCTTTTCCCAGGTGCTGTACATAAGTTTCCGCTAATTTCTTTAAATCATTTGATTCCTCAAGAAACAACCATTGATCATCTTTCTCGCCTCTATATGATCTTCTTTCAAGCTGAAATTTTCTGGAAGTTTTATCAGTTAGTGTAAAACACAACTGTGCTTCATATGTTTTATATTTTGGATCAGATAATGCCTCTACAACAAGCGGAAGTTCATGTGCAGAGACTGGGTTTTCGTATGTGAAAATGTAAATACTTTTCTGCTTTACATCTAATTTAAAGTCTCTTATTGGACTAAGCCTATCCAACGCATTTTCAATTATTTTTAATTCCTCTTTTGTAATTCCTTTTTCCGTTGTTTTTGTTAAGAAAACTCTGCCATTTGGGTGTTCATACACTTCATACCCTGCAGGAATTTCCTCTACGTTCGTGTTATCATCATTTTTTTTAAAATAATAGCTTGGGTTTCCTCTACTAGTTTTCCTCACGTGCAGGAAGTATTCATCTCCACGGAAATTTGTGTATTTAATCGCCATAAGCACACCACCTTCAGACTAATTATTCGATTCGTAACTACTTATATCCCATATTAGTATAACAAAAACAGGAGTAAATGAAAACTTCCTCCATTATTCAAAGGATAGAGGTTCCAATCAAAAAGTGTATCCTGTTAACAGCAAAAACTATTTAGGTTTTAAAACAAATTATTACACATTCACTTCATAAAGAGTTATTGTAATGTTAGGAAACATAAAAAACATCTGTGTTGATACGAATACGAATGGGTATGTTTTAAAGAGAATACTTTCTGGAAGGAGTGGAATATATGGAAATAAAGGTAACAGATAAAGCTCTTCAATGGTTTAAGGATGAGGTAGAATTAAATGAAGGGGAAACTGTAAAATTCCAGGCGAAGTACGGTGGTTCAAGCCCAATTCATGAAGGTTTTTCATTAGCATTTCAAGTAAAAGTGGAACCGGACGAAGTAATTGCTTCAACAGAAAAAGGTGGCATAACCTTCTTTATTGATTCAACAGACGCTTGGTATTTTAAAGGGTACCATCTGATTGTTAATTATGATGAAGAATTAGAAGAAGTGTCCTATGAATATGAAAAAGAATCATAAACATTATGCTAAGTATTGGAACATTTTTATATTACTAGGAGGAAGATGACAATGAGTTCTCAGCAATTCCGCAAAGCAATGAGCAAGTTTGCTACTGGAATTACCGTTGTTACCACAACATTTGATAATAACATTCAAGGGATGACAGTAAATGCATTTATGTCTGTATCCCTTGATCCACAATTAATAACAATATCACTTGATCAAAGCAGCAATTTCTATAAGAATGCAAACGAAATACATCGATTTGGGATTAGTTTTCTAAGGGAAGAGCAACAAGATATCTCCATGATTTTTGCAAAACAAATAGATAAAGAATTCGATGACTTTTCTGTATTAGACGATGTTCCTGTAATCCCTGGTGCACTAACCACTCTTGCTTGCACAGTTGTTAATCAAGTCGAAGCAGGTGATCATCTTCTTTTGATTGCTAATGTTGATAAAATTGAACTGTCTGAAGATGAAGGCAACCCTATTCTCTATTACAATAGCAGCTACCGAAAGATCGATAAAGGTTAGTCAAATAATGGAGGATGCCAATGAATCTTATTTCCATTATTAAATCATGTGCAAAATTACCACAGAAAAAAGCACTTTTTCAATTAAATCGTGTTAGTATGAGAGATACTTTAGTTTATCTCTTTTTACTGTTTTTCATCTCCTTTTTGCCGAATGTCATATTAAATATTATAACATTTGAAGCAGATGAATCCGTATTATCCTACACACAGTTTTTATTACAAATGATCGTATCATATCCTTTTCTCATGATGTTTTTGGTCATTACAAGTATTTCTGTTTTCGCTTTTTTTGCTCTTATTATACGGACTGTGCTGAAACGGAAACTTGCTTATCAACAACTGTGGAAGATGACAGGTTTTGCTATGTTATTTCCGCTGATTTTTTATCATATACTTTTTTTTACACCATTGTCTAATAATATTGGATTCATTATAAGCTTAGTCTGGCTTTATGTTCTTATCTATCGAATGATTGTTATTTTTCCAAAGAAAACAATGAGGTGAGAATTTCAGGAAGTTACTTTAGGAGTTGAAATTAATGTTGGCGACAAAACAGCCTATATACACGTCACCGCAACGATGTCACCATGAAATTTCCGGAACTTCATAATATAGATATTCCAAATGGAACGATAATAGATGGAGAAATCATTGTGCCTGGTTCTAATGGAAAACCGGATTTTGAAGCGATGATGTCTCGATTCCATTCAAAGAAATCCCCACATTCTATACAATATGCTGTATTTGACGTTATGTATTATCAGGGAAATAGAGTCACCTAGCTTCCGCTTATTGAAAGAAAAGAATTATTATCTACATTTTTACCTGTTTCAAAGCATATAATTCCTGTTCAATGGATAAATGGAAATGGGATAGCGTATTTCAACCTGGTCAAGCAAAATCAGCTGGAAGGAATTGTTTTAAAAAAGGCAAACTCATCTTATCAAGTTAATAAACGTTCATCTAATTGGTTAAAAGTGATCAATTACCAATTTGCAGAGGTATCTATCATTGGACTGAGAAAAAAGGATTTTGGGGTATTGTTAGGGAAGGTAGAAGAAAAGGTTGAGCCTGTTGGAATTATGGAATTTATGACTCCTTCAGCTAAAAAAATGTTATATAAAGAATATCCAAAGTGGGTAACGAAGGAAAATAAACAGTTTATTTATATTGATCCAGATAAAGTTAAATGCCAAGTGAAATTTAGAAATTATACAAATAGCGGAAAATTACGAATTCCTTCATTTGTTAAATATATATCGTGAAGAAGTGGCAAAAAGCCCCATAATACCTTCTAAAGTGATTTCATATTTCTTAATTTTTGATATGCTTAACTTCAGGTATTGCTAGCATCCTTTCATTTCCCCCACCATTAATTGATTAGACACCATTAACGGTAGGTTAATTTGAGAGGACTGGCAAGCCTTCTTTTATAACTGCAACCTTCTAACATTTTGGTTGCAATATTCTATACTTTTATTTTGCATTAAACAGTTCCTTCACCTATGAGACCAGCAAGCGTAGTGCGGTAGGTACTTGACTAAAATTAAACATTATTAGTGTCCAATTTATTGACATAGATCCATAAATACCAGTAGAGGATATCTAAATTGATAAGAGCATGATTAATGACAGTGAAATTATAATGAAGAGAAAGGCAAAAAAACCAAATTAAAATGAGGCTAGTTATGTCCCAGCCTCTAATTTTTTTATCAAAAAAAATGAACTTAACTCATAAACAATTATAATATGAGCAAAAAACAAATTAATAGAATAATAACCATCACCAAATTAGAGATAGACTTTCAAATTTTAATTATTGTATTTCAAGTTGACTATTATCATTCGCTCCATCCAAAGAATTTCCGTTTTCTAGAAAGTTCAGCAATGCTTGCCTATTTATATCTTCGTCTATCTCTAATACTTCACCTAATAAGCTATGTGTTTCTGGTGAAAATGCTCCTGGAAGATCAACGGGTATTCGCATTGTTTCAATCTGATCAGGTGGATCAGATAGGAATGAGAATGCATATCTTCCAATATCTTTTTCGGACATATTAGTATTAACATATGGCATTACTGTTCCGACAACTTTAGGGACTTTTAGAATATTCTTAAATGACAATAATTCATCTTTTATTCTAGATATTACTTGCTGTTGCCGGCGTACACGTCCAAAGTCACTTTCTCCATCATATCTGAAGCGGGCATACCCAAGCACATCTGCACCGTTCAGATTCTGTACACCTGATTGCAGATTTATCTGTAAACCGCCAGCATTGTCGGTATAAGTCATCTGCTTTTCAACATCAATTTCGATTCCTTCTGGGGCAATAGTATCGATAATATGTTCAAATCCTTCAAAGTTGACAATCACATAATAATTGATATCTATATCGAAATTACTTCTTATCGTTTGACGTAAAAGTTCTGGACCACCTTTGGCATAAGCGGCATTAATTCTATTATATCCGTAGCCAGGTATATTCACATACGTATCCCTCATAATTGAGACTAACTTCGCCCGCCCATTATCTACATCATATTGTCCAATCATAATCGTATCTGTTCTTGAGTTACCTTGCTCAGTCGAGTCTTCCCCAAGAAGTAGCAAGTTTAATTTTCCATCAACAGGGTTAGTTGATTTAAATTCATTATCATATTTTTCCAATCCAGGATCTTGTTTAGGATTGTTGATTCGTTCTTCCGCAGCTCTCTTTCCGCTCCAATATTGAAAGAATGAGAATATGATTACAATTAAAAACAGCAGAAGTATCAAACATAGAATTAGCCGCAGGTTTCTCTTCTTCATTCTTTTAATAATAACTCTTTTACCTTCAACCATAATTTTCCCACTCTCACCAAATATTACTTAACATCCAAGTTACACAACTTTTCTTTAAAAGTAAATAGTAAATTTTAAGAATACTCTATCTATATAATCACCCATAATTTTAAGCTTTGTGAGATTAAGTTAATGAGTTATTCATATATCATTTAATTTTCGGGTGGTAAATCCTATAATTTTTGGGTGGTAAATCCTATTATACTATATAAATAGTAATTTGACTTGCGATAACAATTATGGTAATATTTAGGTAGTTTTTATGGGTTCGATAGCTTTTATAAGCGGAAAGTAAGAGAAAAGATCTTTAAAAACGAGAGGATGGAAAAAATGAAAAGAAAAAAATTTTTTCAAAAACTTGCAACTAGCATGGTAATTGTTGGACTTATGTTTTCGAGCATACCGGTTTTTGCAACTCAATCACCAGAATCTCCGGAATTGCCAGAGTCAATTACAAAGGATGGCAAAGTGTTCACTTTGGATAAGTCTTACGGCGGTGGTCCCGGGACTGCGACACCAGACAAGACATTAGACAACAGTATGAATCTTCTTTCTTCTTATAGAGTTACAGGTAGTGATGTTGCATTATATATTGATTACAGCCATGGACACGGTGGTGATCATTATGCACATGGATTTGTAGAAGCAACTGCACCACGTTTCACTGCAAGAGCAGAAGTTTGGGAAAATGGTCGACTTAACACCGCAGGTACAAATAATTTGAATAGAGGAAATATTGCTTATGGAACTTCTCATCTAGCTGTGGGCGTTAGCTCGGCTCATTATCCGCGAATTTTTTATAATTGGTAATAACGTAAGATGAAAGCGCTATTGTTGTTTCGCTTTATAAAACCTATTTACACCATTGTCGTAATTATGTTTCTCGTCGTTTTGACAGCATGTAGTTCAGTGGAGGATGATAATGCATCTGATGTACAACAAAATAACATCAATCCAGTTGTACCGGAAAAGCCAAAATCAACTGAATCTGAACCTACATCGTTTGAAAATTACGAAGAGTACATAAGTTATATCTCCGAAGTTCCTGATTTTGAACCGTACTATAAAACCGTGTTTGCTTTTGAAGAGCTTCCAAACGGCATAACAAGTGTGCCGATTGAAGAAGTAAAGGCTATGTATAATGAAATGAAGGCGACTTTCGATTATGTTCTAGTGAATGAACACTCTTTAGTCCATAGGGGAAATTATGAGGGCGACACAAGCTTTGTGGAAGGATACGAACCGTCTCAGACTACCGATATTAGCATGGAATCTTCAAGTCCTATTAATACTGTTTCACGCGATTGGCAAGGAAATGAGATTTTGACAACGCCATTAAAGACGGTTATATTAGGTGAGAGTGTTTCCACTCGCTTCGATAGCAGCATTGATGAGGGCAGAAATCTTCAAGTGGCTGATTTTACGCTTAAATCTCCGAACGAACCAATCAGTGTTGTGTTAGGAAATGCATATAAGGATATTTATGCAATCGGTGATATTTTCTCATTGGAATTGATTTCTGAAGTAATGGATTTTAAAGTAGTGGGCTTTTATAAGTCGGGCGTTGGTTTATCAAAAGACGTTGGTGCGCTAGATCATGTGAACTTTGATCACACCATCGTTATGCCACATTTTATACCTGATTACGAACCTGTTGGTGAGGCTGCTGTTTTTCAACATGCTTTTCTTGTTGCTGAATTGATGTCGGGGCATATCCGTATTCAAAAGTCGGTCGAGGATATAGAAGATGCTACCTATGAACAAACAGTGGAAATTATGGAAGAGATTGCGGAGCGACACAATCTTTCCTCTCTCTATAAAGTTCCATATTGGCCGGTCGGTTTTGTTTGGTAAATTAGCTATCAATATGAATAAAATATTTGTAACTAGCTAATTAAAAAACTAAATCAAAACGTCAGCTATATTTAATCGTCTCATCTAATGATGGGGCGATTTTTCTTTGTTAGTTTAATATAAAAACACATTAATCAAAGGTTTGTATATCGGTTTAGAAAAAGTACCAAATTTACTTTTATCCACGATTTAGACCATGACCGGGAAAATGCAACCTGTATGGTATAGCAGAAGGTTCACCAGTCAAAAAGCACAATAGATTTGTCGCCAAATCGTTTGGCAGCATTCGAACTATTTCCGCTAACGGTCAGTATATATACATTTTTCTTAAAGAGGTGAATTTATTTAATTTTAACCCAGCTTCTTTCTTCTGTTGATTTTTCAATTGCTTCTAATAAGACTTGATTCCTTACCCCATCTTCGAAATTGGGAGCTGGCTGATAATCCTCTGCAATACCACGCAAAAATTCATCAATTAAATGGATAAATGTATGCTCGTAACCGATGATATGTCCTGCTGGCCAATATGCACCGGCATATGGATGAACCTCTTCCGTACAGTTTATCAGTCGAAAACCTTGTTCTCCTTCATTATCGTCAGCAAAATAGACTTCCATATTATTCATATTCTCCATATCCCATCTAATTGAGCCTTTTTCCCCATTGATTTCGAATTTGTTCTTATTTCGGTTTCCACCAGCAAATCGAGTCGCCTCAAATGTACCAAGTGCTCCATTTTCAAATCGCGCGATAATTGCCACCGCATCATCTACCGTCACTTCCCCCATTTTACTCGAATCACCTTTTGCACTTAAACCGCCAGTCATTTCACCAATCGGTCTTTGTTTAACAAATGTTTCCATTGTTGCAGTAACTTCGCTAAATTCACCAATCAAAAAACGGGCCAAATCAAGGCTGTGGGCACCAATATCACCTAATGCGCCTGAACCGGAAATTTCCTTTTTTAAGCGCCATACAAGCGGAAAGTTTGGGTCGATAATAAAATCTTGTAAATAATTCGCACGATAATGGAAAATCCGCCCTATTTTCCCTTGATCAATTAATTTCTTGGCAAATTGAACAGCAGGAACAAAGCGATAATTATGGCATATCATATGTTTTACACCATTTTTCTCTACTGCTGAAAGCATTTGCTTCGCTTCATCAACCGTCATCGCGAGCGGCTTTTCTGTAATAATATGCTTACCTGCCTCTGCTGCTGCGATCGCTATTTCTGCATGGGTATGATTTGGTGTGACAATATCCACAATGTCCACATCATCACGTTCTATTACTTTCCGCCAATCTGTTTCATATGCTTCCCAGCCGAATTTTTCTTTTGCCACTTTGACAGCATCTTCATTTCTGCCTGTGATTACTTTTAATTCTGGTGTTAATGGATTATCAAAATAAAAAGGAAGATCCCGATATGCATGACTATGTGCCTTACCCATAAACTGGTAGCCGATCATTCCAATACGAATCGAGTTGTTTCTTTTCGTCATAACGTTCAACCCTTTCATTTATTTAGTTACCTTCAGGAAATAATCTAGTTATCACTGTTTCTCAGTTTACTAGTGAAATTGCTCTCCTCTATACCTATTGGCAATGATTCTGGTTGAGTACAAGTGCTTTTTGTATAATAATGCTTTTCATTCATTGAAGCATCATGGATACCATGCATAATATCAAGGACATGATAGGCAAGTTCACCATCAGTCCGTGCTTTTCTTTTGCTAAGGATAGCGTCAGCCATTTCTGCAACACCGAGGCCGCGACTATTGTTAGCAAATCCATGTGTGAAGGCAATTTCTTGCCATTCTTTATCATCTTTTTTCCGAAGATAAACGGGACCGCCAAATGTGTTTGGATCTGGAACAGCTATACTTCCTTTCGTGCCATATATTTCAATGTGGGGCAGCCTGTGATGCCATGTGTCAAAACTTGTGATAATGGAACCGACTGCACCATTTTTAAAATCTAGTACACCGTTAATCTGTGTCGGTACCTCTACTCTTATTTTCTCCCCGTATTTTTCTTTACTTGTAATCGTTCTTTCTTGGTATGTTGTTTGGGCCGATCCTGTTACACGTTTTACAGGTCCCATGAGGGCAATAAGTGCTGTTAAGTAATATGGCCCCATATCAAACATTGGTCCACCTCCAGCTTGATAGTAAAATGCTGGGTCTGGATGCCAGCGTTCATGACCTGGAATCATCATGAAAGCAGTTGCTGAAATTGGCTCACCAATTAATCCATCTTCTATGAGTCTTTTACATGTTTGTATACCTGCTCCTAAAAAAGTATCTGGTGCATTACCGACGTATAATCCCTTTTCTTGTGCAAAATCCAATATTTCTTTGCCTTCTTCTCTTGTAACAGCTAATGGTTTTTCTCCGTAAACATGTTTCCCATTCTCTAATGCGCTCATCGCGATTTCTTTATGAACCGCAGGTATGGTTAGATTGATAACTATATCAATTGTCGGATCCTTTAATAAGTCTTCCGTTGAATATGCTTTTGGTATATCAAATTCTTCTGCTCTTGCTTGCGCTCTTTCTAATACAATGTCAGATACAGCTTGAATGCGATAATTATCGAAGCGACTTGCATTCTCCAAATATATCTTGCTAATATTCCCACACCCGATAATCCCAACATTTAACTTATTCATACCAGTACTCCTTCCTATTATCTACTTGCCCAAACCATTCCCCGTTGCATTAATTTCAATACTTCTGGCATTTCGACTATTTCAGCCACATGGCCCAAACCGCAATAATATACTTTTCCTTTTCCCCATTTCTTTGTCCAAACAACAGGCATATCTACCTCCCCATTTGTTTCATAAGGACCTTCTGCTATAGGAAAGCGAGTTGTAGCGTGAACTTGTACTGCTGGATCCACATGCATGTAATATTGTTCAGAAATAACATCGAAATCTTCCATGCCTTCTGTCAATGGATGACTAGGATCTACAATGTTTACACGATATTCTACACCGTCATCACCCGGATGAGCGACCCATTGGCCACCGACCATGAATTGATATTCCACTTCCATCCGAAAAGAATCTCCCATTCCACCATGCAATCCAGCAAGCCCAGTTCCTGTTTCAACAGCTTTTAATAATGGTTGTAATTGTTCTTGTTCAATCGTCCCTTGTGTCCAGTTAGGTATAATTAAATCGTATTGTGTTAAATCATTTTCTTTTAATGTATCCAATGTATCTGTAATTTCCACCTCAAAGTCTTCTTCCATAAGTAATCGTGCTAATATCTTCGCGACTTTTTCCGGTTCATGCCCTTGCCAGCCACCTTGGAATATGAGTGCTTGTTTCATTCTATCTCACCTTTCTATTAAACTATTAGTTGATAAACAATATAATTGATGTCAGCTTTTTTCCCTTTGAGCCCATAAATCTGTGCAGAGCTTCCCATCAAAAAGTTCCAGGTAATCTTACAATTCCAGAACTATCACCTGCCACACCATCGAATGTTCTGGATGATACGATGCTGAACGTTAAAACAGGATTAATTGTATTTTCTCCTTTCTATCGTTAAAACCATTATATGAATGCGCTAACAATAAATACATTTTTATTATAACTAAGTTTGTATAAAGAACAAACTAATTATGCCGAATATTATAAATATTTTTTTCTTTACTATAGTGTTGGCATGTTTGCAATCTTTTCTTAAAAGGAAGATAATAAAGTGAGACCTCTGTCAGTAAATGTCTTACGTGCGGCTAGCACTATGATACATCAGAACTTAATTTTAAAGAATGAATGAAAGGAAGCTAGTTTATGGGTTCAACACATGAATTTTCTAAAGATGAAGAGTTAGCAAATTCCATTACACATGGAATTGGAGTTGTTTTAAGTCTAGCTGGATTAGTTGTTTTGATTGTTTATGCTTCTCTTTACGGCTCAATTTGGCATATAGTAAGTTTCACTTTATTTGGGATTACAATGGTAGTCCTTTACACTTCCTCTACGCTGCTGCACAGTCTCCCGAAAGGAAGAGCAAAGAATGTCTTCGAAATTCTGGATCATTCATCGATCTATTTCTTTATCGCCGGGACATATACACCGTTTTTATTTCTAGCCATTAAAGGCTGGTTAGGATGGACACTTTTCGGAGTTATTTGGGGACTAGCAATTGGCGGTTCCATTTTCAAGGCATTTTTCGTGAAGAAATTTCTCTTCTTCTCGACAATATTATATGTGCTAATGGGCTGGCTAATCGTATTAGCATGGCAGCCACTTGTAGCTCATATGCATTCAAATGGTATCGTCCTGCTAGTGTTAGGCGGATTGTTCTATACAGTGGGGGCAGTTTTTTATGTCTGGCGCGGATTTAAGTATCACCACGCACTATGGCATTTATTTGTATTAGCTGGTTCCATCGCTCATTTCTTTTGTGTGTTATTTTATTTATTACCCCGTTAGTCGGGTCTGTTAGAGTAAAAAAGGAGACTGTTCTTAACAGTCTCCTTTTTCTGAGCTTTTTTATACTGCCTGTTCAAAGTTTGCTAAATAAATCTCTCTTCATATTTGCTCCTGATATGCTTCCTTTTTAATCAGGCCAATACTTTGTAATAGTGTTATTGAATCAGATGTTAACAGATTCAAAGCTTCTCTTTCCATTAACAAATCCGGCATTTCTTTTGTTACCATTTTAATCCCTCTAATGTCGAATCTTTCCGCATACAGATTTATTGCTCTAATGATTGCATGTTCTTTTTTACTCAAATTATGATAGCCTGATTGCTGGCGACTTACGATAAAATCTAATATTTCACGTGCGTTATGATTTAACAAGTGTTTTTTTTGTTTTAATAGTATCACATTTTCCTCAATATATCTTCTTGCTGTTGCTAATTCTGATCTTTCCGTCGCACGGTTTATATTTTTGATAAGTTCGCTAAATTCCATTTTAAATCCTCCGTTCAAAAGCCCCTAATTCAGTAGGTAATATAACCCATTAAATATAACATAAATACAACTTTTTGACCATTAATATTTAAAATAATTATCACCTTTTGTCGAAAAGTAATAATTAACGGGCTTTTAACCTAACATCTTAAGACCTATAACTGATAAAATGATTAATGATAAAAAGAAGATTCTTTTTATATTTTTAGATTCATGGAAAAACAGAATACCAATGATCGCACTGCCTGCTGCTCCTATACCTGTCCAGATCGCGTAGGCAGTTCCCATAGCGATATAATTCAATGCATATGACAGGCCGACAAAGCTCATACTAAATGAAAAAATCAGAAGTAATAAATCACTTATTTTTTTAGTTTGATGCCATCTGCTAATCATAATAACACCGAACATTTCAAATAACCCTGACAAAATTAATACAAACCATTCCATTATACGACACCATCTTTCTTTCCATCATCTGTTGTCATTTTTAACCCAATAACCCCTACCAGTAATAAGACAATAAATAATATTTTCCATATATTAAAAGGTTCTTGAAATAGGAGTATATCTACTAATACAGTTCCAGCAGTTCCTAAACCAACAAATACAGTATATACAGTACCTGTTGGTAATTTCCTCCCTCCCATAATTAAGAAATAAAAACTTACTGTAATGGCAATAACAGTAAGACACCACTCCAATATGTTGTCAGCGTGAGTTAATCCGACTACCCACAGCACTTCAAATAATGCCGCAAACACAATCTTCAGCCATTCTTTATACATTACTGTTCTCCTTTCGATAATCCGCAATTTGTTTACAGATTACGCGCAAAAACTATTTTCAATTAAAATAGCCCAAGAGATAGTTTTATCTCCCAGGCTTTTGTCCCTCCGTGTCACAGTTCCATTTAACAAAGTAAAACTTCCATTAGGGGCTGTTGATCCTCAATCGCCAGGCGGAAACTTCAGGAAGTTAGCGTGGTTTTTAAACTGTGTGTTTTCTCTCGGACCTGTCCAATAAATTTCTTATCGCGGAACCCTAGAAAACTTGTTTTTATTTAATTAAGACAAGTCTACATAATTCTAGATTCCTTTGTCAAATACTTCATCATATGCGAGCATTTTCGGGGATAATGTCACTTTTCAGTTACCCGAATTAATCACGTTGGTAAAGGTCTCTAGTATATACCTTATACAATATATCCTCTATTTCCTCTGTAATTCGATTGGCAATTATTAACTGAGATTGTTCCTTCAATTCCGCTAAATTATTTACTACTTTCGCTCCATGAAAACTTTCTTCATTTATAGTAGGTTCATATATCATAACCTCTATACCATTATCCAATAATCGATCCATAACCCCCAACACAGCTGATTCTCTGAAATTATCTGCATTCGCTTTCATCACTAATCGATAGATACCCACTTTCCTATAGGATTGCTTCAATATTTGATTGGCTATATGATCTTTTCTCGTTTGATTGGCCTCTACGATTGCTTTTATCATATTGTTTGGAACATCAGAGTAATTAGCCAGTAGCTGTTTTGTATCTTTTGGCAAACAATAACCGCCATAACCAAAGGATGGATTATTGTAATGGGTGCCAATTCTCGGATCTAAACCTACACCTTCGACGATTTGCTTTGCATCCATCCCTCTTACTTCTGCATAGGTATCCAGCTCATTGAAAAAAGCAACCCGCATTGCTAAATATGTATTCGCAAATAACTTAATTGCTTCCGCTTCCGTAGAATTTGTATGTAATACAGGGATATCCTCTTTCAATGCACCTTCCACCATTAAATCAGCAAAAATTTTCGCTTCTATTGATTGATCACCAACGACAATTCTCGATGGATATAAATTATCGTATAATGCCCTGCCTTCGCGAAGAAACTCTGGTGAAAAAATGATCCGGTCTGTTTGATACTTATCTCTTAATCCTAAAGTAAAACCAACTGGCACGGTTGATTTGATAATAATACATGGTGCATGTTCCAACTGAATTACTTGATCCACTATGTTCTCCACTGATTTGGTATCAAAGAAATTTCGTTCCGTATCGTAATTTGTTGGTGTAGCAATAATAACATAATCTGCTTTTTCCATTGCTTCTTCAAAATTAGTTGTAGCCCTTAATGATAATTCTTCTTCCTTCAGATATCTTTCTAACTCAGCGTCTAGAACAGGGGATATCCGTTCATTGATCATAGCCACTTTTTCCTCTAATATATCCAATGCTAAAACCTGATGCTTTTGTGCTAATATCACTGCATTCGATAATCCGACATATCCCGTACCAACAACTGTAATATTCAATGATATCACCTCCCCATCAACCTATGATTATTATATCAATACATATGTGGTGTTTTCCTTTTCCATACGGAAACTTCACAAAAAGTTATCAAAAAATCAACGAAAAAAAACACACCATATTTGATGTGCTATTTCTCCACTATATTCTTCTTACCAATCGAACGAAAAATAATGACTATAATGACTACTGCTAACATTGTCAGAATTAATGCACTAGAAGGGCTTCCTGTAAAACCTAATATAAAATAGCCGATACCGGCAGCCAGTGCGCTTATAAATGCATATGGCAATTGTGTCATAACATGATCCATATGATCAGAGCCTGCCCCAGTTGAAGATAAAATAGAGGTGTCCGAAATTGGTGAACAGTGATCACCAAAAACAGCTCCTGCTAGTACCGCAGACATTGCTGGAAGGACTAACTCCACATCATAAATAACAGCAATCTGTGCTGCTATTGGAAGCATAATTCCGAATGTTCCCCAAGACGTCCCTGTCGCCAACGCCATAAATCCTGCAAGAAGGAATAACAATAAAGCTAAATAATCTACATTGAATGAATACTTGTCTACCAATGAAGCTAAATAACCACCTGTATCAATTGTTTCAATAATTGATCCGATCATCCATGCCAACACTAGTATATAGATAGCTGGAAGCATAGAAAGCGAGCCATCCTTCAACACTTTCAATACAGATATCTTTCTGCCAGGCAACAAAATATATAAACATGCAGCAACAACTACAGACAATAAGCCGCCAATAAACAGAGAGAGATTTACATTTGTATTCTCAAACATAGAAAGAATAGTTGCTTCTCCTTCTACTGCCATCTTCCCAGTAATAAGCATTGCAGCAATTGTGGCGATAATCAGTATGCCTATCGGAATCAAAAGGTGATAGATTGTCCCATTTTGGTTCACCAGTCCATTTTCTTTTGCCATCATTGCTTTGCTCCGCTTATTCGGATCAAGAACTTGTCCTGTTTCCAAAGCTCTTTGCTCATGTCTTTTCATTGATCCAATATTAATATTAAAAACAGCTACAAGAAAAACAAGTAATAATGCAGCAAATGCATAAAAATTAAATGGAATCATTTTGACAAATGCCTCTAATGGTTGATATTCATTTATTTGCAATGATACGAATATTGTACCAATAGTCCCGATTATATATGCACCCCAACTAGAGATTGGCGTAATTACAGTAATCGGAGCAGAAGTTGAATCAATAAAATAAGCGAGCTTAGCCCTAGAGACTTTATTTCGATCAGTAATCGGTCTTGCTATTTGCCCTACGGCTAGACTGTTAAAATAATCATCGATAAAAATTAGCACACCTAAAAAAGATGGAATAAGCTGTGCCCCTCTTCTCGTTTTCACTTTTCCTATTGCCCAATCACCAAATGATTTACTCCCACCAGATGCTGTCATAAAAACAGTCATTATCCCCAGTAAAAGCAAGAAAACGAGTAAATAAATACTTCCCACATTCCAGCCATCTGTTGTATAGAATATATCTCTAAACACTAGCCATATTTGTTCCACACTGTTAAGCACATGAAAATCATGGACTAATAAAGCCCCAACTATAATACCTGTACCTAAAGAAAGTAATAGCTTTCTCGTAAAAAGCACTAATACCAGCATCAATATTGCCGGGATTAGTGAATATATCGTTCCTTCCATCACATAACCTCCACAAATTTATCTTGCCCAATTTCCCATAGAAAAAAACAGCAATAGTAATTCTATTACTGCATTTTTCGACATTTTTTTCTTTTCATAGTTTACCAAGATTCGTGAGAAATGTCATGGTTTTTATTTAAACTTTTACCGAATAAACTAATTTTATTGTAAAAAAGTGAGTTGTTATCATTGGCGTTCCATAAGTTGTTCTTTAAATTGCTCCTGATTGACAGGCAATGCTGTTTCTTTCTTCAACCAATCTGATAAATACAATCCATTAATAATCTCCATACTTTTTATCCCTTCGTTCCCTGTCGCAATAAGTGGTTCACCAGTTAAAATATTTGCAGCAAAATTTTCTAAAATTCTCACATATGGATCACTCGGCTCATCCCGGTAATCTTCTACTGTTTCTGAATAATAACTTGGATTACGATGCGCAGCTTTCATTTCATCCAATGTAAGAGCACTACTCCAGTCCTGCTCAGACTGATCAAATGTCTTTAAGACAATTTTCTCACTATCTTCCACAAGGATCTTTCCCTTATCTCCCAGTATCTCTAACTGATCTGTGCCAAAGTAATCATGCGTCCTTGATTGGAATATACCACTTTCGCCATTACGATAGCGGAAAAATGCTGTCACATCATCATCTACCTCTATATCACGTTTGGAACCATATTTCAGATTGGCATATACTTGATCAGGCATGCCAAACAGCCATTGAATTAAATCAATCTGATGTGATGCCTGATTAATTAAAACACCGCCACCCTCTCCTTTCCATGTTGCACGCCAATCATTTTGGTCAAAATATGCTTGCGTTCGCCAAACCGTACTCATCGTCCAATTCCAATTCCTTATCCCGCCTATCACTCGATGATCAAGCAAGTTTTTTAACCTTTGATGAACGGTATTGGCACGTTGATTGAAAAGCATCGCAAACGTTAGGTGATTGTTTTCTTCTGCTGTTCTCATCAATGAGTCCACTTGACTTACATACACTGATAGTGGTTTCTCCACTAATACATGTTTCTGATGTTTCAGTGCAAATTCTGACACTTCTGCATGGTGATAATGTGGAACACAAACGATTACTGCATCAACTTGGTCAGAATGAATTAATTCCTGAAAGTCCTGAAAAAATAGCACACCAGGATATTCTTGTTCAACAAACTCTTTCTTTGATGCCGATCTAGAACAAATTGCGGTAAGTTCCATCCCCTCCACTTTCTGGTCGAAAATCATTGAGGCATATTTCTTCCCTTGAATCCCTAGCCCAATAATTCCTGCTTTGACTTTTTTCATTATTCCTCACCTCTTCAATATTTTTTCGATTGTTTCTTTTCTGTTTTCCTGTTTCTCCATTCGTAATCGCTACAGAGAATCGTGTATATGCATTGTAATGCGCTTTCATTTTTACCGCATCAAAATATATAGCTGCCGTGTGACTAATTTCTTTCTAGACAAGTTTTTAATCAGTTTCTTTTCAAGTATAATCTTCTCCCGGTAAACATCTATGCCTCAATATGTAGAGAGATATGGGTGACTTTCCCAGCAGCCAGGAACCGGAAGCTTATATGTGTAATAATCAACATTCTGGACTCTTTCGGTTATAGGTTCAAAATCCCACGCTCCCTTTAAGTCGAATCATTTTATCACCTCATCGTTTAATTTTAGCGTACCTTTCATTTAAATAGCAAAAGAATCGCTTTCATATAGGAATTTTAATTATCTGAACATGTCTATAACATGGGTGCTATGAATAAGAATAATTTATTCATTTTTATCATCCACATTATAAAGAGCATCAGGAACTGACCGATGTTCCACTGATGCTCTTAAAACAGCGCGAATAATTCCTTGTTTTGTGCCTTAATAATGTACCAACTTATACAGAATCGATTTCACTTTCAAAAGAAATACTGCGAAATATCTTTAATGAGTAAAACTGAACTAAGCATACAAAAACACTAATACCTGTAAACAGAAATAAACCCGGTACTGACTTTAATAAAAGAAGAAATATAACAACACTGCCTAATAACAAAGCAGTTATGAATGGCCGGACAAATAATAATAAAAAGGAATGTTTTAGCAGGGAGAAGAATGTGACTTGATAGTGCAATGAAATAGGGATGATTAATAAACTGCAAGAGAGAAAGATTAGTAAAATTGTATAAATTGGATAGTAGCTTAAATGGACAAGGTCATTCGGTGTTACTTCTGCAATGGATAAGTTAATATATAATAAACTGCCAATCAAGACGAATAATACTCCCAGCAAGTTACTTTTTATAAAACTCTTCTTATACATTATTATAAACGTTCTTGTAATCGGCAGATCACTTTCGCCCATTAACCATTTCCGCATCAAATGGAAGGTTGCTACTAAAGCAGGAAAGAAACCGAAAATGACCAACCCAGCAAATGAAAAAACAATCGCTAGTAAATTTATATAAACAAGCCTCAAAATTGAATCGGCTACATAATAAATGCGCTCCATTGTATCACCACCATTATTCTTTTACTGATCCCAAAGTAATTCCATGGATAAAATACTTCTGCAAAAAGGGATAGACAATCAATACTGGAATCATTGCAATGAATATTTTCGCTGCATCAAGTGTTCGATTGGATAATTCACTCATACGTTTATACTGATCTTCCGTCATAGTAGACGGATCAACAGATACAACTAATTGCTGGATATACGTTTGTAATGGGTAGAACTCTTCTCTTGTCATAAAAATCAGCCCATATAAAAATTCATTCCAGTGATACACAATACTAAATAAGGAGATTGTCGCCAATACAGGAATGGACAATGGAATATATAATTTGAACAAGATATACCATGGGCCAGCTCCATCAACTAATGCAGCCTCCTCTAATGATTTTGGCAAATTTCTGAAAAAGTTGATCGTCAAAATAATGTTAAATACAATCGTCTGTGCCCCGCCTACTAAAACTAGTGCCCAAATACTGTTCATAAGCCCATAGCTTTTTATTGTCAAGTAAAGCGGAATCAACCCTCCATTAAATAACATCGTGAAAATTAGTGTCCACATCAGAACATTTCTGCCTTTAAAGTCTTTTACCGTTTTGGATAAAGGATATGCCATCAATGGGACAATAATAAAATTCAGCCCCGCTCCCAATACTACACGCTGGATGGATATCCAGAATGATTGGAAAAATTGACTATCCTGCAGCAACTGTTTATACGAATCAAAATTCAAATCCACTGGCCATAAAGCAACAGCTCCAGCTGCTGCTGCCGTCTTGGAGCTTAATGACAAGGAAAGTGTATACCATAATGGTAGAATACACGTCAGTGCAACTAACACTAGTATGCTAATTAAGATCACATCCGCCATTTTGGAAGATAACGATTTGCTTCTTAACATGGATTTATCCCCCTTTTAGAAAATTCGATAATTGGTAAACTTATATGCCAGATAATAAGAAAGACTAATTAATATAAATCCAACGACTGACTTTAATAAACCGACAGCTGTCGCTAATTCATACTGCAGATTTAACAGTCCTGCCCGATATACCCATGTATCAATAATATCCCCAGTAGAATATACGAGAGGATTATATAAATTGAAAATCTGATCAAAGCCTGCATTCAACACATTCCCCAGACTTAATACAGCTAATAAAACAGCTGTTGTACGAATACCGGATAACGTTACATGCCATAACATTTTTAATCGATTGGCACCATCAATACCTGCAGCCTCATATAATGCTGGATTAATTCCAGTTAATGCAGCTAAATATATAATGGTATTAAAACCAAACTCCTTCCAAATATCACTCCCAACAACTAAAAAAGGGAATAGATCAGCACGGCCGAAGAATAAGATGGGATCAACACCAAATGCTCCAATCAACTGATTTATGGGCCCTTGATAGGCGAATATATCTAACAAAACCCCACCTAAAATAACCCATGAAAGGAAATGCGGTAAATATACAATTGTCTGGATCGATCTTTTCAGTCCAATATAACGTAACTCATTTAACATTAATGCAAAGACTAGTGGAACAATTAAATTTCCAATTATCTTCATAATGGCAATAAATATTGTATTATAGAAAACATTCATTGTATCGTTAAGTGTAAACATATACCTAAATGTTTCTAAACCAATAAATTCTGATCCAAATACTCCTTTACCAGGATTATAATTCTGGAAGGCAATAACAATGCCAAACATTGGTACAATACTAAATAAAGTTAACCAAACAAAGCCAGGTACAAGCATTAAATAATAATGCTTAGCAAAACCTTTTGTTCTCATCAAATTAAGCTCCTTTCTCTGCGAACAGTAATCCTGCCTATCAAATCTTCCTTTTTCCTTATTCGATTTGATGGTTAGAGCCGGTTTTCTTATCACATCTTTATCTTTAAGGAAGGCGCCGAACGATGTCGACGCCCTTCCTACTAAAGAAGAAGTTATTTAACCTGTTCAGCAACTTCTTCTGTTATTTGATCTCCGCCTTGCTGCTTCCAATCCTCCACAAACTGATCGAAGGTATCCAGTGGCTCTGTACCCATGATAATTTTAAGGAACGTTTCATCCTCCAGCTTCTTCAAGTTAACCCATCTGTCTTCCATTGTTTTCGTCTGAGAATAGATCAAGCTTTTTACCCCTTTAATTTCTGTATCAACTAATGGCGCAGTACCAACTAATGCTGAATATGCTCTTGTCCATTGCCCCAAATGGTTTTCGATATCCCAATACTCGATATCCATATTATCGTAAGGTTCTAATTTCACATCAAAGATAGTGTCAACATCTGATTTCAAAAGTTTATATGCAGGCATATCATAGAAATCCTCTGGCTGTTTCGTTCCTGCAAGCACTTCACGAAGTGCTACTGTTGTCACTTCCATTTCATCTGCGGGAGCATATACAAGGCGTAATGGATAATAACCTGGCCCCCCAATACTTGGATCAAATTCTGATTCATTGTCTAATAAGTTATTTAATATTTTCATTGCAGCTTCCGGATGTTCATAATCTTTTCTAACAACAACATATTGCGTTGTTGTTGTACTTAAGTGTGGGGTATATTCACCATTTGCATCTAACGGTAAAGCGTATGATTGCCAGTTCGCATCAGGATTAGTTTTTACTGCATCGGTTAATGGGCCATATGGCATCCAAAAAGGACCAAAGAACATTCCAGTATTTCCACTTATTATTGATTCCCCTGAATCTTCTCTAACACCCATTTCCTGGTCAATTAGTCCTTGACTATACATATCTCTCAATACAGACAGCGCCTCTTTCGTTTCAGGTAAAATAGATCCATAAACAGGTTTTCCGTCATCTCCCTCTAACCAATATCCTGGATATGCGTGTAATGCGGAGAAAACCCCATCAAATCCGTATAAATTATTCGTTGATTCAATAAAATTAGCATATAATTTATTGCTCGTATCAGGACCTGCTAGACCAATTGTGTCGTCTGCACCGTTTCCGTCAGGATCTTCTTCAACAAACGCCCTTGCCACTTCTTCCAGTTCTTCGACAGATTTCGGTGGCTCCAGTCCTAACTTATCTAACCAATCTTTTCGGATCCATAAATTGTGTACACCATCTGCTCCAGCTTGCGAGTTAGGAATCGCCATAATTCTCCCATCAAATGTTACATTCTCTAAAGCAACCCCATCCGAACTATCGATAATCTCTTTAATTGCAGGGGAAGCATAATTTTCATACACTTCAGTTAAGTCAGCTATTTGGTCTGCTTCTACCAACTGTCTTAATTCAACAGGTCCTACTACCATCGCGTCAGGTAAATCGTTACTAGCAATAGCCAGACTCACCTTTTGATCATAATTGGACGGGGATGCAGTGAAGGCATGCTCTACTTCAATATTTAAGTTGTCTTTTACATGACGTGTGTACTGGTTGTCTAGAGGCGTGTCGCCATTCTGTAAACTGGTATCACTTGGATCAACCTCTTGACCAATTGCAATTGTAATTGTTTCTTCATACTTTCCAAAGGGATCAGCAGGTTCTGTCGTTGTTTTCGGTGATTCTTCTTCCTCTCCTTCATCCTTACTAGTAGAAGACTCATTATTCGTACAAGCTGTAAGGAGTATGAAAAAAATAAGTACGAAAAAACTCCACCATTTCGTTTTTTTAATCATTTTACTTCCCCTTTTCTTTTCGATATTTTATACAAATTAATCATACCATTTTTATGAAAGCGCATTCAATAAGGGCTATGTTCTGAATTTAGCAGGGGTAAATGTTAGATTTTATAACCATAAATTTTAGATAACTCCATCTATAAAACATTTATCATACTTCAACCATACAATTTTATTCCTTTTTATGTTTCTTTCGGTATTCGCTAGGCAGAATTCCTGTTTCCTGTTTAAATAATTTACTAAAATATTTTACATCTTTATAACCAACTTTTTCTGCAACTATTGATACTTTCTCTAATGTATTTTCTAAATAGTGCTTCGCTTTATTAATCCTTGATACTTTTACATATTCATGAAAAGTTACACCAGTCACTTGCTTAAAACAAATACAGAAGTAACTTCTGCTCATATTGATTTGCTTGGATATTTCCGTTGCCGTAATATTCTCACCTAACTGTTTTTCAATTAAATGAATGGACTTAAGAATAGATTTGCTTGTTTCATTGGATATATTTTTTTTATGAATGGTTTGGTATATGTTTGTTTTTGTTTCAGTTAGCCATTCCTCCACTTCATACCAATATTTAAAGGTTTCTGGCAGAAATAGATTTACAGGTAGCATTTCTGCAAAGATTCGGTGACATTCATTCACTGTCATCATTAATATTTCATTTAATTTGTTCTTTGTTAATTTCATTTGCTTCAATTCGTAAAGAATATCGTCTAACATTTTTTGTGAATATATCCATTTAAGTGATAGAAGGGTTTCTTTCATATTTTTTACTTCACCATCTTGTAAATCGGTAACAGTCATTTCCATATGTTCCATTTTCCTACTATTAAATGGCTTTTGGGGGCTTGTTTCATAAAACAAAATACTATCCTTGAATTGCTGGACCAACTGTTGTAACTGTTTAAAAGTATATGACTGATTTTCTATCTCAATTATTAGTAAAGCACCGTCCCATCCACTGATTGCTGCCATTTCCTGAAGGGATTGTTTTTTCTCTATATCACTTGCTAAAGGGATTAAGATAACATCAGAAGTTAAAAAAATAATTTCACCTTCTTTGAGAACAGTTGTTAGTAACTTTCTATTATCATCTGTTAACTTCTCAAATATAACAATTAATCCATTAGAAACATTTTGTATCAATGGCTGTTGTGTCTTATTGACTTCCTCATTAATCCGTTTTTTTATGCGGTCTAATGTCTGGTCCATATTATCACTATCTAACTCAACTTTTGCAATGTAATCAATTGCACCAAGGCGCATTGCTTCTTGTATATATTCAAAATCTCTGTGTAATGACAAAACAACTATGAAAATACCAGGGTATCTATCTTTTACTAAACGAATTAATTCAATTCCCGACATGATTGGCATAGCTAGATCGGTAATAAGCAGATCAACATTATATTTTTCCAGAAATTCTGCTGCTTTTTCACCATTTTTCGCTTCACCAACGACTTCCATGTTAAATCTCTTCCAATTAAATGAAGCGATTAAACTCTTTCTTACCAGCTTGTCATCTTCCACGAGTAAGACTTTAATCATCAGTAATGCCTCCTTTCAAATAAGGAATGCTTAAAATTACTCTCGTACCCTTCCCTAATCCACTCTCCATTCTAATTATTGCTTCATTGGCGTATGTTCTTTCCAATATTCTCTTAACATAATTTAACCCTATTCCCATTCCGTTTTTCGATTGCTGATAGCTCTCTCCAGATAAAATAGACTGAATCTTTTGCTCTGTCATTCCACGTCCATTATCTTCTACTTCCAGGATAATCATTTCACCATTTTGATAAATCTGTATTTCAAGTTTCCCTTCATCTACTAATCCATGGTAAATGGCATTCTCAACGATTGGCTGGAGGATAAACCTCGGTACAGGTGATTGCAATGCCTCTTCTCCTGCATTCACTTGAAGATGATATTCAAAGTCATAACGAATTTGCTGTAACTTAATATATTGTTCCATCGCATCCAGTTCATCCTCTAATGTTGAAAGGAAACCTAATCTACCCATATTATAGTAAAGTATCTTATTCAGTGATGTTAACAGATTCGTTGCTTCCTTCTTATCCCCACTAACAACTAACCATCTTGCTGTATCCAATGTATTCATTAAGAAATGCGGATTTATTTGATGCACAAGCTTTTCAACTTCCAAATCTGCTCGTTTTCTTTCCTTTTGTTCAATTTCCTTGATTAAACTGGCAATCTGTTTTTTCATATGACGAAACTGTATGGTCAATTCCTTAAATTCTGGTATATTTGTTTTTACAACTTCTGAAGTAAAGTTATTATTTTTCATTAACCGTATTTCATAATTAAACTGGTTCAATGGTTTATATAATGTTTTCCATAATAACAATGCAATAATTAAGCTAACTACTAAAAACAAAATAGCAAAATAAGTCATTAGTTGAACCCAGTGATTTACTTCTTCCTGATATTCCGCAATTGGTATCAAAGCGATAATACTCCAGCCTCGACTGGTTACTTCCCTAAACCAGTAATATCCGGATTCTTTCCCAGCTTCTACATCGCCATTTGCAAAAAAAGGCGAGCCATATTGAAATTGTGGAATATCACTATAAATAATATTATTGGCATCATCAACAAGCAGATAACTTGTCTTATCTATATTCCGTGCTTCATCCAACAAATTTTCAGTAAGATCAAAGTTTCCCTCAAGATATACGTAAATATCATCACGGTCAGTGATATTAAGCTGTCTGACTGTTGACAGGACATAACCACTATTATATCTTTCCATACTGATATGTGGACCGAAATTATGCATTTCATATCCTTCAATTAAAAGCGGGGTATTAATTAATGTAAATCCTTCTTTGACTCCATGACTATTAAATATATAGTGATTGGCATCCTCCATATATACAAGAGATAAACCGATATTAGGGTTGCTAAATGTGATTAAGTTTAATTCCTTTTTCACATCATCATAGTACTTAGCCCGTTGATACCCTTGTTCCATCATTAAATAGGCATTTAATTTAAAAATGATATTTTCAGAGTAGGCAATTTGTTGTGAAACATAATTCAAATCATCAATTGTACTTTCCATTGACAAACGTACTTGCTGCAGACTGCTTTGAATCGATTCATGCAGTTTCTTAGTTAAAATATCTGACATGGAATAATATGAAAAAATGACAGTAAACATAATTGGAATAAATGTGCTTATGGCAAAAATGAATGCAATCCTGCTCTTTAAACTTAATGTGTCGAAAAATGTAAGCAACCTTTGAATATACCGCTTTACTCTTAAAATTAGGAATACCTCCTTTACACTGAGTATATTCTCCGAGTCTAAATGGGGAAGATTCGAAAAAGAAAAACCACAGGAAACCGCTTTCCTTTTCTAGAAAGTATAATGAATTCTGTAGTAATTAGCAATGTTACCGTAAAATATTATATGATCCCAACCATAATTTTTGCTAAAATTCTCTCAATAGCAAAAAAAAAAGAAGACCCTCTTATCAAGATCTTCTTCCAGCGTTTTCTTAACAAAAGAAATCTTGCTAAGATGATGCTCATACTGCAAGGAATCTGCTATTTATCCAAATTCACGGAGCACGATAATCTATCATGAGTCAGAAGAATTCGTTATAGTATTTTTACCTATTGAACCTTGTATAACTTTTTCATAAATTCTTTCTTAGAATAATAGCAGTAAGTGGCTCAATTTTAATGTGTTCTTCTGTAAGAGTAACACCAACTGGGCTTTCAATCCGCGTTGGACCGGCCGCTGCCCCATCCGTTATTATTTCGGTCATTGTTAAGTCTTCAGACAGTGTAAATGTGCGAGGTATCTGATCAGCATTAACAAAGACATAGTACATTTCAAGTTGATTAAAACTAAGAATGCAATAGGCAATCGCTACATCTTGTTGTTCTATTTCCGGTATCGGAAGCAATTGCACATATTTCTCCACTTCGTCCATTGTTCCATAGTGAAATGCATCAGTTGAACGTCGTAATTGAATAAGCCCTTTTATATAGGCAAAGGTTCTTGTGTGAATGGGGTATTTCTCTTGATCGGTTACTTTTACCCAATCAAATTTATTAATGGAGTCACTCGCATTATATGAATCATGGATAAAATATGGATAAGGAATTGGATCCCCTTTTTCATCGGAGACAAAAGTTGATTTGTAAGGCGGTTCCATCACTTTCTGATTAAAATCAGGGTGGAGAAATTGCTTAGTACGTCCATACTCACTTCCTGCATGGATGAACACTGTCCCTTGTGCTGTCAGTAACAGAACATGCCCAAGCCTGATCCTTTTGTGAATTTCTTCTGCATGGTGCAATGGATCTTTTCTCATGGAATAAACAATCACATCATGTAAGGTAAGGTTGTCATGTGCTTCAATGTATTGAACGACATCTCCAGGATCGTCTGTCTTAAAGTTGCCTGGCTTTGCCATAATATTTCTGAAAATCCCCGCAATATTCCTAGCTCCATTCGTAATAAACCGGTGTTCCCCTTCACATCCATAGCCTGATCTTAATTCATTACGAAATTCATCTGAGAAACATGCAACACTGTTGGTAATATACATCCAATCCTGGTCTGCCGCTACTACACCTGTTTCCGTTTCATCCCCTGCATACGTTCGCCAGCCTTCCCCAAGCATTAAAACATTCGGATTCAATTCCTTCGCTTCTTCATATGCCAGTTGTATCGTTTCCGCATCATGGTCACCCATCATATCAAATCGAAATCCATCAACCTTGAATTCTTCCGTCCAATATTTTATCGAATCTAGCACCAAACGACGAGCCATCTTGTGGGTTGTTCCAAGCCTGCCACCGCCAAAACTTCTTCTTGTCGTACCATCTTTATTCATGAAATGATAATAACCTGGTTCAAGATTTTCTAATACGCGTACCTTAGCTGTATGATTAAACACAACATCTAAAATAACTCCCATTCCGCGTTGGTGTATCTCCGCAATTAATTGCTTCATTTCTTTGATTCTTTTTGCAGGGTCCCTCGGATTTTCAGAATACATACCACTTATGGAAAAATAACTGTGCGGGTCATAACCCCAATTATAATTCTGGTCTGTCGAAGCATAATCTACTAATCGTTCGCCGCTTTTTGTTTCATCACAATAGAAATAACTCATCACAGGCATGAATTGAACATGTGTTACACCAAGATTTTTTATATAATCGAGTTTGTCAATAAATGCAGAAAAAGTACCAAACCTCCCATTCAGATCCTTCTCAATATATGGATCTGACGTAAAATCTCGAATATGGACCTCATAAATAATCGCATCTTCTCTTTTTTCATAACCGTCAATATTAGCATAATTTAACCAAGGTCCTATTATCGAAGGATTTACTATTGCTGCTTTACCTATAAAATTGTTCGGATCACTATGATCCCATGGTGCCATGGATTTTGCATAAGGATCAAGTGCAACTAG
The DNA here is from genome assembly GCF_042651765.1 of Gracilibacillus xinjiangensis. Taxonomy (NCBI): domain Bacteria; kingdom Bacillati; phylum Bacillota; class Bacilli; order Caryophanales; family Bacillaceae; genus Gracilibacillus; species Gracilibacillus xinjiangensis. Next base: position 856,815 of record NZ_JBHSDT010000004.1, on the reverse strand, counting down.
CCTCTTCTTCTCACGATCGATCAGAAGATGATAATAATAACCTGTTAATTCATTCAATCCTGTATTCTCCTGATTCAAATGCAGGCTCCATATTCCATGTCCTGTATGCTCCATATGAACACAATTTTGAATGACTGCATCTGAATTATGCTTATCATATATTCTGACAGCAACACGATCAGCACTTGGTGACCAGACATTTAATAATGCCGTTCCGTCCTTGTAAAAAGTTAACCCTAACTCCCCATCATAACCATATTCTTTATCTTTAAGCTTCCAATCCAATAAGGTACCTATCATTTGACCGAAGTGAAGAAGCTTTAATGGTTCTTCTAGTGGAAAATTACCGAGTAGTGTTAAACAGTAGCGGCTTGATTGCGTAACATTGTAAAATGGATGGATATTTCCGTCACTATCCATAAGTTTGACATTCGCTCTTACAACGTACTCCTTATAATCAACTGGGGTAGTGTAATGTATCTCTACTTTTTCATTTGAAATTACTTTTGCAGAGATTATATTTTCTCCATGAATATAGTAGGGATTTGTATAGATGCATAGACAATCGTTTTTTATAAAAAGTTGCGAATGGTTATAGGGAGGAATAGCTAATTCACCTGACTTCCACCCGGTGAGAGGATTTTCAATGACTAAATGAACAGTAATATTTAGTGGAGAATGATCAATGTCTACATAATTCCTTTCACCAAATTGGTACTTTTCCACACTGTTGTCCTCATTCTTTACATTCAACCAATATGTGTTGTTTGTTCCTTTATCCGGATTAAAATGAATTCGCAAGTGTGGTAATGGCTGATAATAATACAGCCGGAAATCTGAAGTTAACCAAACTTCTTTCATTTTCCTTGATAGGATCTTTACGTATAAATCGCCAGATAAATTATTTCCACTGTTATTATTAATAAGTAACCCAACAGTTTGTGCATCATCAGCAAGTTCTATTTCGGCAAAACGGCCATAATCAGTTGTATGTATGGATAAGAATCTTAAAGCAGCATGCGGCCAAACACCTGCAGACTCTGAAGGATATTCCACATCTCGCCAAATCCATAAACCTATTTCGTCAAAATCAACATTATTCCCCGGGAAATGGACACGTAACTTCTGTTTCTTTACTACTTCCATCATACCAATCACCTGCCAAGTTAGAAATAACATACCCTTTTCTATAAAACTACTTTGTTATTATATGTATCCCATCTTTTATCTACGACATTTATTGTGAAGAAGAAACAAAAAGCCTGGCTGCACGCCAAGCTCTCATCTTATGATTATTTAACTTTTAAAACGATCTTTCCTGTATTTCGGTTCTCTTCCATCATTTTGTGTGCTTCTTGAACTTCTTCAATGGCAAATACTGTATCGACAATAGGTTTTAATTGGCCAATTTTAAAAAGTTCATATGTTTTATTAGAAAAATCTGTTGTTAATTCCGCTTTATACTGGTCACTTCTTGGGGTTAGTAACGTTCCAGTCAATTGAATTCTTTTTGCCATCAGGTCCATTAATCGTACTTTATCGACAGTGCTTCCACCTAGCACACCTATTAAAACCCAGCGCCCATCCATTGCGATGCTTTGTAAATTACCTTGCCAATATTGTGCTCCGATAAAATCCAATATAACGGAAACTCCTTTTCCTTCTGTTACCTTTTCAACTTGTTCAGCGAAATTCTGCTCCTTATAGTTCACTAAAACATCTGCCCCAAGTTCTTTACATTTATTCAATTTGTTATCACTACCAGCTGTTGTAATAACAAACGCTTCGCTTAATACTTTAGCAAGTTGGATTGCAGCTGTACCAACACCACTTCCCCCAGCGTGGATCAGGACAGATTCTTTGTCAGATAATCTGCCAATCCAATACAATGTCTGAAATGCTGTTAAGAAAACTTCCGGAATAGCAGCAGCCTCTGTAAAGTCAAGGTTATCTGGAATCTTCATCGCCCGATTTGCAGGCATTGTGACATATTCTGCATAGGCTCCTCCATTTACTAATCCCATCACTCGATCACCAACTGAAAACGAATGGTGACCATTTGTGTCTGTAACAACTCCTGCCACCTCTACACCAATAATCGGGTTACTGGCATAACCTGTTTTCCCTTCCCTGTTAAGGATATCTGTACGGTTCACTGCTGCTGCATGTACTTCTATTAATAATTCCCCTTTATTCAAGATGGGATCAGGCATTTCTGTATAGACAAGCTGTTCCCGCCCACCTGGTTCTTTTGCTATAATTCCTTTCATTGTTGTGTCTCCTTTCTGATTTGTTGTTACATCTTGCATCATTTCTTTCGGTAACTATCACTTACATGCTGATAGCTTTCCAATGTGCCAATATCATAACATTTCCCTGTAACAAAATGGGCATAGACGTTCTGCCGTCCAATCAGCCATGGAATGAAATTACCGGGTGCATCAGGGTTATTGCCAGACTTTACATACTCGGTAAATAAGTGTAAAGTACTCCTTTTATATAAATAAAGTGGTGGTACAGCAAAATGAGATCGTGGTTTGATGGGTTTTTCTTCGAATGATAGCACCAATCCTTTTTGATCAACTTCCACTACACCAGTTCTCTGGAGTTCTTTCGTATCATATATATTTTGAACAGTAATACAATCGGATTTTTTCTTATAGAAAAAATCGACAAATGGTTGCAAATCAAATGTAAACAAATTATCTGCAGCTACAACCATTATATCTTCATCAATACCCATTTTATTGATAACATAGGATATATCGCCGATAGCACCTAGCCTGTTATCATTGGAAGTTGTTCCATCATTAAGAATGATAAGATCTACTATCTCTTGATAACTTCTAGACCATTCCATAAAGTCATCATAGAACTTGTTATTTGTTATGACATAAATTTGACTAATGTTCTCCACTTTTCTTACTTTATCCAAAATATATTCTATCAAAGGTTTGTCTGCAATTTCTAATAAGGCTTTCGCAGTACTTTTCGTTAAAGGATATAATCTTGTTGCATATCCCGCAGCCAGGATAATTACCTTCATATCACTCACCCTCATCTCATTCCATTTAGTGAAATTTAATTATTCACATGCGGTGAACCTGGTATTAATTGCATAAATTCAATCGGATTACCATCGGGATCTTTTATCCAGCATTGATAATTCCCGTCTATACCCTTTTTTGGTCCTGATTCTAAGCTTAACCCTTTCGCCTTCACATGTTGAGCAATTTGATCAATATCATTCACCTCTAAACAGAGATGGTGATAACCAACTGCACGATCCACCTTGTTACTCCCTTCTTGGCCATCGTAAAACAGTTCGATAGATTGGCGTTCTGCGACTTTAATATATACGATCCAAGGTTCGCCATTCTCTTTATGTAATTCAAACGCTTTCTCAAAACCCAGAATATTACAATAAAACGTTAAAGACTTGTTCATATCCTTTACATAATATGCCGTATGCCCGATTCTTTTAATCATTTCTTCTCCTCCTTATTCTCTACTACTATTGAGCATATCATAATCCATGCAACTGCACATATCTTAAAATCTTAACGTAATTAGCAGTAAAGCAGTAAAATTAGCAGTATTTATAAGAAAACAAGCTCTAAATACTTTATAAAGAACGATTTTGATTATATTTTCTTTAAAAAGGACATTATTGAACGTTTATATTCTTATTAAGTAAATATATACTGAATTTATGTTCATTATAAAGAACATTATTTTTGGCTTTTTTGTTCTTTATAAAGAATATTAAAGGTAGAAATGGGGGAAGCTATGGCTAAAATGTTGAAATATCCCGCTTTAATTTTTTTTATATTAGCAATTATTTATTTTGGCGGAAAGGAATTCTATATGAACCAAGCAACCATCAATTCAAATAGTTTTCCTGTACAGTTATCAAATAAACAAAATAATGAAAAAGGTTTTATTCAAAACAAGGAAATCTTTGAAACTTATTTAGATGATGGCTGGTCTCTCGTATGGAATGATGAGTTCGATAACCCTCAATTGGATCAAGCGAAATGGAATATCGAAAATTGGGCAGCTGAAAAAAATGAAGAACTTCAATTTTATACACCAGGCAATGTGAAGGTACAAGATGGAAAGTTGGAGCTAATTAGTGAAATGGAGAAGTATCAAGGCAGAAATTATACATCTGGTGCCATTCATTCAAAAGATAAGTTCTTTTTTGAATACGGAAAAGTGGAAATTCGTGCAAAATTACCACATGGGAAAGGAATTTTCCCTGCCTTTTGGATGATGCCCAATCAAGACAATGTCTGGCTTCCAGAAATTGATATCTTGGAGATGCTGGGACATGAGCCTGACAGAATTTGGATGGTTCAACATCAATTAGACGAAAATGGCAACTTGCAGAGTGAATCTAATTCCTTCAAAGGTGCCGACTACTCCAAGGATTTTCACTTATTTGGAATCGAGTGGACCCCTTCCGAAATTGTTTGGTTAATAGATGGAAAAGAACAATTCAGAACGAACACTTTTCAATCACCAGGAAATATGTATCTTTATATTAATACCGCTGTAGGGGGAGTCTGGCCGGGAAATCCTGATGCTTCAACCATTTTTCCTCAATCCTTTTTCGTAGATTATGTTAGAGTTTTTCAAAGAATAGGAGAGATCAGATAGTGTTATTAGCCTCACTATTATTATTCGCTTGTCATGTATGTATTCAAATCATCTATATGTTCTATCCTTTATTTGCAGTAAATAAGAAAGAAAAACTCCCCATATTACCCTATCAAAAAGGTATCAGCATAATTATTCCTGCTTATAATGAAGAGAAAATCATCCTAAACTGTTTAGAAGGAATTGTTAAATTAAACTATGATAAATATGAAGTAATTATTGTTAACGATGGTTCGACTGACAGAACACTTCAATTATTAGAAAACCATTTACAGCTTAAGCCTGACATCCATACTGCTCCAGCACTAAAAATTCCTCATCAGCCTATTAAAGATATATATTGTTCCAGGTTATTGCCAAAAGTGAAAGTCATTGATAAAAAAAATGGTGGAAAAGCGGATGCCTTAAATGCCGGAACTGAGTATTCTAAATACCAGATAGTAGTCACACTCGATGCAGATAGTGTGCTTGACCCCAATTCCTTACACGCTATCAATACAACATTCGAAGATGAAAAAATTGCCGCAGCTGGTGGAATGGTGCAGATTCGCCAAGGGTTTAAAGGAAAATTACCTTTGCTGCAGCCTCATTTCCAATTAAAAGGACTTGTTCGCTATCAAATTCTGCAATATTTATCAGATTTTCATTTACATAAGCTAACACAGTCTAAAATAAATACCATGTCAGTTATTGCAGGAGCATTTGGTGCATTTCGCAAACAGGTACTATTTGACGTAGATGGTTATCGTAAAACAGTTGGTGAAGATATGGATATTACTTTAAAAATCCATTTACTCTTAAAATCTAACCCTAAGTATAAAGGGAAAAGACTAAAATTTGTTCCACATGCTATTTGTTATACAGAATGTCCAGAGGCTTTTACTGATTTATTACAACAGCGAATCCGCTGGCAAAAAGGATTTCTTGACTGTATTTTACATTACAAAAATAAATATTTCAGAAAACTTGGCTTTCGAATTTCATTTTTCTTTTTGTTTGAATCATTTTTCTTAGGTACCATTAATGCTTTTCCTACTGCTATATTGCCTGTCATTATCTTATTAAGTACAGAAAATTACATGGTTGCCCTCGCATTGTTATCAATCAGTGTTTTCCTGTCATTCTATCGCAGTATCATCACATTAATTGTAATTCATCGCTATGGAATCCACTATACAACCAACCAATTAACGAAATTTGTTTTGTTTTTACTTCTTGAAATTTTCACTTATAAACTACTCGGGTTAGTTTTTGTTATTGCTGGCACCTTTATGTACTTTAAAAATAAAGATAGCTGGTATGTGTCTAAACGCATTGGAGATAAATCTGTACCATTTGAAACAACAGAAAATGCACTACCTGACAATCAAGCCGTTTAATAAAAGAGAGGGATTCATTTGCTTAAAACACATGGATTTAACATACTTTTTACTATTATTTTTATTAGTTTATTCACATCCATTTTGCTTTTCTATAGGGCAGAAGTAGGGAACGCACTCCTTCGCGATCATTTATTTCCAAGGCATGATACATTTAACTTAGCCTCTTGCCAAGCCTGGGCGAAAGAAGTCAGAGATTTTAATGTAAGGGCTGATACGATGGCGAATAAAGTAACCGTGTTAGTCTATCATCGGGTAATTCAAGAGAAAGATATTAAATCAAATCTTCTTCATAATGATGGGTCTATTGTTGATACAGTAATAAAAAAGTCAAACTTTGAGCAACAAATGGATTGGTTGTACACAGAAGGCTATACTACGCTAACGTTGAAGGAATTAGAACTGTTTATGAAAGGCGAGTTAAATGTACCTGAAAAAAGTGTTGTGATAACATTTGATGATGGCTTCAAAGATAACGCATATGAAGCTTACCCGTTATTGAAGGAATATGGATTTAATGCAGTCAATTTCTTAATAACAGGGTTGATTGAAAAACATGATCATCATTACGAACCTGGCAGCTTTCAATATTTAAGCCTTGATGATTTACATAATAGCTGTGACGTATTTGAATATGGCAGTCATACTTATAATTTTCACAAGCGTACACCAGACGGGGACTCATTTCTCATTTCAAATAATACAAAAGTAGTTCAAAGCGATATAGAGGTTAGTATCCGTCATTTGGATGGGAGCCATTATTCTTTTGCTTTTCCCTATGGTGAATACAATGACACTTCTATCCAGCTTCTTAGAAAATTAGGGTTTAATATGATTTTTACTAGTAACTATGATGATGTCCATGTAGGTTACCCTACAAACGAAATTCCTAGAAAAGAAATTTTCCCTGACGATGGGATGAAGGAATTCAAAGCGAAACTAGGACATAGACGTTGAAGGCTATCGGGGCTTATCTTTATGTTCTTTTTTAAGAACAAAAACCGTCACATACTTGTTCTTATAATAGCCTTTTATTTTCCTATAGTATTTTAAAGAAGAAAAAGCCTTATGGATATCTATTTCCAAAAGGCTTATTATATCTATCATCCTAAACTTTCGATTTGATTTAACCATTCTTAGGCTTCATTTATTTTCTAATTGATCAATAGCAATATGACCATTTTTCAATACATTATTTAATTCATTTAATCGTTCTTCATTTGCAGTCATTAAACTATGATGAATTTCTGTTGGTTCAATTGATTAAAACTCTCTATAGTTGTCTTCATACCGCTTAGATGAACAGTATGAATGAGCAAAAATAATGATGTTTAAATTTTGCTAATTAGTGTATCACTTTAATAAGGAGGGATGCTATTTGGCTAAATTACTTGTTATTATTGGTATTCTATTTATTGCCATCAATATTTATTATTTTTTTTCAAATAAAGCATATCGAAAGAGTTATTTAAGTACAGTATTATTTCAAAAACTATTTCTTGCATTTGTAGGTTTAACAATCGGTTTTGCTATTATTTACTATGCACTATCATTTAATGAAACGATTATTATGGAGAGTTCACCGAGCAATAAACCAATGGAACCAACATTTCCGAATCTATTATACTTCAGTGGGGTGACATTACTTTCTATTGGTTATGGTGATATCGTTCCGGTTGGTTCGGCACGCTTCTTCTCCTTAATTCAAGCAGCAATCGGTTTATTACTTCCAACTGCATACTTTCTTAAAGTATTAGACCGTTCAAACAATGAAGAAAAATAAACTGGGATGGCAGTATTGTATTGCCATCCCAGTTTATTCGTGACACCTCTGCTATTCTCGCCACAACTGTTCCAATACAATGACAATCGCTGTCCCCACAAGTAAACCGTTACTTAATAAATTCTGTAAGTATGATGGAAACTCTGCGAATACTTCTGTAGGTAAGAACATTGTCCCCATTCCAAACAAATATGCAACACCGACAATCGTCATTTTCCTTGTATCTAAATTCTCCAATGTGACATTATTGACAGCAAGTCCTACCAATTGAACAAATGACGCCATTAATGCTGCATTTGCAATTGGGCTAGGTATGCTTGAAATTAATGCAACAACCGGCGGAAATAATGCAATTATAACTAACAGAATAGATGCATAGATAAAAGGCATCTTACGCTTCTGACCTGTTAACCCTATGAATCCGGCTGATGTTGCAAGCGGAACATTTGCAATAGATGAGAATATACCTGCTAAACTATGATTAATGCCGGAAAAAATCGTGCCCTGATTTACCTCTTTTCGAAAATCTTTTTTCTGTGAACCAAGGGTCTGACTAACCGCAACAATCGAAGCAACAACATTTGATATTAAAATTAATGCCGTTATAAACGCAATTGGTATGACACTCAAATCGAACTTAGGCATCCCGAAAGCAAACCATTCAGGTAATGCAAAAACGGCTACTTCTCCAATAGAATGTTCACTTCCCAGCATGAGACCATACACGGACCATCCTACGGCAATCCCTATCAGCACAGCATAGCTGCTTAGCCATCCTTTACCAAAAATCGATAGACCTAGTACGATGAAAAAAGTAAAGAAAGCCAAGCCTGCCCCACCCATTTGAATCGTCTCAGAGCCACCTTGTAATCCAAGCATTCCTTGCAAAAATGTACCACTCAATTGAACCGTTAACAGAAAGAAAAATACCCCTGTTACAAGTGGTGTGAAAATCGGTAATATTAGCTGTGAAATTTTCAAAACACCAAATAAAAATAAAAAGATACCAGTGAATATCATGGTTGTTTCTAAGATCCGTAATGAATCATCTAATGATGTTCCATGTTGTAAACCAGTAACAGCCATTACTGTGAATATACTAATCCAGATACCCGCAGGTCCTTCCATAATTGGCAGCTTATGTCCGAATAACCCTTGTAATAATGAGGCTATACCGACTATAAAGAATGTTCGTTGCATCAAGCCGGATACTTCCGCAAAGTTCATTTCAAAAATGGCGCCAATAACAATTGGCAAAGCAACAGAACTTGCTAATAAGAATACAAACCATTGGATTGTTTCCATTGTTGTATTTGCGATGGATTGGTTTTTCAAAAAAAACGCTCCTTACATATATGTATAATCCTCAAAACATGTATATTATAACACGAGCTTTTTTTTCTATCTGTAAAAATGACTTAACTGGACGGTTACTATATTAGTTTAAGGAGATAGCTGGTTGCTATTTATTTTAATAGTTATTATGCCATTATTCTTCATGACTCAGCATGTTTCTCCTATGGATCTCTAAATATGCTGCTTTTCATCCAATCAATAAAAAGCCCCACACCGAATAAAGTGTGAGGCTCCTTAACTATTAATTCTCGATTAATTCCCAACTGTCCATTTCACTATTGTGGAAGTAAAATTTCTCCTTATCACTGGACGGGTGTCCTTCTCGCCGGATCAATTCATACTCACCGACATACTCTTCTTCCCCTTCAGGGAAAGTGAAATGTAATTTAAATACTTTATCTCCTGGTGATGCTATCTCTCTAGCTTCTTTTCCTGTAATTCGTTCTATATTCAAAATGGTGCCTTTTGGTAAATCATTTGGTAAAAGAAGTTTGGTTTGGGCACTTAAAATGCTAAGTTCTGTATTTGCCTCCACTTCTGTATCTTTGTTAACATGGATGTTCCTTTCTTTAGGTGTCTCATCTTCTGCCGGCTCTTCTTCATCATCCTCATTCAATGCTTGAGCATCCCAGCCATTTAACACATTTTCCACTGTCCAATTCGCTGCTTCTGCATCTGTTAACTGCCGGCGGGAATCATTAATGACTGCACCAGGTCCATAATTTTTATATTCATATAGTCTCGCATCTTCCGGTGCAAGTCCGCTCATTGATGTCCAGCCTTCTTCCTTAATATGTGCGCCTAACTCACTATTCATATAGACAACACTTCCTCTTGCTTCAGGATTTCCACCAGCAGGCCATGGTCTGCCTAAATATACTGTTCCGTCAGCAGCATTACTCGTTAATTTACTATCTAAGATCAACATACCATACTCATCAGAGAGCAATGTACTTGCTGCTGTAATATACCCATTATTGGAATCTGAGCCTCGATCTAATGAATGAATGACAGAGTCTTCGATTACAACTTGCGCTCCGCCAAAGATGAAATCAACATCTCCTTCGACATACACTTGGTAATAATATTGACTGCCAGAATGTGTATAAAGTGTATCCTGGTTACCGATGAAACGTACATTCCTATAATATTGACGATCACCACGCGCATACACAGCAACCGCCTGTTTACCTTCTGCATCTGTTGAACTCTCGTCAAATGAATTCTCTAATGTCATATTTTCAATGCGAAGATCATCTGCACGTAAATAAACACTTGCGCTTCCACTTGTACCGAGTGTGCCGCCAACACCATTATCTCTTCCTGCATAGTTATCATAAGTGATGACAGTACCTGTTTCACTTTCACCTATCAATGATAGGAACGGCTTATTGTCTGGAACTGTCACAACTTCTTTATATGTCCCATTTTTTATAAAAATTGTTACAGGTTTTGTGTTATTATCCGGAATGGCATCAATCGCTGCTTGAACGGTATCATAATCACCTGATCCATCTTTTGCAACAACAATACGACTATCTATCTCTCCCATTTGTTCCGATTGTGGTTCAAGTTGGTGAATCATTCCTGCCTCTAATGTTCTGCCTAATGTATCAGCTGAGCTCTCACCTTTTACTCGAACATACACTTTGTCCGTGTAATTACCTGTAGTACTTGCTATTTCTAATAATTGAGTACCCCAATGTCCGCCCCAAGCATATCCATTACGTCTCTCTTCCTCAATTTCCATAATATCGTGTTTAATCACCCCGTCACGACCAGAGAAAATCGGTTGATTCGTACCTATTTCATAGAAACGGTACCATGCTGTCGAATTTGGATCTTCCACAAAATATTCATTGTTTGGATCACCACTAACATATCGAGTATTTTCTAACTTTACCTCATCCAACCACTCTAAGGCACCTTCCACAGCTTGATTAATCTCTTCTGTTTGCGGCCTTGACATTAGGTAGCGAATAATTCCAATCGATTCAGAACCTGAAATGGATGGGTGTTCGTATGATCTTGCTTCGCGCGGTTCATATGTTACCGGATCATGTTGGGCTCCCCATGCAGTCAGCTTGCCGTCCACTTCAATTTGTGCATGTAAAATATACTCAACTGCTTGATCAATCGATTGTTTTGATTTATTGACATATTCTTCACTGATTAAATCTGAATCGAATGGATAGCGTCTTTCAACAATTAGGTCTAACATCTCTAATACATTAATCATCGCTTCGTCATTAAATGTAACATAATCAGAATAGTTACCTCTTCTTGGATAAACTTGGGCAAATCCACCTGATTCATATTGCAAGTCGAATAAAAATTCCAACCCTTTTTCAATACTTTCTTTATAACGAGGATCCTTCGTTTCCTGATACACTTGCGCTAAATACAGCATTTCGGAAATCGTTGCATCATTATCAATTGTTCCTAATTCTACGCCATCATTCACCCATTCTGAGCGTGGTTCTTCACCATCCCATGGGCGTGTGTAAATGTGAGGCCAATTCTTTGTCCATCCGCCATTCTCCATTTGCCATGTTAATAGATTGTTAGCTTCAGCTACAGCGGTATCTAAATCACCGGAAAATCTCGTTTCTTCTATTTCCTGGATATATTCTGCTGCTTCATTCCATTCGTCTAAACTATGAAGTACAATTACTGTTTGACCGAATTTATTGACAGATTGTGCTGCTTTATCAATTGCCAGATTTTTAAAACCTGGTGATAATAACTCCCATTCTCTTGTTGGTACAACCACTTCCAGATCCGTTACATCAAATGAATCAAAGTAACTGTTTAAAGTAACTGCAATGATATTATTTGCTACAGCATGTACACCAACTATATCTACTGTTTCCGATTGATTTTCATTCTGTAATGGTGCAACTAGTTCTTTTGCTTCGCCCCATGTTAACAAACTGGTATCTCTAATTTCGGAAGTTTCCCCTTTCGCATTGGCAATCATTTGTGCTGCTTCTTGCCTTGTCAGTTCTTTATTGGGAGAAATTTTACCATCTTCCACTAAGTGATCAGCATAACCTGCTTCATGCGCCGCCTCTAAAACATAACTGTACCACTCGTCAAGCGATACTTCCCAAACACTAGTCTCATTGTTTAAATTCTTATATTTATCTTCTTTCACAAAGCCGAATGCATCATTTAAAAGTGCCATAAATTCGATTCTTGTTATTTCTGTGTCATCCGCTATTTCCGTGTTTGACACGATGCCAAGTTCTTGCATATTCTTCAACAGTAATCCGCTAACAACTTCGTTCAATTCTGCTGGTTCTGTTTCTATAACTCCACCACCAGACTCTTCTGTCAAATTATGGACACGTAAATGGTCAATGTTTGCACCACCACTTGCTCCTACACCGGTTGCACGAATCACATTCTCTCCTGCAGTTAAATTGGCCTTCATGGAAGTATATACCCAATTTGCCCAGCCACCAGATGGATCAAAAGCTAATTCTGGTTCTACAACCTCACCGTTTACGCGGATTTCCGCAGGTCTTGCATCTGTCCCGCCATGACCGTACCGGAAATCTAAGTAATACTCGCCATCTGCAGGCACTTCTACTGTCCATTCTACCCAGCTGCCTGGTGCATTGGGACTATAATCAATAAATCCTGTTCCGGTAAACCCTGTATGTTTGTTGTCAATAATGACCGTACCCTCTTCCAGTACCGCATCTTCAGCTTCATAGATAGTATCCACTTCCATATATACTCTTAAGTGATCGATATTCGCACCACCACTTGGTGCAATGCCTGTTGCACGAATAACATTTTCTCCTGCTGTCAGGTTTGCTGTCATTGATGTATTTTTCCAAACAGCAAAACCACCTGTCGGATCAAATGGAAGTTCAGCTTCCACCACTTCACCATTAACAGAAACCTCTGCAGGTCGTAAGTCTGTACCCCCATGTGCATAACGGAAGTCTAACGTATATTCACCATCTGCTGGTACATTGACTGTCCATTCTATCCAGCCACCTGGTGCATTGGGGTTGTAATCAACAAAACCAGTTCCCGTAAATCCTGCATGTTTATTATCAATAATGGCATCACTTATTACGGCATTCTCCGCTTCATAAATACCGTTTACACCATCTTCTGTTGGTTCAGCAGGTTGCTCCGGTTCTTCCGCCGGTTCCTCCTCCTCTGCAGGTAATGATCCACTTATTTTCAAATCATCAATATAGTGACCTATTGCACTGCTGTTCGGTGTAAAACTTTCGATAAAATTGACTTTTGTTGCCGCTCCATTAAGTGCGGCACCTTCTAATTTTAATTCCCCATCAATATAAACGTTTGCTGTACTATTATCTAAGTCGATCTCTACTTTAATGTCATACCATTGATTTTCCACTACTTCTACCAGTGGCTCATAATGGTCTCCTGTACGATAGGTGAGATTCCCATCCTTTGTTTCGATAATAACTGGCGTACCATCCCCTTTGATTCGCATTACTTTCGAGGAACTTGTATATGTTTCCTGCATAAATTTTAGTTCGGCAGTTACTATACCAACCAAATCATCAAAGGATTTACTAACGATAACATTCGTATCCTCACTCGTATCTTCTAAAAAAACACTCTTATTATCTTCTGAAGGCACATCAGCTACTCGAACGGTTCCACCACCCTCTGACACGGTTACATTACTAGGTACCTCTCCTGTCCCCTCATCATTAAAGTTTTCTTCGACAATAACAACGTTGTTAAAATCTTCATCAGCTTTAACAACAGTATGTGGCATTGTTGGCAATACAGTAGTAAATATAAGTAAAAAAATAACAACAGAATAGGCGAAACGTTTACATTTATTCATACCATGATCCCCTTTCGTTCTAATATTATTGGACAACTGCCTTTTCCCTCCCTGTAAAATGATTTTCACATACCCCCTACATATTAGCCATATCCGTGTTTCTATGGTCTCTGAATTGCTTTGGAGTCATGTGAACATATTTCTTAAAGCATCTGATAAAGTTAGATGCTGTAGAAAAACCAACCTGTGATGCCATATCATTAATAGAAATATTTGTGTCGATCAGCATCCTTTGCGCTTCAAAGATTCTTCTTTGTAAAATGTACTGGTGTATGGTCATACCAAACTCCTTTTTAAAAAAGTGGCATAAATAATATTTGTTAAAATGCAGACGGTCTGCCAAATCTTCTAATTGCCAGTTCGTATCCCATATGTTATTAATTTCTTTCAATATCCGTTCTTGTAACACCACATCTTGTGTTTTATTCATTGAATGGTTATAGGTTAACTCCTGGTTAAACGATGAATGCATTTCACGACTTAAATAGAGAAGTAACTCGGTTAAATATAATTCCATTGCATCTTTTTGTCCCCATACGTGCCTATCACCATCTTCCAGAAGAAGCTGATCAACAATATGCTCAAACGGCGATTTGCGCCAAATAAACAAATGGAGTAAACCATGATGTGATGGCAAGTCATCAAGCATTTGTTTAAATTTTGTAAAAACTGGTTGTTCCACTGAGAAGAAGTCATCAGTAAACATAATCACTACCCGATCATATTTTGTGTTTTCTGGCAGACTAACTTTATGAAATTCGGTGCTTTTAAAAAATAACACATGATCTTTCTTTAAATGGTATACTTTTTCTGGAAAAATAAATTTCGCTTCACCGTTTTTTATCCAGACAATTTCATAGCCATCATGTGAATGAAAGTCTCTGACCGATTTCTTGTCTTGTTTATGCTGTATCTTAAATACAGGAATTGGAACCATTTCATTCTGCATATTCTGATCGTTCACTCCCTTTCTTTTAGAATTGGATTCATTTAGAAAGCGATTACATTTCGTATTATAACACAAGATAAATTCGTGACCATATGTAAATATTGTTGAAAAAATATTCCTGGATTGCTATTGGAAATCTTGTTTTTCCTCATAGGTAATTAGGCAGGGTATTATAAACAGGCCATCACTACGCCTTTATTGGTAACTTTTGTTATCACCTTATACAAATGTAGGAAAAAAAGAGGAAACGGTTTCTTTCTCTTCCATTCCCCCCCTCTATTTGCCTATACAGTTCTATCATGCATTTCAGGTAACTTTCCTTCCGAACTTTCATTCTGACGATAAATATCTGTAAAGACCTTGCTGTATAGAGGTCGTTTTTTACCTTTTGGCCATTCTTACATATTGTCTTTTCCCATTATCCCGAATTACTACCCCCAGCTTAGCCAAATCCTTACGCAGTATTTTCGCTTCTTTTGTTTCTTCATCAATCAACGCTTGCTCCCTTGCAGCCAGCAAGGCATTGACATACTGCGGCAAGCCTGGATGACCAGGAACCCAGCGCTGGTACTCGTCCTCGAAAGGGTCCTCTTCTTTCCAAGGATAATGATGTTCTTTAAAAGCCTCGATGATTAACTGTCTTTTATAATCCGGATGCCCTCGAAACAATTCCATTCCTTCCCTATTTAAGAACACTAGTTGTTTTCCTTCCATATAAATGCTGGAAATTTCTCTTTTCTTAAAAATCTCCACACTTTTTCTAATGTTAAGTTTCACTTCTTCGTCTGTGACGATAATTTTAAGTATTTCATGAAAGACAAAGTTTGAAAAAAATATCCCGGCAACTCCGCCTAAAATGGTTGAAATAATAGGAATCCAATTGCTTTCCAATGTGGCAAGCCACTCTAATATTCCTTGAAAAGGGATAAAAGGCAACTTGATTATCCATTCTAAAATTGTCGGGATATACCATCCAAGTATTGCTCCAATTATCGGTGGTATAATGGTAATTAGAGCTTTTTCACTGGCAGTTACATCGAGAACTGTTTCATTATTATTCACTATCCCTTTCCCCCTGTTCCCAAATTTAATGCTCCTGCACCATTTCTGGTACTCTTTTCACTTTTGGCTTCGATTTAAAATTCCAATATACAAACATTCGCATGATTCGTTCCAAAGGACCTTGTTTAAAGTGGTTCATATACCAATTACTTAATAATACCTGTCCTGTGCAGATAACTATTCCCATCAATGCAGCAAGCCAGATTCCTATTTTTGCAAACAGGCCAAGTCCATACCCATAGAATATCAATGTGAAAATAACAGACTGCATAATATAATTGGTAAGAGACAGCTTGCCAAATTGTTCAAATGCTGATACGATCCGGCTTTCATTATACTTCTGGTATAAATGTGCAAACAGGAATATATAACCAATCGCCAGTATATTTCCACCTATGATACTAAAATCAAAGAATGAAATAAAATATGGCGAAATTTTAAATAGTAATCCAATTGGGACTATAAAGATTGCGAATCTCTTAAAATATTGCGGTTTCTCTAACCATTTTCGATGAGCTGCATACATGCCAATTAAGAACATTGGTAAAATCATTAATGGGGTCATTAGCATTATTGCGATCACTTCCCCATCACTTAACTCCATCGGCATGTCATTCATACGATGATCCAATATTTCCGTGTAACTTCCTGTTTGGTATATTGCTGTTGATTCTTCTAAAAATGTCGTAATCGTTTCTTCACTATATAAATAATCAGTTTCTTCCCCTGTACCGCCAAATCCAAGCAGAAATATTATACTTGTTAAAATGATAAACCAAACAAGCAATGTTTTCGGTTTTCTTTTTATAAACAGGAGTAAAATCAAACCCATTGTCCCATATGTCAGCAGTATATCACCCTCCCAGATAAAATAACTATGGATAAAACCCAGGATTATTAATGCAATAAACCGTCTAAAGAAATATCGTTTAATCGGTAATTGCTTAGCTTGGAGTTTATTTGCCATAAGGATTAAAGCATAACCAAAGATAAAGGTGAATATTGGCATAAAGGATGTCTCAATAAATATTTCCGTGAAATAATACCCTGTTATATCCCATTTTGGTACATCAAAAAAAGCAATTTCATCTTTTCCATATATGCCAAATTGAAAAATTAATAGATTTGCCAATAATATCCCCAGCAAACTGAATCCTCGTAATCCATCGATTAATGTAATTCTTTTTGTATTCATGTCATAACTCCTTTTTGTTATCAAATATTTCCATTCCAATATAAACCATAAAATTTTAAAAAGCAATATATTTTTATTGTTTTTCGATAAATATATGTTGTATAATAGAATTAACATAATGATATTTGGGGTGTTAAAATGAAGTTAAAAGCACTTTTTAAATTTGCTTATATTTTTTGTTCAATCGGTTTTTATTTGGCTTTACTGATCACTTTATTCAGTATTCTGTATCATAGTGCATTTTTATGGTATCCGAATAGTGATTTCACACAAACATTCGGGTCATTTGAGCCATTCTACAGTTACTTGCTGATTTATTTTAAAGAAGTTCCTGCCGTTTACCAGGAGAAGAATATCATCATCCTTTCTTTTATTTCGTCCACTTTATTCTCCATGTGGATTTTAGTCGGATTGCGAATACTGCATAAATTATTTAAAAATATTTACAAAGAAAGCTTGTTTATTGAGCAAAATGTTAAATTGTTGTATATATTAGGTGGAGTAGATCTTGTGATAGGTTCATTATTCATCTATTTTGATGGATTATTATTTGAGAAAGCATTAAATGCATTGGATATTACAAATGCAATGGTTGAATTTACTAATATTGATTATGTGGAAACAATTGTAAGCGGGGTAATTTTCATGATGATTGGTGCAGCACTAAAAGTAGCCGTTAGAGCAATTGAAGAGAACAAATACACGATTTAAAGTAGGCGATGAAAAATGATACGAATTCGATTAGATGTAATGATGGCCGAGCGTAAAATGTCCTTAAATGAATTATCAGAGAAAGTCGGCATCACTCCTGCGAACTTATCGATATTAAAAAATGAAAAAGGAAAAGCAATTCGATTCAGTACATTGGATGCTTTGTGCAAAGTGTTGGAATGCCAACCTGGTGATTTGCTGGAGTACATCGAAGAAGATAAGGATTAATTAGACTAACTGCTTCTCCTTCCACAGAAACAGCATGTAGAATCGAATAGATTACATTCAAATAATAAATAAATCCTCGGAAATCACTCATTCCCGAGGATTTACTACTCTATGGGCTAAGAAGGAGTACTTACTCCATATCTTTCTTCTTCAATTTGTTCCAATGTCTTTCCACGTGTGTTTGGTGTCATAGCAATACCGATAACAAGATGAATAACCAAGAATATAATCATGACAACACCTGCAACAGTAAAACTTAGTGCATCCATAAGAATCGGCAAAATAAAGGACCAAACTGCAATCCCGCTTCGCACAATAAAATACATTAATCCTTGCGCAGTTGCACGGTATCTTGTGATAAACAGTTCACTCGTCCATAAAGCATAAAAAGCTTGCGCACCAATACCAGCAGCAGAACCCCAAAGCACGACAAATAGGATTAACGTCACCCAATTCATTGGCATGAAAGTCAGGATCAGCCATGCAACAACACCCATTACCGCACCTAAACCGAATAAAAATCGCTGATTAACCTTATCCCCAAGCTTCATAAAACCAAAATAGGTTGTTAGTACAGTAAGCATCCATAGAAATGCCTGCAGTAAATTCGCTTGGCCATTACTTAGACCACCAACATTCTCATAAATATATGGCATAAAATAGCCCATAGCCCCTGATGTTAGATTCCAAAACAGATAAATCCCGATAAGTAAATAAATCGCTTGTCGATTTACTTTTAATGAAAAGAGATCCTTTACAGAACTTTTCTGAACATTGGCTTCTTTCATTTCTAATTGTTTCTTCTCTTTATCATCAGACCATATTTGTGACTCTGGTAAATCCTTTCTTAAAAACCATGTAACAAATGCTACAATAAACAAATGCAGAAAAATTAACCGTGAGCCGAATAACCCTAACGGCTCTAGTAATACCGCTAGGAAAAAGGTAATCATTGGGCCAATGGACCATGCTAGTTGGGCAGCACCTACGCGAGCAGCTCTTTGTTTAGATGGTGCTTCTTCTGCAATATATGTCCAGGAAACGGGTACAGCTACCCCAACCGCAATACCTGTGATGATTGTTCCTGCCAGAAGCATCGGAAAATTAAAAGATAACATGATGAAGAGGATACCAAACATATAGACCAGCAAATCATAATGAAAGACAATTTTTCTGCCAAATCTATCTGTAATATATCCACCGATTAATGCCCCTACAGCTGCACCTAACGCATTAGCACTCAATGAACTGAGCAATCCCACCCCAACACTATCGATATTCAAGTACGCTTGCCACAATGTTAAACTGCTTGCTGCTGCAATGATAGCCCCTGCTTCAATGTAATTAGCCATCGCAATGGCAATCGTTGCTTTCCAGCCGGTTGTTTTCTTTCTCCCATCTTCCATTATTGGACCTCCTATTAAAAATATTCGTTATACCCTCACTCTGTAAGCGTTTCATTTTTTGTATAGGGGGAAATATACTTAAGAATTTTTTGCATTTTTTCATAAACTAACTTCCCTGAAAATGTAAGAAATAAACTTTTGTTAGTAATACTAGATAATAACCAATAGATTGGAGGATATGGAATGAGAAATGAAGCGATTAAAGCACTCGCGGGGAAAATTGCCATCATTACAGGAGGAAGTTCGGGAATTGGCCGGGCATCTGCCTTAGCATTAGCAAAAGATGGAGCAAAGGTTTGCTTAATGGATATTAAAGAGGATGCAGCAAAAAAAGTAAAAGGGGAAATTGAAGACTTTGGAGGTGAAGCGATCGTTGTTGATGTCGATTTATCAGATCCTGTTCGTGTACAGCAAGGTATAGATGAAGTAAAAAGCAAATGGGGTTCATTAGACATTGTCTTTGCGAATGGCGGGATTAATGGGGTACTTGCTCCGATTGAAGATTTAACACCAGAAGATTGGGACAAAACAATCAACACCAATTTAAAAGGGACATTTCATACAATTAAATATGCCATTCCTTTAATGAAATCAAGTGGTGGCAGTATCATTATTACTAGTTCTGTTAATGGAAATCGTGTCTTCTCTAATTTCGGGATGTCTGCTTACAGTACATCAAAAGCTGGGCAGATGGCCTTTGGTAAAATGGCTGCACTGGAACTAGCAAAATATAAGATTAGGGTAAATATAATTTGTCCAGGCGCAATCGAAACAAATATTGGTAAAAATACGGATAAAACCCCCGAACTTGAAAAAATCAATATTCCTGTTCAGTATCCAGAAGGAGATAAACCATTAGAGGAAGGTCCGGGAAAACCAGAGCAAGTAGCAAAGCTGGTAAAATTTTTAGCCTCAGATGAATCGAGTCATATTACCGGAACTGAGTTATTTATTGATGGTGCTGAGTCGCTGTTGTAAAGGATAAATATTAAAGATAGGATCGTATATTCTAAAGACTGAATATACGATACCTTTTTTAACAGTGAATTCCAGACTCAGTTCTTCCTCTAAACATCCTGAAAATTTTCAGCTTTAGTATTGACATGGTACTAATTTCCTTTTATTCTAAACATAGCTTCTATGAAAACGCTATCAATTTTACATTTAGTTTTTTAAGGAGGTGGTCATTCATTTAATAATAAGCAGTACTGTATCAAAGTATCTTCAAAAAGTACCTTCACTCTCCACAATGGCTCACAGCGAGTAAAACAATTTGATGTCTATTACCCTTAAATCAGAACGAATCTTTTGAAAATTCCACAAAAAAAATGGAGGTTTAACTATTTATGAAAAAAGTTTCCCTATTACTAATAGTACTCTTACTTGTTGGACAATTTTATCCTATTTCTATCTCAAAATCTCTTCAAGCAGCTTCTGATAACTCTTTCTTATTTGATTTCGGTTCAGAAACAAGTCCTGTTGCAGATGGTTATACCAGAATATCCAATACGTTACTATATACGGAAGAACTAGGCTACGGGTTAAGCAAAACAGTGGATAGCCGTGACAGAGGTGGTCCAGATGACTTACGTCGTGATTTTACCAATGGCTCTGACTATTCTTTCACACTGGATATCCCAAACGGTGATTATTTTGTCAGAATTATATCAGGAGATGAAATTGCATTTAACCGGACCAGTTTTGTTATTAACGGTGAAGACTATGGAAATGTGACAGCGAATGCCGAGGAATATGCCGAGTTATTAGCAAATGTCTCTGTAACAGATGAAAAATTAACAATCGATATAGGTGAAAATGGCAGAATTAACGCAATAGAAATTATTCCAATGGTACAAATTGATTCACTAAAAGTAGATTCCGTTGACTATTCCTCACCATCCGTTACATTAAGCTGGGAAGAAGAGGAGTCAGCTAGCCATTATAACATCTACCGTAAAACAGAAGATGGAGACACATTAGATAAAATGGCAGAAGCAGCAGACGGAACTTATGTCGATGCAGATGTTGAAATTGGGACTACCTACCATTATGCTGTTACTCTCGTCCATCATTCCGGTATAGAATCTGACAAAAGTAATCAAGTAACTATAGAGATGATAAATAAACAAGTCGCACCACCTTCCATACCAACAAATGTAACAATCAGTAATACAGAAGCAGAAGGCGTCACATTAAATTGGAATCAAGTAAGCGGTGCCAACAGTTATTATATTTACCGTGCCAATGATAATCCAGCTGAATATCCATCTGCTACCTTTGAAAAAATTGGCTCAACCACTGAAACTAATTTTACTGATGACTCCGTCCTGACAACCCGCCAATATTATTATCAAATTAAGGCAGTAAATGAGGGCGGATTGTCTGAGCCATCTGCTACGGTAGAATCTTCTATTACACAAATAATGAAACGGCAAATGGAGCGGCTGGACCGTGCACTCGTTGCTGTTCAGTCAAATGGCGGTGTCTATCTCGGCTGGAAAG
Organism: Gracilibacillus xinjiangensis; assembly: GCF_042651765.1. NCBI lineage: Bacteria > Bacillati > Bacillota > Bacilli > Caryophanales > Bacillaceae > Gracilibacillus > Gracilibacillus xinjiangensis. The sequence goes on along the minus strand of NZ_JBHSDT010000004.1, from coordinate 834,733 downwards.
TACTGGGGACTGATCCGACAGATGTGAAATTCAATGTGTTCCGTGATGGAAGGAAAATTAATAAAAAGCCGATTGAAAACAGTTCCAATTATTTTGATCCAGATGGGACAGCAGATTCTACTTATCAGGTAAAAGTAATTAAAGGCAGCGGTGAAAAAGTTACAAAAGAAGTGAATGTTCTAACAGAAAACTATATGAGTGTAGCCCTTGATAAACCAGAAGGCGGAACAACCCCTGATGGCGTTCCATATACTTATAGTGCCAATGATGCCAGTGTAGGAGATTTAGATGGAGACGGTGAGTATGAAATTATTTTAAAATGGGACCCCTCCAATTCTAAAGACAACTCCCAATCAGGTTATACAGGAAATGTTTATCTGGACGCATACAAACTGGACGGGACAAAATTGTGGCGAATAGATCTTGGGAAAAATATCAGGGCAGGTGCTCACTACACACAATTCCTTGTTTACGACTTTGACGGGAATGGAAAATCAGAAGTGGCACTTAAAACGGCTGATGGAACAGTAGATGGAGCAGGTAATGTTATAGGGGATGAAAATGCTGACTGGAGAAACAGCAGTGGATATATATTACAGGGGCCCGAATTCCTGACTGTTTTTGAAGGAGAAACAGGTAAAGCATTATCCACTGTGGACTATATCCCGCCTCGTGGTAATGTAAATGACTGGGGCGATGGTTATGGTAATCGAGTCGATCGTTTTCTAGCTGGAGTTGCCTATTTAGACGGGGAACGTCCGAGTATTATAATGGCGCGTGGTTACTATACAAGAGCAGTTCTTGCTGCCTATAATTGGCGAGATGGTGAATTGACACTCGAATGGACGTTTGACAGTGACGCAAAAGGGAACGAAGCATATGCCGGTCAAGGAAATCACAGTCTGGCAGTTGCTGATGTGGACCGCGATGGAAAAGATGAGATAATCTACGGTGCTGCTGTTATTGATCATGATGGTACAGGACTCTACTCTACAAGATGGGGACATGGTGATGCCCTACATGTTGGTAACTTAGATCCAAATCGACCTGGTCTGGAAATTTTCCAAGTGCACGAAAATGCTTCTATCCCAATCGGATATGGTATTCGTGATGCGGAAACCGGTGAGAAAATATTCGGTGTAGATATGAGAGCAGACGTTGGTCGAGGATTAGCAGCAGATATTGATCCACGATATGACGGAGCAGAATTCTGGGCATCTACTAGTTGGGATGGCAGTGTCGGAAATGGTCTTCACGCAGTTGACGGTCAATTGATTTCCCAGAATAAACCTAAATCGATCAACCATGCGGTTTGGTGGGATGGTGATTTAGGGCGGGAACTTCTTGATCACACATTCGATCCGAGCTCTGACCCTCACGGTGTTGGGAAAATTGACAAATGGGATTATGAAAATGAGCAGTTAGTCAATTTATTAACAGCTGAAGGAACACGTACAAATAACTGGACAAAAGGAAATCCATCTCTACAAGCGGACATTTTAGGGGACTGGCGTGAAGAAGTAATTTGGCCATCTGCTGATAGTGAGGAATTAAGGATCTACACAACAACAGACATTACCGAAGAGAAAATCTATACATTAATGCACGATCCGGTTTATCGATTATCAGTCGCTTGGCAAAATGCGGGCTATAACCAGCCACCTCACACTGGTTTCTTTTTAGGATATAATATGAGCGAACCACCTAGACCTGCAATTGTAACAGGTGATAAATTATTCGGATCAGATAAAGAAAAACCGAAACAAAAATAAAGCTAAATCCTACCCATTAATAATGATGGGTAGGATTTTTAGGTCAACAAAGTTAATTTGAATTAGTCCAAATGAAATACTTCTTGCAATGGGATAGTGACAGGACTGCTGTCTGGATTTGTCTCCATTAATGGCTGCATATATTTCCACCATTTCTGGTTTACTTCTGTAAGTGCCATTCGATTCCACTTCTCTTCATCCTCAATTTCCAAATATCCAAAAAGTGTACTCGTCTGTTTATCTAAGAAAATAGAATAATTGCTAGCACCATGGCGTTTCAATTCCTCCACCATTTCCGGCCAGATATCATTATGTTTCTGCTCATACTCTTCATGTTTATCCGGATAAACTTTCATGATAAAACCTTTACGAATCATCTTAACCACCCCTCCTCATTATAGCGCTTACATAAACTTAGCATAAAACTTAATCCATAGTTAGTCAACTAGAGTGATGGCTGGATTATATTTTCTTTTTGCGCTTGAAAAGGGTTGAGTTCGGTTAAACTACCTATCTAACTTCCTCTTCCTCTGCTTGTTTTGCAGGTATGATGCCTTCTTAACTGCATAACTTCCTCTTCCTCTGCTTGTTTTGCAGGTATGATGCCTTCTTAACTGCATAACTTCCTCTTCCTCTGCTTGTTTTGCAGGTATGATGCCTTCTTAACTGCATAACTTCCTCTTCCTCTGCTTGATTTGCAGGTATGATGCCTTCTTAACTGCATAACTTCCTCTTCCTCTGCTTGTTTTGCAGGTATGATGCCTTCTTAACTGCATAACTCCCTCTTCCTCTGCTTGATTTGCAGGTATGACACCTTCTTAACTGCATAACTTCCTCTTCCTCTGCTTGTTTTGCAGGTATGACGCCTTCTTAACTGCATAACTTCCTCTTCCTCTGCTTGTTTTGCAGGTATGACGCCTTCTTAACTGCATAACTTCCTCTTCCTCTGCTTGTTTTGCAGGTATGACGCCTTCTTAACTGCATAACTCCCTCTTTCCCTGCTTGTTTTGCAGGTATGACACCTTCTTATTGCAGCATAAGAAAATCCTATACTGAACTTGTCAGATAGGATTTTTTTGTGTTTTTTTATCCTTTCACTGAACCCATCATCCCTGCAACAAAGTGGCGTTGCATCATGAAGAAAACAATTGCAGTCGGAAGTGTTGCGATAACTATCGCTGTCATAATTACACCATAATCTGGTGTGTAACCAGCGCCTAAGTTAGAGATTAATAATGGAATGGTTTGGTTCTCTGGTGACTGGAGGACAACCAATGGCCATAAATAATTGTTCCAGCTGTTCATGAATGCAATGATCGCTGCAGCAGCATATGTTGTCTTCATTGTCGGCAAATAGATTCTGAAAAAGATACCAAGTTCACTTAAACCGTCAATTCGTCCAGCTTCCACTAGTTCCTTAGCAAACATTTTCGTGTTTTGTCTAAAGAAAAAGATAAAGAATGCTGTAATAATTGTTGGTAAAATGGCTGCCGCTAATGTATCAATCCCAATTAGAGGGGAGACTGATGACACTTGCCCAAAGAAACGATATAAAGGAATCATAATCGCTGCAAAAGGAATCATCATTGATAATAGTAAAATATTAAAAATCATGTCTTTCCCTTTACTGCGATAAATCTCAAAGCCATAACCCGCTAACGATCCAATTAACAATGTCAAAAATGTTGTAATGATCGCGATAATAAAGGAATTCATTAAAGCTGTTCCAATATCAACCGTAGCAAACAGGTTTTGCAAGTTTTCTATCAAGTGTGTTCCAGGTAATAACTTCCCTGCCGTAACATCAACGGACTTGTTTGTCATGCTTACTAACATCCATAAGAATGGAAAAATGGACACAATTGCTGCAACAGTTAACAATAAATAGATGAGAAATCTTTTTATCTTTTTCAATCTCGATCACCTGCCACTCTAAATTGAATGAATGATAGAATTACAACTAAAACAACTATTACATAAGAAACGGTCGCTGCATAACCGAAGTCTGGAGTATATTCAAATGATAGGTTATAAATATACATAGAAATCGATAATGTGGAATTCCCTGGTCCACCGTTCGTAATGTTCATAACTTCATCAAATAATTGAAGGGTACCAATTGTTGATACAATGGATGTGAATAAAATAATCGGCTTCAACATCGGTATTGTTATAAAGAAAAACTGTTGAATACTTGAAGCACCATCAATTCTTGCCGCCTCATACATTGATTTATCGACATTCTGCAATGCTGATAAATAGAAGATCATATTATAACCAGTCCATCTCCATGTTATGGCAATAATAATCGTTATTTTAGCCAAGAATGGATCTGACAGCCAATTAAGGGGAGCAGATATTAAGTTTAAATTTACTAACATATCATTAACTAATCCGTCATTTCCAAATAAATATTTAAAAATTACCGCATATGCTACAAGTGATGTTACAGCAGGTAAGAATATAGCTGTCCGAAAAAACCCACGGAATTTTAATTTCGGATCATTTAATAGAACGGAAAAAAACAGTGCCAAGAGAATCATGACAGGAACTTGTACCAGCAAGTATATAAACGTATTTTTCAATGAAGTGATAAATGTTGGATCACTAAACAATCTAACATAGTTGTCGAAACCAACGAATTCAAGATTTGCTCCCATCCCTGATTTCAAGGATAGCAGGAAAGCTTGAACCATTGGATAAAAGTAAAACAAACCAATGCCAAACACTGATAAAAGAATAAAAATCCAACCAATATAATTCTTCTTCAAACGTGTAAAGAATGTACTTTGTCTATTCCGGTTATTGGCACTTTCGGTAGCTTGACTCATGTTTATCCTCCTCTTCCGTAGAACTGCTTTAACCAACTATTTTCTCTTTGGAATAAATAATGCCCTTTTGGGAGGGTAACCTTTTCTATGGTTACCCTTTGGGCATATGCATATTTTTGATTATTTAAATTGCGCTTCAGCTTGTGCCTGTGCGTCTGCAAGTACATCTTCCAGGCTCTTGCCACTCAAGTATTGCTGAATTTCTGCACTTAAAATATCCTCAATACCATACGTATTCATCCCATAATCAACTTGCGGAATCTCTTCCATCCATTGCGAAATCTCATAGATTACTTGCTGACCGCCGAAGAATTCATTTTCATACTGGTATGCATCACCTTCAGATGCTGGGGTATACGTACCGATTGCACCTACATCTGTCAGCAAGCTTTGATAAAAGTCACTATTAGAACCAAATGTGTTTCCAAGGAATTCTGCTGCTGCCTCTTTCCCATCAACGTTTAATACATACCATGAACTTCCACCCTGGTTAGATGCATTCACAGCACCTTCCATATCTAGGCGCGGTGTTGGTGCGACTGCCCAAAGACCTGCTTGAGATTCTTCTGCTTCAATACTTGGTGCAATCCAGTTACCTGCAGGAACGGATGCTACATCACCACTGTTAAATGCAGCTAAGTATTGGCTCCAGTCAGAAACTAATTTCACTAAATCATTTTCCATTAATTCTTTATAATGTTGCAATGCTACTTTCAATGGTTCGTTATCTACTAGATTGATTGTCCCATCTTCTGTCGTATACCATGTTCCAGTTGTTTGCATCATGACACGTAAAATACCTAAATCGTTCGGATCAAGTGCAAGCATTTGATGACCAGTTTTCTCTTTTACTGCTTTAGCGATTTCAACAAACTCCGCCCATGTGATATCAACTAGATCGTCATGAGTATAACCAGCTTCTTCTAAATAATCTGTACGATAGAAGAAACCTGTTGCGCCAGTATCAAAAGGAAGACCATATTGTTTTCCATCTAAACTTGTTGGTGCTAATTTATAATCTGCGAAATCCTCTGTATTAAAATAATCGCCAATGGGATAAAATGCATCCGGATACGATTGCAAGAAACTTTGTGCACGCTGGTCTTCAATTAAAACTAAATTAGGCATACCTTTCATTGTTCCAGAGCTTAAACCTGTGTTTAATTTTTGTACAATATCTTCTTGTGCATTTTCAATAACTTCCAGTTCAATCTCTGTTTCACCATTGTAATTTTCATCTGCTAAATTTAATGCAGCAATATTGAAGTGTGGATCCCATGCCCATGCTGTAATTTTAGTAGCACCATCAGCAGTCGTTTCGCCACCTTCATTTGATGAAGTATCTTCTGAATTGTCTCCACCACATGCCGCTAATACCGTCAATGTAAGTAGTGCCACGATTAATAACCACATTTTTTCAGAAATTTTCTTACGCAATGCAATAACCCCCTAATGTTATTTATTAGTGTTGTATGCGCTTTCAACACTGTAACAGAAGTGTAACATGAAAATACTAAAGACCGTTAGAACGATCTTTAGTACTTATTATGAATATTTTTAGATTTACTAACCATGCCATGCGATCTCTTGGATTATTTTTAGATTCTGGACTATTTTTGGATGATTGGTAAGATTACTATTACATTCGTGCCTTTATTAGGTTGACTTGTTATTGTAACACCATAATCTTTCCCATATAATAATTGGATTCTTTCATGAACATTTTTCACACCAATCCCGCTGAATAATTGCCGCTTTCCTTTTGTAACCAGATTTTCTTGTATCATTCCATCCCCATTATCAACAATTTCACAAATTAATCGCTGATCCTTTTCAGCAATTAAAATTTGAATATAACCTGTTTTCTTTTGCGTAAAAGCATGGAAAAAGGCGTTTTCGATAAATGGCTGGAGAACCAGTTTCGGTAAATGATAGGATAAGCAATCTGGTGTGATCAAATAATTCACTTTAATTCTGTCCCCGTACCTTGCTTGGTTAATCAGCACATAATTTTTTAAGTTCTTCACTTCTTGTTCAACAGTAACCGTTTCATCCACATCTCCTAATGCATTTTGCAGTAAGGAAATAAATGCATCAATTGTCTCAAAAGCAACTTCTTTCTTCTCTTGTTTGATCATAAATTTAATAGATGCGAGTGTGTTATAGATAAAATGTGGATTTATTTGATGCTGTAATGCTTCTAATTCAGCTTTTCGCTGCTTTTCCTGGGTCTTTAACAATATCTCAACATAATCATGTAATTCGTTAAGCATGTAATTAAATGCTTCGGCTATTTTCTTTGATTCATATCCACCTGTCTCTTCTAATGGTTTGCTGAATTTATATCTCGCCATATCTGAAATTTGGCTGACCAATTGACTGATTGATACAGTCATTCTTCTCAGGATTAAGAAAATAATGAATACAGTAACAAGAACTATAGCAGTACTTATCATGACAATTTCTTTTGTGTCGATTAAGTTCTTCTGCAATAATTCCCGATTGACTAGATTAACTAAATACATATCCAATCCAGGCAAGTACTCTGCCATCAATACTTGATTATGGCCAAACACATGAACATTCTTATATTCAGTGGAAGACTGTTCCAACTCCTTTACATAATGAAGGAGTTCCTCGGATTCTGTGCCAATCATGTCCTGCCTATCACTTGATATAATTTGTCCGGAGTTTTGTAATAAGAAAATATTATTGCCCTCACTTGTATAACCTTCATAAAAACTTCTTAAATCACGCTCTCGAATGGATACATATAGATAACCGTAAATCTCATCTGATGATCGGTCTACTAACGCTTTTGATGCAATAATCATCGGAATTCTCTTTGTTAGCGATGAAGAATCGAACTGATAGAGGATATCATCAGGGTTTTCTCTTGATCTATTCGTGATTGGATGTTCTGCTAATCGTTCTGCATCAACAGACCAGCTAACATAATTCATGTTAAATACATCGTTATCCGGACTCATTATGATCATATTTGCTTCATTTGGATCAAGTTCCGCATAAATTCTTTCCATATTGCTTTTCATATGGTAGTAATATTGGGATTTCTTAATCGATGTATCTTTCTCCCCTTGCAATAAACCCTTTAAGATACCATTCTCATCGACTTTCACATACGTGGAAACAACAGAAAAACTAAACAGATCAAACTGTTCCTTAATCTGATTAATAACCTTTGTATTCGTGATGCTAAAACGTTCCATGTACAGATCGCCCGACATCCGAATCGTGCTGAATGTAATAGAAACAGATACTGTTACAATACTTATCAGCATAATAATAAATATTTTAAAGAAAAGATTATTTGCTTGAATAATATGAATGAATTTTCTCATAAAATATGGCCTCAGTCCGTTTTATGTAATTCCTTGCGATAATTACTTGGAGACTTACCAATCATTTTTTTAAACACCCTGTTAAAATAACTCGGATCAGAATAACCAACCATTTCACTGATGGTGGAAATCGCCATACTACTTGTTTCTAACATCTCTCTCGCTTTATTTATTCTCACATTGTTTAAATAATCAATAAAACCTGTCTTATGATGTGTACGAAAGTAACTCGATAAATAGGATGGATTAAAATGAAAATGGTTAGCTAACGTTGTCAGTGTAAGATGCTCATTGTAATTTTCTTCAATATAGTTTAATAACTGGTGAATTTTTGGTGATTGGCCGTCAGTTGACAGGACAAGCTCTTCCACTTTTGTTAAGAAATTATAAAAGCTTGTGAGCGCATCTTTTATATGAAAAGCATCATTAATCTCCGAAAAAAATTGATACTTTTGTGAATCTAATTCTTCTGTTTCATATTTCATATTGTTTAATAACACGGTAATGTTAAAAATGATGTTTTCCAGCCATGATTTGAATTCAAAAACATCTGTATTATATTGCTTCGATAATGAGTGAATGTGTTCATTTAAATAATTGAATGCGTCTTCAAATTGTTTATGCTTAAATAAAAAGATAAATTGATTTAGGTCAAACTGGGTCTGTTTTTGCTTTATTTCTGGTAATTCGTCATACATCAGCAATGATTGGTCTGGAAAATAAAAAGATATCTGTTTCAATTTCTGATGCTCTTCCTCAAATATTTGTTTCATTTCCTCTATTGAGTGGAAAGGCGGGCTAAAAATAACTCGTACGTTCGGATCCATTTCTTTAACGAGTTGGTTTACGTTCTTTTTCAAGAGATTGATTGTATCCCGCGGGTAGTTATATAAGTATAGCTGCCCTGTTGAATTGCAGGGGATATTGTAATAAACAAATTTATCAAACTGTTTCCTGTATTTCTCGAGCAACTGCTGAAAAGATGCGGAAGTACTTATTTTTTCATCCCAAATAAATTCAATAAAATTCGATTGGCTGTATGGAAAAATCCCTTTCAGCTTCTCTAAATTTCTTGTGGATTGATAACCTTGCAAGTATTTCTTAAGCATATCTTCCTCTGATACACATTGTTTTTCAAGTGTTTTGGGATCAACCCGTTTAACCGTTACCCTGCTCAATGTAGATAAAAGTTCAGCAGCGTTTAATTTAGGCTTGAGAATATAATCAGCCACACCACTCTGGAATGTTGATTTAACATAATGGAAATCCTCAAAACTGCTTAGCACAATTATTTCAATGTCTGGGTATATTTCTTTCACTGTTTTAACTAATTCAATCCCATCCATTTCCGGCATTACAATGTCTGTAATTATAATATGTGGTTTGGTCTGTTCTATCATAGCAAGTGCTTCTTTTCCATTAGATGCTTCACCTATAATTTGGTATCCTTCTTTCTCCCAATCCACATAATTAATGATTCCTTGCCTAATCAATAATTCATCATCAACAATAAGCAGTTTAAATGATTCATTTGTCATGGCTTGCCCTCCTTAAACGTTCCATACTCTGCTTACTTTTTCTATTGAGATTTTAACACATGAGGAGACAGGAGGACAGGCTCTGTGTGTCCAACCTTGCTGTAATAATCATAAGACTCGCTGTTTTGCCAAATTTATTTTATATGAATAATTTGTTGGTTTTATTTGCATTTTAATAAAAGAGAAGGAGGGATTTTAGTGGAAAAAGGGAATAATATTTCAAGCTTACAAGCTCAAAATCAGTTAGCGCAGGCACAGCAATCGATTCTGCATTTACAACGGGCGATAAACCAAGCGAAAAGCCACCCAAACGAAGAAATCTTTACTCAAATTCATCATTCAATAGAGCGGGCAGAAAGATCTTTAATTCAAGCAGCACATGTAACAGATGATCCTAATGCGATGGATTTAGTGCAAAGGGAATTAGAGCAGCAGAAACAAGTTTATAAGGAAATGGTTGATCAAAACATATAGGAAGCAATACCAAGTACCAAATTAACGGTACTTGGTGATTTTCTTCCCAGCATCTTTATTGTGCTAAAAGGTATCCTTCTAATTCTTCAAATGGGATTGGTTTGCTAAATAAGTATCCTTGAAATAAATTTGCATCCAACTCAATTAATAATTCGAATTGGTCAGGGGTCTCTATACCTTCTGTTATAACTTGTATATTTAAATTTTTCGCAAGATGTATAATCGTTTCATAAATTTCCTTATCAATAAAGTTTTGTGTGATATCTTCCATAAATGAACGGTCAATCTTTATTGAACTTACAGGGAACTTTTTTAAGTAGTGCAGGGAAGAGTATGCAATTCCAAAGTCATCAAGATATATTCTTACACCTAATTCCTTTAAATATAAAAGTTTATTGGAAACAGATTCCATATCACTAATTAAATGTGTTTCTGTAATCTCTAAACAGAGATGATGATACACAAAACCAGTCTCATCGATGGTTTGTTCAATAAATGAAACAAAATCATGTAAGGCTAAATGCTTTGCAGACACATTAACAGATAAGTATAATGGTTTTTCACGTCCTTCATTTAGTTTTACTACTTTTTCACAGGCTTTTCTAATAATTAACTTATCAATTTCATCAATAATATCGTATTCCTCGGCAAATTCCACAAAGTGTGGTGGAGAAAGAATACCCTTCATGGGATGATTCCAGCGAGCCAAAGCCTCCACACCATAAATGGATCGATCTTTATTTACAATCGGTTGAAAATATGGTTCAAACTCTTGATCATTAATTCCGTTCCTTATTGATGCCACACTCATTTCAGAATTTGTTCCTAAAATATTTGGAACAGAACCATCATTTAACACTTCCGTGCTGAAAAGGTATTGAGAAATCACCAATGAAATAAGATCATGGTAACCATTTATCATTTCCAGTTCTTTTTTCGTTGGATCTCTCTCCTCTTTTGTATACATGGCAAATGTTGCAACAACCCTATTGTTAATTGCTGAATAAATCGGTTTGGACCAGCATGATGAAATAGGGTACTGTTTTATAATATGTCGATAAGCCTTCCACTTAGTGTCGCTTTTAATATCCTTTGTCACAACTAATTGGTTTGTAGCTACAGCTGTTCCGCAAGTACCGGAGCCTTCATATATTTTTACAGCTTTGAACAAATCAGCCAAATCTTCCGGGAACGTTGTGGAAATTATGTTTAAGAACCTCGTTTGGTCTTTATTAACCACCATAATCGTACAGAGCGTATCAGTAAATTCACTTTCGAAATATGCCAATATTTTCTCCAATACTTGCTCCATTGTATGGCCTTTTTTCATATCTTCAGTAATTTGTATGTATCGTGCAAAAAAATCATCGGAATTTATAACAGACTGATTATCCATTTTTCTCTCGGGCCACCTCATATAATAATGTGATTTAACCAATTGATTACAATAAGTAGTAATAAACAAGATTAAATGATACTAATTGAATGTATTATACAATTTAATACTGCTCATATCTACACATTGCCTAAATTATAATCATTACTTTACAAAAAATTTATAATCCATTAATGATTCGCGAGCAAGAAAAAAACGGGGATGAGACAATAAATATATAACCGCTGGGGGCTTCCATGGGCAATACTTAGAGCCTCCTCAGAAACTATCATCCTGTAAAGACAGCATCACATAAGGGGAGTTTAGGTACGATCATCCATTCCATAGAAAGTCTATCTTCCAAACAGTAACCTTGCATAAAGTAGTGGATCTTCTGAAAGCAAAAGCCGGACAGATTCAGTCGATGAACCGTCCGGCTTACAGAGTATGGATAAGCTATTTTGTCCCAGCCTCGGGAAGCTATTTATCTAATCTATTTAATACAATATCTATCAATTGTGTACCTGATCCATTAACTCTTCTAGCATCTTACGTACATCTGCACTAATCTCTTCATTTTGAAGTGCAAATTCTAAAGTTGTCCGCACAAAACCTAATTTTTCTCCTACATCGTATCTTTTCCCATCAAAGTCATAAGCAAATACTCTTTGTGTTTCATTTAACTGCTGAATGGCATCAGTTAATTGTATTTCTCCTCCGGCACCTAATTGCATCTGGCCAAGGAACTGAAATATTTCCGGTGATAAAACATAGCGTCCCATAATTGCTAAATTAGACGGAGCTGTTCCTTTTTCCGGTTTTTCAACAAATCGATGGACAGAATAACATTTCCCGTTTTGCTCAACAGGATCAACAATTCCATAACGATAAGTAATATCTTCAGGGACTTGCTGTACACCAATGATGGAACTGCCCTTTTCCTCGTATTGGCTTATTAATTGTTTCAAACAGGGAACGTCTGCCTGAACTATATCATCCCCTAACAAAACCGCAAATGGTTCATCACCGATAAACTTTCTTGCACACCATACAGCATGTCCAAGTCCTAATGGTTCTTTTTGACGTATGTAATGGATCTCTACAGAGGCAGGCTGCTTTACTTTTTCTAACAATTCCAATTTCCCTTTTTTAAATAAATTGTCTTCTAACTCAAAGTTATTATCAAAGTGATCCTCAATTGCACGTTTCCCTTTCCCTGTAACGATAATGATGTCTTCTATACCAGAAGCAATGGCTTCTTCTACAATATATTGGATCGTTGGCTTATCGACAATCGGAAGCATTTCTTTCGGCATCGCTTTTGTTGCAGGCAAGAACCTTGTTCCTAATCCTGCAGCTGGTATTATCGCTTTCCTAACTTTTTTCATCATCAATAGTCCTCCATAATGGTGATTTTCTATATCATATCAATTTAATAAATGATTTATGATAAGTATAACAAGGAAATGCGGAAAAACGTTAAAAAGCCCTGTTTTTTTTTAGAAACTTCCTTTAATAATTGTTTCTGATAATGAGCGACGTTCTGAAGGTTTTTCTCGTTCTTGATAAGCTTCTTCCAGCACACTCACATCATCCTGATAACCGATTGCTACAACGGCATGAATGGTATATTTTTCTGGAATGTTCAATAGTTCACGCGCTTTATCCTTATATATCCCCCCCATTGCATGTGTAATAAGTCCATTTTTCATTGCCTGGAGAGATAGGAATCCCCATGCCGCCCCTGCATCAAATACATGGGAAGGACTTGCTTCAGAGTCTGAAATAATAAGAGCATATACCGGAGCAATTTTACACCAGACTAAATTGCCTTCCATAATAAATTGGTTGAATTTCTCGCGCTCTTCTTTTTCACTTGCGACAACAAAGCGCCATGGTTGTTTATTACTCCCCGACGGCGCCCAGCGAGCTGCTTCCAATATACTCATCAACACTTCTTCTTCTACTGCTTTCCCTGAAAAAGCTCTAGGTGACCAACGGTTTAAAAACATTTCATCAATTGGGTAATTTGCTTTACGAAAATCATTTACATTAATCTTATTCATATCGAGTTCCTCCTCTTTCATTTTCATTATAAGAGATGGACAATACAAGTTCAAAAAATTGGTTTTTATCACCTATTTAGGCGAATGACATACATTGTATTAAAAAAGGGGAATTTGTTATGCGGACATTTTTTTCTCTATTTTTCATTATGCTGATTGGATTTCTTATCTTTATTCCTACTTTAGTTTTCGTCATCCCTTTTATAGGTCTCAAGGCATTCGTAATTATTATCACATTTTTTATATTGGGTTTTTTCGTCGAATTTATTAGGTCAATATTATAAAAAACAGGAAAATATTATTAAACAAAGAAGGAAATAGAACTATTATGTCGAATTAATTCATGAGTAAAATTATCTAATGAGGAAAAGAGGATGATGAAGTGTTTCATTATGGTAAGTTAATTAGAAATTACCGCAGGAGAAAGCAAATGACACAGAAAAAGCTAGCATTAGAGAGCGATTGTTCTGATTCGTACATTAGTAAAATTGAAGCAGGAAAGGCCGAACCGCAAGAAGAACTCCTAACAAAAATATCCGTTATTTTAGACATCAAAGAATTACAAGGCAATTATACAACCTATCCTCCGTTTGATAAAAAACTTGATGAATGGCATAACGCGATTACCGAGCACAAAAGACCTGTCGCGGACAAGCTGTACAATGAGCTGAAAACCCACTTTCCCTTACAACGAATAGAATTTAATACTCGCTATTATATTTTCCTTTTCCGTTATTTCTTATTAAGATTTGACCTCCCGCAAGCAAAACCTATTCTTCCTAAAATCGTTGAATATACTAATACATTAAATGAAAAAGAATCTTATCTTTGTTATAAATCATTAGGATATTACTTTATTCTGGAAAATGACCTTAAAAATGCTTTGTATTATTTACAATCTGCACGAAATGTAAAGAACTCACCTGTTCAAGATGACCCTGAAATCCATATTTATTTTGCTCTTATTCATATTCATTCAGATAACCCCATCCACGCCGGGAAAGAACTTCAGAAAGCTTACCAGCTATATGATAAACGAATCGATTCGATAAACCTTCTTCTTTGTAAATATTTACTCACCATCCCTGATATAATGCTTCAGAAATATGAGGATGCCATTCGATCATTAAATAAAATTTTAGAACAATCATTTCACCAAGCATTTCAGATTAAACGTGAATGGATTCATTTTACTTTAGGATATATTTATCTTAAACTAAGGGAATACAATAAAGCCTTACATGCTTTAAGAGAGGCGATTATTAAAGAGGAAGTCCCCATCTATAAAGTAATGTATGTTTACTTCATCGCAATCGTCTATGCCTGTAATGGCCAAAAACAGCAATGTATGGACTATATTCACACAGGCAGAAAATTAAAAGTGAATAAAAAATACCAGCACAGGCTTTACCTATTAAAACAAATTATAACAAGCAATCTCTATTCTACACATACCTTACAATACTTAGAAAACCACATGTTACCATACTTCACAAGCAAGGGTGATCAGATCCAACGAGATGAATGTCATTTAATGATTGCAGCAATTTATAACAAATCATTCCAATACAAAAAAGCAAACTCTCACCTTCGTTATGTTGTTAGAAATTTCCAACTTGCAGAATTATCTGAAATGTATACAATCTAATTACATTGCCAGTAATCTCCACACATGAAACCTTTCATCTGGACGATACTGTTAACGTAGGAGGTGTGGAAGATGGCAAAAGATGTGAAATGTGAAGTGAATAACTGTAAATATTGGATGACAGGCAACAGATGTGACGCTGACAGCATTTATGTTGTTAGCCACACAGGCAACAGAGCTTCAAATGAGCAAGAGACTGATTGTCATACATTTGAAGCGAAAGTCTAATAGCGGGAAATACACCCATCACTCATTATTTACCTTGCAAAAGTAACCTGCAAAGGTTAGGTTCTTTACCATCATTCTGTCCTTCTTTATCGGCCAAAGCTAACCTGTTTTTTTTGGTTAGTTTTGGTTTTCATCTGGTGCTATTTACTACAGTAGTTTTATGGCGCTCTCATCAAGAAAAGGGTGCCTATTTTTATGCCAGTATTTTTAATTGATACTCTCAAGCATTTTCTTCATTAATTTTTTTTCTGTGGAATCCTTAACGGTTTGATACTCATCATAGATAGCTTGTGCTTTTTCACTGCTATAGCCATTATTCTCTAATTCATTAACTAATTGTCCATACACTTGATTAAACACGCTATCTGTTTTATCTTCTAGTCGTGCTGCCGCAGACTTATATTTCTGAAATAAATAAGTGTAGGAAATATTTTCGCCTGCTTCTCTTTCCTCTTTGTATTCAGAATAGGCATATTCCGCCAATTCGTTCAATCTTGCTTCAGCCTGACTATGGAGCGAAGAAAATGTCGGTTTATATTTAGCGATAATTTCTTGTGCGGTAGCTTTTTCTCCTTGACTTCCATCATACTCAACACCCGTTTGTTCATCTGCCATAGCCTTGGTAGAGGAAGTACTGTTACTATTCCGTTCATTGGATTCTTCATGAGAATCTCCAGTTGTCAGCTCTTCAGACTCATTATTATTACTAATTGAACTCTCATCAGGTCTATTTTCTGG
Organism: Gracilibacillus xinjiangensis; assembly: GCF_042651765.1. NCBI lineage: Bacteria > Bacillati > Bacillota > Bacilli > Caryophanales > Bacillaceae > Gracilibacillus > Gracilibacillus xinjiangensis. Next base: position 818,701 of record NZ_JBHSDT010000004.1, on the reverse strand, counting down.
AATACTATTACTTTCTTCCTTATCAGTCGGCTCTATGGTCGATTCCTGAGGTATCGTTAGATCATATTCATTTTCCAATATCTTGTCGACTTGCTCATCTTCAATGTCATAATCTTTAATAAAAAAGAAATAACTAAAAAAACCTGCTCCTATCACGACTAACCCTAACAGAGAAAATAAAACTTTTTTCCACATAATTTATCACCCGCATCTCTGAAGTTATACTGCATTTCAACTCAAAAATAATATATGAGAATTTAGCAGTATAGTTAGTTGACTATAATTTATTTATACTAGTAAATAAATGCCTTCTTTATACCTTCAACTTAAAGATCCACTTGACATCTCTAGAATGTAATTTGGAAAGTATGGTAAGTTACGTCGGTTCCGTTCTTGCTGTAATTATCTTATTAGAAAAAATACAGATACTAATCTTCAGATTCACTAAATCTAACTATACTGTCTACTTATCCTGACTAACCTTTTCTAACAAAAAAACTTACCACTCTGAAGTATAAATATTAAGAGTGATAAGTTTTTTCTTTTAAGGACTGCTTTTTAATTCAGTATAAACAATATAACGATCTGGTGCATCACCAATGAAATCAAAAGGATAGCATGTTGTAAGTGTTAATGTCTCATAATCCTTCGGCACTGCGACGGACCGATCGTCTGCACTCACAATTTCAAAGCCAACTGCTTCATAAATAAAATCACCATACTTGGTCGTAAAAGTAATTTCATCACCTGTTTCCAAATGCTCTAACTCTCGAAAAACGGTATCACGGTGACCACTTAAGATTACATGTCCACCTTGTCCCGGAAGCATTGTACCCATCATATGGCCAATGCCTTCCTTCAGCTCATTTTCACGTGTGCCTTGCACGACAGGATAACTTAAGTCGAGTGATTCAATTTTTAGCGCTCCAAGGCTTTCACCCGGTTTTGGTATTGTCTCCCAATAGTCAGTTTTAAACACTTTAGGCGTATCATCCGGTTTATATGGCATAACTACCGTTTTAGAAAGATAGACTGTTGATTTCGTCATCTCCCAGCCAAAGATTGCTACAACGGAAATTCCTGCTATTATTAAGGAAATGGGTATACCAATTAATACCCATTTCAACGCTTTGCGTTTTTTTGACTTTGCTTGTCCTCTTTTTTTCATTCCCATTTTAAACAGCCCTATCTCCATTTATTTCTTAAAATTTGCGAGCTAATCTTACTGCAGGGAATAACGCTATCAAACCAAATGCCAATAATCCACCGCCAATAGCAATCGCCAGAGGCATATCTGTTGCAGTATTAGGCAATTGTGATTCCGGCATAGGAACAAAAGATTCTGATTCCTGTAATTCTTTTGCAGCTTCTACTGCTTCTTTTAAAGCACTTATCTTAGCTGCTAAGCTATCTGCACTGATATCTTCGATAGATGGATCATATGACACTAATTCATTTCCATTAAGATCTGTAACTGATAAACGTAAGCTAGATGTATCAATATTTGCTAGATCTGCTGTAAAATCAATTTCATTTTCATTTCCGTCAACTAAATTAATTACTAAATGTGCTTTCTGCGCACTGTCATTTAAAAGAGCAGCGACTGTGTTACGGTCTGCGTCTGATAACTCTTCAGGGGAGTTAACTCCCGCTAGGATATTTTGCGCTTCCTCGGCATTTGTTACGATGCTTTCCAATTCAGAATCTGTAATTCCCGCCGTTTGAAAGTGTGTGTAAAGATAGCTGATTTCCTGATCATCTGCAATATTCATAGATGCGACTGCATCTACAAGTTCCTGTGCTACCTCTTGTTCTTCGGCAGAAACACTGGCAAGCGGACTAAATAAAGAGATTACGAGCGCTGCAAGAGCCACCATTAGGCCTTTTTTCATTGTGTTCATACTTCAAATCATCTCCTCTTTTTTAGTTTTTTACATTATATCAAAATAATAATGTAATTTCATCCATCTGGGGCAAAAAAAACTACTAATTCACTATTATGGCTATTGAATTTAAATATGTATAGTATGAACCACACCTTCCCTTTTTAAATTTCCTCTCCATAAATAGCTACCCATTCACATAGAATATGAAACTTATTTTTTATACAAATTTTCATAGCAATAGACCAGATTTACATTTAATATTAGTCCTAATCCTTTTTTTCTATGATCCTCTCCCCATTTTAATGGAGAAAACCTCTAATTTTTTATGTTTTTTTCATTGGTTTCCTATGTTAATTTAGTTTTGAAGCGGTTTAATCAAATATTCAGGAGGGATCTATTTGAAGAATTATCTAGCGAAAGTAATGATCATGATCATTGTACTGCTTGTTGTCGGAACAATTACCTCATATGGTAAAGAAGATCGAAACACTTCTATTAATATCGAAGAATATGCACAAAATATGCAGCCTGGCTGGAACCTTGGCAACACGTATGATGCAGTTGGCGAGGATGAAACAGCATGGGGAAATCCCTATGTGACAAAAGAACTGATTGAGAAGATTGCTACAGATGGATTCAAAAGTATCCGTATTCCTCTTACATTTGACCAACGAATGGAAACAGCTGATAATTATCAAATTAATCAAGATTATCTGAACCGTATTGATCAGACTGTACGATGGGCATTAGAGGAAGGTCTATATGTGATGATCAATGTTCATCATGATTCGTGGCTATGGATCGAGACAGGCATGCAAGAAAACCATGATCAGACTGTTACCCGGTTCAATGCAATCTGGAGACAATTAGCGGATCACTTCAAAGATTACTCAACCAACCTAATGTTTGAGAGTATTAATGAACCTAGATTTTCAGGAACAGAAGAAGAAAGTTTGCAATATTTAGATGAACTAAATGAAAGCTTTTATCGAATTGTTAGAGAGTCTGGCGGTAGCAATGATGTTCGTCCATTAGTATTACCTACCCTTCACACAGGTTCAGAGCGTAAATACTTGGATAGATTAGACAGCTTCATTCAAACACTGAATGATCCAAATATCATGGCAACCGTTCATTATTATGGTTTCTGGCCATTTAGTGTGAATATTGATGGGTATACTAGGTTTAATGATGAGGTGAAGAATGACATTATTCAGGTTTTTAACCGAGTACATGATACTTTCACTGCAAATGGTATTCCTGTCGTTATTGGGGAATATGGTTTGCTAGGTTTCGATACTTCTATTGGGACAATTCAACAAGGGGAGAAATTGAAATTCTTTGAGTTTATGACATATTATGCACAACAAAAAAATTTAGTTCACATGCTGTGGGACAATGGTCAACACCTTCATCGAAATTCACTCGAATGGTCTGACCCGGAATTTTTTGATATGCTGCAAACAAGCTGGGATACAAGATCTGCTGTTCCAAATGATAATTATATTTATTTAGAAAAAGGAAAAGAAATAACAGATAAAGAACTATCTTTTGACTTAAACGGAAATGATTTTGAAGGCATTTACTTAGACGATCAATTACTCAGAGAAAGTAGTGACTATACGATCAATGGCAGTACAATTACTTTTTCACAAACCTTCCTTAAGTCACTCATTGCATCTAATAAAACAGGTACGATTGCTACCATTACTATTACATTCTCAAGTGGTGTTGACTGGAAGATCGATGTCCGTCAATTCAGCACGCCAAAGCTTTCTGATGCAGAAGGGACAACAGCAAGTTTCCGAATACCTGCTGAGTTTCATGGTGATCAGTTAGCAACAATGGAAGCATATTATCCAGATGGGACGATCGCAGGTCCACAGAATTGGACATCATTTAAAGAGTTTGGCTATACTTTTACCCCGAATTATGAAGAGGGATATATTGAATTAAAGGAAAATTTCTTTAATGAAACGAACGATGGCAATGTCCACCTAACTTTCCACTTTTGGAGTGGGAAAAAGGTAGAATACTTGATTGAAAAATCTGGGGATATTGTTGAAACAGCCGATGAAGATATCATATCTAAAGAATTTACAGACATCTCTGGCCATTGGGCTAAGGACTCTGTTCAACTATTAGCGAAAAATCATATCTTACATGGTTATCCTGATGGGGCTTTTCGTCCAAATGCCACAATCAGCCGAGCGGAAATTGCCCGAATTGTTGCAACTGCTCTAGGCATAGAAGATGGTACACCTGCTTCCGATTTCAGTGATGTGACAGGCAAGGAATGGTATGCCAATGATTTATACGCATTAGCAGATATCAAAGTTATTGCTGGCTTTACTGATGGAACATTTCGTCCGAAAGCTAAAGTAACTCGTGCTGAGCTAGCTGCAATATTAGGACGCGCATTAAAATATACAGAAATGACATTGCAGGAAAATAATCAAACAACCGAAGACTTTTCAGATGCCGAAGAATTTCCCAAGTGGGCAATGGAAGATATCCAAACAATGGTTCAGCATAATATTATGCAAGGATTTCCGGATAACAGGTTTGGAGCAGCTAATTTTACCACACGTGCAGAAGCAGCAAAAGCACTGGGGAATTTTTTAGAAGAGATTGGTTTTTTGAAGTAAGCAGAAAGATCGGGATGATACCCGATCTTTTTTTGGCTCATATTGATTAATAAGTGAGAGCCCAAAAAGGGACAGGCTCCATCCTGTCCCTTTGTCTCCTTTTATTTCACTGATCCACTAACTAATCCTTCTACTAAATGTTTTTGCAGGAGGACAAAGATAATAATCACTGGCAGAACAGAGATAGTTGCGAATGCCATTAGGTTGTTCCACTCGATTCCGTAGCGGCCAACCGCATTAAATATACCAGCTGTTAATGGCCATAGTTCCTGATCGCGGTTAAATGTGATACTGAATATCAAATCTCCCCATGCGAAGAAGAAGGAAATGGCACCACATACAACAATACTCGGTAAAGAAATCGGAACAATTACCTGCAAGAAGGCACGTAAACGACTGCAGCCATCAATTTTCGCTGCTTCTTCCAGTTCTTTTGGTATTCCAATAAAAAAAGTCCTTAATAACAAGACAGAAAAAGGAACTCCCAATGTCGCAGTTGCTAAAACTGGTGCAATATACGTGTTTAACAAACCAAGATTGTTAAACACAATAAATAATGGTGTTAATACAACCGTTGCTGGTAACATTTGTGTGACCAAATAGATTAGAAGCATCGATTTTATCCCTTTAATTCGAAACCTTGCCAAACCATATGCAGAAGGAACGGACAGAATCAATACAAGAACAGTTGCTAAAGATGAAATAATCACACTGTTTAAAAAGTACTGACCTACATCCCCTTGAATTACGGTTATGAAACTATCAAGCTGAAATTCCTGAGGGAAGAATGTCGGCGGTGTCTGGAATATCTCTGTTTGTGTTTTAAAAGCTGTAATAATCATCCAATAAACAGGGAACAAGAATGCACCAACAATGATAATACCCAGAATACTTAAAAACCAATTTTTCCGATTACTCATCTTATATCGCCTCATCTTTCCTGATCATTCGCAAGTATACTAAACTAATAGCGAATAGAATGAAGAATAGAACATTCGCGACAGCTGCACCTAAACTAAAGTCGAAATCAGAGAAGGAATACCGGAAGGCTAAGGTTGACAACACTTCTGTCGAGTTAATTGGTCCTCCACCTGTCATGACATAGACAATATCAAAAACTTTAAAGGTATAGATGAAACCTAGCATTAATACAACCATAATTACCGGGCGTAACAAGGGTACGGTAATATGGACTAATTTCTGCCACCAGTTTGCCCCATCTAAACTAGCACTCTCATAAACATCCTGTGGCAAACTGCTCAAGCCTGTGGACAATAGCAGCATGTTAAATGGAATACCTACCCATATGTTCGCAATAATAACACTCCATAACGCTACATTAGGACTTGATAACCAGCCAATCGGCTCGTTTATCAAATTTAAGGAAAGCAGCATCTGATTAAATATTCCTTCATTTGATCCCATAATAAACTTAAACAACAATGCTGTTACTGTCATTGGAATCAACCAGCTGATCATCATGATTCCTCTGAGAAAACCTGCCAGACGGAACTTCATACTGAAAAAGGATGCTAAGAAAAAGCCAATAATCACTTGAAAGAATACACTGCCAATTGTATAAATCAATGTATTCTTAATCGATATTCCAAAGGCCTCTTCCTCAGCCACAGTTCGAAAGTTTTCAAAGCCGACAAATGTCCTGTCACCTGTTCCTAAATTGCTTAAGTCTACATTCTGAAAACTTAGTATTATATTATAAATAAGGGGATAACCAATCAGCAGCAGCATGAAAATAACTGCCGGCAATACAAACAAATACCCCTCTACTTTATCACCAAATTTCTTCCACACTGGAAGCACCTCATTCCTTTCATTCTGTTTGTCATGCTATGAAACTTGAGTTAGTTAACAATAGGTAACTTTGCATCATCTTTTAAAAATAATGGTATGGTATCTAAAGCTGCCTCACACTCAATCACTGCTCCACCTTGATAAACTTCCCCTGTATTGGCATTTGTCCACTGGGCACCTTCTGGTAAATATACCTTCCGTCTGCGTTGCCCTTGATGCAATACTGGCGCAACAAGCAAATCAGGACCAAACATATAAGCATCTTCTATTTCCCACGCCTTTTGATCTTGCGGGAAATCATAGAACAGTGGACGCATAAGAGGCGTGCCTTTTTCATGTGCTTCATGCATTAATTCTCTAATATAAGGTCTTAGTCGCTCACGCATAAGCATATATTTTTTGAAAATTTCGTATGCTTCTTCCCCATAACTCCAAACTTCATTAGGTGCCCCGCTTGGACATAATCCTCCACCACTAGTGCCTAATGGTTCAGAATGTGGTTCACGATCACCATGAAGACGGAATACTGGACAAAATGCTCCATATTGGAACCAGCGTATCATACATTCTTTAAAATCAGGATCTTCGGTATAAGCACCTTGGAATCCGCCGATATCCGTTGTCCACCAAGGTATTCCAGCCAGTCCCATATTCAGACCTGTATTGAATTGATTTCTTAACGATTCAAAGCTAGAATCAATATCACCAGACCAGACAAGCGCACCGTAACGCTGGCTTCCGGCCCATGCACAACGTACAAGGTTCACAATATTTTCTTGCCCTTCTTCCTTCATACCGTCATAAAAACCTTTCGAAAACATCGCCGGATAAATATTACCTACTTGAGCATTTGAACCAATATGATAACGATAGTTCTCAAAGTCGTACACGTTATATTCCGGCTCTGCTTCGTCTAACCAAAATAATTTAATTCCCATATCATAATAGTTTTTCTTTGCTTTTTGCCAAACGAAATCTCTTGCACCAGGGTGTGTCGTATCAAAATATACGGTATTTCCTAAAAAGTCATGCGTGATACGTATCCCTTTTTCGGTACGTGTCAAATAACCTTTTTGCAGCATTTCTGCATAATTTTCACTTTGCTTATCCACAGTCGGCCAGATCGAAACCATTAATTCGATTCCCATTTCTTTCAGTTCTTTGACCATAGCTTCTGGATCTGGCCAATAATCGCGGTCAAATTTCCAATCACCTTGCATCGGCCAGTGAAAATAGTCAACAACAATAACATCAATTGGCAAGCCTCTTCGTTTATATTCTCTCGCTACTTCTAACAGTTCATCTTGTGTCTGATAGCGGAGCTTACATTGCCAAAAGCCTAAGCCATACTCCGGCATTTCTGGAACAGTTCCTGTTGCCTTTGCATAAGCTTCTTCAATCTCAGCAGGTGAATCACCTGCAGTCACCCAGAAATCAAGCTGCTTGGTAGATTTAGCTACCCATTCTGTTATATTTTTCCCGAATGTAACCTGTCCAATGGCAGGGTTGTTCCAAAGAAGGCCATAGCCTAGGCTGGAAAGTGCAAAAGGTACACTAGCTTGCGAGTTTCTGTGGGCTAACTCCAAAGTACAGTTTTTCAGATCTAAAAAAGGCTGCTGGTATTGTCCCATACCATAAATTTTCTCCTTGGGATTGGATTCAAAACGGTAAGTTAATTGAAAATCCCCACCTAAGTTCGCTTTAAATTCACGAGCATCAATTTTCAGCGCACTTGTAAATTCTTTAAGGTTTTTACGATTTCGAACATATTCTTCTAGAAGAATTTCTCCCTTTTGATTGTAAAACGTCATTTTTCCTGAGGCGGCAGCAGAAACAACTGCCTTTATTTTTCCATTTTCGATCGTTGCCTGCCCTTCGTCAATTTCAATCGTAGTTTTTATATCTTCCTGAGGCAGAAGTGCCCAATCTTCTTCTATAATTGTTTCTAAATAGGTAGAGCGAATACGTAAACTATTCTCCCCCCATGGTTCAATCCATAACTTCTCTCCATCATATTGACGTACTAGACGATTTCCATCCTTTTGAAAAACACTATCCATTCTGTCAACTCCTCCAATATTACCGTGTAGTTATTGTTGAGATGTGACAGTTTATTCAATTGATAAAACTGTCATCAAACATTCTTACTCAGCTGCTTCTATCTCTGAAACTTCAGCAGCAGCTTCCGCTAATGCTTCTTCTGCTGAAGACTCATTTGTTAGCGCTTTCTGAACCGCTAACTGGATTGCTTCAGAAACACTTGGCCAGTCAGCAGAAGGTCCTCGAGCTTCAGCTACTTCCATGATAGGAATAAATTCTTTGACATACTCTTCATTTTTCCAATAATCCGCTTCATTCAGCACATCAGATCTTGTTGGATAATATCCTGTTTCTTTTGCGAAACGTTCATTTTGTTCTGGCTCAAATAGCCATTGAAGAAAACTCCAGGCAGCATCCACATTTCCATCCTTGGTAATGGCAATATTATCTCCGCCTGTAACAGACTTGAATTCTTTGTCTTTCGGAATATAAGTGATGCCAAAATCAAGGTTTTCGTTTTCTTGAATTCTTTCAATCATCCACGGACCATTGATCATCATAGCAAGACTGCCTTCTGAGAACATTCTTGTTAAATCATCTTGTGTAGCGGTTAAAACATCTTGACTCATATAATCCTGTTCTAGTAAACCATGAATAAACGAAAGAGCTTTATTTGCCTCTGGTGAATCTAAATTCTCGTAAGTAGCACCTGCTGATAGAAGAAACGGATAAAATTGAAAGGTTGCTTCTTCTGATCGAACTGCTGACATTCCAAACCCTTTAACACCATCAGTTGTTAAATTTGCTGCAGCCTCTTCTAACTCTTCCCAAGTTGTTGGCGGCTCTTCAATGCCAGCTTCTTCAAATAGTTTTTTGTTATAAAATAACCCCAAAGAATTTGTTGTTAATGGCAAGCCATAATTCTTTTCCTGATAGATGGTAGAGCTCATCGGCCCATTTAGAAACTTATCAGCCATACCCCGTTCATTAATCTTGTCCGTAAGATCTTCCAAAATCCCCATTGATGCCATTGATGCATTATTTACTGTATCGGATATAACAATATCAGGTAATGAATCACCTGCAGTTCCAACCGACAACTGTCTATTCATTTCATCAAATGGTACATATTCCGCAACCACCTCATATTCATCTTGTGATGCATTATAATCTGCTAATATTTGATTCAGCGCATCTTCAGATCCTGTATAATAATGCCATAATAGAATTTCCTGTTTCCCGTTGCTGTTATCTCCAGACTGTGATTTTTCCTCACTATTTCCGCAAGCAGCTATAAGTAGTAATGCGATGATACTTACAGACAACATGATAACTTTTTTCATGGATAACACTCCTTTTTATTTGATTACGCTTTCAAATACACTTTCAATTCACTATACCAATTTTTTTATCACCTAAATGGAATACCGTATCATGCCCCCTTTCATTTTTTGAGGAACGTTCATCATTTTATTTTTAAAAAAATTTGCTGCTAATATATGAACTTGACAAATCAATAGAGGGACGTACCTTCTATTGATTTGTTAATTTTTATTGCAGATAATATTTAGCATTTCCTTTTGTTACAATCTCTAATTTCACAATATGCTCTTCCCTGTCAGGCGCTTTATTTAGCATTAAATAATTAAAAGCTAGACGTAATGCGAGATTACCTTGATAATATGGATCCTGGCAAATAGTTGCTGTCACAATATCTTCTTGTAAATACTGATATATAGAATTACTCATATCATGACCAATCAGGATGGGACGGTTTTCTCCTAATTCTTTTACTATAACGGATATTTCCGCTAATGCTCCACAAGCAACATAAACTCCATCAACATCAGTAATGTTAGACTTAATACGCGCTAATGACTCTTCCGCATTTTGATTATCATATCTAAGTAATTTAACAAAATCGATGGTATTATTCTCAAGTGAAAATGCTTCAAATCCTCTTCGTTTTTGCTTCATTTGAAAAGTATCCTGCTCATCTGTTATAACAGCAAATTTTTTTGAAGCACCAGTAAATTTTACTAGTAACTCTCCTGCCAATCTTCCTGCATCATCATAATTAGCACCAACATATGAGATCCTTTTACTCGTTGGTGAATCATTGTTAAAGGTAAAAATCGGGAATTCCTTTTTAATGCCTGTCTCAATAATATTTGTTAATGGTATGCCATCTGTCGGACAAATTACTAAACCATCATATCTTTCTGAATTAATTATCTGCTGCACCACTTCCATTTGCTTTTCAATTGTGTGAGGTGGTTTCAATATTTCAATATGGAAGCCATAATGCTGCATATCTTCTAAGGCTGCCTTTATTCCCATTTCGATTTCCTTCCAAAAATACTGCGGATACTCTGGAAATACAAATGCAACATTTACTTGCTTCTTTTTAGCTAAAAAGCTTGCTGATTTATTGGGTGTATAGTTTAATTCCTTTGCCTTTTCCATTACTTTTTTAATTGTTTTCGGGCTTACACCGCCTCTATTATGTAAGACTCTATCCACCGTTGCGGGCGATATATTCAGTTGTTCTGCAATTGTTTTTGCTGTCACTTTCATTCTCTTCACCATATCCCTTAGTATCCAAGTTGAAATTAAATTAAAATGATGAGCGTTCATCATTTTGAAACAAAAAAGTATATGCGCTTTCATTTTATCTGACTCTCATTCTAAGACCTTATATTGTTTTTGTCAAGAGGACGTTCAGGAGAAGTGTAAATATAGGTGTACAAGCATACTGCCCCATTTTAAAGGAAAATACCCTTCTTTAATTATGTATTGAATGGAATTTATCTATGTTAACTAATGAAGGAAAGTATTTTTAATTTTTTGGTACTGATCAAATGCGGTACTATTGTAAAGAATAGAAGAAGAACTATCATGATAGAAAAATGACGTCAACAATAGAATCAAGAGGGGATTATTAAATCGACCAGGATTACATACGTTTACTATCACCGTTTTGATAAGGGGCACAGTACCTGTGTCCCCGTGTTCCAAAACTTTATCCCCATTTAAAATAAAATCACATTCATAAATCGCTAAAAATATTAATTCCTAATGTTCAAATAATGGACTTAAGGGACACCATGACTGTCATTGCCTCATACTAATTCAGCTTCTTTCCCGAAAAGATTCACTTTCTCCATACGGATTACTGGCATATGAATGCTGGCACTTATGGTAAACATTTTATCTGCAGAAAGAATGACTATGTCTTCGTCTTTTTGATACTCGTACAAATAATCTGCGATGATTTTTTCATCATTTTCATCCGTTCTCAAGTTGTTATCCTTCATAAATTGAGAATTCCACTTCTTGACAATAAAATCACACGGTTTACTGGTCTGTTTACCATTTTCAACTAGCTCGTCTAACCTGTCCCTAGCTCGAAGGCCCTTTGATTTTTTCTCCGGATCATTCCCCTTTATATTATAATCCCATTCTCCTTGTACCGTTTTGCTGATCAACAGCTTATGACGTTTCAGCTCTTCGATGAGATAGTCATCACACTCCATCAAAATATTCGTATCGATGGCGATTCTCACATTTTTATCATCCCAATTTCTTAAACGATTAATGTTAGAGCTGACTGTTCGGAGTATTTCTTTATATGACTCCAGATGGTCCACTAATTCAGTATGTATTTTATTTGAAAAAGCATAAATTTGCTTATTTCGCATGCTTACGGATTGGATCTCCTTTTCAAGATTGGCAGCTTCTTTCTTTTCCTTTTTAATATCGTTCGTAAGATCCCCCATCTTCTCTTCAGCATCTGCAATCTCTTGTTCGATGTCCTCTACTTTTTTCCTTACTTTTAAAAGCCGATAAACCTGGTATACCGCCCATCCTCTTTGAACAACACCAAAAGCCAGAATGGTAATAAGAATTTGTTTTAATGGCAAACTCCAATTCCAGCCACTGGTATAATTGGCTACAAGGATAAAACCAATAGTTAGAAAAAATAACAAAGAAGAAACAAGTATTTTGAATTTGCTTTCATTATTTACACTTAATCGCCAAATATTTAATTCCGGAAAAATAATCGTTGCCAGCATATGGTCCAATAAGTTCGAATCAAATTTTTCATCCGTATCTTTACTGACTGAATCATGCAATAACATTGCGTAAATACCAAATAGAACGAATCCAATAAGGACAGGAAAACCGATCCAATAGCCAATATATTTAATTATTTCCATAATACAACATCCTCTCTAATACTCATTCGGGTCATGATAGCCAATATTATCCAAATCGTTATAGTCATCCATTGTGTCAAAATCATCCATCATATCGTAGTCGTCATGCGTGGAATCAAGATCATCATACGCGCTGCTGTTTCCATAATCATCCGGGTGGAAACCCATTCCGTTTACCTGGCCTTCTTCCATTTCTGCACGAATCATATCCCTGTGATTATTATTCATATCCTCATCCATCTGCCTCTGCTGTTCTGCCATCAGTTGCTGCTGCTCTTCCAGCTGCAACTCTTCATCCAGTTGTTGCTGTTGTTCCTCTATCTGTCTTTGAGTTTCTTCGACCTGTATTTGCTGTTCTTCGTATTCCCGCTCACGCTCGTCTTCCCATTCCTGTTCCTCTGTAATAAGTCGTTCTTCCTCTATCAAGTCCTCCTCCTGTCCTAAATCCAGTTCATCTTCCATAAAATACTGATTTGCTAAAAAGCTTTCCTTTTCGTCCAGTGCCGCTTTATAGCTTTTAATTCCTTCATCATATCCACTGAACAAATCCAGATGATCGATTTGATCAATTTCGTTTTGATTATATGTACTCAGAATGCTGACTGCCTGTTGTTCTGTTAAGCTGGTTTTCAATAGTGCGTTTCGCTTTGCTAAAAACTGATCTTTTAAGTGAAGCCATTTTTCCTGATCCTGTTGTGACTTGTTCAGTGTATCCTGCAGTTCTTCTCTCTTTTGAACAAATGATTCATGAGCTAATAACAAACCGTTTAGCTTCTCTAGTTTTTCTTCCAGCTCTTCTTTTGTAGCTACCAATTGGTCCTTCATTCCTTCCAGATCATGTTCTTTAATAAAAAATACGACTAATCCGAAAATTAAAATGCTAATAACAAGAACAATTATTTCCATTTCATGCTCCTCCTCTTGATTTTCTTTCCATTTCATGCTAAATTTTAATTATGGCTAAAATCCGATAACTATTGTAAAGTTATCTTAGATGGTATTAATCATATAACGAATAAATCAGGATTTCAATACTATTTTTATTAAATTTCGAAAAGGAGGAAATAGATTGGACTTATTTCAGGTTTATACAATAAGGGGAAGCAGATTGTGGCCAGTAGCAATTTATAGAAAAGAACAAGATGGGGATCTTTCACGATTGCACCATTTAGATGAGATCAAACAAGCTTTAATAGAAAATGAAGAAATGGGAGTATCTGATTATTCACCGCTTGGGGAACATTCCACTGATAATGTGATGTTCTATAAGAAGCATACCATCGGCTCGATTGTTGGTCCTGTCCCCTTCACACCTATTAATCAGATGTCTTTGGACAACGTTTTATCGATTAAGGAAGCGGCAGAAATCTGGAACCTGTCGGATGGAAATATTATTCGAAAAGCAATTGATCGCGGAAACTTCCAGGATGGCGAAGTAAGGAAGTCAGGCTCCACCTGGTTAATTTCCTACGCTGGAATGCAACGTATGTATGAGGCAGTACCGGAGACAAAAGAAGCTGAATTCCCCCGACTTCGCGTTCATAAAATGGAATTCGATTTCGAAAAAGGCAAAATGAAGCCGATCGCCTTATTTTAAACTTACCGGGACAGTATGCCTGTCCCGAAATCACAAGGAGGCAATGTAAATGTTTGGTATTCCTTCTAAGTATCCTTTAGATAATATCGCTTGTTATGGTTGTGATAATCCAGAGGTTATTCGACTAATAAGACACCGTGTTTGTTTTAACCAATTTGTACTCATGATATGGCTCATGATTCCTATTGTTTATATCTATACGAGAAGTAATAGCTTCGCCTGGTACCTTTATACTTCTGTCACGCTATTTTGCATCCTGGCAATCATCCAGCTTTACAGGATCATTACGTTTCGAAGCAGAGAAAAGGAAGAATGGTATCTGTTTTGTTTATCCTGTAAGCATATGGGGACAGCTCCTGCTAAGGATGTTATGGATATTTATATGGAAGATAGAGAAACGGGATACTGAGCCTGATTCTCTCCCGCCTCTCCCCATAACATTTTATTTTCTAGTTATAAATATGTTATAGAAACACACCATCATCCAGCAATAGAGATCATGTATTATGGTAAATGGCAGGAGCAAAATTGAAGTCAACAACCATTTATCCTGAAACAAAAAAATTCTTCTTAGTTAATAAAAAAAGTGCTGCTAATAAATATTAACAACACTTTTCTCATAACGAAAGCGATCCTTAAACAATCTCCGCCTATATACCTTCCTCTAACCCGTCCATATAAGGCATCCGTTCATCTGTATTTATCCGACCTTTAACTTTTTTAACCCAGTTGTTTTTACCTTGCAGCCAATTTCCAAACGAGAAAATTGTTGGGACACGATTCGGTCCCAAGCCAACACCCACATCCAGTGAATCTGTATCATATACAGTGGTATGCAGGGTTCCTGCTGATTGCAAATATTTCTCTGCAAACAACTCGTTTTCTTTATTATTCAATAATTGGTATCCTTCACTTTTAGATATCGCCTTCGATTGATCTCTTAAAATAGCCATCCTTCGTTTCGAATCTGCCAAATGATGGCGATTTGCTTCTGTCAGCAGATCAAAATGATTGGTGCTTACTGTATCTTCTTTTACACGAACTGCTTGGGAAGTTGCTTCAACTACATGTCTATTTCCAAATCGATCTGCCAAGACATAATTAAAGGCCACACGGTGCGGCACCTCTTTCAATAACGCGATCGCTTCTTCATTGGACTGACATTTTTCTAGAAGCATTCTTGTGATAATCGTTGGAATAAAACCATCCCCGTCATTTCGGCGATTAACAAAATTGTAACCTGTCATGAATCCTTTTTCATTCATTCCGTCCGCTCTGCCAACAATTCGTTGCGAGGGGCCGATGGTTGCATAGCCATTATCCGGTTGATACAAAACAAACCTGCCTTCATACGTTTTCGGATGGTAATCATAATTCCGCACAAGGAAATGATCACCAGTTAAAATGGTACAGCCAGAACGTTTCCATTCCTGCTGATAACCGCTGAAATGCAATATAGCCTGATCCAGCGAGAGTTCCAAGCCCTCCGCCAACCCTTTAAGCTCTTCCAAAAATGAAGGGAATAGTGCTTGAATCCATTCCATCGCTTCCCCGTGATTAATAGAGAATCGCAATTTTTTGGCCATTGCCGGGTTCGTGTAAATCGGATGCAATGGGGATTGTTTCAGCCAGTTACCTTGTTCAAAACCAAAGGAGGCGTAATCTCCTCTAAATTGAATCACATCTATATAATAATTTTTCATTTTGATTTCCCTTATTTCATTATAATGATAAGGACATTGAGACATCGTTCATTCGTGGCTCGTTTGTCCGCTAACAAAGCTGCTATGCTTTGCTATAGAATGATAGCACGAATCATCTTGAATCCAAAGTGAATTGCATCCTAATTAAAATGTACATAAAAAAAATATATTTCGCCTTGCGCCCTCCGTTACGTTATATGCTAATCTAAGTTTATAAAAATGACGAGGGGAAGGATTGTATGGGAAATCAAGAACCTGTATTCACAATTAGCGAGTTTGGAAAACGGGCAAAGATAACGGTAAGGACATTACGGTTTTATGAGGAATTGGGTCTATTGGTACCAGAACAGAAAAATAGTTCTGGCCACAGGTTATATGGACTAGCCGAACTGGTAAAACTGCAGCAAATTCAGTCATTAAAATTCATCGGCTATTCTCTGCAGGAAATAAAAAATTTAATGGAGAATGATACGAATGCCCTTACTCAGCTGGAAAAGTCATTACCTTTGCAGCATAAACTTTTGACAGAAAAACGAAACGAATTAAATCGAGCGATTGAAGCAATAGAAAGAGTTCAATTCATTATTAAGGAAGGGAGGCCTATTACGTGGACTGTTATAAGTTCTCTGTTATTTCAGATAGAGCATGAAGAAGAGCAAATAGAGTGGGTCAAAGAATATTTTTCAGATGAAATTGCAAATCAATTCTTTTCTCTTCCAAAAGAACAGCGAAAACAAATGGATGTCGAAATGTTAGACTGGTTAGCCAGGGTGAAAGATTTAATGAAAAGAGGCGTTTCTCCACAATCACCGGAAGCTTTTGATGTTCTCTTAGCAGTGACGGAATTGGCAACAAAACATGTCGATGATGTTGAAGAACTAGCGGAACAGCTAGAAAAAGCGCAAGAATTAATGGAGCCAGATGTGGCGGATTTTAAGTTCCCTACCTTTCTAACACCGGAAGAAGAAGCTTTTTTATTGGAAATAGGAGAAGCTATGGAAGCGTTATATGGTGAAAATGAAGAATGATATCTATACTGAGCCAAAGTTAACGTAATAGGAGGAAGAGATTTTCAAACGAGAACGTTATAAACTTTCTGCCATTTGAGATAAACATCAGGTTTTTTTGAATAAAGAGGGACAGTGATCCTGTCCCCTGTTATCTATCCCTCTTTATTTCTGTTTAAATGGATCGAAGATACAAACTTCTCTAACCACAACTTCTCTAATATAAAAGTCTTAGCCATAATTCCTCTATACGGAACAATTTTCTGCTTATTGACGTACCACAAATTCTCTCTGAGTTTCAATCCGTGTCATCGCTCTATAAGCAAACCACATCGTAATCAAACTTGTCGCACTCCCCGCAAACAAAAAGAATACACCTGGAAAAACCAGCGTAATTAAGAAAAAACCAAGGACATTAACGATAATTAAAATAGTTTGTAAAGGGGCAGATAACGCAATAATAAATGAGAATATAATCGTCTCGATCAAACGAACATCATAATGGGTAAAGGTTGGAAACACATATAAAAATACAATAATTAGCAAAAAGCATAATGAGAATAAAAAGAACAGCAAAACATTACCAATAAACGGACTCATATATTCGGTAATTTGAAGGTTTATCCAGATTAAACTACAAATTAAAAGGAATGGTAACCCAATGAAATTGGAATCTTTAAAGTTCTTTTTGTATACAGACCAAAAGTAAGGCAGTATGGCGAAAGAAGTATTTCCCCTTATCCACTTTCTCTCTACAGCATACATAGCAGTTGTCGCAGGAAACAAGCCAAAAATTATAAATCCAACGATACTAAAGATAATCCATAACATATTTAAGTACGCTAAACGTGTTATCCATACCATCGTTCGATAGATATAACCATCTTGATGCATATTTATCAGCCCTTAGAAACAGATTTAAAAACGAACCTTATGGAAGAGAAAAAAGGAAGGTGTGTGCCTCCCTTTTTGTTTAAATCTAACATTAATTAACGATTTTCTAACCATTCCACACTTTCCTTTTGAGCTTTTTCTAATGCTTCTTTTCCTGATCTTTCACCAGTTAAAGCTGCCTCAATTTCTGAGGTAAGGATAAAACGGGGCTGTGAAGATGCCCACGGATACCGAGGTGTCCATGGAGTACTCATGGCCTCAACCGTTGGCTCCATTAGATCTTTAACTTCAGCGTAACTATCCCATGTTTCTACTGAGCTTACTGACGGCATTGCGTTAGCCTCTTCAAATACATATTGTTGAACCGTATCACTTGTTGCAAATTTCATCCATTCCCATGCTAACTCTTTGTTTTCACTATCCTTAGCCATAGTTATTGGAGATCCCGCAAACAAACCACCTATACCCTCATCATTTTTAAATTCTTGAACAATCCCAATTCTGTCATCCAATCCTTGTGCATATGCTGGCATGATCGTATCACCAGGACCTTGGTTAAGCATAATGGCAATATTATTATCTTTTGTTAACCATTTTTCATTCCCTTGATTTGTTACCAGACCTTCTGGAGCGAAATTTTGCATCTCTAGTAACCAATCAATCCCTGAGATCATTTCAGGACTGTCGAATTCAAACTCAATTTCATCCCATGCAAAGCCTGTTCCCCACTGTCCTCCTTGGCCTTCAGCAATGTTAATTAGTGTAAAGGCTGAGGACCAATCGCCCCGAAACCATATACCATAATTCTGCTCACCAGTTTCTGGATTCGTACCAGTCATTTGTTTTGCTTTTTCGGCAACTTCTTCCATCGTAGGATAATCTGATAAATATTCAACACCCCACTCATCAAATAGCTGTTTGTCATACATAATAAAGCGGGCATCACCTAGGAATGGTAAACCATAGACTTCTAATTCATTACTGTCAGGACCTAACGCCATCCAACCTTCTACCTGATTATCGATAAAAATGTCTGTTGAGAACTCGTCATCTTTATCGATCCAAGGTTGTATCGGTTCAAGCACTCCTTGTGCGGCAAAATCTGCAATACCTGGCATTTGATACACATCTGCTTCACCTGAAGTTAACATTGCTTGGGTTTTTTCCGTGTATCCTTCCCATGGCATAATCGTAAATTCTACAGTAGCACCTGGGTGTTCTGATTCAAACTGGTCTTTTATATCCTGTAAACCTTTTGTGGTTTCCCCTGTGATTGGATCTGTTGTGTCTTCCATATTAAAATCCCCAATCAGCTGAACATTGATTGATTGACCATCCCACTCTCCACCTTCATTTGAACTGGAATCATTACCTGTATCCGTTTCATTGGAACTACAAGCTGCCATAGCAATCAAGAACCATAATGATAACGCTACCAATAGAGACAATTTAAATTTTTTCATTCTTATACCCTCCTAATTGATTTAACCTAACTTTTATTACCAGATAACCAGACAAATTACTCCCCCTTTACCCCACTTAAAGCAATACTTTGAATAATGTACCTTTGTAAGAAAAGATACAATAACACAATTGGTAATATACTGACAGTGGCTAATGCCATGGTTAAGCCACCTAAACTAGTACCATTCTCTAATGAGAAACTCGCCAGATATAATGGTACGGTGTGTAGTTGTTGATTATTAAGTACAACCAACGGCCACATAAAATCATTCCAACTCCATATAAAAGAGAGAATAACCATGGTTGCAGCAATAGGTCCGGCAAGTGGTAAATAAACTGTAAAGAAAATTCGAAACTCGCCAGCACCATCTATTTGTGCTGCCTCTCTTAATGTAGTTGGTAATTGATCAAAAAACTGTTTGCACAAAAATATTAGCATTCCATTAATAACACTCGGCAGAATTAATGGCCAAAAAGTGTTTAGTAAACCGAAGGAGTTAAACAATGTATATAATGGGATTAATCGCGGCTCCATAGGAATCATTAACGTACACAATACTAAGATAAATAGTAATCTTTTGAATTTAAATGTTCCTTTTGAGAATGCGTAACCCGCTAATAAAGAGGCACCTACTTGCAATGCTACAGAGCTTGTAGTTACAATCCCTGAATTAATGTAAGATTGAATTAACCGACCATTCTCAAAAACTATCCCATAATTAAATGGTGAGATTTCTTCCGGGATTAATTTTGGTGGAAATGGCATGGTAATATTCGCTGTACGATCAAAGCCTACACTTACCATCCAAATAAATGGCATCATGAGTAATATCCCGAAAAAAAGAAGGATAAGGAATTTAAAAGTGCCAGTAATTTTATCCATCGATTTTTGATTCATTTTTCAACCTCCTTTTTCAATTACAAGTTCATTTTGGATACTTTTAAATTAATAAAAGTAAATAGTAAAATAATGATAAACATAATATAAGTGGCCGCTGAAGCAATACCGAACTCAAACCCGGTAAAACCACGTTCGTAAATAAATGCACCCATCGTTTGAATAGACCGTGCAGGACTACCATTCGGTCCACCTAATACATAGACCTCATTAAACCTCTGTAAACCGCCGATCCATCCAGTGATCAACAAGAAAGCAAAAGTACCAGACATATTTGGAATCGTAATGAATAACCATTGCTGTATTTTGCTTGCCCCATCAATTCTTGCTGCTTCATACATTTCTGAGGAAATAGCCTGCAAATTGGCTAAACAAATAATGATTACAAACCCAAGCCAATGCCATACTGCTAAAAGAATGACACCCCATTTAGAAGTGGAAGGACTTGAAAACCATTTGAATGTTGGTAATCCAATGGAATCTAATGCGTAATTTACAACTCCCATCTCGGGATGTAATACAAATTGGAATATCATAGCAGCTGCAACGATAGAGGTTACATTCGGTAAGAAATAAATAACCTTGAAGAAGTTTTGCCCTCTTCTAACTGAATTGATCATCGAAGCAAAAATAAATCCTAATGGAATGGTTATTGCAATCTGAAAAAATGCAATAAAGAAAGTATTCCAAACGGTATTCCAGAATGTACTCGAGGTCAAAACAAGTTGAAAATTCTTAAGTCCTATAAAGTTTTCAATCGTACCATTCGATTGGAAAAAACTTAATCGAAATGATTCTACTATGGGATATACCATAAACAGTAAAATCCCTATTAAACTAGGCAATAAAAACACATACCATGAAAATTCTACTTTTCTCTTTTCCTTCCTAATTGTGTCAACTTTCTTATTAGGTAACTGCATTGTACCCGCTTGTGCTTTCTGTTTCGCTTTATTCACATCTTTCCCTCCCTTTCTCTATCAGGTTTTCTCTAATTAATCAGCTTATGAGCTTACCGCAAAAAACCAGCTATCGCTTCTAAATACTCCCCGCTCATTAATAAAGCGTTTTCATAAAATGGATCATTTAACTTGATAAACATCAGGTATTGATCTTTCTCTCATTTTATTGCGATAATTGGATGGTGACACTCCATAACATTCTCGAAACTTTCGACTAAAATGTGATGAACTATCAAAACCAGCTTCCAGCGCAACCTCTAAAATAGTTTTATGTGATTGCATTTCTAATAGATATTTTGCACGTATCAGTCGACGTCGCATTAAATATTGCATAATAGTGAGGCTGGTAATATCCTTGAAAATTCTCGACATATAATATTTACTAATATGAAGGGAACTTGCTATATCGTCTAATGAGATTTCTTGTTGAAAATGCTGGTCAATCCATGAAGTAATGCGATTTACATGGCAACTCTTCTCATTGTTTTGAAGCATAATACTATTTAATTTCCCCTTACTTAACTCATATATAATAAATAACAATTCTATTAATAATGTCGTTGTTTCAGCTTCCAGCAACCGCTTTTGAACTTCTGACTTATTACTGTCTTTTTGTTGAATTTGCTTAATTTGCATTTTTTTCACTAATTCCAGTAAGCTTTGGTATAGTACTTTATCTACTTTTCTAATTAGCGAGTTGGATAATTCATCAAATGGGGTTAAAAGCTCTGGTACATTTAACTTATTGATAATCGGACGAATCCACTCTGCAGAAAATTCAATTACACTTCGTTCATATGGGCAATTCTCTTCAGGGGAAGGCCCGTGCAGACTCGAACCATTCATAATAATGATGTCACTTTCCTGCAAATCAATCATGTCATCATTAATTAAATAGTTGCAATTACCTTTATGAAAAATATAGATTTCATAAAAATTATGTGAGTGTACATGAAAATCCTTTTTCTTAAAATTACGATCAACATTTCGATACACAATGTTAAATTTCTCAAGCGATTCATTCATTTTCTTCACCATCCAATCCCCCTCGTAAAACGAGTTCTATTGAGCATGAAAGATACGAAATAAAAAAGGTTTTTTGCCTGTTTCCCCTCATTTTGAAAACCAGCTTGCGGCCTCTTTATTGTCTCGCTTTTCGGTTTCGTTAGAGGGAATTCCCACTAATTTGTAAATGTTTTCTCTATTTTGTAGTTATAAGATTAACAGCTTTATTCATTTAGTTCTTCATTCTTGTTGCTGTTCATTTGACTGAGATTGCTCTCCTGTGTAAAAAAGCTAAACAAAATCATGATTGTGAACACTGCTTATCTTGCCGGCTTGTTTCTCTTGGCTTTTTCCGCAAGGATTGCCTCATTATATGCTATATAAAAGATTGCTGTGTCTTATAAAGAGAGAATGAATAGTATAGAAACAGCTTAAAAATTACACATACAGAGTATTATATCTAAATTCATGAAATTGCTGTTAGCATCAATCCTAAAGGGATATTTTTTGGCTATATTGTAACAATGAAAGGGTACTCTTTTTTTATAATGATAATATCCAATCGCCCCTCTAATTGGGGCGATTGGGACAATTAAATTCGATTCTTTGTGTACCAATGTTCAGGAAGAACATCCTTCTCCCGTTCTATTAGCTCCTTTATGATTTGATCCGCATCTGCAATTGAATTGACAAGAGGGTCTGTTAACATGGCCCTTCTAAGTTTCTTGCGATCGGATTCAATGACAGCTTCCACTGTCAATTCATGTGTATCCAGGACTAACTCCTGCATCCCGCGAATCCCTCGTGGCATCTCACCTACAGGTAACGGTTTCACCCCATCCATCGTGACCTCGCACAACAGCTCCAGGAAGGAATCATTGTTCATATTCGTGACAGCACCCTGGTTGAAGGTGTTTACGTAGAAAGTTTTACCTAAATCCCCCACCATGTTTTCAATAATATCTGTTGCATGGTCTGGACCAAAAGTGGTCATATACTCTTCAATTGGTGTTTTACCGTTTAGGAAATTATCTATCTGCTGCCACATCTCGTCATGCCGTTTATACCGCTCTTCTGTTTCCCAGATCGATAACGGGGGAACCGTATCTTCCAGCTTACCGATCCCCTGCCAATAAGGGACATACTCTTTTGTGTGAGCAGTACAGGTGGGAACATACCCAAAGATGTCATACAATTGGTAGCTTATTGCGTCATTAAAGAGAGCCTTAGCCCCAGTGTCGCCGCCTACTGTTTCCGTCTCAGCGGATTTCTTCATCGATTTAGCAATCAAAGGAAGAACTTCTTTTCCTTCATACTCTGCTTTTAACAACCAGGTAAAGTGATTTACTCCTGCAATGCGTAAATCGAATTTACGGTCAATCTCATCGTTGTATTCTCTTTTATCGTTAATAATCCCTGCCCGTTCGGCATAGATGATTTTCTTTTGTGGCATATGATGCGAATCACAAAGTGCAAAACTCTTTAATTTAGGCGCAAATCGTTTTAGAGCTATTCCATGAACGGCTGATGGATTAATATAATTGATAACCCATGCCTCGGGACAAATTTCCTCTATATCCTTAGCACATCCCATGATCACAGGAAGCTCGCGCATCGCCCGAAAAACCCCTCCCGGTCCAATTGTATCTCCAGAGCACATTCTTATACCATATTTCTCAGATACCTCGCAATCGATCCCTCTGTATTTTACCGTATCCTTAGCAAAACTAAGTACAACAAAGTCTGCATCTTGAAGCACCTGCTTTCGGTCCACTGAACCCTCAATCTTCAAATCTACTTGATTGGCTTTTACAACCATTCGGGCTAAATCAACCAGCTTGTTCAATCGTTCTTCGTTTACATCTACTAAAGCTAATGTACCTTTATTTAAATACTTAGAATGCACCATCTGCCAAATACACTGACGACCGAAAAATAAACTTCCAGCTCCTAACACCACTACCTTAGGATTTTGAATAGTAATCGTAATCCCCTCCAAAATATTCGTTTTTTTCATTATAGAAAACGGATACAAAATTGGAATGCTAGAGAGTATGCATTTCATGTCAAAAAGTAAGATTAACTAAAACAAGTGATATTTACTGCTATAGCAGATTAAGTATAATATGTCTAAAAGTATGGAGGTGATTATCCGTGGATAGTTTAAGTATCTTTAATGAACTTTCAGAACTTGTCATGCTGCGAATAAATTCCTGCAGTGAAATTGTCCATCCTAACAGTTGGATGGAGAGCAAACAACATAAAGATTACGACTTATGGTACATTCAGGCAGGGCAGATAGAAATTCGAGTCCAAGAAGAAGTGTACTTGGCCTCCGAAGGGGATATGATTCTCTTTCGCCCTAAATTGGCCTACACTGCGACAACCCGAAGCAATGAATGCCATTTTATTTTCACACACTTTGATTTTGGATTGGGAAATCACTTTGGAATTCTTGATAATTTTCAGTTGTCAGGAATTATTGAGAGAACTTTAGTTGAAGAGGAAATACGCTTATTTTTGGAGGCATATGACCAATACAAACAGATTGCACCGATGTCAGGGTTCCGATTGAAAGGTTGCTTGACGATCTTGATCGCCAAAATTTTGGAACATTATGGTCAGGGGCATTACCGAGGGGAATTTATAAATAATCCCTCTAACCGGATACAAAACATAGATTTAGAGAAGCTTCAGCCTATTTTTGATTTTATCCATGAGCATCTCCACCAAACACTTCGCGTCGGAGAACTTGCTGAAGTTGCGGGCATGTCAGAGAAATATTTCATCACTTATTTTAAAAAAGGCCTCGGAGTGACACCAGGTCGGTACATTTATCAATTAAAAATGAACCGGGCCCGGGATCTATTATACAGTAAACAATTTAGCATCCAGCAAATTGCAAATATGCTCGGGTATCCTGATCCCTATACCTTCTCGAAGGCATTTAAGAAGTATTATAAAGTGCCACCGTCTAAGTTTGGTTGGTGAGTTTTGCATTTCATATGGGTGCGGGGCCGGGTACATGACATGAAGATCTTCGTATTTAAACCACAAGATTCACATGCAGATAATATGAAGCAAATGCTGGATCGAGTTAATTCTTGGAGTGCTGCTTTAAAAACGGTAAGGAATAACGTATTCCTTAATTTTAATGTGCTTTTGACAGATCCATTTAACCAATCACTTTCGAATTGCCAGGTGCTAAAAATAAGGGGGGAATGTTTTCTGATTCTAACAAACCCCCTTGTTTTTTTGCCTCTATAAAAATTTGATTGCTTTATCGATTAAATAGCAGTATAACCGCCATCAATTGGTACAACGGCACCATTTATATATGCTGCTTCTTCACCTAACAGGAAAGCGACTATGTTTGCCGCTTCTTCTGGTTGACCTAAACGTTTCTGAGGAACTGGATCTACTGCATTTTTTGCGGCGTCCGGATCTCTTTCCATAAAATGAGCTGCCATAGGGCTTTCTGTTGCACCTGGAGCTACTGTTTGGTTTAGACAATATAAAAGTAAGTGGATTGCAAGTAAGGAAAAGGGAATGCTTCCAGCAATAGCAACCATTTACTATCCATCCACCATTAAAATATGATGATATGCCCATAAATGAACAAAAATAAAATTCCCCAGTCTGTCATATTCGACAAACTCGGGAAGTGAGGTACACCATAAACATACTACCCTTCAATAGTTGGTAGCATTTTCTTACCCTTCTTCCATACTTGGATGGCGTTATCTAAGTTATCTAATGATCTTGTAAGGTCTCCTTTAAAGATAGCGATATTGGCTATTTTTCCTTCTTCAATTAATCCTAAGTCCGGACGACGTGCAATTTTTGCAGCTGTACCTGTTGCATGTGCCAATGCTTCTACAGGGCTTTCCTCAAGCACTTTACCTAATTCTCTAATCTCATCTGCTAAATATCCAGAAGTATCTGTTCCCGCACCAATTGGTATGTTAGCTTCTTTTGCTAGTCGTATTGCTTTTTGTTGAGGCAATAGCAATTGTTCTTTTAATTCCGTTTCATAGATAGTCCATGGGCCTTTAATTGTAGAAATATGTGTAGGAACAAATACCGTTCCGTTTTTGACCATTAATTCGATACATTCCTCATCCAAATGTGCCCCATGTTCTACAGAATCTATCCCAGCACGTAATATTCTCATAATCGCTTCTTTAGGATAAGCGTGGGCAGCAGTCTGAGCTCCCAAGTCATGAGCGGCATCAATACCAGCTTTTAATTCTTCCTCTGAAAATTCTACGTTAAATGTCTCAGGGCGTGGAAAGGTATTAAGACCACCACTTGCCATAAATTTTATCACATCTGCTCCACTTTTGATCTGTTCCCTGACTGCTCTTCTAACATCATCGACGCCATCAGCTTCTCTAGCCTGTTTATGGGTATGCCCACCAGTTTGGCATATTGGGAATCCACATGTACTAATCTCAGGTCCCTCAATTAAACCTTCTTCAATTCCGCGCTTTAAATGAATAGAAGTTAAGTCTCCTAGACCATAATCCCTAATCCAAGTAATTCCTTCATTTAAAGCTAATTTCGAGTTTCTTACAGAATGTAACATGATATAGCTTGGATCTGATTCCATTAGAGCCTTGGTTCGAAATTTTCTTGGTATATCCTGATCCGGTTCTCTTAAAGCTTTACGACAAATGTGATCATGAACATTCATTAAACCGGGTGTAATGGTAACATCACCATAATCTTCTATCACATCGTTCTCATTGATAGTTGGCTTCTCAGATGTGACCGTTAATATTTTATCATTTTCTACACCAACCCATGCAGGTGATACTACTTTTTTTCCATCTCCTACAATCGCTCTATCTCCATGTATCCACTTCATTCTTATACACTCTCCTAAATTAATCTAGTATTGATATGTTTATCTTCCCGTTAACAATTCTGGCAACCATAAGGAAATTTGAGGCACAAAGGTTAGAATAAGCAGCATGATAACTAAAGGCACATACAGAGGCAGTGTCTCCTTTATTATACTTTCAACCGGGACTTTCCCGACAGAGCTCATTACATATAGTCCGATACCCATCGGAGGAGTTATCATACCTATTAAAAGGTTAAATGTTATTACTATTCCAAAATGTATAGGATCAATACCTACAGAGGTTATAATCGGCAATAAGACTGGCAATAAAATTAACTTGACAGGAACACTTTCCATTAAAGATCCCAATATTAACAATACTATATTTATCAATAACAAAATAATATATTTATTATCAGTAATCTGTAATAAACTGTTAGAAAGCAATAAAGGTAACTGCTCTATTGATACAACCCACCCCATTGCTGTACTAACACCCGTTAGAAACATGATTAAAGAAATGGAAAGTATGCTTGATTTTAGAGCTTTCGTAACTAAAGATAATTTAAATTCCCTGTATATAAAGGCACAGAAAATAGAGTATATAATTGCTATTACCCCAGCCTCCGTTGGTGTAAATATTCCTCCAATAAATCCTAACAAAATAATCAGTGGTGCAAGCAATGCAAAAAAGCCCTTTTTAAATGTAACGATTATTTTTTTCATATCAAATGGTTCTTCAGGAGGGGAAGTAATTAACCCTTTTTTCGCTGTTATATAGACATGTATCATTAATACCAATGCTGTCAGTACACCTGGCACAATGCCTGCGACAAACATATCAGACAGAGATACTTCCGCTAAATAAGAATAGATAATCAAGGCTACACTTGGGGGTATCAGTGCTCCTAGTATGGAGCTTACAGCTGAAAGTGCCGCACTAAAGGATTTATCATACCCCTTTTCAACCATTGCTCTCATTTCTATCGCACCTAACCCTCCTTGATCAGCAATAGAGGACCCAGAAATGCCTGCAAAAATCATGCTTGCAAAAATATTTACATGAGCTAATCCACCTCGTATAAATCCTATAACGGCATTGGAAAAGTCGAAAATTCTTTTGGTTATTCCTGCACTGTTCATTAAATTACCAGCTGTAATAAAGAATGGGATGGCTAAAAGGATATAACTCTTGACACCTTCTACTATGGTAAGGGGAAGTACCTCCAGGTTGTATCCACCCATGAATAGCGCTATTATTGTTGCTATCAACATCGAGAATGAAATGGAAACACCCGAGAAAATTAATAACAAAAGCACACCAAACATTACTATGCCTATTATCATACCTTCTCCCCTCCCGCCATTTTAATTAGTTCATTAAATAAGAATACTGTAATAACGACAAAAGCTAGAGGAAGCGGCAGTATATATAATCCCTTCGGTAGTCCCATAATGGAAGTAGTAAAATTCATTTCCTGTAAGGTTAATCCAACACCTAAAAAAATCACAAAACAAGAAGGGACTAGTAGTAAAATATGGTTTATGACTTTCACTAATTTCTTTGCCTTTATTTTTTTTACTAGAAAGGTAACTGAAATATCTTCTTTTTTTATGACTACCCTTGTAAATCCCATGAAAATAACCCAGCATACTAAAAGCAGGCTAATTTCCTGAACTCCCATAAAAGAATAATCCAATACTAACCTTGTGAATATTTCGATGGCATTTAATAGAACCAATAACACTAGACACGTAATTGAAATAAAGAAACAAATATTGGAAGATAATTTAATTATTTTATTTATAGTATGTATAGTCATCATCCCCTTCGCGATCTTATCCCTCTCTTTAATGAACCAATTATCAAAAACCGGTAGGAACGTTAGAAATATTAGGGCCCCTTAAAGGCCCGTTCATCTCAATAATAGCTAGATATTTAGTTATTTAGCAGACCTAATGCTATTTATCAGACTCTCTTCATATTTACCTTCTTCTACCAATTTGTCGTAATAGGAAGACATAGCTTCGGTCCATGTTTCATTATCTATTTCAAATACTTGCAGATCATTTTCTTCCTTCATTATCTCAATATCTTTTTCAGCTGCTTCCATTACAAGTTCTTCTGCTTTTATCCCAGATTCATTTGCAGAATCAATCAGGATTTGTTGGTGTTCTTCTGATAGAGATTGAAATGTTTCTTCGTTTATTACCGTAATTACATCCTGAGGATATTCATCTATAATGGTCATATATGGTGCTACTTCAGCAAAGTTCATTGACTTCACCTGAGAAATAGGAGCAGTGACTGCATCCGCCATTCCCTGGTTTAATGCCAAATAAGTTTCAGTCCATGCAATTACTGTTGGATTAGCGCCTAAATGTGACCAACCCCCTGTGTAAATAGGAGAGTCAAAAACACGGAGTTTCAAACCTTTCACATCTTCCAAAGACTTAACAGGCTTGGTTGAAAGAAGAACTCTGTAAGGACCTCTAACAAAGCTACGTTCAGTATTCAAGTTTCTAATACCGCCATCAATTAAATTCTGATTTATTTCCTTACCAATATCACCTGTAAAGAAATTTTGGAATTGATTGTAATCTTCAAATAAAAATGGAGAAGTAGATAATTCTAATCTCTGATCATAGTCCTTGAAAAATGTAGATGAAATCGCAAGCATATCTTGTGTACCCATATTCACATTAGTTATTTGCGTATCTGCAGCTCCAAGTTGTTCGGAAGGATAAACTTCTACTTTTAATTGTCCGTTACTTTTTTCTTCTACTAAATCAGCGAAATACTGATGTGCTTCCCCTTCAGGTGAAGTATTCGTCATAAGTGTTCCTAACTTTAATACAGTAGGCTCTTGCCCTTCTTCCTCTGAACTACTCTTATTCTCTGTCTGCCCACAAGCTCCGAGTATTAACGCTATAGATAAAACCATTATTAAACTAACTATTTTTTTCATTTTTTCCACCGCCTTATGTCATTTATTATCTTTCTTAATAAAGAAAAAATGCTCTTTATATAATTTTTTTAAAATTCAAAATTTTATATACAAATCTGGCCAACAGTAAAAAATTTACTCTTGTTTCCATATAAACTTACCTCTATGCTTAATACCTGGTTTCCAACGGGCCACTATGTATATGTTTCTACTGTTACAATAAAAGTGCTATCAGAATCTTCATTGAGGGTTTCTATGTTTTATAATCCTCTTCCCTTTAGTAGGTTGTCGTTCTCGTGGTGCCATTCATCTCCCTTCAACTTATATAAAGAATGAGTAGTTCTAGATAAAATGCATTTCCTGTAGAGTTTTCACATAATTCCACCCAAATTAATTGGTTTTGGAGTTAAAAAAAAGCGGAAAATATAATTTAACTCTAGGTATGACATGTGTAAAACTTACTATTCATTCTCAGCAAAAATAGGATATCGATAAAAAATTTCTCTTTTGACTTAGGTACAAATTTAATGTAAGTCTCTTTTCAAGTCATCTTGATAAATTTTTATACTCTCCCTAAAATAGTTGCTTATGAGAAATTTGTCAAGAAAAGTGTACGTTTTTTGGGATAATGTGTCGAATGTTGCGATATAATAGTTTAGAACAATTCAACCAATATCCACTGTACTCTATTTAAGTTATCTAGCCATATTAGTTATCCTTGAAAAAACGCTCCAAAGAGAATGTAGTTCACTATCATTTACAATTCCGACTAACATCGTATATATTAAACTTATCAATAGTCAAAAAGGTGGAATATATATGGCAACATCGATAAAAAATGACCATTTAAAAATTGGCAAAAATGATGCACCGGTAAAATTAGAAGCATTCATAAATGTAGCTTGTAAAGGAACTGCTAACATATATCATTTAGGGAAACAAGCTTTACCAGAATATATTGAAAGCGGAAAGTTACAAATCATTATCAAGTTGTATGATAAACCCCGAGAAGAACTCCTTCTTGGATCCCTTGTGCACTGGTCATTGGATCATTCCAACCCAGAACAAACCTTACATGTTATAACGGATCTTTTAGAGAAGCACCCATCATGGATGGAGCTCTCTGACAAAGAATTAAAACAGCAAATTGTAAAAGATTATGGTTTATCACCAGAAGAACGCTTAGAAAATGTTGACATAAGCCTGGCCATTACTAAAGAGGCAATTGAACGAGATATCAGCAAAGTACCAACACTATTTTTCAACGGAAAAAGACTTCATGGCTACACATATGAACTAGAACCTGAAGACTTAAAAAATGCAGTTGAACAAGCATTATCACAAGTAAATAATTGAAGCCTCCAAGAATGTAGTCACATCCCTAATTATGTTGTCCAAAAGCTTTATTAATTTGCAGCATAATTCTGTTTTAATGAGAAATAATAAATTTGTTCTTACCTTAATTACAGTAGGAGGTTAGACAAATGGGCAAAGCGTTTCAACCGAAAGATACGGGAAAATTAACGAATGAAGAATATGGTACTAAGAAAGACAGAAGAAGAGAAGAAGCATTAACTTCTCATGGTACAGAACCGATTAGAAACTTAAAGAAATAGTGATTACAACTTAACTGTTGTATGGCAAGCTTACTTTTAACAAAAAAATCCCACCAAGCAGTCATTTCATTCCATGCATGCTTAGTGGGTTTTTGCTTACTTGATAAAGGAAATGCCCTGTCACTCCCACTACAATATTGCCCAGGAAATAACAGAGTCTTTCATTATTCGATAATTTGCAGATCTTTCGGGAATTTGGTTAGTGTCTCACAACCATCGTTTGTAACGAGCACATCATCTTCAATTCGAACCCCGCCAATTCCCGGGAGATAAACACCTGGTTCAATCGTATAAACCATTCCTTCTTGTAAGAGACCACCGTTTAAATGACTCATTGATGGAAACTCGTGTACATTAATCCCCAATCCATGGCCAAGCCGATGAGGAAAGTAGTCGCCATAGCCGGCTTCGGTGATAATATCTCTTGCTGTGATGTCTAAATCCCCAATACGAGTACCTGGCTTACTTGCCTCTATGGCAGCAAGTTCTGCTTTTAATACCGTTTCATAGATATCTCTCTGTTTGACGGTGAGCGATCGATAGGCAACTGTTCTTGTGATGTCTGAGCAATAACCGTCAAGAACTACACCTAGATCAAACAACACCAAATCTCCTGATTTCAGCTCGCGGTTTCCAGGATTGCCATGTGGGTCACTAGTCTTCTCCCCGAACAAAACCATTGTAGAGAAGGACATATCGCGTACGCCTTTTTTCTTGAGTTCATACTCAATTTTGGCTAATACCTCCATCTCAGTCACACCTTCCTGAAGTGCATTCACGCCTATTTGCACACCATAATCAGCCATTTCAGCTGCCCGCTTCATAATAGCAATTTCATTACTATCTTTGACAACCCGCATTTCATTTAATTGGTCTTCTGCAGCTATCACCTCAGCATCCGCAAACAGATCAAGAAAAGCGGTGGCACGTTGAAAAGTAAGAACCCCATCTTCAAAAGACACTTTTTTCGCCTTGGTCAGATCCCTTGCTTCTATTACTTCTTCTATGTTGTCCCATGGATTTTCATGGTCTGCGTATCCGATAATCTCGTATTGCCAGCCCGCATCTTTTAGTTGACTCACTTCCATTGCAGGTAAAATAAAGATTGGTTCAGACTGCTTAAATAAAAGCACCCCCATCAACCGTTCATGCGGGTCTGTATAGAAGTTGGAAAAATAATATACATTCTCGGTTGAGTTAATAAATAAAACGTCAATATCTTCCCCTTTTAACCAATTCGTTACTGTTTCTAACCGTTTATTCATTTTTGAATACTCCTAACTGATCATTATGTTCATTGGAACTGCTTATTCCATCATATTCTAGATCTTTTATGAGATATAATGCTATCTTATTGTTATTAGCTTGTCTAACTTATTGTTTGCTGTTCAAAACCTATAGCAGCATATGTAGCTGTTAGCGACACAGGGACAGAAAAAATTTGCTAACTAATATCTCCCTCTTATAAAGTAACTCTGTTAAAATCTTCGTTTATCAATCCATATACATAATGATCAACGTATCTATTATATAAAAATTCCGAACTTCGGATACAGCCTTCTTTTTGAAAACCAAGCTTTTCAGGAATAGCTTGACTTTTGTGATTCTCTGTTGCTGCACGAATCTCTATTCTTTTTAAGTTGAGTTCATTAAAGCAGTATTCAATAACTGATTTACAAGCATTTGTCATTAAACCTTTCCCCTGAAATTCTTCACCTAACCAATAACCTAATGAAGTTGATTTATTAGCCCAGTTTATACCATGTAAGCCTATGACCCCTGCTAGTTCACCTTTATACCAAATTCCCGCTTGAAAGCCATTATTATTACTAAATTGCTTCATTGTCCCTTCTATAAACTCTTTTGAATTGCTTTTCTCTTTTATAACATCAACCCAAGGCAACCATTCTCTAAGATAATTTCTTGATCTATCCGTTAAATGGAATAGGTTTTCTGCATGTCTTAGTTCTAGCAATCGCAATTCAGCGTCCTCATTAAGTTTAAAATAAAACACACTTTCTCCCCCTCATATTTTTATCGAGTAATCGGCCATGTTATTTCAAGTGTAATTATTTACATAATTTTTTAATATAAACCTTCTTTATCAATATAGTAACCTCTAGGTATGGGAATATCTGTGTCTTTTGTACCAAACTGGTCCCCCAAAATGTTAGATATTTGCTTTTACAAATTCATATGTCATCTCAGCGACTTTTTTATTACCAGCTTCTGAAAAACCATGACCTTCTCCCGAAAATACCTCCATTCTAGCGTGTGGATATAACATTTCTGCTTTCTTCCCATATTCAAGTGGGACAATTTCATCCTGATCTCCATGAAAAATTAGAACATTTTTATCGAATTGCCCAATATGGTCGAAGACATCATAGTCATGAATCGATTCAAAAAATATTCTACCTAATCGAACTCCCCATAACTCATGTATATCGGGGATTACCGAAAGTGTTGGAAACCTTTTATTCCAGTCCTCCGCAATACATAGTGCTGGAAATAACAATAAGAGTCCTTTAATCTCCTCTATATATTCTTCAGCTACTAATGATGACACTAATCCTCCCTGACTTCCTCCAAATAAAAAGATATTATCAGAATCAACATTTCCCCAATTTTTTATTGTTTCCATAACAGCAGACAGATCTTCTTTTTCTGTAAATATAGACATTTCCTCAGTCTTAAGGTCACTCTTTGAATGGATGGAACCACCACAAAAGTCAAAGCAAAATGCGCCCACATCATTTTTTGCTAAAAAGTCACTATTCATAGCAAAATCTG
Organism: Gracilibacillus xinjiangensis; assembly: GCF_042651765.1. NCBI lineage: Bacteria > Bacillati > Bacillota > Bacilli > Caryophanales > Bacillaceae > Gracilibacillus > Gracilibacillus xinjiangensis. Next base: position 784,359 of record NZ_JBHSDT010000004.1, on the reverse strand, counting down.
CATTTGTTCCATTAAAACCGTGGCTGAAGATTACGACAGGGCACTTTTTCTTACGAGTAGGCATGTAAGAGACACCATGAATTTCCCTCCCGTGATGGTTGATCTTCACTATTTCTTTTTGATAACTGGTCATTTTTATACCTCCATGTCTTAGAAAATTCCAATTATATATCCAGTTGACCCCATTCAATAAAACAAGCAGAACTTTATTTTATATTATTTAATATTGAAACCAGACTCTGTTGATAGACCTTCTGCAATTAAAATATTATCATTTTTTTTCATGACTTTTGAATATGATCTAAATAATGCATTTACCAATTTGTTGTTTGCATTGCCATTATACTCAATATAAATTTTGTAAAGTTCCCCTGTATAATCCTTCCCTTTAAGGATATACCTGCTGATAACGACTGTCGATCACAAACAATAATTTGCGTATGCACTCCTCCGTCAAGAATCTCTCCTTTATGGCGTTGTTTGGTGTTTATTTTGATAGGGATTAGGAATGAATATTAAATTAGAAAAAAAATAGGTATATAAGAGATTTTGTCGTATTCTACCAAATAAAGAAAATCTCTGTTTCATCCTGTAACTGCTAAGGTTAATAGGATCTTACGCAATGCTAGGTAATTCATTGTTATTCCTATTTGACTTTTATAATGTTAGGTATTTTCGAGAAATTCCCTTTTTCATAAGCCTACTGTTTCATCTTGGTAAAGAAATTTCTCCAAATGGGAAAAAATACGAAATGTTTTTCAAAAGAAATCCTATATTACTTCGGTTTTTATTGTTAAATCTGAATGGGGCAAAATATGAAAAGAAGAGATCCAGCAAACTGGTAATATCCTCGAGGATTGGAACAAGCGTCCCATGGTTCATGAAGGGGAATTAGTAATCCTGTCATTATACAACTGTTCTTAATTTTCAAGAATGAAAGTGTTCAAATTAGTAAAACGGTTCATTTTTACTTGTCGGTTATAGGAATTGAATAGAAACGATTTAGATAAAACAAACAGTCACTAGAACGATCTATGTTCTAGTGACTCTTCTTCTCGCACTAACTGGCTCTATTTTCAGCGCTGGTTCAGTCTATCCTCACAAGAAGTAAGGGAAGTGCAAGCACCTCAAACTAACCATCAAGACTTTGTAATTGATCATATAGGTTAATTAGCTTTTTGCTCTCTGCTTCCCAGTTAAATTTACTTTGAACAGCCATTTTGCCATTCTCCCCCATTTTTCTGGCTTCTTCGGGATTGTTTATCACCCACTGAATCGCACTGCTAATTTCATTTACATTTAATGGATCAACAGTTAGTCCACATTTGTTCCCTTCGATGATCTCTTTCCATAATGGAAAATTGGAAGCAATCACGGGAAGTCCAGTTGCCATATATTCAAACATCTTTATTGGCAAAGAATCTATATAATTTATCTTTGGCTCTAACACCACCAGCCCTGCCATCGATGTCTCAAGCTCTTTTTTGATTTGTTTTCTGTTAAGAAAGCCTAGGAAATTCACCTTTTGCCACCCTGGCAATTCCTCTATCATTGTTTTCTCTCGCTCATTTGCAAATTTTCCAGCGAGCTTGAAGACAGCGTCAGTATTGGCAATCGATTTTACACAATTTACACTTCCACGGTCTTTTGAAATACCACCAATATAGATGACACTTTTTTCCTTCTGAATATCCTTAGTGGAACTAGGATCATACAATTCCCCTAAGATTGGATAATTATTTACATTTACCACACAATTATTTAACTTTTGGAATCTTTCTTTGATATGTGGTGTAGCGGTAACCAAGGCACTGAATTTTTTAACTGCCCGGTTCTCATATTTCTCAAAAACGAAAGATACCAATTTCTTTAAATAGTTCGGAATCCAATGTTTTGATAATATTTGTCTAGGAACATCTTCATGAATATCGTAAATGACTTTTTTCCCTTTTTTTCTAAGCTTTAAACCAATAGGAATCAGTTCTGGATCATGAAAATGATAGATTTCTGCATTTACGTCTAGTGCTTTGCGGTAGATATCTCTAGTTAAATTCTTGGCCCTTTTAATTCTCCCATTATACGGATTCTTTACACCGTGAACATGAATGCCATTCAAACTTGTTTCATCCGTATTTGGAGCGATTAAATGAACTTCAAAATCAGCTTTTACTAGGAATGAACACTCTTTTATAGAGATACGTATATCATCATATCGGTGCACAGAAGTAATGTGACATATTTTCATTAAGAAATTTTCCTTTCTTCCTTTATAAAATCATTCTTTTTCCTAAATAAACTAGTTGTCAGCCAAGTTACAAAGATGGCAAACAAAATCCCATGTGTCGCAAAGCTAGTAAACATAGCCGAATTAACGAGAGACATTGAAGGGATAGCCATAATGGATGCAGCAAGTATGAATGGTGCTGGCCTTGCTAAACTATCCAGCAATACAAGTACAAATCCTAAAATAATTAAAAAGATAAAAATACCGATAAATCCAAAGTTTAAAAACGCATCCCCGAATATACCGACATTTGGACTGAAGTCCTCCCCATAAACATCCCTCGCTATTAGACTAACTGGTGTTAGTCCATAAGGGTTTTCAGTCACCCTGGAAAGAATAGAGTGGGATAACATATACTTGTCTGCCTGATTAAAATATTCATAATAAACAAAATGCAAATTAGAAGGCGCAAAGAATAAACGTCTCAGAAAAATAGATAACATCAGGATATCTCCCGTTATTTTATATAGGAAAAACATGCTGGACATAAAGATAGACAGCAATAAGGACATGAACATGAGTAATCCATTTTTATAACCTTTTTTTGTAAGAAAGTGTAATGCGAGCACCACTAATGGCGCGAAAAGAAAACTTTTAAAATTTGTCATCGAAAATAAAAACACTTGTAAGAATAGCGTGATAAAAATAATAGATTTTTTATTTTTCAACAAACCATAAGTTAAAGAAGTTAAATTGATGACGTGCGCCTGCCAAGGAAGCAAGTAAGTAATAAGTGTATTACTGCTATTCACATAGCCTTGTCTTGTGCTGTATACATCTAATAAATTGAGATTTATTCTAGTCAAACCACCAGTAGCAATGAGATACCCATAAACAAACAGACTAATTCCTATAAGAATACTAATTGCTAAATTACTACCTTCTTTCAATTGAAAGTTGTTAATAGGCTTGAATTTACTAATGATTAGATATAAAAGCAATATAGAGGCAGAAATGACCCAAAAATACATTCTGGAATGATTCTCAAGCCAATACAGTGAAGAAATTGGCAAATATAAATTTAAATATAGAATGTACACGACGATCTTGCTTGGTTTATCATAATCATCCAGTTTTGATAAAAGAAATGATAAAAAAATTACGAAAAGATAGGATTCCAGCATCTTTATTCCATTAACATCCACGGTGAAACCGGAATACTCAAACAATGGGTGAACAAATGTAAGGTATCCGTACTCAAGTAAACCTTTAAACAGCAAGATGAATAGGATGGTGAAAATATATTTTTTCTTTATTGCAAAGTTACTTATCATATAAATTCCTCTTTACTAGCTACTTGTTTTTTTTGTAAATAATGTAGAGATAAAAAAAATAGAACAGTATATAACAGGAACATACTGATTGAAAAAATCAATAATGTCCTCTCAGCTTCCAAATAGAAGAACTTAGACGGAATAATAATCGTTGCTAAGGATACGAGAACTCTTCCTATATCCCACACCAATTGTACATGCTGCTTTCCTAAAATATTCAATGTCTGTGATAATGGTACAACCGTAAACTGTCCGATAAATAACAGCGCTAAAATTTGCATATAAACACCTGAGTCAGACCACTCTTCACCAAAGATGAATGAAAAGGCAGGTTCGCCAAAAACAGCTAGTAAAATAATTGGTATTCCACCAAATAACAGTAAATTTTTAGCTGTCTTAAGATATAAATTGCGAACATGCCTTATATCTTCTTTTAATAGTTTCGGTGCTTCGTGTAAATATACTTGTGAAATGGATTGACTTACCAAAGAACTTGGAAGTCCAAGCACACGTTGGGTTAAAGCATAAAACCCAGCAACCACTGGATCATAAGCAAATGTCAACATAATTGGTGTTAAGTGAGTGGAAAGACTATTAATCAATCCAGCAGGCATGGAATACATTGGAAATTTTTTAAAGTTTGCAGCAGCTGTTTTCATACTTTCAATAGACAAATACCTTTTTACCACTTGATAAGACTGTTTCAGATTAGTCTTTACCATTAAATAAGATCCGATCAAAGCACCAATAATTCTCCCAATGATATCTCCTACAATCAAACCGAAACTGAAGTTTGAAATCCCCCCAAGTAATAGCTGGGATACAACTTTCCCTATACTAGTGCTCACTTTTATGTTGGTAATCGATTTGAATCTTTCTATCCTTATAAAAAAGTAGATGATATTATTGGTAAAACCTAAGAATAGAACTGTAAATGGGATTAGCCAGATTAGTAGGTTTATAAAAGCTTCTACTTCTAAAAGGGAGAAAATATACTCCCCAAAACAAACAAAAAGGATCCAATAGACGAAAGCTACAACACAAATTAGCAGCATGTTAAAACCAAATAGATTAATGAGTTCCTTCTTTGTTCTTGTTAACGGTAGTGCCAATTCATATCGCAATGACACCACTGAATTTAAAATCGAAATAATTGAAATAAATGTTGCTAATATCCCGAATGCTTCGGGTGTATACATCCTTGTTAAGATAGGCGAAGATAGAACGATCAATCCTTGGGCGAATACTGTTCCTCCAACCAATATAAAAACGTTTTTCAAAAATTTATTTTGCAGCAGTTTATCCCTGAACTTTTTCATCTAATGCAAATCTCCATCTCCACTAAGTCTTACAATAATTTGTAATAGTTTATCTATTATTACATTTGCTTTTAGGCAATTTCTCGTATCAATCCTAACCTGTGGGGCTTCCAGAATTTACCTGCAGACACTATTCCTTTGTATTGGTGGATTAATCCATTAGTAACAATACCAATGCAGTAGATATAACCAAGAACCTCCACATCGATTCTACTGTTATGTTATGTAACTTATAGATTTTCAGTTAACTCACAACATGGTAATTCTGTTGTCAACTATTCCATCTTCCCTTCCAATTGAATGGGCTGATTTTTTTGTGCTGATTCATAAAAGCTTAAAACAAGTTCAAGTGCTCTTCTTCCATCTTTTCCGGTTACAGCAGGTTTCCTTCCTTCTTTAATTGCATTCACCATATCTTCAATAATCCACTGGTGACCTGGAGTGCCCCACGGATCTGCTTTAATACTTTCTTTCAAATCATTTATTTCCCTTTCTGACATATCTTTTATGTCGAGATGTTCGAAATAAATGGCATTTGGACCTCCAATTTTAACTGTACCTTTCTCACCGAATATTGTAATAGACTCTTCATAGTTTTTAGGATACACAGTAGTTGAAGCTTCTACTGTTCCAAGTGCACCTGAATCAAACTTTATTGTTCCGATAGAGACGTCTTCAGCTTCTATATTTCTAAATCTTGTTGCTTCCATACTAAACACTTGTTCAGGAGAGCCCATAAACCATAACAATAAATCAAGATTATGGATTGCTTGATTCATTAAAACTCCACCATCATGCTGTTTAGTTCCTCTCCAAGATGCTTGGTCATAGTATTCCTGATTTCTGTTCCAATTCACAATACAGCTTGCATGGCTAATCTTTCCTAATAGACCTTGGTCTATTATTTTTCTCAGCTCTTGAACAACCGGTCTAAAACGGTTCGGATGAACAACAGCTAGTTTTATATTATTAGTGTTACAAGCATTTATAATTGTGTCAGTATCTTCGACTGTCATAGCAATCGGCTTCTCCACAATAATATGTTTTTTTGCTTCTGCCACTTGCACTGCAATAGAAGCATGGAAACCACTTGGAGTACAAATACACACTATATCAATATCCTCTTTTTCCAACATATGTTCTAATTCAGTATAAGGTCTTGCATCATATTCTTCTTTGTAAAAGTCCATTACAGTTGGAACTTTATCACAGACTGCAACGAGCTTAGCAGCATCAATTTTCTCAATTGCTGCTGCATGCTTTTTTGCTATAAAGCCACATCCAACAATTGCAAAATTCATTTCGAAACCTCTTCCTTTTTCATATATTTGAGCTTAATCACTCATAAAATCTTGTATTACATCACATACTCTTGTAATTTCTCCCTCCTTTAGATATGGATGCATTGGGAGTGACAGAACGGTATCACAAAGTTTGTTTGTAACAGGAAAATCTCTCTCATCAAATGGTAAATCAGAAAATGCCTGTTGTCGATGCATCGGTTTAGTATAATAAATCATACTAGGAATATTATTTTCATTTAGCTTAACTTGTAAGGCGTCCCGCTGTTCTTTTGAAACCAGTTTAATAGTATATTGAGCAAAGCTTGAATAATAACCTTCTGGAATAAAAGGTGTTTCTACAATATTTTGCAGTCTTTCACTATAAAGTTGATAAGCTCTATTTACTCCATCTAGCTCATGTTCTTTAAATGCATGTAATTTTACTTGCAAGATGGCCGCCTGCATGGTATCTAATCTGGAATTAATACCAATTCTTACATTATCATATTTGTTTTCACCTTTCCCATGCGTTTTATAGGAACGAACCATTTCAGCTGTTTCATCATTATCGGTAAAGACTGCCCCGCCGTCTCCATAACAACCTAAAGGCTTAGCAGGGAAAAAGGAAGTTGTGGCAGCGTCACCGAAACTGCATGCCATTTCGCCATTAATGTTTCCACCAAACCCTTGAGCACCATCTTCCAAAACAAGCAGATTGTAACCTTTAGCAACTTTTTCTATTTCATTATAGTTAGCTGGTAATCCAAACAGATCAACCGGTATAACTACTTTAGGATTTAATTTTCCTTCTTTATTTACTTTTTCAATGGATTGTGTAAGTTTATCAGGATCCATATTGAAAGTCTTCTCATCCACATCTACAAAAACTGGCGTTGCTCCGTTAAATGAAACTACTTCTCCCGTTGAGAAGAATGTAAAATCAGGTACAAAAACAGCATCGCCTTCTTTTACATCCCATGCCATCAAAACCAATGACAAAGCATCCGTGCCATTAGCACATGTAATACAGTGCTTAACACCAACGTATTCAGCTAAATCTTTTTCTAGCTCATTTACTGGTTTGCCGCCTATATATTGGCCAGTATTTAGTACATGTTGAATAGCATCATCAATAGCAGACTTATACTGAGTATATTGAGCTTTTAAGTCACGAAACTGCATACTTTACCTCTTTCCTCTTATTTAATTTCTGTTAAGCTATCTTCCATTAATTCATAAGCTCTGTCACATTCTTTACAATGATAATCTTCTTTTATTGGAAGACCGCATTCACAAACCCAACCAATTTGTTTTGCCGGTACTCCAGCCACTAATGCATAGTCTGGAACATCTTTTGTTACAACGGCTCCTGAAGCAATCATGGCCCAGGAACCGATGGTATTTCCACATACAATCGTTGCGTTTGCTCCTATAGATGCACCATATTTGACTAGCGTTTTTTTATATGCAGCACTACCTTTAGGGTATTTACTTCTTGGCGTTAAGTCATTGGTAAATACCATAGACGGACCACAGAACACATAATCTTCTAATTCCACACCCTCATAGACAGACACGTTATTTTGAATCTTTACTCCATTACCAACTTTAACGTTGTTAGATATATTTACATTCTGTCCTATTGAACATTTCTCTCCAATTTCTGCACCCGAATGAATATGACTAAAATGCCAAACCTTTGTCCCTGCTCCTATCTTTACGTGCTCATCAATATAACTACTTTCATGTACAAAATATTGCATTGAAATGTCTCCTTATCTAGCCCTATTGAGAAGTGGTCCTTTTGGACAACTTTCTTATAGCAATTCAATATTGTCTCTATTTGTTATATCCTTCATTGCATTTTTTGTATCAAAAATAGCTTTTGCATGCTCTTGGACTAGCATGTAATCTACCATTGTATGGTCAGTTGTTATCATAACCAGATCCGCAGATTCAATTAATTCAACTGTTAATTCACGTTCCCCCTTTTTAACTTTTCCATGAGCTTTGTATTCTGATACATAAGGGTCATAGAAAATAACTTCTGCTCCTTCTTTTTCTAATTCATTAATTACTCTAATTGCTGCACTTTCCCTGTAGTCATCAATATCTTTTTTATATGCCACACCAAGCACAAGTACTATTGAGCCGTTCATTGCTTTTTTGTGTTTATTCAAAATTTTGCTTGCTCTCTCCACACAGTATTCAGGCATTCTATCATTTACCATCATTGAGGATTCAATCATTAATGTATGAAAATCAAATTCCCTCGCCTTCCAAGAAAGGTAATATGGATCTAGGGGAATACAGTGCCCCCCAAGTCCCGGTCCTGGATAAAATGCTTGAAAACCATATGGTTTTGATTTTGCAGCTTCTATAACCTCCCAAAAATTTATTCCCATTTTTTCACTAAGAATTGCTAGTTCATTGACTAATCCTATATTAATATTTCTGTATATATTCTCTAAAATCTTCTCCATCTCTGCTATCGCTGGTGAGGAAACACGATGGATAGGGGCTTCTAAAATACTTTCATACAGAGCTGCAGCTACATCCGTACATTTTGATGTAGATCCACCTACAACTTTTGGTGTATTTTTGGTTTTAAAAGTTAGATTACCAGGATCTACTCGTTCTGGTGAATACGCTAAGTAGAAGTCCTCTCCACATTTCAATCCGGATTCTTCAAGTATTGGCTTCAAAAGTTCTTCAGTTGTTCCTGGATAGGTTGTGGATTCTAATACGATTAACATGTCCTTATGCATGTACGGTACGATGCTCTTTGCTGAGGCTTTCACATAGCTAATATCAGGCTGTTGATACTTATCCAGAGGTGTAGGAACACAAATGCTTACACAATCCGCTTGTGCTACTTTCGCAAAATCCGCCGTTGCTAATAAATTCCCTGAATTGACAAGTTCTGCCAGGTCTTCGTTAACTACATCACCAATGTAGTTTTCCCCATGATTAACCATTTCCACTTTCGATTCTTGAATATCGAATCCAATTGTTTTATATCCAGCTTTCGCTTTTTCAACAGCCAGTGGAAGACCAACATAGCCAAGACCGATGACTCCAAGGGTTGCAGTTTTATTTAGTAACTTATCCTTTAAATTACTTGTTGAGGTAGCAGTATTCATTAGATTCGTTTCCTCCCTTTACTATAGCATTGCATATATTCTCAGCTAGTTTATTAATCAATTTTCTTGTTCTTCGGTGAATTAGCAGGATTATAGACTTGTCTATTCTCTCTCGAAAGCAGAAAAAATCTCGAATAACTTCGAATGATCATCAGTCTTTTCTGCTCAATGGATTATTGTATTTGCATCATAGCGCTGACCGGTATGTACCAATATCTCGTTGTGATCTTTTTAAAAACATCAAAAAATGGTGCGGCTTTAATGAATGGAGGACGTGCGCCAATTATTGTTAACAATTTCATTTGCAATTTTTATCTTTACTATTTTTGGAAAAATAAGCGGAATCCTAAACAAAACCTAAAAACAACCTTATAATATATTTTCTAGTTTGCTTGTTAACTTTTTAAAATCAAACTCATGTGATGCCTTAAGGGCATTATTACAATATTTCAAATAATCTTCTTTTGGCAATTCGGATACCTTCATTATGCTCTCAGCTAATTGTTTTTCATTTGCATTATCTATTACTACTCCACAATTATATTTCTTTATTAGATCGTATCCAAACTCACAATCTGATATGGTAGGTTTTCCACTAGCAAAATATTCAAACATTTTATTTAGACTCGCACCATACTTTTTTATATTATTTTGCTCAAAGTGCATAATATTTAAATTCGACTTACTTAAGATGTATGGTATTTTATTCTTATTTACAAAACCTTTGAACTTAATGTTCTGTATGTTTTTATTGCTACAATACTGTTCTAACCTTTCTTTTTCTGGCCCATCCCCAAAAATTAAAAACTTAATATCTTTCCGACCCGTTCTTTCTATATATTCTGCTGCTTTCACAATTTTCATAATATTATTCGCTTTTCTAATAGAACCAGTGTATATAACTTTAAATTGCTTTAAATTATTTAAGTCACTATCATCGAATACATGATTTTTTCTATTATAGTGAAAACTTTTTAAATCTACGCCATTATTAATATGGTGAATTTTACTGATATCGATTGGACCACCATTTTCTTTATCCCATCCTTTTTCAATTATATAATCTTTTCCCCCCTCCATCGTAAATATTAATTTATCTGCTCTTTTATATATCCATTTTTCCCCAAGATATAATAAATTGGATACTATACTATTTCTTTTTAAAGAGCCGTATTCCACTATAGTTTCTGGCCACAAATCTCTAACCTCACTAATACATGGGATATTTAACTTTTTCGCCATCTTTATCCCAGCTACTAATGTAAGAGGATGAACACTTGAAGCTAAAATTACATCTGGCTTACCATATTGTTCTGCATACTCTTTTGAGACAGAAGAAATATTTTTATAAAAGGAAAACATATTTATAATCCTCTGTTTCCCATTACCAATATATTTAGGTGTTTTCACGAATACAAAGGGTATACCATTAATATCATCTGATGTATATAATTTACTGCCAGTATCAATCGCTTCGCTTGAATTGTGAACTGTAGAAGCACAAAAAATAGTCGTCTTATAACCCTGTTTCACTAAATTCTCTGCAAACCAATAATGTCTACCAGCTTGGTCCTTATACATATTAGTGGCATAGTGATTCCAAATCCAAATATTTTTTTTCATTCTATATTCTCCTAACTGGTACACCGACATAGACCCCTGATTCAGTTATATCATTTACCACCACAGCACCTGCTCCAATTTTGCATCCTTTAGTAATTTTTATATTATTACTTACGACACTGCCGATACCTAACCAGGATCCATTTCCAACTTGGACCGTACCTGCTAAGTGTGCCCCAGGTGATAAGTGAACAAAATCCTCTATATAATTATCATGGTCTATTGTAGCCCCGGTATTGATAATGCAGCCTTTCCCAATTTTCGTACAGCAATTAACAACTGCACCAGCCATAACAGTTGTCCCAATCTCTATATCCACTTGTGCTCCTATTACAGCATCTGGGTGAATTAATATCGGAATACTAGCACCAGCTTTTTCAAGCTTTTCAAGAACCTTTTGTCTGATAGCATTGTCACCAATACCAACAAATATATCGTACTCATCTATATGTGAAAAAACTTCGTTGGTAGTGCCTATGACCTCTAAACCTATTGATGATTTAATACTTTCGTCATCATCTAAAAATGCCATTTCCTTCCATTTATTCATTTTTATTGCAATATCTGCCACAACCTTGCCATGTCCACTGGCACCTATTATAAGAAGTTTATTATTCATGATTCCATTCTTCTTTCTTTTTTTGTTCCCGTAAAGGGTTCCATTGTAGGTGCACTTTCAGAAGTAATACCTTCTCTGACAAAAACTTTCTTCATTGTCAGGAGAATTATTTTCCAATCCATAATAAAACTTACATTGTCCACATATTCCACATCGAGGTGAAACTTATCTTCCCAATTGATTGCATTTCTTCCACTAATCTGTGCCAAACCAGATAGTCCCGGCCTTACCTCATGGCGTCGTTTCTGATGCTCATTGTACAATGATAAATATTGCACCAATAATGGCCTGGGACCAACGATGGACATATCACCTTTAAGAATATTAAAAAGTTCCGGTAGTTCGTCAAGAGAGGAAGAGCGTAGCAATCTGCCGAACATCGTCAATCTCCTATCATCAGGTAAAAGGTTACCTTTTTCGTCTTTCTCATCTGTCATTGTCCTAAACTTATACATCATAAAAACTTCTTCATTCAATCCTGGCCGTTTCTGTTTAAATAACACAGGGCTGCCTAAATTTATTCTCACGAGTAAAGCAACGATAAGAAATACCGGACTAAGTATTAGTATAGCGACGAAAGAAAGTACGATATCCATCGGTCTTTTGACAAATCTTCTGTATATGCCACCATTGAAATTCATCATTATTCTGCCCACAACCCCTTAATAATCTTAACTACTTTCTCAAGATCCTCATCCGTCATCTTCGTATCTGAAGGTAAACATACACCATTTTCAAACAATTTCTCCGATATATCACTTCCGACCAAATCATATCCCGTAAAGTAAGGCTGTAGATGCATCGGCTTCCATAAAGGTCTGGATTCAATATTTTCTTTTTCCAGAGCCTTTATTACGTCAATCGGTCTAACATTACCGGTTAGTGTCATACAACTTAACCAATAATTCGGTTTATCCCACTCATTGTCCGGCATGAATTCAATGCCTTCAAGTCTATTAAGCTCTCTCTTATAAAACTCGAAAATATATCTCTTCTTCGCAACTCTCTGATCCAATATTTTAAGCTGTCCTCTCCCAATCCCGGCAACGACATTGCTCATTCGATAATTAAAGCCTAATTCACTATGCTGGTAATGTCTGGCTCGATCTCTTGATTGAGTAGCCCAAAATCTCACTTTCGCAATTCTTTCTTCATTATTCGAAACAAGCATTCCACCACCAGAAGTAGTAATAATTTTGTTTCCATTAAAAGAGAAGATGCCATAATCACCAATAGTCCCAGTATGCTTATCTTTATAGAAAGTACCTAAAGACTCAGCAGCATCTTCAATAACTACTATATTATGTTTCTTGCAAATCTCCATTATCCTATCCATATCAGCAGATAAACCATATAAATGAACAACTATGACTGCCTTTACTTCTGGGTACTTTTCAATCGCTTCTTCCAATGCTTGCGGGCTCATGTTCCAAGTTTTATAATCACTATCTATAAACACTGGAATGGCATTCTGATAGATAATAGGGTTTACTGTAGCCGAAAAGGTGAGTGTCGGACAGAAAACAATATCACCTTCTCCAACCCCTGCTGCCTTTAGCGCCAAATGAATAGCTGCAGTACCTGAAGTAAGTGCTGCAGCGGCTTTAGAACCAACTTTCTCGGCAAGCTCTTTTTCAAATCCATTTACGTTTTCGCCAAGGGGTGCAATCCAGTTTGTATCAAAGGCTTCCTGAATATATTCCATTTCATAACCTTCATCACTCATATGTGGAGAAGAGAGGTATATTCTTTCTTTCACTTTTGTCAGCTCCATCTGCCAGCCTTCCTTCCGTAGTTATTTTTAGTAGATTAGTACTTTCTTGGAGTTCACGTCCATTCCAACCAACTGCTAAGCTACTAAAATTGAAATCATTGCGTTTAATGCCGAACAGTCAAATAAATCTGACTGCTCTACATATCATTCTAAACAGGGCATCTAACCCCACCTCACATCATACTCCTGACAATAACTGTCTAAGGTGTCTTGTACCCACAGCATGACCGAGTGCCTCCATTGATAAAGGTGAAGGAGACATTACCTTACCATCTACGCACGAAAAGTAACACGTATTCTTCTAATGAACATCTTTATTCAAAGTCACTCTACTTCCGTTAATGGAAAGTTCTTTAACCTTCTACCAATTCTAGTTTTCGTTTATCGTAAACGATTGCCATTAATTGTTCTTTTAATCCTTCTTTAGAATAATCGTTAAAAGAATTAAGTAAATCAAATAGACAGCCTTTGTTAACCTCTACCGTTTTGCCGACATAAATCTTCTCATAAACCGCTTCCGGATGTACTTCATTCTCCCAAAGCAATTCCTCATACATCTTCTCACCAGGCCTGATTCCAGTAAACTCTATCGGAATCTCATTTTCTGAATAGCCAGATAATTTAATCAAATTCTTTGCAAGGTCAACAATTTTTACAGGCTCGCCCATATCTAATACAAAAATTTCACCACCCCTTGCCAATGTACCTGCTTGTATGACTAGTCTTGATGCTTCTGGTATGGTCATGAAGAACCTAGTCATTTCAGGGTGTGTTACTGTTACAGGACCACCTTTTTCAATTTGTTTCTTAAATAAAGGAATAACGCTGCCGCGACTTCCGAGTACGTTTCCGAACCTTACTGTAACAAACCTTGTCTCACTTCTTGCGGCCAATCCCTGGACAACCATTTCTGCAACACGCTTTGTTGCCCCCATTACATTTGTCGGATTCACTGCTTTGTCTGTAGAAACCAGAACAAAAGTGTGAATACCGAACGCATCCGCTGCCTCTGCAACGTTCTTCGTTCCGATTATATTGTTCTTGACCGCTTCATGCGGATTATACTCCATTAATGGTACATGCTTATGCGCTGCTGCGTGGTAGATAATCTCAGGCTTGTACTCATTGACAATTTCAAACATCCGACTGCGATCCTGTACATCAGCAATAATTGGAATGATTTCTATTTCGGTATGACAAAATTTCTGTCGCAGTTCGATATCAATCGAGTAAATACTATATTCTCCATGCCCAACCAGTAAGATTCTGCTTGGATTAAACCGCATTAACTGTCTGCAAATTTCTGAACCGATGGATCCCCCAGCACCTGTTACCATCACCGTTCTGTTCATTACATATTCGGTGATTGAATTAATATCCAGCTCTACTGGTTCCCGTCCAAGTACATCCTCAGCATCCACATTCTTTAATGTGCTAACTGAAACTTTCCCTGAAACAATGTCTTCAATTTTCGGCACCATTTGCACTTTTGCGCTGGTACTATTACAAATTGTAACCATTTCAGTTAATGCACCGTTTGTTAAAGATGGAATGGCTATAATAATATGTTCAATTTCTAACTTTTTCACCAAATCAGGAATATCTTTCGTGCTTCCTGCAACCGGTAAATCATACAATTGCATTTTGTGCTTCGTTATATCATCATCAACAAACGCAACCGGCAAGAGCCCATTGTGGTTTGTCTCATTTTTTAACTGTCTTGCAATCATGGCTCCTGCTGATCCGGCACCAACAATCAATGTCCTTTTCATGTTCTTTTGATCTTTAATACACTTATCACGTAAGACTCTCCAAACGAACCGTGATCCACCAATCAGTATAATATGTAATAACCATGTTACTATTAAGGCTCGCTTATAAATAGAAAAGTCATTGATGAGAAGCTGAACCATCGCTGTAGTTACAATGGAGAAAGAGATCGCTTTGACAATTGCGATCATCTCACCAATACTAGCGTAAGACCACACTTTATGATAAAGCTTATACTTTGCCGCAAATAAATGATGAAGCGCCAGCAAAGCGAAAGCACTTATCCACAATTTATTGAGAGAGTCAAAATCGTTATTAGGATATACGATCCATGTAGCGATGAAAATTGCCGTACTAACAATAATAGAATCCATTAACACTAATAGAAATATTCTTAGTTTGTAGTTCATAAGGGTCCCAACCTCTCTATTATTAATAGATATGTTACAATGCTTGACCCCCTTACTTTATCTGTGATAAGGGAAGTAGTCTTTTTCTGTTAACTATTGAATCTGCTATCACTCTGAAGGGCAGATTCTACTATCGTTTTTAAATGTTCTTTACCCCGACACCAAACCTTTCCCGATAAATTGAGAAACCAAACAACTTTATGAGTTTTTTAATTGAATCTTTTAGTTCTACCCACCAGCACCTGAGTGCCCGTTGATTAATATAAATTAATTTTTTTGCTTATACTACATAGTGAATCGCTAAAGTGAATTTCAATAATCTTCTTTCATGATAGACAGTCACCTGTAAATAATCTTAGTTTCCTATATGTTGGATAAGTGGAAAATCATATATTAGAAGAGACCCATAAATTTTTTTCGTTTAATTTCTTCTGGTGATCCTCCCACGATCAATTGATTATGAACAACAGCATAAGCATTGTCCATAAAGTAGGAAATGGCTTCCGGGCCAAATTCGCTTGTCAAAACACGATGTGAATATTCTGTAACAAAGCCTCTTGTCTTTACATTATGAGCATCCGATGCAATAAAGTGAGTTAGGTTGGCTTCAATTAACTGCAAACTGAATTTCTTAATCTTTTTCCCGAAATGGCCAGCAATACTTGCTTCTGTCAGTTGCGTTAACGCGCCATCCCTGACAAACTCAAATAATATATTCGGGTGTTCTATCAACTCTTTGTTTCTTTCAGGATGAACAATGATCGGTTTGACTCCGTGAACTTGCAAGTCAAATAGAAGTTGTTTCGTATAACGCGGAACATGATTGGAAGGCAGTTCCACGAATAAATACCCGCTTGTTTCATTTAAGGGTAAAAGATGTCCATTTTCTAAATCTGTAATTATTTCTCCATTTATTCGTGTTTCTTGTCCAGGCAGAATCGTAAGGGGAATACCTGCTTCGTTTAATAATTTATTTAATTGCTTAACTGCTTCAATTATTTCAATTTTATAGTTATTATAGCTGCCATTTAAATGATGTGGTGTGGCAATTATCGTGTCAATCCCTTGCAAAACAGCGTTTCTCGCCATTTGGAGGCTATCCTCTGTATGCTTCGCACCATCATCTACTCCAGGCAGGATATGACAATGTATGTCTATCATTATGCTTCAACACCTTTTATGTCATTATTATTGTTGATATTTCAGTATAGAAGTATTTGCTATTTAGTTAATTTTGATAGAGGAAGAGTATTATATATCCTATCCATTTCTCTTCCCTCACCCTTACAAACTATCAGAAATGTTCATCAGTCGCCAATTCTTACATCATGAAGAGTGATTACAAACCAATATATCAACTTATCTTATCAAAAAGGTATCATTACCGAAAAATCATTTAGTCTTTTTTATATGTTCAGTAGTTAGAGTCGCCTAAATAATACTAATTTTTCTTTCCTTCCTAATATACTTCGTAGATATTTACCCTATTTCAGAGGTTCTAACACATAAAATACCGATTTTAATTTTTTTCTTTTATGGGGAATGAGCATGACTACACACACTTCCATGTTAGGGAAAGGAGAAGGCGGTATTTCTCTCTTATTCTGAGGTAACCTGCAAAAATAAATCTAATCTTATTTCCATTTCAATGATTGGGTCTGTTTATAATATACTCATTGATTAAGGAATGGGAGAGGAAAAGAATTTTTTTAGGGCAATTAATTAAATTGCCTGTCCCTCATAAGAAGGACAGGAATTTATTAATTAGTACCATAATAGTAATATTGGGAGCCTCGTTTAATCTTTTTATCATTTAATACGACACCTAGTAGTTTTGCGTTTCCTTTATCTAATAATTCCTTCGCCCTTTGTGCCGATTCATACTCTGTCTCTTTACTGCGCACAACCATCACAACACCTTGGCAGAGGTTACCTAGAATCTGGGCATCTGTTACAGCCAGTACCGGTGGAGTATCAAAAATCACCAGATCATAATGTCCTACAGCTTCTTCTACTAATTGTTCCATCTTCTTCGAACCTAATAACTCGGAAGGGTTGGGCGGTATGGGCCCGCATGCCAGTAAATCCAATCCAGGTATATCGCTGTTAACAATAGATTTCTCCAAGGTGTGCCCACCTGCAAGGACAGTGCTTAATCCGTGGAGATTATCCATTCGAAACGTATAATGTAATGTTGGTTTTCGCATATCCGCATCAATTAGCAGAACTTTCTTTCCTTGCTGTGCAAAAACAACAGCTAAATTTGCAGTAATAGTAGACTTCCCTTCTGAAGGACCAGAAGACGTAATTAATAAAGAATTTAATTCTCCGTCCACTGAAGCAAATTGGAGATTTGTCCGGACTGTTTTGTACTGCTCTGAAATGGGAGAACGCGGATTAAACTTTGTGATCAATTGACGCATCTTTCCATCTTTTTTAAACGGTTTTCTTCCTTTGGCCATTCATTCTCCCCCTCTCTGAACTTCTTAACTGATCCTGAGTCGCTCGTGAAGAATGAGTATCCTCATCTGATACATGAGCAATCACTCCAAGAATTGGTAATCCTAACCTCACTTCAATATCCTGTTCGTCTTTAATGGTGTTATCTAAGTATTCCAATAAGAAGGAAAGTCCGACCCCAGTCATTAAGCCCACAACCAAGGCGATCGCAATGTTTAGCATTGGCTTCGGACTGACCGGAGATGGATTAGCTGCCGTCATCGCCTCTGTAAGTACATTTACATTATTCACATTCATTAATACAGGTAAATCATTTTGAAAAATTTGCACGGTGGTATTTGCAATTTCCACTGCAAGGTCAGGATCAGTGTCACTTGCGGTTAGTGTAACAACCTGTGAATTCTGTCGGCTTGAAACCGAAATTTTCTGCCCTAACTGATAGGGGGAAATAGCCAAATCCAGTTCATCGACCACTTGACTAAGTATCCGATTACTTTTAATAATATCATTATACGTATTGATAATTTCTACATTCGAGCGAATTTGATTGTAATCTACAATATTTCCTTCATTTGTATCTTGGTTCACGATAAACTGAGTACTAGACTCATAGGTTGGAGTAATCATAAAAAAACTAACCAATGCACTAATTAACACTGCTCCAATTGTTAATCCGATAATGAGTAACATCCGCTTCTTTAGGACACTAAATATTTCTTTCAGTGATATCGTTTCCTCCATGTCTCGTTACCTCCAAGTATAGTGTAGTGTGATTGTAATGATTGAAGTAATGCTCCGTGCATTATACCATAACTTAAGGAAAGACGACACTCATAAGCCATACAGGAAAAAACAGGCATTAGGACAGAGAATCTCTTCGGTCCTATCCCCACCTTTAACGCATCTTTTCCGGCAATGCCACAATGGATTCTATTAATGTATTTAATTTCGTTTCAATTCGATGTAACAGATAAAATGTTACAGCAACAGGAAACCCTAAATCGGTGATTAATGCCATCCATGTTTGTTCCATCACTATGCTCCTTTCCGATTATTTAAGAAAAGGGAGCTGCGAACAGAACCGCAACTCCTCTCCTTTATTTATTAAAGTTCAATGTCTGTAACATTTCGTTCAACAACACGTGCGCTTTTCTTTCCAACTAAATCCCCGCCAGTTGAGAAGAGTGCATTTTGTGCAATGATTTCATCCATCGCTGTATGAACGGCTTGCGGATCAACTGGTTCAACTGGCTGATCTAATGAAATAGTTACCGTTTTTCCTTCTTCATTTTCGAATTTCAATTCGATTGTTTTCACAGCGAACACCTCCTTTCTTCCTGATTATTCAAACTTACTCTGCTGTAATTATTTCCGCATCGTTACGCTTAATCTGGAATAATACTTGTTGTTGAAGCGGCACCAGTACGTCTGTAATTGCCAACAGCTGATCTGCTGTAGCATTTACCTTTACATTGTTAAAAGATTTCGTTTTGTAAGTCATGTCGCCACTTACAGGATCCATACCATTTTCGAAAACTAACTGTAATCTTGAATCAACTCTTTCAGCAACTGCCATTTTTATCACCTCCCTTCACTTCTATAATCAATTTCCAGAAGGAAAAGGAGGCATCGAATTTCAAAAAATTTTTATAAAGGAAGATTTGATTAAAACGAATGTACGCCATTCCCCTTCATATACTGAAAGAGATGGTTTTTTTTCTTTTCCAATCTAGTAATGTTCTGATTATTAATAGGAAATCAAGTGAGAATCTATCACTTGTCGTAAAAATGTAATAGAATCGTCATCTAAACACTGGTGACAGTTTTTAGATTTCATAGTAAAATGTAAATTGATGCTAAATTTTTTGTTTAAGGAGCATATAAAATGTCGGAATCGCGAAATGAATTTAGAAAAATTGCCAAAAAGCGAAAAAGAATGAGAAGACTTGTTTTTGCTTTAGTATTAGTAGTTTTCCTGGCTGGTGGAGTTGGGGTATATGCGATGAATCTTATCAATAAAGCAGAAGAAGTAGTCAAGGATTCCTATGAAGATGATGGGAGAGATGATGGATCTCTGTTAAGAGATGGTGCAGTAAATCCTGAACAAGACAATATTTCCATTCTTTTCATCGGAATTGATGAAAGTGATAAAAGATTAGAGACAAATCAAACGAATCAATTGTCTGATGCTCTAATTTTAGCAACATTGAATAGTGAGGATCATAGTGTGAAATTATTAAGTATTCCTCGTGACACGTATACGTACGTTCCGGAGCGTGACAGATATACAAAAATAAACCACGCCCATTCCTATGGAGGACCGAAAGCAACGATCGAAACGGTGGAGAATTTCCTCGATGTGCCTGTGGATTACTATGTACGTGTGAATTTCAATGCATTCATGGATGTTGTCGATACATTGGGCGGCATTACTGTTGATGTACCTGTGGAAATCTATGAACAGGATTCCCGTGATGTGGCAAATGCCATTCATTTAACACCAGGTGTCCAGCAATTAGATGGGGAAGAAGCATTGGCCCTTGCCAGAACTAGAAAAATTGACAATGATATTGAACGAGGAAAACGTCAGCAGGAAATTTTTAAGGCCATTGTGAAACGTGCCTTATCCGTTGATTCTGTTTTAAAGTATGATGATATACTTGAAGCAGTAGGAAATAATATGAAAACAAACATGACTTTCAATGAAATGCAAAGCTTGATTGCGTATGCTAAAACAGGAAATATAAATATGGAAACATATACACTGGATGGCCAGGATTCCTATATTAATAACATCTACTATTATCAGGTGGATGAAACTAGCCTTGCTAATATGTCGGATACGTTAAATACACATTTATCAATGGAGACAACAACAAGTGTTCAAGCACCCAATCAATCTACAAGTTCGCTATCAGCACAACCGGGTACTGAGTAAGTTTTCATAAAAGTGATGGACCTTATTTCCACTAAGGAACCATCACTTTTTTTTATGGATGGATATTAAATGATTCCTATTCATGTTATACTATTTTAGTAGTTATTTGTGATAGTTTACAAGGAGCGTTAAACGATGAATTTACTAGCAAAATGGAAAGATTCTCAACAATATAGAGTATATAAGAAATACCAGAAAACGGTAGAAGAAATAAATCAACTAGAAGATACGTACTCCCATTTATCTGACAGTCAATTAAAAAATAAAACGATCGAATTCAAAAAATACTTAGAAAGCGGCGGCACCGTGGAACAAATAAAAATTGAAGCATTCGCAACCGTCCGCGAAGCTTCTAAAAGAGTTCTAGGATTGCGCCATTATGATGTACAACTGATTGGCGGATTAGTCTTATTAGAGGGAAATATCGCTGAAATGCCGACAGGTGAAGGGAAAACGTTAGTAGCTTCTCTTCCAAGTTATTTGCGTGCACTGGAAGGAAAAGGTGTTCATGTTATTACGGTAAACGAATATTTAGCAAAACGTGACCGTGACTTGATTGGCCAAATCCATTCCTTTTTAGGTTTAACTGTTGGTATTAACATACCAGGAATGGATCCGAATCAAAAAGTAAAAGCATACCAAGCAGATATCACTTACGGAATTGGGACAGAATTCGGTTTTGATTTTTTACGTGATAATATGACCTATTCTGCTTCGCAAAAAGTCCAGCGCCCCTATCACTATGCGATCATTGATGAAGTGGACAGTGTTTTAATTGATGAAGCAAAAACACCACTGATCGTTGCTGGCAAAGCAAGATTAAGCGAAAATCTTCATCAGGTATGTTCTAAAGTTGTGAGAACATTAAAAGAAGGCAAAGACTATCAATATGACCTAGAGTTAAAAACAGTCAACTTTAAGGAAGAGGGAATTAATAAAATAGAAAAGATCTTCGCCATCGATAACTTCTATGATTTAGAACACCGTGCACTAAATCATTATATGAATCAGGCATTAAGAGCGAAAGTTCTTTTCGAACGCGATGTGGATTATATTGTGGAAGATGGAGAGATCAAGCTTGTTGATATGAATACAGGCCGTATTATGGATGGAAGAAGTTTAAGTGATGGTCTGCATCAGGCAATTGAAGCAAAAGAAGGATTAAAAGTAACTGAAGAGAATAAAGCACAAGCTTCTATTACTATCCAGAATTATTACTATATGTATCCGATTGTCGGTGGTATGACAGGTACAGCCAAAACTGAGGAACAAGAATTCCAGAAAGTATACCGAATGGACGTTATCCCAATCCCAACGAATAAGCCAATCATTCGTGAGGATATGGCAGATCTGGTTTTTAAAACAAAGGAACAAAAATATCAATACTTAGTAGCCGAAGTGAAGAAACGCCATGCGATTGGACAGCCGATTCTTATTGGGACAACTTCTATTATCCAATCGGAAATCGTTGCAGATTATTTAGACAAAGAAAAACTGCAGTATCAATTATTAAATGCCAAAAGTGTAGAGAAAGAAGTTCATCTTATTTCACTTGCCGGACAAAAATCACAAATAACGATTGCTACGAACATGGCAGGTCGCGGTACAGATATTATGTTAGGTGAAGGAGTTGCCGAACTTGGAGGTCTTCATGTTATTGGAACAGAACGACATGAAAGCAGAAGAATTGATAACCAGTTAAAGGGACGCTCAGGCCGTCAAGGGGATCCCGGTTCTTCGCAATTTATTATTTCATTAGAGGATGAATTAATAAAACGATTCGGTCATGATTTAATGGAACGAATGGAAGGTAAAATTACGACAGATGACAAAGGGTTAGTGACAAACAAACAGGTGAACGAATGGGTCGATACGATTCAGAAGATTAGTGAAGGGCAACACTTCCAGTTCCGCGAATTCAATTTTCAGTTAGAACAAGTTATTAATGACCAGCGGAAAGTGATTTATCAATTACGTGACTCTATCCTGCTAACAGACCAGGTTATTGAGAAAATTAGTGGATATGCAGAAGATGTTGTTCAATACCAACTGGACCGCCTGATCGATCCAGAACTTTTACCAGATCAATGGGAGCAGGATAAATTATTAGGATGGTTAAACGAAGCATTATTTGTCGATATACCAACTGATACACAGTTTGAAGAATATGAAGCAATCCCTGCATTTGTTAATAAGTTATTAGAACAGCATTTTGAAAAATTAACAAGCATGAAAGATGACCCAGAAGTAGCCGAACATGTACGAAAAGGTGCCTTATCCATTATTGACAGAAATTGGACAACACATCTAGAGGAAATGGGACGACTTAAAGATGGCATTGGTATGCGTTCCTATCAGCAAGAAGATCCAATCCAGATTTATACGAAAGAAGGTTACCAGATCTTTGAGTGGATGTATAAACAGACGGAGAGCCAAATTCACCAGTTTTTTGTTAGTTCCTATAAAGCAAGCATGCCCAAATTAACAAAGGAAGAGGAGGAGTGATCGTGATATGTTTCCTTTTTTAGATAAAAATCGTAAAAATAAAAGCACCGGAAATGAACAAGAAGTAAATGCAGCAGATGTACTTGGTAATGATATGGAGGCAAATGAAAGTAATGAGGATTTAGTTGAGCCAACATTATCTATTCATCCGAGCTGGAACCTGCCAGAGGAAGAAAAGTATGTATTTGCCTTTCATAATACGGAAGCAAAAGCTCTAAAGCCGAATCAATTATCAATCACAACAGTTGATTCAATTGAACGGAAAAATGAATTTCAATTTATCGCTTTAATCAGACATAGTGTCAATAAACCAATTAATTTAGGTGAAGCAAATATTGTCTTATTAAATGAAGAAAAACGTATCATTCTTAAAAAGAAATTTGATCTGACCACTATCGGAAAACTCCCAGCCAACAGCAGCCGGCCGTGGAAATTTTCTTTTACAAAGAAAGAATTAGCAGCTGTAGATGCTGAACCTAACAATAATTGGACGATCGCATTTGAGTTAAAAAGAAAACACAAATTAGATCTTGAAGACTCATGGAAGGAATCTCTTGCTCAGGAAAGTATCGAACAACTTGAGAAAATTGTGGAGTCTGCTAAACCTTTAAAAGCTGGCGAGGTTAACTTCATGGGGATTGAAGCTAAAGTAATGGAAGATCATCAATTATCTGTAACCATTTTAATAAGAAACGGTGCTGAACGCGACCTTATTGTTGAGAATTTGCCACTAGTGGTCACCGATGCATCCAATGAAGTTATTGCCAAAGGTGGTTTCCAGTTTGACAAATTAACGATTAAAGCAAACACCAGCAAGCCATGGCGATTTATTTTCCCATCTTCTCTATTATTGAAAGAGGCAGAGAATATTGATTTAAGCAGATGGCAAGCTCAGGTTATTCAAAAGTAGAAGTCCTTTACAAGAATGATAGTTTCACACAAAAAAAAACCTCTCTGTAATGAAACAGAGAGTTTTTTTTGTGTATGTTAATTTCTAAACTCTTCATTTAAAACTTTACCAAGGATTACTGAAAACTCTGCACGTGTAATTTGGTTCTTTGGCATAAATTTGCCGTTAGGGTAGCCAGAGATAATGTCTAATGATGCTAAATCATTAATGGCATCATAATAAAACTGGTTATCCTCTACATCTTCAAATTGTGAATTACTATTCACTCGTAAGTTAAATGCAGATTGAACAATTACTGCGGCTTCACCTCTTGTGATGGCTTTTCTTGGCATAAATGTTTGATTAGGATAACCTGAAATAATGTTAGACTCTGATAAAGAACTAATATAACCAGATGCAAAGTAAGTTTGGCTTACATCAGCAAAAGCTGTCGTTCGATTTGTTCCATCTAAACCTAACGCTTTTCCTACAATTGTTGCCACTTCACCTCGGGTGATATTATTCCCTGATTGATATGTCCCATCAGGATATCCGCCTATATAATCCGCTTTACGCAGATAATAGACATAATCAGCAAACCATATTGATGAATCTACATCCAAAAACCATGTTTCAGGTGCCTGGATCAGACCATATCCATACTGATCATCTCTTCCTATTACACCTAAGTCAATTGCATTTTCCTTTACGATTTCCAGTAACGCTTCTTTGCTCATATTTGGATATACTTCTTTATAGAGCGCTAATATCCCTGACACATATGGTGCAGCCATTGATGTGCCGCTCATTTCTACATAATAGGGATCTTCGAAATACGTACTTAATATATCCTCACCAGGTGCGACAAACTGTAAGGATGGACCTTGATAAGAAAAGGAAGATCGCTTTAGCTGTTCATTGACCGATCCCACACTAATGACACTTTCAAACCGTGCCGGGAACAGAACATCGTCCGTAACTTGTCCGTCTTCATCCGCATTACCTGACGATGCTACAACTAAAACCCCTGCTTCAGCAGCTGCATCAACTGCCAATTTCAGCGAAATGGAAGGTATTGGTGTAGTTACACTTAAATTAATAATATCTAAGTCTTGTTCAATTGCCCACTCTATTCCAGCGATAATATCTGCTTGGCGGCCTTCGCCATTCATATTCAATGATTTAATCGCATAGAGGCTTGCATCAGGTGCAACCCCCCGCACACCTATATCATTATCCAATCCGCCGATTATCCCAGCAACATGTGTGCCATGGCCATTGTTATCATCATAGGAAGAATTTCCTTCTATGAAACTCACACCACCTGTTACCTCTAAATCTGGATGGTTCTGTTTAATACCTGTATCAATGACACCAATTTTTATATCTTTTCCTGTAATATCATTTTGCTCATAAAATCGATTGCTGATAACTGCATTACCCCAACTGAGTGATTGGATATTTGTTTTAATCAGTTCGTCCTTTTCAACCCAATTAACCTCTTCTATCTCAGCAAGAGCATCCAGATAGTCTGATGATATGGAGAGTGAGACTGCCTGTATACTCTCATGCACATGATTTATCTCATAAGGGATTTCCTCTAAAACAGACAGATCAATTGTTTCATCAAAGCCTATAATCACTCTGTCCTGTGGAGTTGTATTCAGTTCTTCACTTGCTGTAACTTCTACGCTATAGCTGGCTATTAAAACCAATAGCAACAGATTAATAATTAAATGTAATTTTTTCATTATTATTCCTTCCAGTTTAAGTAATCCATGATGCCTTGTGCTATTGCTTTTCCTGCTTCATCTTTTTTAGCGAGCAAGATCTTAACATCACCTTTATTTGTTAAAAACCCTAATTCAACAAGCGTTGCTGGCAATTTATTATATTTGATTACCTGGAAGCTGCCAGTCTTAACTCCACGATCGTTTGTACCTAAAGCTTTCACTAATCTTGTTTGAATAAATTCAGCTAGTTTCTTGCTATCTGTTGCTCTGCTTGCAGTTGAGTAAAATGTTTCTGTACCATTTGCGGCTGCAGTAGCTGCATTTGCATGAATACTGACAAAGGCATCAGAATTAGCACCTTCTGCTATTTGCACTCGTCTTCCTAATGTTAAGAAAGTATCGTCAGTTCTAGTCATCACAACTTGAATGCCTTCTGCCTCTAAGTATTTTTTCACATATTTAGCAACTTCTAAATTAATCACTTTCTCCTGTACACCGTTGGCAACAGCCCCAGGATCACTACCGCCATGGCCGGCATCTATTGTAATAATACCGTTGGATTGCTTTGGCTTATCTATTAAATAATCTGCATGAACATACCCTTTCAAATTACCAGATAC
Source organism: Gracilibacillus xinjiangensis (assembly GCF_042651765.1). NCBI lineage: Bacteria > Bacillati > Bacillota > Bacilli > Caryophanales > Bacillaceae > Gracilibacillus > Gracilibacillus xinjiangensis. The sequence goes on along the minus strand of NZ_JBHSDT010000004.1, from coordinate 757,715 downwards.
GATTTGAGCCCAACTTCCAACATACTTATAAACTTTCACTTCATCATTTGGATATAAACTGCCTACTTTTGGATTAGTTGTACCTGGCCCACTGCGTACATTAAGTGATGTTGTCACATTTACATATTTAGTTGCAATAGGTTCTGGACTTGGAGTAGGTGCAGGCTGCGGTTTATCTGCAACTGGATTAAGCGCCCTGTATACCATGATTGAAAACTCTGCTCGGGTAATTGGATTATTCGTTCTAAATGTTCCATCAGGGTATCCTGTTACAATACCTGCTGCGTATACTCTACTCACAACGGACTCATAATTCGTTCCAACAACGTCCGTGAAACCTACCTTAACTGATTCTCTCAGATTAAACGCTCTGGTAACGATAATGGCCATTTCGCCTCTTGTAATTGATTTACTCGGTTTGAATGTTCCATCAGGATACCCTGACACAATTCCTTCGTTAACTGCAGATTGGATATAACCTGAAGCGAAGTGGGACGCTTCCACATCAGAAAATAAAGTCGAAGGCTTCTGCTCCCCATTAAGATCTAATACTTTTCCAATCATTGTTGCTGCCTCTGCTCTTGTTACATTATTATTCGGCTTGAATGTACCATCTGTATATCCATTAATAATTCCTTCTTTAATTAAAGGGTTAATCATATCGGCATACTTTCCTGGGACATCTGGTAACGTATTTGCAGAAACAATTGAACTTAGACTAAGGAGGCTGACCATCATTATAAATATTGAGGAGGATAGAATCTTTTTAAACATTTGCTATTTTCCTTTCTTATGTAAATTTAATTAATATAGTTATATAGGAAAAACTAGTATTCTCTCAATAAAAAATGTGCTAGAAATTAGTTGCAACAGACTCTTTACCAAATGGAGAAAGTAATGTATGCTTGTGCTTGTAGGAGATTAATGTTTTTCAATGAAAGACTACTGGACTACTGTCTGACAATCTAGTATCGTTCTACTCATTACAATATATCACACTATGCAATATTTTCAATAGACTATTGGAAATAATTGCTGAAGATTTATATAGATAAATTTACATAACATATAAGGAGGAGAAGTAACAAAATGAGAAAGCTTTTTGCCTATCTATTAAGTGTTACATTAATTCTTGGTTTTGTTTCACCAAAAGTCACCCATGCAGCAGATGATATTACGGGACACTTCTTCGAAAGTTCCATGAGAACATTGATTAATCAGGGAATATACAGCGGGTATGCTGATGGTACATACAAACCTGATCGAGAAGTGACACGTGCTGAATTTACGTCATTACTAGTAAGAGCTCTTAATCTGTCAGTAAATGGCCAGACGACGAAATTCTCTGATGTTAGTGAAGACGATTGGCACCATTACGCTATTTCAATTGGAACCAGTCATGGTCTCATATCAGGGTATCCTGGCGGGGTGTTTAAGCCAAATGCGAAAATTACCAGACAAGAGATGGCATCAATTATTCATCGTGCCGCAATTGCACAAGGAATTGTTTACGGAGAAGAGCCGTTAAGTTTCTCAGATAATCATCAAATTAACCCTGTTTTCCATTCATCTGTTAAGTACATGTTATACTTGAACATTATGGCTGGAAAAGGCAACAACCGCTTTGCACCAAGAGATGTTACGACAAGAGGAGAAACATCTGCAGTTCTTGTCCGTTTGTTAAACAGAATTGAGAATCCAACAGTTGTTATAAATAAAACAAACTACAATTACCCTTTCTCACGTATGGTAGATGTACAAATGACAAGAACACCTAAGGTAGATGGTGCGGGTATCTACATAGCTAGTCGTTCAATGATAGAATACTATGCTAATCCAAGCAATTTTACTCCGAGCTCTAGTGAATACTACCAATTTCTAGATCTGTCCAAAAGCGCTGGAGTAAACGCAACGGAAATTAACCAGAAAGTATTAGCAAATAAAGGTGTATTAACAGGACAGGCTAGCGCCTTTATCCAAGCCGGTAAAGCAAACAATGTGAATGAAGTTTACTTAATTGCCCATGCTTTACACGAAACAGGCAATGGGACATCTAGCTTAGCTAAAGGAATTCCTGTTGATGATAAAGGGAATATCGTTTCAGAAAAAGAAGCAAAACATACTGTTTATAATGTTTACGGCTATGGTGCGAAAGACAGTAACCCGCTTAGAGGTGGGGCAAAATACGCTTTTGATAACAAGTGGTTCACTGTAAAAGATGCAATTATTGGCGGTGCTGCTGATATTGCGAATAACTATATTAACGATGGACAAAATACATTGTACAAAATGAGATGGAACCCTGATAGTCCAGGATATCCTCAGTATGCGACACATGTTATGTGGGCAACGATACAAGCACAGAAAATGGATAACATGTATAGTTTAATAGATAATAAAGTCCTTAATTATGATGTTCCTGTATTTACAAATCAGCCAGGTAAGACAGCAAAACCTTCAGGTGCAGCACAATACTTTGTTGATACTAGTGTAGCTGGCCAAATCAGGTTCACAACTGCTGATTATCTGAACTTCCGGACTGGACCTACTACAAGCTTTGATGTAATTAGCCGACTGCCACAGGGTACTAAAGTAACCTTAGTTGGACATAATGGCGGATGGTACAAAATCACTGCAAATGGTAAAACAGGCTGGGTTGACGGAAGCTATCTTGCAACAGAAGCAGCATTCAAGACCCAACAACACACACAATCACCCAGCACAGAACAAGGTGACAGTACAGAAGAAAAAGATGCACAAAACAATCAAGAATCTACGGAATTAGGTACAGAGAATGAGTCACGTATGGAAATTTTAAGTGAAGAAGACGGCAATGCAACGGTGAATAAAGACGATGTAGCCCTAAGATCCGAACCACTTAAAGAAGGCTATGAGGTTATTGCAGAACTTAAACAGGATGCTAAAGTCACTACCATCTTCCAGCAAGGTGAATGGTATTATGTATCTGTAAATGACAGAGAAGGCTTTATCCATCAGGATGACCTGAACTTACAATAGAAAATGAGTGAAAATAGAAGGAGACTTATATGTTTCCTTCTATTTTTATGGTAATATTTATTAGTGTGTTCAAATAATATGAACCTCTAATAGTATCGATCTTTAAACGAAGGAGTAATTAGGAATGAAAACAGTAAATATAATGGATGTTCCTTTTCTGCATACGGATCAATCCAGTTTTGTTTCATTAATAGATCAACATATCCAATCAAAACAAAAGACATTTGTCATTACTGCAAACCCAGAGATTGTCATGAAAGCCCAGGAAGATTCTAGTTTTAAACAATATATTGATAAAGCAACATATGTTACTGCAGATGGTATTGGCATCGTAATCGGTGCAAAACTATTAAATGATCCACTGCCAGAAAGAGTAACAGGTTACGATACAATGATTCAATTGCTAGAGAAAGCGAATGAGCACCACTACTCTGTTTATCTTCTCGGTGCTCAAAAGGAAACATTGGAAAAAACAAAAGCAAATATAGCTAAAGATTATCCAAATGTATCGATTGTCGGCTCACATGACGGATTTTTTGACTGGGACGATAATCACATTGCTGAGGAGATTAATGAGCTGAAACCTGACATGACATTTGTCGCTCTTGGTGTGCCAAGACAAGAGAAATGGATTGCAGAAAATATCGATCGTTTTACTCACGGTATTTTCATGGGTATTGGCGGTTCATTTGATGTGATCGCTGGAACGGTGAAACGAGCTCCAGCCATTTGGCAAAAGTTGAACCTTGAATGGCTTTACCGTTTGCTAAAACAACCGAGCCGTTGGAAAAGGATGCTTGCTCTCCCCCACTTCGGATTAAAAGTGCTTGCACTAAAAATTAAAGGAAAAGGGAAAAATTCATGAGTGCATCTACATTTGTTAAAAGTACTTTAATTTTAACGATTGCAACATTATTGTCCAAAGTGTTAGGCAGTGTTTTTCGAATTCCATTGCAGAATATTGCGGGAGATGAAGTATTCGGGATATTCAGTTTAGTTTACCCTGTATATATGGTCGCTTTAATTCTATCAGTCGCAGGCTTACCACTCGCCATATCAAAACTGATTTCTGAAGCGAAAGCGAAACAAAATAACCATTCCGTCAGAGAAATATATCTCACAGCAAGTATTCTGGCGATTTTGTTCGGAATTGTTAGTTTTACAGTTATTTATACCTTTTCGGGGATGATCACCAATAATATTTGGGGAAGTCCTTCTGCTAAAATCGCATTAATTGTGGTGGCAGGAACATTACTTGTTGCCCCATATATGGCGGTATATCGCGGGTATTTCCAAGGAATTGGTGACATGAAACCAACTGCTTTTTCGCAAGTATTAGAGCAGCTGATTCGTGTCGGGCTCATTCTTGTTATTGCCTATTATCTGGTCGAGAAAGGCTATTCCGACGAGATAGTTGCTGGAGGCGTGATGGTAGGTTCAATCGTTGGGGCCTTAGCGTCTTTATTATACCTTCGTATCAAGTATCAACGCGCGCATATTAGGAAACCAGAGGGGCGCAAGTATTCCTTCACACTTTTTAAAAAATGGTTGAAAGTCATCCTTTCGATTTCGATTCCGATTGCGATTGGTTCACTGACGATGGCGTTGTTTAATTTTGTTGATTCTTTTACTGTTTCCTATGGATTACGTACTACGGGTGTGGCCGGGAGCGATATTGAGTATTTATTTGGGGTATACAGTCGCGGTTTGACACTTGTACAGATTGCGACGGTTTTTGCAACGTCGATTGTGCTTCCGTTAGTGCCTTTGATTACGCAAAAGTTGGTAAACAAAGATATCAGCGGCACGCGTGGAATTATTGAGAAAACACATTGGATGACCCATCTTTTATCATGGCCTGCTGCTGTTGGTTTACTTGTTTTAACCGCGCCACTCAACCTTTCCCTGTTTACAAATATGGAAGGTAACTCGATGCTAGCTATTATAAATGCAAGCTCTGTGTTCACATCATTTACATTGCTGAGTACGGGAATTCTGCAAGGCATGAATTTAGCTCGTATAGCTGCATTTGTTATTTTGTTTGGCGTTATTTTGAAGACAGTGTCTAACATATTGTTTATTCAATGGTTTGGACTCGATGGCGCTGCATGGGCGACATTATTGGTTTATGTTGTCATTGCTGTATTAAATGCTGTGATTATATATAAGCATATCCCTTATCGTCTTTTTGATATGCGGGTATTTAAAGTATTGTTTGCATCTGTTGTCATGGGTGCTGTTGTTGGTTTACCGACGATGTTTTTTGATATAGAGAGCTGGTCAAGAGTTATTGCTCTGGGATATGTCCTTGCTGCAATCGCTATTGGCGCAGTAGTTTATGGGTTGTTATTGACTTTATTAAAGGCAGTTAATTTATCAGAATTACCTGTTATCGGAAAAATGATAAAGAATAACTGAGGGGGCAGGCGCACTGCCTCTTTTTTATTTCCTATACTTATTGTAAAATATAGATAAATTACCCAGGAAGGAAGATGATATTGAGAAAAAAATCTGAAGAACTTCTTGTCTATGAATACCTGACCCTTCGGAAGTCTTTGTCAGAAGAGGAAAGAAGAAGATATAAAAAGTTAAAAAGAGGATATGAAGGGGAGCTCCTGTTTGATACGTTTATTGAAAAACTGGAGCAAGATTATAGGCTTCTCCGTGATGTATGGCTTTCCTATAACAACAAAATATTTCAAATCGACCATGCTCTCATGTTGAATAACTCTATCTACCTGTACGAAGTAAAGAACTATATTGGCGAATATTATTATTCGAATGAAAAGCTATATCATTTTTCGGAAAAGGAAATTGACGATCCATTAACACAATTAAAAAGGACCGAATCATTACTGAGACAATTACTCCAGCAATTAGGTTATCAAGCCCCCCTTCAAGGAGCTGTCGTCTTCATCAACCCCGAATGCACGATCTTCCAAGCACCACGAACTAAGAAAATCTTGCTGCCAACACAATTAAACCGCTATTTCCGCTCATTCCACCACCCTTCAACTGTAAATCCCATCTTCCGTCAATTAGCAAACAAGCTCAATTCTATCAGACTAGAAAAATCACCCTATGAAAAACTGCCAGACTATCATTACGGCGAGTTGAATAAAGGAATCCCTTGTGGAAAGTGCAATAAATTTTACAAAATAGTGAAAGGAAAAAAGTGTATTTGTCAAAATTGTGGCGAGCAAGAACTTGTCCAATCAGCAATTTTACGAAATGTCGAGGAATTTATGATTCTGTTTCCTGAAGAGAGAGTAACCAGTGAAAGAATAAAGGAGTGATGCAATATACCAGTGACATTAAGGCGAATTTGGCACACACTACAGAAATATTTTGAAATGAGAGGAAACAAAAAAGGTGCCTATTATATAAGAAAAATTCGATAAAAAGGCTGCGTATAAGCGGGAATTGATTTAAGAGGGGGGATTGGGCTGCTAATTAAGAATAAATGTTGCGATGCTTAACTTGGGATTTGGTATTATTTTGAGGATTAAAGACAAATCTCGCGATGACATGCTTGGGATTTGGCGTTATTTTGAGGATTAAGTATAAATCCCGTGCCGCTCCTCTTGGGATTCGGTATTATTATGTGAATTAAGGACAAATCTCACGATGACACGCTTGGGATTTGATATTATTTTGAGGATTAAGTATAAATCCCGTGCCGCTCCTCCTGGGATTCGGTATTATTATGTGAATTAAAGACAAATCTCACGATGACACGCTTGGGATTTGGTATTATTTTGAGGATTAAGTATAAATCCCATGCCGCTCCTCTTGGGATTTGGCTTTATTATGAGAATTAAGGACAAATCTCACGATGACACGCTTGGGATTTGGTATTTTGAGGATTAAGTATAAATCCCGTGCCGCTCCTCTTGGGATTCGGTATTATTATGTGAATTAAGGACAAATCTCACGATGACACGCTTGGGATTTGGTATTATTTTGAGGATTAAGTATAAATCCCATGCCGCTCCGCTTGGGATTTGGCTTTATTATGAGAATTAAGGACAAATCTCACGATGACATGCTTGGGATTTGGTATTATTTTAAGGATTAAGTATAAATCCCGTGCCGCTCCTCTTGGGATTTAGCGTTGTTATGAGAATTAAAGACAAATCTCGTGCCGTTCCTCTTGGAATTCCGTATTGTTATGAGGAATGAGTACAAATCTCACCCCTCTCTTCATGAGATTTCGCCATTAACATGGGGATTAAGTACAAATCTGTACCGCTCCCCTTAATATTTCGTATGCCGTGGAGGCTAGCGTTATAGTAATCTTTCCCTATTGTATTTCTTCTTCCCCTACGTGTTCGGTTAAATAAATTCCGAAATCGTCCGGTACACCTGTTGGATTGTCTGCACTGATTCGCTTTGCAATCATTTCACCTACATGCGGATAATAGTGATGTCCATCGAAGTAATTTAAAATATCAGATGTAACAGTGTTAACACCCATAAAATTATAGACTCCACCAAACACGTCAATAATTTCATTTAACCAGTGATGATAATCATCTAAATTCCCTTCATCTACTATTGCTTCAAATAATGGAGCGGAAATCGGTGAGGTAAAAATAACGAACTCCGTATTAGGATTATCCTCTTTTATCTGCTGCAATACTTCTTTAAACTCTGGATTATATTCATAGTTGTCACCATAGAATAATTTACGGAATTTTACTACTTTTGCTTCTGTTTCCTTTCTAATCGTCTCAGGCTGAAATTCTCTAGCAAATGTCATGTTGTAACGATTATAACTTCGCAATAGGATTATTTTGTCATCTTTTGATAAACGATAGTTCTTCTTTGCATAATTTAATACATCCAATGAAAGTAAGTTTTTATAACGGTAAAATGGTGATGTTGCATTATCAATATATTCGTCCAATGTTAAATCTTCTGCGCTTTGCTCCATGCTTGATTTATTAAAGTCGACCCCTATGATAATTCGTTCAAACTCACTGCCTTTTTCTTTTTTGGCGAAGTCAATCATACTTTTATACTCTTTAAAGGAAAGATCACTTGCTGCAAAATTATAGACATCCATGTTTTCAAAATCTCCTGGATGAATATACGTTGTTCGGCTGCTGCCAAGTAATAATGTATCATAATCAAAATCTTTGCTGAAGTGGATTTGGTTTACCTTCAGCTGTCTTTCATTTATATTTACCTGCACATCATTATATTTATGGTTATGCTGAAAAGTCCAAAGTGGATCAATAAAAAAATTAAATCCAGCGACACTTCCTAATCCTAGCAAAATAATGACTAGGAAGATGATATTAAATGATTTATAGGACATGTTAATCACCCATCCTTAAAAGTTAAAATAAAGAAATTCGGTTACCTGGTCTAACCTTAATGCCGCGTAAATAAATAATGCAGCTGCATAAATCGAGTATAACGGATTTGGTTTTAAACGCTCCATTAGTTGGATAGAATTTTTTAAGAAGACCGTTAGTAATAGTGCACCAACTAAGAGGTATATTGTCATCCATAAATCATCTGAAATCTGATAAACATATTCGTATCCTTTAAGCCAGTCCCATTGTAAAATATTTGAAATTTGTTCAGGTACCGCAAATCCTTTTAGTCCGAACATAGCTTTCAATACTTCGAAGGCTGTTGCCATATCTGGGGAGCGGAAAAACACACGAGTTATATTAATAAAGTGAAAAGTAACAAACCATGCGAGGATAAGATTCATCTTAAATCCTGCTTTATACCACATTCGGTTAATGACCATTGCTACACCGTGCAAAAATCCCCACATAATATAAGTCCAGCCGGCACCATGCCAGAATCCACTAATTGATAAAACTAAGATTAAGTTAATATACGTCCTTCTCCTGGAAATCCGGTTACCACCTAACGGGATATAAATATATTTGCTTAAAAAGCGGGACAATGTGATATGCCATCTTTGCCAATACTCTCTGACTGATAAAGCTTTATATGGAGAATTGAAGTTTGTTGGCAGCTTAATATTAAACAATAAAGCAATCCCTAATGCCATATCCGTATAGCCGCTAAAATCAAAATAAAGCTGGAATGTGTATGATAAAGAAGTGATCCAGCTGTCAAAGAAGTTTAGTGCATAAGCATCCGAATACCCATTATTTACCCATACAGCAAACGTATCAGCAATAGCCACTTTTTTGAAAAGCCCGATCGAAAATATAAATAACCCTTTTGAAACATTTTCCCAATTAATTTTTGTTTTAGTTATATCTTTATATTGGCCCATTACCTCATTATGCTGGACAATCGGCCCTGCAATTAGTTGCGGGAAAAAGGATATAAAAAGGATATAATTGATGAAACTATTATCTTTTGCTTCATTTCTGTATACATCTACTAGATAAGCAATCTGTTGAAAGGTGTAAAAACTGATAGCTAGAGGTAGTATGATATGCAAGAAATTAAAGTTCTGCTGCAGAATAAAATTGATATTCTCTATAAAAAAATCTGCATATTTAAAGAAACCTAATAATCCAACATTAAACAGGATTCCAACCGTTAATGTCACTTTCCTCCTCATTTTGGACTCGGAATTTGCTATTTGTTTACTAATAAAGAAGTTTACTAGTAGAGAGCCTAGCAATAATGGCAGGTACGCAGGATTCCACCAAGCGTAAAAAAAGAAAGAACAGACAATTAGCCATACCTTTCCTAAATTAGGGTTTATTTTATTTATCGTAAAATAACCAATAAACGCTATTGGTAAAAAAACAAAAATAAATTCGAATGAATTAAACAACATGATTGTATTGTCCTCCACTTATACAAGCTAAAAATTACTTATATATCATACTACAATTTTCATAATGAAACAATGGAACTTACATTGCACGACATCTATTAATGATATAATTTTGTCAGCCTATTAAGTTAATTGCTTCCGGGTTTTTGCTGACAAATTTTATGAGAAGTGATAAACTTACATAATGTTCAGAGCAAATAACTTCGTATTTGTTCCTAATCAAAGTTTGATAGAAATGGAGAAAATGGTGATAAAAATGAATCCTATTAAAAGGAATAGTTTAGATGAAATTCAACTGGCAAGGGCTTTTGCTATTATTGCTGTCTTACTTGTCCATTCTTCCTCAAGCGGGATAACAGCAGTGGAGCCAAGCTCTATTCTTTACCCAATTTATAATTTCTTTAATATTGCTGGCAAACTGGGAACACCAACTTTCATTATGTTGAGCAGTTTCGTCCTATTCTATAATTATTATCCAAGAGCAACAACATGGGATTTGATGAAACGATTTTATGTGAAAAGGTTAAAATTTATCCTTGTTCCATACCTGGTATTTTCAGCACTTTACTTCTGTATTAAATGGTACATTTATTATGACTATCCCACTATCGGTGATGCATTTGCCCGATTCGCAGAACTTACTGCACTCGGGAAAGCCCACCCACACTTATACTTTGTATTTATTAGTGTACAACTCTATATACTGTTTCCATTGTTGTTACTGCTATTTAAGAAGTCATCCTTCCTACGCAAAAATGCGATCTGGATCGGTTTATTATTGCAATGGGGTTGGGTCATTTTAAACAAGAATTATTTCGGTATTGTAATGAAAGGATCGATTTCGTTATCTTACCTGTCATTCTATTTCGTTGGGGCATATCTAGGGATTTATTATAATGAAATTCGTGCAAAAATGAAAAATATTCTTTATAAAGACAAAATTATCCTTCCAATATTTGTCGGATATGGTATAATGGTTGTATTGTATACAGGATATATGTATCTTGTCAGGATTGGTGTATATAGCTCGATCGTTCCATATTTACCTCCAACTGTGAACAGCTATATTGCTGAATTTACTTGGGCTACTCATGCTTTATTGGCAGGGCTTGTTTTATTTTATATTGCTCATATTGCTAATAAGAAATTTAGTACCCGGACGAAATTGCTCTTTATGGAAATTGGAGCAACATCTTTCGGAATTTACTTAATTCATCCATTGTTATTAATGGGCTTCCGTGCTATTTATAACTCGGGATCACCCCTGCTTTATCATGGATGGCAACTAGTTACACTAATCTTAATAACTGTACTCAGCTGGGCAATTGTACGGTTTACAACAAGATTTATTCCGCAATACTGGATGATCTTTGGACAAATGCAGCCAATGCAACGAAATGAAAAGAAATAGAAATAGTAAACCTCTATTAGTTGCCAAAGCTAATAGAGGGTTTTTTTAGGGCAATACCCTAAAATTATTGGTTATTTTACCCATACTAAAAAGACATCGCTTATAGAAAGAGGCTTGTTATGCAACTAAATCTAGCAAATGAAACATTGAAATTTATCATTGTTGGTTTTTTTAATACTTTTCATTATTATGTTTGGTATTTATTATTTACAGAGCTTTTTCATATTTATTATCTTGCAGGACACTGGCTTGCATTTCTTATCAGTATGATAGGATCATTTTACTTGAATACGTATTTTACCTATAAATCAAAACCCAGCTGGAGAAAGTTTTTTCAATTTCCATTAACTTATATTGTAAACATTGCTGTTTCTACTATTGCATTATATATCTTTAAGGAATGGTTAGATTTTGATAACAAAATTGCACCACTTCTTGCATCTGGAATGGCAATTCCGTTTACCTTTTTTATATCGCGGAAAATTTTAAAATCATAAAGAGGGCTAAAGCCCCAAAAGGAGTATGGTAGTGAAGAAGTTAAGTATTGTTGTTCCTTGCTACAATGAAGAGTTAAGTATAGAACATTTTTTTCGGGAAGCTGAAAAGCAGGTAGAACAAGTACCTGCTGTGATTGAATATATTATGGTGGATGATGGAAGTAAGGACCGTACATTATCTTTATTACGGAACTTAGCAGACAAACAAGAAAATGTACATTACATTTCCTTTAGCCGTAATTTTGGTAAAGAGGCTGCAATTATTGCTGGATTACAGTATGCCTCAGGTGATGCTGTTGTACTAATGGATGCGGACTTACAGCACCCGCCATCCATCATCCCGGAAATGTGGAAATATTTCGAGGAAGGTTATGATCAAGTCATCGCTAAACGAAACCGTAATGGAGAGAACTTTATGAGAAAGAAAGTTTCTAAACTCTTTTACCGGTTGGCAAACAGATTAGTAGATGTGGAAATGACTGACGGTGTCGGTGATTTCCGCCTTCTAAGCAGACAAGCCTTGAATGCTTTATTATCCTTAACGGAATATAATCGTTTCTCGAAAGGATTATTCTCCTGGATCGGATTTAAAGAGAAGATAATCGAATTCGAAAACCAAGTCCGGGCGGAAGGGGAAGGTAAATGGAACTTTACCAGTCTCCTCAACTATGGTATTGATGGTATTCTCTCTTTTAATAACAAGCCACTCCGGGTCGCCATTTACAGTGGTCTATGCATCACCTTTCTGGGCATTGTCTACCTGATGATAATATTTGTGAATTATTTCATTAACGGAATAAGTACACCAGGATATTTTACTACGATTTCGGCAATTATCTTGCTTGGAGGAGTACAGCTTATTTTCCTGGGAGTTATTGGCGAATATATTGGCAGGATCTATTATGAGACAAAGAACCGTCCACATTATTTAATTAAGGAAAAAAGCCAAAAGGAGAAAGATGATGATGCCTGAGAAAGTACTTGAAAAGTTGAGAAGCTCAATAAAAGCTGAATGGAAAGTTGCTTTTTTCAGTGCCCTTATTATCGGGTTCTTCACACATATTTTTATATTTACGAACCTGATTCCAAACCATGATGGTTTGTTTAATTTGTACAGTGAGCAGGAGCGGTATTCATCAGGCAGATTCTTTTTAGGTATTTTTAGCGGAATTAGCTCGTATTTTTATTTACCTTGGGTGAACGGTACTTTATCGGTTTTGTATTTATCGCTTAGTGCTGTTTGTATTACCGAACTCTTTCAATTGAAGAAAAAGCTATCCATTATTTTATGTGCCGGAATTTTGGTAACATTCCCTACAGTTGCTGCTACTTTCACCTATATGTTTACAGCTGATGGATATATTCTAAGTATTCTGGCAGCACTTCTAGCATTGGTAATCACGAAAAAATATAGATTTGGATTTATCCCAGGAGCACTTGTTTTCTATCTAAGTGTAGGTGTATACCAAGCTAATTTAACCATTGTGCTGACAATTGCCTCCATCTGGTTTATTACAGAATTATTAAAACAACAGGATAAACTAAGTTCAATCATAATAAAACTAGTTCATTTTATTATGATGACCGTTGGCGGTATGGGGCTGTATGCCATCACTTTTATATCCTACCAGAAATTCTTCAGTGGTGATATTACGTCCTATCAGGGATTAGATGAAATTGGACAAGGATCAGGAAATATAAAAGAAAAGCTACTGGAAATTTACGAAGAGAACAAGGAATTTTTCTTTAATGGGTTTATTTCGGATGCGCCGGTTAATTTATGGGAGATTCTAAATCTCGTCTTCCTTATTATTATTGTTATCGGTATAGTCATCACTATTGTTCAGAATAAAGTGTACAGATCACCTATCAAGCTGGTCTTTATTGCCGTAAGTATTTTCTTGACCCCAATCTTTGCATACAGCTTATTTTTTGTTTCACCTAGTGTAGACTATCATATGTTAATGGTCATGGGTCATTCGGCGGTCTACTTGTTGCCTGTTATCATTTATGATCGGCTGAATAAGCCTGTCTTTTCCATAAAAGCCATTGGTTGGAGTACGGTTATTGTGAGCAGTTTGATCATATTCAATTTTGCTGTGATTAGCAACATTGCTTACTTTAATGCTTCCCTAAAATATGAAAAATCTTATGCCGTATTAAACCGAATAGTTGATCGTATTGAACAGTTAGAAGGGTATGACAGGGAAACATCTAAAATTGCACTGATTGGGAAACTCCGTTTTAAATCAGAAGTTAGCTCAGCGAATGTGCGGGATAGTATACCAAACATGACAGGCGCAATGGGAGAACTGCTTCTAGGCGGGAGAGCCCACTATTTTTATTTTTCTGCTAATTTCCTTGGATCAAGTTTTAACACAGTTTCAGCAGAAGAGCTAGAAGAAATCAGCAACAGTGAAACAGTCGAGAATATGGAACCATGGCCATCAAAAGAATCGGTCGTGATGCAAGACGACGTTGTTGTAATAAAATTGAGTAAATAAAAAAAGAGGGTTGCCCCTCTTTTTTTTTATTGCTTATTCGCACGATATATAAATGTGGTAAATTCTGCTCTTGTTACAGGTCTGTCTGGTCTGTAAGTTCCATCAGTGTAACCACCAGCTAAGTCATTTGCCGCAAGGGCATTAATATAATCATATCCCCAATGACTGCTTTTTACATCTGGAAAATAACTTTTATCTGCACTTGGAATTTCAAATGCCTTCTGCAATAGAACTGCCATTTCTGCTCTTGTCAATTGTGCATCTTTATCAAATTTATTATTCCCTTTACCTTCTAGTAAACCTGCATTTGCTGCTGCTGCTATAAACTTATAATACTTATCAGATGTTTTTACATCCCTAAATCCTGGATTTGTTACATTTTCAGTATCTAAGTTAAGTTCATTTACTAATAAAACAGCTGCATGACTCCTGGATATTGATAAATTTGGACGGAATGTTCCGTCAGGATATCCTGATATGGTTCCATTGCCTACAAGACTCTCAATCTGCGTATATGCCCAGAAATCATGTCTTACATCACTAAAGGTGGACGGTGGTGCTGTAGAAATTGCAAGTAACGTTGTAGATACAGCTCTTTCATACCCATCAGAAGGTGAATTAGCTAATGTTGCATATTGTTTGCCTGGATATCTTACAGCCATTGTTGTAGAACCCCCGCCATCAAGGTTCAATGCTGTATCGACACCTAAATCAACCAGATAATTTGCAAATTCCCGTAAGCTCATTCCATTACTGTAGCCGCTCTGACGACCATCAACGGTGACATAATATACTCTATC
Source organism: Gracilibacillus xinjiangensis (assembly GCF_042651765.1). NCBI lineage: Bacteria > Bacillati > Bacillota > Bacilli > Caryophanales > Bacillaceae > Gracilibacillus > Gracilibacillus xinjiangensis. The sequence continues at coordinate 742,701 of NZ_JBHSDT010000004.1, read as the reverse complement.
ACCATTTTTACTGATAGCTACTGCTGTTCTTGGCGCTCTTGTTCTTGCATTCGCACTATTCGGGTCCATTGTCATGGAAACTTTGCCGTTTTTCACTAGTAACGGACCACTGGCTAACATAAACTGCGAATTCTTCCATTTACTGTCCACATCAACTGATAATGTAATAGAATCTCCGACCTTAATATTCTCTAAATCGTCTCTTCCTTTACCAATACCTGAAATAACAAATCCATTTTTCGGAATTTCCGTTTTCGTTTGATCACCGAATGCACGGACCTTTGATACTTGTCCCGTAACAGTTGATCCGAATTCATAGCTAGGTTTCGAAGGTAATGTAACGACAATTTCCCTTCCATATTGATTCGTATCGGTATAGCTGCTAGTATAATCGGATGTGTACAAAATCGTTTCATTTTCATACCTTATTTTGTTTGTACTCGATATCTCATATGTACTTCCATTATGGGTATAGGTCATATCGATATTGTAATAGTCGATAATCCCTTTCCCGCTGCTATTCACACCAAAAGCAATCGGCTGATTTACATATTTATCAGATCCCGGGAATATTTCACCAGCATGGATCAATCTATTATCCTTTGATACAAGGTTCATTGCAGTACCTAAGTGGAAAAAGGATGCATTAATTGCGCCTACAACAGCATGTCCTTGTGTCGTGTGACGTCTCGCCTGTGAAGTGGTCCGTTCCAATGCATTCAGCGCGACTGGCACCCCAACATCAATATGTGCGTATTTATTTGGCAAATAGATTCCCATCACACGGACAGCCTGGTTGTAACGATTATCTGATAAACGATAGTCTTTATAGGTAATACCTTCAGATACCGAGAATTGTTCTTTAATATAGGCGGCATCTACCCTAACCATTGGCTCAAACACTAATACTAAGACAACTAAAACTACTAAACTACTTAAAATTTTTTTCCCCAGTTGCTTCACTTCATAACTCTCCTTCTTATGTTGTCATCCTCTCATATTATAAACCTATTAGCCTTCAAATAATAGATTTATTTTAATATTTTGGATAAATTAGGTACTTATCCCTGTAAAATAAAAAAATCTCCCCCCTTTTTCTAACAGGAAGAGATTTATCTTCATATTTTTTATTTAGTGCGTATAGATACGACTAATTGTAACTTTATTTTCCTTATGATTCCAGTCCACTTTTGCTCCTAACCCTTCAGAAATAAATCGAACCGGGACAAATGTAACCCCATTAATAATTTGTGGCTCCACATCAAGATGATAGAGTTGATCATTAATAAATGCCTGTTCCGAATTTGCTTGCAGTTTTATAATTGTATTGCCCTCAGTAATCTCAATCTCTCCACTTTCTTGATCCCAACTTACGTTCATCTTTAAATATTCAGTAATTAACCTTAGGGGAACCATTGTATGATTCCGATAAATAAACGGTCTATCATGATATAATTCTATCTGGTCCTCTTGATTAAACAGGTAGGCATAATCAGACTCTAAGATAATACCTATTTTAATCAGCTCTTTCTCCCCTTTTGAGAAGTAATTATCCATCGAAAAGAAGTCAACTTCATATTCTACAGGAACTGGTTCCCCATTTAAATTCCTGATCCCTGTAATCTTCACTTTATATTTCCCAACATAACGGGAAATGCCTTTAGGACGGAAAATAATCGCATTGTTTATTCCGAAATTCTGATTATCAACCGTAAAGTAATTATTCATGCTGCTAATATTATTGTCCTCATGATCAAAAACCCATTGTTTATTATCATATTCTCTTGCTAATACAACTTGCACGTCGTTTACGTCAGGTGCCTGATATTTATCCGGATTTAAAGAAACAGACCACGGGTGGTCCCCTTTGAAGATTTCAGATGGGAAGCTGGAGACAGGCCATGCAATATAATCATATTCCACCTGTTCTTGACGACTTTGATCAAACACTTGCATTGTTCCATTTCCTGCAACTAATCCAAAGCCTGTCTTTTGCAATGGTGGATTTAAAATCCAGCGACGGTGTCCAACTTCATCGATATTATGCCCAGTGTCCGGCATATAACCATCTCTTATATTAGCCCATAAATTATCTCTTCCATAAGATATATTACTGCTGGAAGTAGATTGATAGCCTTTCTTATATAGTTCCTCATCCATATCAGCAGGTCTTTTTGGATTATGCGAGAAATCCTGTGATGCTGCCAGTAATAATGCACCGTGTTGTGCCAAATCATTTAAGTCCTGATTAATAATAACATCCCCTGGCAAACCGGCCAGCCTCCGGACAAAGTTCGTCCCTTGTATGGCTTGGTGTAATAAGCTTTCATCAACCTTACCTAGTTGATAAGGGTAAGATATACTTGGTGCTTCCTCATGTGTTTTCCTTATTTGGATCTTCTCTACTTCTTGCCCCATTTTCTTAATTTCCTCTTTACTTAAAAAATCCAATTCCACTGCTGCTATATTTTCGGTTGGTAACAAACAAAATAATAATAGGATAACAATTATTCCTTTTTGTAATCCATTAGACATTATGTCCACCTCTTTAACTCTTATTCTATTATTATATTACCCTAATATTACAAATATATTACCGTGATATTACTAATATAACAGACTTTATTATATAATTAGCTGGTTTCTTTAAGATTTGTTGTCAAATTGCTAAATGGAAGTTAAAAAGAGGAACTCATAAGAGCTTTATTCAGATAATTTTCCATCCAAAAAAAAACATTGCTGCAATGCAGCAATGCTTTTCATTCTATTACATAGCTTCTTCTAATTCAAAATCTTCGAAATCACCGTATGCTTCTTCAAAAGGAATAGCATTATCAATAACTTCTTGTGGAATAGTAATTTTCTCAATTTCATTTACGTTAGAATAAGTATTTTCCATGCTTTGAACAATCTTAATTTCTTCACCTTCAACACTAATGACCATGTCTGTATTCATTTTATCAGATACAGGATAAAGCGTTTCTTTGTCTAATACAGATACAATGTCCATTTGATTAATTGTGATATCTAATTCTCCGAACATTTCTTCCAGGTCTTCCGTATTCTCTCCTAAACCTAACTCAGGAAGGCTAAGGATTTCATTTAATAAATCTTCGAATCCGTCCCCGGAAACACTGATGTGTAATTCATAAGTATCATCATTTTCAACAACTTCAACTTTGTCGTAGAAACGTTTCATTAATTCAAACTGTGCAGTTGGATCTAATTGGAAATCACCAAGATTTGCAAATTCTTCTGCTAACTCATCCTCATACTTAACCCATTGATCTGAAAATGAATCATATTCATAATATCCTTGCTCCGTCATGTAAGACTCAGTTTTGATCGTTTCACCAAGTTGTTCCATGGACATAGACATTGCCTGATACATTCCGAATGGATCAAGTACTGCATCCATTTGAATATCCATATTCATGCTGATTTCTTCACCCATCATTGTCATTGTCTGGTCAAGTTTCATATCTGCAGAGAAACTATTTAATTCAACTTCTAACAATTTTTCTAAAAACGCTTTTGTAGCTGCATCGATTTCATCTTCTTCAGCTGTAATGGTTACTGTTTTGCTTTCATGATCCCATGCTACATCTGCTCCTGCATTTTCCCCAACAAAACTTAATGGTACAAACATTCTAGCATTCTTAATTGAAAGAGGTGCATCAATTTTAACAGTCTCACCATTTAATACAACAGAAGTTGCATCAATTGTCATTTCCATTGTAGTCTCATCTTTTACTAGAGTAGCTGTTTTGGTTTTGGCATTCCAAGTAATTTCCAAACCAAGTTTTTCAAAGATATTACGTACTGGTACCAGTACTCGATCTTCCTGGATAAAAGGAGCTACTTCAAAGTCAACTTCCTCATTATTAAATACTACTGTCACTTCTTTTTCTCCGGCTAACGCTTGGAATGGCGAAACTACCATAAACAGACAAGCAGCCAGCATCATACTAATTACTAAACGCTTCAAAAAATCTCCTCCTAGAAAAGTTTTCGTACGATTCTAGTATACTATAAATTTCTATAAATTTCCTCTGCAAAATTGGGAAAGATTAATTTTTTTGGCATATTAGGGTTAAAGGGTAAATATTAACTATTTATCTTTCACTCGTTAAAACATGTAAATGCCCCGGCAGTATGGATAAATGTAAAGGAGTGGCAGCGCCCTCGTCCCCATCCACGTTAGCGACCTTTGTTTCTTCTGTGTAAATACTCGCCTTTTTCACTTTAAAATACTCTACCTGCTCTTGATCTTTCAGCGAACCATTCATCATTCTTGTCAGCATTGCCACACCTTCAAAATTGGTTAATTGCTTGATGGCGAAAATATGTAGAAAACCATCATCAACCTCTGCCTCTTTCAATATATTTTTCCAGCTGGCAAATGTATCCGTGACAGCAATGAGAACAAGCATTGCCTCTGTTTCCACAGTAATTTCGGCAGTTTCAATCGTGACAGGAAATACATCCTTCTCTCTGAATTTCTTTAAACCTTCGAAGAAATATGCCAATGACCCTAATTTTGATTTTTGCTCTGGTGTGACTTGATACGTAGCTTCCGCTATTGCACCAATATTCACTAGATTGCTGAAATATTGCTGATTTACTTCCCCTATATCCACTTGCATCGTTGTACCATTCTCTATAAGTTGCAAAGCATCTTCCACCTGCAATGGAACACCAACTGCACGGGCAAAATTATTAACAGTGCCTAATGGGATCACTTGCAATAATGGCCGATGAGCTTTGTTCACTAACCCGTTGATGACTTCATTTATCGTACCATCACCACCCATGACCACTAATAAATCAATCCCTTCCCCAGATGCCTCCTCAGCAAATCTTCGAGCATCGTTTTCTTTTTCCGTTCGTCTAATCTTAAACTGATAATTGTTTGTCATTAATATCTGTTCTATCATTTCTTTATATTTAACACTTTCTTTTGAGCCTGAGCTTGGATTTAATATAACAATTGCTTTGTTCACAAGCTTCCCTCCTCTACTGTCTCTCTATATTATTTACCACTAAAATACAAATGATATCAAATATTATCAATTTTTTTATGATATAGTATGACAGTTTCAATAAATTCTATTACAATATTACTTATGACATTGTAAATTAAAGGATGGAGAAGATGAAAAGAAATACACTAATTGAATGGATATTTTCACCAAACAAGCAATTAGAAAGAATCAAACATGCTGAACATATCAGCAACATATGGAAGACTATGATTCTCTTGATTGCAGCTAGTTTTCTAATTTACGGATGGATGGCTGGCCTTGGCATGGGGTCTAATCTCCTGTCTTCTTCCATAACAGATATTCCGAATTCCCTGTATAATGCGGATAAATTTTGGTTTGTCATTGGAAGAGCCCTGTTTGGTCTGCTTTTTTCAGTAATCATCCTTTTTCTAGTCAGTTACTATTTCTATTTAGTAACAGAACTTCCTTACCGGATGATATTAGTGATGCAGCAAGTTGTGTTCTTTGTCATGTTAATGGAAAGAATCATATGGATTCCACTCTATACATATATGGGGCTGGATTGGTATGTTTCGCCATTTTCATTTGGGATCATCGCTTCCTATTTCACTGAAATAACATGGATTCAAACATTCTTTGGTTCCATTTCATTATTTCAGATCTGGATTCTTTTCTTCCAGGTAAAATTTATCCTGAAGTTATCGATTATGGAGAAATATAAAGTTTGGATTGCTGTCATTGCCCTTCATCTTATCGGTTATGTGATTGTTACACTATTGTCCTTCTTTGATACCATGCTAATGGATGGGTGGTTTAATTAATGGAAAAGAAAAAAGTTATAATAACAGGGATTCTGCTCTTTATTCTAATAAATATAACCTTACTAGTCTTAGATGAAGATGGGAAAATTGACCGGGTTTCACATGTGAAGGAATGGACCCAGACTACTACAATGGATATGAGAGAACAACTCGAAAAAGACGGAATAGTCTCAGCTGAGGAGAATAAGCTGTACTTCGATAAATCAATTGGCAGTTTTCAAGAATTCGTTATAGAACAAGGTGACCGGATTAATGAAGGTGATCCACTATATACGTATACTGTCAATGACTATAATACCACATGGGATATGATTAATAATAATATAGTGAAAATAAACGAAGAAATTATGGCACTTGAAAATATTATTCAGCAAATGCAAAGTTATTCTATCCCAAGCAGCAGAAATACTTCATCCAGATTTTCAGTCAATGATGATGAATATGAATTAGACTTACCAGCAAATGAAGGTATTGACTCACAATTGCAAAAACAGCAATTTATATTAGAGAAAGAGAAAGAATTAGCACAAAAAGAGGCAGAACTGACTAGTTTACAGAACCAGTTAGATGAATTACAGGACACTGGTGATACGATTACTGTAACTAGTCCTTATGATGGTGTTGTCAGTCAACTGCTTTATACATTGGAAGATCCGTTTATCACCATAATAAATGATGATTTATATGTTAAAAGTGAGTTATCAGAAGAAGAGCGGACACTAGTGACGGAAGGAATGGAAGCAGATATAATCTCAGAAGAAACTCCAGATATATGGTCAGGCTCTGTTTCAAAAGTCCATGAAACACCTCAATCAATTGAGTTAAACAGAAAAAGTGTCTATCCGCTTGAAATTGAATTTATGGAAGAAGAAGTGGAAGAAGAAGTGGAAGTTGAGGAAGTAGAGGAAGTAGAGGACACTACAGTAGATCTGCTTCCAGGTTATCACGTGGATCTTGCCATCACCCTTAAAGAATCATTAAATGCAGTGGTTCTTTCAGAAGAAAAAGTCGATAACCATTCTATTTGGATCATGAATGAAAATGGCATCCTCCAAAAACAAGTGATCGAAAAAGGGATCGAGTCTGCGAGCTTAATTGAAATAGTTACAGGTTTAAACGAAGGACAAATTGTAGCATATAATAATTTTGAGCAATTTCGGAACAACACACCATTTACCACACCATTAGAAATTGACAAAATCACTTGGCGAACCGTGAAACCGGAAAACACGAATTGGAAAGAGCATCTTGTGATGGGACTACTCGTACGATAGAGTTTGAAGAATATGAGAAAAAGCCAGAACTTCCTCTAGAGTTCTGGCTTTTTCCTATTCTTTGCGGATAGGTTTACTAGCTGCTCGAATCATATCAAATGTCTCTATTCTATAAATTCCGGAGGATCAGTTTTTCTAACAAACTCCATGGTAACAGCCGCTTGGCTGTTGATAACAATTTGGACCCTTTCCCAATCGGGTAGCGGAATTTAACTTTTTCCTTATCGCAAATTCTGGAAATCAATCGTGCCACTTCTATCGGGTCAGGGCTGGAATGGGCAGATTTCTTCGCATAAGATAATACTGCTTGCTTTAAATCGGTATCCATTTCGTCTGTATCGATACTGGAAAGGCTCTTTTCCCATATCTTCGTTTGATAAGATCCAGGCTCAATCAATGATACAAAAATATTTTCCTGTAATAATTCCAATCTCAAGCTTTCACTAAAGCCTTCTAAGGCAAACTTGGAGGAGCAATAGGCAGAAAGTCCAGGAAAACCTATCATGCCGCTAACACTACTAATATTAATTATATTTGCTTTAACTGGTCTTTGAAGTAATGGGAGCATTTCACTGGTTACGCGAAGAACCCCATGAACATTCACATCAAACTGGTTCTGCCACTCTTCGAGAGCGAGATCTGAGACAAAGCCACCTTGGCAGTATCCAGCATTGTTTATTAAAACATCTAATTTCCCGTAGCAGCTCTCTATATTGGCTTTGACTAATTGAATTTCTGCTAAGTTTGTCACATCCAGTTGATAGACTGATAATCTATCATAGGCGCCTAGTTTTTCTGCCTCTTCAATGAGTTCATCTTTATTCACTATATTACGCATTGTCGCAATGACGTGATGACCCTTTTTTAGTAATTCAATTGCGGTTAACAGGCCGAAACCACTGTTTGCCCCTGTAATTAAAACTGTCTTCACACCCTTCACCTCTCCATTCATTCTATTTGGTCCTCTAAGATACAAATAGTGATAGTAAGATTATGCTAGCATACAGTATCATACTTTAAGCAAATTATTCGTGAATTCTATGCAATAAACTGCCAATTAATGAATGGAAAGGCTAAAATCTGGATAATCATTTTAACGGAATACTTCGCAGAGTCTTTCTCTTATTTTATGGTACTTTTCGATAAGAGATATTCAGCAGTATCCCTGCAGATATCATCATAATAACTAAGGATGAACCGCCATAACTGACAAATGGTAATGGAATACCTGTTATCGGTAAAAATCCTAACACCGCTCCCAAATTAATGAAAGCCTGTGTGATAATTTGAAAGGTAATACCAAATGCTAACAATTTCCCAAATGAATCTGCTGCCCTCCTTGCAATAAGCAATCCTCTAGTGAAAAAGAAGAAATAAAAGCCTATGACAAGCAATACGCCTATAAAACCTAATTCTTCTGCAATGATAGACATGATAAAGTCAGTATGTGCTTCCGGTAAATAACCTAATTTTTGAACACTATTGCCTAAACCTAAGCCTGTGATACCACCAGTACTTATTGAAATATAAGAGTTGATTAATTGATAACCTGAGTCTTCCATATCATCAAAAGGAGCGATAAATGATGTAATTCTCTCCAGCCTGTATGGTGATGTAATGGCAAAAAATAAAACCCCTATGACCGCCGTCATCATTAATAGAAACAAATGACGGAATGGTATTTTTGTAAAAAATAAGATCATCCCGCAAGAAAACACAATTAAGATGGATGAGCCTAAATCAGGCTGTTTCAGTATCAATGCAAAGACAATTGCCAAAATAATTAATGGTGGTGCGACTCCTTTTTTGAAATTATCGATATATTCTTCCTTCCGACTATAAAAATAGGCGAAATATATCAACATTGTTACTTTTGCCAGTTCAACAGGCTGAAATAATATTCCTCCAATTGATATCCATCTTGTTGAGAAGTTACGTTCTACCCCAACATGAGGTACTAATACAAGGAATAACAGGATCATTGTTAACATAATTAAGATCGGAACTAACTTTCTGTAAACTTTATATGGGATTATCATTGCTAAGATGAGAAGCAGGAAGCCAAGACCTGCCCAGAATAACTGCCGGTGAAAATAGTATTCTGTATCTTCAAACCTGATAGTTGCATATGGGAAACTGGCACTGTAAACCATCATAATGCCAAATGAAATAAAAAAAGCTAACCCGATTAATAAGGAAAGGTCTATTCGTTTAAAAAATCGCAAGTCTGACTCCTTTCTATCTTCTTATACCTACTCAGAAGAAAACATATAACCTTTTGATCTTGCGCTTATACTATGTACGAGTCCCATTGCGAACATATTAGTCACTAGGGCACTTCCGCCATAGCTTATAAATGGCAGTGCTATACCTGTTACCGGCATCAACCCTATTGTCATGCCAACATTCTGGAATACTTGGAAAGCAATTAATATAGTAATCCCTGCACAAATATATGTACCAAATAGATTGTCGGCTCTCAGTCCTATCGTGATAATCCGGGAAATTAACAGAAAGTACAAGAGAATTAGTAAGCTCGCGCCAATGAATCCGAATTCTTCACCAATAACTGCAAACACAAAATCTGTATGTGCTTCAGGTACACGTCCACTTTGCACTTGAAACCCCTGATTGAATCCGGAACCAGTTAATTGACCTGCACCAATGCCGAGAATTGCCTGTTTTAGCTGGTAACCATAATCCATCGAATACTCGGATGGATTAATCCAACTGTAAATACGGCCTAATTGATGCGGCTTAAAGACAAGCGAAACTATCTCTTGGTGGTACTTAAACAAATAGAGTAGAAAACCAGTACCCACTGATATGACAGCCAAGAGAATCATATTCATTCTGGAGCTGATGTTTGTTAATAATAATAAACCTAAAGCAGATACTGCAATTAAGAGAGCAGAACCTAAATCAGGCTGTTTTAAAATAAAGACGAACGGAATAATTGTGATTAATAGTGTTTTCAAAACAACAGGAATGCTTTTCATAAATGAGAGTTTCTCTGCACCATTTTTTTTATAAATGGCAGCTAAATAGATTACGATAAAAATTTTCATAAACTCAGACGGCTGTAAATCCATAAAGCCGAGGTCAATCCAACGCTGAGAACCATTCATATATTTCCCAAAAAATTGGACATAAACAAGCATCATTATGCCAGACATGTATAAATACAGGGCCAATCTTTCCAGCAGGTCATATTCAAATTGTGTAACAGCAATCATAATGACGAGACTGATGATATACCAAATCAGCTGGCGACTGGCGAAATAGAAGGACTGCCCATCCGTATACTGACCAGTTCCACTATATACTGCAATCACACTGACAATAAACAATCCTAAGAGAATTAACATTAAAATGACATCAATCGAACTTTTCCTGAACATGGATTATCTCACTGCTTCATATTCAAAGATTGCGTGACATATTGAATAACTAAAGCATCGTCTAGAAATCCAACGGGAAATAGATAGTCTGGAATCATATCCACTGAGGCAATAAAGTAAAATAGTGCACTGCCAATCAATAATAGTTCCTTCTTCGTTGCGTTCTGTTCTTTAAATAATGTAAACATTCTCTTTAATTGTTGTATAAGTGGACCTTTACCGCCCAGCTCTGAGAGTTTTGTGTGAAAACTATTAAGAATAGTTTCCCTTCCCTTTGCTTTGGCACTCTCTGTCTGGTATTCTTGCAAATTATTTTTTAATGCAGCTAATGTGAAATTCTCAACAGGTATCTGCATAGTTTTGATAATGGAACGAACATGTTGGAAAGTAGAGGAAATGTCTTCCCCATACTCTTCTGAATCCATTAGATCTGATAAGGGAATCTGAAGTGCATGAGAAATTCTTTTTAAATGATCTAATGTCGCTTTTCTCTTTCCATTAAAAATTCTTGATATTGTAGAAACATTAATGTCTGTTTCTTTCGCTAATTGACGTATGCTTTTATTTTGCTCTTGTAACTTTTCTTTAATAATAGCAATATTTAACTCTGACACGGGACTCACCTCTTTATCTAAAAGCCTTTCTTCGTCTGCTATCTACCACATTAAAGATAGCGAAGTGTTGACAAATTGTCAACACTTCGCTGCTAATTTACCTATTATAATTTCATATGGGTTAAATTGGTTCAAAATCAGGAAAGATAATCCACTAGAAGGATCTATCATTCTATTTTTTATCTATAATGCCTTATACATATTCTTGTTGGATTAACAGCTGCTGAATTTTGGATCTAGCGCTTCTTGCCCAGCTTTTGACGGCATGGTCTGTCACACAGTAATGTCTTGCTATATCCCGAGCGGGTTGATCATGTAAAACAAAGTGATAAAACCAACACCATTGCCGATCGGAAAGGACCTTGCGAATGTCTCTCAACAGCTGTTTATCCAGTTCATCCCTGTCTTCTATGAGAAGATCCTCTGCCTTTATATTTATCAGCCATGTTTTTAACTGTTCCTTCTCGCGATTTTCTTTCTTTATTTTGTTCAGAAATCTGCTGGAAATGCAGTTGTAAATATGGGTAGACAGTTTCGATCTCGATTCATCATAAGTTTGCACCGCTTCCCATAATGCAATCAATCCCTCTTGATAGAAATCCCCCTCCCGATCACGAATCCGATATTTATGAATCAAGTGATGAATGATTCGTTCATTCTCCTGAAGCACATCTTCAAATTGCACTTTCTCCCATACTCCTAATGGATAAGTACTTATCAAGTATTCCGCGGTGACTTCATCATATCGGACAGGCTTCAAACAGACACGTGCTGCTATTTATATGAAAGGATAAGAATTTCATATATTCAAAAACACTTAGCTAGTTTGTTAATGGAAATCAGGAGAATTAGTCAGTTTATTTACGTATGGGATGAATTTGAAAAGGACTGGATGTTGATCTCATCCAGTCTTTTCTGCACTATTTTTGTTAATTATGAGGTTTTCACATTGAGTTTATATGTTTAATATTTTCTTTAAGAAAACTAGAGAAGAATGGATTGAGATAGGTTATTACATGTAAGCAATAGTGGCCGGAGGGGCATTCAGCCGGTTTTTGGAGGGATCTTAAATGTCTTTTAACCGATTAAAAGTGAACGAAAACAAGCGTAAGAACTCAATCTTACGCCTGGTTGTTTATTGGTTTTTTCACCCATTATATACTCTACTCGGTTTGTCTAAAGGGAAGTCATATCTATTCTCTCTTGATAAGCCCATTTAAAATAATTTGTACTGTCTCTTCGGTAATTTCTTCGTCGGTTTTTTGATTTGTCCATAAATGGGTTACTGTTAGACGTTCCATCGTACTTACTACTATTTCAGCTGCAATCCTTATATCTAAATCGGAACGAAAGTAACCATAACTTTGCTCCACAAGTAAATTCTCTTCAATTTGTGTTGCAAGCTGTTCCTTTATTTTGCATGCATAATCGGAATTAATAAAAGCTATTTTTGTTAAATATTCGTTCTGTTTGAAGAAAGTAAAAATCGCTCCTAATCCTTCTTCTATACGTTCAGGTAAGGAATCAAAAGTAAGATCTGATTCAAGCCTGCTGTCTCCAATGAGTTCTTCTAATTTATATATAAACTGGTCGATTAATTCCTGAAAAATCGCTTCCTTACTAGGAAAGTATAAATAAAATGCTGGTTGAGTAACACCTGCCCGCTTCACGATTGTACTGATTTTGGTATGATGAAATCCATTTTTTGCAAATTCCTCTGCGGCAATTTGCAGCATTAATTTTCTGCTTTTTTCACCGTCTGCTCCTTTTTTCCTGCCTCTTGCCCCCACAATACACACCCCAAAAGTAATCTTAGATAGTGTAAATTATAATACAAAGAGTGTGGAAGGTCAAAATAACCTTATGGGGGCACGGTTAAGAAACGTATCATGTAAACAAACCAAGCGGCTGTTTTTCTAACGTTCGCTGTATAACCGCCTTACATCCTGCCGCTAATCCATCTCAGTTTTTGTTGAAACGGGAAAATACTGCTGCGTTTCTTTTTCAGTTTTAAAGGGACATATGGCTCATATTGATCGGCTATAATATTCCGGGCAATGTGGCGGAATCGCAACCCATTTTCCTCTTGGGGGCTTAAGGCAATGGGGCAGCCTCTCTCAATAGAGCGGATAACCTCTGAATCATTAAGTACAACTCCTAATTCTTCTAACTGTAAAATGCTCATAATATTTTCTTTACTGGCCATTTTTAAAGATTGGGCCTTCCTTTCATCTTCCTCTATCATATTTAAGATTACTTTTGGGGAAAATGACATGGTGTCTTCCAATATTCCAATCACTCTGTCCGCATCGTGTATGGAAGATAGATATGGAGTCACAACGACAATAGCTTCATCCGCAGCATTTGCTGCATTTTGAAAACCACTTTCGATCCCTGCTGGAGAATCTATTAGTACGTAGTCATAGCTGTTTGCTAAATTTTCGACAATATTCTTGAATGCTTCCGGCGTATGGGTATGTCCATGACTTTTACTGCAAGGAATAAGTGATAGATTTGGCAAATATTTATCTTTAATTTCTACATGGTGTAATTCACAGCGCTCATTCATATAATCAGAGAGATCAAACACTATTCTGTTACTTAATCCAAGCGGAATGTCTAGATTACTTAAACCGAAATCAGCATCAATAAGACAAACTTGTTTTCCTAGCAGTGCCAGCGCTGTACCTAAGTTCGCAGTAATGGTAGTCTTTCCTACACCGCCTTTTCCAGAAGTGATGGTAATAATTTTAGCCATAGTCATTCCTCCTAAAAATCCATCTTCCTCGATGCTTTCCGGATCAAGGAGTCAGGTATATCTACTAATTGCAAGGAAACCATCCCTAATTAATAAATCACACTAAAAAAAGGAAACGTTTATATTACAGGAAAACATGACTGTTAACTATAGAAAGGTAAGTTGGAAAATCTGCCTTATCAAGAATAATTTCATAAATTGTATGTGTCTGTAAGTAGCCTTTCCAGTATCTTCTTTGGAATTATTTCCGCTATCAGTTTGTGGAACACATTTTTAAAAAAGATATTTAGTCATTATCAATATACCCGATAAAACTATACAAAAACTTGACAACCACATTATTAATAATATTATTTGATATTGCCAGACGTAAAGCTTTATAGACAGTGCTGTTCCCATAAATTATCCGATTGCAGTTCTTTTCTATAGCGTCCAAAAACCGGGGATTATATTTCGTATCTTACCTATCTTTCCATCTGCATTCCAAACTTATATATCCTTCATCTGCAATATTTACTTTCCTTGCTTCACTTTCTATCATAACCCATTCCTTTCCAAACATCAAGAACATTTGTTCTGTTTTAGAGTGGTGATATAAAAGGAAACAGTATCACAGTAAAAGAAAGAACCAATTTTTCGTGATAGTCACGTGCTTATAAGTTCGGTATGAGTTGGTAATGTGAAGCTCACCTTTTTGCTCGCTTAAAAATATATTGACAAACTCCTCTCCTATTTGAGATAATAACCTCAATTAAATATTGGTACCTTTAATTCAGTCCCGTGAGGCTGACAAGGAAAACGGATTTCAGAAGGGGCATCTTTATGCACATATAGACACCCTTTTGTCTAAAGCTTCTTGTCAGTTGGGCAAGAAGCTTTTTTTGTTGTTGGACGATCGTGTTGGTTGATAGATAATTTAACAGCCTATTAGAGAAAGTAAACGAACAACCTTACAATAGAGTTAACTTGCTCAACACAGGTACCAGCCAAACAGACAAGGGGGAAATACAGATGGATAAAGAATTTTCATTGCAAGCAGTACCGCAATCACATAGAAATGGTTTTTGGAAGATGTTTGTTGTCATGTTAGGTTTTGCATTCTTCTCAGCTAGTATGCTTTCTGGCGGGGAATTAGGGCTTGGTCTTTCGATGCAGGAAATCTTATGGATGGTATTACTTGGGAACTTAATATTAGGTTTATATACTGGTGGATTGGCTTATATAGCGGCAAAAACAGGTTTGTCTACTCATTTATTAGCACGATACGCGTTCGGTGAAAAAGGATCTTATTTGGCATCATTTTTATTAGGTGCTACTCAAGTAGGCTGGTTTGGTGTAGGCTTAGCAATGTTCGCAGTACCTGT
This sequence comes from Gracilibacillus xinjiangensis, assembly GCF_042651765.1. Lineage (NCBI taxonomy): Bacteria > Bacillati > Bacillota > Bacilli > Caryophanales > Bacillaceae > Gracilibacillus > Gracilibacillus xinjiangensis. The sequence continues at coordinate 727,463 of NZ_JBHSDT010000004.1, read as the reverse complement.
TAATAAAGTTACAGGAATTGATATGATGACATTAATTATTGTATCAGGAATTGTGATGACATTCTCAGCATTTTTCGGCATGAAGGCATTAGCTATCCTGAGTTTTATCGCAGTACCAGCCATTGCCGTATTAGGAAGTGTTTCCGTTGGTATGGCAGTAGAGGATATGGGCGGCTTGTCAGGCTTATTCACATATGAACCTGAGGCAACAATCGGCTTAGCAGCAGCATTAACGATTTGTGTCGGCTCGTTTGCTAGTGGTGGTACACTAACACCAGATTTCGCCCGCTTTGCCAAAACGAAAAAAACAGCAGTCATTACAACACTGATCGCCTTCTTTATCGGAAACTCATTAATGTTTTTGTTTGGTGCAGTTGGTGCCATATCAACAGGGTTAGGTGACATTTCGGAAGTAATGTTTGTCCAGGGATTAGTTGTTCCGGCAATTATTGTGTTAGGGCTGAATATTTGGACGACCAATGATAATTCACTCTATGCATCAGGATTAGGGTTTTCCAACATCACGAAAATTAAGAAAAGCAAGCTTGTTATCTTCAATGGATTAGTTGGAACAATATTGGCGATGTGGCTTTATAACAATTTTGTTGGCTGGTTGACTTTATTAGGTGCGGCTCTCCCGCCAATTGGTGCGATTTTATTAGCTGATTTCTTTATTTTAAGAAAAGCCAACTATCCGGCATTAGAAGAAATGACTTTCCAAGCGGTTCGCTGGCCTGCAATTATCGCATGGGTTGGCGGATTTGCTGCAGCACAGTTTTTACCTGGTATCCCGCCTTTGAATGGAATTATTGGTGCTAGTGTGATATATGTAGGATTAACACTTCTTTCAGAAAAAGTGTTCGCAACAGAAAAAAGCTTGGAATTAGGAAAAGAGGTATAAAGTTTTGATTATTCAGAACGCATCATTAGCAAAACAAGAAGGACGATTTACTATTCATATTGAGAATGGTATTTTTACCAAGATAGAAAAAGCACAGCCTGTCGAAGGGGCAATTGATGTCGAAGGGAAATTAGTCAGTGCCCCTTTTATTGAACCACATTGCCATCTTGATACAACACTGACAGCTGGTGAGCCGAAATGGAATGAAAGTGGTACATTATTTGAAGGCATTTCTACTTGGGCAGAACGAAAAAAAACGTTAACAGTAGATGATGTCAAAACAAGAGCAACAAAAGCGTTGAAGTGGCAAATCGCTCAAGGTATTCAGCATGTCCGCACACATGTAGATGTCTGTGATCCTTCCTTAACAGCGATGAAAGCTTTATTAGAAGTGAAAGAAGAATTGAAGGATTATGTTGATCTTCAATTAGTTGCTTTTCCACAAGATGGCTACCTTTCTTTTCCGAATGGGACTGCGCTGGTCGAAGAAGCAATAAAAATGGGAGCAGATGTTGTTGGCGGTATTCCTCACTTTGAATTTACTCGTGAAGATGGCGTGGAATCGTTGAAAATAGCGTTTGATTTAGCTGAAAAATATGATCGCTTAGTTGATATTCACTGTGATGAAATTGATGATGAACAATCTCGCTTTGTTGAGGTGGTTGCAGCTGAAGCCTATAAACGCGGTTTAGGCAACAAAGTAACGGCAAGCCATACAACAGCAATGCACTCTTACAATGGGGCATATGTTTCTAAATTAATGAAAATTCTTGGATTATCTGAAATCAATTTTGTTGCAAACCCGTTAGTGAATATCCACTTGCAGGGCCGATTTGATGATTATCCGAAACGCCGCGGGATTACCCGAGTGAAAGGATTGTCCGAGGCTGGCTTAAATGTATGCTTCGGCCATGATGATATCTTTGATCCATGGTATCCATTAGGAACTGGCAACATGCTGCAAGTACTTCATATGGGAATTCACTTAACTCATTTAATGGGATATAAACAAATTATTGACTCATTTGATTTTATTACGAATAATAGTGCTGTTACCCTGAATATCCAAGACCAGTACGGTATAGAAACTGGCAAGCCGGCGAATTTCATTATCTTAAATGCAACGAATGAATATGATGCCATTCGCAAACAGGCAGAAGTGATTGCATCCTATCGTAATGGTGTAAAAATCGCGGAAACGAAACCGAAAGAAGCACAATTAATGATTTCGGATCAGATGGAGAGAATTGATTTTGAAAGATAGAGCAGATGCTCTGTCTTTTTTTATTGTTGTGGGATTTATGTTTGGGGCTTTGATGTCGAATTCCATGCTATACTCTCTCATTTTATTAAATACGTGATGTTATTCTTCCAATCTCTAATGGTGTGGGAGGTGGGATATATCCAAATCTCTGTTGCGAGCGCGGTGATTTCGTGTTTATTTTGCTTTTTCTTCCAAATCTTTGTTAGTGAGTGCGATGATTTGGTGTTTATTTTGCTTTTACTTTCAAATCTCTGTTAGTTAGTGCGATGATTTGGTGTTTATTTTGCTTTTTCTTTCAAATCTCTGTTAGTTAGCGCGATGATTTGGTGTTTATTTTGCTTTTACTTCCAAATCTCTCTATGTGAGTGCGATGATTTGGTGTTTATTTTGCTTTTACTTCCAAATCTCTGTTAGTTAGTGCGATGATTTGGTGTTTATTTTGCTTTTTCTTTCAAATCTCTGTTAGTTAGTGCGATGATTTGGTATTTATTTTGCTTTTACTTTCAAATCTCTCTATGTGAGCGCGGTGATTTGGTGTTTTTACTGCTTTTTCTTTCAAATCTCTCTATGTGAGCGCGGTGATTTGGTATTTATTTTGCTTTTACTTTCAAATCTCTCTATGTGAGTGCGGTGATTTGGTGTTTATACTGCTTTTACTTCCAAATCTCTGTTAGTGAGCACGTGATTTGGTGTTTATTTTGCTTTTACTTCCAAATCTTTCTATGTGAGTGCGGTGATTTGGTATTTATACTGCTTTTACTTCCAAACCTCTGTTAGTGAGCACGGTGATTTGGTATTTATTTTGCTTTTACTTCCATATCTCTTCAAGTAGAGAGAAGATTTTATGTTTATACTGCTAAGCTTCATCTCAGACCACTCATCATCTTTTTAAGGACACTTCTAGTACGTTTAACAAGCTGAAGTATAATCCATAGCCTATATGATTTTTCATACAGATTTCTTAAGCAAAAATTTGGGTGTACAGAGTTCGCACAGTAATTGTAAAACTTACTGTGCAAATAATCCATACACCCATTCTAATCAAATACCCTCTATCTAGGCAAACCTAAAATCGTCTTCGGCTCTAAAAACTCTTCAATACCATAGTCTCCCCATTCACGGCCAATACCTGATTGCTTAAATCCGCCGAAAGGTGCGGTAAAGTCTGGATCAGTATTGTTAATAACAATTCTTCCGGCACGAATACTTTTTGCTACTTTAGCTAATTTTTCCGGGTCTTCCCCGACAACATAGCCAGCAAGTCCATAAATGACATCATTCGCAAGTTCGATCGCTTCTTCAATCGTCTCATAGGTGAACACAGTCATCACAGGACCAAATATTTCTTCCTGCGCAATCTGACTATCATGATCTACATTCGTAAACATCGTAATTCGGGAATAATAGCCAGTGTCTAATCCCTCTGGTTTTCCTTTTCCGCCGACAATTAAATCAGCTCCACTGTCTATCCCTTTTTGGATATAATCTTGAACTGTTTCCCACTGATCTTTGGCTACCTGTGGTCCCATAAATGTGTTCTTATCTTGGGGATCCCCAATAGGATATTCATCCACTAGCCTTTTCACAGCATCCACAAATTTATCATGCATGTTTTTCGGTACAAAAGTTCGTGTACCTGCACTGCAGACCTGTCCTGTATTTCCAGCAATGTTAGAAATCGCTGTACGGGCCGCTGTTTCCACATCCGCATCTTCCAGAACCACAATAGGAGATTTTCCACCTAACTCAAGTGCCACTTTTTTAATATCTTCTGCTGCATTTTGCATAATGTTTTTACCGACTTTTCCTGATCCGGTGAAAGATACAAAATCAATATCCGGATGTGAACTGATTCCATCTCCAATTATCGATCCGCTACCATTAACCAAGTTAACCACACCTTTTGGTACACCGGCTTTCTCTAGTATTTCTACCAGAAGAATAGAAGCAAATGGTGTTTTGGATGCTGGTTTAAATACTACCGTACTGCCAGAGGCTAAAGCACTGGCTAATTTTGTGCAAATCTGGTTGGTAGGAAAATTCCATGGTGTAATTAATCCTGCTACACCAATCGCGTCTTTTTGAATATAGGAATCCCCTCTATCTTCTGTAAACTCAAAATCGCGAAGAACTTTTGCGGTTGCTTTAAAATGATTCAATCCCATTTCATATTGTACTTCTTCCGAAAAAGATAAGGGAGAACCCAGCTCTTCCGTGATGATTTTAATAAGATCATCTTTTCTTTTTTCATATTCACTAACTATATTATCCAATAATTGAACACGTTCCTCTTTTGTTGTTTGAGAAAAAGAAGGGAATGCTTCTTTGGCTGCTTTGACAGCTTTATCTAAATCTTCCTTGGTCCCTGAACTGATTTCACCTATTTTTTCCTCTGTTGCTGGATTGATGACATCAATTGTTTCACTTCCTGTAGATTCAACCCATTCACCATTAATATAGTGTCTTGTGTAGTTATACATTTGATATCCAACCCTTTCTTTTCTTTGATGTAGATGATTAATGTTGCCTTATAAAACAATTCCCTTTATTTGGGTTTCTAAACGTGAAGGAGTGTGGAGTTACGGAGAGGATTCTGCCTTTAAGAATACTTGCGTAATGAGGCATGTGCTTTCCTGCTGTTTTAATTTTTCGCTTATCGGGTATTTGGATAGAAGATGAGTTCATGAAGAATGTCCCGGAAAGGAGTTTATGTATGCTTGATACCCTTTTATTTAATAACACGAAAAGTCTCGTACGGGCGTTCCTTATGTGTCTATTGGCATATCCCTTCCTTGTTTTACTATTAAGATTATTCGGTAAACGTACCCTTACTCAAGTAAATTTGTTCGATTTTATCATCACCATTACATATGGTGCCACTTTATCAAGTATCCTTACAAGTAACTCAGTCTCACTTGCAGAAGGGGCAGTTATCCTGTTTATGCTTACTTTCCTGCAATTTTTGGTGGCAAAACTCTCTGTCAAATCAAAAAGGAATGAACTCATCCCTTGTTTCCGGACCTCTGCTCGCAAGTCCTCCATGCGTATTTGATGTTTATCCATCTTCTCTTCATAAAATACTCCTTCATAGTAAAGAAAGTAGGGGGATGCCCTTATAATATCGGCGATTCGCATTACATAATGTCATCAATAAACATGGAGGCAGATGAGAATTTTTCGCATAGGTTCCCTATTCTTGCTTTCCATTTAATCTGATTAGATAGAATATTTATTTTTTCGTAATGCCTCATGTATTTCAACCATTTTATTCTGTATGTTCCACTTGACATATTCAGGTTCTAAGGCTAGGATCATTAATTCTTCTATTATCTTTCTATAAACAATTAAGTGTTGCGGCAATGACCAATAATAAATGGAAAGCCGCCCCTGATGTTCTTCCACTTTAAAAAAATCTGCCCGTCGGTCTTGTCTGATAAAAATCTTATCTAAATGCCTTTCCAGTCTAGCTCGTATGTTACATTTACTTTCTCCTATATATAGCACCATTTCCTCATTGGAAATGATATAGATCCCGCTTGCTCTCTTAGGAATTTTTTCTTGAATTCTTCTCTTTGCTGATAAATATTCATTATTCGTTGAATTTTCACACAAATAAATATCAATATTTTTCCAATTCTGATTGGAGACCGGTAAAATATGATGGGAATATAAAAGATCTTTAATCTCTTCTTTCATCATAGAATATCACTCCTTCTTCTAAAAGATGGAAAGAATTCCTTTACTATTTAATTTCTAGAGAAATGCTAAAATTCCTGCTAAAATCCATTAATTTATTCTCGATTGATCCCTCAACTGTGTGTATAGCACCATTTTTATGCACATTCACTCCTTGTAATTTCAGGAAGTTCCTGCTATATTTTTGTAAGCGGTGTCTTTCCAGAGATAAAGGAGGTTTCTTAACATCACTTCTGCTCAGTATTGTTGGCTTTAACCGTCCTATTATTCTATTATTCAGCCTTCTCTGCTGTATTATAATGGAAGGACCGGGAAGCCGGTCTTTAATTGGACAGGCCAGAGTGTAAGGTTCCATTTAATATCTTATTCCTTGACTAGTATTCTTCGCTTTATGTACTTATCTTCATCCAACTTCGCTTACATTTGGTATCAATCCTTGCTTTAATTACATATCTTCATCCTGCCTCACTCACATTTAGTATTAATCCTCTGTTCAAGGACAAATCTTCTGCCTGCCTCACTCACATTTGGTATTAATCCTCACTTTAAGTACATATCCCTACACTGCCTTTCTTACATTTAGTATTAATCTTCACTCTCAGGCAGGGTCATGTCATGTAAAATGAACCTTAGCATAAATCTATACCAATCACCTTATCAATTACATTCATGTAAAGATCCAATTAGGTTCATGGAAACGTCATTTCCACACACTCCTCCGCTCTGACCGCTTAACAAATTTACCTGACATTGCACGCATTCTCGCTTTCAACAGCAATTTGCGTCCTTCCGGTGTTCTTGTAAAAATGGCATCTGCTTTCCCGACTCGTTTATTCCACTTTTTCATAAAGATTTCTATATATTCTTTCTTACGTCCAATTTCTTCAGGTATGACATGATAGTCATGTCGCACCCACAAGTGTTTACCTGACTGACGATGGAGTAAGTATCTGGGGTTATCAATTGGATCTAACAGCTGCTGCACTGCCTGGAGAAAGACTTTTTGTTCTTGTGTACTGCCTTGTTCCAAATAGCCATACAGACTGCCTTCCCCACCTTTATTGATGATGATTTTGTTCTCTTTTAACGATGTCTGCAATAAGCCGATTTCGAATAATGTCTGATAGATCGCTTCACTCACCTGCTTCATCCTTGACTCAATCGATGAATTGAATATGAAAATTCGCAATGCGCGCCACCAGAATGGGCTGGATATCGTGACACCAAACAGGAGGCCCCATATTAATGCCGCACGTATTTCATCGATTGATTCATAATAATAGCCATATTCTCCTATCGCATATAAAATGTTAAGAAAAATCGCCAGACATATAATTACCAGAGATTTCAGGGTATTGCGAAAGACAAAAATCGGTGGCAGCTGTTTGGCACTTATTTCTATCTCTTCTCTTTTCTTTTCCCCTTTATGGACAGCATCTTGCCATTTCTCAAATAACCGCCCGCGATCCACTGCTCTTTCTGACATGGTATCATTTGTTTCATTAATCACTTCCTGCTTGAAGGGCGGTTTTGCTATTCGCAATCGATCAATGCCTGATTGAATAACAGGGAGCTCTGCATCCACGCCTGTTAACGATTGGAAACGCCGTGTCAATGATTCGTAATCATAACCTCCATCATGCGTTTTTTTATCCACACAAACTAAGTGCCAGATATTCGCTACCTTCTGCTCATTTCCCTGCTCAGATCTGATAGCTCGACCACGCATTTGATTTGTCAGCATAAAACTGCCTACATAGGAAGCAAGGATTAATGTATTTACACTAGGTGCATCCCAGCCTTCTCCTAATAATGCCGTTGTGCCGACTAATACATCAATTTCACCGCTTGCAAATATCTCTGTCATCACTCTGACCATTTCTTGTCTTGATGTGCCTCTCCATGTAATCATGCTATAGCGTTCATCATGTTCCAGCTTTTTAGCAGTAAATTGTAAGTGATATTTTTCAAGTAATGAAACAGCCCGATTAGGAACAATAACGACAGATCCTGTCAAAACACCTAAACGACAATGATCGGCAGCATTTCTGCGCAGTTTTTCAAAAATCGGCACAACACCTAATCGAATCAGCGGCTTTTTTTCTTCTTCTTTTTGCGGAAGGTCATCTTTATAAATGTAATCCGCCAAAACGACTAACCTTAAGGTATCCTTTTGCGAATTTTTCTCTAGTTTGACTATTTCCACGATACTATCCAATTTCGATACACTATGTAAAAGTGTTCTTTGCATCGATCTTGTTGCCATCAGTTTTACTCTTCGCCGTTCGATTGCACGGATCGATGATAATTGCTTTCTGATCGATTTTAACGGCTCCTCTTTCGAATCCAAATGCTTATCACGATATAATAAGAAACTTAACAATTCTTCAGCCCATTCCAAGTCAAAGGAAGGAAGCTCTGAGGCTTTTTCTTCCATGATTTGAAATGGTTTTTCCCATGATGAACTGCCAATTTCCTTTAAATAAACAATCATACTAATAAAATATCGATAGTTTGCCAGTTTCTCCTCAACGGCCTCTTCTGATAAGATCCATGGATGATTCTCGATTAGTACTTGGAAAGCTTGATTTTCCAATAAATCTGTTCTGATTTTCTCTGCTTCCCTATGAAAGATCTCGACAGGTTCCTGTTCCTTCGGTGTAAGTGGCGACATCCAGACATAGTCTTGATGGGGACAGAGATCTCCTTCTTTTACAAGGGCAGCTATTTCAATTTCTTCATCAATTGGACCACACAGTTCAATATACTTATCCCATTCTGCTTTCCCGACATCATAAGGCGGTGTTGCTGTTAAGGCAATCACTGTGGGATTATCTAACTGGTTACGAACATGCATTGTTGTTTTCCACCAGTTTGTGCGCAAATGATGGGCTTCATCTAATACGAATGTTTGGAAATTTTGCTGGAAAAGCCGCTCAATCGCAGCATGCTTCGCCTCATTCTCAAGCGGAATATCTTCATCCTCAAAATCGTCAAGTTCAGAATTTTCTGTTGCCTGTAATGTATCATGAAATAATGCATATAAGCCTTGGTATGTTGTAATCGTTAAGAAGGAAGGTTTTTTAATATCTGTAGAGATCCAGTCAGGCTGCTCGTTTTGCTGTAAAAAGAGCTCAGTAAAGCGATCTGCCCACTGATTGCGTATTGCAAGCGTCGGTGCAACAATTAATGTGGCTTTATCTAGTCTTTTAATAACTTCTAATCCGAGAACGGTTTTTCCTGAACCGGGCGGTGCTACAAGGTGCAGGTGCTGGTTTTCTAAATGCTTATCCAGATGATGTAATACCTCTCTTTGATAACTGCGCCACGGGAAGCAAAATTGAATATCTTTAGGAAAACTTTTCATAAAAAAACATCCTATCCTTTTGATTGAAGTAGAAAATATGTAAAAAGTTTGCAGTGTGTTTTTGCGATTATGTTCTCTATCTATTTTATCTTAATATATGATCATGACAACTGCTTGCTAAAGAAATATTCCGTTTGCAAATGCCTTGAGCCTGATTCGTTTGTTTTTTGAATAATCCCGTAATAAATTTCCTTCAAAACAAAAAATGCCTCAAAAGAGGTTCCTCTTTATTAGGCATTTCTTTTCAAAAACTCATTTGAATCGCCCTGACACCCTTTTCCAATTTTTATTCCATTTTTGTGCTTTCCGCCTCCTCCCAAAATTGTCTGTCTATCTCATCTACATTGAAATCCGTAATATTGCCAGATCGAAAATCGATAGCTACTACGATTCTGTAAACTATTTCCTCACCCTTTGCATAGAATGGAAGATGCCAGCTTCCTGTTGATAGAATGGCTTCTTCAGCTTCCACTTTTAATCCAGCTTGCTGTTGTTCTTGATACCAATGAGTTACTTTTTCATCCTCCAACGCCAATGCTTTCGCTTCTTCTATTGTTATCATGTCTGGCTCTGCATTATCCAACAATGTAATCGGATACTGTGCTGTAATTTGATCCACATTATGTGGCTGAAACGAAAAATACACCTTATAATCTCCGTTATGAGCAGTGGAATGATTCTCTTTATTCACACCAGGAAAAGTGAATTCCCTAGCAAACGTAACCGCTCTTTCAATTGTTTCACCTGCCCGAAATTCCTCTAAGTCATTTGGATCAAAGATATCTTCACAAGCAGTTGATTCAATATTGCTATTAAGCGCAGCATTGGAACCATCCATTTCCACAAAAATACGAAAAGGTATCCCGCATCTTCCATTATAGAGAATCGTTTGATCACTAGTATTTTCAAGCACAGCATCTACATGTATGGATTCACCAACTGTTATTTCCGCTGAAAGCTTCATCCCATTCTCTTTATGATTCAGTTGCATTTGTACAGGTTCTTCTACTCCCACAGCAGGTGAATTTTCAGTTGTCCCACAACCTGTAAGAAAAAGAAATATGCCGATTGTTGGTAAGATTCTCCTCATTTGATCACCTCCTGTTGGCTTTAACCCATTAGACGAACAGAACTGGAAAAGGTTTCGAAGGAAGAGTACTTATTTGTTGTCGATCCCTTTCCAAAGTTACAATAAAAATGCCCTGCAGAGACTTCTCTACAAGGCATCTTCCTTAGGGGGACGCGAGAGCCTCCCCCTGTATCTGTCAATCAACTTTCTTCCTGTTAGATTTAATCCAGGAATATACCAATACTGCCATAATAATCATTGTTGGTAATATAAACAGAACAGCATCCCAGAAATATGGATTGCCAGAAGGTGACCCCAATGCAGGTATAAGCTTGGAAAAAATATAAAGGAATTGCGGTATTACATAAAATATAAATAAAGCCAATGTAACGGATACTCCAATTACATAGAATATGGCATATAATCGAACATATACTTTTTCTTCTTTAAAGGCTTCTGTCTGATTGTTGCCTTTAATAAAAGGAAGCCATCTGCTAAGTATCTGCTGGCTATTTTCCATAATATTATAACACCCTGTCAGATTCTCAAACAGGTAATACAAATCTGTCTTCATGTAAAAACAGCATTGATAAATTGTTTTGATAAAAATATCTAATACAATAATCGATAAGATACTATTCAACATTGTGCCTTCTATTGGCAGGAAGAACTTACATGTCAGTGCAATGGCCAGAATCCATTGGTCAAAATATATTCCGCCCAAATACAAGAGATTACGCTCTTTTGGCGGCAATTTCCAAGCTGTAGCCATATCTGTTTCAAAAACTAATAAAATGTAAAGACGATGGCAAATACCTAAATTTGTTGGGAGATTATGTGCCCTTAGTGCAAGAATATGGCCCAATTCATGGATAAGGATAATGATTAATGAAATAAACATGAAAAATAGTATACTTAAAACTAATGAATCAAAAATAAATATATCCTGATAGTTTGGAATATACTCTGGTTGCATGAAAATATATAGAATATTGATAAATATAACCAAGAAAAGAATGAAAACAGACCCACGATGAAAAAAGAATTTCCCCAGTTTTGCTGGTAACCAGGAGAACCCTTGTGGCGTCGTATCGGCTTTTTCATGTTTTACTTCATTGCCATCTATTTCTTTTACCAATCCAAAATCAAGCAGTTGCTCTGCAAATGCTGAAATATCGACATCTTCTTCCGGATAAATTGCTTGAAGCGTTTTTTCTATTTGGTCTAATGGAATTCTATCATTTATTAATTTAATTGCATCGATACAAACCTCCGGCATTTCAAAAAATTCACCAGAAGTTGTGTCTTCTACAATGTAATGTTTTTTATCCTCTCGTATTGTGAGAGGATAGAGGGTTATATTAGAATTTTGTGAGATCATTCTATCACCTACTGGTTATTTTCCTAAAAAGAAAAGAGGTAGTCCGAAAACTACCTATGCTAACTTATTTCCAACTTCCCCAAGCGCACCACCAGCAAGTTGTTTTTACCTTTTTTAATTTACGGATTTTCATTTATTTCACCTCTATTCCTATTATATTTATTATGAAACTCGACCCATTTTGGATAGACTTCTACAAACTGTTTAACTATAACAGGGTCAAATTGGGTCCCGCTACCATCAACAATTCGTTGATAGGCAACCTCTAATGGCAGTGCTGCACGATAAGATCTGGAAGATGTCATAGCATCAAAAGCATCTGCCACTGAAGTAATCCTGGTTAATAATGATATTTGCTCACCTTTTAAACGATCTGGATAACCATTTCCATCCCATCGTTCATGATGATGCTCTATCACATCTATATATTCAGCAATTCCTTCCACATTTTGAACCGCTTTTGCTCCAACAGTCGGATGCTCCTTAATTATTTCAAATTCCTCTTCTGTCAATCTGCCTTTTTTTGTCAAAATATGATCCGGAATATGCACTTTCCCAATATCGTGTAAAAGACATGCATAATAATATAACTTTAATTCTTCTGCTTTAAATCGCTTGGTAGAATTGGCAAGTAACCTCGCATAACCTGCAACCCTCTCACTATGTCCTTTGGTGTATGGGTCCTTCAGTTCTAGTGTGGCAATAACACCTTTTACAATTCCTTCCAGTTGGTTATCATAAGAAGTTTCAATTGCCTTTACATATGCTATAAAGCGGTAAAGAATAATACTGGCAACTATAACCAAAATTATCGTAATGATAGCAGGCAAAATAGCTACTGGCTCCCATAAAAACAACCCAACAATAAGATATTTCACTAAAGTTCCGACTGATACCAAATAGAAGAAAAATATATTAACAAAAATAGGAGAAAATAAAATAATAACAATTTCCGATATATTTCCACTTCTGTATACAGCATCAGTATTCGAATAATAAATGATCTCTGTAATAATATTCACAGTCGTAAAAACAATAAAAAGCAAGTATTTTACCTTTTTTGTTTTTCCAGTACGAATCAAGTAAAGGGTAATCGGAAGTAAAATTAGTAAGACTATGTAGACTGGAATGCTACTTCTTTCTCCATTATAAAGGCTATCAGTAAAGTAGACTGTTAAATAGTAATAGAAAAAATCATAAAGAAAGAAAATTGCGTAAAACAACCATAAAAACCAAATAGTTGTCCGTTTTTCTTCGTTTGCTAGATTAGCGTATTTCTCTGAATATCGCATTCTTTTCCCTTTCTTTTCCTTAAAAAGATTATTTGACTTAATTTTACTATAATTTTCTTGAAATAGAAAGATAATAGTAGATAATAGTAGATTTTTTTTGATATTTGTTACAGTTTGTAAAAAGGCGCGCCTCTTTAGGGTTTGATTTTTTTCCTAAATAAAGAAAAAGCCCGCCATCCCCTTGAACAGGCAGGTTGGGCGGCTGGCTTTTCTATCTGAGAATGGAGAATTTATTTACAATTCCAACGTTCCATTTATGCGGGATAATAACCACTCCTAAACGCTTTATCAGGCGATTGTGTTTCCTTAATGCTTCATTAAACGTTTGCTCATCATATGTACTTAATGGAAAACTTTATTTACAATTAGGACAACGATGAAAATCCCTGCCAAAGCCAATGCAGTATACCAAAAAGTTTTTAGAGTTACACCTCCTGTTTTTTCTCTATACTTAACAAAAAAGCTAAAAGCACCACAAAATAATATTATTCCTATTAAAGATTTTCCTGCAGTAGTACCCCTCATCTGTCCTACTGTATCGAAAAAGATTAATAACACAGCAGCGGCAAACAAACCAACAGTCATACCTATTCTATCTAGTATTTTCCATGTTTTTTCTGACATACTATATTCCCCTAACTATTTATAAAAACACTTTAAATAATTAGCCAATGCTTTAAGAATTTTCACAAAGCTAGTTTATCATCTGCCTATCTATCAGAAAAATCTGTCGACAACTCTGGTCACTGCATATGCCGCTATCATATAGCAGACAGTATACCATAAGGCTTTATAAACATCTCCTTCTGTTTTTTCTCTATAGTTAACGAATATCAGGAATGCAGCACAAAAAATAAGTATTCCTATTAAGACAATACCTATTGGAGTAGTTTTTATTTCATATGGGTTATCATAATAAAATACAAGCATTACTCCAATTATTAAAAAACCTATAACATTACTTACTCTACGCAATTTCTTCCAAGTGTTTTCGGACATTTCAATCTCTCCTAACTATTTATAAAAGCCGTAACCTCCATAAATGTTTCTTCTCCATAATTCCAGAAGACTATCCCACCCTTTCTCCCACCACGGTTTCTCAGCATCCCCAGGGGGAACGACATAACTAGTATCATCACCTATTCGAATTCCCCGAGCTCTGTGAAACAAGTGAGATGGTGAGATTCACAAGAAACATAAATAGTAAAAGATATAAAAATCCACCCGTCCCTTCCATAATATAACATTCGTGCTTTTCTTGCACGCATCATATTCCCTGGCAACAGATAGCATGATACATGCACGAAAGGAAAGATTAGTTACAAAAAAGTTCACCCCGGTTGGCTTATGCTGGTTCTGTATCGACATCATTTGCATCCCCCATTTGCACGCACCTATTATTGAACACGATGCTTCCGTTTTCCGTTACCAAAAACCTTACATGCGTCTTGAGAAGAAAAAACCAATTCGAAATGCCCTTCGCCACATTTTTATCTCAAGTCTTTTTTCCACCCTTTGCCGGCAGATCGCAAAGTCATCCGGAATATTATTTAACCACTTCTCTGCATATACGTCCCTCGTTTCCCTGGGCTGTTGCTAAAACAATTATATTTATCGCACAAAATATCATGGAGTTTTCTTGATCCAGCACAAAGGAGCACAACAAAAAAAGGTATAACAGCTATCCCCATTTCAAACTAATTATTAATACTAAAGATTTAGACAGTGGCGGTAAATTAATTGGTAATAATTGAATTAGTTGTAACGTCACATGGAAAGAAAAATGGACTCGGTCAACAAAATTGATGACCGAATCCATTTTTTATTAGTCATGTCCCAGCCTATTTTGTGATACCATCAGGTCACTCTATTCTTCCGCTTCACTAGGTACATTTTCCAGTAATGCAGCATATTCTTCCTGTGTAATTGGTAAAACGGTACCATGACGTGGGTGACTAGGTAAATCGTAATCTTCGGCTAATGTCCATTCCCCGGAATCTAAATCAGTTGTTTCAAAAGGTACATAGCCCTGGCCACCAAACTCGTCAATAAATAAGTACCATTTTTCTTCTGTATTGGACTTAAATATTGCTGGTCCTTCTCCTTGGTTAATCGTTCCTTTACCAATTCCTTCTGTAATCATTTCAAAATCAGGGGCAAGTACAGAATCTCCTGCTTCCTGGAAAATAAATTTACCATTTGGGGACGTTTCTTTATTATTTACTCGTTCATCCTTTGTAAAACGATAAATCTTGTCATTATGTTCAACCATGGTTGTATCAATAATCGAGTAACCATAATCGAGGTAAACTTCAGGTTCACTAAATGTATGAAAGTCTCTTGTTGTCGTATACATCATACGTTGATAACTATCACCTGAGTTTCTATTTTCTTCACTGTCATACAGTTTGGATGCCCAGAATACGACATACTTACCGATCGTATCATCATAAAAGATCTCGGGAGCCCATGTGTTTCCTGCCTCTACTGGTGCTACCTCTACCAATCGTTGTTCAGACCAATTCACAAGATCCGTCGACTCCCATACCATGATTGACCTGCTTCCTTCTGTTTGCGCTCTATTCCAGTCCCAATTCCCATGAATTTTTAAGTCAGTCGCAATCATGTAAAATTTATCGCCTTCTGGAGAACGAATAATAAACGGATCTCTTAACCCTTTTTCACCTAATTCAGAAGTGATGACAGGTTCCCCATTATTAAGCTGTTGCCAGTGAAGAGGGTCATTTCCTTCACTCAAGGCAAAATAAATTTGTTCCCCATTTTCAAATCCTTCGCCCGTAAAATAACTAAACAAATATCCTTGATAATCGAGCGGTTGCGGCATTTCTTTTACCTTTGCGATATATTCATTAGTTTCTTTTTTCCCATTGAGTTCTAAAGTTGCTGTTAATGTTACTTCTATGTCGCCTTCACCATGTCGGGGGCGTGTCACTTCACCTGTTGTTGTGATAACCGAAGGATCCTCTGAAGTCCAAGTGATCGTTGTTTCGTGCTCTCCTTCCGTTGGTAATGTCAAATTACCTCGGACATCATCAATATTATAAACCTTTAACGCCGCTACTGCTTCTTTCACTAAATCTTTGTCTTTGTTCTTGTCTTTTTTGCTTTTGTCCTTGTCTCTATCCTTTTCTTTTTCTTTCATCTTATTTTTTTCTGCTGGACTGGCACCTGTAATAATATCAATCCCATCCAGCACATAGTTTCCAGCTTTTACTACTATTTTGGCTGAATGTTTCTGCTTTTTCAGACCTCGAATATGATAAGAGGTTTGTCTGTCACCCTTTGGATATACACGATAGTCCTCATCTACTAACTGATCATCAATATACACATCTATAAGTGCATCTGATGTTGCACCAAACAGATTAAAGCCAGTTCCTTTAAAGTCAAATAATATCATGTGTTCACTTTCTTCAGGTGTGCCGTAAATATGGACACCGCGATAATCCATATACTGTTCTTTTGCTTCATTGTCACCTAAAGAAACTTTTAACGTATGGGCTTTATCTTCTAATCCTCTGACAGAATATCTGATTCCATCATCCTCTACATCAAAATTACCGACACTTTCGCCATCCAATTCCACATGATAAGTGGTTTTATTTTCTGTACCTGCAAGATAATCAATTCCCGTACCTGTAAAGTTGATGAAAATATATGGGTTATCATTAAAGTCAGCCCAGGCATTATTGCTGTTCGCTCCCCAGGCGTTGCCATTCTCACGGTAAGCATACACTGTATTTTCCTCATTTCCAATTTCTGAATCATCCGTTATTGAAGTAAAGTCATTGGGAGCTAAAGTTGTCACAGTTTCAAAGTCAACCGGATCATCCGTCTCTATTTCCGCTCGAACAAAACTTGTATAAGCTTTTTTTGCAACCACTTTAAGTGTGTGTTCTGTTTCTTCCAGATCTGTCGCTTCCCAGACCTTTTTCACGATTGAACTATTATTCAAATAATCCGCTTCACCGACAAGTTCACCGTCTAAATAAATATCTGCCGTCCCATTCGAAGGATTCGCTTCCCCATATAATCGGATCGCATTTCCTTTAAAAGTAATCTCAAAAGAATCACCATCACTTCCCCACGCATTTCGACTATTGGAGCCCCAATCTCCGGAATAATACACCTTGTTTACTGTTCCTTGCTCATTAGTCGTATCTGTATGCTCCACTGTTATACCATTCCAAACCGGATAGTCACTTGATGCGCTCATTTGTGTACGATTATAGTGGGCATATCCTGCCTGGATATATTCCCAATCACCTACATATCCAATGGGATTCCACTCACCATCATTATTTAATGCTTCTTTTTCTGTCTCGTAAATTTTACCTTGAGCATTATCCAGTTTCCATGATTCATAGGCATAACCCTTAATCGGCTCAATTTTCAAATTATCGATAAGTGTTTCGTAGTAACCTGAGCCTAACGTCACTCTACCAGACATGACAGTTGAATCCTCATCCGTGTAAGAGGCAATTTCTTCATTATCCAGATAAAGGGTGAACATATTCCCTTTTGCTTCGAATGATAAGTTGTGCCATTTGGTATGATCAAATGTTTCTACTGTTCCTTCTTCTACTACATCACCAAGCTTCAAAATTTCGTACTTCCCATTTTTGTAAAACCGTGCATTATAAGGTGCCTGCGAATCAGACCAGTCAGCTTTTACTTGGCGAACACCAATTAATGCATAATTCTCCCTGCCTTCTACTTCTGGAGTATGGGTATCTAATAAAAAGTCATAAGATACTTTATAATTGACCCAACGGAAATCCCCGATATTTGTGTGAGGATTAACATTGGCTTCAGAGCCGTCCGTACCACCCCAAACAGCCCACTCTGCTCCGATAATATCTGGTGTCATTTTTTGTTGGAGCATGTTGCCATGTTCTTCTGCGTCCGGAATTTCGCGTACTGTTCTTTCAAAGCTACCACTTTTCACTGGTTTTGTTGCTTCTTTCACTACCTCAAAAGCACCGATTTGATCTGTTGTATACCTTGGTGTACCTCCACGTCGTTCTATATAGTCTCTTCCTTTTTCATCTTCAGGATATTCCTCATACTCAAAATCATCTGTGTATGGTAAAGGCATAATCGTATCTGCAGATAAATCTACAGGGTTTGATTCATATGCAAAATCATCTATCTCCGCTTCTTTGTTTAACGTAGAGATGGTCACGATCGAATAAGGTTTTACCTCGATCTCATACGTCCCATCTTTAGGTTGAATGGTTTCTATATGTTGAAACCAATTTTCATCATAATCTTCTCCTTCTTCAGGTCCGCGGGTCTCCCAAACAAATACTTCCGCATCCTCTTTTCCATTCAAATTTTCTAACTCTATCGTATATTTCCGTGTGTCTTTCGTGTTGTTAGCAAATACTGTGGTGTAATCGTCTGTTTCCGGGTCTTTCAATGTCATATAATTATGGGTACTTGTATCGACATCTACTCCTCCATCAAAGAAGTTCCCATCACTGTAAGTAGCATTCTTTATATACTGCCATCTTTCATTTTCAGCTGTTGAAGGATCATCATAGCCTACAAAATTCATGACATGTCTGACACCCTGAAGACCACCATCTACTTCATAGAAACCTGACCAAGGATCAAATGCACTAATTAAATGCTTCGGATTGTATTGTGCACCTTGGTAAAAGGCAGCAACAGATGGCTGGAAATCAAAAGAAACTGCATGTAATGGCAGGTTGCCTGCTCCTTCCCACGAATAAACAGAAATGATCCGTGATGTCACATCAATAATACCAGCACGTCCACCAATACCATTGTAATGTGGTTCCATGTTCTCACGGTATCTGGCATTAATCATTGGTGCGATCCCTTCTGAAACCCAAACCTCTTTTGGTTCTTTCCCTTCTGCAATTAATTGATCTTGTAACTCTGAAAGTTCATTAGAACCTGTCAGCCCATAATGAGAACTAATTACATCAATTTCGTCTATTAAATCTGGATGATCGAGTAACGTACGACTAATTGTTGCTGTATCCCGGTAACCATCAGCCGCAACTAGTTTAATATCTTGATAATCTTCTTCATAATTTGGTTCTTCTTTTATCCTAGAAGTAAAATATTTGAGCCATTCCACTTCATTTCTCCCGTTACCATTTTGTGCTCTCTCATTTTGCGATATGCCAATATAATCTAATTGGAAGCCGTACTCTTCATTAACGGCATCAATCGTTTGTTTATACCATTGATAGCGATTTTCATAATCTTGATCAGCCGCACCATTCCAAGTCCAACGAGGTTCACCCCATCGTAAAATCTCGGTTGTTATCGCAGGATTAATAGATTTCGCGTCAGCAGCAAATTGAAAGCCTGCACCTCTTAATACATTAGCGGATTCATCTTCATAACGCATTGTTGCCGGTTCAGTACCAGAGGAAGAATTGATATCTCCACCTAATTCTACTTTTACATGAGTTAATCCTGCCCCTGTCTCTTTATTAAATAGTTGGTTCATAATCTCCCAGTATTTATCGGGATGCTCTTCTTTGTAATCGAGCAATAACCGGGAAGTATTATTGCCTGATACCGTACCAAAACCTTTAAACCGATTGTGTTCATCAATATCATTACCATCGATCGTAATCGTTTTTGTTATATCTTCTGCTTTCGACTGATTGATTTCGGTAAGTGTCCCAAAACCTAGTAATATCAACATGATTGCTGAAATTCCAACAGCTCGTTTCAAAGATCTGCAACTACCTGTCATGTTTACCACCATCCCTTTCTAAGGTTTAAAGCCTAACCACATTTTCCCCAATACACCTTCAGCTATTGGATTGTATGTTGTGAAAGAACCTCCCTCCTTTCACGGTTGTGGATACGCTTACATTGTTTCATAATAGCGTCCTGCTTTATGATAAAATATTTACTATTTTTATTGTTAATTTTACTTAATTAATGGAAGGAGCTGAAAGAACGAATGGTTACACGGGGGAAGTTCTGTTGTTTCTTCAAGCTTAGTCTGGTATGCAAAGATGGAATCATAACTAACTTATGCTGGATAACAAATACAATCCTGATCCTTGATGCAGTGTTAAAAAGAATTGGGATAGGATTATTATATTGCTTGAAATAGCCAACAGCAATGTGGTGATTGAAGATATATCACCTTAATGACAGTCATTAGTAATTAGCCAGCCTTTCCTGATGAATTTTTCACGGGGTTCTGTGTTTCTACTTTTGTGTCATGGCATGGAGAGAGCTTTTGAATGCCTTGCGCTCTTACTTTTTTCTGCGTCATGGCATGGAGAGCACTCCCTAATGCCTTGCGCTCTTCTTTTTTTCTGCGTCATGGCATGGAGAGCACTCCTGAATGCCTTGCGCTCTTCTTTTTTTCTGCGTCATGGCATTGAGAGAGCTCCTGAATGCCTTGCGCTCTTATTTTTTCGGCGTCATGGTATTGAGAGCACTCCTGAATGCCTTGCGCTCTTACTTTTTTCTGCGTCATGGCATGGAGAGCACTCCTGAATGCTTTGCGCTCTTACTTTTTTCTGCGTCATGGCATGGAGAGCACTCCCTAATGCTTTGCGCTCTTCTTTTCGTCTCGGAAATATAAAATATTCTCACAAATTTTATTAAAGCATTATCAAACTTTTCTAAATCCCTTTCAGTGCTTCCTGATCATCTAAGTGGTCACTTGTGAAAAGTTCATATTCCTGAGAAACATAGGGGCGGGAACGCTCACTTCTTTTTATGTTCTACTGTCCAACAAGCTGATAAATGTCACTTGGATGAATTTGAAACAGATGTAAATGACTGTTTCTCAGCACCTAAAAATCTTGATATAACATTGATTTTTATTTTTTTCAGATAGTCAAAATTCACCTGTTTTAACAGGGTTACTAAATCTTCATAGCCAACTGCCCGGAAATCTTGATGCGCCAGTGCTTGTCTTATATATTTCGTTGTATCCATATGATCACCTATTTCCTATAATCCGGTTGATATCCTTTACTGGTGGCATGCCGAACATTCGGGAATATTCTCGGCTGAACTGAGAAGGACTTTCATAACCAACGGAAAAACCAGCATTTGCTGCATCTAATTCCCCAAGCAGCATAAGTCGGCGTGCTTCTTGTAACCTTAATTGTTTCTGATATTGGATCGGACTAAGTCTTGTTACCTTCTTGAAGTGATAATGAAGCGAGGAAGCACTCATATTTGCTGTCTTAGCTAGTTCCTCTATTCTTAATGTTTTATCATAGTCCTTTTTTATATGTTCAATCACTTCTCCAATCCGCTGTGCGGGCCCACCAGTTACTGCTATTTGCTTAACAGAATCACCTTGTTTGTCCTGGAGAATTCGGTAAAGGATTTCACGGATAATTAAAGGGGAAAGTATGGCAAGATCCTCTGGTGTATCTAAAAGTTGAACAAGCCTCAACACAGGATCTAATAATGATGATTGCATTTTGTTTACAAATAAGCCCGGTTTGGATTCTGTCTTTTCTGCGAATGTCTGCTCAGACGCTGAGATAATGTTAAAAATTTGTTGTGGTTCAAAATCCAAGCGCAGACACAAATATGGTTTGTCTGGTGTTGCCTCTATTATCTCTCCTGTAATAGGCAGATCGATCGACACAACGAGATAATGAGCAGGATCGTATTGGTAAACATCCTGTGCGAGCATCACTAGTTTACTTCCTTGGGCGACAATACATATGGCAGGTTCATGGATGGAATGGATCGGGTCAGATCGGTCAGAAGCACGAATGAAATGCAATGAAGGAATAGCGGTAGGATGAATGCCATCTTCCTCACAAAATCGTTCAATGCGTTGGGCTAATTCGTTTTGCTGATCAATGAGTCTAGTATCTATCATTTTTTCTCCCAATAGATTCGCTCCTATCTGAAAATAGTAAAATTTATCCTTTTCGATTAGTTCTATTTTATGGAAGTCTGGAGGATTAGGCAAGGCTTCCGTATGATTGGTCTACCTTGGATTGTTTTGATTATGTAATAATGAGTCTGTGTTAAGAACAATCATAGTCAGGAAGGAGAATCATCGGTTCAAAAGATAGCTATAAAAATAGGAGAGAAAAAAATGACAAAACAATCAAGCACAGGTCTCCATCCATATGTTGGTCTGTGGGTCACAGAAGATCGGTATATTCGGCATGAGCTCCTGCCAAATGGCCGGTACGATGAGGCTCGTGGCAACAAAGAAAGTGCATATCAGGGCAGTTACACTATTACAGGAAATCATATTGATTATGTGGATGATACAGGTTTTACAGCAGATGGTGTTTTTCGCAACGGAATTCTTTATCATGCAGGAATGGTTTTATATCGAGAATAGAATTAATACGAATGGGAGGATCTAACAATGTCTAATATAGCCGGGAAAGTTGTTGTAATAACAGGAGCAAGTAGTGGTATAGGGGAAGCGACCTCTCGTCTGCTTGCCCAAAAAGGGGCACATGTAGTGTTAGGAGCTAGACGGATCGATCGATTAGAAGCAATTACATCTGCTATAGGTGGAACAGCTGAATTCATGCAGTTGGATGTAACGAAAAGAGAACAAATGGAGGAAATTGTGAATTTTGCGAGAGAAAAATTTGGCCATGTTGATGTTATTGTTAATAACGCTGGCATAATGCCGCTTTCTAAACTGGAAGCATTGAAAGTAAACGAATGGGATCAGATGATTGATGTTAATATTCGAGGCGTCTTACATGGAATTTCGGCAGGATTGCCTGTAATGAAAGAACAAGGATTTGGTCAGTTCATTAACATTGCCTCTATTGGTGCATACACTGTCTCACCAACCGCCGCTGTTTATTGCGCAACCAAGTTCGCCGTTCGTGCGATTACGGATGGGCTGAGACAAGAAGCTGGAAATGATATCAGGGTAACGCTCGTATCACCTGGGGTAACAGAATCAGAATTAGCGGACAGTATCTCCGATGAACTTGCACGTGCAGCCATGAAGGAATACCGCCAAATCAGCATTCCCTCCTCCGCTATTGCAAGTAGCATATTATTTGCTATTGAACAGCCTGCTGAAGTAGATGTTAGTGAAATGGTTGTAAGGCCTACTGGAAGTCTGAGTTGATTTTCAGTGGGAAACTGTAAAACACGAGAAAAGAGACAAGAGGTTCAAGATCAGAGAAAAAGTCTTGAACCTTCCAGTGTTTCTCTGCCTCCCATACTTTTAGCTATGATGATTTCATATTCGCCTCCTAAAAAGTGAGTAAACACTCATTGACACCTACAGGAATAACATGTTATAAAATAAGTGAGTATTCACTCACTTATTCAATATTTAGGAGGAATGAATAATGAACGAAAGTATTTCCATCCGGCAGATATGCAAACGTTTTGGTGATAAGACCGTGCTTCATAATATTGATCTATCGATGAAGGAAGGCCGCATTTATGGCTTTATTGGCCCGTCAGGCGCAGGTAAAACAACACTAGTCAAAATGATGGTAGGGATGGATAAACCAGATCGAGGATCCATTCACGTGCTTAATAAAACAGTACCGAATTTACATTTACTGCAAGAGATTGGCTATATGGCACAATCGGACGCACTCTATACAGAATTAACAGGCAAAGAAAACCTCACCTTTTTCGCTTCCCTCTATAAATTAAAGAAAGCAGAAATGAAAGAGCGCATCACCTACGCAGCAAATCTAGTCAACCTTACAGAACAGCTTTCTAAAAAGGTGTCGGCATATTCAGGCGGGATGAAAAGACGACTATCCCTTGCCATTGCACTCATTCAAGATCCAAAAGTATTGATTTTAGATGAACCAACTGTCGGGATCGACCCAGAATTAAGGTTTAGTATCTGGCAGGAGCTTATCCGATTAAAAGCAGAAGGAAAAACAATTATTGTTACAACACATGTGATGGATGAAGCGGAAAGGTGCGATTATATTGCCATGATCAGGAACGGGTCCATTATTACCAGAGGGACACCTGATGAACTAAAAGAGCAATACAATGCAACGAGTTTTGATGAAGTTTTCTTAAACGCAGGGAGGGAAAAACAATGAGAATAGCAGCACTGGTAAGACGAATCTTTCAGCAAATGTTTCGCGATAAACGCACATTAGCCCTCCTGTTTGCAGCACCTTTACTAGTATTAACACTCATGTATTTAGTATTTAACGGAGAAACTATTGATCCAGTAATAGGGGTCGAATATATAAATGAGCAATTAATCGACCAGCTTGAAAATGCCAGTATAATAATAGAAGAATACGAGGAAACAACCGATATAGAAAAAACCGTTATCGAGCAGGAATTAGATGGTTATTTAAAAGCTGGAGAGAATGAATGGACACTCACAGTATTAAACAGTGATCCCAGTGCAGCACAGGGTTTACAAATGAAAATAAAACAAATAGTAAATAATGCCTTACAATCACAACTCATGGAAAGAAATAGGCACGTAAAGATGCTTTCCGATGATCCGGTAGAAGTGGAGTTTATATATGGAGATAGCGACACAGAGTTCTTTGATGTGCTAAGCCCTATCCTGATCGGTTTTTTTGTCTTCTTTTTCGTATTTTTAATTGCAGGGATCGGTCTATTAAAAGAACGAACATCTGGTACGTTAGAACGATTAATGGCAACACCGATTCGCAGAGGTGAAATTGTGACAGCTTATTTAATCGGCTTTGGTGTGTTTGCTGTTCTGCAAACCGCTGTCATCGTTTTTTATGCAATAACTGTTTTGGATATGGTTCTTGTGGGTTCGATATGGAATGTGATTCTGATCAATTTATTACTAGCTTTAGTTGCCTTGTCCCTGGGAATCTTACTCTCTTCATTTGCTTCATCAGAATTTCAAATGGTTCAGTTTATTCCAGTGGCAGTTATCCCGCAAATTTTCTTCTCAGGTGTTTTACCATTGGAAGGGATGGCAGATTGGTTACAGGTTATTGCCAAAGTTATGCCATTGTATTATGCTGCAGACGCTTTGAAAGGGGTTATGTACAAAGGCTTGGGATTTGCTGAAATAAGCGGAGACCTCCTCATCCTCGTTATCTTTGCGATCATTTTCATTTTATTGAATTTAGTTGCCCTGAAAAAGTATCGTAAGCTATAATGGTGGGAGAATGAAGGGGCGTGTATGAAGTGTCTGAAAGTAAGTTGTTGGATGTATTAATTGCTCAAGCAAAATTATCCAAAAAACAAACAGAAAAGCAACAGAAAATAGTCGAAGCAGCCATCCATATTTTTGCTGAAAAAGGTTATGCCAATACTTCTACCAGTGAGATCGCTAAAGTTGCCGGAGTCGCAGAAGGAACTATTTTTAGGCATTATGGAACAAAAGATAACTTACTCCTATCCATTATTCTGCCGTTTTTCAAGGAAACGTTTCCGATGATGGCAGAGGAAGTATTCACAGAAATTGCCTCAAATGTTGATTCATTTGAAGAATTTCTTAAAGCCTTTCTAAAAAACAGAATCCATTTCTTTTTAGAAAACAAACAGATAGCAAAAGTTGTTGTAAAGGAACTTATCTATAATGAAGAATTAAAAAAAGATTTATTGCCGTATTTGTCTGAGAATTTCCTCGTTCGTGTTAATAAAGCTGTAGAATTTTTTAAAGAACGCGGTGAATTTATTGACATACCAACAGATAGAATAGGAAGAATGCTGTTAACGTTTATTGGAGGATTTCTAGTATCACGCTTAGTTTTATTACATGATTATACTGTTACGGATGAAGACATTGATGATGCCGTCAGTCTTGTTATAAATGGGATTGGGAGGAGAGAGGACGGAACAGAGTGATAGGTTAGCTTATCACTCTGTTCCGTAGATACGTAAAACCATTTAGATATGGAAGAGGAGATTTGTAGTTTAGAATAATAGGTTAAGTAAACTGATAATGCCAGATATAATGATTGTGACACCATAGATAACTAAGAAAATCTGAGAAAGAATAACACCTATCTTTGCAAACAGATGCGTTTTATATTTCCTTCCAATGATGACAGCTGCAATCATAAATAAAATAGAGAACAAAACAACTGGCAAACTAATATTAAAATAATCTAGTATGACCTCTCCAAATAGCTTTCCTCCTTCTATATTAGAATGGTTAAATAACGCACCTAGGACAAATAAGAGTAATGACAAACTTCCCCATCCTAATGATTTCCGTTCTTGTTCTTTAATTTTAAACTGCCTCCTTAATTTTACTAAAATATACCAGAAAACGCTTGCAGATACCAGTTTAATATGTAAGTGTTTTCCATATAGGAAGAGAAATTGAAATGAATTTTTTTAGTATTATAATGGTTACTTTTTACTGATCACTGTATCCAGCATTTGCAGAGAGACAGGAGAGAACGAGATACTTGCTGAATTCGACTGAGATCTAGAATTTGGAAATCGTACAATTAAACTAACATAAGACACCCCTGGAACAGGATATTCTTCATGCAATTAAAAAAGAAGCACAACTTATTCTATATTTAATATCCCCGGGAGTTGGATTTAAATAGAATAAGTTTGTTGATATAGCTTCCCCATTTTCCCTGCTCCCCATCTTCCATCCATCGCCTGTCCTATTCTGATTCTTGTTTGAATTGATCGTATTCTTCGTTTATTTCATCTAGTTTCTCTCCCCATGATTCTCTATTCCTTTGAAAAAAATCTAAAGCATCATTTCTCACTTCACTGCTTATTTGCAGATAGTTATCTCGATATTCACTTTTAACATCAATGTATGGCCGAAATTCAATTCTTTCTTTATCGCGCAAGTATTCTAATACTTTTTCAAGATTGTGATATTCTCTGTTTTTTATCTCCTTTTGTTCTTTATTCCATTGAACAATTTGTTCATTTATATAGTTTTTCCAATTCGCGGCATTTTTCTTTTCATCTGTTGCCCACTCACTCCAAATCTTCGCATGATCTATTGTCAGTTCAAATTCAGCAATCAAATCCTCTTGGCTTTTGGCATCAATAAACTTTGCCTCTGCCACTTCTGCCATTTCTCTTAGTTGCTCGATTCCTTCATTATCTACTTGATAACCAATAATATTGATCAAAGGGTCGACATTCGATTCTTTCAATGATTGAATTGCCTCAACTGGATCACCATCACATGTCTCCATACCATCACTTACAATATAAATCGTATTGATGTTTTCTTCTCCTTGCAGTTCTTTCCAATCATTTTCCACATATTCTATCGCACTTGCCATTGGTGTCCATCCAGCTGGTTCAAACTGATCCAATGCTTTCGTAAACTTGTTACGATCAAATTTCCCTAATGGATAAACTTCTTCAATCGCTTCACAGGAGGCTGGCCGGTCACTTTCACTACTGGATCCTTTATGGCCATATACATATAAGGAGACATTCGCTGCTCCCGGCAACTCTTTGACAAAGTTCTCAATCGCGTCTTTGGCGAGGTGCATTCTTGTTTGGTCACCTTCTAAATTAGCCATACTGCCACTCGCATCAAGTAATATTGCCATATTGTAATTTTGTTTGACCGTCATCGTTGCTTCTCCGTCTCCTTCATTCACTTCATCAGGCGGGATAATCCCCATTGCTTCCCATTGATCGAGTGGAATGTCTGGAGCAGTCAGTTCCTCGCTAAACAAGGAAAACAAATAAAGTTTGAACTGATTAATTTCTTCTTCCGGTGTTTCCTCAGTTATTATTGGAAGCTGCTCAAGTCGATCCAGTAATTCATCCTGTCCTTCGAGATTTTCTGGAAGTTCGGCACCTGAAAATTCTCCGATGATAGGATATTCTACAGATTCCATAAAAGTTGTCGGGATTGGTGGATATGTATGTTTATCGTCTTTTTGGTTGTCTGCCGAGGCATCACTAACCTCTTCATTTATGTCACTCTCAGTATTTTCATTTTGTTGAGTAGTTTCGATTTCCTTACTCTCTGAACTTTCCTCCGAACATGCCATGAGAAAGATTAGGCAAAGTATGAATAGACTTATTTTTTTCACAATTATCCCCTTCCATCCAATTTTAAGATAGTAAACTTCCAAATTATAATATTTTATCCATTTTTTATTTTATCATAGTAAGGGGTTTATTTACCTAATAATGTATAAAAATACTTTTTAATATATCCTGCTCAAATACGTTCATCCTTCTTTGTTATGTTCCACAGCTGTTCCATCATTTCTTGTTCCCTTCTCTTAGTAAATCTTTTGCTATCTTTATGAATGAACCGGAATGGAATTCACTGTGAACGGCCTCGGGAAGCAGTGAATGGAGACGATAATTTGTGCAAGCATATCTGCCTTGTCTCAAACTGCCACGATTGTTAACAAAAAATGTTGCAGGAAGTTGATAGAGTTACAGTATTTCTTGCTATATAGTTAGATTTAGAAGGAGTTGGCGACATGATTGGTATGAATATTCGGATTTTACGTAAAAAAAATAAAATGAGTCAGGAAATACTGGCCGAGAAAGTATATGTCTCCCGTCAAACAATTGCAAAATGGGAAAACGGTGATGCTTTGCCTGATATTCATAAATGCAAAATGCTGGCTGATATTTTCCAGGTTACTCTCGATCAATTATCAAGTGACATAAATGAGGAAGATGTTCAACAGCTCGGCCCAAAAGGCAAACATTTCTTCGGTGTTGTGAAAGTCGGTGAAAGAGGACAAATTGTCATCCCAAAAGATGCGAGGGAAAGGTATGACATTCAGGCGGGGGATAAGCTTATTGTGCTTGGAGAAGATGAGACAAAAGGGATTGCTGTTTTAAAAAGTGATGCTTTCTTAGAATTTGCTGAAATGATTCGTAACGCCGAGAGCCAGGAGGAGTCAGAATGAGCAGAATTGTATTCTTTTCGCTTCCCGCACATGGACATACAAATCCTACTATTCCGGTTGTCGCTGAGTTAACAGCAAGAGGGCACGATGTCATTTACTACTCCTTCCATGCTTTCAAGGAGAGAATTGAAAATGCCGGAGCCGAGTTTATTGCTTGTGATGAATACCTGCCTGCCCTGTCAGAAAAGGAAATCAACCAAAAGGCCGGGAGAGATTTTGCTGCACTAATTGAAATGATGGTAGATACGACGATCGCGATGGAAGAAAAGATATGTGCAGCATTAGAAAAAAGGCAACCTGATTGTATTGTGTCAGACTCCTTATCTTTATGGGGCGAGTTATTTGCCAAAAAATTAAACATTCCATATGTTTGCTCAACCACCACTTTTGCAATGAATCAGCATACATCAAAGTTAATGAAACCAGGCATAAGAGAAATCATTCGGATGGTACTTGGTATGCCGCGAATCAATAAGAAAATACAGCTGCTTCATGCGCATGGATATCACGTAGACCATTTCACATCACTTATTCAGAATGATAACAATACCGATACCATTGTCTACACATCGAAAGCATTTCAGCCAATGACGGACACCTTTTCCAATAAATTTACGTTTGTTGGACCATCTATTCAGCAATCTCTTGCAAATCATGCAAAAGAGAAGAATAAAAGAAAAATGATATATATTTCATTAGGTACCGTCCTAAATCAGAATAGAGTTTTTTACCAGAATTGTATCCAGGCATTTTCGGGGAGCGATTTTGACATTGTGATGTCCGTTGGTGAAAAAATCGATTTGGCAAATCTAGGGCAGATACCAGAAAATTTCACTGTAAAAAAATCATTTGATCAAATATCGATTCTGCAACAGGCTGATGTATTTATTAGCCATAGCGGCATGAACAGTGTGAATGAAAGTCTCTATTTTGGCGTCCCATTGATTTTGTACCCGTTCCACAGTGAACAACGGCTGATTGCTGACCGTGTTGCAGAGCTTGGGGCAGGTCTTCTTCTGAAAAGTAGTAAACCAAAGCAGTTAGCAAAGGCAGTTACCGAGTTACTGGAAATTCCAAGCTATTTTAAAAATGCTCAGAAGCTTTCCGAAAACTTTCAACTGACGGGAGGAGAAGCAGAAGCAGTGAATGTGATTTTAGGGAAGATAGAGGAGGAGTGCTGACTTTTTTAGTAAACCTTTATGTGACAAGGCGATCTAATTAATCGATCGTCAGAAACAGTTACTGAATTGGCACAGGAACCAGACTATAAAATTTCTAACATACTTGCGAGTACTTAAGTGGGAATGAAGCACAAGAACCATCCCCATTCTTTGGCATTTAGAAGCAGTTTCAATGCCCCCCGGCGGTTGTTTTCCTCACGCAATAGCATCTATAAGCAGGCTCAATGCCTTCTGGCGGCTGTTTTCCTCCTCCTTTGGCATTGAGAAGCCATTTCTATGCCTCGCGCCGACTGTTTTCCTCACGCATTGGCATTGAGAAGCCATTTCTATGCCTCGCGCCGACTGTTTTCCTCACGCAATGGCATTGAGAAGCCATTTCTATGCCTCGCGCCGATTGCTTTCCTCACGCATTGGCATTGAGAAGCCATTTCTATGCCTCGCGCCGACTGTTTTCCTCACGCAATGGCATTGAGAAGCCATTTCAATGCCCCCCGGCGGTTGTTTTCCTCACGCATTGGCATTGAGAAGCCATTTCAATGCCCCCCGGCGGTTGTTTTCCTCACGCAATGGCATTGAGAAGCAGCCTCAATGCCTTCCGATGGTCTTTTTCCTCACGCATTGGCATTGAGAAGAAAAGCCGTTACTGAATTAGCGTAATATTCAATTTATATTAGAAATGTGAAGGAGCTACTCGAAAACTTGTCACATACTGGTGAATATAGAAGTGGAAATGGAACACAGAACCGTATCCCCTTCCCCTCAACCCCCCCCGGTATAGAAGGGGTGTTTTTTAGCTGATATTTCTATTTTTGATAGTGATCAATCAATTTCTCAAGTTTCTCCAAATGGAAGGAATAATCAATAATGGAAGAAGCAATGATCATATGACGAAGTTGTTGCTCTTTGTTCAGGTGATAAAACTCCAAAACCTGGTCATAAAATTTGTTTTTTTCTTTTAAAATGTCGCTATCTCTTCTCTCATGCTCCTGTTTAATCCTGCCTGAGTATTTTAATAACAAATATTCATGATATTTTATTAGTTCTTCCAGTTGATGATCGAATATTTTATTTTCATTTTTCAATGATCTATCTTGAAAATAGTGTTCCTCAATATTATCTAGCAACTGATCACCTTCCTGTAAAACCTTAAGCAGTTGTTTAAATAAAACGACTTCGCTCGTATTCAATCGTTTCGTCTTTCCAAACTTTTCGCTTTCTTCATCAAACATTTTAAACTGTTCTTCTAATTTTTTTAAGTTTTTTTTAAACGTTTCACCGATTTCGTGATAAGAAGTTTCCTTCATTTCATTAGAAATGCCCGTTCTTATTAGTAGGGACATGTTCTGAAAAGTGGTGTTCACATCCTGAATAAATTTCTTTTTGTAGTTTGGAGGAAATACTAATATATTTACTATTATTGCAGTACATGTCCCAATTAAAATGACGAGAAATCTTTCTAAAGCAAAATAAAAGTTTTCGCTGCCGGTTGCACTCATAACCGCTAAAACAGTAACTAGTGTTAAAGGTATCGTATTTTCCATCTTTAACTTAATATTCAAACCAATCATTAATGCAATGACAAATCCAATACTGATAGGATTTACGCCAAAGAAATAGATGAAAAACAATGCAATCGATGCACCTAATGAATTGGTAATAATCTGATCTAATAATTGCTTCCATGTACGATAAATGGAAGGCTGGACAGCCAGGATTGCAGCCACACCTGCAAATAAGAAGTTCTCCAACCTGAAAATCATACAAATATAAATCGATATGGTAACTGCTAAACCAGTTTTTAGAATTCTGGGACCAAAAATAATAGGAATCTCCCCCTTATACACGGAGCGGGCTCCGATGCGCCGAGTATGTGATTAGAATATAAATAATGCTATGGCTTTATCGTACGTAACATTATTAAAAATATCAAATAGATACTGATATAAAAACTATGAGATAGACCAGTACCAAACTGTAAACTTTTCATATAAGACATATTTTCTGGAAACAAAAACATGACACATTTCCTATCCAAAAAGTTTACTAAGTAAAGATTACGGGTATTTTGCATTAAGAATTATTTTTAGAGAGGTTGATAGAGTTGACAACCAAGAATGCAAAAAAGAAGAAAAAAGGTTCCACCAAGCTATTATTAGCATTATTTCTTATTTCCTGCTCTATACTAATTATCGGTGGAATAACAGCTTTTGCGCTTATTAAAGATGCGCCACAATTAAAATCGTCTGAATTGGAAAACGCAAAATCTTCTGTTATTTACGATATGAATGGAGAAAAAGTGGCAACTATTTCTGGTAACGAACACCGCTTACCGGTACAAATTGAAAATGTCCCTTTATTGGTTCAGCAAGCCTTTTTAGCCGTAGAAGATGCCAGATTCAGGGAACATAGCGGCATTGACATTAAAAGAATAGGTGGTGCCGTATTAGCAAATATAAAAGAAGGCTGGGGTGCTGAAGGCGGGAGTACGATCACACAACAGGTCGTTAAAAATACTTACCTCTCTGCAGAAAAAACATTAAAAAGAAAAGCACAGGAAGCCTATTTAGCTATTAAAATGGAAGAGAAATATACCAAAGATGAAATATTGGAAATCTACCTGAACAAAATTTATTTTGGCCATGGAGCTTACGGCATCGGGGCAGCGGCAGAGGTATACTTCCATAAAAAAGTGGAAGACTTAACCGTTGAAGAAGCAGCATTATTAGCAGGGCTCCCTCAACGTCCCAGTGGATATGATCCCTTTAATTATCCGGAAAATGCAAAGAAGCGGCGTGATATTGTTCTTTCTTTAATGGAAGAGCATAATTTTATTTCCCAACAAAAAAAGGAAGAAGCTCAAAGTATTAATATAGAAGATAGCTTGCATAACGAGGAGAAAAAGCAATCATACCAATATTTTATTGATTATGTAGTAGAGGAATTAATAGCAAAAGGCATCCCTGAAAATGAAATATTCTCTGGTGGATTAAAGATTCACACTACCCTCGATCCCAATGCACAGACATATACGGAAAAAGTAATGACAGGGACAGAAACAATCCCTTTTCCTGATGATAACTTCAAAGCTGGTGTCGTACTGTTAGATACTAAATCTGGTGCTATTCGGGCTATTGGTGGTAACCGCGACCCTAAAGAACAAGACGTAAAACGAGGTTTTAATTATGCAACACATATCAAAAGACAACCCGGTTCAACCATCAAACCTATCTTAGCTTATGGTCCTGCTATTGAATATCGCCAACGATCTACCTATCACCAAATAAAAGATGAAGAAATCGAAATTAACGGGAAAACGTTCAAAAACTATGATGATGAATTCCATGGAATGGTATCAATGAGAGAAGCCTTAGTGGAATCATATAATATACCTGCTATTAAAACGTTCTTAGAAACAGAGAGTGATCAAGCATTAGATTTTGCTAGTAAATTAGGAATTGACTTAGAACATGCTTATCCAGCTTATGCCATTGGTGGTTTCGGTGATGAAGATGGTGTCTCTCCATTAGATATGGCTGGTGCCTATGCAGCCTTTGGTAATCAAGGAACATATCATGAACCTTACAGTGTTACCAAAATAGAATATCCGAGTGGTGAATTTATCGAATATCAATCTGAAGCTACAAAAGCTATGGAAGCCCATACTGCTTACATGATTACCGATATGCTGGTAGACGTTGTTCAAAGAGGGACAGGCAGGATTGCCAATATTGAGGGGCTCCCACTTGCCGGAAAAACTGGTACAACGAACCCACCGGAAGGAATCGAGGAAGGCTCTACAGACTCCTGGTTCGTTGGCTATACCACGGAGTATACGGCAGCGGTTTGGTCAGGATACGCCTCAACGTCTGCTGAGCAGTATATAACAAAAGAGGATGCCCGCATACCTCGATTACTATTTAAAGAGATAATGGCAGAGGTCTCTCAACATGTGGACACACAACCTTTTAAGAAACCATCTACCGTTAAGGAAGTGAAAATAGACAAACGCAATGGTCGAAAAGCTTCGGCTTATACTCCCGAAAGCAGCATCATCACAGAATTATATGTAGAAGGAACAACTGTACCAACAGAATATGTACCTCTACAAAGGACAGAAGAAAATAAGAATGAGATAAACGAGACACAAGATCCGCAACCGAAGGAAGAGATGGAAAAAGAAGAACAGAATGAAGCAGAGAATGAAGGAACAGATAAGGATACCCAAGAAAAGAAAGAAAATGCAGAAGCTGATGAAAAGCAAAAGCAAGAAGAAACAGATAAAGAAGATACGGAAGCGAAAGACATAAATGATTCTAATCAAACCAACAATAACGGCGAACAACAAAAAGAGCAAGAGGACAAGAAAGAAACTTCCCAAGAACAGGAAGAGAATCCGAAAGAGAATCAAGAAAAGGAAGAAAGCCAGCAGAATACCCAAAATACAGAAAAGCAAGAGAATCAGGAGAACAAGGAAACATCTAATAGTAGTAACAAAGAAGCTGGCGTTAGTGAAGGAGCAGAAGAACAACAAGACAATCCCAAAGAGGATAACACCTCAGATGACCAGACTACCACAGACAGTGAAAGTTCTAAAAAATCGGAAGCTTCTTCCTAATGAATATGGCTGGGCAGATGACGGCTGGATCTCCTGCCCACTGGGTGAAATGGAAGAAGCATCTCGGTCACAGCGATATGTGGAAACAGTGTTGAGGAATAACATTAAGCGGAAGCTCTCATGATAAGATGGGCTTGTACGTACTATATAATTTGTTTAAACATCATATAGGACTTACAGGACCTATCTCTCCACTGATAATAATAAGTGGGTTCAATCGGTACTAGGTTACCCCTCAAAAAGGAAACCTTGAAAGGCAAATAGCCAATCAAGGTTTCAAATAAATTACATTATATCTTAGGTATGTCAATCCCTTTGCCTGGAGACTTGCTAATTAGAACGTCAGGAAGGTCTATGTTATTCTTTTTTAACTTATACTTTTGAAATTTTGTTAATTCAGGGTCAAAAGAAATGTTTTGTGATTTAAAGTCTAAGCTTACTAGTTTATTATAAATCTTCTTCAAAAAAACTTTCCATTCCTCTAACAAAGAACTTGAAATTTCCTCTGAACTTTCTAACCAACGATAGCCATCTGCGTAATGAAACATTAATAAACCTGTCCCTAAATCACAAACCTCATTATCTAAGATAACTGTTGGTACTTCAAACCCACTATTCCAATTATAATTGGCAGCAAAGGAATGGAGTATTAGTGGATTATCTACTTTTTTTAACTGGCTGATTAAAATATTTTTATTTGTATTATAAAGCAATCCTACCAGATAAGTAATTTCTGAGTTAACCATCAACTAAATCAATTCTCCATACCTTTAAGATTTCTCTTACTCATAATTTGTAGCAGCAATAAAATCAAAAGCACCTGTTGAACTAATTTCATTTTTATATTCAAAATTATATATTAAAATGACTGCATTATATGATTTCTTTAGGTTTATACTTTTCTGGATTTTTGAGATGACAATTTCTTCATATGAACACCCATCTAATAATGCTGAAATATCACTACTACTATTCTTATACACCGCTTTTTCTATAGTATCCTCATCTGTTTCATCCATATCAATATTAAAATCGATAAAGAATTGGGAAGGGACAGACTCGCCATCCTCATCATACGCTAAATCAACATACTCTCTTATTGAGTCCTCACCGTTAATATTCCCTAACCAAATTGAAACCCATCCTTGTTTTTCCATTATAGTATCCTCCTACTTTAATCTTAGACCTTGTGGTAAAGACGAAACTCCACCCTCTAATCTATAATTAGCCCAATTATTAAGTCTTCTAACAAATGTATTATAGTCGCTAGAAGTATCTATTATTGCTAACAATTCATTATGTGCTTTAGTTGAGCCTAACCCTCCATGAACACCGTTTGGATTGACAAAATTTTACATCGGATATAGCTGTTCTTAAATCTTTAATCTCTTCAGCACCAATATTCCAATACTTAAATTGAGGAGCCCTCGAAACTAAGTGCCACTCATGTAAACCTCCAGGTTCTCTAAGTTGACGTTCAATTTTCTTTCTAATCTTTTTATCTTTCCAAAGTTCGTCTAGTTCACTACTTGTAAGGGAATTGAAGAATTTATTAAAATTCCCACTCTTTGCAGTTGGTATATCATCAACAGTTAATTTTGTTATATCTTTAGCATTATCTATACCCTTAGGAATATTTAATAATGTACCATATGAAAGGATGGGAGTTTATTTCAACCACCACCCAAATTGATTAACTAGCCATTGTTTTAGGTTGATCTGGCATGATATATGCCGTTTTATGTTTCATCATACCATAGATTATTCTGACTAATCTTCTCATAATGCAAAGAAGGGCTTGAGACTTGGATTTCCCTTCATTCAACTTCAGATTATAGTAAGCATAGTACACAGGATTACGAGGGATTTCACTCCCTTTTCTTGGTAAGCAAGGCTATATCCATCCCTTGCTTGTCCTTATGTAGATACTCGAATATATCCAATAACTTTCATGGTATTTCCCCCTCCGTTACGCTAATCGTAATTTGTGTAACGCTTTTTTTACGAATAGCTAGTATGATACGACCGTCTCTTGTAAAAATACAACACAATTTTTGTCTGCTCTGTTGCTAAACTAGTAACCTTCTTAAGTAACCTACCTTTTATCGCCAAGAGCTTAGTCATTTTCATTAGTTTGTGGGTTTTGCAGTATAATAAGTCTTCCTGCCACTTAAAATGTCATTTCACCTGTTTATCGCACTTCTTAAAAATCAAAATATTAAATCAATACTCCATGATGGTACTACCTTCATGAGCTATGAATTTCACAAAGCATAATCAAATGTTGCCCAAAGTTAACAATTTCTAACACAAAAAGAAAAACACCTGTTGCCTAATAAGACAAACAAGTGCTTGTAGTTAATTCTAAAACATAATTCTGAATACTGCTGAACTCTTATACTAATTAAGACATTTCCACTTCAGTAATTTCCATTTTTTACCTCTTCAAACCAAAAATTGAAAATATCATCTGGTAAAAGCTCTTCGTCATTTGAATAAACTAAATCATATCTATATTTTCCTTTTAAACTATTCTGCTTCACATTATAATGTAACTTTATCTCTGTAGGCATTTCTTTTCCATATTCTTTACATTTTTCATGAATTTTTTCTAAATTTTCAAGTCCAATATCTAAAACAGCTTCTTGCCTTTGTTCAGAGGTATCATAAATCAATGCTTTCTTACCTATCGTGCTTGTGCTATTTACTGCATCATTTAAGTTATGCTTAAAAACAAATTGACTATTTATTTTAAAAAATACGTCAAAAACATACATTTCTGGCTCATAGGAACAGTAAATGTAAATATCCTCTGCTTTATTTTCAACGTATTCTAAACAAATAGCTACCATATCTGCTTGTAATTCAGAAAAATAATCTTCAAATACTTTACTCAAGTTTATCACCCCTAATTTTTTAATCTTACTT
The DNA here is from genome assembly GCF_042651765.1 of Gracilibacillus xinjiangensis. NCBI lineage: Bacteria > Bacillati > Bacillota > Bacilli > Caryophanales > Bacillaceae > Gracilibacillus > Gracilibacillus xinjiangensis. The sequence goes on along the minus strand of NZ_JBHSDT010000004.1, from coordinate 689,930 downwards.
TCTTAATAACACCATCTATATTATATTTTATTTCAAAGCTTGTCGGCCTTAATCCAGTTCCGTCATAATTGACTTTAACATTAACGGAAACCTTCTTCCCTTCTTTTATGGCTGTAACCCATTGATTTTCTAACTTCTTGTATTTACTCAAATTCACATTACTTGATTGAGATACAAGATTATCCAAATCTGGAGAACCTCCAAATCTATCAGCTGCTAGATGTCCTGCGTGGTCTCCAGGTTCTTTTCCAGGTGTATTGGACTTATGAGACAATCTATTATTACGTTTTGTTAGTTTTAAGTCATCCGCATTAAAATCAGTAAGTCTTCCTAAACCATCTGTCTTATATTGATAATTATATTCACCTGCTTGATATTTAACATTTGGTTTTAATTTACCACCTTTAACCAAATGACTACCATCCTTAATGATATCACCAGATAGCTGTCTAGTACCATTATCTATACCCTTAGTTATTTCTTAAATTATACTATATATGAGATAAGGTGACAGTTGAATAACACCGCCACCTTTACAATTAACTATAGCTTTAGTTTCTACTTGTATAGGCATGATATATGTTGTCTAATTTTTCATCATGCCATAAATGATGTTCACATGCCTTCTCATAATAGTGAAGTTGGTTTTTCAACGAGCCAAATGATTTAACAAGAACATCTCTACGCCCAACTAATGTAGAGATTGTCCAATGAGGGGGCTGCATCAGGAAGTTGTATAAAAGGGTTAGACATCGACATTAATGTAGACAGGGTTTATTTATCGACATTAGAAACGGTATGCAAAGTGTTAGTCATCGACATTCAGGAGTTAATCGAGGTGGAGTAGTCCTCACTCTAGTAATCGTTCTATGTACGCCAAAGTTGCGAAAAATTTATAATGCTATGGGAAAACAAAGGTATAGTATTTGAGAATATAGATGGTGGTAACTGATGGTTTTGTGATTACTTTTAAGAGGTAGAATACATTAATTAGGTTATCCGTTTTATAGGTTTTGTACGTACTAATATATTTCGTACAACATAATAAAGGACTTGCAAGGGTTACTCATATTCTCTGTATAAAAAATGAACTATTCGTCACTAGATAGCCCCACACCAATAAAAAAGAAACCTTGAGTGGCATGGAGCCAACCAAGGTCAATTTTTTCTAATAAAATTACTTAGTTATCAATTTCATCATATGCATCACCTAGAGAAATAAAATCATCTTTTAACCAATACCAATACTGACCTTTATTATTTAATAGTCGCTCTAGTAAATCAGTAAAGGATGTGGCTATTATTTGAGACTCACCTACAAGTCCATGACGGTCAAAAAAACTATCATAGCATTTACCTAACCTGTCTTTATGAAGGTCAATAGTTAAGTATTCATCCGTTCCATCATTACAGATAATATACCAATTAGATGAAATATCTTCTTCACATAATTCTCCCACAATTATTGGATTGGCTAATATAAACTTTTCAGGAGACACAAAATAGATTGAATATTCCTCATTTTCAAATAGAACTAAGCCACCACAGAGACTATAAAATTCTTTTAAATCATTAGGTAAAATATGCTTTGTTTCGTCAATAATGGGTAACCCAGTAGGTTCAAAGATACGACAATTTGGTAAAGTTTCTATTTGTGTGACCAACTGCTTAATCTTCTCCATCTGCTTCACTCCCGATAATTATATTTATTAAAGAAGTTATAATATTCTTGTCTGGCTGATTTGGGGACTTTTGCAGCATCAAACATTCTTTCTGTTAGTTCTTGTATTTCCCTTGGTGACACTGATTGCCATTCAACTTTACCCCCAACCTTCTTACCAGTTTTTTCATATAACCACTGTCTATAAACTGCTTTTGTAGCGTTATGTTGTTCTTTTGTTAGTGCTACTGTCGGGGTATTCCCACCTCTACTTACATAGTTTGGAACATTATGTTTAGCCCATACATCCATAACACCATGATGATTTTCTAAAGGTGAATTACTAGGTCTATATGGTACTACATCATTAGGTTTAAAAGTTTTATCTATACCCTTAGTTATTTCTTAAATTATACTATATATGAGATAAGGTGACAGTTGAATAACACCGCCACCTTTACAATTAACTATAGCTTTAGTTTCTACTTGTATAGGCATGATATATGTTGTCTAATTTTTCATCATGCCATAAATGATGTTCACATGCCTTCTCATAATAGTGAAGTTGGTTTTTCAACGAGCCAAATGATTTAACAAGAACATCTCTACGTCCAACTAATGTAGAGATTGTCCAATGAGGGGGCTGCATCAGGAAGTTGTATAAAAGGGTTAGACATCGACATTAATGTAGACAGGGTTTATTTATCGACATTAGAAACGGTATGCAAAGTGTTAGTCATCGACATTCAGGAGTTAATCGAGGTGGAGTAGCCTCTCACCATAGTCATCGTTTTATGTACGTAAAAGTTGCGAAAAATTTAAAAGGCAGGGAGAAAGCGAAGGTAAAGCATTTGAGGATGAGAATGATGGTAACTGACGATTTACAGGTTATTTATAAGAAAAGAAACAAAGTAAATGGGGTATATGTTTTAAAGGTGGTGTACGTACTAAAGAATTTGTTAAAACATCATATAGGGATTAGAAGTGTTATCTCTTTTCTCTAAATAAATAGGAGTTTATTCGGCACTGGGTAGCCCCTCATAAAAGAAACCTTGAGGTAAATAACCCTTCAAGGTAAGATAAGAAATTTTAAATCTTCGTCTTTTGTTAGACACCCTATACATTAAAAACCTCAAGAAAGTAAAAACTCTCTTGAGGTTGTTTTCTTAGTCTTCTACATCAAGTAGATAATCATAAAACTCTTCATGTAAAGCACCACTTGTTTTCAACGACTTATTGTTCTTTTCAACTACTAAATCAACTGTATATTTATCTGCTAAGTCATCTCCACCATCTACCATCACTAATATAGAGTGAATAGCACCTTTTATCAGCTCATTTAATATTTTCTCATATGCTTCTTTTTCTTCATCATTTTTTAATAAATGTTGTAATTTTTGATACTCTTCTTCATAATCAGACCAAATTAAGTCAGCATTTTCATCTAAACTTTCTAATGAAGTCTTCACCCAATAATCCTTAATAGATTTTAATTGCTCAAATAATTGCTTTTTTTCTTCCACTGCAACCCCTCCTATTTATTGTGCCAATACTTTCCGTATTTACTCTCAATAGTATTTGCAAAATCTATTATATCTTGTGAAGTAGGTGTTCTCCCTAGCTTCTTATCCCATTTACTCCATTCATTTGTTATTTTTGAATGTATTTTTGGGTCTATACCTTTTAAATGTTGTACTTCATGAATATTAATTCCTGCATTTTTCATTATTGTTTCGTATTTTTGTGGTAAAGTATGATGAACTTGCCACCTTTTAGGTAAATCTGGGAATTGTTCTAAATACAACTTTCTGTAATTATTTTTAGTAGCATTAGTAATACCCTTATTACCTTCCCCGCCACCCCCTTGATCCTCATCCACCGATGCTTTCGGTTTCCCTTCATACTGCCCGTGTCCATCCATCTTCGTCTTTTTTCCAAACTGTTGTGATTTTGACTGCAGGTTAGAGAGCCAATCGATTCCGGCTTTTCCACCTGGTATTCGACGGGAGGCAAAGTCCAAACCTAGACCGGATAATTTGATCAATAGTTCCTGGGGCGGCATTTCTTTGACATCTGCCTGTAATTGTTTAAGAAAAGATTTCGGATCTCGCAGGAAGTCGGCTATTTGCCTAGAATTTTCCAGGGTATCTTTGGCTAACATCCCTGTTCCGAAAGCCGTGAAGCCCGCTCCTAAAATACCGCCGCCTGTTGCTACAGTTAGTAACAAGGTGGCAGCCCCTGTGGTAATAATCACGCCTGTTTTCTCAAAGGATGACAAACTTCCCCACCATGCCGATAAACCATCAAATAATCCTGCTAAATAGTAGGGCTCTTCTATCGTCATACTGGTTACTGATGAAATGCAGAGTAATAGAAGGGCACTAAATCCTAACAAACGATACGCATAATGCACTTGATGGCGAAACTTCTGACGAGGTTTTTCTCGCTCCTTTAAAGCAATGGCAAATCCATACGCACGGCGTTCTCTGAGAAATAGCATCGTGGTTGCCCATTTTTTGGGACTGCGCAGGATGCTTTTTATCAGTTCTATTCCTTCCGTTAAAGGTTCCAGCAAAGTTTCATGAGGTAAAAGCGGTAAAGATAATTTATGTCTGTTCAACGTTCGATAGTCTAAGTATACGGCAAAGAGGAGGGTAAAGACAAATAACCATTTATACCCGTGCCCATTTCCTGTGAAGAAATGCAGGAGTCTTATTAACACATCAGATGTAAAAAAATCGACTTGAGCATTATAAGCAGCATGTTCGAATATCGACCATAATAATAGGAAAACGGGGACAAACCACATCCATTTTCCTAGACTGTGACGAAAATGAATGGCAAATCCGATCCCTAATGCAACAAAGCCTGTCCATACATGATGGCCTGCTGCTATCACATCACCATATGCAAAGTACCCTGGAAACAGCTCTTGAAATCCCCACGCCTTAAAGTTGTTGTGAAATAAAGAAATAAACATACCAAGCATTGATTCGCGGGAAGTTACCCACATGCGAATGACTTCCTCCATGAATTGAAAGCCTGTTCCCAATGCAAAACCAAACAGTGCATAATCCGTTAAACTTAGTTGTCGTTCCTTGCCTGTTACAAATAAAAAAATTATAAGCGGCAGCAGTTTGATTACTTCTTCTACAATCGGTCCTAATAGGACGGCACTCCATGACTCTTGTATGGAAGCAGCACCATCTGCAAAGACATAATGAAAGGACCATAACAAGCCTGCACATAATGGACCGACCAGCCAGATCCCTACAACAAAAAATCGCGCGACATGAGTCCACATGACTGTTTTACTTCTTGCAAGTATCCATACTTGCCATAATGCATAATAACTCCAGAACCATACCAGTAATGCACTGCGGCTTACCGGTAGAAACAACCAGAAAAAAATAGCTACAGGCAATAGAAGCCAGATAACCCAAATATATATTTTTCTTATTCGTTTCAGTAACAAGGCATGGCTTTCTTTCCATTGCTGGATCCGTTCCAGGCCCTGTTCATATCGTTGTATCACGTTTCCTCTCATTGTTTGCTGAATGGGAATATACCTCCTAGCATTAATTACTATCTTCATACTAGAATGGAAATAAATTGTTGTCTAGATACTATTTTCCTTATTTTTAGTTTTACTACAAAAAGGTAGTCGCAAAGACATAGGTATAATGGATTGATTATATGTTCACAATCCCCACTGCAGTTGGTGTTCTTTTCTACCTCTGCTTAAGAAAATAGAAACATGGATAATAAATCTAGTAAACACTTATCATTTAATCAAGCAATTGGCCTATATATACGACATCAACGCGAAAATCAAGGAATGACGAGAGATGATATTGCTAATGTGACTGGATTAAGCATTAATGGTATTGAGAAGATTGAGAAAGGAAAAGGGCGCCCATTCTTCTCAAGTGTGATGGCCTTATGTGAGGCGATTGGAATTGATGCGAATGAATTACAGCGGATTTACCGTGATTATCATCAATCGTGATTCAGGAAGGTAGAATAATGTATCGTATTAGTAATAACACTTTAGTCATTCTCCCTTATTATGATCTAACTTATCAGTCGAAGGTAATTGAGAAAGATAAAAAGGTGTTCATTACGGAGGCACCTCTTCGTGTTATTCGTGAAAATTGCCTTCATTACGGCTCTAGTTATGAAGGGAGGAAACAATCGGTAACTTATCATTTAGGATACACTCAAAAATTGCCAATCCCGATTCACCCAGCCACTCTAATTTATGCTTTTCCAACCCAGTCACCTGTATCTTATGATTGTATCTGGTTATTCTATCAGGGGATTCGAGGTATCCGTCCACTGGAAACCAATAGCAAGACAGCGATACAATTTATTAATGGGACTGAGTTCATCTTGGCTCAATCGTATCATACGATTCATACGCAATTCGAACGTACCGGTATGTGTAAAGTTATTTTTGATCAATTGAAGTAATTGCTAGATATGGGGAGTACATATATTTCCGTTATTTAAAACGATCCACTTTTATAAAGGGGGGATCGTTTTTATTTACTAATATCTGTACGAAAGCAATTTTTAGATGCAGTATTTTGAAATTCTTCGAGGAGTGACAGTCACCTTACTTCAACTTCACCCTTGATTCGCTAAATATTCTGCCAGCATACGATCAGATTTGGCTGCAAGTATATCTTTCTCTTCCTGTGTGGGTTCCAGCTTTTTTTGTATGTGTTCTTTTCGATAGTCTGCATACCAGTCTGGAACTATATTTTCCCTCGACGATCGCTGTTGGGTCTTTTGCTTTTTGGAATGGAACTGTTTTTCATATTGTCTGGCAGCTTCTATTGTTGTGATCCCGGCATCTTTCCAGTTGTACAAAACACTCTCGATGTAATTGACCCCTTTTGCTTCTCGTTTGGCAGCGACTTTCATTGCGGCGAGCAATAATTCATCCCCAAATTCGTCATACCATTGTCTGAGTAACTCAGAGTTAAACGGAGAATCTGTGCTGCCTTTTTGTAAATTGTTCCGGTAAAAATTCATCACCTCATGAAATCGGGCGTTATTATTATTATATTCTTTTATGTCTTTCTTCTTTACTGTCTTTAAAGATGTCTTTACGGAAGCTGAATCCTTTGCAATGACTGGGTTCCGGCTATTTTGCGATACGTGTTTTACGAAGGTGCCGATTCGTGGATTACTTACCTTTTCCTGTCGATCCGTTCGTATATTACGAGCCTTACTATTTATTGGTGTTCGCAGTTTACGAACCTTTTTAGCAGGTTCAGCGGAAGATTTGCGCTTGATATTCACAGCAATTAAATCATTAAATTGATCAGCGTCCCAGTTCGTATGTGGGGTGATTTGCCATTGATGATAATCTTTATTGATGGCAAATACCATTGTTACTTCATTCCAATCCAGCACAGCACACTCAGTTAGAAATCTTAACTCCTTTCGAATATCCTGCTTATGTATCCCAGCTAGTTCAAACTTTTTCAGTGTGGGAATAGTACAGGCTTTTTGACCTGTGCCATACGACAAGCGCCAGATAAAATAGATAATATTTAACTGTCGTTTGGAAAAATTCCGGCGTAATACCTCATTCCATAGATCATTTGCAATACGAATATACCCTTCTTCTACTTGCGGATTTGCCATTTGATTCACCTCATCCTTTAAAATAAGAAATCTTACTTCATAGGATAGGAAAAGGAAATACAATATGCATCCTGCCGTATTTAAAGGAGATTATGTGAAATTCTGTGAAATGGTAATAAAATATGGCGTTTTCTCTATGAAAATCCGTTTTTTTGTACCTTTTATATAAGTACGGGAGGAATATTACTTAAGCTTTTATTATGGTTATAAAAAGGTTCCATACAAATTTATTACATGCTCTTACTATTTTCATTGAACATAGTAATGGATCGAAAGAATTAGTCAGAGGCGCTGTTGAGGCATAGATAAGCATTCCTTGGGAATGTATTTTCTATAGATAAATTCGCTACATTTTCCCAGTGTTGATATGGAAGGGGGTTATAACTACTTGATGGATTGGATGATGAATACATTCTATCTTAAGGGTGTTTGTTGAGTAATATTGATATAACTGGAAGTACTCCTGACAGGAATTTTTTAGGATATTTATCTTATCCTTAATAATAATGGTACTCATTTATTCTCCTTGGTAGAAATTCCTGTTTTACTTTTTCTCTCGCAATGATACATAATTGCACCATTCTATAAAATTAAATATTATTAGGAATATAAGTTATACACGGAGTGTTTTTTTATCGATTGATCCTGTTGTTATTTAACCTTTTCCTTTTTGTTAAATGTAAGTTATTAGATTCTTATTAAAAAAACATACTGTTTTGAAAATAATCATGGTGATTTTATGAAACCTCATATTGGGGGAACTTGGAGATAAGCCGAAGATAAAAGAAAAGTCTCGCAAGGCTATTTGCCCTACGAGACTTTCTTGTTGAAACTCGAGATCCATATCTCTATGTTTCAAATAATTTATTAGTTTACATCAATGTTAAGTGTAGATGATGCTCTTACTGTAGCATTAGTATCGTTATCTGTTACAGTAAATACTAACTGCCCCTTGTCACCAATAGCTGTAGGACCAGAAAGAATATTGTTTGTCCAGTCAAGCGTACCAGCTAAAGCTAAGTCAGTATTTGATGGGTCTGCCAATCTAACACCAAGCTCACCTAGATACACATCATCTGCATCGAATACACCACTATCATCCGTATCTAGATATAATACTGGCGCAGCTGTAGTACCAGTTGCCGTAGTATCAATACGAACTTTTGAAGTTGTATTTTCTGATAAATTAACACCTTCAATAATAGGATCTACACCAGCAGCTGTCGATGTAACTGTAAATACATCTTCAAAAGTGATTTCTTCTCCTATATTAGAGATCGTACCACCACTGTTTTTCCACTGAATGGAAGTAATTACAGGAGCTTCTTCTTTAACTGTGATAGTTGCAGTTGCTACTTGAATTCCATCTTTCTTCAAGACGATTTGAGTAGATCCAACTTTCACACCTGTTACCTCGATTATTCCGTTTGCGTCAGGAGCTGCAACAACAGTAGCAATAGTTGGATTTGCTGATACTACTTCAAAACTAGCGATATCACCGTCACCACTGTCTAACGTACGTAAGAAGCCACCACTTTTAGTGAATTCATTTGCATTTAATTCTACAGTATTATCTCCAGCTAAGTTAGCAATACCATTTGATGAATCCGCTACTTCTAATTTATAATTATCAGCAACATTATCACTTGAAATTCTTACAGTGAATTGGCCAAGGTTTTTAAGTGTAGTTAAATCTTTAACAACTACTGTATATGAACCAGCAGCTGCATCTGTTGCAGGAGCGATTGTTACTGGTAATTTACCATCTTCTGCTGCAGCAAAATCAGCAGTTACGTTTGTTTCTCCAGTTACTTCTGATACCTCAATATTAGCTGCAGTAATATCAGTTGCCTCTACTTTTTCACCGAATTGGTCAGTGATTGCTACATTAGTTGTGAATGATGCACCTGGAGCTACAGTAGCAGTGTTAGCAGTTGCTTTAGTTGCAACACGCTCTTCGTTAACAACTGTAATTGATTTAGAATAAGTAACATTTCCAGCAGTTACAGTAATAGTTGTTTTACCTGCTTTAATAGGTGCAATCTCACCTGTAGATGCATTAATTGTTGCAACTTCAGGATTTGAAGAAGCATATGACGAGATACCAGATGTATTAATAACATCACCAGTATTAGAAACAACTTCTTTAACTGCTACAGCAGTATCTTTTGTAGAAACTATATCTTTCGTTAATTCTAAGTTACTAGTTTCAAGTACAATATTACCAATTGCAGGAGTTGCTGAACTTACTACCTTCACAGTAACTGTTTCAGACTCTGCAGTCTTACCATCTTTTGTAAGGACAGCTTTTACATTAAATGACTTATTTAATTCTGTTTCAGCTACTGTTTCATCAATTTCTCCTGTAGCAGAAGTATTAGTAGTGATTGGATTGCCCATAGCGTCTTCACCTACAAATACATCTTTGTCAGCTTGGAATTCAATCTCATATCCAAGTGAGTCAATTGTAGATAAGTCTGTAACTGTGCCATTAAGCGTTACTTGTAAGAATTGTTTATCTTTATTAGCCTCAATTGTAGGAGTTGTGATAGCTACACTTGCAAGAGTGAAAGTGTATTTCACTGTAAATTCTTGAGTACCTTCGTCTGTCTTAAGAGTTACATTGTACTCTTGACCATCTACTAAAGGTGTTTCAAGTGTTACAGTAGCTGTTTCTCCATTTGCTGAAGCGTTGAATCCTAGTACTGTGTTACCTTCTACAGTTACATCTTCAGCACTAAGTTTATCAAGGTTTTTACCAGTTACACTTAGAATTTTTGGATTGTCCGCACTTACACTATATACACCAGAGTCTAATAAACTATTTAAAAGTGTACCATACTCATAATCTGCATTTGCTAACAATCTAGCAAAGTCAGCACGTTTGATGTTTAGATCTGGAGCAAATCTGTCTACACTAACACCTTTAATAAGCTCATTAGCGAAAAGTGTTTCAACATAATCAGTATACCAAACACCCTGTGGAACATCATTGAAAGAATGGTTAGCATTAGTAATTTCGATATCATATGCCTTTACAACCATTACAGCGAACTCAGCACGAGTTAAAGTTCCAGATGGATCAAAAGTTCCGTCAGTGAAACCTTTGATGATACCTTCGTTTGCAAGTGCATTTACATACTTCGCATACCATGCATCAGAATCTACATCAGAGAATCCTGCATCAGCAGCAGAATCAACATCAAGTTCTAGTATTTTAGAAAGCATTACAGATGCTTCCGCACGAGTTACTTGGTTACCTGGTTTGAAAGAACCATCTTCGTAACCAGTGATAACACCAGCTTCAACTAGTGCAATAATTTCATCAGCTGCATAATCGTTAGGTGTTACGTCAGTTAGTGATGCAGCTGCAACAGACGGTACTACAGCAGTAGCTGCAACAGCTGCTGTGATAGATGTTGCAAATACTTTAGACTTTTTAGAAATAGCCATTTAAAAATTCCTCCTTGTATTATACAAAAATATTACTTACTTTACTCTCTGAAACTATTAACCTATGTAAAAAGAGATGAAAACAGTTTCTTAGAAAAGTAAAAATTAAGCAAAAATTTCCTTCACTAATCAGTTTACTTAGTGCACCGACTAATGTCAAGTATTTTCGCTAATTTTATAGATTAATAAGTTTACAACTTTTAACAGTTTTGAAGCGGTTGAAATATGCTGGTAAATGAACAAAAATGATTACGAAAAGATGTCATTATAGTATTTCATACCTACTCTAGATGTCAAAAGCTAAAAATATTCTAACAAAACTATTTAATAAAGTAAATAGATTTCCTCAATTATTTTCAATTTTTGCAATATTGCCTAAATGTTGACTTTGCTCTGCTACTATTTCATTACGGATTACTACATTGTTCCTCTCTTACTTGTTTTTTCTTACATTATTTTAATAGAATTTTCAATCTAAATCAACCTATCCTATTCCCTAATATATCTGTTATAATATCGTGTGAAGAGATTAAACGATAAAAGCATATCATTCTTCATTAAAACAAAGGAAAATTTACAACCTATAATAAAAGGAAAGGAAGTAACACGTTGTTTAAATTAAAAAGATGGGTATGGATTGTAACAATTATTCTTATTCTAGCTGCTATTCCTGGGATAATCGAAAGATGGGAAACGGAAACGAATAGCAATACATATAATATGATTATTCCGTTCAAAGAAATATATGAATTATCGAAAGATGAAAGTATGGATCTTGATGAAATATTAACAGAGTTACAGGAAGCTGGTTTGACGACAATATCCTTTGAACCTGATTCTTTATCCAAATGGGCTCGGCAAGATATTATAAGTAAATATGAAGTGAAAGAATTAAGAGATATTATTCGATTCCACGAGGATCCAAACGAACTTCTGGATGATGAGACAGGATTTTATATTACGGTACCGGAAGATCCTTATTATGATGGAAAAATTAAAGAGTTCTTTCAGCCAACGGAAATTACTGTCGGTTCTGAGCGACTTTATTTTATTGATGAACCAAATCAAACCGAAGATTCAGTAACAGAAGACGATCAAGAACAAGTGGTGGATAGTGAAAATCCGGAAGATGAAGCAGCATCTGAAACAGAAGGTACATTAGATTCCAATTCTGTTTATGAATCGTATCTCGGATATAATGAAGCACTAATTAATGAAGTGAAAGATTACGGCTTTGATTATGTAGTACGGATTGAGAATCAAGGACCAAGTAATGGCAAGATTATTGAAGACTTGATTCATTTGAAGGATGACCAGATTTCTACCTTATTATTCTCCGGTGATGAAGTGATTGGCTATCCTGATTCCAATAAAATGAAAAATTATACTGCACAATTAGAGCAGGCTGGTTATAATTTCTATTCGATTGAATTAGTCAACCAGTTAGGGATGCCTACCTTTGCCTATACAAATAATTTTGATTTTATCCGTCTTCATAGTATGTCTGTTGAAAAATCGATCGCAACATCTGTTGATCGTGCTGTTCGGGCTGTGAAAGAGAGAAATATTCGTTCATTATTTATTCATGTGGCAACAGATGGCGAAGCATATGAAAATCTAGAAGCGACGACGACATTTTTAAAACGGGTGCAACAGCATATGCCCGGGCAATTCAGTTTAGGGGAACCTGAACCATTTGATGAAATTAATGTACCATTATGGTCAACGATCGCTGTATTATTAGCTGGGATTGGCTTTACATTTCTTGCGTTAGAGTTTATTAAAGTGATCTGGATCCGCATTGCCGGGGTAGCTGTTACTGCTATATTAACAGTTGGGTATCTTGTTACAAATATGACCATGTTATTACAGGGATATGCATTAGGCATTGCATTATTAACCGCAATTTTTGCGACGATTCCTGTCAGGAAAGTGACTGGCGGACTGAAGCAGATTGCATGGATTTATCTAAAGTCGATTGCGATCAGTTTTGCAGGTATTGCCATTATGATTGGAATATTAAATGGCAATGAATTTATTACAGGGTTTGCTCAGTTTAGAGGTGTCATTCTAATCTATGTGGTGCCAATGGTTGTTGTTGCATTGTGGGCATTGGCAAAACCAATTGCCGGAATGTATCATAATGTGAGAAAAAGCTCTGCCTTAGAGTTAAGCAAGCTCCTCTCGAAAATTGTGAACACACAAGTAAAGTATTGGCATTTAATTGTATTAGCGATTGCAGGCGGTATTCTCTATTACTATATTACCCGAACCGGTAATGCAGGGGTTGCCTCGGATTTCGAAATCCTCTTCCGTCAGAAATTAGAAGAGTTATTATATGTACGTCCAAGAACGAAAGAATTCCTTATTGGAATCCCATTGTTTGTATTTGGTTTATATGTGATGGGACAACATGAAAAATGGGGACGGTTCTTATTAATACCTGGAAGTATTGGCTTCCTGTCGATTGTTAATACATTCTCCCATTTGCATATACCAGTCTATATTTCTTTAGTGCGTACCGTGTACAGTTTAGTGTTAGGATTTTTGCTTGGTCTGGTACTTATCTTCATTTATCGGTGGATCTATCGTAAAGTAACGACGATTATAAAGGCAGGGTGATGGCTAGAATGCATGTTGTATTATCAGGTTATTACGGTTTTAACAATGAAGGCGATGAAGCAATACTTACAGCTATCATTCAATCATTGCGTGAGATCAATCAAGGGATCGACTTGACTGTCCTGTCTAATGATCCCCGTTCTACTGCGAGCAAACATCAAGTGCAGGCAGTGAACCGCTGGAAGCTGAAAGATGTAAGTAATGCATTAAAAACAGCAGATGGATTAATCAGCGGCGGCGGCAGTCTTCTCCAGGATAAGACAAGCATGAAGTCTGTTCCCTATTATTCCGGGATCATGAGAATCGCGAAATGGCATAAAAAGCCTGTCTTCGTCTACTCTCAAGGCATTGGTCCTGTCGATCATCCGATAAGTAAATGGATCGTGAAATCTACATTGAACAAAGTGGATCAAATTACAGTGAGGGATCATGACTCGCAACAATTATTAACATCACTTGGATTAAAAAAGGATTCGATCATTGTACCAGACCCCGTATTTGGCCTTGATGCTCGGACTTTTTCAAGTAAATGGGTGGAGCGTGCCGGTATTACTGGTCCGTTTGTGACAGTAAGTGTGAGGGATTGGCCTTCTGATCAGCCGTTTAAGGAGCGAATTGCCGGGTGTTTGGACGGGCTTGTCAGTGAGGGATATTCGGTTGTGTTTGTTCCATTCCATGGTGAGGAGGATTATCAGACTTCGAAAGAGGTTGCGGGTCTGATGGATAAGGATAGTTATGTGATGACAGCAGATATCCCAATGGAAGAGAAGATTGCAGTGATTCGTGAGTCTGCCTTGCTGATTGGGATGAGACTTCATTCGCTGATCTTTGCCAGTATTGTTTATACACCGTTTGTTGCACTTAGTTATGATCCGAAAGTGGATTCTTTTGCGAAGTTGATGGATCAGCCTGTTGGCGGGCATGTGAATCATGGCAATTGGGATGAGTCTTCATTGCTTGAGATGGTGAAGCGCCAATTGGCGGAATTGGATGATGTGCAGCAGTTATTGAAGGATAGAGCTGTTATTCAGCAGGCTAAAGCTGTAGAGACTGCTGAGATGGCGATTAAGACATTTGAATAAAGTGTGGAACTATGCCGGGTCCTTTCTTGGGGCCTGGCTTTTTCATTCGATTAAGGTGTAGCTATTATTAGTTTTTCTACTGAAGTTTCTGCTAAGATAGTGATTTGCTGGCTTTGTCACAATCTTAACGCGAAATGCTTGATCACGGTAGTAAGAAGAAATCTAGTCTCTTTCTTTCTGACATTTGTACTTAATCGCACTATGAATACCAAATCTGCTTTCTCCTCTGCTAGCATTTGTACTTAATCGTAGTATGAATACCAAATCTGCTCTCTGCTCTGCTGACATTTGTACTTAATCGCACTTTTAATACTAAATCTACTTTCTTCTCTGCTGGCATTTGTACTTAATCGCACTTTTAATACCAAATCTGCTCTCTACTCTGCTGGCATTTGTACTTAATCGCACTTTTAATACCAAATCTGCTTTCTGCTCTGCTGACATTTGTACCTAATCGTACTATGAATACCAAATCTGCTCTCTCCTCTGCTGGCATTTGTACTTAATCGCACTTTTAATACTAAATCTGTTCTCTGCTCTGCTGTCATTTGTACTTAAATGCAGTATGAATACCAAATCTGCTCTCTGCTCTGCTGACATTTGTACTTAATCGCACTTTTAATACTAAATCTGCTTTCTTCTCTGCTGATATTTGTACTTAATCGCAGTATGAATACTAAATCTGCTCCTTCTCTGCTGACATTTGTACTTAATCGCAATAATAACACGAAATCCCCTTCTAAAGCTTATTGCTGAGAATCCCTTATGCTATACCTGACTCTGAATATTAAAAAAAGCCTGTGATCATTCCTAATGATCACAGGCTTTCTTATTTATGAACGTTTTTTCATATTATCTACTAATGATAGTAACGGTCGATATTTTTCACTGATTAATCCTGTTACTTCGATGATGATTTCGATCAGAATGAGTAATAAGAATAATGTTATGGCAGATCCCCATACTGTTGAGCGTGTAAAGATAATCGCCGCAGCACTGAACAGACAGCTTAATGCATATATGAAGATTACTGTTTCTTTATGAGAGAAACCTAATCGAATTAAGCAATGGTGTAAGTGATATTTGTCTGGCGCCATTAGCGGCTTACGTTGGATAGCACGACGGATAATTGCTAACATTGTATCCAGGATTGGTACACCTAAAACGATAATCGGTACCATGATGGAGAAGAATGTTACGTTTTTGAATAACCCCATAATTGATAAAACACTAATCATGTAGCCAAGGAATAATGAGCCTGTATCACCCATAAATATTTTGGCAGGGTTAAAGTTATATACTAAAAATCCTAATGTACTTCCAAGTAATAAGAAGGCAACGAATGCAACGAATGTGTTCCCCATCATTAATGCCATTCCGGAGATTGTCATTAATACAATCGATGAAACACCTGCTGCCAAGCCATCTAATCCATCTATTAAATTAACTGCATTTGTTATCCCTATAATCCAAATTATTGTAATTGGTATGGTTAAATAACCAAAATCGATTCTATCCCCAAACGGTACGATGATAAAATCCATTTGAATACCGCCAGCTACTGTAACAACAGCTGCCGCTACCTGGCCTAGCAATTTCAATTTTGCTGGTAATTGGAATAAGTCATCTAAAAATCCGACAATTGTAATAATTAACCCACCGACAATAATTGGCCATGCTTGTTCGCCGTACGGTGTAAAAATTAGGAATCCAAGAAAGAAACTAAATACGATAGCTAATCCACCCAGTCTTGGCATTACTTTCTTATGCACTTTTCGTTCGTTTGGCTGATCGACAGCACCGATACGAATAGCAAGCTTAATAACAAGTGGTGTAATAAGGACCGCTACTAAAAATGTGACGGCTAAAGCTAAAAATCCCATATGTTCCTCCTATTATTCTATTTCCTGTTAAAATATAGTATTCTCTTTTTTATTTATAATCAGCATGCACAAACCTCTGATTCATTATATATAACAATACTATAAATATCAACAGTTCTATATAACTAAAATAAAAAAATATTAGCAAACATTGGTATGTCGCCCAATTTCTTGTGTGATAAACTCTAAGCAAAAGTGTAACAGGATTGGGATTCAGACCAGGTGGTTTTATACTAGTTTAACCACCCAGTCTATCAATACTATTGGCAAAAAAATGAAACAGTCTGTTATGCTTTCTTCGTAAACATTTTTTTAATCCGTTCTGATAAGTTGTCAAAGTACGTATAAACGACTGGTATCAGTACAAGTGTGAATATACTGGAAACAGCTAAACCGAATATAACGGTAATGGCCATTGGCTGCTGTGTTTCCGCACCTTCTCCGTATCCAAGTGCTAGTGGCACCATTGCCAGGATTGTCGTTAATGTTGTCATTAGAATTGGGCGCAATCTTGTTTTACCTGCTTCCATTATTGCTTCATGACGATCGATTCCGCGTTTACGGAGGATGTTAATGTAATCAACCAGCACAATCGCATTGTTAACAACAATCCCTGCGAGCATAATCACCCCGATAAATGCGGTAATGGACAACGGCTGACCTGTAAGGAACAGTCCGCCAAATACCCCAATAACTGTTGCCGGCATGGAGAACATAATAATTAATGGATGCAGGAAATTCTCGAATTGGACAGCCATTACTGCATATACTAAGAAAATCGATAAGATGAGTGCAAGTCCCAGGTCAGTAAATGCCTCGATCATATCTTCTGCTTGCCCGCCAATACTATACGTATATTCATCACTTGGAAATTGCATGCTAGCTAAAACTTTTTCAATATCCTGTGATACACTTCCAAGATCTCTGTCAACAATCTCTGATGTAATATTGACCTGGCGTTGTTGATTGTTTCTTGTAATCGTTGCAGCACTCTGTTCCTGTTCAAAATCGGCAATTGTTAATAATGGAACCTGCATTCCCTGCTGGTTTTGGATCATCAAATTTTCTAGATCATTTATCGTCGTTCTTTCTTCTTCCGGATAAATGAGTCGAACATTGCTTTCATCCCCAGCTTCGCGATATTGCATCACCGTTTGACTTGTAAAGCCTAACTGTATCTGACTCATTACTTCCTGATAGGATAACCCATATTGTGCCGCTAATTCACGATTGACGATAATGTTCATCTCTGGCTGTGTTTCTGAAACGGATGTTGAAGGATTATATACCCCATCCACATCTTCAATTGCTGTTAACACTTGATTCGCTAATTCTTCTAACACATCATGCTCGGGTCCTGAGATCTGGATCTGAATAGGATCTCCCGAACTAATTCCGGAACCCATTGTACTTACAGTAATTTCTGCCCCTGCAATTGTTGCCAGATCGGCATCTAATTTTTGGACAACTTCATCCGTTGATTGCGTGCGTTCATCCTGCGGTACGAGCTGAATCGTATACGATCCGCTGCTGGCACCGGACATCATTGCAGAGGAAGAATCCCCACTGCCTACTGTCACATAACTAACATCAATCACATCATTGTATTCCGCTAACTTTTCATTAACCTGATCAGTTATTTGGAGAGTTTTATCCTCTGAAGTACCTGTTGGTGTTTCAACAGAGATGCTTATTTGACCTTGATCACCTTCAGGGATAAAGGCGGTACCGATGAACGGGATAAGACATAAACTTCCGATGATCGCTGCAACCGTAACAGCAATCGTTGTTTTGCGAAGTCTCAATGCTTTTGCTAACACTTTTCCATACCCATTTGATACCCGGTCAAGGAAGCGGTCAAACCAATACCTTCTACCATTGCCTTCTGTCATTTTTGATAAAAGTTTTGATGAAAGCATTGGAACTAATGTTACCGCAACAATAAGTGATGCAATTAATGAGAATGAAATCGTAATCGCTAATGGTGTGAACAACTCTGATGCAATCCCATCAACGAAGACGATTGGCAGAAATACAACTAATGTTGTCGTTGTTGAGGCGATTACTGCTGGTGCTAATTCGGACGCACCTTTTGTTGCAGCTTCTTTCAATGAATAACCTCTCTGCCTGTATGAGGCAATATTCTCCAGAATAACAATCGAACTGTCGACCATCATCCCGATACCAAGAGCCAGACCACCCATTGTTAAAATATTCAATGTCTCACCAGTAAAATACAATAGAACAAATGTGGAAATAATCGCAATCGGGATCGATACACCAATAACAATGGTTGCCCGGAAACTTTTCAAGAATAGTAACAGGACGAGCAATGCAAAAATACCACCAAAGATCATATTCTGAATAACGGAATTGATCGATTGTTTAATGAACTGAGAGGTGTCTACTACCAGCTCCAGCTCTATGTCTGATGGCAGATCTTTCTTCAGATCATCGATTGCTGAAATAATGTTGTCGGAAACTTCTACCGTATTACCATCTGATTGTTTTAAAATGCTTAAAACCACTGATTCTTCGTTGTTGACAAGGGTTGTACCATTTTTCTGAACGGTATCATGAACTGTTGCGATATCTTCTACCGAAATTTGTGCGCCTTGCGGTGTAGTTAATATTGTGCTGGCAATATCGTCAACAGAATCGAAGGAACCGTCAATTCTTAATTGTAGATCTTTATCCCCTTTTTGGATCGATCCGGCAGATGCGGATTGATTCGCTCCACCAAGTGCCTGCTGGATCAACTGTGGACTCACACCATACTGATTCATTGCAGACCGATTTAATTCAAGGTCAATAACTCTGGTTTCTCCACCCTCGATGCTGACAGAGGCAACCCCGCCTTGTCGTTCAAAATATGGCTGTATTTGATCTTCAGCAATATTTTGCAATTTTGCTACATCCGCACCTGATAAACCAACCCACATAATTGGCATTTGATTCGGGTTGAAACGTAACACACTTGGATCATTTGCTCCCTCTGGTAAGAAGGATTTTACTTGATCAACACTTTCCCTGACTTCCAACAGTGCATTATCGAGATTGGTCCCATTTTGGAACATAATAATTACAAGGGATGACCCTGATTGTGATTGTGATTGAATCGTCTCTACCCCTTCAATTGAGCTTAATGCCCCTTCGATTGGAACGGATACTAAGTTCTCCACTTCTGTTGGTGCGGCATCTGGATAACTTGTTGCAACAACGGCAATAGGCAAATCAATTTCAGGAAAGAGATCAATTGCTAAGTTCCGAACAGAGATAACACCCATTGCAATAATGGCGAGGACAATCATGATTACCCCAACCGGGCGTTTCACCGATGTATTAACAATCTTCATGATTATTCCTCCCCTATTACTTCAATTTTGCTGCCATCTGTTATGGTTAAGTGGCCACTTGTAATTACTTGTTCACCTTTTTTAAGTTCTGCTTTCACTGCGGTTGTTTCTGATTGTGTTGCCTGCACAGTTACATTTACTCTTTTCGCTTGGCCGTTTTCGATTGTAAAAACATATGTTTCATCATCTGATTCCACTAATGCTGATGTGGGAATTAATGTCGCATTTTCGACAACTGTTTCATTTAAATTAACTGTTGCAATCACACCAGCATTGTAATGGGTTGTTGCATTATCGAAGGACAAGTCTATCGAGAACAAACCGGATTCATTGGCAGTTTTCGCGACATACTCAATGGTTGCTTCATGTGTTTCTTCTTCCGCACTCTTTAAGTTTAAGACAACTTGTTCACCTTTTTTAAATAAAGGCAGTTGAACATCCGGTACTTGTAATTGAACTGTTAATTGTTCCAAATCGACAATAACAGCAAATGGCTCTTGATTAGAGACAACGGAACCTTCGTTTGCGGATAATTGGGTAACTGTTCCATCATTCGTTGCTTTAATATTGATATTCCCTTGTGGACTTTGGACAGTTGCCAGTGTGTCCCCTTCTTCTACTTCATCGCCATTGACCACTTCTAATTCTGTTACTTCACCAGCAACTGGCGGAATTACTGGTATCGTCCGGTTCGGAACTGTTCGGCCGTAAAAAGTTCGAATCATTTCAAGATTTCCTTCTGTTACTTCACCCGTCTCAACTGGTGTGACACGATCTGCCTCTCCTGTTTCTCCCTTTTTGTTTTCTGAACATGCAACTAGTGTTAATACGGTAATCATCAATATTAATAATAATCGTTTCATGCTTTTGTCCCCTCTCCATCTTTTTATAATATTTTTTTGCTTAACTGTTCACTTAATTGGCTTAATTGCTCATATTGTCTGATATGTTCTACCATCGTTTTTAAGATGATTGTCTTTGGTGCTTCTTTTGCTGCTTCCTCTTTAATAACCGTAATCGCATCAATTAATTGCTGCTTTTCTTTGTTGTTTAATGGTATTTCATCCATTTTGGCGGAAAGTTGTTCGGATAATTGTGATATTTCATCCGTTTTTCTGTTATCTGTTAATCTTGGAACATCTTCGGCAGTAAACAGCGGGGAATTCTCATCAGTCAGAATGTCCTCAACTAAGGCATCTAACCTTCTAATAATGGTTTTCGCCACAAGTTCCGGGTTAAACGTAAAATTATGTAATGCGATCCATTTAAAGTAACTATTCATTAGTCCATCGAAATTAATCGCAATATCAACAATGTAGTGGTTCACTTTATCCCCGTATATTGCACAAACCTGCTCACTCACCCAATCAAACCCTTGTTTATGTATTTGATAAATTAAGGCATCTAATTTGTCGCCAATATGGATATTGTCCCGAAAGTGAACGAGCAAATACTCTTTGTGATCACGGAATAATGTCAGTAATTCCGCAACTTGCTTTTCCAGCTGTGCGTAAGGATCTGTTGTGGTTTCCCTTACTTTTGCTAACTTTTCAAAAACAATTGTTGCGTAATAATCGAAAATGGCAATTAACAAATCATCTTTGGATTCAAAATATAAGTAAAAGGCCCCCTTTGAAACATCTGCTTTTTGAACAATTTCCTGAATCGAAGTCGCATGAAAACCTTTGTCAGCGAATAATTTCATACTTATCTCAATAATTCTTTCTTTTTTTTCATGCATGTGTAACAAGCCCCACTTTCTAATACGAATGATTCACTCATTGGTTTCACTTTTTCGGAATGACCGGTCAGTCAGTATGTGGAAAATATAACATTTTCCCGTAGTGGAAGCAAAGATTCTGATTTTGTATTGGGTCGGTCCTGTTTTTATGGTTCTTGCTCGGATGGAAACTTCAGGATTAGGATAGACTGCTGTTTTGGCTGGGTGTTCTTCCTTTAAGTCGTTCCTCAGCTGTCATCATTGGTACTCACCTCACACATGAAAAAAGCCACCTTTGAGAGGAGGCTTTTTTAGCATTATTGATTTTCATCTTTATTTTGTTGGTCTTGTTGGTTGCCTTGCTCATCTTCGCCATCTATAGCGTCTTCCATATTTTCTTCTGTTTCATTAAGACCTTCTTCGACACTGTCACCTAAACCTTCACCATTGTTATCCATGTTTCCGTCAGGCTCTTGTTGTGTCTCACCCTGATCTTGCTGATCTTGAGGTTGTCCTTGTTGTTGCCCTTCTCCTGTAGTACCATTTTCCGGAGCTTGTTCCTCTTGAGGTGCTTGTTCTTCTGTTGGTTGTTCTTCGTTATTGTTACCACCACAACCAAATAATAGACCAGCTGACAGAAGCATTACACCTAAAAATTTAACGTATTTAAATTCCATAGTAAAATCCTCCTTTCCTACATATCTTCCTTGTTAGGATAACCAACATGGAGAAAGAATATGCTTGAAAGGAGGAAATTTGTTTTCAAAAATTATGTAATTACTTTACAGCAAAAGTTATCTCTGCTTCACATGCAAGTTCTGATCCAACCATCGCAATTGCTTTTCCTTTCCCGATCGGACCTTTTATGCGGATAATTTCCACTTCCAGTGTTAACTGGTCACCAGGTTTTACTTGGCGTTTAAAACGGCATTTATCAATTCCTGCAAGAAAACCGATTTTTCCTTTGTTCTCTTCTTTACTTAAAATGGACACTGCACCAACTTGTGCAAGTGCTTCGACAATCAGGACACCAGGCATTACTGGATAATCAGGGAAATGCCCTTGGAAGAATGGCTCATTTATTGTGACATTTTTTATTCCTACAATTCTTTTCTCATCTTGTTCCTTAATTGCATCAACCAATAAAAATGGGTATCGATGCGGAATGGTTGCTTTAATCTGTTCTATATCCATTTGAATAACTCCTTCCGGTTTCTTGTATCGTGCTAGAAAAAGTATATCAAAAAGATGCTCAGAATCCTATTGTAAAATAAGCTAGATTATTTCAATTATTCCAAAAATGTTGATATAGTAATAATATGTTTTAGGACTATAGACATCATGTGTATAACCTCAGTGGTTACTATGCACTAAAAAATAAGGGGATAATCAGGAGGATTTACCAATATGAACAATAAGGTATACTTTTGGAATAGACTACAAGTACGAATGGTTTTTACATTAATCGTCGTACTATTGCTCAATTCCTTTCTATCAAATGTAATTATCGATTTAATCAGTATGACTGGTGTCGAATTAGGTATTGTGGGCATTTGGCTCAATAATTTTATGAATGTGATTACAGCAACTATCATCATTAGTGTTCTCGTACGCTATCTCATCATCCAGCCAATTAAGAATATCGAGAAAGCGATGAGAGTATTTCAAAATGGTGATTATGATGCAAGGCTAAGAATGAAGGATAATCATGAAATTGCCCAATTAAGCAGAAGAATGAATCGTCTATTTGAAAATATAGCTACCTATCACAAAACACAGCAAGAACAAATCAATCTTGTTGAAGAAAAATCAGAGGTTATTTCAAGTAAAGTAAAACAAATTACCAATGGATTAGCTAAAATTAATCAAAATCAAGAAAATCTTACTACATACTCCCAACAAAATGTTCGATCATTTGAGGAAACCACCTCTATTACAGAAAATATGAACAATGCTTTTCAAACAATTGCAAATGAATTAGAAGAGGTAACCGTCAGTTTCAAGAAAATGCGTGAGAAAGCTGAAAACAGCATTTCAAAAATAGAAAACTCTTCTGAGGTAATGAAAGGAATTGCAGCACAGTCAGATGCTACGAAGACTTCTATCACTACTTTAGCTGATGAAATTGGGAATATAAAAGACATTGTCACACTGATTAATGATATTTCCGAGCAGACAAATTTGTTAGCACTAAATGCATCCATTGAAGCAGCAAGAGCTGGGGAACATGGAAAAGGATTCTCAGTAGTGGCAGAAGAAGTCCGAAAATTAGCTGAACGCTCAGTGGAAGCAACAAATCAAATCAATGGGACCGTTGAAGGAATTTTGTCAGAAGTAGATATTATTGCATCCCAAACGGAAAACCGTGCAGAGAATATACATAAAGAAGCAAAGCAAATCTTAACAATAAATGATGGATTCACCGAAATGGTTGACCAAATTGTAGAGAATATTGAACATACCGAACAAATCAATCAACAAACACACTCGATAGCAGAATCAAGCACGGAAATTACTGCAACAATGGATAAGCTTGCGAACAATACAGAAGTAACAAACCAGCATATCATTAATATGAAGACAGCATTAAATGAACAATTAGATGATACAGAAGAAATGGAGCAAGAAATTATTTCACTAAGGAAGGCATTTGTGACAGGATAGATGATATATTTTATACAAACAGAAAGCCCAACCAACCGGTCGGGCTTTTACTTTTCGATTCGCACGAAATCTATGATATGTTGCCATGTTTCGAAGCGGAGTACGTCTAAAGGCTTGCCATCTCCAAGTATACTAAATCCGACGATTAGCCCAATGAAAAGTGCAAATAAACTTAGCACTAAAACGATTAACAATTTCAGCCATACAGGGATCAGACGACGAATATACTGTTTATCTTGCGATTTCTGACGCCGTTTTTCTCCGCTTTCAGCTGTTTTTTCTGTGCGCCTTTTTACTTCAGCACGTTTATTTGGCTTATTTTTTGGTTGTTCTGATTTAATTTCCTTAGACATTGAAATGGCTCCTTACTTCAATAACTAGCGCAGCTGATTAATTAACCCGCGCATTTGATCATGCATGGAAATGCTTTTTGCATTAAATTGGTACGCTCGTTGTGTTTGTATTAACTCTGACATCTGTTCAGATAAATCCACATTAGATGCCTCTAATGCGCCGCTTTTTACCTGAATATCCTGCTGAGCAACTTCCTGAATAATTTCCGCTTCATTATAATTTGCAAGAGAGTCTGCAGATAAACGAAACATATTGTCACCTGTTGCTTCTAACATTCTTGGACGAATGGCTTCCACGATAGTAAGTTGTCCTTCTACTTGCTGGACACCATTACGTGTTACTTCAATCTGTCCGTTTTCATTGATCTTCAAGTCCTCCATATTATCTGCTAAAATAATCGGACCATTATTCCCAATCACTGGATTGCCGTCACTTGTCACAAGCATGGACTGGCCCTCTGCCTCTGTCGGGGTCAAATAAAAATTACCAGCTCTTGTATATCTGGTTTCCTGAATCCCATTTTCCACCACACTAATTTGGAAAAGCTGATTTTCTTTCATTAACGCAACATCAAGTGCCCGGCCAGTATCCTGAAGCGAACCCTGTTTCAAATTAAGGTTGGTATGTCCCAATCTTGCCCCTGCACCTACTCGAATACCGTCTGGTGTAAGTCTCTGGTCATTTACTTCTTCTGCATTTATTTGCTGTGTCAGCAATGAAGAGAAATTTACTTCTCGATTCTTATAACCATGTGTATTTAAGTTAGCAATATTATTTCCAATTGTGTCTATTTTTTGCTGTAATTGTCCCATTGTAACAGATGCTTGAATTGACATTCTACTCATCGATGTACAGGTCCCCCTTCATTAACTTAACCTGGCAATTTCGTTCACTGCTTTATCTAAGCTTCGGTCATATGCCTGAATGACTTTTTGATTTGCTTCAAATGCTCTGTAGGCTTCCATCATTGCCGTCATTGTTTCGGATGTATCCACATTCGAATTCTCTAAATAGCCTTGCTGCACATTAAATTGCAAACCAGCTGTTGCCCTGGCATCAACTAGTGGATCAGCACCTTCCCCTAATTCAAGAAGATCGTCACCATTTTTCTGCAGCTGGTTGGCATCATTGCTGTAAGCTAATCCCAGCGGAATTTGTGCCCCGCCATCTAATTGGAGAATACCTTCTGGAGTTAGTTCAAATTCCAAACCATCTGTATTAATCGTATTGCCATTTGTATCTAACACATAAAAGCCTTGGTTTGTCGTTAAGTTGCCTTCTCCATCAACAGTGAAATTACCATTTCTCGTATAACGTACCTCTCCTTCACCGTTTTGAACAGTGAAAAAGACAGAACCATTTTCATCAGGTGTTTCCCCTTGTACTAATGCAAAATCTGTGGTCATCTCCGTTTGTTGTAATGTTCCCTGGGCGAAATCAGGAATTGTCTCTTGGACATATACCCCTGTATTAATGGCACCTATTTCTGTCATTGTTCTCACTTTGCTCTGTGTACTTGCAGGTATATTCTGATTTTCCATACGTTGAATTAAAAGCTCGGGAAATGCTCGCAATGCTGTTTGATCTTGTTTATAACCAGGTGTCAGAGCATTTGTCATATTGTTGGAAAGAACTTCCTGTTTACGCTGCTGTGCCATCATCCCGGTTGTTGCTGTATAGAATCCTCTTAACATTATTTGGACACCTCTTATTTCAATGAAATTTCGTTCTTATGTACGTTCCAGAAAGTATGTACAATAATTAAACAATTGATTTCTCTAATTTATCAATATTATCTAACATAATGCCAGTACCTTTGGCTACACAGCTCATTGGCTCTTCCGCTAATAGAACTGGTACTCTTAACTCTTCTGCTAATAACTGATCCAGTCCGTTTAATAACGCACCGCCACCTGTTAAAATAACACCTCTGTCAATGATATCTGCTGACAATTCCGGTGGTGTTTTTTCTAAAACTGTCTTAGCACTTTGAACAATAAGTGCAATGGACTCTCGTAATGCTTCTTCGACTTCTTCTGAATAGATCGTAATCGTTCTTGGCAACCCGCTCACCATATCACGTCCGCGAATATCGATTTCTTCATTGCGTGCACCTTGGAACACTGTTGCCACGTTAACCTTAATATCTTCTGCCGTTCGTTCACCAATTAATAATTTATATTTCTTTTTAACATATTGAAGAATTTCAGAATCAAATTTATCTCCAGCCATTTTGACCGATTGGGCTGTTACGATATCTCCCATTGATAATACAGCGATATCAGTAGTACCACCGCCAATATCTACAACCATATTACCACTTGGTTGAAATATATCCATTCCAGCACCGATCGCTGCGATTTTAGGCTCTTCCTCTAAATAAACCTTCTTGCCGCCAGATTTCTCAGCTGCTTCTCTAATTGCCTTTTGTTCGACTTTCGTAATGTTAGTCGGGCAACAGATTAGCATTCTCGGTTTTGATAAAAAGCCTTTTACATTAATTTTATTGATAAAATATTTTAACATCGCTTCCGTTACATCAAAATCTGCGATAACCCCATCTTTTAATGGACGAATTGCTTCAATATTACCAGGTGTACGACCAACCATTCGCCTGGCCGCTTCCCCTACCTCCAGAACTTTCCCAGTGTTACGATCCATCGCAACAACAGACGGTTCATCTAGTACGATACCTTTTCCTTTTACATGAATAAGTACATTCGCTGTACCTAAATCAATACCAATATCCCTTGAAAACATGTTATTTGATCCTCCCTGCTTACTAATTGCTTCGTATCCGTACCGTATATGTCAAAAGTCACTAATTTTCATAGTAGAACACAATGCCTCTAAATATATATAATAGCACAAAATAAAATAATTAGTTACTAATTTTGTAGAAAAAAGGAAAGAATTTTACTTTTATTCTGCTGGAATTCGTCAATTAGTGGATATATATATACATGGATAGAAGTTATGTAATAGGAGAGGATCATTTGGCTTCTATTTATTCAATAAGAGCTGATCTGTGTCTTCAGGTTTTGGAGGTTCTTTTTTCCCATGCAACTGGTACTTCATCTTCGTTGCTTCTCCACCGCGCAAATGCCTGATCGCTTTGTGGTGGCTCAGGACTTCCTTTACTTCATTCGCCAGTTCCGGGTGTATTTCCGGTAATCGTTCGGTTAAGTCTTTATGCACAGTGCTTTTGGACACACCGAATTCTTTTGCAATGACTCGAACGGTTTTCTTTGTTTCAACGATATGTTTCCCAATTTTTAATGTGCGTTCCTTAATATAATCATGCATTACACTCGCCTCCCTATGTTGTCAGTCCAAGGTGTGAACAGAGACAAGTTACTAGACGTTATATGGTTTATAGAGAAATAATGAGTAACAAAATTAGTATCAGGAGGAATTCGTTAGGTAAAATCACACATTTGCAGTAAATTCGGATATTCTCACCTTAGACAATTTGTTCATGATTTGTACCATTGTATTAGCAGAGGCTTCGCATTATGCCTATTTCCAAATAGAAAAAGGCAAGGACATTGCGCCCCTGCCTTTTTCTATCAGCCTATATCGCTAAAATCCGGATCGGCTTTTTTTCTGCTGCAAGACTTTTCAAACATATCCCACAACTCCTTATCATCTATTTTATAAACAGTTATATGCCAATCATTTCACAGGCATGCAAAGGCAATTTAGCAAAAAAGTGATCCCCCTGCTTATTCATAAAATCCTGGTAGGAACGAATAAGATATTGTTGCTTATTCGTTACAAGGCCAAGGTAGTATTTCGTGAACGGTGTGGAAGTGGGTAATCTCTCCAGAATAGCCTTGGCAGTGCGTTGATTGCCCCGTGCTATTTCTATATGAGCTTTTTCCACTGGATCATCTGTCTCTACACCATCTACTTCACCAAAATGTGCACATATGAAAGGGTAAGCATATGATGAAATGAATCGGTCAATATCCTTGTCTTGAATTGTCTTTACAATGTTACGAGCTTCTTCTATATGATAAATAGCTGAAGCGAAATCTTCGTATATATAGGTGAATGCTAAATAAATATGCAGTGTTGCTTTTTGTCTGATATGATTTGGATGCTGAAGAACAATATATGCATTTCTTCTAGCTAAAATTAATTCATTCCGTTTCCAATAATACATAAATAAAAATTGGTGAGTTCTAATGTTGAAGGATGAAGCTAGCAGAGGGTTGTCGATATCCTGAAGCAGTGGTTGTAATTTATTTAAATAATAGCCAATTCTATCATATAGATGGAGACATATATCGATATCCATCTTAATAAAATACTTTAAACATCTTAATTCCACACTGTCTGTTGGTAAAAGTTGAGCAATGTCTCTGATCATCTGTTTATTCTTGTTGCATTTAATATCTGTCATTAACTCATAATAAATGGCATACTTTTGATTCAATAAATTATCGCTTGTCCTGTTTTTCTCTATAAAATATTGCAATTCTTTCGTACACCCGTTCACATAAAATATTTCGAGTGCTAGTCGATGATCTAAATCGGATGTAGACTGCATGCAAAACTCTTTAACAAGCTCTAATACCTTCCTTTCATCATGGTTTATGCTAATCATTGTCATAAACTGATGAAGTTCTAATTGATGATTTGTTTCTAAATAGTTATCGATTATCCCGTCATATCTATTTTTAGTACTCATTTTCCTTCTCCTTTCACATTAATAAATTATTTCATAACAGGGAAATTTTGCAATAGCTTTCCTGCATATTTCGTTCGCCAAATGGTCGCCATAATCGACAAACAAAGGCAGGGTATTAGAAAAAGTGACGTTTTCCTTTAAGGAGATGTGCAAACGAAGGGGAATAATAGAACATTCAGCAGACATCATGCAAATGCTTTCAACTGAATGTAATCGAAAATAATAGATGTTTCGGAGTTTTTGAAGGGTTGCTGAAGTTGTGGGGTTTAGGACCTTTCTTAACTGCATAACTTATCGGGAGCCTGGGCGTTTTGATGGTATGACGGGTTCTTAACTGCATAACTTATCGGGAGCCTGGGCGTTTTGATGCTATGACGGGTTCTTAACTGCATAACTTAACCGGAGCCTGGGCGTTTTGATGCTATGACGGGTTCTTAACTGCATAACTTACCGGGATGCCCAGCGTTTTGATGGTATGACGGGTTCTTAACTGCATAACTTATCGGGAGCCGCAGCGTTTTGATGCTATGACGGTCTCTTAACTGCATAACTTAACGGGATCTTGGGCGTTTTGATGGTATGACGGGTTCTTAACTGCATAACTTAACTGGAGCTCGGGCGTTTTGATGCTATGACTGGTTCTTAACTGCATAACTTAACCGGAGCCTGGGCGTTTTGATGCTATGACGGGTTCTTAACTGCATAACTTACCGGGATCTTGGGCGTTTTGATGGTATGACGGGTTCTTAACTGCATAACTTATCTGGAGCTCGGGCGTTTTGATGCTATGACAGTCTCTTAACTGCAAAACTTAGCGAGAGCCTGGGCGTTTTGATGGTATGACGGGTTCTTAACTGCATAACCTACCGGGATCCCCAGCTTTGATGGTATGACGGGTTCTTAACTGCATAACTTACCGGGATCCGCAGCGTTTTGATGCTATGACGGGTTCTTAACTGCATAACTTACCGGGATCTTGGGCGTTTTGATGCTATGACGGGTTCTTAACTGCATAACTTAACCGGAGCCTGGGCGTTTTGATGCTATGACGGGTTCTTAACTGCATAACTTAACCGGAGCCTGGGCGTTTTGATGCTATGACGGGTTCTTAACTGCATAACTTACCGGGATCTTGGAACGTTTTGATGGTATGACGGGTTCTTAACTGCATAACTTATCTGGAGCTCGGGCGTTTTGATGCTATGACGGGTTCTTAACTGCAAAACTTAGCGAGAGCCTGGGCGTTTTGATGGTATGACGGGTTCTTAACTGCATAACTTAACCGGAGCTCGGGCGTTTTGATGCTATGACAGTCTCTTAACTGCAAAACTTAGCGAGAGCCTGGGCGTTTTGATGGTATGACGGTCTCTTAACTGCAAATCCCGCCTTGATCCCCAGTATTTTGATGCTAGGGCGCTCGTCTGATTAATAATAAAAAAAAAGACAAGCATAGTCACTTGTCTTTTACTTTTTATGCATTTTCCATTGAACTGGAGGATGATGGTGAATTTTCTTCTTCTGCAGCGTCATCTTCTTCTTCGCGTTCATTATCTGATTCTTCTTCTGTTTCAGAATCATCTGTTGTGTCTTCTTCTCGCTCATCTGCTGGTGCATCTTCTTCGTTTGATTCTTCAGAAGCTTCTGGTGCAATAATTTCATTAATCGGTTTATTGATGAATGATTCTGGATTTACCGGCACACCATCTTTTCGGACTTCAAAATGTACATGAACACCATTTTCCTGGCCTAAGCTGTTTTGACCAGCAGTACCTATTGTTTGTCCTTGTTTTAATTCTGCGCCTTGTTCTACTAGCACTTCGCCTAAACTAGCGTAATAGGTTGTTACACCATGTTCATGTTCCATTTTGATTACATTTCCTAATAACGGGTCATTTTTAACTTCAGTAACTGTACCTGTAAATGCCGCCATTACATCAAAAACTTGCTGATCCTCTGTAGAAATAGCAATCCCATCACTTTGCTGGTATCGATTTTGATGCAGGATTAATCCTTGTTCTTGGGTTGCTTCATCTGCAGCATAATCATAGAACTTTGTCACAATTTCAACTTGCAGATCTTCTGCTACTGGCAATTCCAATACTTCCTGTTGTTGCATTACTGGTTCTGCGTCTTCGTGATCATTTGCATCAGGACCTGATTGATTTTCTTCTAATTGATTTTTCATATCCTGTGCTAAATCAGGTACTTGGTTTGCTGCGTTTTGATACCAAAGTACACCGGAAATCAACAGTGCAGCAACAGTTAAATATAGTGCTGGAAAG
Organism: Gracilibacillus xinjiangensis; assembly: GCF_042651765.1. Classification (NCBI taxonomy): domain Bacteria; kingdom Bacillati; phylum Bacillota; class Bacilli; order Caryophanales; family Bacillaceae; genus Gracilibacillus; species Gracilibacillus xinjiangensis. The sequence goes on along the minus strand of NZ_JBHSDT010000004.1, from coordinate 658,500 downwards.
AACCATTTTTTCTTAAAGATACGTTTCCAATCCTTTTTTGAAACGTTTTTGTTTTCCTCCATTATGCATCACCTCAGCAACCATTGTGATCAAATGGAGGAAAATTTATACATGAATAATATATTTTTTTTTGAAAAAACTAACTATTTGATTGTACGAGCAGTTTCGATGCTGCTTGTTCTAATGTTTCAATCGCTGTTCCTTTGTAATAATACGTAATAATATCTTGATACGTTTTTCCTTCTAATGCCATTCCATTTGCTCCATATTGACTCATCCCGACACCATGTCCATAGCCTTTTGTTGTAAAAACAAAATGATCATTTTTTCTTGTTATGGTGAAATCATTCGAGGGAAGGTTCAATTTCTCTCGTACTTCTCTTCCTGTAAATGTTTCTCCAGCAATTGTTGCTGTATCCACTCGATTGCTATCTGTTCTTGTTATTTGAAAATCTTGTACATTTGCTGATAAGTTAACCCCTAACTTCTGTTCCACTTCACTTGTCGTTAAGATAATCTGATCAAGAAACTTCGGTGACAGTTCCTCATCCCATGGACTTTCCACAATTTTTAAATATGGCAACTCATTTTGCCAGTAATCTTCCGCATTTTCTGTATACCCATTGCTTGTTGAGAAAAAGGCAGGAGTAATTGGTTCTTTATTATATGTGATGATTTCTCCTTGGGTTTCCACAACGGCTTCCGTAATTTTGTCCATTTTCCAGTGATAATCAGATCCCCAGATTTGACGGAGTTCATCATTGTTTTTAAATACTTGGTGTTGAACAGTGTCTGTTACATCTGCTTCCCCTGGTAATTGCTCCATGTTTGCCTGCATTAAATAACGTACAATGTAAGTCCTTGCAGCCAGTGCCTGTGCTTTTAATGCTTCCAGCTCGAAATCTGCAGGCATTTCTGATGCTACAACATGGACAACATAATCTTCTAAAGGAACTTCTTCCACTTCGTTACTCTCTGTCCGTAATACATTAACATGGAATGGTGATTCTAGCGTTTTTGTTGCGGCTTCTGCTGGTGCTTGTTGGTTAGTCACTGTTTCTACAGAACTAGCTGTCGTCTCACTTCCTTGAAATGGAATGACGACAATTGTTGGAATGAGAAACATAATCATTAACAATGCTGCTGCACTAATAACGATCAACAGCCTCCAATTAGTGTTGCTTGTATTCATTTTTCTTTTCGACATGTATAACCTCCTCTAATCTTTCATTCCATCTAATCTATCTATATTGTGTTAGATGAAAGATTAGAACATAGTACATGCTATATTTTTTGATAGAATGACGATGGCTTTTTCATTCTCGTGTTGATAGTAACAAATAAAGGCTCAGACGATGGATTCATTTTAATAGTTTTCCATAAAAAAAAAGAATTAGCTGCTATTCAGCTAATCCTTCTTACTCTATCGTATTATTGCACTTCTAATTTATTTAATAAAATTGGTTCAATAATTACTTGATCATTTACTCTTTCAATATCTGCGCCTAATTTCGCAAACTTTTCAGTGATATCTACATATCCTCGATCAATATGATGCAATGATGTTACTCTTGTGTGTCCATCTGCTACCAATCCTGCCAAAATAAGCGCCGCTCCTGCACGTAAATCAGTTGCAGCTACTTCTGCCCCTTGCAAGCTGACAGGACCTTCTACAATGACGCTGCGGCCTTCTATTTTAAGCTTAGCATTCATTCTGCGGAATTCTTCTACATGCATGAATCGGTTTTCGAAAACTGTTTCTGTTATCACACTTGTTCCTGTTGCACTTAACATTAATGCCATCATTTGTGATTGCATATCTGTTGGGAATCCCGGATGCGGCAATGTCTTTATATCCGTTGCTTTCAATCTTTTCGGACCGATAACACGAACTCCATTGCCTTCTTCAATAAATCGTACTCCCATTTCTTCCATTTTCGACACAACTGAGCGTAAATGGTCAATTTCTGCATTTTCAATTAATACATTTCCACCTGTAATTGCTGCAGCTACCATGAAAGTGCCCGCTTCAATCCGATCAGGAATAATTGTATGTTCTACCCCGCGTAATGTATCAACGCCATCAATTTTGATTGTTTCAGTACCGGCGCCAATAATGTGTGCACCCATTTTATTCAGGTAGTTAGCTAAGTCTACTATTTCCGGTTCCTTAGCTGCATTTTCTATCGTTGTTCTTCCTTTTGCTAAGGCTGCGGCCATCATAATATTCTCTGTGGCACCAACACTTGGCATATCTAGATAAATTTTCGCCCCTCGTAATCTACCATTTGTTGTCACTTCAACAAATCCGTTGCCGACATGGACATTTGCCCCCATTGCTTCAAAACCTTTTAAATGCAAATCAATTGGGCGTGAACCGATTGCACAACCACCTGGTAATGCCACTTTTGCATGCCCGTATCTTGCGAGCAGTGGTCCTAAAACAAGCACAGAGGCACGCATTTTTCTTACATACTCAAATGGAGCTTCTGTTAGTAATTCATTGGTTGCATCAACAGTAACTGTGTTATTTTCATATTTTACGTCTACATGCATATGTTTTAATACTTGATTGATTGTGTGTACATCTGCTAATGCAGGTACATCATGGATCGTACTTTTTCCTTCACTTGCAATTATACTGGCTGCGATGACAGGCAAAACGGCATTTTTTGCACCTTCCACTTTAACAGTGCCATTTAGTTGCCTTCCACCACGGACGATGATTTTTTCCAAGGCTCATTCTCCTCTGTAGTCCATATTCATTATTATTAATATTCAGTAACTAGGATAGGTGTTCCTATTATGAGAGTTGTTCGATTGTCTTCTGCATTTTTGACTGCGATTTGTGCATTAATAGAGTGGTTGTCAATCTCAATTTCCTGGTCCCATTTAGGGGTATGACCTGTCCATGTAGTAAAATTTGAATCTTTTAATTGCGTATATGTGGATATTTGTAATTTTTCTGTAATCTTATTAATTAAGCAAACAATATCAATAATATCATCAGTTATAGCCTCAACACAAGTAAAATTTTGAGCATTTGACGTAAATAATCCATCAGTAATCTGGCTGATTTTCGAATTATAGTCATTTCGTACTTCCTCAGACCAAGCGGATGACGCTATTTCATAGATAATTTGATATTGTTGGATACCGGTCTCCACAATAAGAATACTTTCGTTCACTCCATCATTATTCTGACCGTCAGCCACAAATTTTTTCGCACTCTCATTTTTAATCTCTTTAAACGAATACCCTTCAACATTTGTAATAAAACTATTAATATCTGGGATTTCTCTTTTTTCTCGTATAATATGACTCCAGCTTTCTAGTCCGAAACCATTTGCTTCACTCGTTTCAATCATGTCTTCCAGTTCTGTAAGTGTGTCACCTTGTCCACTTATATTTTTGTTATTCCATATAAAAATCGCTGAGAATAATATAATTGCAATGAAATAATACTTCATTTCCCGCACTCCCTTGTTTTAGTAGTAACCCTTCTGTAAAGGAAAGGTCACTCTTTAAAGAGTGTTTGCAGAAAATAAAGTATTTAAACAATCAATCGTTCGACAATTAGAGAATAGTAGATTACTAGAATATATAAATTAACTGTTGAGCCCATGATAAAAAGTCTAAGAAGAAGTTGCTGACTGTTGATCCAATCGCAATTGTTATGAAAATAATGAGCACCCTTGCTTCAAATACTTTATTCCCTCGAAATAACTGATCGAAATTTAAAGATTGCAATACTTGCCATGTGATGACAATAAAAAACAAGTGTGAAATCATTCCGACTAAACTGTCTTGCAAAAGTGTTTGTTCTAGCATATATATGATCCCTCTTTTATCTATTTATTCGATTTCTCTCCATATAATAACATACTTTCATTCCTATTCCGATTCCATTCGCTATTTCCCGGGAAATTGTCCAAGCAATCGATTCTATATGAGTTATTTATATTTATTTGCAACCGAAATCATTCTAAACAGTTTAATGCAGCATTATTTGCGGCTCCACAGTATCTCCAAAGCACATAAACACTCTCCATTTTAACAGAAGGGAAGTAATTTTAGTCCAAACCAAAGAGGCTGCCTCACCACGTGAGAGCAGCCTAATGTTTGTTATCTATTTTCTACGACGTCAATTCGATTCATTGCACGTTTAAGTGCATGTTCTGCCCTTCTGAAATCAATTTCGTCTTGTTTAGCTTGTAAGCGACGTTCTGCGCGTTCTTTGGCAGCACGTGCGCGTTCCACATCGATCTCGTCTGGACGCTCTGCTGATTGCGCAAGGATCGTTACCTTATCAGGACGAACCTCTAAGAATCCTCCACTGACAGCAATGCGTTGTGGATTAGGACCTTTTAAGCGTACAGCACTAATCGATAATGGTGCAACGAGCGGAATGTGTCCAGGTAATATACCGAGTTCTCCACTTTCTGCTTTACAGCTAACCATTTCAAATGTATCTTCCAGAACAGGGCCATCTGGAGTAACAACACTTACTGTTAGTGTATTCAACAGAACCCCTCCTAAAAGCTGGATTAAAATGGGATGAGGATCCTGTCCTCATTACGCCATTTGTTTCGCTTTTTCTACTACTTCTTCGATGCGTCCAACTAAACGGAATGCATCTTCCGGAAGGTCATCATATTTACCTTCCAGGATTTCTTTAAAGCCTTGAACCGTTTCTTTAACTGGAACATAAGAACCTGGTTGGCCTGTAAATTGCTCAGCAACGTGGAAGTTTTGAGATAAGAAGAATTGGACACGACGAGCACGAGATACTGTCAATTTATCCTCATCAGATAACTCATCCATACCTAAGATTGCAATAATATCCTGAAGCTCTTTATATTTTTGCAATGTACGCTGCACTTCACGTGCTACTTCATAGTGCTCTTCGCCAACTACTGCCGGGTCAAGTGCACGGGAAGTGGAAGCAAGCGGGTCTACTGCCGGGTAAATACCTTGCTCAGATAGTTTACGATCAAGGTTTGTTGTTGCATCTAAGTGTGCGAAAGTTGTCGCAGGCGCCGGATCCGTATAGTCATCGGCAGGTACATAAATCGCTTGGATCGATGTAACAGAACCTTTATTTGTTGAAGTAATACGTTCTTGTAATTGACCCATTTCCGTTGCAAGTGTCGGTTGGTAACCAACGGCAGATGGCATACGGCCAAGAAGTGCCGATACCTCTGAACCAGCCTGCGTAAAACGGAATATATTGTCAACAAACAGCAACACGTCTGCACCTTTCTCATCACGGAAATATTCCGCCATCGTAAGTCCAGTAAGTGCTACACGCATACGCGCACCTGGTGGTTCGTTCATTTGTCCGAAAACCATAGCAGTTTTCGAAATAACACCAGAATCTTTCATTTCATAGTAAAGGTCGTTCCCTTCACGAGTACGCTCCCCTACCCCTGCGAATACAGAGATACCGCCATGCTCTTGGGCGATGTTATTGATAAGCTCTTGGATAAGTACGGTTTTACCTACACCCGCACCACCAAACAGACCGATTTTACCACCTTTAATATATGGTGCTAATAAGTCTACTACTTTAATTCCTGTTTCTAGAATTTCTGTTTCTGTTGCAAGGTCTTCAAATTTAGGTGATTCACGGTGAATGGGATCACGGCGTACATCCGCACCGATTTCTTCATCTAAATCAATTTTCTCACCAAGTACGTTAAATACACGACCTAGTGTTACATCCCCTACTGGTACAGAAATTGGTGCACCTGTGTCGATCACCTCTGCTCCACGCTGGATACCATCTGTTGAAGACATCGCAATCGTACGTACAGCATCATCCCCTAGATGCAGCGCAACTTCTAATGCTAACTGTTGTGCTTGGCCATCTACTTGATAATTAACTGTTAACGCATTGTAAATTTCCGGAAGATGTCCATCTTCGAATTTCACATCGATAACTGGCCCAGTAACTTGAATAACGTGTCCTTTTGCCATCAAATTCCCTCCTAACTATTTATTTCATTGCCTGCCGAACATAGAATTATTCTAATGCGGATGCACCACTGACAATTTCGGTGATTTCCTGCGTAATTGCCGCTTGTCGAGCACGGTTATATTGCAATGACAAGTCAGAAATAAGCTCATCAGCATTATCTGTGGCACTTTTCATTGCAGTCATACGAGCCGCATGCTCACTCGCTTTACTATCAAGTAATGCTCCGAAAATTAAGCTTTCCGCATATTGTGGCAATAATACATTTAAAATCTCTTGTTGATTTGGTTCATATTCGTACATACTATTAGAATTACCTGCTGATTTATCAGTCAAATCAGAGAGTGGTAATAGCTTTTTCGACGTAACTTCCTGTGATATCGCACTAATAAAGTGATTATAGAAAATAACCAGTTCATCAATTTCTTCATCTATAAACAGTTGTACCGTGTCAGATGTCAAATCTTTAATATCAGCAAAGTTCGGTTGATCAGAGAGTCCTGTAATCTCATTTAACACAGGAATCCCGCGTTTTTTAAAGAAATCACGACCCATCCTGCCGACAGCAATAACTGTATATTCATCTTGAGATTGGTGACGTTTTTGAATAGTACGGTATACTTCACGAAGTACTCCACTGTTAAAAGCTCCAGCAAGCCCTCTGTCAGAGGTTATGACAAAGTAAGCTGTTTTCTTCACTTCACGTGACTGAAGCATTGGGTGTTCTGCATCTTGTGCACTGCCCGCAATACTTGAGACAACTTCTTTGATTTTATTACTGTAAGGGTCAAAAGCTTTAGCAAATTGTTCTGCTTTACTAAGCTTAGAAGCAGACACCATGTGCATAGCTTTTGTGATTTGCTTCGTCTTTTGAGTGGAATTAATCCGTGTTTTTATATCTCTAAGTGATGCCACTTTTGTTTCACCGCCCTTTCTTTCTCGCAGGTAAGTATCCGGATAGAATAGTTACCTGCATTTTATCCACTTCGCCTTATCAGCTTAGTTTCTTTAAAGGTTGACGATCGTTCATCTATTATTGAGAAATAACAAATTGTTTTTTGAATTCTTCCACTGCAGCCTTCATTTCGCTTTCTTCAGCTAGTGCTCCAGTTTCTCTGATCGTATTCAAGATATCCTTTTTGTTTTGATCTAACCAGCTAAGGAATTCATCTTCAAAACGAGTAATATCTTCAACAGGAATATCATCAAGGAAACCTTTTGTTAAAGCGAAGATGATCATTACTTGTTTTTCAACAACAAGCGGTTTGTGCAGACCCTGTTTTAATACTTCTACAGTACGAGCACCACGGTTCAGTTTCGCTTGAGTTGCTTTATCCAAATCTGACCCGAACTGTGCGAATGATTCCAGCTCACGGAATGACGCTAAGTCTAGACGAAGCGTACCGGCAACTTTCTTCATTGCTTTAATTTGTGCTGAACCCCCAACACGCGATACCGATAAACCGGCATTGATCGCTGGACGTACACCTGAGAAGAATAAATCAGATTGCAAGAAAATCTGACCATCTGTAATCGAGATTACGTTTGTTGGAATATATGCAGAAATATCCCCAGCTTGTGTTTCAACAAATGGAAGTGCTGTTAAAGAACCGCCGCCTTTTGCATCACTAAGCTTTGCAGCACGCTCGAGTAGACGAGAGTGTAAATAGAATACATCCCCTGGGAATGCCTCACGGCCTGGAGGACGACGTAATAATAAGGAAAGCTCACGATATGCGTTCGCTTGTTTTGATAAGTCATCATATACAACTAATACGTGTTTGCCATTGTACATGAACTCTTCACCCATTGATACACCTGCATATGGTGCAAGGTATTGAAGTGGTGCTGGTTCACTTGCACCGGCAGAAACAACGATTGTATAATCTAATGCTCCATATTTACGAAGTACTTCTACTGTTCCGCGAACGGTAGAATCTTTTTGTCCAATGGCAACATAAATACAAATCATATTCTGGTCTGCCTGATTTAAGATTGTATCGATTGCAACAGTTGTTTTACCAGTCTGACGGTCCCCGATAATTAACTCACGCTGACCACGACCGATAGGCACAAGTGCGTCAATCGCTTTGATACCTGTTTGCAATGGTTCATGTACTGATTTACGATCCATAACACCAGGAGCTGGTGATTCAATTGGGCGTGTTTTTGTTGTTTCGATAGGACCTTTTCCGTCAACCGGTTGTCCTAATGGATTAACTACACGGCCGATAAGCTCCTCACCTACTGGCACTTCCATAATACGACCAGTACGGCGAACTTCATCACCTTCACGAATTTCTGTGTATGGTCCAAGGATTACAATCCCGACATTTGATTCTTCCAAGTTTTGTGCCATACCCATGACACCATTTGAAAATTCTACAAGCTCACCAGACATGACGTTATCCAGCCCGTGTGCACGTGCAATACCGTCACCGATCTCGATAACTGTACCAACATCACTTACTTCGATGTCTGATTCATAGCTTTCAATTTGCTGCTTAATCAGTGCACTGATTTCTTCAGCTTTAATGCTCATGCCAATTCACCCCTATCGTCATTAATTTACTGTTGCGATTTTACGCTCTAAGCGGTCAAGTTTCCCTTTAATCGTCCCATCATATACAGTGTTGCCGATTTTAATCTTCACACCGCCGATTACGCTTGGGTCCACTTGATTCGTTATTTTTATTGCTTTTACATTTAATTTCTTCGTAAATGTTGCTTCAATTTCTTGTTTTTCCGGCTCCGTTAACGGGCGGGTAGAATAAACAGTCGCCAGTTTCGTTCCTTTTGCTTCATTAGCAAATGTTACGAACTGATCCACAACTTGTGGTACAATCGACTCTTTATGGCGGTCAACAAGTAACGAAAGTGTATGTAATACATCCTTCGAAAAGCCAGTGAACGCTTCATTCAGTAATTCTTTCTTTTTAGAAGCATCTACATTTGGATGTTGAAGGAATTTCCGGAACGGTTCATTTGATTCAAATACTTCCTTCACTATTAGTAATTCTGGTTCAAGGAAATCTAATGTTTCTTTCTCTACACCAATTTGGAAAAGCGCTTCTGCATAACGTTTTGCTACATTTGCTTTACTCATCGCTCTTCTCCTACCTCTTTAATGTAGTCACTGATCAACTGTTCCTGATCTTCAGCATTGATTTCTTTTTCAATAACTTTCGCAGCAATTTGTACAGACAATGTTGCCACTTGTGCTTGCAATGCTTCGATTGCTTTTTCTTTCTCGCGTGCGATATCTTCTTCTGCAGATTTTTTCAGACGTGCAGCGGCAGCTTCTGCTGCTTGAATAATTGCTTGTTCCTGCTGCTGACCTGCTTTTTTTGCGTCTTCAATAATCTTTTGTGCTTCCTGACGTGTTGCCTGTAATTGTTCGTTTGCTTCTTTTGCCGCTTTTTCCGCATCCGCGCGATTTTTCTCTGCTGTATCGATCTCATTTGCTATATAGTTTTCACGTTCTTCCATCTTAGTCATTAATGGACCCCACGCGAATTTCTTTAATAACCATAGTAAAATTAAAAAGCTGACAAGCGCAAATAACATATCTCCACCACGGAAACCACCGATTGATGCTTGTATGACGAGCTCACTTGCGAATAGTTGCACAGTGTTCACTCCTTCCTGTAAATAGTTTTCCATCTATTTAATGACACATTTCGTTTATTCAATAGTAGTAGATCAAACTTAAGTGGCCAGGAATTGGACACTTGTACTTTCCTTGTTTACAAAGGAATGGCGAAGATTGTCTTAGACGAACTTCGCCATTCTATCGTACAAACAGTTATTAGCTACCCATTACCATAAAGGCAATTACAACGGCGAAAATAGGAATCGCCTCTACTAACGCTACCCCGATGAACATTGTTGTTTGAAGTGCACCTCTTAATTCTGGCTGACGTGCAATCCCTTCTACTGTACGACTTACGATCATACCGTTACCTAAACCAGCACCAAGTGCCGCTAACCCAATTGCTATTGCAGCTGCTAAAGCTCCCATGTTTTGTTTCCTCCTTTAAAATGTATAAAAATAAGTGATAGAAATTATTTTAATGGTCTGAACTCACTTTATGAGACATATAAACCATTGTTAACATTGTGAAAATAAATGCTTGAATTGCCCCGATAAACAAACTGAAACCTTGCCATGCCATCATTGGAATGATAGAAACGACGGTTGTTACAGGGATGGCTATCATCGCCATTTTGGTAATAAGACCTAATAAAATTTCACCAGCAAAGATATTACCGAAGAGACGCAGACCTAATGTTAATGTATTAGTGAACTCTTCAATAATTTTAAATGGTAATAAAAACGGCACTGGTCTGACATAGTCTTTTGCGTATTCGCCAAAACCTTTCACTTTAATCCCATAATAATGCGTTAAAACAACCACCAATGTTGATAAAGTTAAAGTGATCGCCGCATCTGAGGTAGGTGATTTCCACCATAGTGTGTGGCCCCATACCCCTATTGTTATAACACCTAAGATGTTACTAACAAAAATGTAAGTAAGTAATGTTAAACCTAGTGGTAAAAATACTTTTCCTGTTTTCCAATCCATTGTGTCATTGATAATGCCTTTAACAAACTCAATGATCCATTCCATGAAATTTTGAAACCCTTTTGGCTTCATCTGCAGGTTTCTTGCTGCAAGTACACAAATAATAAATACAATTACAGAAGAAACGAATGTCATTAAGACAGTAGATAAGTTAAAGTCCAGCCATGGAATACCAAACAGATCTTCATACAGCGGTGATTCGTGATCCAATTGCTTCACCTCACTTCCCTTTGCTAGTCTTATTATTAAATAAAGCAAAATCTATCATAATAACAACATAGGTTGTCATTAATCCCAAAATTACAGCAATAAAATGGAAATATTCTTCATAGCGCATGGCAATCAATACTGCCAATGCCGCGGTTGCAAGTCTGGTAAATGTACCGATACCTGAAGCTCCTCTTCCTTCTGAAACTGCCTGTCCAAATCGGTTGATTTTACGCTGCATTACCCAAAGGTTGTAAAAACTCAATGTTGTCCCTAGGAGGAGTCCGAGGAAGATACTAGGATATGGTGTAAATCCCCAGCCTAGTACAAAAAGTGCAAGAAGGTAGAACATCCATTTACGCTGACGAGTAATCATTCTATTGTATTGGTTCATCATTCATTGTCTCCCGTAAGATCTCGTACGAAATGAATCGTTCCATATAAACCGGCTCCCAGCCCCAAAAGTAGTCCGATCACTAATAAAAGTGGTGTTGTGGAGAATTCCTTATCTAGCCATCTGCCAAACAAAAGTCCAACTAGTGGCGCACCAACAAGTTGGGAAACAATACTGCTGTAGATAGCAAAACCTTTATACGGTTTTCTTCGATCAGGTGTTGGCACAGTGATCACTCCTATGTTAGAACAAGAGCAAACAATTATGTATACCAAGGATAAGAAAAAATTATATTGTAGTGATCTTTATCGTACTACTGTAAACCTTATCATCCACACTAAATTAGCATACAATAGGCTTGCAACTGTGTCAATCCATTTTGCGGACAAAATAAAATAATATACGGACAAGATAAAAGGGACAGGCTTGCATCCCTTTTAAATCAGCCGATCTGTCTTTTTCAGACAATTTCGAATAAAATGTGACAATTAATTCGAGTCTCGAAACACCTTTATTTTCAAGGCTTTTCGACCATTACCATGGTCTGATATTGATAGGTTTCTTCCCCATTCTCCACTGTAATGTTCGCAATATATGCTCCACTCTCCGGTAAATCGTTTTGATCAAGTACCCCTTGGAATACTCCTTTTGGTACATCTTTCTCTTCTACAATAGTCTGAACAAATGCATACGTATTTGCATCATATAAATCAATTGTCACGTCACTTGCTTCTTCGACTACATACAGCTGATAGTGATATTGGCCATCCAGTAATTCAAAGTAAAATTCCAGCCCCATGGCCATCGGTGCTTTTGCTTCTTCTGTCAGCCACAGATATGGTATCTTATAATCATTTAGCTCTAAGTACCCTTGGACAAAAGCTTCTTCCGCTATATTTCCCTTTACTACCGTTTCTATCACTATTTCTTTCTTTTCATATGGTTTTAATGTAAAAGACTTCGGTAAGTAAAACCGGATGGCTTGCTGTTGATCCGGTTGATGAAAAGAGTATGTCTTTGGCTTTTTTGAAATATTTTCAACAACCATCTTATATTCACTTCTGTCAGATATGGATGTATTCTCTCCTATATTTAAAAAGGAATTGTAAATAATCGTGTCTGTTGTTAGAACATCACCCAAATCCACTTTCCCTGCACCTTGCTCGGTTGGTAAGAACCCTGGCAGAGGGTCGGCAGTAGTAAGCAATGCTGCCTTGATTTGTTCCGGTGTCCAGTCAGGATGTGCCTCCTTCAGCAATGCCGCAACACCTGCGATATGTGGTGCTGCCATACTTGTCCCATTAAAACTCGCATATCCGCCTGGAACTGTACTCATAATGCTTGCACCTGGTGCAACAATCTCTGGCTTTATCGACCAATTGACAGTAACAGGGCCTCTTGAACTGAAATCAGTGATTGTATCTACCATTTGTTCGGTTTCTAATCGCAAAAAGGTCCCCTGCTCTTGTTTCAGCCATTCACCGGCTTCTTTTGATATCGCTGCAACCGGAATCGGAATCTCTTGCTCCAAGGCCCCTTGGAAAGCCCCCTCCTCATCATTGGCAATCAATAAGGCGGAAGCTCCTCTTTTTACAGCTTGTTGTGCTAATTCGGTAAATGGAGTCTCTCCCCGTTCGGCAACAAGGATGTGATCCGCCTCTAATTCGTTCGGTGCTCTGTCGTTGTGCACCACTTGCAGATCTCGCTCAAATGACCAGGCAGGTGAACCTTGAAGTGGCAACAGCTCTATCTTTTTTCTAAGAAAGGGTTCGTATAAATAGGGTACTTCTGTTGGTGGTGTGGAGGCACCGACGGATATGACGGATTCTGCTGTTGCTGGTGATCCGATTGTCCATGGGTCCGGGCCTGTGTTGCCGCCTGCGATGACTACTGTTACACCTTGTTCTGTTGCGCGGTTGACAGCGACGGATGTTGGCCAGTCCGGACCGTTAATGGTGTTGCCTAATGATAAGTTCAGGACGTCCATCCCGTCCTTGACTGCTTGTTCAATTGCTGCCATCACTTGTACGCTTGTCCCGCTCCCGCCTGGGCCGAGTGCTCTGTATGCGTAGAGATCTGCGTCTGGAGCGACACCTTTCATCTTGCCATTTGCGCCGATAATTCCTGCAACATGGGACCCGTGGGACGTTGGGATGCCTTGTTCCGGTGTTGTTTCCATTGGATCATCATCAAAATCGACAAGATCATAGCCGCCTTTGTAGTTCTTTTGCAAATCAGGGTGGGTATAGTCGATTCCTGTGTCGATTACACCAACTTTGACTCCTTTTCCTGTGTACGGGGTGTCTTCAGGAACGATGAATGGAACACTTTCGTTAATCGATGGTGTTTCTGTCGTTGTATATGTAGTAACAGGATAGTTTTGTTTAATAATGCCTGTTTTCTCTATTTTGGATAATGTTCTGGGATCTGCTTTGATCGCAATGCCATTAAAGATGGTGTCATATATTGCTAATATTTCGACACGAGGATGATGTGTTTCTATTTGTTCAGCAATTTCATGCGGGTTCCCTTCAACTTCTATAATATAAGATACTGGATCTTGAAAAGCGGATAAAATTAGCATCACTAACCATAATCTCATCTATTTAACACTCCTTTAATGATAGTGTGTACATGAGCGAATGATTTATGATAGAAAAAAAAGCCCTGAACATGTCAGGACTTAGAATGATGATGGTTTTTCATTTGTTTGGTTAAAAAAATAGCGGATCGCATCAGCTATGCGCTCGGAGGCCCTGCCATCACCATATGGATTAGATGCGCGTGCCATCTGCCGGTGGGCTTCCTCGTCTGATAAGAGCTCATTTGCGAGAGTAAAGATGTTATCTTCATCTGTTCCTGCTAATTTTAATGTACCTGCCTCGATTCCTTCTGGCCGTTCTGTTGTATCTCTTAGAACAAGAACAGGAACACCAAGGGATGGCGCTTCTTCTTGTACACCGCCTGAATCTGTTAAAATCAGGTGTGCACGGGATGCGAAGTTATGGAAATCGACAACAGCCAGTGGCTCGATCAGTGAGATACGCGGATCGTTGCCAAGGATTTCATTCGCTGTTTCTTGAACGACAGGGTTTAAATGTACTGGATAGACAACATGAATATCCTGATGTTCATCAACAAGCCGTTTGATTGCACGGAACATCTGCTGCATGTTCTGACCAAGGTTTTCACGGCGGTGTGCTGTCATTAATACTAAGCGTTTGTCACCAACCTGGTCTAATACAGGGTGTGTGTAATCATCGCTTACTGTTGTTGAAAGTGCGTCAATTGCTGTGTTTCCTGTAATAAAGATTGTTTCCTGTTTTTTATTTTCATTGACGAGATTTTGGCTTGATTTCGTTGTTGGCGCAAAATGCAAGTCTGCCATAACACCAGTTAATTGGCGATTCATTTCTTCCGGATATGGAGAATACTTATTCCATGTCCTTAAGCCTGCTTCCACATGACCTACTGCGATCTGATTATAGTATGCAGCAAGGGATGCAGCGAATGTTGTTGTGGTATCCCCATGAACAAGCACAATATCCGGCTTCGTTTCCTGCATTACCTGGTCCAATCCTTCGAGAGCTCTTGTTGTTATTTGGGCAAGGGTTTGTCTTGCTTTCATGATATTCAGGTCATGATCTGGCGTGATGTCGAAAATTTCCAAAACTTGATCGAGCATTTCTCGGTGTTGTGCGGTAACTGTAACAATTGCTTGAAACTGCTCTGGTCGTTTTTTTAATTCAAGTACAAGTGGCGCCATTTTAATTGCTTCAGGTCTTGTCCCAAAAATCGTCATCACTTTAATTGGTTCTGACATTTCGATACTCCCCTTAGATTTTATTTTGTTCCAAACAGGCGATCTCCAGCGTCACCCAAGCCTGGAATAATATAGCCTTTTTCATTCAATTTATCATCTAATGCTGCTAAGTAAATATCAACATCGGGATGTTCTTTTTGAATCACTTCCACACCTTCTGGCGCTGCGATTAAACACATTAACTTGATGTTCGTTGCTCCACGCTTTTTAAGGGAGTGGATCGCATCGTTTGCGGAACCGCCTGTTGCAAGCATTGGATCTATCACGATAAGTTCGCGTTCTTCAATATCTGATGGCAGCTTAATATAATATTCGACAGGTTTCAATGTTTCCGGGTCTCTATAAAGCCCAACATGTCCAACTTTTGCAGCTGGGATCAGTCTAAGGATTCCGTCAACCATTCCAAGGCCCGCTCTTAAAATCGGAACAAGCCCAATTTTTTTCCCGCTAAGCACTTTCGTCTTTGCTTCCATTACAGGTGTTTCGATTGTCGTCTCTTCTAATGGTAAATCTCTCGTTATTTCAAATGCCATTAAAGCAGATACTTCATCAACTAATGCACGGAATTCTTTCGTTCCTGTGTTTTTATTTCTTATGTAGGTCAACTTATGCTGAATAAGCGGATGATCTAGCACGAATACATTGCTCATCAAATGATCTCTCCTTTTTTTGTTTTGGTTATGCTGTTGCTGTAAGTGTTCATCCTTAAAATTGTACTGAAAAAAAGAGATGGTTTCAAGTAAGAATTGATTTTTGTTGAGTTTAACCAAATTTTTTCATTCAATAGAGCTATTTTAAACTTGGGAGCTTTAATTGGATGAGTGGTATGGCATGGGAGAGGGCGGGGGGACTGAATGCCTCGAGATTCTGTTTCCCTCCCAGCCATGGTAGTGAAAGCATGGCTGAATGCCTCGAGATTCTGCTTTCCTCCCAGCCATGTTAGTGAAAGCTTGGCTGAATGCCTCGAGATTCTGCTTTCTTCCCAGCCATGGCGGTGAAAGCTTGGCTGAATGCCTTGAGCTTCTGCTTTCCTCCTAGCCATGTTAGTGAAAGCTTGGCTGAATGCCTCGAGCTTCTGCCTTCTTCCCAGCCATGGCGGTGAAAGCATGGCTGAATGCCTCGAGATTCTGCTTTCCTCCAAGCCACGGCATTGAAAGCATGGCTGAATACCTTGAGCTTCTGCTTTCCTCCTAGCCATGTTAGTGAAAGCTTGGCTGAATGCCTCGAGCTTCTGCTTTCTTCCCAGCCATGGCGGTGAAAGCTTGGCTGAATACTTTGAGCTTCTGGTTCCCTCCCAGCCATGGTAGTGAAAGCTTGGCTGAATGCCTCGAGATTCTGCTTTCCTCCCAGCCATGGCACTGAAAGCTTGACTGAATGCCTCGAGCTTCTGCTTTCTTCCCAGCCATGGCGGTGAAAGCTTGGCTGAATACTTTGAGCTTCTGGTTCCCTCCCAGCCATGGTAGTGAAAGCTTGGCTGAATGCCTCGAGATTCTGCCTTCCTCCCAGCCATGGCATTGAATGCATGGCTGAATGCCTGGAGATTCTGTTTCCCTCCAAGCCATGGCACTGAAAGCATGGCTGAATGTCTCGAGATTCCGCTTTCTTCCCAGCCATGGCGGTGAAAGCATGGCTGAATGCCTCGAGATTCTGTTTCCCTCCAAGCCATGTTAGTGAAAGCATGGCTGAATGCCTGCATCTATGAGTATATCCTGATTAGGTTACTCATAATAAGTCAAATTCCCATGAGGTTTTTTTATTAAGTTTGTGTCTAAGACTCGGTAAATTCTCCGTTTATCGATAGGAACACCACACCATTCATGAATTTTATTCGTTGTTATTTTTTCATTTGGGAATAGCAATTGGAATTCCCTCACGCTCCGCATAATGGAAGTCTGGATTGATTCAGACTTTCCGCATTTCCGGCATAGGCATTTGTATTTACTAAGGTCAAGCGCAAATGAGTGACAATCGGCACAATACATTCCTTTCTTCAATTGATTAAAACCAAAATCCGGTAGTTGAGAATATGGCGACTTTTCGATATGGGCTGATGTTAGAAGAGTTGCAAGACGATTTTCATTAGTCGTAATTGGCGATGTCAACTGGTTAAATTGCTTAAGATATCCGGTTATCTGTGTGGGGTAAATAATGGGTTTGTCAAGGGGTGCCTGATACAGGGTAAAAGCGGGGTTAACAAAAACAACATAGGCGAAGATTGGCAGTTTGTAACTCCAAGAATGCAGCAATTGGCGCAGCAATGATTCATTTTTTTCGAGTTGGAGCATGGGGTTGTTTCTTTCTTCTTTTGATTTTAAATAGAGTTTACCAGCATCATAATAATGATCGCCTTCAAAATTTTTCACTTCAAACAGAAATATTTTTTCTGCAAGAAGCATAAGGGAATCAATTTGAAAAATATTATTTCTTTGTTTCAGCAACAAGTCATTGATGACAAGGCAATCAGCGGTCACTTCCTCCATCCATGAATCAAATAAAAGTTCTCCCTCATAGCCTTTTTTTAGGCCACTGAAATACTGCTTGTCCTTCTCAGAAAGTCCATTTCGAACATGCAATGATTCGAACATCAGGTATTCATCGGATTTCTGTCTTGCTTTACTAATCAATCTATCACACCCTTTCTGCATCCATTTTATTCCACACTCTATCTTCCGGTCAATAGAAAAAATCCTCTTGCCAAAAGCAAGAGGATCACCTGTTTATCTTTGATACAAAGGGAATTTCGCTGTTAATGCTGCAACACGCCCGCGTGCTCCTTCTAGCGCTGCTTCATCTTCATGGTTTTTCAATGTAAATGCAATGATTTTCGCTACTTCTTCCATTTCTTCCTCACCGAATCCACGTGAAGTAACTGCTGCTGTACCGACACGCACACCACTTGTTACAAATGGGCTTTCCGGATCGAATGGGATAGTGTTTTTGTTTGTTGTGATGCCTACTTCATCTAATGCCGCTTCTGCATCTTTACCTGTTAAGTTCAATCCGCGGACATCAAGAAGTAATAAGTGATTTTCCGTTCCGCCAGATACGATACGGATACCTTCTGATTGAAGAACTTCACCAAAACGTTTTGCATTTTTAATAATATTTTGACCGTATTCTTTGAAAGATGGTTGTAATGCTTCTTTAAGAGCAACAGCTTTTGCTGCAATAACGTGCATTAACGGGCCACCTTGCATTCCAGGGAATACTGTTTTGTCAATTTGTTTACCGAACTCTTCTTTACATAAAATCATACCACCACGAGGTCCGCGCAATGTCTTATGTGTTGTTGTTGTAACAAAATGGGCATGTGGTACTGGATCTGGATGTAAACCTGTTGCAACAAGACCAGCAATATGCGCCATATCCACCATTAAATATGCGCCAACTTCATCAGCGATTTCACGGAATTTTGCGAAATCAATTTGGCGAGGGTATGCACTGGCACCAGCCACGATCAATTTCGGTTTTACTTCTTTCGCTTTTTCCAAAACAACATCATAATCGATTTGTTCTGTTTCTTCATTGACACCATAGTCAACAAAATTGAACAGCTTTCCGCTAAAGTTAACAGGGCTGCCGTGTGTCAAGTGCCCACCATGGCTTAGGTTCATACCAAGTACCGTATCACCAGGTTCCAAAACAGTAAAGTATACTGCCATATTAGCTTGAGCGCCCGAGTGTGGCTGAACATTCACATACTCAGCACCGAACAATTCTTTCGCACGATTACGAGCTAAATCTTCTGCTACATCCACATGCTCACAGCCACCATAATAACGACGTCCCGGGTAACCTTCTGCATATTTGTTTGTTAAAACAGAACCTTGTGCTTCCATTACCGCTTCCGATACGAAGTTTTCAGATGCGATCAATTCGATTTTATCATTTTGGCGTTTTCTTTCATCTTCCATCGATTGAAAAAGTTCCGGATCAAAGTTTTTCAAGTGTTTCATTATTTGCTTCCCCCTAAACCATTTTGGTGTATTGCTTTCCTCTTTAATATTCGTTATTTCCATAATGTAATACTAAAATAACATGATCCCCAGAAAAATTCTAGACTTTTTTACGAATAAAAAACAAAAAATATGCACCTTCATTCGTAATTAGCATAAAAAGGTGCATATTTCCATTACTATTAACAGTAACTAGCTCTTGGTCCACCAATCAATTTAGGCCTTGTTTTTGCATTATTCACTCTGGCATGACCAACATAACGCTGCTTTAACCGGAGAGGGATAGCCACTTGTTTCAAATGCATACCGATCATTGTCTCCCCAATGTCCATACCTGCATCTGCCTCGATTGCTTCCACAACAACAGGTTCACTCAAATGCTTATAGGCATATGCAGCCATTGAGCCACCAGCTTTTCGTACAGGTACAACAGTGACTTGGTCAAGCCTATGTTCTCGCATTACCTGTTTTTCTAAAACAATGGCTCTGTTTAAATGCTCGCAGCACTGAAATGCTAGTGCAACACCTGTTTTCTCCTGTAACCGCCGGAGTTGCTTGAAAATCATTTCAGCAATCTCTTCACTGCCAGCTGTACCGATGTGCTCACCCGCAACTTCACTTGTCGAACAACCAATTACAAACAGGTCACCTTCTGAAAGGAGATCAAGCGTTAACCACTCATCAACAATCTGCTTTAAGTCTTCTGCCCATTTTTCTAATTGCATCGATCAACTTCCTCTCTCCAGCTGCTTATTTGCTTTCATAGTCTGCTAGTTTACCGATACGATTTGCGTGGCGGCCGCCTTGGAATTCTGTTCCTAACCATGTTTGCACAATCTCTCTTGCAAGCCCCGGTCCGATTACTCGCTCACCCATTGCAAGCATATTGGAATCATTGTGCTCGCGAGTCGCTTTTGCACTAAACACATCATGTACTAATGCGGCACGAACCCCTTTCACTTTGTTAGCAGCAATCGACATTCCGATACCTGTCCCGCAAATTAGAATACCGCGATCAAATTCACCATTTGCCACACGTTCCGCTGCAGGAATTCCATAGTCCGGATAATCTACAGAGTCTGTACAATTACAACCGATATCTTCAAACTCAATGTTTAATTCTTCTAATAATGAAGCAATTTCTTTTGATAAATTAATGCCACCATGGTCTGATGCTAGAATCACTTTCATTGTATTATCTCCTTTTTTCGAAAAAAGTATCGTTTAGCCTAGCTTAAATTGCTCCATTTGAATTTTCAAGTTTTGTGCTTGTTTTTCGAGCCCGATTGCCAAATTTTCTAAATTTTCAGCAAAGTCTGCTTGCTCTTCCATTGTTGCCTGGATCTCTTCAGTACTTGCCGATGTTTCTTCTGCAATTGCCGCAACATTCTGGGATTTAGCCTGAGCTGATTCTATTTCTCTTAACTGATTATCAACTAAACTGGAGATTTCCTTAATAGCATCTGCCACACTATGAATGGAACCGGACATGTTTTCCAACACTTCTGTTGTTTCCTGGCCTTTTGTCATTTCATTACGTGTCTGGTCCACTTGTTCCTGAATATTTCCTACGACATGTTCGACATCTTTTTGCATGCCTTTGATTAAATCTGAAATACTTTGTACCGCTTGTGAGCTTTGATCCGCCAATTTTCGCACTTCTTCCGCAACAACCGCAAAACCTTTTCCTTCTTCACCTGCCCTTGAGGCCTCAATGGATGCATTTAGTGCTAATAAATTCGTTTGTTCACTAATATCTCCAACCAGTGAAATAACATTCTCGACCTCTTTTGCCTTTTGGGAAAGGCGATTTACGTCATCTAATGCATTTTCCTGATTTTCTGCAATATGGAGAATTCCTTGGACAAGTCCATTGATTATTTGGTTCGATTCTGATAGCTGCTTCACCATCTCATTGGATTTCGCTTGTGACTCATCCGCTTTTTCATCTACCTTTGATGCAAGGCGTGTGGAGTTATCAACAGACTCTGCGGTTTGCTGAATTGCTTCAGATGTTTCTTCCGCACCTTGGGAAATTTGTCCGATAGTATCTTCCAATGCTTCTGCCTGCTGTTTCGAACGCGAGGCTGCTTCTTTCATTTTATGGACAGATTCCGTCGTCTCTGATGCATGTTTCCCGATATCTGTCAGAACCTTTTTTAGATGATCAACCATTAATTGAAAGGAGATCGTCAATGCACCTATTTCGTCATTCGTTGTTCTTGGCGGTTCGAAATCCTGATTCAGGTCACCTTCTGCCACTTTTTTCGCAATATCTTTCAGCTTAACTAATGGTTTTGTAATAAACCCTGCCGCGACAAAGGCTAGTACACCTGACCAGAATATTCCCAGAAGCAATACAGCTAACACGTACCATACTTCTGATATTGGAATGACCGGTGTAATGATTGATTGCAAAAAGTAAATAAATACCGCACTTGTGGTGTATGTAACGATTGCTAGAATGGTTGTAAAAATGACTAACTTTAATCGCAGACTTACTCCTTTGCTCTGTTTCCCCATCTTCACGCCTCCCGAATATGACAAATTAACTATCTATATTCTCCAACTTTTCGACTAATATATCAAGGTGTTTTTCTAATTCGTCACATGTTTTTTGGTAAATAGAGACGTTTGACCCAAATGGATCTGAAATATCGGTATCACTAATTTTTTCTTCTAATTGTTCGATTTTATCCATAATGAATAGCCGTTCCTCCGTATCGGCACCCAATTTTACTTCTTCCAATTTGGCATATGCTTGTTTCAATTGTTGCCATATTGACTCAAATGCAGGGTTCGTAAACTCTTTTAATGTAAAAATACGCTCACCACGTTCTGGAAACATATGTTTCAGACTGTCTCTGTGTCCAGCAGTCATTGTTAAAATTAAATCAGCCCACTCCATCAACTCATGGTTCACCTGTTTTGACTGATGATTAAGGGATATACCCTTGTCCCGCAATACTTCCATTGTTGCTTCAGATGCCGGGAATCCATCTGCCGCCATGATCCCAGCTGATTTCACCTCATGGTTTGTCTTATGTTTTAACATCGCTTCAGCCATTGGGCTTCTGCATGTATTTCCTGTACAAATAAATAAAATTCTCATCGATTCGTCATGCCTCCATCATATATTCTCATTTAAGCATATCATATATCGATCAGAATAGAATATTCAAGCCAAATCCGAACAGGATACAGCCACCCAGTATTTCACTGTATGTTCCAAGTAAATGGTGTGTTTTCCTGCCAATCAGTAAGGCTGTCCAAGTTAAAACAGCGCTGAATATGCCAAACAAACTAATGGCAAGGACTGTAGCTAACCCTGATAATCCTAAGGAAAGCCCTACAGAAAAACTGTCAAGACTAACAGTAAATGCAAAGACAAACAGTCCGAAACCCACTGGTGCTAATAATTGATTTTCTTTGTTCAGAATAGTGTTTAAAATCATCTGAATGCCAATCGCGCATAATAGCAGTCCTGCACCTAATATGGCAATCCCTTCAATTTTATTCGAAATGTATGTACCGAGAATTAATCCAATAAAGGGCATAAGGATATGAAAAACTCCTACTGTAAGCCCGATAATAAAAATCCTTTTTAACCGGATTGCTTGCATTCCAATTCCTAACCCTACTGAAAAGGCATCCATTCCTAATGCAAACGCCATAATTACAATGGAGAATAAATCTCCTAACGGTAACATTGCCACAATTAAATAGCCCCCTTCGCTGGACATGCATCTTCTTTCTATGCATATGCATTCCGCAAGGGGGATATGTGTAACTATTTATCGCTGATTTGATCTGTAGCTGCCTTCGTTAATCGGTTCATAATTGCTTGGCCAATGCCTCTGTCAGGAAAGGTTTCTGCTAATATAATATCCACATCTGCTTTTTTGAAAAATCGTAAAGCTTCATATAAATTACCTGCAATTTCGTTTAAGTCGTCCCTTGATCCACATCGGTACAGGTTGTTTGTTTCAATACAGCTTGCTAATTCATCACTTGCAATCACCGCAACTTTTTTTCCTTCATTTGTGAAATGATTTATTTGCTGTTGAAAAAACAGAGGATCCCCATTAATTAAATACATTGGTGCTTCCGGTTCGTAATGATTATATTTCATTCCAGGCGCTTTCGGTTTATCCGTTTCCTGCTTGACTGGTTTTTCTACAATCCCAGTTATTGCTTCAATTTCTTCTGCTGTCACACCGCCAGGTCTTAATATCACAGGAGTCTTCCCCGTGCCGTCAACAACAGTTGATTCCAAACCAACCCCTGTTGCTCCACCATCAATAATTCCAGCTATTCTACCTGTCAGATCTTCCGCAACATGGTTAGCTTTCGTCGGACTTGGCTTCCCGGAAATATTGGCACTAGGTGCAGCGATCGGAAGTCCTGTCTCTTGAACAAAAGCACGTCCAATCGGATGGTTCGGGATCCTTATCGCGATAGTCTCCAAACCTGCTGTCACTGTTGGTGCAATCTTTCCATTGCTTTTCAGAATAATCGTAAAAGGCCCTGGCATAAAGTTGTCGATCATTTTTTCTGCAAGCGGCGGGATTTCTGTAACTAACTCTTTGATTTGGCTTTTATCTGCCACATGGACGATCAGCGGATTGTCAGAAGGCCTTCCTTTTGCTTGGTATATTTTCTGTACTGCTTCTTCATTGGTTGCATCAGCACCAAGTCCATAAACCGTTTCTGTTGGAAAGGCGATTAGCTCTCCTCGTTTAACTTGTTCAGCCGCTTCCTGTAATGCTTGTTGATCCGAACTGTATCTTTTTGTTTCCATTTCTATCCCTCGATTTTAATATGTTCTAGTGCTTATTATGGATGGATTTCTGTGAATGTGCAAGTTTCTATGAAAGATCGATGGATGTGGGCAGAGTTATTACTCTTCGTAGCAAATGAGGGATTTTCTTCATTTTCAATGTCTTTTTCGTGTTTTGGCATTGAAAACCCTCTAAATGCCTTTTCCCTCCCCGTGCAAATTTATTAAAATAAAAAACTGTGGATATCTTCGATCTTATCCACAGTTTTTTATTTTTTATTCACATCCACTTAATATCTTGTTAATAAGTGCTGCATTTATCCACAATTAATGTGTTGTTTATCCACCAGGTTCCTTCTAAAATATTGCTCGGTCCATGTTTTGCTTGTTGATAACCTAATTGACTTAGTAAATCATTGACAGCATCTGATTTACTGTGAATAAATAATTGATTTGCACCATAGTTTGTTGTCAGCTGTTCCGCTGATTGGATAATCATCATTGGTAATGTAATTGGTGCACCTTGCTTAATAACGAATGCTCTTAACCAGTAACTGACCTTATCAACAGGAAAGAGGGCAAAGAAAGCAATTACTTCTTGTTTATCATAGAGGAAATACCCATATTGCTTCATTTCTGTTTCGTTAATTAATGCAGTTTCCGAACCGAAGAAGTCAGTAAAAGCTTTGTCTGATAGCGAATTAGTTGCTTGTAAATTCAAAATCTATCACCTCTATTAAAATATATATACTATATTCTATGAAACAAAGGATAGATTTATGCTAATGACCGAAACCATTCCAAAAAGAAAAATGTATATTTTACTTCTTCTTCCTCTTCCGGTCCCATTTCTTTTTCTTCCGCCTCTTCTTCTGCTGCTTCTACTGTTGTCCCAAAGGAAAAATCCAGAAAACACAATGGAGGGAAGACAACACACCACCAATTAGAACCTTCCCCTTCCCCTAGTGTTACCAAAATCGCTTCATATTCCCCTTCCGGATATAAATAATCTCCATATAATTTCGTTGGGAATGTTACATTTTTACTGTATTCCACTGTATAGGACTGTTTCGCATCCTGACTCACTAACACGTTATCCACAATGGCCTCAATGTCGGTGATTCGCGAAGCAATCAACGAACGGGCTTCCTCGATATCATCCATCTGTTCCACCCATTTTGTTACCTCTTCATTGATCGCATCCCGCACCATATGTTTTAATGCTTGATCTTGTTCCTGATCACTGTTTGCAAGAATACGAAGGCGGATCGCATCATCCGGTATAACCTGCATAGAGGTGTTCATCGATTCCGAACTGGATATTTTTTGTGGAAAAAAACCTATTATTAAAAAAATTAGGACAGCCAATAAAAAAAGTTTTCGCATCATCATTTCCCCCTGTAACTTAATCTTTCTTAGTCACAGTGTGGACAACTACGAAAACTTTTAAACAATTAATCAATTATTTTTTGTTTTCTACTTCTGCGAGTACCACACGATCCTTGCCATTAATGTCTTTTAACACTTGAACATTACTATTTGGAAAAGTATTGTGGATAAGTGCTGATACAGACTCGCCTTGTTGGTAACCAATTTCAAATGCCACCATTGCTTTATCTTTCAAAACATATTTCGCTTGTTTCACTACAGTGTCGTATGCCAATAATCCATTGTTTTCTGCAAAGAGCGCTAACTCTGGATCGAAGTTTTTTACCGTATCATCCATCTGTTCGATCTCTTTGCGGTCAATATATGGTGGATTAGATACAAGGACATCTAATTTTATGCCATGATCAATCAATGGTGTTAAGAAATCACCTTGAAAAAATTCGATGGAGGCATGTAAGCTGCCCGCATTTTCTTTCGCTATGTTTAAGGCCAAATCGGAAATGTCTGTTGCATACAGCTTATCCACACGATTCCCTAACTCTAAAGCTAATGTAATCGCAATAATTCCACTGCCTGTTCCCACATCGGCACAGGTAAGATTTTTTATCTCCTTACTCTCAACCGCTTTGATCACATGGTCAACTAATTCCTCTGTTTCAGGTCTTGGGATAAGCACATTGGAATTAACTTTAAATGTTCGGCCGAAGAAAATTTCTTCACCGGTTAAATGCTGAACAGGGATTCCAGTCAGTGCATGTTGTTCGATTTTTGCCTTATAGGAGCTGAACGTTTCTGACGTCATCTTATCGCGTAAGCTGCTGATTAGTTGAGCCTTTGTCAGGTTTAACTCCTTTATTATCAGGATCTCTGCAACTTTGGGCTCACGGGATGCGTTTTCTAAAAAAGAAGAAGCCCATTTCAGAGCTTCGTAAATAGTCGGTGCTGTCATATTATTCCCCGATTTGTTCCATTTTGTGTGCTTGTTCTTCAATAATCAGTGCATCAATCACTTCTGAGAGCTTTCCTTCAAGGATCTGGTCAAGCTTCTGGATTGTCAGTCCGATGCGGTGATCTGTGACACGGTTTTGCGGGAAATTGTATGTGCGGATACGTTCAGAACGGTCTCCTGTACCTACTGCTGATTTCCTTGTCTGGTCATATTCCGCTTGTGCTTCCTGTTGGAACTTATCATAAATTCTGGCACGAAGTACTTTCATTGCTTTTTCTTTGTTCTTAATTTGTGATTTTTCGTCCTGGATCGATACAACAATTCCTGTAGGCATGTGTGTTAAACGTACTGCAGACATTGTTGTATTAACACTTTGTCCACCTGGTCCGCTTGATGCAAATGTATCGACACGGATATCTTTTTCATGAATGTCTACTTCCACTTCTTCCGCTTCCGGCATAACAACAACTGTTGCTGTTGATGTATGGATACGGCCGCCTGATTCCGTTTCCGGAACACGCTGTACACGGTGGGCGCCATTTTCGAATTTGAGCTTGGAATAGGCACCATTTCCACTAATCATAAATACGATCTCTTTATACCCGCCAACACCTGTTGTGCTTGAATCCATGACATCGATCTTCCAGCCTTCAGATTCTGCAAAACGGGAATACATACGGAAAAGGTCTCCAGCAAATAGTGCTGCTTCGTCACCGCCTGCTGCACCGCGAACTTCCATAATAACGTTTTTGTCATCATTCGGATCTTTTGGTAATAATAATACTTTTAATTTAGCTTCCAGTTCTTCTTTTTGTTCCGAAAGTTCGGTGATTTCCATTTTGGCCATTTCACGCATTTCCTCATCCAGATCATCTTCCAGCATAGCTTTGGCATCATCTAATTGTGCGGTAATATCTTTATATTCACGATATGCAGTGATCACATCTTGCAAATCGGATTGTTCTTTGGAATATTCACGTAACTTCTTGGAATCATTTATTACTTCCGGATCACTCAATAGTTCATTTAACTTATCATAACGCGCTTCTAACGATTCTAATCGATCTAACACGTTCTCCACCTCTTTCTCATCTTCAGACAGTAAGTACATTATATTATAGGAAAGGGAATCGCGTCAAAGAACTCTTTCATTTATGTAAAAGTTCTCTAATCCATGGCTGATCATTTTATATGATAATCTAATTGCCTCCAGGGTTTCTTTTCATTGGCTTTTTGGCATTTAGAATGCTCTTTAATGCCTACGAAGTTTCTTTTCATTGGCTTCTTGGCATTCAGAATGCCTTTCAATGCCTACGGAACTTCTTTTCATTGGCTTTTTGGCATTCAGAATGCGTTTCAATGCCTACGGAACTTCTTTTCATTGGCTTTTTGGCATTCAGAATGCGTTTCAATGCCTACGGAATTTCTTTTCATTGGCTTCTTGGCATTCAGAATGCGTTTCAATGCCTACGGAGTTTCTTTTCATTGGCTTCTTGGCATTTAGAATGCGTTTCAATGCCTACGGAGTTTCTTTTCATTGGCTTCTTGGCATTCAGAATGCCTTTCAATGCCTACGGAGTTTCTTTTCATTGGCTTCTTGGCATTCAGAATGCCTTTCAATGCCTACGGAGTTTCTTTTCATTGGCTTCTTGGCATTCAGAATGCGTTTCAATGCCTACGGAACTTCTTTTCATTGGCTTTTTGGCATTTACATCACTCCTAAATGCCTCCAACTCTTCTTTTCCTTACATCTTGGCATTTACACTGCTTTATAATGTACATCAGAAAGACCGAACGAATTCGAATGATTAGTAAATAATCGAATTGTTCGGTCTTTTATCATGACAGTATTTCCCTGTCAGGTTTATCTCTAACGATTTATTTTCTTCTTCTTCATTGATGAACAAGCTAATGCTGCCCCGCCTACAAGCGCTAGTGTGAGCATAGGACGTTTACTTGCTTTCACATACATACTGTTAGAACGCATCCATCCATGATTTGTTCCTCTTTCATGCAGACCATACCCTTTGTGATACAGGGAACTCTCTTCCGTAGAATTAGATGGTCTATTGTCATGCTGTGTAGGGTATAGATACCATTCTGCCAGTTTATCCGTAAATCTAGGGAACAGTGCACCAACAAGTTCGAACAATTTAGCCTGTGACCCGATATACATATCTCTTTTCGGATTTGCTGCAGCATACAGGATGGATTCTGCCACAGCATCTGGTGGATAGATCATCCCTTTGTGTGTCGGCTGTTTATCTAAATAGCTTCTGGCATGTTCATTATATGGTGTATCTATTCTGCCGGGATGAATTAATGTAACAGATACAGGCGCATTCTCTTTCTCAAGTTCCATCCTTAAATTATCTGTCCATCCATGTACCGCAAATTTGGAAGCTGAATAGGTAGATTGAAGAACGGTTCCTCGGCCGCCAAAGAGACTTCCCACATTAATCAAGGCACCAGGGACTCCTCTTTCTTTAAAATGTTCTACGGCAGCTTTCGATCCATATACAACCCCCCAAAAGTTTGTTTCAAACATACGCTGCATATCTTCTGTACTAACATCCATTGCATGTCCATAGATCGATACACCCGCATTGTTTACCCATGTATCAAATCTACCATACTCACTTTTTGCTGCTTCTGCTAGATTTTTTACATCTTCTTCCTTCCCTACATCTGCCTTAACATAGATAGCGGAATGTCCTTCTTCTCGTAATTCTTCCACCAGTTGTTGCAATGCTTCCCCATTTCTTGCTGCCAGAACCAGTTTAGCTCCTTGCGCTGCAGCCTTTCTTGCCGTAACTAATCCTATCCCGCTCGATGCACCAGTGATGACAATCACTTGATCTTTGATTTCCTTCAACTTGATATTTCTCTTCCTATTCGTTTTTGTATTCTCTAGTTCTGTTGTAGAAGTCTTCCCTGCTTTTGTTAGATTCTGGCTATTTTGTTTCAACTGATTTTGTACCATAGAATCTCTCCCTTTTCGATGTTTTATTCTACAACCCACCATTGAATAATGATAAATTGAATTCCATTATTTACATTCCCTCTTTTTATAAAATTATGCTAGATTTTTCGTGAAACTATGTTATAATACTCATCCAACAATTTATTATAAGGAGGTTGTCGCATGGCAAGGAAAGCTTTAGTTATTAAACATCAAAAGCCTCAAAAATTTCAAGTTCGTGAATACACTCGTTGTAAACAGTGCGGCAGACCACATAGTGTTATAAAAAAATTCCAATTATGTCGAATCTGTCTTCGCGAATTTGCATATAAAGGGCAAATTCCTGGATTAAAAAAAGCAAGCTGGTAAAATAATTTATCAATTTTTATATATTCAAAAAAGCCTTGGTAATTACCAGGGCTTTTTTTATGTAAATCCAGAAGTTATAGTGGTGGATTTGCGTGACATTTCCGACATACTGGATAATAGGTATCATTGCCGCCGATATGAATTTGTTCTCCAGTATATACAGGCTTACCTTCTTCATTTACACGTAAATTCATCATAGCTTTTTTCTCACAAAACCAGCATATTGTTTTCATTTCCTCAATCTTATCTGCATAAAGCAGGAAGTACTTACTTCCTTCAAATAATTCATTTCGAAAATCATTCTTTAGACCAAATCCCATTACAGGAATGTCTAATTCATCCACAATCTTTGTTAATTCGAGCACATGATGTTTGTATAAAAACTGTGCTTCATCTACAAGGACACAATACGGCTTCTGTTTACTATTTTGAACAACCTCAAACAGGTTGGTTTCTTCAAAGATTGGCAGTGCCTTTTGACGGAGTCCAATACGACTGGACACATAGCCGATCTCATCACGGTCATCCATTCCTGACGTAAAAATCAAAACAGGTTTGTTCTGCTCCTCATAGTTGTGCGCTACCTTTAATATTTCAATTGATTTCCCACTATTCATTGCACCATACTTAAAATACAATTGTGCCAATTTTTCCTTTCCCCTCTCTCCATTCCACACACATTTTTACATTATAAAGGGTATGAATGAAAAATTACAGTCCAAAGTTACTTTTATCCTTACTAGAAAAGAAAGTTTTATACATACAGGCTTGGTAAAGTTTTATGCTCTGTAGGTGTTTTAACTCTTTCCCATTAAAAAACAGGCAAATCTCATAGGATTTGCCTGTTTTGATCGGATATTGTATCCCGTTAGTGTTTGTTCTAGAAAAATATACCTTAGCCAAGGTTGTATTTTTTCTTGAAACGATCCACACGTCCACCGACTTTATCAGCTTTTTGCTTACCAGTATAGAACGGGTGTGAAGCTGAGCTGATCTCTACACGGATTAATGGGTAAGAATTACCATCTTCCCACTCAATTGTTTCGTCAGATGTTTTTGTAGATCCGCCTAGAAATTTGTAGTCAGAGCTTGTATCAAGAAATACAACTTTATGGTATTCCGGATGAATGCCTTGTTTCATGTCTGTCCACTCCTTTTGCCCTGAATCCTTAAGAAACAGAGTTTAATTAATGCGATAAACGCATTTTTTCATACAGATGAATTATATCAATCTAGCCAATGGAATGCAAGAGGTAATTAAATATATTTATAATTACAGAATATACTTATTTCTTCGCAGTTCCTTTTCGTTTCATCTCACTTTCCAGCACTCCAAGAAATTCTTCGTTGTTTTTCGTTGAACGAAGCTTACGTAAGAAGCGTTCTAAGAAATCTGGGGAGTCTTGCATACTTTTACGAATTGCCCACATTTTATCCAGATGCGGTTTGGATAATAACAGTTCTTCTTTTCTCGTACTTGAACGCAGAATATCAATGGCAGGGAATATACGGCGTTGGGCTAAATTACGATCAAGATGTAATTCCATATTCCCTGTCCCTTTAAACTCTTCATAAATGACATCATCCATACGTGAGCCTGTTTCGACTAAGGCTGTAGCTAAAATGGTAAAACTTCCGCCATCTTCAATATTACGTGCTGCACCAAAGAAACGTTTCGGGCGGTGGAATGCTGCCGGGTCAATACCACCTGACAGTGTACGGCCACTTGGCGGGATGACTAGGTTATAGGCACGGGCAAGTCTTGTAATGCTATCCATTAATACGACAACATCCTTCTTGTGCTCCACAAGGCGCATTGCTCTTTCCAGTACCAATTCTGCCACTTTAATATGATTTTCAGGAACTTCATCAAATGTCGAACTTACTACATCAACATTTTCTGCTACAGATCGTTCAATATCTGTTACTTCCTCAGGTCTTTCATCAACTAATAAAATAATTAATTTCGTGTTTGGATGATTTGCAGCAATACTGTTTGCAATTTGCTTTATCAGCATCGTCTTCCCTGCTTTTGGCGGGGCAACAATCAATCCACGTTGACCGTAACCTACCGGTGTCAGCAAGTCCATAATTCTTGTTGAAATTTGCTTCGTTTCTGTTTCTAAATTCATTAGACGATCAGGATATAATGGCGTTAATGCAGGGAAATGCACTCGTTCCTTGGCCGCTTCCGGATCTTCACCGTTTACTGCATCCACATGCAGCAATCCATAATAACGCTCATTTTCTTTTGGTGGGCGAACTTTCCCAGATACCTTGTCCCCATTACGTAAATCAAAACGGCGAATCTGAGAGGCAGAAATATAAATATCTTCCGCACTAGGTGAATAGTTTATTGGACGTAAGAAACCAAATCCTTCTGTCGGGATAATTTCTAAAATACCATCCATAAATAGATAGCCGCTTTTCTCTGCTTGTGCTTTTAAAATGGCGAAAATTAATTCTTTTTTTGTTAATTTTGCATAATAAGACACTTTAAATTCCCTTGCTTTCGCATAAAGGTCTTTTAATGTCATCTGTTCTAATTCCGATATCGTTACTTCACTCACAAAATCACCACACCTATATTTATTTAAATTTATCTATAAAACGGTTCCATCCTC
Source organism: Gracilibacillus xinjiangensis (assembly GCF_042651765.1). Classification (NCBI taxonomy): domain Bacteria; kingdom Bacillati; phylum Bacillota; class Bacilli; order Caryophanales; family Bacillaceae; genus Gracilibacillus; species Gracilibacillus xinjiangensis. The sequence goes on along the minus strand of NZ_JBHSDT010000004.1, from coordinate 626,484 downwards.
AACTTTTACCTAAATGATAAAAACTGGATAAATCATTGATTATACCCATATAATAAGGAACCTGGTATATCATTTATTTTCATTCTACTTTCTTTATTGGTCTAACAATGCTTGGAAACTCAAAAAAGGAGTACCGAGATTATTGGATTAATCTCAAGAAGAGTATGAGATGGAAGCTAATATTCACCTTCATGTAAGGAAAGCGATGAATCATTTTATGTGGATATATATCCTTATTATATACTACATGGTTCGGGTTAGATATTCAACAAATATCTTAAAAAATTCATTCACCCATCTTCCTGGTGAAAAAAAACTACTTGAAACAGACCATTTTTCTCTAACCTTAGGAGAATAGGAGGCTGTGCTACATTGGAATCACACACACGAAAAAAATGCTGGTTTATGCCCTATCCCTTTTCCCGAAAAAAATCACCCTCATAGCGAAAATGAAGGTGATTTACCATCACATATTTTGCACTTGTTTCATTTCTGACTCTGACATATCTTCACGCCAAATATTCGCACCAAGGCAGGATAATTTCTCAGTTATTTGTGAGTAGCCGCGATCAATATGTTCTAACCCTGTTATTTCCGTAATTCCTTTTGCCATCAACCCTGCAACAATTAGAGCCGCACCTGCTCTTAAATCACTTGCTTTTACTTTTGCCCCTTCTAATTGGACAGGACCTGTTACAATGGCAGATCCGCCTTCGACTTTAATTTGACCATTCATTCTTCTTAATTCATCGATATGTTTAAAACGCGCTTGATAGATTGTATCTGTGACAACACTGGTACCTTCCGCTTTGGTTAACAGGGAGGTAAACGGCTGCTGCAGATCTGTCGGAAATCCGGGGTGAACAAGTGTCTTAATATCAACACTTTTCAATGGACCGCCTCGATGAACAAGTAATTGTTCTTCCCCTTCTTCGATTTGCACACCCATCTCCCTTAACTTTGCCAACAGTGGCTCTAAGTGCTGTGGTATAACATTATCAATGAGAACTTTTTCCCCTTGAGCTGCTGCCATAATCGTGTAGGTTCCTGCCTCAATTCTGTCAGGAATAATTGTATGCATACATCCCGTAAGTTCCTGGACGCCCTCAATCCGGATCACGTCAGTACCTGCGCCTTTGATCTTGGCACCCATACTTGTAAGTAATGTTGCCACATCAATAATTTCCGGCTCTCTCGCAGCATTCTCGATAATTGTCTTTCCTTTGGCTTTAACGGCTGCCAGCATAATATTAATAGTTGCACCAACACTGACAACGTCTAAGTAAATACGGGCACCTTTTAATTCATCTGCACGTAAATAGATCGCACCTTGTTCATTTGTAACCTTTGCACCAAGTGCTTCAAATCCCTTGATATGCTGGTCAATGGGACGTGGACCTAAATAACATCCGCCAGGCAATCCGATAACAGCTTCTTTAAATCGACCAAGCATTGCTCCCATAAAATAATAAGAAGCCCGCAATTTCTTTACACGTCCGTTCGGTAATGGCATTGCTGTCATATGCTCCGGATCGATATGTAGTGTTTGTCCACGCTTTTCTACTGTCCCGCCGATTTCTTCTAATAAATGACTTAAAGTATCCACATCCGAGATATCAGGTAACCCTTCAATAATAACTTTGGAGTCGGCTAAAATGGAAGCTGGCAATAAAGCAACCGCACTATTTTTCGCACCACTTATTCTCACTTTTCCATTTAATAAGTGTCCACCCTCGATAAGCAACTTTTGCATCCACAATCCCTCTCTTTTCAAAGGTAATTACATTAACGATCATTTCGTTCGTCATATTTTCCATCTATAGTTTATACTTCTTTGCCAAATTCATGCAATTTATCCTTCAAATAATACAATCATAATTATTATAACTCAAGTAACATTAGAATAACACCAATAGTTTTTTTACATATGGAAAGCACAGGACAAATATGACGAATGGAATAAAAGGAATGATGTTAAATCACAATAGTTGTGATAGGAACAGAATCAATTATGATTCAAAAAACTCTTATAATATAAAAAAACTGCACCTAATTAACTCAGGAGCAGTTTTACTATATTCTTATGCTTTATTTGAAGAACCGAATTCACGCATTTTACCGATTACTGTATCTTTAATCGCATCACGGCTTGGTCCTAAGTATTTACGCGGGTCAATCATGTTTGGATTTGCTGCTAATACTTCGCGAACTACTTTTGTCTGTTGAATTTGGTTTTCCGTGTTTACATTGATTTTAGAAGTACCGTAAGAGATAGCTTTTTGGATATCTTTTAACGGGATACCAGTTCCACCGTGAAGTACTAGTGGTACACCTGCAACTGTATTGATTTCTTCCATTTCTTTAAAGCCTAAGTTCGGCTCCCCTTGATAAGAACCGTGTACAGAACCTAATGCTGGTGCAAGACAATCAATTCCAGTACGTTCAACCAGCTCTTTACATTCGTTCGTGTCGGCATACATGATACCACCAGTTACACCGTCTTCCTCGCCACCTACTGTTCCAAGTTCTGCTTCAACAGATACACCATGGAAATGTGCAAGTTCTACTACTTTAGAAGTTACCGCAACATTTTCATCAAACGGATCATGTGAAGCATCAATCATTACAGAAGTGAAACCTGCATGAATTGCTTTCGCACACGCTTCAAAGCTTGAACCGTGATCTAAGTGGATTGCTACAGGCACTGTTGTACCTTGTGCTTCCATTGTTGCTTTAACCATTGCTACGACAACATTGAAACCACCCATGTATTTCCCAGCACCTTCAGATACACCAAGAATTACCGGAGATTTTTCTTCTTCTGCTGCTTGAAGAATTGCTTGTACATATTCTAAGTTGTTGATGTTAAATTGACCGACAGCATAACCATTTTTGTTTGCATTAATAAGCATATCTTTCATTGATTCTAATGCCATTTGTGTTTCCTCCTTTAAGGTATGTATTAGAAAACTTAGCTTATCGACAAGTATTTATCGCGAAGCCTCGCTTCATTTTTACTACCTGAACTGGTAGTATAGAGAATATTCGTATAACAACCGATCAGCTTTGATTGATTGCATCCATTAATAGAATACCAATTACTAACGAAAGGTGCAACAATACAAAACGAAGAAAGCGGTTGCTAGGTAAAATTTCTGCAATATTTTTGCTTAATCTAATTATTTTTTCCCATCTATGATATCTTTTACCATTATTCTTATCTCATTCAATTGAAATGGTTTCCCTATCACAGCATTTACAATGGCATAATGCTTCATCTTCTCTTCCGCCCGTTCAGGTAAACCACTCATTACAATAATCGGTATTTCTATTTCCTTTTCTACTAATTGTTTTACTAAAGCGTGTCCATCAATAATTGGCAGTTTATAATCCAGCATGATAAGATCTGGTTGAGCTGCATCAATTTTATCTAACGCTTCTTGACCATTCATGGCTAATTCCACTTGGTATCCTTCCTGGGTTATTACTTCTTCTAGCAGCAGTCGAATTCCTATTTGATCATCAACAACTAGCACTGTTTTCGACATAGTATGTAGCCCTCTCTTTCATTATGTAAAAATATATATTTTATCTATTTCGCTATATTTAGCGAAAATTCCTGCAAAAAACGGAAAACTTTTAGTAAGAAATGCCTACCAATCTAGGGGGGATTAAAAGAAAAACAGCGGTATAAATGCTTATACCGCTGTTATTGATTATTATTTTATTTTTCTACTGTTGCACCAATGAACCCTTTAAACAATTGTTGTGGTCTTGTTGGTCGGGATTTAAATTCCGGGTGAAATTGTGATGCAATAAACCAAGGGTGATCTGCAATCTCAATTGTTTCTACAAGCTTCTCGTCAGGACTTGTTCCAGAGAAAATAAATCCGTTCTCTTCCATTTGCTGACGATATTGATTATTAAATTCAAAACGGTGGCGATGACGTTCGTAAACAATATCTTCATTTTCATACACTTCTTTTGTCTTTGTACCATCTTTCAGGCGGCAAGGATAGATACCAAGTCTTAACGTACCACCCATATCGGAAATGTCTTTTTGTTCTGGAAGCAAATCGATAATTGGGTATTTTGTTAATGGATCGATTTCTGCAGAATGGGCACCATCTAATCCTAATACATTACGAGCAAACTCCACTGTTGCAAGTTGCATACCTAAGCAAATGCCAAAGAAAGGAACTCTGTTCTCTCGCGCAAAGCGGATTGCTTCAATCTTCCCTTCAATACCACGATCACCAAATCCGCCTGGTACTAATATTCCATCAACATCAGCTAATTCCTTTTCAACATTATCACTGGATAGTTTCTCCGCATTTACCCACTTCACTTCTACATCTGCATCATGTGCGAAGCCTGCATGTTTTAAGGCTTCTACAACAGAAATATAAGCATCTGGCAGTTCCACATACTTTCCGACTAATCCAATCGTCACTTTTTTCGACAGGTTTAATACACGCTCCACTAACTCATTCCATTCCGTCATATCCGCTTGTCCGCACTCAAGACCGAAGTGGTCACATGTTAATTGGTCCAGGTTTTGTTCCTGCATTGCCAACGGGACATGGTAAAGTGTATCAGCATCACCGGACTCAATAACAGCCTTCTCATCAATATCACAGAAAAGGGCAATCTTTTCTTTCATTTCTTGACTGATTTGATGTTCTGTTCTTAAAACAATAACGTCTGGTTGAATACCTAATGAACGTAATTCTTTCACACTGTGTTGTGTTGGTTTTGTTTTTAATTCACCTGCTGCTTGAATATATGGAACTAACGTACAATGAATGTACATAACATTTTCCCGGCCAATATCACTTTTAATTTGTCTTATTGCTTCAATGAATGGGAGGGATTCGATATCTCCGACAGTACCGCCGATTTCTGTTATTACAATATCTGCATTCGTTTGCTTTCCAGCTTGGAATACTTTATCTTTAATTTCATTTGTAATATGCGGAATTACTTGGACCGTTCCACCTAAGTAATCTCCACGACGTTCTTTTTTGATGACAGTGGAATAAATTTTACCTGTCGTAATATTGCTGTATTGGTTTAAATTAATATCGATGAATCGCTCGTAGTGTCCAAGATCTAAATCCGTTTCCGCTCCATCATCTGTTACGAAAACCTCTCCATGCTGATATGGACTCATCGTTCCAGGATCCACATTAATATATGGATCGAATTTCTGAATCGTTACTTTTAATCCTCTATTTTTCAGCAAACGCCCTAAGGATGCTGCTGTAATCCCTTTTCCAATGGAAGACACAACACCACCAGTTACAAAGATATATTTAGTCACACTAATCCCTCTTTCTTTTTTAGTAGCTTTTTTTTATAATTAGCTTCCTATGGAAAAACATACGAAGCGGTAAGGCTTTGATTTCGAATAATAAAAGTCAGTAGAATTTCGTTTTACTAATATTATCATCCATAACATATGATAAATTCAGCATAAAAATAAAAAAGCGCTCCCCTTGTAGCAGGGGAACGCTATATTATCCATTAAATTATGGAGCCCAAGTAAAATTGTACTCAGATCAGATTAGAAAGTCAAGTATGATTTCTCGTTAATTTTCATCGTCCTCTTCCACATCTTCCTCATCGAACTCTTCATCATCAAACTCTTCTTCAACTTCTGTATCTGCAATCTCTTCGTCATCATCAAAATTGAAATCTTCTTCATCATCGGTATCTTCTATATCAAGATCTTCATCATCAAAACTTGTAATATCTTCATCAAGTAAATCATCATCTTCATCTAAAACATCTTCGTCTACCAGATCATCCACAGCAGCTTTTTTCGTTGCTTTTTTCTTTTTCTTCTTTTTCTTAGGTGCTGTTGTAATGTCCTCATCGATTTCTTCCACAGGGTACCAACGTTTTAGTCCCCAAAGATTCGACCCTTTTGTCATAAAACGCCCATCAATATTTAAATCGGTATAAAATTGAACAAGCATCGCGTCTTTTTCATCTTCTTTGAAACCTTTCAATGTTCCAACTCGATCAAAAATTTCGCGAAAATCCATTCCTTTATTTTCTTCTTCTAATATTAATGCCGCAATATCGATCATCGCCATTTCTTCGATTCTTTCCTGGGATAATTCTTTCAAACTCACGAGTTAGCACTCCTTTATCGTAATATCTATTTCAATTAACATATGTAAGCATCTGTACTACCATAACATTATATGGTTTCCCAACACGAAATGCAACAAAGAAAAGCGAAGCGGACCGTTCAGAAACGTAAGACTTGGACTGAGGCGTAGGAGATAAAGGCGACACGGCGACGAAGGAGCCGATGTCAACTTATCGTACAGAGCCGAGGGAAAGGCTATAGTTTCTGGTCCACTGAGCTAGACAACAAAGAAAAGCGAAGCGGACCGTCTTGCCCCGACAAGCATAAGCGAAACCATGACGTGTCGGTCTTTGACACATAATGGGATCGCTTATGACCTCGAGGGGCAGGTCCACTGAGCTAGACAACAAAGAAAAGCGAAGCGGACCGTTTTGCCCCGACATGCAGCTGTTATATGCCCCATAATTAAAGTGAATTATATAGGGCAATTCTTCCACCCTAACATACAGAGACATTCCAGCGTAATTTTACTGATTAATGAATGAAACTAAACTTTCCACTTTTTCTTCTGTTAACTCACCAGAATTATCGAAAACTAGTATATTATCTTGCGGGATATCCCAATTTATTGTAGGAATGAAGTCAACCCTTGTTTCATATTGGTCCCAGTTCTCCAGTTTCCATGTATCTCTGACCGTTCCACGCTCTTCGATTCTTTCACGCTGCTGCTCAATATCTTGTAATGTTACTACAACTACTTTTACATCAATGTCCGCTTTTGTTTTTCCACTTGCTGTAATCACTTCCTCAATCCACTCTTTATTCTTTAATTCTGCAGTAAATGGAGAGATCATAAATACATTCTGTCCAACTCTTAAATTTTCAATACAAATATCTTTCGTCGTATCATACTCTAAGTCACGTAAGTTTTCTTTATAAAACGCTGAATCCCGATCATTAGGATCCAAATTGTTCATTTCCAGAAAACGCTCTACAAAACGGCCTCCAACTGTATCGCGATCAAGAAATGCACAAGGAATTTCTGCAGCAACTTTCTCAGCTACTGTTGTTTTTCCCGTTCCAGCTACTCCAACATAAAATACTAACTTTTGCATTCTACCACCTCTATTAATTAACTAGTATGTATCCTTTTATTATGTTAACCGATTCCAATAAAAAACGCACGGAAAAATATTTAGCCGCCCTATTATAGATTTTCTCCTTTTCGGGAATGGTAATAGTACAGAAATGAGGAATGACGATGGTATATATTCTCTGCCTTTTTATCATTATAATTATCCTTATCTTACTCGATTACCAACTCGGAAAGAAAATAACACAATCTAAAAGATGCAGTAAAGAATGGACAACATCCACGGACAGCATTGATGTCTTTGGTGATGGCCAGCAATTGTTCGACCAGATGATGGCAGATATCCTGCATGCCAGGAAATCAATTGATCTGCAATTTTTTATTGTTCGAAATGACAAAATCAGTAATCAGTTTTACTCCTTACTTGCAAAGAAACAAGCAGAAGGTGTCAAAGTAAGGTTATTAACAGATTGGATTGGGAGCCTCCGATTTAAGAGAAAGTGGGTAAAACAGCAATTTCATTTTAAAAAAGCCAATTCACCAAAATTCCCACTCTTTTATCATATTCAGCAAAGAAATCACCGGAAAATTATGATCATCGATGAAGAGATTGCATATACTGGCGGTTTCAATCTTGGTGATGAGTATGTAGGGAAAGATCTAAAGCTCGGGAAATGGCGTGATTATCATGTCCGTTTAACAGGAGATGTTGTTGACATATTAAACCATATCTTTGCAAAAGATTGGAATGGCAGTAAGACTGTTATCCCGAAGAAGAATACAGACGGTGATCTTATTAATGTAATCACAACAGAAGCTCATTTTCTCGAAAATCATATGGTGAATTTATTGAACAGTGCAAAAGAAACGATTGAAATTGGGTCACCCTACTTTATCCCAACAAAGAAGGTACTTACTGCCATACTTGAGGCAAGAAAGCGTGGTGTTCGTGTGACCCTTCTGATTCCCGAAAAGGGGGACCACCTGTTAACAAAAGCTGGAGCAATGCCCTATTTGCAAACCGTTCACAAGTGTGGTGTAAAGATATTCTTATATGTGGATGGCTTTTTCCACGGGAAAGTACTATTTATCGACAAGAAAATATGTGATGTTGGTACAAGTAATTTTGATCAGCGAAGTTTCTTATTAAACCAGGAAGTAAATTTGATTATTCGGAATGACCATCCTTTATATAAGGAAATGCGAAGGTTATATGAAGACGACATGAAGCAAAGCAAAATTTTCACTATATATTGGATAAAGCAACAACCTCTCTGGATGAAGACACTGACCTTTTTCACCAGATTCATAAGGCCGTTGCTTTAATCAACCGATATATTTAAGTGGTATTCACTAATTATTCTTTTACGTACCACATGCATCCATTTCATTAATAACAAATAAGCCAGTGCCCATATATTCCTGAGCACTGGCTTTTTTCATATGTGACCATCATCGAAAAGCAGCCATAATCAAACCCAAGGCTTTTACATACTTTCCGGTGCTTGAACTCCGATAAGCTTCATCCCATTTGCTAACGTAATGCGAACAGCTTCCATTAAGGCAAGTCTTGCTTTCGTTTCATCCAGGTTATCTTCATTAATAACTTTTTCTGCATTATAAAAGCTGTGTAAACTTGAAGCAAGGTCAAAAATATATTGCGGAATTCTATGCGGCATACGATTTACCGCTGCATCTGCTACCACTTGGGTGAATTCACCTAGTTTCTTTAATAAATCTTCCGCTTTTTCGGACTGTAACAGACTTGCATTATACTCCGCATAATCAATATTTTTCTCTCTTGCCTGCTTAAGCATTGTACAAATACGTGCATGGGCATATTGAACATAGTAAACAGGATTATCATTGGATTGAGATTTTGCTAAATCCATATCAAAGTCTAAGTGAGAGTCAGCGGAACGCATGATGAAGAAATAACGCATCGCATCAATACCGACTTCCTCCATTAATTCGCGTAAAGTGACAGCCTTGCCTGTACGTTTACTCATCTTTACCTTTTCACCATTTTCAAACAAGTTAACCATCTGGATAATTTCCACTTCTAATGTGTCGGCATCATACCCTAATGCCTGAATTGCTGCACGCATACGTGGAATATAGCCATGGTGATCAGCTCCCCAGATGTTAATTAGCTTATCAAATCCACGGTCCAATTTGTTTTTGTGATAAGCGATATCTGGTGATAAGTAAGTATAAGAACCATCTTGTTTGATCAGCACACGATCTTTGTCATCATCAAAGTCTGTTGTACGGAACCACGTCGCCCCATCTTTTTCATAAATAAAGCCTTTTTCACGTAAAAGCTCAATCGCAGGAACAATCTTGTTCTCTTCATATAAAGATGTTTCAGAGAACCAATGATCAAATGTTACGCGAAACTGCTCTAAATCTTTTGCCAGTTTCGCCAATTCATATTTCAAACCATACTCACGGAAAAATGCATGCTTTTCTGTTGGTGCTTTGTTCAACAATTCTTCTCCATGCTCTTTCGCTAATTGCTTTCCAACCTCGATAATATCGGCACCATGGTAACCATCTTCAGGCATTGGGAAATCTTTGCCTAATGCCTGGTTATAACGTGCTTCTACAGATAATGCTAAATTATTGATTTGGTTTCCCGCATCATTAATGTAGTATTCACGGGAAACATCATAGCCGGCTTTATCGAGAATGTTACATAGACTATCACCGACAGATGCACCGCGGGCATGTCCCAAATGAAGATCACCCGTTGGATTTGCTGAAACAAATTCTACTTGGATTTTTTCTCCTTTTCCTGTATCTGAAGAGCCATAGTCTTCTTGCTGCTCTAAAATAGTTGGAATTAGGTTCGTTAAATAGTTGTTGTCCATAAAGAAATTAATGAATCCAGGACCAGCGATTTCGACCTCTTTAATCGATGCTTTAGAGTTGTCCAATTTTGCAACAATGTCATCTGCTATTTGACGCGGCGCTTTCTTCGCTACACGAGCTAACTGCATGGCAACATTTGTAGCATAATCCCCATGTGCTTTTTCTTTTGGCTGCTCCAGGATAATTTCAGGAATTTCTTCTTCTTTCGCTAACCCTGCATCAAGCACTGCCTGTTTGATTGCTTGCTTTAATTTCTCCTGCATCTCTTGCATGACATTCATAAATAAAATACCTCCATTATTTTTGTCTTTTCATCGTAATTGTGAGTCGATGCCTTCTCGGTTTATCTCCATTTAAACTTGTCGTATAACTGATAAACAATTTCCCTTGTTTCTGGTTTTCAGGCGGCTGGTAGGTAATTTGGTCAGTGGTTGTTTCCATATGTATGGTGCCGAATTCATGACGATATACATTTTCTGTTATATTTTTTTTAATAAATTTTTGGTGCATGGAAACTGCCCCAGATCTTTTGACACTAACACTGTCAGGTTTGATGGTAATAAATGAATGAATTTTCTCTTGATTTTCGTTATATTCACTAAATGTCAATATGGTTGTCGAATCTTTTTCCAAAAGCTGGCCATGTTCTTCTACTACTGTTACATCTTTTTTACCTGAATCATTTATTTCCATCGTCATTTTTAACAAAATCGGACTCTTTACTGTCATACGTTCATCATCCTTTTACTGGTCAAGTGCATTTAATGCGTGAAGGGGTAATCTCGCATAGAAGTAATCATTACGTTCATCAATAAAACGCCTGTAAGCAGTAAGCAGCAGCTGCCTGTCTTTTTTTGCTTTACCTAAATAATATTGCTGAAATGGTGTAGGGGATCGGAATTGCTCGAGTATTTTAATACAAGCCCGATGATCACCCTTCGCTAAAGCTTGGTGGGCTTGTTCTGCCATATCTTCTGTATGAATTCCATCTGTCAATTGATAGTGGGACGATATAAACGGAATAGTGTAATTCTTTATTCCGTATATTGCACGCTCATCCTCGATATTGCGGGCAAGCCCGATAGCAAAGCTGGCATGTTGTATTGCCTGGTCATAACTTTCAAATAAATAGGTTTGGGCCAAAATGTTGTGAAGCTCCATTTTCTTTCGTTGATTATTTGTATCTGCTAATAATTTGTAGCCATACTTCCTTGCTAAAATCACTTCATTTCGTTTCCAATGGTAAATAAGGAGTAACTCAGCTAATCTTGCTTCAAATAATTCTTTTAATAAAGGATCATGTAAACGTTCGATACTCTGAATAATTCGTTCCTTATATGTTCCGATTTTGCCATATTGATGCATGTCAAAATAGCAATAGATATGCATTACGTTTTTTAATATAAGAAAAGCATCATCATCAGATGATGACTTTACGCGATTTATTTCTTCCAGATAACGCATCGGCGCATCTGGTTTTAATTGCTTTTTGGGCAAGGTCTTCCGATCATACATTAATTGATAACAAATGGCCCTGCTCCGGTTAGAAATATTGATTGATGTCCGGTTTTTCCCAATTAAGGAAAGTAACTCATCAAAGCATCCGTTGGCATATAAATATTCCATTGCTACCCGCTGGTTATCTTCATTTTGACAATTCAGCGAAATATGACGCATGGATTCCAGTTCGTCCGGTCTTCCTTTAAGTTGCTGATAGACAACATAAAATGGCATTTCCACATCACTTTTTAAAAATCGCTCGCAAATATGATTGCTCGCCCATTCTTGTCTCATACGATAATATCCCCTATTTTCTTTTCTTTGTAACAACCATATTCTATCATAATTTATAAAAGAGTTGCACGGCTCGTCCAGAAAATAAGGGACCTGACTATCTGCTTACTTCTTTACCCATCCTAATAGTATCTCCCGGATAAATTTACTTGCTGCAATTGGCGTTTTCTCTGTCGGGTCATATACCGGTGCGACTTCAACAAGGTCTGCACCAACTACTTTTACATCAGACTTTGCGATTAAGTGGATAGCTTCTAGGAGCTCTTTAGAAGAAATCCCCCCTGCCTCTGCTGTTCCTGTTCCAGGGGCAAATGCCGGATCAAGTACATCGATATCAATGGTGACATACACTGGACGGCCTGCTAACTTAGGCAAAACTTCTGCTAGCGGTTTAGCTACTTCATATCTTGCCATATACATGCCGCTTTCCTTCGCATATTGAAACTCTTCACGCATCCCTGAACGAATACCAAAAGAATAGACATTTTCTGCACCATAATTCTCACAAACTTTGCGAATTGGTGTCGAGTGGGAGAGAACTTCTCCTTCATATTCGACACGTAAATCTGCATGTGCATCTATATGGATGACAGCCATGTCGGGATATTTCTCATACATTGCTTGTAATACAGGCCAGCTAACAAGATGTTCGCCACCCAATCCTAACGGAAATTTGTCTTTTGCAATGATTTGACGAACATAATCACGAATCATATCTATGCTGCGCTCTGCACTTCCAAACGGGAGGGGAATATCTCCTGCATCAAAATAGTTCACTTCTTCTAAATGGCGGTCTAGATATGGACTGTACTCTTCTAAACCAATCGATGCTTCGCGAATCCGGTTCGGTCCAAAACGGGATCCAGGTCTAAAACTTACCGTCCAATCCATTGGCATTCCATAAATAATCGCATCTGCATCTTCATGGGTGTTACGTGACATAATGAAAACTTTTCCTGAATAGGCTTCATCAAAGCGCATGCTTCTTCCCCCCTTATTTCTTTGTCAGGTCTTCTACAAATTTAGGTAATGCAAAGCTAGCAAAGTGTAATGATTTCGTATAATATTTTGTATCTAATTCAAAGAATCGGTCTTCTTTTACTTTCAGCGGGTCATGAATTTTACTGCCTAATGTAAATGTCCATAAACCACTTGGATATGTGGGGATGTTCGCCGTATAAAGTCTTGTTACAGGGAAAATCTCTGCAACATCATGAAATACTTGTTGAATCAAGTCTGCCTTAAACCATGGATTGTCTGTTTGTGCAACAAGTATCCCGTCATCCTTGAGCGCATTTGAAATTCCTGCATAGAAGCCTTTTGTAAATAAGTTGACAGCAGGCCCAACTGGTTCTGTCGAGTCGACCATGATAACATCATAGGCTTTTTCGCTTTCTGCAATATGCATAAAACCGTCCGCTACACGTACTTCGACACGCGGGTCATCTAACTTCCCTGCAATGGATGGTAAGTATTTCTTCGAGTATTCAATTACTTTTCCATCAATATCTACTAACACAGCTTTTTCTACAGATTTATGTTTTAATACTTCACGAATAACTCCACCGTCTCCTCCTCCAACAACAAGCACATGTTTCGGGTTCGGATGGGTAAATAGCGGGACGTGTGCCACCATCTCATGGTATACGAATTCATCCTTCTCTGTTGTCATAACCATATCATCCAGTAACAACATATTGCCCCACTCAGCTGTTTCTACCATGTCCAGTTTTTGAAAGTCTGTCTGTTCCGTATGATATGTACGGTCAATCTTCATTGTTATACCGAAATTTTCTGTCTGTTTTTCCGTGAACCATAATCCCATCTTTATCTTCTCCTGTCTATATGAATCATTTATAGATTATTTTATATAGTGTAAACAATACTATTCTAGAGATTTTCTGTAAAAAATCAAGTATTTCTTTCAGTCATGTTTATTATGCCAGTTTTTTTCCCATAATACGAATTAGAAGCAGAAAATGGGGGGGAAATGGCATGCAAAGAAGAAGACGAAGAAAAAGAAAAAAAATAAGAAGATTGATAAAACTATCTCTTTTTCTAATTTTCTTATGCGGTTCTTTTACAGTTTTCCTGCTAGGTGCTAGTTTTGTATTAGGTCCTCCTTCCTTAGAACGCGGACAGAATACGATATATTACAGTGTGAATGGTAATGTAATTGGTGAAGAATATGGAAAAGAAAAAAGGTATTGGGTACCTCTTGATCAAATTGATGATAAATTAGAAAAAGCGACAATATGGACAGAAGATCAAAAGTTCTATGATCATTTCGGCTTTGACTTTAAACGATTGGCTGGCGCAATTATAAAGGATATCCAGACAATGTCATTGAAAGAAGGAGCAAGTACGATTACACAGCAATATGCCAGAAACCTCTTCCTTTCTCATGAAAAAACATGGAAACGGAAAATTTATGAAGCTTTTTATACGATTCGGTTAGAAATGTTTTATGACAAAGAGGATCTGCTGGAAGGCTATTTAAACACGATTTATTATGGACATGGCGCTTACGGTATTCAGGCAGCAAGCAGGTATTACTTCGACAAACCCGCTTCTGAATTAACATGGGCAGAAGCTAGTATGCTTGCGGGGATTCCGAAAGGACCATCAATCTATTCTCCATTCCATAATTATGAAAAGGCAAAAGAACGACAATCCATTATTTTAAAAAATTTGCATGAGAAGAATGTGATTGATGAACAGACCTATCAATCTGCATTAAACGAAGAGCTCATTTTTTCAGACGATAGAATGATCGTCAAGAATAGTGTTGCCCCATACTTTCTGGATATAGTCGAACAGGAATTGCAAGATTTATTGGAAGTAGATATAGAGACAATAAGATCTGGTGGATATCAAGTCTATACTACATTGAATGAAGACCAGCAGCTTGCATTACAAACATCTGCAGAATCCACCATCACGAACAGTGAAATTCAAGTTAGTGCAATGGCAATGGATCCTGCATCTGGTGCCATCACTGCATTAATTGGCGGTCAGAATTACGAAGAATCATCCTATAATCGAGCCGTCCAGGCAAAACGTATGCCAGGATCCTCGTTCAAGCCATTCCTCTATTATGCCGCATTAGAAAATGGTATGACATCTGCAACAACTTTAATGAGTAAACCGACAACTTTTGCCCTGGAAAATGGGGAAAGCTATCAACCGAGTAATTTTAACAATTATTATGCCAATGAACCTATTACAATGGCGCAAGCAATGGCATTGTCTGATAATGTTTTTGCTGTGAAAACCAATTTATATGTCACACCGGAACGGTTTGTGCGAACAGCAAAAGAGAAATTCGGCATTGATAGTGCACTGGAACCTGTTGCTTCCCTAGCACTCGGGACAGAGGTAGTCAGCATGAAAGAAATGGTTTCCGCCTATAGTGTTATTGCAAATGGCGGAAAGGCTGTGGAGGAATATACGATTAACAAAGTAACAGATTCTCAAGGGAATGTTCTTTATGACAGAGCAGAAAAAGAGAAAAAAGAAGAAAGTGATGGTTTTCTCTTTTTTTCCAATCATATGGATAATGAGCAGGTATTACGCGAAGACCTTACCTATATATTAGCTGATATGATGAAAGGTATGTTTAAACAAGAATTAAATGGCTATATGAGTGTAACAGGTGCTTCGATCTCTAATCAATTAACCCATGAATATGCCGGCAAGTCTGGTACAACTAATTCTGACAGCTGGATGATCGGCTTTTCCCCTTCCGTAACAGCAGGTGTATGGATCGGATATGATGACAATAGGGAAATGACGAAAACAGCGGAACATGAATTCGCCAAAAATATTTGGGCAAACTTTATGGAAAAAGCACATGAAAACATTCCTGTCACCCATATGGTTCGTCCTGATAACATTGTAGAAGCAACGATTGACCTTAATACAGGCTTATTAGCAGCAGATGGCTGTGAACATACGTATCCCATGCTTTTCGTTAAAGGTACAGAGCCGAAAAAGCAATGCACCCTTCATTTAGAGGAATATCCACAAATTGATGAAGACATTATTGATGCAGAAGAAGTAAACACAGATGATCCGTTTATAGAAAAATGGTGGCAATGGCTGTGGCTAGGAGAAGACTCTCCTTCGGATACAGAATAATCGTTCAGATGCTCTATCCCGATTAATAGGGAGAAACAGCCTGCATACAATAGAAAAGATTACACCATGAAAAAAAGCCGGGCATATGCCCGGCCTTTTTCCAGTCCTAGCAACATAAGAGTTACCATGTGAGTTTATTTTAATAAATTAATAGCATACTGGACAAGCAAAATAGCAATTTGTCAGAAATTGTTCACAAAATGTTCATCATTCTGGTAAAACTTGTTTTAACTCATCCGGTGAGTTCTCCCACATTTCCGGTTTGTATTCGCGAAGAAACTCTCCCAATAAATTTCTCGATTTCTCATCCATATGTTCAACAATATAGTGACCTTTCATCGATTTGTCCATATGGTTTACATGTTCTGGCATTGATTTGTATGCACGCTTTATTGAGCGGTCGACACGGATTTCACTTCCAGCTACACCATGATAATAAGGTCCATTCTCCCCTCGTTCCACTGTCACCCAGACAATCCAGTACAATTTGCCATTTGGAACCTCTTCTTTATTTGGAAGAAACTTCACACGTCTCTCCACCTCACTTCTTGCATGCATTGCACCCATATCAACAAATGCTCTGTCTTCATTTGGATCAATGATAACTGGCGAGATATTTTCTAAACTGATCGACCCTACACCATAACCGCCATGACCATCTGTGGAATCATCTTTCATTATTGTAAAAGGATTAGACTTCTTTTTATTTTTGTCATTCTGTTGTTCACTCATGCGTATACCTCCTGCTTCATTTACTCGTACCCATATTGTAGCATTTTGTTTTCTTAATTTCACATTTGCAGTACAATTAGAGGTATATTCCCACAAAGGAGTGATACATATGCCTTATGTAACTATTCAGATGCTAGAAGGACGTTCAGATGAACAAAGAAAAGCATTAATTGAAAAAGTAACAGATGCAGTTGTGGAAACAACTGGTGCAACACGTGAGAAAGTTGTTGTATTCGTGGAAGATATCGACAAACGCAATTACGGTGTTGGCGGAAAAAGGTTAGTTGATTAATGCTTTTGGTCAGAACAAAAATTATTCTGTTCTGACCATTACCATCAAATTCCCATTTATGGTATTATGTAGAAAAGGATGTGATTAACAATGTTTCTGGAACTGTATGCTTCCATTGGCGGGTTTCGAATTGGTGATATGCTCTTTGCCTTAATCAGCTTTATTGCATTCCTCACATTCATTGTGATCTTCATTGTCGCACTGTCCCGGAAATTTGGGAGAAAAGAACAATTGCAACGTATAGAAGATAAGCTTGATCAGGTAATACAAGAAAAAGGACGATAGCAACCCATCCATTAATATCGGGAGCTATCGTCTTTTTCTGTTGCATTACTAATTGCTTAATGTATGAATAAATTGCCATGCTTCCTGCATATCTTCTTGTGTATAGTTCGATTTTTTCTTTACCTCTTGCACTTTCGCTTCCACTTCCTCTTTCGACAAATCTTCAAAATACAGCATTGTTGCTACTAACTCCAGGAAACGGGAGCTTCTTTCTTTCATTTGGTTAACTACTTCATCAACGTCCGGCATTTGTGCAGGAGAATGGGTTAAAAAATCCTCCCCTTGTTCTGTTACTTGATAACGATATTGATAATAATTACTCTTTTGTTCTTTAATTTCAGACACGAATCCTAAGTTCGTCAATTCTTCCATCCGTAAACTTAACTCTTCTGAATACGGACCGTAAAAGTGAAAGGTATACTTCTCTTCAAAAGGATAGCCAAGCTTTTTCATAATATAAATAATCTTCTGCAGCTTTTTCCGTCCAACAATCCCGGCAGATGAAGCAATCACCTTGACTAATTTCGCATGATTGTCTAACAATGATAACACCCCTATTTTCTATTCTGATTGATATAGTATTTCAAAGATTCTCTTTTTCTCCGGACGATCATCACTTAATTGCAGGATAACATCTCGAGGATAATATAATTTGTGATCTGTTCTTTTCTTACCAGAAATTGCTTCCACAATATCCGATTGTCTGGAAAGTTCACGTAATTCCCGATTCGGCAAAAGTAAATGAATCGGTAACCGCTCTTCTTCTTCTCCTGGTCTGTAAAAATCGTATGGCAAGTCTGAAGAAGAATCTACCACTAAATAATAATCAGGATCTAAACCAATTTTATTAAATAATTGATATAATTCCATCCATTCTTTCATTTGTAAATTTGGATTAAACTCCACATATTTAAATAGTTTCCGATTAATAAAACGGTAGGCAAGATCTCTTAAAAGCAAATCATCTTCCTCTGCCCACATTTGAAAATAATAGTATACCACTGCTTCATCCAAACGTATATAATCATCTAATGAAACTTTCTCTTCAAAGAAAGAAATGAAATGCGTCGGCTCCATTTTAAATGTGTAGCCATCTTCATATAATGCTTTTACCCGATGCAGTATCTTTGTCAGAATAACCTCAGCACTTCTTGTCACAGGATGAAAATATACTTGCCAGTACATCTGGTAGCGGCTCATAATATAATCTTCCACAGCATGCATACCAGATTCCTTTATCACTACTTGGTCCTCGTATGGCCGCATTACTCGTAATATTCGCTCCATATCAAAATGGCCGTAACTCACCCCTGTAAAATATGCATCCCGCTGCAGGTAATCCATCCGGTCGGCATCAATTTGACTGGAGATAAGGCTGACAACAAGCTTGTCCTTATACGTTTTATTAATAACATCCGCAACTTTTTGAGGGAATTCTGGTCCAACACGCAATAATACCTGATTAACTTCCGTATCCCCCAGAATAATTGCCTTTGTATAATCTTCATGATCCAATTTAAACACTTTCTCAAATGAATGGGAAAATGGACCATGCCCTAGATCATGAAGCAATGCGGCACATAAACATAATAAACGTTCTTCCTTATTCCAATTGGATCTGTCTGCAAAATTGATAAGAATACGTCTCACAATTTCATATACCCCTAATGAATGATTGAATCGGCTATGTTCTGCACCGTGAAAGGTTAAATTGCTTGTCCCAAGCTGCTTGATCCTTCTCAGTCTTTGAAACTCTTTAGTACCAATCAAATCCCAAATAACACGGTCCCTTACATGTACATAGCGGTGGACAGGGTCTTTGAATACTTTCTCCTCATGTAACTTTTCATCTTTATATGCCATGACAAATACCTTCCTCTTTTTTCTTAGTATTAGTATAATATAAATCTAAGGGAAAGAAAAATGGACGGGGGAGCAAAATGAAAGATTGGCATCATTTTTTTGACGGGAAAGAGATCCGGATGATTGATCATAGTGATCCTGCTATACTCGGAACAGCAATGGCTTCTTTTGCGGTGGATGATACGTTGTGTGAAAGTATTGGCCGAACGGATGATACGGCAGCGATCAGATTCTGGGTGCATGATCATACGGTTGTACTTGGAATTCTTGACAGTCGCTTGCCGAATATTGCGGAGGCTGTTGCTTTTTTAGAAAAAGAGGGGTTTGATGTGGTTGTCCGGAATTCTGGCGGGCTTGCGGTTGTGCTTGATGGTGGTGTGTTGAACTTCTCGCTGATTCTGCCTGATTCGAGTGAGATGGGAATCCATTCCGGTTATGAGTTAATGACAGCATTTGTGCAGGAGATGTACCATGATGTAACAGATCAGATTGAGGCATTTGAGGTTGCTGGTTCGTATTGTCCAGGAGACTATGATTTGAGTATTGGCGGGAAAAAATTTGCCGGGATTTCGCAACGCCGGGTGAAGAATGGGATTGCTGTACAGATCTATCTATGTATTGAGGGAAATGGACAAGCCCGTGCTGATTTCGTACGTCAATTCTATTTGCATGGTCAGGCGATTAAAGATACACGGTTTGATTATCCGGTTGTAGATCCTGAGACGATGCGGTCATTGGCTGATTTGACTGGCGCTCCACTAACTGTTGCGGATGCGAAAGAGCGCGTGTTAGCACTGATTGGCAAATGGTATGAGCTGGATATAACAGAAGAGGAGCTGCCTGTTTTTGAGAAGAGGATGAAACAGATGGTCGAGCGAAACGAAAAAGCATTCAAGTAATCGGAATGCTTTTTCGTTCTGTCCGGTAAAATTGAAGCGCTTCCTCATCTATATCGTACCCGATTCCTGGTTTATCCGGTAATGTAATGATGCCATTGTTTATTTCGACCTCCGGATTAATGATATCTTGATGCCAGTATCGATTGGATGCACCTGGATCTGCCGGGAGGGTAAAGTTTGGTAATGTTGCGAGCGCAAGACTTTGTGCTCTCCCGACTCCTGCTTCCAGCATCCCGCCACACCATACTTGGATATTGTTTTCCGCACATAAATCGTGAATCCGCTTTGCCTGGCTGAATCCTCCTGCTTTTCCTAATTTCACACTAATGATTTGACAACTATGGAGGGCGATTGCTGTTTTCACATCAGATAATGTATGGATGCTTTCATCAAGGCAGATTGGTGTTCTTATTTCTTTTTGTAAAATAGCATGATCCACAAAATCGTCATGGGCCAAAGGCTGCTCAATCATCATTAAATCAAACTGATCAAACTGCTTGATATGATCGAGATCGTCTAATGTGTATGCAGAATTAGCATCTGCCATCAACAGAATGTCGGGAAATTCACTGCGGACAGCATCTAATATTTGCAGATCCCTTCCTGGCTTTATCTTCAGCTTTATTCGTTTATAGCCATGATCAATCTCCCGCTGTATTGCTTCAATCAATGTCGGGATATCCTCTTTCATCCCTATTGCTGCTCCTACTGGGACTTGCGAGTTCGTCCCGCCGATCGCCTTATATAATGGTACGTCATGCTGCTTGGCGTACAAATCCCAAATCGCACCTTCCACTGCCGCTTTCGCCATCTGATGCCGCCGGACGGGCTGACATCTTTTGATAAAAGAAGATGGGTGGTCGAATGGTGTGGCCAGGATCGGGGCAAGCTCGTGTTCCATTATGTAGCGTACGGTTGTTGTGGTCTCCTCTGTATACCATGGTGTGTCAAATGCGACGGTCTCGCCATAGCCGCGGTTACCTGCCTGATCTACGAGTTCAATAATATAGAAGTCTTTCTCATCGATCGTTCTCCGGCTGTTCGTAAACGGGTGCTTCAGCGGCATTTTCATCCGATGCATGATAAGCTGCTCGATTTGGATCATAGTTGGCGCACCTCCTTTGGTGATAATCCGGTCGTTCAGTCTGGTTTTCCGGTCATTACAAGAGATAATCCGGTCGTCTGACAGCATTTTCCGGTCGTTAGACTTAATTATCCGGT
Source organism: Gracilibacillus xinjiangensis (assembly GCF_042651765.1). Taxonomy (NCBI): domain Bacteria; kingdom Bacillati; phylum Bacillota; class Bacilli; order Caryophanales; family Bacillaceae; genus Gracilibacillus; species Gracilibacillus xinjiangensis. The sequence continues at coordinate 605,191 of NZ_JBHSDT010000004.1, read as the reverse complement.
CATGCTCGTCACTAATCCGGTCATCGCATCCTATCCATCAAATCACTATGCTGATAATACGCGCCTTTAGTTCTGCCAATTTTAATAAAAGGTTCTTTTGCGAGTAATTTTTTCATCATATCGGCAGAATCCACTTGTAAAAATTCTCTCGCTAATTGATTAGTAATCCGGTTTCCTGTTAACAGAGCAAGTTCAAAAAGGTGAGCGAGATGGGCATCACTGCTTCGTACCCCGCACCTGTTGCATTCCCACCGTCTCCGCTTACGAATCATTGTGTATTGCAAACAGCTGGGACAGTATACCCCTTTCATTAAATCTTCCCACAAAATCTGATATTTTTCTAGTATATCAATTGTTGCCTCTTCGTGATTAGACTTGAGAAATTCAATTATCCGCTCCATTTCCTCGATAGAAAGAACTGGTGAGAATTGCTTTGTTATCTTTTGCAAATAGGATGGAAGTGCCATGCTTGTTAAGATTTGCGAATGGTCAGGATAATCGTGGAGCAGCAGTCGTGCCTTGGGGTGCACGAAAACACATGCTGTAATAATTGGGGGAAGTCTGAATCGATGCTTAAGAAGAATTCGACGCAATTGTGCTGCTTGTATATTCACTTGCAGCAACGGATCCGGAAAAACGTCCTTACTCTCATCCGTTTCCCGAAAAAGTTGATGGGCTTGATGATCAAAATATAGGGAACCAGTAATATTCTTGATTTCTAACAACAATATAAATCGATTGGTAACAATGAGTCTGTCGATTTGAAAATTCTGCCTATCTCTCATACGTAATCCTTTCAATAGATGAAAGTCATCTAATCCAGCGACATCCACATAATAATCGATCGAGTTTTCACCATAATTCCCGGCTTCGAACAATCCATAGTGATCATAAATTCTGCTGTACAAGGGATGGGCTTTAGGGAGATGTGCTAAGAGGGCTTCATATTGCAGTTGCTTTACGGGGATCAAATGATGGACTCCTTTCCCTTTTTTATGCTGATTATACCACAAAAAAACACAGCGAGTATAAAACTCACTGTGCTTGTGCCGCTGTAATCAGGGCTAATTTGTAGGCATCATCTGCACTGCAGCCACGAGATAAATCATTAACTGGTTTGTTCAATCCTTGTAAGATCGGACCTACCGCATCGAATCCACCTAAACGCTGAGCGATTTTGTAACCAATATTTCCTGCTTCAAGACTTGGGAAAACAAACACATTCGTATCACCTTTGATCACAGAATCTGGCGCTTTTTTCTCTGCGACAGATGGGACAATTGCTGCATCAAATTGGAATTCTCCATCTACAACAAGATCTGGCGCGAAGGTTTTCGCTGCAGTAACTGCTTCGGCAACTTTTTCTGTCTCTGGTGATTTAGCAGAACCTTTTGTTGAAAAACTTAACATTGCCACACGCGGCTCCATATTAAACAATTGTGCTGTTTCTGCACTTGATACAGCAATTTCTGCTAGATCCTGGCTGTCTGGAGAGATATTAATTGCACAATCTGCAAAAACATACTTTTCTTCTCCACGTACCATAATGAAAACACCAGACGTCTTTTTCACGCCTTCTTTTGTTTTAATGATTTGCAATGCTGGTCTTACCGTATCTGCAGTAGAGTGTGCTGCCCCACTTACTAAGCCATCTGCTTTGCCCATATATACAAGCATTGTTCCAAAATAGTTTTCATCCAGTAAAAACTTGCGAGCCTCTTCATCTGTCGCTTTTCCTTTTCGGCGCTCAACAAACGCTGTTACCATTTGTTCAAAATCTCCATAAGCAGCTGGATTAATTATGGTAACACCTGAAATATCCAATCCTAATTCCGTTGCTCTCTGTTCTATTTTACCGTCCTCACCGACTAATACAGGTTGCACTAAACCTTCCTGAGATAAACGGCTTGCCGCTTCCAGTATTCTCTCATCCAAACCTTCAGGAAATACGATCTTTCTTGAGCTTCCAGTTAAACTATTCTTCACATCAGTAAATAAATCGCTCATTGACAAACCCTCCAAATTTTTCATCTGTATTATATACTACGCCATTTTGTGTAATAATAAAAGCAAAAGCTTAAATGAATGCGTTTTAGCATAAAATTTTTTTCTTTGTTCAAATTTTTGACAAACTTAGCCGATTTCCGTCAACCTATCTTGTGCGTATTTTTCCCCAATTATGTTATATTAAACGTAAGATACATGGAAAAGGAGAGATCATCATGCCAGAAGCAGTAGAAACAATGGATGGTTGGTATTGTTTACACGATCTTCGAACAATTGATTGGCCAAAATGGAAACAAGCAACAGAGCAGGAACGTGAACAAGCAGTGAAAGAATTGCAAGATATGCTTACTTCATGGGAAGATGTCGCTGAAGCTCGGGAAGGAAGCCATGCCTTCTATTCCATTATGGGGCAGAAAGCTGATATCCTGCTAATGATCTTAAGACCAACAATGAAAGAATTAGGTGAAATCGAGCTTCGTTTTAATAAATCCAAATTTGCTGAATTCACTAAACCAAGCTATTCTTACGTATCTGTTGTGGAATTGTCGAAATATATGTCTAAAGAAGGCGAAAATCCCGAAGAAAACCCGGGTGTCCGCGCACGATTAAAACCAAAATTACCGAACTGGGAACATATCTGTTTCTACCCAATGGACAAGCGTCGTGAGGGGAATGATAACTGGTACATGCTCCCATTTGCAGAACGCCGGGAATTAATGTATGAGCACAGTCTTACAGGCCGCAAATACGCAGGCCAAGTAAAACAAATCATTACAGGTTCGATGGGATTCGATGATTGGGAATGGAGTGTAACCCTATTCGCCAAAGACGTCCTTCAATTGAAGAAAATCGTCTACGAAATGCGCTTTGATGTTGTTAGTGCACGTTACGGTGAATTCGGCCCATTTTATGTCGGCAATCTATTACCAACAGAGGAAATACCAGCATTTTTATACATTTAAAAAAGTATCAGCAAAGCACACGTTATCTGCGTGTGTTTTTTTGTTGCTTATAAACACATCTGGTTCTCCTGAAAATCCCACACACCATTTATCAAAACACTCAGCTAATTTTTCATGCATGAATGTTATATTCTGCGCATAAATATGACTAGTAGGAAAATGGAAAAGCACGATCATTTTTGGAACAAGAGAGGAGATTGAGAAGATGAGTCAAGAGCAAAACCAAGTGAGACACCAACAAGGAGCTGGAATGACATATAATCCACAGAGCTATTATGGCATGGGTACACAAGGCGGGTATCAACAGCCATATTACCAGACACAACCACAGATGCCGATGCAAAGTCCATTACAAGGTCAAATGCAAGCCCAGCCAAATGTATCTGATGTTCCTGGTATGTTACCTGTCGAGCAGTCTTATATTGAGAACATTCTCCGCCTGAACAAAGGGAAGCGTGCAACAGTTTATATGACGTTTGAAAACAATGAGCGCTGGAATGCAAAAGTCTTTAAAGGAATTATCGAAGCAGCAGGCCGTGACCATATTATCCTGAGTGACCCTGAAACAAACAAACGTTACATTTTACTTATGGTCTACTTAGATTATATTACATTTGATGAAGAAATTGAGTATGACTATCCGTTTAACCAGCAGCAGCAAATGGTGAATTTTTCCCCGCGCTAACCAGAACGTTGAATTATTACTTAATTAAAACAGAAAAAAGCACAAGTTTTCCCTTGTGCTTTTCCTTTATTTATTGGAGGCGAGAAACGATGAAGCAAAAAGCTGCAATAAGTGATATAGAAACATCCCTGTTAATCATTGCACTCTCCATCCTCTTCGTTGGATGGCAAACACAATCTGCTCCTATCATTTACTGCTCATTTCTTTTTATCTCAACGGTACTTCTATTAGAAGCAATACAGGCCTACAAAAAGAAGGACAACTATTCCTTCTCCATGCAATTCCTGCGCGGGATCGGTATTTTAATTGTTGCTGCTTTCTTTATCTTTAAATAAATTTAATGACCGCATATCCTAATAATACCCAGCCAATTAAGAAAGCAAGTCCACCGATTGGTGTGATCATGGCAAATGTTTTGATCGCAGTTGTTGAATAAATATAAAGACTGCCTGAGAATAATAGAATTCCGGCAAAAAAGAACCAGCCTGCAGAAGTGATACTTGCTGCAGTTATTTTTTGCATTAGAAGACCTGCAGCAAGTAATGCTACTGTATGGAACATTTGATATTGTACTGCTTTTTCCCATGTCGCAAGCATTTTCTCTGACAGTCTGCCTTCAAGCCCATGTGCACCAAATGCACCTAATGCCACTGCAAGAAACCCATTAATAATTCCCAACAATAAGAATATCTTCATTTTTATCGACTCCCCTTAAAAATCGAGTAAAGAACCACCAGTATCTTCGTCCAGCTCCACTTTTTCTGTTTGCTTGATCGGTTTGTTTCCAACCATTTGGCGCCATTCATTCTCTGTAATCTGGTTAACGGAACTACTTTTGTTTCCTTGTTGTTCCCCACTATCTAACAATAAGTCAGCCAATGTTTGAACAGCCTTTGCATGCTCTCGTGTTTTTCCGTTTTGTAATGCTTGTTCACATTCCAGGATAATCTTTTTTAAAATTTGCTTATCTGTAATTGCCATTCTCCATTCCTCCTGATTATTTACTATCCATTATACATTTACTAGTTCATTTAAGAAAATAATTAGGATAAGGATTGGGGCAACAAACTTGATGAGCATATACCAGGCATCGCCAATTTTGCTATTAGATAAATCTGATGCATGCAGTGCATCGCTTTTGTTAAAATACCAGCCAACTAATAATGCCATCGATAGCCCGCAAACCGGCATCAGGATGTTCGAAGCAATATAATCCATGGAATCGAGAATGTTCCTGTCACCAATTGGTGTAATTCCACTCCACTTGCCCATTCCTAATGATACGGTCACACCGGAAATAAAGACAACAAAACTGACTAGCAAAGAAGCTGATTTCCGCGGCATTTTCGCTGCACGCATTAAATAGGCTACAGGGACCTCCAGTAAAGAAATAGAGGAAGAAATTGCAGCAAAACATAATGCTGTAAAGAATATAATTGCAATAACATGCCCAAAACTCATCTGATAAAAGATTTCCGGTAATGTGATGAAAACAAGTGTCGGACCTGAACTAGGGTCAATACCAAAAGCAAAAACCGCCGGAAAAATAACCACACCGGAAATGACAGCAAATAATGTGTCCATCACACCAATCCCTGCAACCGCACCTGGAAGTTTTTGCGATTTGGATAAATAGCTCCCATATGTCATCATTGTACCAATACCTAGACTAAGTGAGAAAAATGCCTGTCCCATTGCGGAGAAGTAAACAGTCGGATCTTTTAAGACAGACCAATCCGGCTGAAACAAAAAGGCAAGTCCATCAACAGCGCCAGGAAGTGTTACAGAATATACTGCTAACCCTACCATTAATAATGCTAATACTGGCATCAATATTTTGTTAGCAAGCTCTATTCCGTTTTTAACCCCGACTAATACAATCAGCATGGTAATAATCATAAATAACCCATGCCAGAATATTGGTCCATAATCTTCGGTTATAAATGCATCAAATGTTGCTCCATAGCCTTCCGCAGGCATTTGTACCAAGTCACCTGTCAGGTAGCCCCATAAATAATAAAGCGACCAGCCTGCTACAACACTATAGAAGCTCAAAATTAACAGTGTTGCCAGAACACCAAAATAACCAACCATAAACCAAGGTTTTCCTGGGACAAGTTTTTTATAAGAACCGACGATGTCCTGCTGAGCCTTCCTGCCAATACTAACTTCCACTAACAATAGCGGAATTCCAATTACCAGAACACTTATCATATATAAAACAAGAAATGCTCCTCCACCATTTTCACCAGCTACATAGGAAAAACGCCAAATGTTCCCTAAACCAACAGCAGACCCCATTGCAGCTAACATAAATCCAAGTCGAGAAGCCCAATGTTCTCTTTGCATAATTTATTTACACCTCTTTCTCTCAAACGTTGCCTATTATACATGAAAATTTCGCATACGTCATGCTATACTTTGTGCAAAGGAGTGAAAACAATGCAAGCAAGGCTTAAGAAGATTGGTGACAATACGAATATAAAGGAAATGAAACCGGTCTCGGGTGGTGATATTAACCAGGCGTTTTATGTTAGAACAGAAACAAGAGAATATTTTGTGAAAAAGAACCAGGATGTCCCTGCCGATTTCTTTCAAAAAGAAGCAGAAGGATTGGAACATATTCGGAGGACAAATACGATACGTGTTCCCAAAGTATATTCTTACGATAACGTCTCATTTGGTGAAGAAAAGTATCTAATCATGGAATGGATCGAAGGGGAAAAATCTAAAGCTACCGGGCATTTGTTAGGCGAGCAGTTAGCACAACTTCACTTAACTGAAACATCCCCACAATATGGCATGCATGGGTCAACATTTGTCGGTGAAATAACGCAACCGAATGACTTTTATGATGATTGGCTCACCTATTACAGAGAGAAACGTTTGCAGCCCCAACTGGAAATAGGCATCAACAAAGGGACGATAACAATGGAGCGCCGGGAACATTTCGAGAAGCTGTTACAGAGAATTGATCAATATATTCCTAAATATCCTCGTGTTTCCCTTCTGCATGGTGATTTATGGGGAGGAAACTGGATTACGGGTCATAATGGTCTGCCATATTTGATCGATCCATCTATCGTCTATGGTGATCATGCATTTGAAATTGCCTTCACTGAACTGTTCGGAGGATTCCCTTCCGATTTTTATAAAAGCTATCAGCACTTCTATCCACTGCCAGACTATTATGACGAAATCAAACCACTTTATCAATTATTCTACTTGCTTCTCCATCTCAATCTATTTGGTGAAAGCTATGGTGCTTCCGTTGATCATATACTTAGAAGATACACGTAAAGAAAAGTCATCAACTTATGATGACTTTTCTTTATAGGTGTATTGTTTCTCTCTTTCATCTAACCATATCTGTAATCTGTCTGCTTTTCCTTCAACCATTGGCTCGGTAAAAGTAATGACCCATTTGGATGATAGAAACCAAACAATCGCTACAGAAATAACCGCTAAACCGATCGTATCTAGATTGTGATCCAATTGAAGTAAGTTCGCTTGACGTGCATATTGAATAATGATTCCATGAAGTAAATAAACGTACATCGTCTGCTGGCCGAGATGGGTAAAGGAATAACTTTTCCTTGGCACTAATGTTAACAGTGCAAAGACCATGATAATTGCCAGCATATATAGAGCTATGCGCACAAGTCCTCCATAAACCGCCATATCCAGCCCTTTATAGGAAACAGATCCGAATAACCATTGAGCTGAAATTTCAGGAGTTACATAGCTTACTAGAAAGACAGTCAATAAAATAATCGCTGAACCCCACCTGACAGCATCCCTTTTCCAATAGAAAATCTGTTCTTTCTTTATCCAGTAACCAATAAGGAAAAATGGAAAAAAGACAAATGTTCTCGATAAACTAAACGGTTCTCCGATAAATGGAACATATCCAATTAGAATTCCAACAGTAAAAGCGATAGAAATACCTGCAATCGGCGGGAGTTTCTTATAAAAAATCAATAATAAATGCCAACTGAATAAACTAACCAAAAACCATAATCCCCAGTGAGGATCAAAAAGACTAGAATCCCAATCACTTCTTCCTATTACGAGAAAGTATACAGAATAGAAAATATGAAATAAGAAATAAGGAAACAGTATTCTTTTAGCTAATTTCAACAGGTACCCTTTGTCACTGGCCCCTTTAGCAAAGAAGCCGCTGATTAGAATGAATACAGGCATATGCACTAAGTAAATCGTTTGATACAGTGCATTTATTACAGCAATATCTTGTTTCAATGGCTGAATCAAATGACCAAACACAACAAGGAAAATAAAAAGGAGTTTGGCATTATCAAAATACGCTTCTCGTTGCATCTTCTCGCTCTCCCTTTTTTTATCATGATGCCATCCGGTTTAATAGAATGGAAGATAACATCCCGACTAAATTACATTAACTCTCTTTCCTCATACCCGGAATCAATCATGATAAAAACAGAATATGGAGATTGTTATTCGATTGTAAGCGCTGCGTAAATGGATTGTAACAATAATACGATTTGTTTCCTTGCCATTTTATCTTCTGTGTTTGTCAGCTTCGCCTGATTAGTTTACCATTTTACTGCCCATGTCCCATTACGGAATATTGCTTCCCTTTCACCAGAAGCTGTTATACCATCGATATTCATTTTCTCTGATCCAATCATAAAGTCTTCATGGACGATACTGTCATTTACACCCTGTGCATCCATCGTCTCTTCATCCATATTTGAGCCACCCGCAATATTTGTCGGATATGCCTTACCAAGCGCAATATGGCAAGAAGCATTTTCATCAAACAATGTGTTAAAGAAAATAATATCCGCTTGCGATACTGGCGATTCATGTGGTACAAGAGCCACTTCACCTAAACGGGAAGCACCATCTTCGTCTGCTTCCAGCAGGTTTTTTAAAGCATCTTCTCCTTTTTCACATGTATAGTCGACTACTTTTCCGTCTTTAAAGGTTAGGGTGAAGTTTTCAATTAATTTCCCTTGAAAGCTTAATGGTTTCGTACTTGTTACCGTACCATTTACTTCATATTTATGCGGCATTGTAAAAACTTCTTCTGTCGGGATATTCGGATTAAAAATCACACCATCTGCTGCTGTCGCTGATCCGCCATGCCAAATATGCCCTTTCGGCAACCCAATCGTTAAATCCGTTCCTTCTGCTGTAAAATGAAGCTTTGCATATTTCTTTTCATTTAAGTATTCGCGTGCATTTTTCAATGTTTGGTTATGTTCTTCCCATGCTTTAATTGGATCTTCTTTATCTATGCGGGCAATTCGGAAAATCTCCTGCCATAACTTTTCTTTCGCATCATCAGGGGCATGTTCCGGGAATATCTTAACAGCCCACTCCTTTGTTGGATATCCAACGATAGACCAGCGGGCACGGTCATTCATCATATAATCGCGATATTCTTTCAATGCTGTTGAACTTGCTTTCGTTACTGCTGACATCCTTTTTCCATCAATATCTTGTAATAGATCGGGATTTTCCCCATATATGTTTAGTACAGCATAGCCGTCTTTCACCATACTTGTCATCGCGTCTTTGCGCCATTCGGGGAAAGTTTCTAAAACATCCATTGGTGCATGTTTCATTTTTAAATAGGAGAGTTCATCGTCCTTCCATTCTACATGGACATTTTTCGCACCCATTTCATAAGCCTTTTTCACGACAATACGAACGAATCCGATTGCCTCAATAGGCGCCTGGAGGAGTAAACCCTGTCCTTCTTGTAAATTTACACCTGTTTGTAAAGCTAAATCTGCATACTTTTCTAATTGTTTTATCATTTTATATTCCTCCTTCTGTATTCAGAATAATTTTTCTAATAGAGATGTCAAGGGTAATGCTCTGTCCAAACGATGTTATCACATGGAATATTTGTTGCTTAACAGGGTATAGAAGAAGATAATAATACTATAGATAATAGGAAAGAGGTGGATGAATGGAAACGTTATTTAAATATAAAAAAATAATCTGGATTTTCCTTGTATTACTTATTACAATCGGAATATTTACATACATACAAATACCAAAAAGGGACATACCAGAAATCAGTCAGAATATCGCATCTGTTTCAACCGTTTATCCTGGCGCAAACCCTGAAGTTGTGGAACAAATGGTTACAAATCCATTGGAAGAAGAACTACTTGAAATAGCGGGAATAGATCAAGTAACTTCTGCATCCACCAACGGCTTCTCCACTGTAACTATTACGTTAGATAATAGCAGGGATGCGGACACTGTATACTCAACCATAAGACAACGTGTGCAAAATGTACAAAAAAAGTTTCCTGATGAAGTAATGATCCCGGAAGTCACCACAGATTTAGTTAATTCGAGTGTTGCTACCTATCATCTATTGAGTGATGACCGTTCTGCTCTTCTTTCATTACGTGAAGAAATCAAGGAATGGGAAGAGTCATTAACAGAAACGAATGGAGTAGATAGTGTAGAAATAAAAGGATTACCAGAACAAAAAGTAGTTATTTCCCTTGATGGGGAACGGTTAGAAGAGGAAAGAATTCAGCCTGATCAAGTGATCGAAGCCATTTCCGCAGAGTTTAGCCCTGCAGCACTCGGTACAGACTCTACAAATGACCAAAATTACTTACTGAATCTTTCTGAACCAGATGATATGGAAAAGTTACGTAGTCTATTCCTTCCATCAAGTGAAGACAACCATTCCATTTACTTATCAGAGATTAGTACGATATCAGCAGAATCAGAACCACTCACAGACATTATTACATACGGAAACGAACCAGCTGTATCCATAACTGTTTATGCTGAGGATGGAGTCAATGTAACGAGCTTACAAAATCAAATAAACCAAAAAGTTGCGTTGCTTTCTGAAAATTTACCAGACAATGTCTTTGTTGATCAGTTTTATTCCCAAAGCAATATTATTAAAGAGGTATATAACAGCTTATTAGTATCTCTAGCGATATCGTTCATTGCAGTCATTGTCATTATGGTATTAGGCCTGCCAATTTCTTCAGCTATTGTAGTTGGCTTAGCAATTCCTATATCCATTATCATTGGGTTAATTCCACTGCCTTACAGTGGTGTTGACCTGAACCAGATTTCCATTATCGGTATTATTGTGGCAATTGGTATTCTTGTTGATGATGCCATTGTCGTCAATGACAATATAACGAGAAGATACCAGCTTGGGGACAATCCTTTAGATGGGGCAAAACGAGGCGTGAAAGAAGTAGGGATTTCCATCATTACTTCCACCCTGCTGATTGTCTTTAGTTTTTTTCCATTAACATTCCTGTCAGGCAGTAATGGGGAATTTATCAGAGCATTGCCAATTGCTTTAATGAGTACAATCATTGCTTCCACCATTATTGCGTTAACAGTGATACCAACCATTCAATACACGAGACAACTTAAGCTGCAGCGAACGAAAAAGCGCAGAGTAGGTCTTCTAACAGGGCTGTTTCGCTGGCTGGAAAGTTTTTATTCTGATGTTGTCATACCTGTAATGATCAAAAAACCATGGTTGTCAGTAATTAGCGGCACAATTGTTTGTATCTTATTACTTTCTTTAGCTGTAAAAGTACCCTTTGAATTTTTCCCTGCTGCAGATCGGGAAGAGGTAACCTTATCATTAACTTTAGATGAAGGAACGAAAATAGAGGACACCGATGAGCAACTCTATGCCATTGAATCATATATCCTCGATCATGAGGAATATGTAACAGAAGCTGCTCGCTATACTGGCAGCGGGGTACCGAATATCTTTAATTCCAGCTTAACAAGATCAGGTGAGCATACAGGACAAATCGTTTTTCGTGTAAATCGAGATAAATACTCTGCATCACAGTTTATCGAAGACTATGAATCCGAGCTTCGTGAGAAGTTTTCTAATGGAGAGATCTTTTTAGAGACAATTATTTCAGGCCCTCCTCCATCTCCAAGTCTGGAAGTAAAAATACAAGGGCCGGAACTTGAAGTACTGCTCGATTCATCAACGAAACTGCTGGAAAAGTTAAATGCGTTGGAATCGGTTGAATTGGCAACAGCCAATACCGGTTCCGGTCAACCTGTCCAGACTTATGAAATAGACAGAGACTTCTTAGCCGAAAACGGGATATCTGTTAACCAAGTTAAGAAAACATTGCAATTAGCGAATACAGGGTTTCCAATAAATGAAATGGACCTTGGCGGAGATCGTGTCCCATTGGAATTAAAAATAGATGAAGGAACCGAGAACGGGATAGGGCTGGATCAGTTATCGACGGTTGCTGTCTCTGATGAAGGGATGCCGGAAATTTATCGTTTTGATCAGTTTATAACGGTAAATACAGAAGAACAGATTGCCGCAATTACTCATCTGAACGGAAAAAGAACGGTGACAATATCTGTATATGAAAATGATTCATCAGCTGATTTTGCTAACGATACAGAAAGCATTTTGGCGGAAATAAAGAATGGGCTTCCTTCAGACTACCAATTGATAAAGGATGGCGAGTCAAGTGCAGAGTCGGATTTCTTTGCAGAAGTTGCTAAGCTTTTCATCATTGTCCTGTTTTTAATCTATGTAACATTAGCAATACAGTTTAATTCACTATTAACACCATTACTTATTACAGGCACTGTTTTCCTTGCTGTCACAGGGGCTGTCATTGGACTCTTTATTAGCGGCCAGCCACTTAGTTTCTTAGCAGTACTGGGAATTGTCTCCTTATCAGGTATTGTTGTACGTAATTCGATATTAATTATCGAATTTATTGAACAAAATAAGAAAAAAGATGCGATATCAATCAATGATGCCATTTATGCTGCGGGGAGAGCCAGGTTGCGTCCAATCATTTTAACGACATTAACGTCTATTGCCGCATTAGCACCAATTATCTTTACTGGTGATGTCCTGTTTAAGCCGTTAGCAGTATCTATTGTAGCAGGCCTGATTTTCTCCACTACCTTAACATTACTGCTCCTGCCTGCTTTTTACTTAACGATGGAGAAAGTAAAGAGACGCCAGTAAAAGACCTTTCTTCCCTCTGGAAGCATATGGGGAAAGGCAAAAAGGCAAATAAACCGAACGATTTAATCGTTCGGTTTATTTTAAATTATTTATTTCTGTTTATTATAACGCAATATCTTTATTAATTGCTTCTTTATCATTATATCTTTTGATATTTAATTTCTTCATTATTTTCGAAGTTACTGTACCTGACAGAATCGAGTCATTCACATTTAATGCTGTCCGGCCCATATCGATCAATGGCTCTACTGTGATAAGCAGACCTGCTAATGCAACAGGTAAATTCATTGATGAAAGGACAATCAGTGCAGCAAATGTAGCTCCACCACCGACACCAGCAACCCCAAATGAACTGATACCAATGATTACTACTAATGAAAGTAAGAAACCAGGTGATAATGGATCAATCCCTTGTGTTGGTGCGATCATTACAGCTAACATTGCAGGGTAAATACCTGCACACCCATTCTGTCCAATTGTTGCACCAAATGATGCCGCCATGTTCGCTGTACCACTATGCACACCAAGGCTCTCTTTCTGTACTTGGATAGTAAGTGGAATCGTACCAGCACTGGATCTTGATGTAAAGGCAAAACCTAATACCGGCAGTACCTTGCGTACATAAGTGAGAGGATTCAAGCCAAATAGCGCCAAAATAATTAAATGAATAATAAACATTGTAATTAACGCAACATAGGATGCACCGACAAATTTACCTAATTCGACAATTCCTCCGATATTTGTTTGTGCTACTGTATTCGCCATTAAACCAAGAATACCATATGGTGTTAATCGAAGAATAAGTGTTACAATTCGCATAACTACTGCGTAAACGGCATTAACCATTTCCACAAATTTCTCCGCTTGTTCTGGTTGCTTTCTTCTTAGTCCAAGTACAGCAATCCCGACAATAATCGAAAAGATAACTACAGCAATCGTTGATGTAGCACGCTCTCCTGTCATATCTAAGAATGGGTTAGATGGGATAAACTCCAGAATCTTCTGTGGTGTGGACATACCTTCAACAGTGCCTAGCCTTTCTTCTAACGCCAGGCCTCGTTCTTGTTCTGCCTGCCCCATTTCAATTTGGTCTGCATTCAAATCAAAAATCGTAGCACTTGTAACACCAACCAATGCAGCAATCATTGCTGTTGCTACCAATGTACCAATAATCCATGCTGACATCTTTCCTAATTCGGAAGATTTCTCCAAGTTAATAATGGATTGAATGATTGATACTAAAATTAGCGGAATAACAATCATCATTAGTAAACGAACATACCCGCGGCCTAAGATGTTAAACCAATCTGTTGTTACTGTAACTATATTAGAATCTGCTGAATAGACGATTTGTAAAAATGCTCCTAATAAAATACCTAAACCTAAACCAGCAAAAACTCTCTTACTAAATGATATATACTTCTTTTGCATGTAAAATAATATACCTATAAATGCAAGCATAATAACAATATTAACTAATATCCATAATGTCTCCATTTAAAACTTCCTCCTTTAATCCGATAGAAATACTTTGAATATGTTACTCTCATTCTATGCTTTTGTCAACAGAGATGTTTACCTTACATAATTTAACTCAAAAAAAACGCCTGGGTAATTTACTTTACCCAAGCTTTGATTTATTCAAACGACAGATCTTCTTCTAATTCAATTGCTACATTTCCTTTTATTGCTCTTGAGATCATACAAGAGGACTCGGCAGCATGTACGATCTTCTTCAATTGTTGCATATCTTTTTCTGTTGCATCATGCTTCAGTCTCACTAGTGGCTGATGGATAATTTTTAGATAGGTATATATACCGTTGGTTACATCAACTTCTCCTTTTGATTGTAAAGAAATATGTGCTAACGGTAATCTAGCCCGCTCGATCATCGCTGCCACTGTAATAAGATAACATGTAGCTGCAGCCCCCAGAAGCATTTCATCAGGATTTGTTCCAATGCCGGGACCATCCATTTCAGGCGGAATAGAAATCTCTGTTTTTAAGTTTCCTGCTTCTATCCTGCCAACCTCATTTCTGCCACCTTGCCATGATGCCTTTAATTCAAATGTATGAATTGCCATAATATCACCCTTTCAGATTTCAATTGTAAAAAAGATGATATTGAGAAGCAACTACCTGCACTTATGATGCATTTACTTCTTCTTTTTTCGGACCAGACAGAAACCATCCAGCAACAGCAATTGCAACTAATACAATATAGAACGTTAACTTCCAAGCCAATGAGTGTGCGAAATCATGGTCTAAAATGTGCAAGTCTTCATGTGCAAGAACACTTACAGCTAGTTTTACACCTACCCAGCCGACAATGGCAAATGCAGCTATTTCAAGTCCTGGTCGATCATGTAGTAATTTAACGAAAACATTCGCTGCGAAACGCATAATAATTAAACCAATTAATCCACCAGCAAACACTACGATAAATTGTCCAGTATCCAAGCTTCCGATATTCCCCAATCCAGTTGGCGGCAGAGCTACAGCTAATGCCACAGCTGCAAGGATAGAATCGACTGCAAACGCTAAATCTGCAAATTCTACTTTAAGTACGGTCATCCAAAAGCCGCTTCCGGATTTTTCTTTTACACCTTCAGCTGCATCTTCTTCTTTTGGTTTTTTCAGCAGTTTGTCATACAAGTGCTTTCCTGAGATAAATAATAAGTATATTGCCCCGATTGCTTGCACTTGCCAAACATCAACAAGAAAGGAAATAACAAATAAAGACCCGAAACGCAGAACAAATGCACCTGCCAGACCATAAAATAATGCTTTTTTCCGTTGATCATCCGGAAGGTGTTTAACCATAATTGCTAATACTAATGCATTATCAGCTGCTAATATACCCTCCAAACCAATTAATACTAATAAGACCCAGCCATACTCTAAAAGCAATTCCACGCTACTTACATCTCCTTCTTTATAAAATGACCCATCAAGTGATAAAAGACGCAAAAAAGCGAGACCTTTACCACAAGTGGTAAAGGTCTCGCTAACAACGTCTAAGTTGCCAATTATGCCGGAGGAAAAATCCTCGAATTGACGACATAAATTGTACAGCTACTCCCCTTTATGTATGCTCTAACTATAAGCTTTTCTGAATACTTTGTCAATAAGCAGAAAAGAACCTTTTACCACCTGTATAACCATAGGTTCGGCAAAGGCTCTCTTATTTATACTTTTACAAAAGTCAAATTAGCATATTTTCGTTTACGATCTGATTAATTCTCTGTTCGACTTCTTTCTGGATGGTACGAAGCAGTCTTTCACTTGCTTCTGCACTAGTTGTTTTTACACCAAAGTAACTCTTAATTTTAGGTTCTGTACCTGATGGGCGGAAACACACCCATGCCTCATCTTCCAGAATAAATTTCATTACATTTTCTTTTGGGAGCAGGATATCTTCTGTAAGATCTTCAACTAATCGTTTTCTCAGGCTTGATTGATAGTCTTCCACTGCCTGTACTCTTAGTCCGCCTAATGTCGTAAATGGATTCTCTCTAATATTTTCCATGATCTTCTCAATTTGCTCTGCGCCGTCTTTCCCTTTCAGTGTAAGTGACTTCATTCCTTCTAAATAATAGCCATGTTTAGCATACAATGTATTCAATGCTTGTAACAATGTTTTCCCTTGTTTCTTCCAGCTATTCGCCATCTCACATGCTGCTATCGCTGCCTGAACAGCATCTTTATCACGTACAAAGGAACCAATTAAATAACCATAACTTTCCTCATAACCAAACAGGAATCGCTCGTCTGATGTCTCAAACTGTTTAATTTTCTCACCAATAAACTTAAAACCTGTCAGTGTATCGATTGTATGGACACCATAATAGGAAGCCACTGCCCGCCCCATTTCGGTAGTTACAATCGTTTTTATTAACTGACCATTTTTCCTCTCCTGTTCGTCTAAGCAGGACAATGTATAATCTAATAATAATGTCCCTAATTGATTACCTGTTAATACCTGATAGTCGCCATTATCATTTTTCACGGCAATCCCTAATCTATCTGCATCTGGATCTGTCCCGATCAAAATATCTGCATTCACTTCTCTGCCAAGGTCTATTGCCATTTCAAACGCTTGATGTTCTTCTGGATTTGGGGATGAAACAGTGGAAAATTCCGGGTCAGGCTTTGCTTGTTCTCTCACTACATGCACTTTATCAAAACCAACTTGCTCCAGCCCTTGCATGACCAGATCATGTGCTGTTCCATGCAGCGGTGTGAAAACAATCGTTAAATCATTATCATTGTTATCTTGTTTTTGAATGGTTTTTAATGCATGTAAATAAGCACGATCTACTTTTTCTCCGATCCATTCCAGTAAACCGCTATTCTCTAGCTCAATCTGTTCTTTCACAACGATTTCCAGTTCATTATCAATCTGGTTCACTCTATCTATAATAGCTGCAGCCTCTTTTAAAGGTACTTGCCCGCCATCTTCATTATATACTTTAAATCCATTATATTCTGGCGGATTATGACTTGCTGTAATCATAATTCCTGTTGCTGCATGCAAATAACGCACAGCAAAGGATAGCAGTGGTGTTGGTCTTAATGATTCAAAAACGTATGACCTGATACCATGTGCACCGAATACTTTTGCCGCTTCAACAGCAAATTCTTTTGACATATAGCGAGAATCATAGGCTATGGCAACACCACGCTCTTTAGCGTGAGCAACATTTTCCTCTATGTATATACTTAAACCTTCTACCGCTTTACGAACCGTATATATATTCATCCGGTTTGTCCCAGGTCCAAGTATTCCTCTCATACCACCTGTTCCAAAAGATAAATTTTTATAAAAAGAATCTTCCAATTCTTTTTCGTTATCGGCTACTTTTTTTAGCTGGTCTAATAGTTTTTCATCCAATGTTGCAAAAGACGTCCATTTTTTTAACGTATCCTGCCATGACATACAGCAATCCCTCCCGAACTTTATTAAAATATCTTATTATCTATCTTAACATAATATAGCTTTTGGTTCATAGCTTATTATCTTATAATTATGGTAGAATATAGATAATAATACATACAAAAAAAGGTGTGATGTAGTTGTTTGAAAAAAAGGGTATTCGCTTCTTAATTACTTCTATTTTAATTTTCACGTTAATTTATTTAATATCTAAAACCAGATTTATTTTTGAACCTGTCGGGGCTTATTTAGGTGCAATTGCTGTACCTATCATTGGAGCAGGTGTGATCTTCTACATTACGAACCCTGTTGTCAATTGGTTAGAGAAAAAGAAAGTACCTAGAATAATTGGTACATTTATCGCGTTTCTGGTAATTTTATTAGTCATCACGCTTGTAGTTTTATTTATTGCACCTATTGTCCAGGAACAATTCACAAAATTTGTGAACAATATTCCGAAAATGGTAGACAGTGCGGAGCAGCTTATTGAGTTATGGCAAGATAATCAAAACATTATCCCACCGCAATTTGAGAGCACCTTTCAAAATATGATAGATAATTTGAGTACATATGCGGAGGCAATCACAACAGGGATTATTGGGGTCATTGGTCAGATTTTCAGTTTCGTTTTTGCTTTCTTCTTAATTCCCTTTTTCTTATTCTTCATGTTGAAAGATGGTTATAAGTTCGTTCCTTTTATTTCTCAATTCTTGAGTCGTCATAAAGCAAGCAGCTTTCGAAAACTGGCAACAAGTATTAATCACACATTAGCTTCCTTTATTCAAGGACAATTTATTGTTAGCGTCTGTGTCGGGATCATGTTATACATTGGTTATATTATTATTGGGTTGGAATATTCCCTATCCCTTGCATTGTTTGCAGTCGTAATGAATTTCATCCCATTTTTGGGCCCTTTCCTATCTGCTATTCCTGCAGTAATTGTTGGTTTATTCCAGGACCCGTTAACTGGTGTCTGGGCAGCTGTTGTCATGTTTATTGCACAGCAAATTGAAAGTAACTTTATTTCACCGAATGTGATGGGGCGTGCACTATCCTTACATCCACTTACTGTTATCACATTAATTTTAGCTGCGGGAGGTATTGCCGGGTTTTTAGGTTTACTATTCATCATTCCAGCATATGCAGTTATCAAAACAATTATTGGTCATTTTTATCAAGAATGGAAAAGGAAACAGCCAGAAGAAGATCCGGATTTGATATAGCGGAGTTTATCTATTAACCTGAAATAAGAATCCATTTTCATTGATGATGGATTCTTATTAGGTTAATAACCTTTATAGTGTTTTAACCATAATATAATTTTCCTGTTCTTCATCACCAATAAAATAGGAGTATTTCCCCCTCGTTTCAAATCCCATATTCTTATGGAAATCTAACGCATTTTTATTTTTTTGCCATACACCTAACCATACTTCTTTTTTATCTATCTCTTTTGCAATGTTTATACCTGTTTGAAGAAGCATCTTACCTAATCCCTTCTCCTGAAATACACTTTTCACATATATTCGTTCAATTTCGAGTGCGTCATCACTTACATGATATGTCTGGGCATCATTCACATTGACTTTTAGATAGCCGGCTAATACTTGATTTACATATAAAAATAGGAAGGTGGAATTTTCATTAGACAGTTCTGTTTTTAGTTGGTCTAAATTAAACGCTAATTCTAAATATTCATTCATATTCTCAGGAGTATTCAAATGACTGTAAGTTTCACTATACGTTTCTGTACCTATAACTTGTAAAGCGTGCAAATCTTCCAACGTACATTTTCTTATTTCTGTTTTCACTATATCCTCTCCCTTTTGAAATGATTAGAGAACCCGTAAGAAACCAACGGATCAATGTAATGATATTCCAAAGGATTACCATATACTTACACCCACCTAGTATAAGTATATTTTTTTCATGGGAAAGAGTCAATGAAAACGAATTCAAGATAATTTGGTATTTTACTGGATTATTCAAGGAATTCAAAACTTTTCATCCTGTTCTCATTTAATAAGAAAATCCCTCAGCAGTGCTAAGGGATTTGTCAATTATCTGTTACTCACCAGTTACTTCGGCGATTTCTTCTTTTAGTTTATCATAAATAGCAGGATCAATACCTTCCGTTAATTCACCATTTCTATATTGCTCATGAACTGGTTCTGCCACTTCTTTAAATGCAGCGATTTGTTCCTCCGTTAATTCAATAATTTCTGTCGGATTCTCTGTATCAGCTTTAATCGCTTCTAAACCAGCTTCATTTTGTGCTTTTTGTTCTTCAAATACCCATTCTTGCATTTCTGCAACTGTTTCATCAATTAATTGTTTTTCATTATCAGCTAAACCATTGTACCAATCTGTATTAACTGTTGTCATTGCCACATAGTTGTTATGGTTAGAAATGGTTAACGTATCTTGTACTTCATAGAAACTTGCCGAGTTAATAAAGAATACCGGGTTTTCCTGGGCATCAACTGTTTCACGATCTAATGCTGTGTATAATTCACCCCAGCTGATTGACTGTACTGTTGCACCATATGCAGCATAAGTCTCACGCATTAATGGCGATTCCTGTACACGTGTGTTTAAACCTTCCCAGTCAGATGGTTTTTCAATCCCTACATTACTAGTCCAAGCCGTTGCACCTTCTGTCCAATATGAAAGTGGTGTAATGTTATGTTCTTCATACTTGGCACGTAAATCTGTATTTAATGCTTCACTATTTGTTAATACTTCCTGCGTTTGTTCAGGATCTGCCGGGAAGAAATAGTGTAATGAGAAAATTTGACCATCTGGAACTTGACCACCTGTGAAACCTGGTGACATAATCGCTAATTGCATACCACCTTGCTGCAGTAATTGCGCCTGGTCCACCTCACTGCCCAGCGCACCATATTCATATGGTTGAACAGTAATGGCACCACCTGTTTTTTCTTCAATACGTTTTGCAAATTCTTCTGCATATTCATACTGAACTTCACCATCCAGCTCTTCTGTAACAAAGCCCCACTCTGCTTCTTCAAAGTCTCCAGATGCTTCTTCACCGCCATCTGTATCTTCAGAACCAGTATCTTCTGTACCTGTGTCTTCACCTTCATTGCCGCCTGTACCTTCTTCACTATCTCCTCCACCACAAGCTGCCAATAAAAAGCTAAGTGTTAAGATAGAGATCAACAATAGTAAATACTTTTTGTTAAAAATGATAATTACCCCCTAAATTTTTTAATAATCAATTTATGTTAAGTGACCAAAAGCGTATTTTGAGCCACTTAAATAACGTTATTGAACAAGAAATAGCGATAGTTCCGGAAATAGTATGAGTGCCACACCAATAAGCAGTAACATTACAATGTATGGTGGCGTACTCTTAATTACTTCTAAATACGGCTTTTTAAACACCGCACTTGCGGTAAATATGTCGACACCAAATGGTGGTGTTGCTGAACCAAGCGCTGCCTGGAATGTTACAATAATTCCTAAATGGATTAAATCTACACCTGCTGCCTCTGCTGCCGGAGCAAAGATTGGCGTCAAAATTAAAATAACAACAATTGGATCAACAAACATACAGCCAACAAAGAAGAAAATACTTACCATTAATAAGACATACACCGCACTAGGATCTGTCCCCAGAACTGCTTCGGTAATTTGTTGTGGAATTCTAGCAAAACCTAATACCCATGTGAACAATTGGCCACCAGCTACCAATATAAAAACAGCCGATGTTACTAATCCTGTGGATAGTGCAATGCTAGGAATTCTTTTCCACGGTATCGTTTTAAATATCATTACTTCTAAAATAATCGCATATAATACCGAAATACCTGATGCTTCAACTGGTGTGAAATATCCTAAGTAAATACCTCCTATAATGATTATAGGAAAACCTAACGGTAATAATGCTTTCCTGAAATAAGTTAATCGCTCCGACCAGCTGACACGTTCAGCTAGCGGAATATTTTTTATTTTTGCATAAATAATGCTGTATAATGCAAATGACAAGAATACGATTAATCCTGGAATAATACCTGCAATAAATAGATCCCCAACAGATACACCTGAACCTGCAGCCAATGCATAGATGATCATTCCAATACTTGGTGGTACGAGTAATGCCACATCACTGGAATTTATGATCAATGCCATTGCACTTGAATCTTTATAACCAATTTTCAGTAAACGTTCCCGCATTGGCCGGCCAATTGCTACAACCGTTGCTTGCGTCGAACCTGAAATGGCACCAAACAGTGTACATGCTGCAGCAGTTGTCACAGCATAACCCCCACGGATATGCCCTACAAATGATCCAATAAAATCTAATAAACGATTAGAGGTTTTCCCTGATGTCATAATATCAGCCGCAAATATAAATAGTGGGACACATAATAATACTGGTGACTCGATCCCTGTTAATAACTGACCCATCAATAAATCCATGTTAACCGCTGGATTGAAAATGACCATTATTACAACAGGTGCTAATATTAGTGGTATCATCATGGGGAAATTTAACAAGAGTAAAACAACCATAATGGCTAATAATGTTGTTAGCATAATAATTTACCTTTCTACGATTTGATCATTTCCAATTAAACGGATATGTCTTCCAACTTCACTTCTTTATCTTTGGTATCATTATAATCTACTGCATCAATACCTAAATAAACTTTATCTTTTGCTTTTGCAGTAAAATTCACATAGGTATTACGAATAAATTGAATGCCAGCAACAAAAAACCCGATTGGTATAAATACTGACATGAAGTATCTTGGCACCTGTAAAGAAGTTGTAATTGCGCCTGTGTTATATTCAAACATGACATAACTGTACGTATAGTATGCCATTACAAACATGAAGATCGCTGTAACAAAATTAATAACAATCATCATTACTTTGCGGACTTTAAATGGAGCAAAATCATAAAAAGCGGACATACTAATATGTCGTCCTTTCCTTGCTGCATAACCTATTCCCATAAATGTCGCGATGACAATTGCAAATTTACTCACTTCATACGCAAAGAAAAATGCGCCTGAGTTAAAAATTTCGCGTGCAATTACATTTCCTACAATCATGATAGAGATTAATATAATCGCAAAGCTTAAGATAAACTCTTCTAACTTCATAACAACTTTGTCAATCAATCGAAAAACTTTCATGCTGCTCTCTCCCCCTTCTATATAAAAAAATAATGCCGCTCGAAAAATTTTGTTATTTTAAATGTTACAGAATTGTTTCAAACTTCACAAATTTACTATACCCTGATTTGTATGAATTAAACGACATATTACCCACTGATAAAAAAATGGAAGCTGATCGTGGATATATCTTAGCAAATGCTTAAAAATAATCCATAATCCTCAAAATCTGATAGGTTTTATCAATTTTTAACAATAAATTCATTTATTTTACATTTAAGTTTAACTTGCGTAGTTAATTTATTTTCGCTAGTCTTTTAGTAAAGAGTAATATTGCTCATCAAAAATAGAGGTGAAGAGAATGAACCGTAAAGAGATAGAAGATAAGATCGAAGAACTTAAATCTGATCATACGAGATTATCTGCAGACATGGAGAAACTTGTATATGTCAAAGGAAAAACCGAGATTACCGATAAAGAGTTAGAACGGATTGAGAAGGAGATTGCAGAATTAAGGAAGAAATTACAAACAATGTAAACAAACCGAAAAAGCTAGCAACATATTAGTTGCTAGCTTTCTTGTTTTCTTCTAATTTTTCTTTTATTTTATTAAATTCTTTGCTTGGCGGCGTTAAACTGACGATAGTATCTCCAGCTGATGCTGTTGTTTCATTACCTTCAGCAAAAAATTCAATCTGTTTGGAATGTTTTAAAACAAATAATAAGACAGTTTCTTTATGCTTGTTGCGCAAATATTCTTCACAGGTATATTGTTCTGTTATAGACGTTTTACGTAAAACATATCCGGCTTTCAATTTATATTTTAATTCCTCAATTCCCTCTGGCGGTGTGAATAGTTCCTTTCCGCCAATTGTATTGTCAATATTCTCTAAATGGTCACCACTGCGGGTTTGACGAGGCAACCTGAAAACATTCTTCCGTCCGAATCCAGGAATACATGTCGAACAAACCAGTGCATTATAAGAATCATATTCTGTCGCACTGATTAAATAATCATATGGCGTAAAATCAATGGTATATTCCATCTGCTCTGACAATACTTCGCCATGTGTATGATTAATACCTGCCCTTCTAGCCCTGTGAAGTCGATCCCAAGATGAATCCACTACGATGACAGGTATCTTCAATTCTTCCATCACTTTCGCTAAGGCAACAGAAAATCGGTTGGAACCAACAATGATTGCACCAGGTTTCCCTTGTGAAGAAAGATTCAATTTCTTTGCTATCCATCCAATGGAAAAACCGTGGACACATACTGTTGAAAATACTAAGGCAAAAGTGAGCGATGTGACGAGGGATGCTCCTTCAAACCCTTCATCCTCTAACACATTAGCAAAATAGCTCGCTACCGTTAATGCAACAATACCTCGTGGCGCAATCCAGCCAACTAAGGTCTTTTCCTGTAAAGATAAACCTGATTTGATTGTTGATAGGAATATAGATACGGGTCTGACAACAAATAGCATCAACAACACATAGCCAATAATTTCAGGACGGAATACATCCATTAAAGTATCCACTGTTAAAGAAGATGTTAACAGAATAAAAACAGTGGATATTAACAGGATAGAAATGTTCTCTTTAAAATGACGCATGTCTTTAATAGAAGAGATTCCCATATTAGCTAAAGTCATCCCCATTGCTGTTACGGCTAACAACCCTGTTTCATGCTTTACTTCATCTGCAATGGTAAAACAAGTAATAACAGCACCAAACATTGCCGGGGACTTCAAAAACTCTGGGATATGTCCGGTTTCGAACGCCCAGCCAATTACTTTCCCAAAGATATAACCAAGGACAACAGCAAACAATGATGCTAATAAGAAAAGAAGTAATGCGGACGCATCTCGTGAATCTGCTGATAGAAACATGATGATTTCAAAAGCAAATACGGCTAGTAATGCGCCAAACGGGTCAACAATAATCCCTTCCCATTTTAAAATTTTTGCTGGGACCGGTTTTAATTTTGACTGTCTTAGTAATGGCAAAATGACTGTTGGACCAGTCACGATAAAGATACCGCCAATAACGAAGGCCACAGCCCAAGACAATCCTGCTACATAATGTGCTGTTAAAGAACCAAGAATCCAGGCTAAAAAAGCTCCCCATGTAACGATCCGAAACACTGGTTTCCCTAAGCCTTTTACTTCTTTGAAATTCAGGTTTAAACTTCCTTCAAATAATATAATTGCAACAGCAATAGATATAAATGGCCGATAGAGATCACCAAACGCTTGTTCAGGATTAATTATTCCCAGAATTGGGCCTGCTAATAAACCGGCAATGGACATGACAACAATTGCTGGCAATTGAAATTTCCAGGCAATCCATTGTGAACCTATCCCTAATATTCCGATTATCATAAAAATTAATAATAATGAATCCACCATATCAATGAATCCCTCCTTCATCCTTTCATTTATCTATATTCTAAGCATTAATTTTTAGAGTATTACGTTTTTATAGATTAAAGGTTTTTTCCGTTATGTGCAATAATAATGTTATGATTAGAAAAACTTATATTTTCAGTTCTGCTCGCACTGTCATAAACTTCACACTAACAGCAGATAAAACATGCATTCTAGTATAAGGAAAAACAAACGATTAACAAAAGATTCTGTAATAAAGGAAGAGATAAATGTCATTAAATAAAGCAAGAGATGTATTGAAAACATACTTTGGCTATGAAGATTTCCGCAAAGGACAGGCCACAGTAATTGAACAAACAATGGAAGAGATAAACTCGCTTGCCATTATGCCTACAGGCGGTGGGAAATCGATCTGTTACCAAGTTCCGGGACTGATTTCACAAGGAATAACCCTAGTTATTTCTCCTTTGATTTCCTTGATGAAGGATCAAGTGGATGCCCTGACATCCCTTGGTATCACTGCAACGTTTATCAATAGTTCATTGTCCAATGAAGAACAACGGGAAAGGTTAAATGCTCTTCGCCAAGGAAGGTATAAATTCATCTATGTTGCTCCTGAACGCTTTGATTCAGACGGGTTCCTCCGTACATTAGATTCTATTCCCTTATCGATTATAGCTTTCGATGAAGCACATTGTATTTCCCAATGGGGGCATGATTTCAGGCCAAGTTACAGAACTGTAGTCAATCGAGTGAAACAGCTGAGCAATATCCCTACATTGATGGGATTAACGGCAACAGCAACAGATGAAGTGATTCGTGACTTACAGCAATTATTGAATGTGAGAAATGAGCATATTGTAAAAACTGGGTTTGCCAGGGATAATTTAACCTTCAAAATCGTGAAGGGCCAAAGCCGTTCGGCATATATTGAAGAATTCGTGCGTCTCAGCAAGGATGAACCTGGGATTATCTATGCCATTACAAGAAAACAGGTCGACCAGTTACATTTTTCCTTAAAGGAAAAAGGGTTGAATGTCAGTAAGTATCATGCCGGGATGAGTGAGATTGCACGTAAGGAAGCACAAAATGCTTTCATTCAGGATGATACAACAGTGATGGTAGCTACGAACGCATTTGGGATGGGAATTGATAAGTCGAATGTTCGATATGTCATTCATTATGCGTTACCGAAGAATCTGGAGAGTTATTATCAGGAAGCTGGGCGTGCAGGGCGCGACGGGGCGCCAAGTGATTGTATTTTATTATTCTCCGGGCAGGATATTCAAACACAGAAATATTTAATTGAACAGTCAGAAATGGTGGAGGAAAAGAAAAGACAAGAATATGGCAAGCTGCAGGCAATGATTAATTATTGTCATACCAACCAGTGCTTACAGCAATTTGTATTGGATTATTTTAATGACGACACAGATGCAGAAGATTGCGGGAAATGCTCGAATTGTATCGATGAGACAGAGAAGGTAGATCAGACAAAGGAAGCACAAATGGTGCTATCTTGTGTGAAAAGGATGGGCGAGAGGTTTGGTGCAAGTATTACAGCGAAAGTTTTGAAAGGTTCTAATGATAAGAAGGTTAAGCAGTTTGGGTTTGACCGTTTGTCTACATACGGTTTGCTTTCCCATTACACGGAGAAGGATTTAATTCAGTTTATTCACTTTTTGGTTGCTGAAAATTATTTAGTCTCTGAAGAAGGGCGTTTTCCTGTTTTACGATTAGGTAAACGTGCCGTTGATGTATTAAAGGGAACAGCACAAGTTATGGTGCAAGTCGCAAAAGTTGAGAAAAGGGAAACCACAGATTATGATGGGACGTTGTTTGAAAAGTTACGTGCCTTACGCAAAGAATTAGCAGATTCACAAGGAGTACCGCCATATGTTGTTTTTACTGATAAATCATTAACAGAAATGGCCAGGGTGATGCCGCAATCGAAAAATGCGATGCTTTTAATCCATGGTGTTGGTGAGAAAAAGTTTGAGCAATTCGGGGAACAATTTTTGGAAGTGGTGGTGCAATTTGCTGGAGAAAAACTAAAAGAGACGAATGATAAACGCCCCAGTTATCTCACTAGCTATGAACTGTTTGTTGAACAGAAGCATGAAATTAATGAAATTGCGAATACTCGTAAAATCGCCGAAAATACCGTTTTCCAGCATCTGATGCAAGCAGGGAAGGAGGGCATGGATCTGGACTGGTCCCGTTTAGTGTCTGAGGAGACAGAAGATCAGGTGATGGCTGTCTATGACGAAGTTGAAGAACCGGGATTAAAAATATTGAAAGAGAAATTGCCTGAAGAGTACTCTTATGAAGTGATTCGGGCAGCATTAATTAAGAATGGAAAATGGGATTGAAATGGGAAGCATGCGGCAAGAATGAGGCTACTTCCGGCAAACACGGCGCTCTTCTTGCAGGTCAGGCCCACCTTCTCTGCCAGTTGAAAAGAGTCTAGCGTCCATTACTCGCTAGACTTTTCCCTTTATTATTATTCATTAAAATCGATTGCCCATGCACCTTGTCTAAAGACAGGTTCAAGGTTGCCATCAGCTGTCTCTCCATCAATATCCAATTCAGCGGATCCAATCATAAAATCAACATGTGTCAAACTGTCATTAATGCCATGTTTATCTAATTCCTCGTCACTCATATCTGATCCACCTTCCACATTTGTTGGATAGGCTTTTCCTAATGCAATATGACATGATGCATTCTCATCAAATAGTGTATTATAGAAAATTAACCCTGACTGAGAAATTGGTGATGCATGCGGTACTAATGCTAATTCACCCAACCGGGTTGCTCCTTCATCTGTTTCCAGCAAATGCTTCAATGTTTCATAGCCTTTATCTGCATGGAAATCTACTACTTTTCCATCTTTGAATGTTAAACTGAATCCATCAATCATATTTCCGCCGTATACGAGTGGCTTTGTTGCTGTTACTTTACCGTTTACGCCATATTTATGAGGTACCGTAAAGACTTCTTCTGTTGGCATGTTAGGATTAAAAGTCACACCATTAGTAGTTTCCGCTGATCCGCCTTTCCAAATATGTCCTTCTGGCAGCTCAAAGCGAATGTCTGTACCTTCTGATTTGAAAACTAAAGCACGATAAGCTTTTTTGTTTAAAAATGTTCTAGCCTGATGTAATAATTGGTTATGCTTCTCCCATGCCGCAACAGGATCGGCTTGGTCAACACGGACAATGTTGAAAATGGAATCCCATAAGCTTTCCACCGCATCCTCTTTCGATTTCTCTGGAAAGATTTTTTGCGCCCAATCACCTGTCGGAATCGAGATAATTGACCATGCAATACGATCATTCATTGTATATTGGCGGAATTCCTTCATCGCCTCACCGCTGGCTTTATTCGCTTTCGCAACTTTAGCTGGGTCAATATCTTTCAGTAAATCAGGATTTGTTGAACGGATCGCAAGTAATGCTGCTCCATCTTTTGCAAAATCTAAATGTTTTTCGACTTGCCATGCTGGAATATCTGTTAATACATCTTCCGGTGCATATTGGAATTTTAATAATGTCAGTTCATCATCCGTCCAATTAATATGTACATTTTTTGCACCTAACTCGTACGCTTTCCGTGCAACAATTCTAGTGAATTCTACTCCTTCAATAGACGAGTTGATCACTAATGCCTGGTTTTTTTGTAAATTGACGCCTGTTTTTAATGCTAATTCTGCGTATTTTTCTAATAATTGCTGTTGTGCCATTTGTTATTCCTCCTTCAATTGTTCCACTAATAGAGACAGTTCTTCCCAGCGCTCCATTTTCATTTCTAATTGCTCTTCTAATTCATTTTGCTTTTCAAATAATGGATTAATTTTGCCGATATCACTGCCAGCAGCTTCAATCTCCCCTTGAATTAACTCCAGTTCTTCTTCTAATGAAGTAATATCTTCCTCAATTGTTGCCCATTCCTGCTGGTCTTGATAGGAAAGTCTTTTCTTTCTGCGACGCGGAGATTGATTATTCACTTTTTCTTCTTTCTTTTGCACTTCTTTCCTATTAAATTGTTCCCTGAATTCTGTATAGTTACCATAAAAATGTGTCAATGTTTCGGTACCCGTGAAGGCTATCACTTGATCAATTGTCTTATCAAGGAAATAGCGATCATGGGAAACAGTAAGCATAACCCCTGGAAAGCTTTCTAAATAATCCTCCAAAACAGCCAAAGTTTCGGTATCTAAATCATTGGTTGGTTCATCCAGAAACAGAACATTTGGTTCTCTCATTAGTACTGTCAGTAAATATAATCTACGGCGTTCGCCACCAGACAATTTACGCACATATGTCCATTGCTGGGATCTTGGAAAAAGAAACCTCTCCAGCATTTGCTCTGCTGTTATGACGTCCCCATTCACTGTATGGACAACTTCTGCTACTTCCCTGACTAAATCGATCACTTTTACCGTCTCATCTAATGGAGGATGGTCTTGAGTATAGTAGCCAATTTTAACCGTTTCACCCACTTCTATTTTTCCATTATCAGGTGTAATCTTTCCAGCCAGAATATTTAGTAAAGTTGTTTTCCCACTCCCATTCGCCCCAACAATCCCGATTCGGTCGCCAGGTTTTATTAAGAAATCGAAATCGCGGAATAAGATCTTCCCTTGATAACTTTTCGACAGACCTTCTGCCTCTATCACTTTTTTGCCTAATCGAATGGAACCAACCTGAAAATCTATTTCATCCTTATTTGTATGAAAACTAACTTCTTTTAATTGCTCTGCCCGATCAATTCTTGCCTTTTGTTTCGTTGTTCGTGCTTTTACCCCACTGCGAAGCCATGCTATTTCTTTTTTCAATAGATTCTGATGTTTTTTCTCTGCTTGTATTTCCTGTTCTTCCCTCATCGCTTTTTGTTCAAGAAATGTTTGGTAGTTCCCATTGTATGTATAGAGATTCCCATTACTAAGTTCAAAAATCCGATTCGTTACACGATTCAGAAAATAGCGGTCATGGGTTACAAGCAATATCGCCCCTTTATATTGTGGTACATATTCTTCTAACCATTCAATCGTATCATTATCTAAATGGTTTGTCGGCTCATCTAAAATCAATAAATCAGCTGGTTGAATTAAAGCCTTTGCAATGGCCACCCTTTTTTTCTGACCGCCAGAAAGCTCTTCCACCTTCTGATTCATATTCGTTATCCCTAATTTAGTCAGTACCGTTTTTGCAACAGTCATAGCATCCCATGCATCCAGATGATCCATCTCTGCTTGCATTTGAAGTAACTTTTGCTGCAAGTGCGTATTCTCCGGTTCCCGCTCTAATTCTAATACAGCCCGCTCATAATTTCGTAGTGTCACAATTGTTTTTGCCTCACCATAATAAATCTGGTCAAGGACAGATAATCCGCTATCTAATTTCGGTTCCTGATCTAAGTATTCCATTCGATAATCATTTGGGTGGTCCATCCCGCCAGATTCAGCTGTGTCTAATTTTGCTAATACTTTCAGTAATGTAGATTTCCCTGTTCCATTTACACCAATCAACCCGATCCGGTCATTCTCACTTACGGAGAAAGTGATACTGTCAAAAAGCACTTTTTCCCCATATGTTTTTGTTAATCCTTCTACTTTCAAGCCTCGCAATGCGGTCAACTCCTTCTTTCAGACATTCCTGATTATAAAATAGGCGATATCAACCGTGATACCGATTCTTTAAATCGAATCCATAACGGCCTTTTTTGATATAGCGCATAAGTTAGTTGTGTTACATTTTCCATATCTTTCTCAAATTCATCCACAAGCATTTCTGCCAATGTCTCATTATATATAAAAGCATTCACCTCAAAGTTCAGACGGAAACTTCTTACATCAATATTTGCCGTTCCGACAGATGCAATGGCTCCATCTACTATAATCATCTTAGCATGTAAGAATCCCTTCTGATAAATATAAACCGTTGCCCCTGCTTTCAGTAATTCACCAATATAAGAGTATGTTGCCCAATAGACAAACGGGTGATCAGGCTTGTTCGGTATCATAATTCTAACATCAACACCGGACAAACATGCTATCTTTAATGCATCTAGCAGACTCTCATCTGGAATAAAATACGGTGTTTGGATAAAAATATATTTCTTTGCAGACATAATCATTTTCATATAGCCATGCTTAATTTGCTCCCACTCCGAATCAGGACCGCTTGAAACAATTTGCATACCAATTTTACCTGCAGGCTTTGTTGCATAATAACGCTTATGGTAATCAATGTCATTGCGAGAAGCCTGATTCCAATCAAGAATAAAACGTGTTTGCATATGGTTGACTGCACTGCCAACAACCCTTAAGTGGGTATCCCGCCAATAACCAAATCGTTTATCAACACCTAAATATTCATCACCAATATTAAAACCACCGATATAGCCGATTTCTCCATCAATGATCGCCAATTTACGGTGATTCCGATGATTAATTTTCAGATTAACTTTTGGAATTAATGGGGGAAAGAATCCTTCCACCTCTGCCCCTGCTTGACGCATTTTCCGTATTAATTTCCGGCTTAACTTCCTTGATCCCATATCATCATACAGAAACCTTACTTCCACACCCTCTTGCGCTTTTCTCATCAGCACATCCGCTAACCGCTGTCCCAAATGATCTGATCTCACAATATAGTAAACTAAGTGAATATGATCTTTTGCTTTCTCAATATCTTCTATTAGTGCATTAAACTTCCGATTCCCATCAGTAAACACTTTTACATCATTATCTTGTGAGAAGATGGCATCATTGTTCCGTAAATGTAAGTAAAACAAATCCTCATATGCATGCATTCTTTCATCATTTACTTGAAACTGTTTTGATTCAATCTCTCTCAATTGGTGTTGTACAGCTGTTTTTACACCTAATTTACTCTTTGTATCCCATGTAAAGATCGTCTTATTACTAAGCTTTCGACCGAAAATTAAGTATAGAATAAATCCAAAAATAGGAATGAATGTTAAAACCATAATCCATGCCCATGTTGATGTTGCATTTTTTCTCTCTAAAAAGATGATCGCTAAAGATAATATAATATTAAAAATTAAAAGAAAACTTATTACTAATTGATAAACACCCATCTGATGCCCCCCTTTCCTTGTCTTAATATAGCATACTTTTCCCTAATACGAGCGAATCAACACTTCGTTAATCAATGGACAAGTATTTTTCGTCTGGACTATTCTTTGGACCTTTGATTTGTAATACGCCATTAGTAAACGTTACTTTGACTTTATCCTTATCAATCATGTATGGTAATGTAATCGTTCGTTCCTTATACTGTTCTTTTCTCTCTTTTCTGTAATAGTGATACGTTTGATCATAATGCTCGGTTTCTTCCTTATGCGAAATATTTATCAATAGTTGACTTCCATGAACAGCTAACTGAATCTGTTCTTTCTTAACACCAGGCAAATCAACACGGACCAGCCATTCTTTTTCTGTTTCTAAAATATCTGCCGGAATTCTCTCAGGGCCTCTTGCTCTTTCAAAAAACTGGTCAATTGTCCCCATAATATTTCGTGTTGGTTTATCGTAGATAAATGCATCCAGCTTTCTAATTAGTTCATCTCCCCAAACCGGGAGTCGTTCTGATCTTTTTTCTTTATTATCCATTTTTATCACCTTTCTTTTTTTATTTTTATACTAGTCTATGCACCTGTAAAGAGAGTGTAATAGGTATTTGCCTAAAAAAATTAATGGAGCTGATTGCAAAAATTGATCATTATGATTGACGCTTACATTCTTTTCACTTATAATATGATTAATAATTTCATTAATAGACTCTTATTGAGAGAGGCAGAGGGACTAGGCCCGTTGAAGCCCGGCAACCGTCAGTTTGGAGCATCCAAGTTGAAAAGGTGCTAATTCCTACAGGTGCAAACCTGAAAGATAAGAGGAGGATATAAGTTAACACAAACCTCTTCTTACCTGGATAAGAAGAGGTTTTTTTATTACATATTAATTGGAGGGGTATTATGACACATTCATTCGATTTTACAGGCAATGAAACATCATTGCTTCATGGCGGCCAACAAGTAGATCCTGCCACTAATTCACGTGCTGTCCCTATTTACCAGACAACATCTTATGTATTTAATGACACAGAACATGCACAGAACTTATTTGCTCTAGCAGAACCTGGCAATATTTATTCGCGAATTATGAATCCTACAGTTGATGCATTCGAACAGCGTGTGGCATTACTGGAAGATGGTGTTGCTGCTGTTGCCACATCCTCTGGAATGGCGGCAATTACTCTAGCCATTCTGAATCTAGCAAATACAGGTGATGAAATTCTTGCTGACAGTAATTTATATGGAGGAACGTTCAATTTATTTAACAAAACGTTACCAAAGTATGGAATTGATGTGAAATTTATCGATGGATCGAATCCAGAGAATTTCCGCACTGCGATCACACCTAAAACAAAAGCAATATTCGGAGAAATTATTACTAATCCAAGCTTAAATATTTTCGATATTGAAGCTGTTGCTGATATCGCACATGAAAATGGTATCCCGCTTATTATTGATAATACTTTTGCTACCCCATATCTATGTAAACCAATTGCATGGGGTGCAGATATCGTTGTCCATTCCGCAACAAAGTGGATTGGAGGTCATGGAACAACCATAGGTGGCATAGTAGTTGATAGTGGCAAGTTTAATTGGAACAGCGACAAGTTTCCAGGTTTTGTTGAACCTGACGAAACATACCATGGCATTCGTTTCGGTATTGATATTGGACCGCCTGCCTTCGCCATTAAATTGCGTGTGCAGTTATTACGTGATATTGGTGCATGTCTAAGCCCGCAGAATGCTTTTTATTTCTTACAAGGGCTAGAAACATTGCATTTGCGTATCGAACGTCATAGCGAAAATACAAAAGCGGTAGCAGAATATTTAAATGATCATCCACAAGTTGAATGGGTAAATTATCCAGGTTTAGAAAATCACCCTTCACATGAATTAGCGAAAAAGTATTTACGCAATCATTTTGGTTCCATCATTACTTTCGGAATCAAGGGTGGCAGAGAAGCTGGACGTGGTATTATTAATAACATCCAGTTATGGTCACATGTTGCAAATGTTGGTGATGCGAAGTCATTAATTATCCACCCCGCCTCAACAACTCATCAACAATTATCCGCAGAACAGTTAAAGTCATCTGGTGTGACAGAAGAACTTGTCCGCTTATCTGTCGGGATTGAAACAGCTGATGATATTATTAAAGACTTAGATCAAGCAATTGCTAAAGCAACAAATAGTGAACCGACAATTAAAATAGATGCTGAAAAAGCGATTGTATGGGCGTTATCTTCACCATATGCCAGAGAGAATGCCGGAATCCGCCAAAAAAATATTGCAGTAGTAGGCTATAGTGAGGAGGCTGCAAATACTGTTGCTAATTTACAAAAGCTAGGTTTTCAAATTACACCTGTCAGTGAACAGGAAAGCACCCTTTATGGTGTTCCAGCAGTTAGTAACCCTTCCGATGCAGAAGGAGACATTGATATAGTATTAGTAGTAGAATCTAATAATCCGAATCTAGTTTCGGGCAAAGCTAAAATCGTGTGGTTTAGAGAAGAAGCTGATAGCACAATTAAAGCAAATGCGGAAGCAAAAGGACAAATTATTGTAGAAAACCGTTGTCCTTACCAAGAGGCTGACCGCTTACGCCGTGGAGAGTAATCCCCTTCCCTATCCGTTATTCAAGAGAGAATAACCGTGGATCTTTATTGATTCACGGTTATTTCTGTTTACCCGGATTGCTTACTGTGATAAAATACACTCATTTATTATTGCCAGAGCAGTGAATGAACTCCCTTAAGCATTTGCCCTGGCAAATTACATATCACATGTTTTCCCTGTTTGATGCATATATTATAACGTGTGAAAAACAAGAAAGATGGGTATAGAAATATACAGTAGAACAATCTAAGAATGTCTAATCGAAGGTGTGTGCAATGAAAAAAATCCTCATAAGTTTGCTTGTCCTATTAATAATAGGCAGTACAGCCAGTGCGCTGATAATAATAGATTTCGGTACTAATAATCAAGACAATATATCAACATCCTCTCCTGACACGAATCAGACAGAAACGAATGAACTAAATATAGATGATCATGATCAGGAATCAGACAATGAAAACCTTTCACAAGAGCTGGAAGAAGAAATTGAAGAGGAAACGGAAAATTTTGGTGATGCAATGAAGGATGTTTTTATTGATGCATTAACTTTCTTCAAGAAAGATACACATATTGTCGCAATTGGCGATTCACTGACTCAAGGTGTTGGTGATGAAACGGATAACGGTGGATATGTCGGTGTATTAGAAGAACACTTCGACAACGAAGAAGCAAAGGTTACCATCGATAATTTCGGTAAGCGGGGAAATCGAACAGATCAATTGTTGAAACGTTTAGAAAATGAAGAAATTGTCACATCGATTGAAGATGCTGATATCGTGCTTATCACCATTGGAGCAAACGACATTATGAAAGTGTTGAAGGATAATTTTATTGATTTAACGGAGGAACCTTTCATTGAAGAGAGAGGGCCTTATAAAGACCGTTTGGGCCAAATTATCAATAGAGTTTTTGAAATTCAACCAGATACAGAAATCTATCTGCTAGGTTTCTTTAACCCTTTTGAACAATACTTTAGTGAAATTGAAGAATTAGAAGTAATACTAACAAGATGGAATAACGAAAGTAGAATGATTGCCAACAATTATGACAAGGTAACATTCATCCCAATGCAGGATATTTTTCAAAACAGATCTGAAAATATGTTTGCAGAAGACAATTTTCACCCGAACAGAAAAGGATACGAATTAATGGCGAAACGTGTTTGGACATATTTACAAAATAATGAGAATCTGACAACTAACTAGAAGGTGTGAGAATAGATGAAAGAATCCCGATTTACTAATTGGAGGAGACTATTTATCATTTTGGCTGCAGTAAATATAGCAATTATACTGGCTATTGTTATATTTATCATGTGGCCTGTAGCAAGTGAAGAGTATCCTGACAAAGAATATATAGAAGAAGCTGCCGGAGCAGAGTTCACCGTTCAATCCAGCAAAGATAACTTGTCACACTTAGTGAATGAATATATTGATAAATTATTAAAGGATAAAAATGACAATTACGCGATTAGCCTTGATCAGGAAGTACATTTAATGGGTACGATCGAGGCATTCAGGTCTGAAGTACCTGTTAATATCACCTTTGACCCTGTTGTTCAAGAGAATGGTGATATTATCCTGCAATCAACAGAAATGTCTTTAGGGTTATTAAGACTGCCGAAAGATAAAATATTAAAATATGTAAATGATAAAATTAACACACCGGAATGGGTGGTTATTGACCCAAAAGAAGAAACCATTTATATCGCTCTAACACAAATGGACTTAAAGAGTAATTATAAAGTAAGGGTTCAACAATTTGATTTAAAGAATGATCAGCTGACATTCCGTATCAAAATACCGAACGAAACATTGGGGTTGGAATAACTATCCTCTTTAGAGCCTGGGATCTAACTAGCCCTAGCAGAATGTTTTTCTTTTGTTCTAGTAAGCGTGGTATCTACACCATTTTAACATGGAGGATATCACGCTTATTTTCATTTATAGAGATTTAGCAATTACACTCATTCCTTACATATCAAAAAGGCAAAATATATGCTGGAAAACTCCAGACTTTCCATTACGGATATTCAGGTTATAATGATCCATCTTATTCCATAAAGTTTTTAAAAGAAATCGAATCTTCTGCTTCATATTTTTTGTATGAAAATAACAAGGTTGCTAAAAGATATAGTGGAGGTGATTTTCATGAAAAAAGAGCAAAAAGGAAATTTTCAAATGCCTAATCCAGCAAATCAGGATGGAGAAATTGGTATAAGAAAAGACATGAACCCATCACAGCCTGCGGATACTATAGAACGTTATGCGGGTGATTCGGTTGATTCACATAAGGATTTAGAGGAGGCTAACGAGTATATTGCTAATAAAGAGATAGGTCAAGTGAGACATAATTCATAGTTAAAGAGCACGAAGACTTCTGTGGGAATGCACGAGCTGAAGATCCCACTATGTAAATGTTCTCCTTCACACAGCAGGTGAAGCCGTGCCCACGGAAATCGAAGTGTTTTGCCGGAAGGAATTGTGCTCAACTATCCATGTTCGGATTCTCTTTTCCCAACCTGCTTATACTTTTATCAGTAAAACAGAAGATTATTTTATAATCCCTTGCTGATAAGCATAAACAGCCGCCTGGGTTCTATCTTGTACTTGCAGTTTGCTGAGTATATTACTTACATGTACTTTCGCTGTCTTTAATGCGATAAAAAGCTCTTCAGCAATTTCCTGATTAGTTTTTCCTTTGGCAATCAGCAGCAAAATCTCCATCTCACGATTAGTTAAACTTTCATGTAATGCTGTCTCGTTTGATCTTCTGAGATTGGCCATCACTTTTGCTGTTACTTCTTTTTCTAAAACGGCCTCACCTTTATGAGTATCTCTGATGGCTTGTGCAATAACATCCGCTTTCGATGTTTTTAAAATATAACTTGCAGCACCTGCTTCTAAAGCTGGATATACTTTATCATCATCAATAAAACTGGTCACAATTAATATTTTCGCTTCAGGCCACTGCTCAATAATCTGCTTCGTTGCTTCAATTCCATCCATCTCATCCATGACTAAATCCATTAAAATGATATCAGGACGCAGCTCTAATGCCAGATCTACCGCCTTTTTCCCATTCTCAGCCTCTGCTATTACATCAATATCGTTTTGTGTGGATAAAAATGCACTAACACCAATCCGTACCATTTCATGATCATCAACGAAAAGAACTCTTATCATCATCTTCCCCCCTCTATCATTGGCACACGAACTTCCAGACGTGTCCCTTTTCCGGGAATACTAATCATATGAACATGTGCCCCCATTTCTGCTGCACGTTCATACATATTGGATATCCCGTAAGATCCTGCCTTCTTTTCTTTCATATCAAAGCCTACACCATCATCTTTTACCCGCAAGATGACAAAACCATCGCGTTCAATGAGGATGGTGTCAATTGCCTCTGCTTTTGCATGCCGTAATGCATTAGACAGAGCTTCCTGTAATATTCGAAATAAGTGATCTTCAATGCCCTTATTAACAAAAACATCTTCAATCTTCCATGTGATACCAAGAGGAACCTTTGCTTTTAACTCTTGGAGTAACTTTTCCATGCCTTCTTTTAAGGTATTATCTTTAAGTGGTACTGGTCTTAAATGCAGTAACAATGCTCGCATTTCTAATTGCGCCTGCTGGATCATTGACTCAATTTGTCCTAATTGTTTGGATATTAATGGATCATGACTCGTATTATTGGCATTTACTGCTGAAACTAACATAGACGCTGCAAATAACTCCTGACTGACAGAATCATGTAATTCTCTTGCCAGTCGATTTCTTTCTTCAGAAATTACTTGGTTCAATTGCTCTTCCTGGTCCTTCGTCCGTTCTTCAATAAGTTTCTGTGTTCGTATTGTCTGCTGTAGAATATAGTCTTGCACATCTTTCATTTTCTGATTAATAACATCTATCTCTTCAAAAACGGGATTTTCTGTAAATGATTGATTTTTCATCACCATCGTTAAACTTTTTTCTAAAAATTTTATCCGTTTTCTCACAACATATGAACCGACTAAACCAATCAACAACCCAAATAATAAGGTCATTGTAGGAACCATGAGGATAAATGGTACCTCAAACACCTTCACTTGCCAAAGTAATTCCCAATTGTTTATTGGAAATGCCAGATAGAATAATAAACTAACCAATACGAGGAAAGTGAATGTTAAAATAACACTTACAACTGCTAACCTTGTATATATTTTCACCCTCTTTTCACCTCAAGCTTTCCCACCAAAACTTGAGTAAATATCTTTACCTTTTGCGGCGCATTCTCATAACCTTCCGTTTTCATGTAAATATTGCGATTTAGTGCATGCTGCTCGATATGATCCATTACAGTAATGTCTCCAAATAATACAGAATGTTCCACAATAACTTCTATATCATATGGTACAACTATTTGAACATTTCCAACTAACTGCCTGATAACAATTACAGATTCCTTTTCCGGGAGGACAGTATTATTTAAATCTATCGTGATATCACTCACAAGAGATTGTAAATTAATATCATGCCATGCAAATGGTTCATTGCCCTTATCAAACGTTCCAAACCACTTATTATTGTATGCAGTTCCTTCTTCCGCACGACTTGATGAAAACCGCGGGATATATAGTGGGCCACCATCCCGTTGATCCTTAGACTGATACCATTTCCAGACGAAATATACAATCACTGCTAATAGGATAAATCGTACAGCAATGGTATCTATAACTATCATAAACAAGAAGAACAATCCCCCAAAAAATATCGTCTTTCCACTTGTTTTATGATAATTATGTTTACCAAAGTAAATGGCTACAGATGCTAACAAGATAATAAACAGGAGGCCTGTGTCGATAAAGATAAACTCAATAACAAATAAAATACATCCTATTATCAGCAATAGACGTATTAAATCTGTAGTACTTAATTTACGCATCTCACTTTCCCCTCCTGTCTAAAACTCTATCTACTCAATCTATAATAGGAAAATTACTTTCTTCTACTCTAAACAGAAAAATTTAGGTGCAGTTATTCCTGCACCTATTTAGAATATCATGTTTTCAGTTCATGTTAGAAGCTTTTTTTTCCAATTCAGCGAATCTTGCATCAAGTGTGTGTAAACGATATTCTGTATGGACACGTTGTTCTATTCTTTCAATATAACTTTCTAATTCTGCAAATTTAGAAGCACTTTTTGAAACGAACTCTGTTTCCAGCACTCTGTTCATACCTTGTTTTGTTCTGGCGATATTTTCGCGGCTTTTCAGCTCTAAACGTTTCACATAAAGATCTTTGAGCTTCTGCTTCATTTGGACATACTGGGTTTCCAGGGTTTCGAGGTCCTCCATTGATCGACTTTCCATAGATTCCAGCTGGTTTATTCTAGTTTCAAACTTTTCTAAATCTACCTTTGCTTCATTTGCTAATTCGGTTTCCTCCAAAGAGGTTGCTAAGTCAAACTGTTTCTTACGTTTCTCGACCATTAATTTTGCCTGCCCTAATTCTTGAGAAATATCATAGTTAATTTCGTATTGTTTTTCTACCAGTTGTTTAATTTTCTTCACCTCATGCTCACATTCACGAATATACTGATTCACATGTGCAATTGGATTTTTTTCTTCCTTCTGGTCCATCATTTCATGTAAGTCTGCCATCACAGAGTCTTTGATACGTGTAAATAGATTTGTCATTATGTTTTTTCCTCCTTTTATTTTACAATTCGTCCCAACTTAAATCGTTTGGTGTATAATTCTTCGTTTCTTTCTCTTGTTTCCACTTCTTATAGGTGTAGTAAAGTACCACTAATGCAACTACACCAATCATTGCAGGGATATTTGACAAGGAAATTGACACACCGATCAGGATGACAATTGCCCACCAAACTTTTGCACCAGTTGTTTCTGCAAGGATGAATTTCTTCACACCATAGTAGGCAATAGTTATACTTATTGCTAACATAATCATTGGACCTACATTTGCTAAAAACATGATCCCTGCTATTACTGTTAAACAAATGAGTAAAAATGTTTTCATTTGTGTTCCCTCCTTCCATAACTCTATGATAGCTCTTCGACAAGTTTTTCATAACTGGCTGTGGATATAATTTCAACTAAGTCTTTGGGCTTATATTTTGATTTACCTTTTAACTAAATGATGTATACTAAGGCAGGACTAACCGAAAAGAATAAAAAAACGTGAATCTCTTCGAAGAGATCCACGTTTTATAACACATATTTAGGGTAATAATAAATAATTACATATTAGTGCGATGAATATTCTATATCTATATCCATTAACTGTATAACCTGTTCCATGGTGTAACCGCCACATCCACTATACGATGCTTTTGCAAGTATACAACAAGGTCACCATGATAGATTAACGTTAATTCATGCCATTCTTTTAAATCTTGTGGTTTTGTCAGACAAGCTGGTTTTGTATCCGTATATATCCCCGCTTCTCTTAACATTGTGGCAACAAATTCCGAACAGAAAAATGCCCGCTCTCTCTGCCATTCCAGATTTAATAAAACACCGATTAAACCTAATAAATTGTATCGGTAATGATCTGTTTCTTTTTCCATTCTTTTCACTCGATCCAGTAATCGTTCATATGTTTCTTCTGTTATGGACAGTTGATAGATTGCACACGTTGCTTTCCTAAAAAAAGGTGCACGAACATTTTCTTTAACAAATCCTCCGCTTAATGGATTGTATGGCTGCCTCCGTCCGAAACTGTAGACCTCTGTCATAGCCTCATCAAAGCTGATGGAAGCATGATTAAGTGAAGATTTTGTAAATAAATTAATGATTCTCGATAAAAATGTACCTGTATCTGTGAAAAGAAGATAAACTTTTCTTTTTTTCACTCTCGCCACCCCTTGTATTTCATATCTATGCATTCGAATTCCTCAGCATCTTTGCCACTATATGCAATGGCTTTCTGACAAGGGTTCTTATGCTTTCACATCTTCATACGTGGTAAAAAATGCAATAAATAGTGTATTTTAAATATAGTATATGTCAGAGACAAGTGCAAGATTGAATTAACCTTTTTTTAATGGAGAGACCGCAATATCAAGCACCAGAATGGTCCGACCTCTCCATCTATCTTTTTTATATGAGCAAATCTTTTCTTCATGACCTTAATATTTGTTACAATTTTCCTGAAAGATAAATAACGGATAAGGGTGTGGATTTTATATGAAGAAACAAGTTCAATTAGGGAAGTCTGGTCTTTTTGTCAACCCGATCGGCCTTGGGGCAAATGCTGTAGGCGGACATAATCTTTACCCGAATTTAGATGAAGAACAAGGGATGAATGTAGTACGTCAGGCAATTGAAAATGGTATCAACTTCATCGATACTGCTTATATCTATGGACCAGAAAGATCGGAAGAACTAGTCGGACAAGTTGTCAAACAGAGTGGCAACCGTGACGAAATCATTATCGCAACTAAAGCTGCTCACAAAATAATTAATGAAGAAACACTTATCGATAACTCACCACAATTTTTAAAAGATTCGGTAGATCAAGCCCTTCGAAGATTACAAACAGATTATATTGATCTGTTCTATATACATTTTCCAGATGAAAATACTCCAAAAGATGAAGCGGTTGGAGCATTAAAAGAATTAAAAGATCAAGGAAAGATTAGGAGCATTGGGGTATCTAACTTTACTGTTGAACAATTGAAGGAAGCGAACAAAGATGGTTATGTTGATGTCATTCAATCGGAATACAATTTATTTAAACGTCAAGCTGAAAAAGATATGCTGCCATATACGGCAGAAAACGGTATATCTTTTGTACCTTATTTCCCGCTGGCATCCGGCCTATTAGCTGGCAAGTACGATGAGAATACAACATTTAATGACCTGCGTGCAAATGACCCGCTTTTCCAAGGTGAAACATTTAAGGAAAACTTGAGCAAAGTGGAAAAATTAAGACCAATTGCTGAACAGAAAAATGTCGGTATTCCCCACATTGTTCTGGCATGGTACCTGACTCAGGAAAGCATTGATGCCATCATCCCTGGAGCTAAACGGGTTGACCAAGTTTTAGATAATTTAAAAACACTGAATGTGGAGCTTACACCAGAAGAAATTGGCCAAATTTCGACTATTTTCAGTTAATTATCCATTAAAAAACCCACGGAGGAAAAGAAAGGCTCCGTGGGTTTTTTGAGGCTTGGGGATCCTCTTTTTTTATTTATCCTTCAGCTTCGCCAATGCATCTGCTAATGCTGTGTTTGCAAAACCATCATCTTGCTTTTTCATGTATTTATTAACATCTCGCTTCGTTGCTTTACTTTGTCCTTGCTTGTTTTTCCTTTTCTGAAAGGCAGATAATTTCTCCCGATAACCGCAGGCACAAGAAAAGGTTTGGGCATCTCCTTGACCACGCATTTCCATTCGCTTATGACAGTTTGGACATCTGGCATTGGTTTTTTTCGCAATCATTTTGCGTTCACCGCAATCACGGTCCTGACAAACTAACATGCGCCCATTTTTTCCATTCACTTCAAGCATTAATTTGCCGCAATTCGGACATTTTGTTCCTGTCATG
The DNA here is from genome assembly GCF_042651765.1 of Gracilibacillus xinjiangensis. Taxonomy (NCBI): domain Bacteria; kingdom Bacillati; phylum Bacillota; class Bacilli; order Caryophanales; family Bacillaceae; genus Gracilibacillus; species Gracilibacillus xinjiangensis. Next base: position 561,770 of record NZ_JBHSDT010000004.1, on the reverse strand, counting down.
TTATCATGCTTATATTTTGCATCACTTGTCTTTACTTGGTGAACAACTTCCTTCGTATAACCTTTAATCTCTTTAATAAATGCATCTTTTGATAACTTTCCATTTGCGATCTCTGCTAACTTTTCTTCCCACTTTGCTGTGAGTAAAGGTGAGCGCAAATCACTTGGTACTAATTCTAATAATTGCTTTCCTTTTGACGTTAGATAAAGGTATTTCCCTTTTTTCTCCATGTAAAAAGTATTAAACAGCTTTTCAATAATATCTGCCCTTGTAGCAACTGTTCCTAGTCCGCCTGTTTGCTGCAATGTTTTTTGGGCATGTTTTTCATTCTTCTCTAAAAATTTTACAGGGTTTTCCATCGCTTGAAGCAATGTACCTTCCGTTAATCTTTCTGGTGGTTTAGTTTCACCTTCCGTTAAAGATAGCTTCGGTTCCTTCCAAATATGGGTTTGAGAAATATTAGATATTTGCTGATCTTCTTCCTGTTCATCCTCTGTGTGATCATAAACAGCCTTGAATCCCTGATCGATCACATTTTTGCCGCTTGCAGTAAATATCTCCCCTTCCATTTCTGCTGTTAATTGAATATGTTCAAACTGAAATGGTGGCAATAGTACAGCCAAAAACCTCTTAATGACAAGATCATAAATTTTACGCTCTTGATCGGTAAGTTTCGATAGATAAACAGGCTCTTCTGTCGGAATAATCGCATGGTGGTCTGATACTTTTTTATCATCAACAAAAGATTTATTTGCTTTAATTGGCTGCTTTTTAATTTTGGCTGCAATGGCAGCATATGGTCCAATCCCGCAACTATCAAGACGCTCTTTTAATGTTGGGACAATATCTGTTGAAATATATTTCGAGTCGGTTCTTGGGTATGTTAAAATTTTGTGTTGCTCATAAAGTTTCTGCATCAGCGACAGTGTTTGTTTTCCGGAAAAACCAAAAATTCTGTTCGCATCCCTTTGTAAATCGGTTAAGTCATACAATGTTGGTGCATAGTTTTTCTTTTGCTTTTTTTCTATCTTAGTTACTTTCAGTGATTTGTTTTTCAAATGTGCTAATAAGCTGTTCGCTTTTTGCTGATCGAATATTCTGGATTCACCTTTCGCATTCTTCCATAATAATTTGATCCCGTCATTGGTACGAGCCTTTAATTGATAAAATGTTTTGGGACGGAATTGTTTAATTTCTTCTTCCCTTGCTGCAATCATTGCAAGGGTAGGTGTTTGAACCCTTCCACTTGATAACTGTGCATTGTACTTTGTTGTTAAAGCACGCGTAGCATTCAAGCCGACATACCAATCAGCTTCTGACCTTGCAACAGCTGAATGATATAAATTGTCATACTGCCTGCCTGGTTTTAAGTTTTGAAATCCCTTTTTTATCGCCTGATCTGTTACCGATGAAATCCACAGTCTTTTGACAGGTTTATTGGTACGGACTTTTGCTAAGATCCATCGTGCGACAAGTTCTCCTTCACGACCAGCATCTGTCGCAATAACAATATCTTTTACATCTTTGCGCAGCAATTGGGTTTTTACTGTTTGGAATTGTTTTCCTGTCTTTTTAATTACTACAAGCTTCAAATGATCAGGAAGCATTGGTAATTCGTCAAGCTTCCATGTTTTATATTTATCGTCATATGCTTCAGGGTCAGCAAGTGTCACTAAATGACCTAGTGCCCATGTAACAATATAGTTTGCACCTTCCATATAACCATTTGCTTTCTTTGTACATTTAAGTACCCGTGCTATATCACGTCCTACAGACGGTTTTTCTGCTATTACTACTGTTTTGCTCATTTTCATACATCCCTTTCCGAGCTTCTGTCCTCTAATATAACACACCAAATAAAGCATTAGTAGAAAAAATAATTTTCCCCATGTTTATTAAATTATTTTCCATATTTTCAAGCAATAGATGGATTACTCTTATACATATTTAACTATTTATAAAGCAACCTAATAGCATTATAATTATTTTACAAATAGATAGAAATTCTTCTTTAGAGTGGAGGGGCAGGATGTCTTTAAATATGACCGAAAATGAAATTACTTTAGCCATTATACAATCAGTTAAAGACGGAAAGAAAAGGAACTTTCAAGAGCTTATTGATGAATTGCAACCATATGATATGTCCAAACAATATCATTACCTGCCAGTTAAACATCGAAATAAATTTCTACTTTATTTATCCATTGACCAGCTAGCAGAACTATTACAAGAACTGGATAAAAAAGAACAGTTAGATGTGTTAACTAAATTAGGAATAGAGAAGTCATCAAAAGTACTTGATCTGATGCAAAATGACGATTTAGCCTCATTACTTACAGACATGGAACCAGAGGTAATGGACGAATTCCTGTCCGAAATGAAACAAGAGGAATCTGCTATTGTTAAAAATCTGATGAATTATCCGCCGGAAACTGCCGGAAGAATTATGAACAACCGATTTGTCTGGATTCCGGAACATTATACGATTCGCGAAGCGGTTGATAAGTTAAAACACTTCGCTGAATTAGCGGAATACTTAAATTATTTGTATGTTATTAATGAAAAAAAGAAATTAGTTGGGGTTGTCTCTTATAAAGATTTACTGTTAGCTGATTTGAATGAACTCGTGCAAGATATTATGTATAAAAGAGTTGTCAAGACTGATGTATACACAGATCAGGAGGAAGTTGCAAATTTAATAAGCCGGTATGATTTCGTCTCACTGCCAGTTGTAACAGAAGACAATACATTAGTTGGAGTAATTACCGTTGATGATGTTATTGATATTGTTATCCAGGAAGCAAACGAAGATATTGAGAAACTTTCTGCATCCGGTAAAGCTATCGATTTTCAAACAAAACCAATTGTAGCCGCATATCGACGGCTTCCCTGGCTGATTTTGCTCCTGTTTATCGGTTTAATTTCAGGCGGAATCATCAGCAGGTTTCAGGAGACATTGCAAACTGTTGTTGCTTTAGCCTTTTTCATGCCAATGATATCAGGGATGACAGGAAACACAGGAACACAGTCACTTGCTGTTGTCGTTCGTGGGCTGGTATCTAAAGATTTGAACTTCAAACAGGTTGTGCAACTAATTTTCCGTGAACTGTGGGTAGGTATTATTATCGGTGTTACTTGCGGTATCCTCATTTCCTTCATTGCATATATATGGCGCGGTAATTATGTTTTAGGTTTGGTTATTGGCAGTTCTCTTCTAATAACATTAATTATAGGCACACTCGCAGGAACCATTATTCCCTTAATATTATACAAGCTCAAGGTAGACCCTGCAGTTGCCTCTGGCCCTTTAATAACAACGATTAATGATATACTCTCATTACTGATTTACTTCGGAATTGCCAGTGCATTTATTACAAAATTAATGTAATCAATGGATATACACACGCTTGGAAGGTTGGTGTGTATATCCATCATTCGTTTAACCCACGATAATTCTCTCTTTTGGATAATGGTAGTTTACATTATGGTCCTTCGTATGGAAAATAAAGATAAATGATAGAATCCCGATTCTTCCAATAAACATAAGCATTGTAATCACTATTTTCCCTATATCACTTAATTCCGGCGTAATGCCCATCGACAGACCTGTTGTTCCGAAGGCGGAACTAATCTCAAAGAATATTTCCATCAAGCTGAAGCTCTCGGTTGCTGATAATATAATCAGTGCAACAAAACATATCACTAAAGCCAGAAAGGTAACTACTACTGACTTCCTAATATCCTCCTCATCAATCTCCCGCCGGAATACTTTAATACTCTTTTGCCCTCTAGCAAAGGAAATGATTAATAACAGGATGACGGCAAAGGTAGTCGTTCTAATTCCACCGCCTACTGAACTAGGGGAAGCCCCAATAAACATAAGAAAACATAACACTAATAATGTCGGCACAGTGAATTCACTTATATCCATTGTTGCCAGTCCCCCATTACGTGTTGTAGCGGACTGAAAGAAAGCATAGAAGAAAGATTCATGCCAGGATTTATCAGCAAAGAAATGATTCGCTTCGAAGATTAAGAGAATAATGGTACCAAATAACATTAACGAGAAAAAAGTGACAGTTGTTATTTTGGTATATAAACTGAAGCTTGTATGATGATATTTACTGCCATTTCTTAAATAATCTTTCAGCTCTATTAATACAGGGAATCCGATCGCTCCTAGTGTTAATAAGATAATATTAATAAATTGGACAAAGTAATCATTAGCAAACGGAATTAATGAACTTCCTGTAATATCAAAACCTGCGTTAGTTGTGGCACTTACAGAGGCGAACAGCCCTTGTAAATATGCCTCTTGCCATGAAGGAAAGTAATTCAGAAAGTAGGTTCCCAAAATGAAGGCACCTATTAACTCAATTATTATAATGATGCTAAGGATTTGCTTCATCAATCGGACTAATCCGGATAGATGTGTCTGGTTTTGGTCCGTACTAATTAGTCTTCTTTCCCTTAAACCGATTTTCTTGCCAATTACCAGCCAAAAGAACGTTCCTAATGTCATTATTCCAATTCCGCCAAATTGCAAAATAAACATCAAGATGAATATTCCATAAATACTAAATGTATCAGCAGTAGATACTACTGTTAATCCTGTAACACTTATGGCACTTACAGCAGTGAATAGAACGTCTAGAAATGACCAGTGGATACCTGGCTTTAATGCGATAGGAAGACTTAACAAACCAACAGATATAATGATGGCACACAGATAGAATAAAACAATGATTTGTGCTGGTTTCAAGTAATCCTTTTTCAACATTTTTAACATCACGTACATCCCCTTAGTTTCTGTTTATATGAAAAAGTATTATAATCCTTTCTCTTCAAACTTCTTCAAATCCTGATTTTTCCCCATCACAATTAACACGTCATCTTGATAAACCGTATCATCGGATGATGGGGAAAGGTTCAGATCCGTATCATGCTTTATGCCAAGTAATGTACAGCCATATCTATCTCTAATATCTAATTCACGAATCGTTTTCTCAGACACCTTATTTGTTGCAACCAATTCAATAATGCTATATTCATTTGATAATTCGATATAATCAATAATCTTATCAGAGTCAAGCTGGTTAGCGATTCTAATTCCCATTTCATATTCCGGATTGATGATTCGATCTGCACCAACTTTTTCTAAAACCTTGTGATGTTGTGCATTATGGGCTTTTACCCAAACTTTCTTAATCCCCATCTCTTTCAAGATCAATGTACACAATATACTTGGTTGTATATTGTCACCAATCGCTACAATAGCATGGTCAAAGTTTCTGATGCCTATTGATTTAAGTGTTTCTTCATCAATTGCATTAGCCACAATAACGTGGGAAGCATGTTTCGACATTTTTGCTACATTTTCCTTGTTACTGTCAATCGCTAACACTTCATGCCCTAAATGATGTAACTCTTTGCAAATAGTACTTCCAAACCTCCCTAATCCTATTACAATAAATTGCTTTTTCACTGCTTTTCCTTCTTTCTGTTTCAATCTAGTAGTTAAGTTTCCTCTATATAGACAATTCCCTGTCATCAATCACACGATATAAAATATTGCAGGCACAAAAAAGACCACTACAAAATAAAGAGTGGTCAAGTGACCCTTCTCTCCACTAAAATTACGCTTGCGAGGTTAGCTGTCGGATTAGGGATTGAGAGTACCCCCTCCTACTATTGTAAGATTCACCCCAAGATAGGTTACCCTATCAATTATGGTTCCCCCGCTCAAGAAAATGATTCAGCGATATAAGGTATTTATTCAATTATAACAACACTTAATCTACTCCTGTTTCTTTCACTTGTCAATAAAAAATCACAAAAAAAATGTCATTACTTTTTCATCTGTAAATACATGTTTATTCTATTTTCCCTAATCATTTATGTATTGCAAAACCGCTGTTTGAACAAGATACGAAAAAGGGATATAATCATCTCTGTTACAGTTGAATAGATAGTATGATCATTTGTTTGGATTTTTCTAGCTAGGTATACTTGTAGATAAGAGGAGGGTAATTTATGAAACAACTACTATTGGTTACTATGACTTTATTCACACTGACAGCATGTTCCAACAATTCAGAACCCGCTGCCTTTGAGCAGGAATTAGAAGGAAGTTTAACCCATGTACACGGAATGGGCTTTAATGAAACTGGTGATAGATTATTATTCGGAACACATGAGGGGTTGAAATTCTCAGAAAACGGTAAGTGGTTTGAAACAACAAAAAATATGCACGATTATATGGGGTTTGTTGCTGTTGATCAAGGATTTTATACATCTGGACATCCAGGAAAACAATCAGATCTGCCAAATCCTATTGGCATCCAGAGAAGTTTTGATGACGGAAGATCACTGGAAAGCATAGATTTTGAAGGTGAATCAGACATCCATTTCCTTGCTGTCGGTTATTATAGTCATGATATATTTATTTATAATCCTGATGCGAATTCTAAGTTAGAGGCAGGGTACTATTTAAGCGAAAATAATGGAAAAACATGGACAAAACTGAATGGTTCCAATATTAAAGGGAACTTATTTCATGTCGCAATCCATCCACATGAATCGCAATATTTAGCTGCAGCTACAACCGATGGAATTTATTTCTCTAAGGATAAAGGAAAATCATTCAATCTGATCACCAATCAGAGTCAAGGTACAGCAGTATATTTCAATGAAGACACATTGTTTTATTCTACGGATAATGGGCAGCCTTCCCTAGTTGCTTATAATTGGGGTACAGGGAAAGAAACCAACTTGAACTTACCTGAGTTAAAAGAAGATGCTCCATTATTTATTTCCCAGAACCCGCAAAGTGATGAAGTACTTGCGATTTATACTATCAAAGGATCGGGGTTTATCAGTACGGATGGTGCAAAGTCATGGCAAATGATTATTAATCAAGAAACAGTGGAAGACGTCCACGATCATGACCATTCATCTAACTCGGCTGACAATACTCACCAACACCATTCCTCTACAGGTGAAGTCCCTGATGAGTTAGAGAATGCCGAAAATCCAACCTTTGAAACAGGAAGTAAAGCAATGATCCGAACAGATCATATGCCTGGTATGGATGGAGCTGAAGCTACTATTTCCGGTGCCTATCATACCACTGTTTACGCTGTATCATACGATCCTGTAAATGGTGGCGAACGTGTGGAAAATCATAAATGGGTGGTCCATGAAGAATTGTTAGATGCAGGTACAGAACCATTGGCAATTGGCGATACAGCAGTTATCAACACAGACCACATGCCAGGAATGAAAGGGGCAACCGCAACGATCGATTCCGTTGAAGAAACTACTGTATATATGGTTGATTTTATCGCAACAGACAGTGGTGAAGAAATTCTGAATCACAAATGGGTAACCGAAGATGAGTTAGAATCACTCGATTAGACAGTTTTTTAAAAAAGAAGCGTCCTCTTATCTCAGGGAGAAAGTAAGAGAACGCTTCTTTTTGTATTTTTTCTATTAGTTTATGCTTATTTTTTTTTTAGTTTTAATAATCTTAAAGAATTTAGTACAACGATAAGTGTTGCCCCCATATCAGCAAAGATTGCTAGCCAAAGTGTTAACCACCCCGGAACGATAAGGAGAAGTGCCAGAACTTTTAATCCAAGTGCCAGAACAACATTTTGTTTAATAATTGTCATTGTCTTCTTGCTTAATGCAATGGTATATGGTAACTTCTCTAAGTCGTCTGCCATTAATGCGATATCCGCCGTTTCTAATGCAGTATCCGTTCCAGCTCCACCCATTGCAATACCGACATTTGCTGTAGCAAGTGCTGGTGCATCATTGATCCCATCGCCTACCATTGCAATTTTGCCATGCGATTCTTTTAATTGTTCAATAAAAGATAATTTCTCCTCTGGCATTAATTCTGCCTGTACGTCTGTCATCTGGAGCTTTTTGGCGATTGCCTTACCACAAGCCTTGTTGTCCCCTGTAAGCATGACCGTATGGGTAATTCCAAGTTGCTTTAATTTTTGTATAATCGATGGACTCTTTTCGCGAATTTGATCAGCAACAGCAATTAATCCAATAATACTCTCGTTCGTTCCTATTAACATGACAGTTTTTCCTTCATTTTGCAAATGACTAATTGAATCAATTTGTTCGGGCTCATCTAATACTTCCTCAAACAAATGAGGACTGCCAATAAGGTATTCTACTTGCTGGATGGTGGCTTTTGCACCTTTTCCTGTTAATGATTGAAAATTGGTTGCAGCTAATCTCTTAACATTTTCTTCTCTGGCTTTCCGTAATACAGCCGAAGCAAGCGGATGACTGGAAAACGATTCTATTGATTCAGCCAATGCAAGTATTTCCTGTTTCGTTTGGTTTGTGAATGAAACGATATCGGTAACCTCTGGTTTTCCTTCTGTAAGTGTTCCCGTTTTATCAAAAGCAATGGCTTGTAATTTTCCTGCCTCTTCTAAATGAATGCCACCTTTTATTAATACACCATTCTTGGCAGCATGACCGATTGCTGTAACAATTGCCACAGGTGTTGAAATGACTAATGCACATGGACAACCAACAACGAGTACGGCGAGACCCCGGTAGACCCATTCCGACCAGTCACCCTCAATAAGCAATGGAGGAAGAACTGCCACTAATAATGCAATCATCATAATGGCAGGTGTGTAATATTTAGCAAATGAATCGACAAATTTCTGGGAAGGCGCACGTTCTGCCTGAGCTTCCTCCACCAAATGGATAATTTTTGAAAGTGTCGTATCTTCCACCAATTTCGTCACTCGAACTTCAATTGAACCTTCTTCGTTTAAAGTTCCTGCAAAAACTTCGTCACCTTTGGATTTAAAAACAGGGATAGATTCCCCTGTTATTGCTGCTTGATTAATGGATGTATCACCAGCTGTTACTATTCCATCAAGTGCAATTTTTTGACCAGGCTTTATAACCATTAAATCACCAACCCGGACATCCTCCACATCCATTTCGATTCGTTCATTACCACGTTTGACTAAGGCTCTGTTTGGTGCGATGTCCATTAATGATTGAATCGACCGTCTCGCTTTTTCCATCGAATAGGATTCCAATGCTTCACTTAATGCGAATAAGAAGACAACAACAGCGCCCTCCATCCATTCACCAATAATCACAGCACCAATAATTGCAATGGTCATCAATGTTTTCATATCAAATTGGAGTCTAAATAAATTCGAGAGCCCTGTTCTAAATAAGTCCCAGCCGCCAATAACAATGGAAAGGCTAAACAGTATAATGACAGTTACATTATTCTCCTCAAGAAAAAGTGATAGCAAATAACCAATGATCAGGAAGAAAAGGGAAATAGCTGTTGTTACATTTGCTCGTTTTTTCCAAAAGGGTTCTCGTCTTGGCCTTTGCCTTTCCGGATAAACTTTTATCCCGTCAAATGCCCCTGCTTGCTCTAACTGTTCAATGGATACATCACCATTAACCGTCAATTTGGATGCACCAAAATTCAAATGAACATCTTCCACTGTATTGATCGCACGGATATTCTTTTCAAATTTGGCTGCACAATTGGTACATGAAAGGCCTTGCAAACGGTACACATTCTTATTTGTTTCCATTTTTCTCACCTTCTTTGGCATGAGTCATAGCTATTTGTACTAATTGACGAACATGTTCATCTTCTAAGGAATAAAAAACCAGCTTTCCTTCCTTGCGGTATTTTGCCAGACCCATTTTACGTAATAGACGGAGATGATGGGATGCTGTAGCTGTCGATGCATCGATAATGTTCGCAACATCGCAAACACAGAGCTCTTCATCCAGTGTGAGGGCATAGGCAATCTTTATCCTTGTCGCATCTGCCAATGCTTTAAAGATCTTGTCCACTCCAACTACTTCATTTATTTTCGGCTGGATCCGATTGACTTTTTCCTCATCATAGCAAAATATATCACAAGTATCTTTGGACATAAAAAACACCTCAATCAAATAATCGTTTGATTATATTGTATGAGGTGGATGGAATGGTTGTCAATGATATTATTCAAATGAATATTTGAATAACGATATTTAGTTTAGCTTTTCATATTCATTCATCATCATCTCGTAATCCATTGGTCCGTACGTATGATATTGAATCACGCCATGAGAGTCTATCAGATAGGTGGTAGGAATTGGGCGAATTCGATAAAGATCGGAAGCCTGATTCCCATTATCTAATAATATTGGGAAAGTTAATTGGTTTTCTTCCAGAAATGCTTGAATATTTTGAAATCTCGATTCTGTCTCCACAAGGTTAATCGCCAAAATTTCAATATCACTATCTTGATAAAATTTCTCCATATCCGGCATTTCTGCTCGGCATGGGGGACACCATGTTGCCCAAAAATTTAGCATCACTTTCTTTCCTTTATAATCGGACAAGCGGATAAAATCACCGGTCGTTGATTGTAATTCAAAGCCAGGTGCTTTGTCACCTACATTTAATCCAATCCTTTCATCTTTTGCCTGAACATTTTTATTTGCTATTTCATAGTTCCATTCACTTGTTCCAAAACTGTCCCTAAAAAAATTGAAAATTGCAAACACTAACATGCCAATCAGAATAATACTGATAATTTTCCTTTTCATGAAGTCTTCCCCCCCTGTTCTTTCCTATGTAGCATCGTATGATGAATTTCCAAAAAGATAACGATAAGCACCCTAATAACTAACTTTTTTAACATTCCTACTTCCTATTTTCTCTCCTATTTTTGTATACTATACGAAAGGTCTTTTCAAAATATTATGGTCATTTCTTCAAAGCTAGTATGTTAGTTAATGAACTCATTTCATATACCTGGAGGATTGTGATGAAAACGATAACTTGGCGCCGTCTTAATATGATGATTATTGGTAATCTATTTATTGGTATTGCTGTTGCACTGCTTAGAATCAGTGCACTCGGCACAGACCCTTTTTCAACGATAAATCTCGGGTTGAGTGATTTTTTAGATATTTCATTCGGGATGTATCAATTAGGATTTAATATCCTGCTTTTCCTTGTTATCTTCATCCTTTACAGAAGTTCTATCGGAATCGGCACACTTGTGAACATGGTTGGAATCGGTTTCATATCCGATTTATTTGTATTCGGATATTTCTTCTATTTTGACGATTCGACCGTTATGCTTGTTCGTATTGCTATGATGATTAGTGCTGTCTTTTTCGCTAGTTTGGGTGTTGCTTTATATATAACTCCTAATCTAGGCATGGCACCATACGATGCGTTAGCTTTTGCGATTGAGAAAGTCTCCAGACAGAAAATCCGTTTCCCTGCAGCCAGAATCATGACAGATGTTGCTTGTGTTGTTATCGGATTTTCTTTTGGTGCCATTGTCGGAGTTGCTACTGTCATCTTTGCTTTCTTTACAGGACCGTTTGTACAGTATTTTCGCAAAAAGATAGCTGAGCCTATGCTGGCACAGGAAAACAGCAACAAAGTAAAACCAGCTTTTGGACATAAATAGGTTTGCACAGTGTCGTTTTATCAAAACCAGGCACAGCTTTTTTATTCTCTGGATCTGATTCACCCGTTATGTATTGTGCTGTTTCAGCGTATATAGGTGGAACGCCACGGAAAGCAGTTAATGTTTTGATTACAAAAAAAAACCGAACAACTTCGAATAAAACATTCGATCATCGTTCGGCTTTTCTTTGGCTGAAACTTTGTTGTCCCGGCCTTTCTTTACTTCTTATGCAGGATAAATAAACGTGAGGAGAAATCACCTGTAACGTTATGCTCCTCATCTACTCTGAAACGTTCATGGTCCAGCTGGATACCGATTTCCATTAATTCATCCCCATTATATTCCCCATCAATACCATCAATTGTATAGATGAAGTCTTCATTTAAACCCTTTAGTAATAGTCTTTTAAAGCTCTGATTAGGTTTACATAGAATATGATAATCTCCAACTATTGCTTTTGACTTGTCTTTCGCAGCAACCATCCATGTTGTTCTATTACCATCTCCTTCAAACGGACTGGTAATGCGATAAAATGTACCAAATTGAAATAACTCACGATGTTGTTTGAAGAAAGCAATCTGTTCTTTCATTTCCAGCTTTTCCTCGACTCCCATTTCTGTTACATCCAATTCATAACCAAATGCGCCGAAATACGCAACATTTGCACGGGTTTTTAAACTTGTCACCCGACCTACCTGATGATTTGGTACTGCTGATACGTGTGCCCCCATGGAACTGATTGGATAGACGAATGAGGTACCATATTGAATCTTCAGACGCTCTACCGCATCGGTATCATCACTTGTCCATCCTTGTGGTGCATAATACAGCATTCCCGGATCGAAGCGGCACCCGCCACTAGCACAAGATTCAAACAATATATCAGGGAATTCTGCCGTTAATCTCTCATACAGGTCATAAACACCTAAAATATAACGATGTACTACTTCTCTTTGGCGATCTGCTGGCAAAGCAACTGACCCTATCTCTGTCATATAGCGATTCATATCCCATTTCACATAAGAAATTGGCGCATTTCTTAAAATATCGGACATCATTTTATACAATGCGTCAACTACTTCATTCCGTGAAAAGTCCAGGACATATTGATTTCGCCCATGTGACTGGTTACGCCCTTTTACATGAATCACCCAATCTGGATGTGTTTCATATAACTTGCTTATTTTCGATACCATTTCCGGTTCAAACCATAACCCGAAGTCCATACCTAATGCTGTAATCTTCTCCGCTAATCCTGTAATCCCATTTGGCAGTTTCTCATAATCGACAAACCAGTCACCTAAAGAAGTGGTATCATCATCACGTTTCCCAAACCAGCCATCATCTAACACAAATAATTCAACACCAAGTTCTTTCGATTGTTTCGCCATATCGACAATCTTCTCTTCATTGAAATTAAAGTAGGTCCCTTCCCAGTTGTTCGTCAAAATGGGACGTACCTTATCACGCCACTTCCCTCTCGCAAGTCGTGATTGATATAATTCATGATAGCGCTGGCTCATACCGTTTAACCCTTGATCAGAATAGACCATGACAGCTTCAGGGGTTTGAAAGCTTTCTCCTTCTTCAAGTAACCAGTTAAAATCAAAAGGATTGATGCCTATACTAACACGGGAAACATCTAAGTAGTCGACTTCCACTTGGGCTAAGAAGTTAGCACTGTAGACAAGATTGAAACCAAACACTTCTCCAAGAAATTCGTTCGTTTCCGGACGCTTTAATGCTAAAAATGGATTCTGGTGTCCACTGCTCGCCCCCCTTGTACTGGAGATGTTTTGTATACCAGCTTCCAGCCTTCTGGTTTTCACATGTCTTTCTCTGGCCCACGCTCCTGAAAGCTGAAGCATTTCATAGTTTGCATCTATCAAATCAATATTGGCACTCATTGCTCTAGTTATATTTAAATGTTGTTTACTGTGATTAATAAATTTAGCACTTCTTGTGATCGCATCATAGTCTTCATAAACAGAATACAAGAGGATTAATTCTGCATCCATCAGACGATCATACAACGTAATCTCCACTGTCTCTACATTATCTCCCTTTTCAGCATAGGTTGCAGGTAAACCAGCTAATTTTGGTTTACCTTCGAAGATCCGGTGACTTTTATATTGAAAATCAGTAATTCGACTGCCATCTTCTTGGATGATTTGAAAAGCTGGCTCACGAAAGTCTGTGGTTCCATAAGAAGGGTATTCCTGCTTCGTCTGTTCTAAGGTGAAGCTCATATCGCCCTCTTTTAAATATGGTGTATTGGGACGATTTCCTTGAACAAATAAATGTTCAAAAGAATTTTTATGGCGGACTTTTTTTCCATAGAATAAATGTCCCAGCTGATTGTTTTCTAACACACGAAAAATATAACTGGATTTTGCTGTTTGCAGGTGGAATTCTCTTGTTTTTTCATTATAAAAAATAGCCATTTTCATCCTCCTTTTTAATTTTTCTTTATAAACTAAGCCTTTTCATATCGAAAAACAAATTTTGAAATTAGTTATATTCCGGCAGCTATATGTGGGGTTCTGAGTCTTTCAGTCTCTCATGATCCATAACAAATTCTGTAATGCTTCCACTGTCATACAGTCACCAAGTTTTTGCAAAAACTGTACTCCCGGCACCGAGAAAAGTAAGTTTAGACATTAGCAAATCCCCTTGTAATATATTGCGTTTCTAAAAACTTTATATAAATTATATTAAAAGGATTTAGAAGCGTTTACAATCGCAAATTAAATGGATATAGGTAAAATATTGCTGTGAATTCAATCAATAAACATACGATCAACAGGCATAAAAGATTGACTATTTCGATAATCGCTTGGTGTTACATTAAGTAAACTCTTAAAAACTTTACTAAAATAGTTTCCACTTGTATATCCAGTATTTTTGGCGATTTCTTCAATTGATAGTTCACTTTGCTGAAGCAAATCAGCTGCATGCTGAATTCGAATTCTTGTTAAATATTGTATCGGTGTTTCATTTAGTGTTTTTGCAAACAGTCTTGTAAAATGATATTTCGATAAACCTGACACATGAACAATATCGTTTAAAGATATATCTTGCCCATAATTTTTTTCCATAAAGGAGATAGATTTAGCGATCGCTACAGGCAATTCTTCTTCCCTTTTTTGGTCGTGCTCTAAATATTGCATACATTCCATAAGAAAAGAATAGGCATAGCGTGAAGCCTCATATGCATGTGATATACCCGCTGTCTCTATTTTTTCAAGCAACCGGCAGATATAGTTTAGTGGACGGGCATTTGCGGGCATATGTAAAATATGGCCATACTGTTCGACAATGATGTCATAATAATGAACTGCCTCTGCTCCAAACAATGTGATAAAAATAAACTCCCAATGTTCTGAACTTTCGGGGAGATAATAACAATGGTCACTTGGAATGTTAACGAAGAATGCCTGGCCTTCCAATAAAGGAAATACCTCGCTCCCAATCCTAATTTCACCTTCCCCGCTTAGTGTGTATTGAAATACGATCCGGCCTTTTTCCCCTCGCTCCAGACCATTCCAAATATATGTCTCCTCTTTTCTTCTTTCCCTTCCGATAGAATCGAGCCCGGCAACTCTATCCTGATGTGTCCCTTTCAATCGAAAACCATATGTTTTATTTACAGGATGGCTCATACAATCCCCCCACTTTTAACAATAATTTTATCTAATATTGCAACTAAATTATGGTAAAATGTATATAAGTTTATTTTATTACAAGGAGTGAAAACATGATTGTCTCAGGTATTTTGAAACTTCTCGGTGCAGTGTTTGAGTTTTTCCTCGGGATCCCCGGTCTTGGAGGTTCACTTATAATATCATTGTTATGGACACCGCTCTTATTCATGCTTATATACTATATTATAACACTAGTTCTCTCTAAGACATTTCGTGCACCAATCTGGGGACCTGTTATCGGTATTATTGCAAGTACTATTGGTATCATACCTATTTTAGGAATGATGTTACATTGGGTTGCTTTTATCTGTCTGTTAGTTGATGGTATCCAGACACTCACGAAAAAAGATGTACCAGAAACTGCGAAACTCTAGCCTTACTTGATTGACTTCCACCCTTAAATTGTTTAAGCTTGCTTTATGATATGAGATAATGGAGGAATTACGCTATATGCTACAAGCGACAAATGTTAGTTTACGTTTTGGTGACAAAAAGTTATTTGAAGACGTTAATATTAAATTCACTGCAGGGAATTGTTACGGGTTAATTGGTGCGAATGGTGCCGGGAAATCAACTTTTCTAAAAATTCTCTCTGGAGAAATCGAGCCACAAACAGGTCATGTTTCGTTAGGTAAAGGGGAGCGTCTTGCTGTATTGAAACAAGATCACTTTGCATATGAGGAACATGAAGTATTAGAAACAGTAGTCATGGGACATACACGTCTATATGAAGTGATGAAAGAAAAAGATGAGGTTTATGCAAAAGCAGATTTCACTGAAGAGGATGGCATGCGTGCAGCAGAACTAGAAGGCGAATTTGCGGAAATGAATGGTTGGGAAGCTGAGTCAGACGCTGCCATTTTATTAAAAGGGTTAGGAATTGGCGAAAATCTTCATTCGAAGAAAATGGCTGAACTTACGGGTTCTGAAAAAGTAAAAGTATTATTAGCACAAGCTTTATTCGGTAATCCAGACATTCTATTATTAGATGAGCCTACAAACCACTTGGATATCCAGGCAATTCAATGGTTAGAGGAGTTTCTAATTAATTTCGAGAACACAGTAATTGTAGTATCACACGACCGTCACTTCCTTAATAAAGTATGTACACATATCGCTGATGTTGATTATGGAAAAATCGAATTGTTTGTCGGTAACTATGATTTCTGGTATGAATCCAGTCAGCTGGCTCTGCAGATGGCAAAAGACCAAAATAAGAAAAAAGAAGAAAAAATGAAAGAATTACAAAACTTTATCGCACGATTTAGTGCCAATGCATCGAAATCGAAACAAGCCACTTCCCGTAAGAAAATGCTTGAAAATATTACATTAGATGATATTAAACCATCATCACGCCGATATCCGTATGTAGCCTTTCAACCAGGCCGCGATATTGGTAATGACTTATTACGTGTCGAAGGCATTTCAAAAACGATTGATGGAGAAAAAGTTTTAGACAATGTCAGCTTTATTTTAAAACCATATGATAAGGTCGCTTTTGTTGGTCGGAATGAACTGGCGAAAACCGTTTTATTTGATATTTTAATGGGTGAAATGGAACCAGATGAAGGAACCTACACATGGGGTGTTACAACATCTCAATCCTATTTCCCTAAAGACAATTCAGCGTTTTTCGAAGGAAATAATATGTCCTTAGTTGAATGGTTGCGCCAATACTCTCCGGAAGACCAGACGGAAACTTTCTTACGCGGATTCCTTGGACGTATGCTTTTCTCTGGAGAAGAAGCATTGAAAAAAGCGAATGTCTTATCAGGTGGTGAGAAAGTACGTTGTATGCTGTCTAAAATGATGCTTAGCAATGCGAATGTACTAGTTTTAGATGAGCCTACAAACCACTTAGATCTAGAGTCCATTACATCTGTGAACAATGGGTTGATTAATTTCAAAGGTTCCGTCTTATTTACATCACATGATCAACAATTCATTAACAGTATTGCGAATCGGTTAATTGAGATCACACCAACGAAAGTAATCGATAAGGAAATGTCATATGATGAGTACGTAGCAGACCAAAAATTACAAAAAGAAATTGCAGAATTGTATGCATAAAGAATCGGCGGAGTCAGCTTTGGGAGCTGACTTCTTTTTTTGTGCGTTTTCCAGCACTTCATGCATCTCTATGAAAAAATAACCCTGCTTCCAATTAAGCAGGGCATCCTATCATTTAATTCACTTTTGAAACCCGGGCTGATCCGATTAACTCCTTAATTGTCTCCCTTTCCCCTTTATGCAGTAAGTCTACAATTCTGCTGCCAACAACAACACCATCACAATGTTCAGTTAATGAAGCAACATGCTCTGGTGTGGATACACCAAAACCTGCCAATACGGGAACATGACATACTTTTTGCAATTTTTCTAAATGTTCTCCTAAATTTTCTTTAAAGGAAGAACGCGCTCCCGTTGTGCCAGTTACGGTAACAGCATATAGAAATCCTTCCGTACGTTTCGCAATCTCAGTTAAGCGATCTTCTGTACTCGTAAGTGCTGCAAGTCGAATCAAGGCAATTTCGTTCTCTGCCAATGAATCAGTCACTAAACCTTCTTCCTCTAAAGGCAGATCTGGAATGATTAAGCCATCAACACCAGCTTCTGCACAACTTGTGGCAAATTCCCTTACACCATACGTATGAATGGGATTAATATATGTCATCAATACAATGGGAATATTTCGTTCATTTTTCTTCTCTTTTAATTTATTCAACACGGCACGTAATGATACACCATTTGCTAAGGCGCGCAGACCTGCCTCCTGTATTGTTGGACCATCAGCTACCGGATCAGAAAAAGCAATTCCTAATTCAACAACTGTTGCTCCTGCTTCTTCTAAAAATGCGAGTTGATCATCTAATTGATCAAGCCCTCCATCACCTGCCATAATGTATGGAACAAACGCTTTGTCGCCACGTTCTTTCACTTTTTGAAATGCTTGTGCTAACTTCTCCTTACCCATTCACTTCACCTCCGAGCGCATCACGTACTGCCTCCACGTCTTTGTCACCACGACCTGACAGACAAATCACCATAACTTCCTCTTTAGTCATTTCTTTGGCAAGTTTCATCGCATAAGCAATAGCATGGGAACTTTCCAATGCTGGAATAATCCCTTCTGATCTGGATAATTCCTGTAATCCTTCTAATGCTTCTTTATCTGTAATATGGACATAATTTACCCGGCCAATATCGCGGAGATGACTATGCTCGGGTCCTACTCCAGGATAGTCCAGACCTGCTGAGATCGAGTGCGCCTCCTGAATTTGACCATTATCATCCTGCAGCAAGTATGTCATTGTTCCATGAAGGATTCCTTTTTTTCCATAGGTAAGTGTAACAGCATGCTTGTCTGTATCAACACCTTCACCGCCAGCTTCGACACCATACAGTCGGACATCTTCATCCTCCACAAACGGATAGAACATTCCCATTGAATTACTTCCCCCGCCAATACATGCAACTACAGCATCTGGTAAGCGGCCTTCTTTCGCTTGGATCTGCTTCCTCGTTTCAGTACCGATCATGCTTTGGAAATCGCGAACAATTTGCGGGAATGGATGTGGTCCCACAACTGATCCAATGATATAATGGGTATCCTCTACATTACTAACCCAGTAGCGCAAAGCTTCATTTACCGCATCTTTTAATGTCCCGCTTCCCTGGTCAACACTCTCCACACGAGCACCTAATAATTCCATTCGGAAGACATTTAACTTCTGGCGTCGTACATCTTCTTTCCCCATAAAAATCACACATTCCAAACCTAATAATGCACAGACTGTTGCGGTTGCTACACCATGCTGACCGGCGCCTGTCTCTGCAACGACCTTTTTCTTGCCCATTCTTACTGTTAAAAGTGCTTGTCCGAGTGCATTATTAATCTTATGTGCACCAGTATGGTTGAGATCCTCACGCTTTAAATAAATTTTCGGTCCACCTAATTTTTCCGAAAAACGTTCTGCATAATATAGAGGTGTTTCACGACCGACATATTCTTCTAAGTAATAATTGAATTCATCTAAAAATGCTTCATCCCTGATTGCATCCTTGTACGCTTTTTCTAATTCCAATACGGCCGGCATTAATGTTTCTGGTACAAAGCGTCCACCGTAATCGCCGAAATGTCCTGTTTGGTTCGGTTCATTATATGATCCCATTTCTCTCACCCTTCTTTGCGGCTAATATAAATGCCCTTATTTTATCTAAATCCTTTACACTATCTGTTTCTACACCACTTGATACATCGACACCTGTGGGATTCACTTCCTGAATAGCCTCTTCCACATTCTCAGCATGCAGCCCTCCAGCAAGTAATATCTTTTTATTCAAGAAGTCTTGTTCCTTAGTAATAGACCAATCAAACTTCTCCCCATTGCCTCCGCGGTATTTCCCTGCAGGGCTGTCTAATAAATAATAATCACACTCATATGACGCGACGTTATCCAGATCTTCTTTTGATGCTACATGAAATGCTTTAATTACAGGTAATCCAATTTCTTTACAGAAGGCTGGTGATTCATCGCCATGGAGCTGGATATAATCTAATCCCACTTCTCTAGCGATATCCTGAATCACTTCCAGCTTTTCATTTACAAAGACACCAACTTTTTTAACATTGGGAGGAATATATTTCGCCAGCTCTGCTGCCTTTTCTTTAGTCACCTGTCTCTTGCTCTGTGCAAACACAAACCCAATAAAATCCGTCCCTGCATCAACTGCTGTCAAAATTGCCTCTCGATTCATTAAACCGCATATTTTTACTTTTACCATGATTACTCTCCTAACGGAATACGTAATTGGTCAAATGTTTCCTTTAGATCTTTTGAACGCATCATTGTTTCCCCGACCAATATTCCCCTTGCTCCTGCTTTTGCGACTCTTTCCACATCAGCACCAGTTTTCATTCCACTTTCACTAATTAACAAAGTTTCCTTTGTATCAACCATATCTGCTAATCTTTCTGTAATTGCGAGATCTACTTCGAATGTTTTTAAATTTCGATTATTGATTCCAACAATTTTTGCTCCAATTCTTTTAGCTACAAGCATTTCCTCTTCATTGTGAACTTCAAATAAAATTTCCAGGCCCTTTCTCTCTGCATATTGATAGAGTTGTTGTAACCGGGGTTCTGGAAGTGCTGCAGCAATTAACAGAATTAAGTTCGCACCAGCATCATATGCTCGTTCAATTTGTATTTCATCAATAATAAAATCTTTATTTAATACTGGGATATTTACAGCAGACCGAACTGCTTGCATATCCTCGATCGTCCCTTTAAAAAATGGCTCATCTGTTAATACAGAAATAGCACCAGCACCACATTCTTCATATAATTTCCCTTGGTCAGCAGGTTCTACGCCATCATTAATTAATCCTTTCGATGGCGATGCACGTTTCATTTCAGCAATAATACTCATTTTATCTGCTTTCATAAAAGTATCATATAAAGATACATCAACTTTTTTCGCTTGAAGCGAACCTTGTCTGTAATGTTGTTTTAAAACTTCAACTTCCTTTTCTTTTTCGGCTAAAATTTTATCTAAAATTGTCATGATTACACCTCTTGCTTAATCTTATTACTTATTGTGATAAGATTATCCAATTTTGCTAATGCGGCGCCAGAGTCAATTGATTCACGGGCTAATTCTACCCCTTTTTGCACAGTTTCCGCTTTTCCATTAGCAAAAATACCTAAACCAGCATTCAGTAACACTGTATCACGATGAGGGCCTTTCTTTCCTTCCAGAATACTGCGAAGAATTTCTGCATTCTCTTTCGCATCGCCACCCCTTATCAACTCATTATCGACGACTGGTAAGTTTACTTCTTCTGGTTTTAGTGTGAATCGTAATATTTCTCCACGGTCTAATAATACCAAATGATTCTCACCGGCTAAAGATGCTTCATCCATATAACCTGCTCCATTTATGATTAATGATCGTTTGCGGCCCAATTTATGCAGCACACTTGCCATTGTTTCTAATGAATCCCTTCGATATGTGCCCATCAATTGGGATGTCAACTTAACAGGATTGGTCAATGGGCCAATGACATTAAAAATTGTTGGAACCCCTAATTCTCTTCTTACTTTCATTGCACGCTTCATTGCCGGATGTACATTTGGAGCAAACAAAAAGGCAATCCCATTTTCTTTTAAAATTTCATATGTTTGTGGGCGGGTAAATTCTAGTGGAACACCAAGATGCTCTAACACATCTGCACTTCCAGTTTTACTGGAAATACTTCTGTTGCCATGCTTTGCCACAGTAATACCAGCACCTGCAATAACAAATGCGGATGTTGTACTCACATTAAAGCTTTGAGATCCATCCCCGCCCGTACCGCAATTATCCATGGCATCTGTCAGATCATCCGGGAGAGATAATGGAGAAATTTCTAGCATGACATTTACAAGCCCTGTAATTTCATCTACTGTTTCTCCTTTTGCCTTCAATGCAGTTAAAAATGCACCAATAGCTATATCACTTGTATCCTCTGAAAATAGTAATCTTGCTGCTTCTTCCATTTCCTGCAGTGTCAAATTCTCTTTTTCCATTACTTTTTTTAAATAAGTTTTCATACCTTCTGCTCCTTTCTTATTGCTTCGAAGAAATTATTTAACAGTTTCTTACCTTTCCCTGTACCGATCGATTCCGGATGAAACTGCAGTCCATATACAGGTAAATACGTATGCTTCACTGCCATTATCTCCCCATCATCCATTGCAGTTGCTGTTATTAACAGTTCCTCGGCAATTGTTTCCCGTTCGATCACTAACGAATGGTATCGCATCACTTCTAATGGTTGTTCCAAATAGTTAAAAATCTCATCATTATTATGGCGTATCATTGATGTTTTCCCATGCTTTATTTGATCCGCATGGATTACTCTGGCACCAAACGCTTCACCAATTGCCTGATGGCCTAGACAAATTCCCAGAATCGGAAATTTGGTTGCAAGCTGCTTCACCACTTCAATACAAATTCCCGCTTCCTTCGGGCTTCCAGGTCCTGGAGATAAGATGATCGCTTCAGGATTTTTTTGTTCAATTTCCTGAATGGTAATTTTATCGTTTCTAATTACTTCTACGTCTTTTCCTAGTTCAGAAATATACTGAAACAAGTTATATGTGAATGAATCATAATTATCGATTAATAAAATCATATTTTGTTTACCTCCAATAAGGATTTGGCTTTATTTAATGTTTCCTGATATTCTGATTCAGGATGAGAATCATACACAATCCCCGCACCTGCCTGCACATAACCTGTATTTTCTTTGATTACCATTGTGCGAATTGCCAAAGCCAAATCAAGATCACCGTTCATATTTATATAACCGACTGCTCCTGCATAGACCCCGCGTTTCTTGTTTTCCAGCTCATTAATAATTTGCATTGCACGGATTTTAGGTGCACCTGAAACGGTCCCGGCAGGCAATGTAGATACTAGCGCATCTAACCCTGTGTAATCTCTTGTTAATTCCCCATGGACTTCTGACACAATGTGCATGACATGCTGATATCTTTCAATTGTCATATATTTCGGAATAGTAATCGAGCCTACTTCACAAACCCGCCCCAAATCATTTCTGCTTAAGTCAACCAGCATTTTGTGTTCTGCTAATTCCTTTTCATCTGCAAGTAATTCTGTTGCGAATTGTTGATCTTCTTCCACTGTCTTTCCGCGTGGACGTGTTCCTGCAATCGGGTTTGTAACAACATGCTTACCAGTTGTTTTAATTAAGCTTTCTGGCGATGCGCCTAATACAATATAGTCATCAAAATCAATGTAATACATATATGGCGATGGGTTGGCTACTCTTAATTTCCGATAAAAAGTAAATGGGTCAGCATCAAAGGTTGCTTTCATCCGCTGTGATAACACCACTTGAAAAATATCTCCATCAACAATATGCTGTTTTGCTTTTTCCACCATCTCAAGGAATTGATCCTTTTTAAGTGATGTATCGAAATGAAGATTCAAGTCTTTATCCTTAGTGGTTTTTTCTGGTGTTCCGATTTTTTCTGTTAGCTTTTCTAATTGATTCTCTAAAATATCTTCATCTCTACTACCATCTAAGTTAATTGTTAACAGGGTTACTTTTTGTTTCTTATGGTCAAAGACAATGACATCCTGGTAAAACAGCATATGGACATCCGGCATATCCATCTCATCATCCAACATTTCACCAATGTATTCATATTGTCTGATCGCATCATAGCCAATGTAGCCGATTGCCCCACCATAGAAAGCATATGGTAAATCTAAGGCTTCATTCGGTATATGTGCCTTTACTGCCTCTAATGGTAATTGCTTGCCTGTTTCTTCAGACCCTGTTACATGATTTACTATCTTTGTTTGTGCACCAGATCCGATAATTTCTTTATATGGATTGAAACCAATGAACGAAAAACGGCCTTTTTCATTGTGGTTACCAGAGCTTTCCAACAAGAACTTTTTCTTCCCATCAATTCGATTAAACACTGATATTGGTGTTAATGTATCCCCATTTAATGTTCTGCTTTTATATTTCACCATTTTGTGCAGCTCCTTTTCATTAAATTTATATCCTTTGTCCCTATATAGAAAAAGTCCCTATATATATCTTCCGATATATATAGGGACGGTTATTTTTGACCGCGGTGCCACCACTATTTGAAGTAATTCTCTTACATGATTTACTTCCACTCATACATCCGTTAACGAGGATGAGCCGTCACTCTATACTAGATTTCCAGAGCACTCTCAAAGGTCCATTCAACTTACGTTGTATACTGGTTTCCAGCATTCCCAGCTCTCTAGAATACAAAACATAAGCATACTAATCCTTCTCAGCGATTTTTAAATATACAAAAAGGGTTCCCTCTCCTTAAAAAGGACGAGGAAACCCGTGGTACCACCTTTATTAACTGCAATTAATTAACAGTTCTCTTCTCACGTCAAGCTTTATCGCTTATAACGCTACCCCTTTGCAACGAGTGGGTCTCTCGCCAAAGCCTACTTAACAAATTATTGTTCGGTTTGGGGCTCAGAAGTCCATTCACTTACTTTCACACACTGGTTTGCACCATCCACCAGCTCTCTACAGTGCTTCATTAAGCTACTTCTCTTCGTCTTAGCCAACGATTTGTAAATGTTGATACTATCATAGTATGGATTAATACTATTTGTCAATGCATTTGCATAAATTTTCTGAATTTTTACATTTCTACAATTTCTTCTTCTATTTTTTCCCCGAGATGCCTGCCTGGCTGATCGAACCTTACCATGATTCGGTCACCTTGCTGCAATTGAATGGCTTGTTTTTCTGTATCATCATGACCTAGCAGATGGACACTATCTGCCTCTTGTAATGTGGCGGAAATTTCCTGACCATCCACATTTACAACAATACGAATAAATGACCTTTTTTCAATTTTGACTCTTCCAATCGCTATTTTTCTTGTATATCCTTCGGTCGACATTACCGCCACATGATCTCCTGGCTTCAATTCAGCTAAATAGGCAGTTTTCTCTTCATCTACGACGGCATACTGGTGGATCGCCCCTGCATTAACTCGAAACGGACGAGCTGGATAGGTTTCTGTTGTTCTATTTTCTGCTAGCACCATAATATAACCATGACCCGTATTACCAACAAGTATTCCTTCTGTTGGCTGTAATTTGTCCACAAAGTCTAAACACACTCTTGAGCCTTCACCGATCGATTTCATACTAATTACTTCCGCTTCCTGTAAGTTGGATGCCATTATAACCCTCCACTCCAATTTATACAGTTTTTCCATAAATTTTTCATAGCTATTTATTGGATAATCATATACAATATGAATTGATTTGACAAATGGGAGATAAATGGGAGGGGTATTCATTGCGTAAATTTCTAATAATGCTATTTCTTCTATTAATAGCAAGCTTTAGTTTTTTCGGCTACAGCAATGCGATTCAATCCACTGAGAACGAAATCATCGAGATTGAGGAATAGAAGAAATGCAGCATATCCATGTATATTAAAGGAGATTCGGCCATTTTTTGAAAAACAATCGAATCTCCATTATATATGACTAAATCGATGGAACAAAAGAAGCTGTTCTCTCGTTACCTTTTTAAATCAACTAAATCTTCCACTCTTACTGCTTGGCCTGTTTGTAATGATTTGTTGCCAGCAATTCCTGTAAGAATGGAGATCGCCCCATCAACATGAGATGCAGCACGGTTAAATTCATCTTCTTTCGGTACCCCAAACAGATCGTTTAATAATTCTGGATCACCACCACCGTGGCCGCCTTCTTTCTCCTCTACTTCTACTTCATACGGCTCACCAAACATTGGCAGAACACGTAAAACTTTCTCTTTCAGCTTACCTTCATCACCTTTTTCTCCACCTGAGTTGATGTACGATTGTTCACGAACCTGTACTTCTATTCGCCCTTTTGAACCATTAAAGGCAATCTGGAAGCCTTCCCATGGTAAATAAGCATTTAATGAATAGGTTAAAATCGCTTTATTTTTGTATGTTACGACAACACCTAATGTATCCTCAATATTAATTCCGTCACCAAACACACTCTGATCACGTTGGTAACCATCCTCTTTTTCTGCTTCTAAGTACATTGATCGCAAATGGTCATTTGCTTCTAGATCAATTGCAAACGGATCATCTTTCGCCTGTTCATTCCCATGAGCTCTCTGATAGAATTTCGTTTCACCACGGCGTTCCGCATTCTCTTTTCCATAAAAGCGAAGCCCGCCAGTTGCATAAACAGTTTCAGGCTCTGTATCTAACCAGAAGTTAACTAGATCAAAATGGTGAGTAGATTTGTGTACAAGAAGGCCGCCGCTATTTCGTTTATCTCGATGCCAACGACGGAAATAGTCCGCTCCGTGTTGTGTATCTAATGCCCATTCAAAGTGTACAGAATTCACTTCACCAATCACACCATCACGAATCAATTCACGAATTTTCGTGTTATGAGGTGCATAACGGTAATTAAATGTTACACGAACTTGTTGTCCCGTTCTTTCAATTGCATCAATAATTGCCTGTGTCTTTTCCGCATCAACGGTCATCGGTTTTTCTGTAATAACATCACACCCTAACTCCATTGCACGTATGATATAACGGTGATGGGTTCTGTCTACAGATGTTACTATAACAATATCCGGTTTTTCTGTTTCAATCATTTCATCAAAACGATCTGCTGTATATGTGTTGATTTTTCCTACACTATACTTTTCATCCAGCAATTTATTTGCATAATCTAATCTTGTCTGGTTCGAATCGCAAAATGCAACTAATGAACATGTTTCTTGGAAGTCACGTACCATTGCCCCATAAAAAAATTCTGCTCGACCGCCAGTACCAACTAATACATATTTTTTCTTCAAAGAAAACACTCCCACTTTTTTGTAATCGTTTGCAAAATAATAAATATAATAACAACGTTGTTATGATTATAAAACATTTCTCCAAAAATAGCAACTACTAATCTTTGAATTCATTTGTCTACTTTTGATTATTTTTGTTTCGTTAAATACTTCAAATAAAAGCGGATGTTTTGTTAGAAAAGAAGATGGGTAAATTATTTGTAAAGAAAAACCCTCTCATGGATGAGAGGGTAGTAAAATTAATTTAAAATAGTTACTTGTACTTGTCTTCTGCCCCAGTTTAATGCTTCTTGCTTCGTAGGAACATGAAGGTCAATTTTATTTCCGTTAATCGCGCCGCCAGTATCACCAGCAATTGCTTCACCATAACCTTCCACATATACTCTTGAACCAAGTGGAATGACGTTTGGATCGACAGCAATTACTTTCATATTAGGGTTTTCTAATAAATTAATCCCAGTCGCTGTAATACCAGAACAACCTGCACATTTTGCTGTATACGCCGTTGCTGTAACATTAATGGTTTGACCTGTTTGCTGCTGGCTGTCTTGAGTTTGTTGTTGATTATTTGTTGTTTGTTGAGCAACTTGTGCTGTTTTTACTTCAGCCGGATCTGTCGCTTCAGGTGTTGATTCAATTGTTTCCCTGTTAACTTGCTCATCTTCTTCCGTATTCTGTGGGTCTTTATCTGTTTCTTTAATTATTAATTCTTCCCCAATAATAATTAAATTCGTCTCAAGGTTATTCCATTCTTTTAAGTCAGCCACTGTAGTCTCGTGAGCTTTAGCAATCTCACTTAAAGAATCACCTTTCTTCACGATGTAAGTAATCTCTTTATCTATATTTATAATTTGCTTAGGGACAATGATATCCGATTCTAAGTTGTTCATTTCTCTTAATTTCGCAACAGATGTATTATGTTCTTCCGCAATCCCCCATAAATTATCACCTTGTTCAACCTCGTATTCGGCTGCTGATACTGGTACTACCGCTAATAAACTAGTAGCGATAACTGCTGTGGACAATAAAAACTTTTTCATCCATGTTGCCTCCTTTCATGTTGACAAGCTATACTATAACACATCAGAATACCCTTTGTGGTTACAGAGAAATTAAGAGTCTGTAACAAAGATTACGTTATATTTGGAAGCTTGTCACATTTGTCATTATGGGGCAACATTTGATAGATTTATACGTCAAGATGTAATATTTTCTACATTTATATGAAATTTCTAATTTTATATCTTAAATTATTTTTTCACAACAGAATAATTATGATTACATTTAGCCAATAATTTTTCTTTATTTAGTAAGTCGTCAGCTATTAGTTCTGTCATATCTATTGGAATATCTTTTACAACCTCTTTCCCTTGGAACATAAAATAGTTTCCTCCGCCACTGGCACGATAGTTGTTCATTACCACATTGAACTCTTTGTCTAAATCTAATGGCTCCCCTTGGTATTGAAGCTCTGTGACACGTTCCCCAATAGGACGGGATATATTTAATTCGTAATGAATTCCTTCCCACATATCATAATTGTAATGCTGTGGTTTTGGTTCAATAAATTGTGGGTTAATGGCTATTTCTCCATTGTCATCAATCTCGAAATAGCTTGCAGATAACTCCAGCGCTTCTTTTATGTCTTTCCCTTTTAATCTTAAAACCTTTAATGTGTTGGGGTAAATATAGTTGGATACAATATCTCTCATTGTCACTCTGGCAGGGAAACCTGGCGATTGGTCATGAAATAAAGCGGTACAAGAAATTGTTACATTGGCAATATCCATTTGCAATAAATTGATATATTCAACAAAAGGATGCTCCTCTAACCTTGCTTGAAATGGATCAGAAATACTCATATCTCCAACCACTTCCGTTATCGGCTGGTCCAGCCACTCCTGAACTTCCTTTTCATCCTTTTCTATTAATTCAAAAATTTCCCGATCTGTATGGATTTTCTCATCAACATAGTGCAGCTTTGACTGAATAGAGTGTACTGCTCCTCCATCCCACTCTATAGAAATTTCACCTAACGCTTGACCATTATTGCCTGTTTGGATCACTGTCACACCATTTATATTGGCTGTGATATAACGGTGCTGATGTCCTGTAATAAGTATGTCGATCCCTTCAACTTCCTGGCAAATCTGATAGCCTTGATTTTCTCCTGTAAGCGCCTCTGTTGGCTCGCCACCATCTGGGTCTCTTTCTAAACCACCATGGTAACAAACAACTAACAGATCTGGTTGTTCCAATTCTTTTACTTTCTTTACCCATTTCTTAGCAGATGTACAAGCATCTTCAAATAGCAGGCCCTTAATATGATTTGGGTCTTCCCAATTAGGAATATAGTGAGTAGTAAGACCGATAAATGCTATTTTCTTCCCTGCTGTTTCTTTGATCAAATATGGTTTACCGAAAAAAGGCTCTTTTGTTTCCTCATCTAAAATATTGGCTGATAACCATGGATACTGAGAATTTTCAATTACCGCTTGAAGATACTCTAATCCATAATTAAATTCATGATTGCCGAATACAGAGAAATCGTAGTTTAACCGGTTTGCTATATGAACTAAAGGACTCGTTTGTTCCTTATGATATTTTGCAAAGTAATATGTAAAAGGACTGCCTTGGATAAAATCGCCATTATCCATGATGATGACATCATTCTGTTCTCTTATCTTTTTCATAATTGTTGCGATTTTTGCTAGACCCATGTTTTCTTCTATCATATTTCTGTAATTTGTTGGTGCAATATATCCATGAATATCACTTGTTATACAAATGGATAGTTTCTGCATGTTATCTCTCCTCTACTAATTCATTCATCTCATTATAACGAAAAACTATTAGCAACAGGAAAAAGTTTACACTATCTTTACTCAGTTTTAACACTTAGTTTTCATTCATTTGTTATATTAAAAGTGTTCCAAATTGAGCAATGCTGCAAAGATTGCTTTCTCACAAAATGATAGCCCCTTTTTCTTGTTTGCCGATGACACGTTTCATCGGCATATTTTTATGTCCTTATTTAGCGACACTCTAATATAATCACTTGAGTGTCAGGCTAAATAGTTTCCTAACCAAGCTGTATGGCTATTATTATTAGCAATTCATACGCACAAAAAAACCACACCTTAATCAGATGTGGTCACCGTTATGATAATTCTGTTATTCGCTCTGATGCAGGTATTCTTGGCAAAGGTTTTTGATCTTTTGCCGGGTAGCCAACTTGCAATAATCCAATGACACGTTCATTTTCCTGTAATCCGATTAAATCTTTTGTTTCATCACAGAATGCTAATTTCCCGGTTTTCCAAAACACACTTAAACCTTCTTCCCATGCTAACAAGCTGAAATTCTGGATTAAACAACTAGTAGAAGCATAGTCTTCCTCAATAAACTTCTCAATTGGATTAATATGATTAATAACAAAAATAATAAAAGGAACATCCATTATTTTTTGATATCCTATCTCACCGATTTTTTCCAACTCTTCTGCTGACACAGTTTTTGCCTTTTCTTTTGCAATCTCGCGATTAATTTCAGCAAGTTTCTTCTTCGTCTCCCCTGTTACAAAAACGAAACGCCAGGGTTCTGTCATTTTATGATTTGGGACCCATACAGCAACATCTAATAGTTCTTTCATCAGATCAACTGATACGGGATCTTCTTTATATACGGAAATGGACCGGCGTTCTTTAATTAACTGCTTTACATTCATTTTCATCCACCTCTATCCCTCAATTGAGAATCATTTTCAATGATATCATAAATTCTTCACCCATACAAGTTCATTTAGCTTAATAGGGAAAATATTCAATAATTTAGAAAAACATCTTGATAATGATTTACTTTTCATGTAATATGTTGACAGCGAAAACTTTATAGCAATCTCTTATCAAGAGAGGTGGAGGGACTGGCCCTACGATACCTCAGCAACCGTCTATCACTAGACAAGGTGCTAAATCCAGCAAGCAAACATGCTTGAAAGATGAGGAACAAGGAATATTCCCATTAAGGGCCTTCATCAATCAAGGATGAAGGCCTTTTTTAATGTACTTACCTATAGAAAGGAGGTGAATAGAATGAAAGATCTTCGTAAACAATTGGAAGAAAATATCCTTATTGCTGATGGGGCGATTGGGACATTACTATACGCACATGGTGTTGATCAATGCTTTGAAGCATTCAACCTATCAAAGCCGAATGAAGTATTGCAAGTTCATCGCTCTTATATAGAAGCAGGTGCTGACATCATCCAGACAAACACATATGGCGCCAACTATATTAAACTGGCTCGTTTTGGCTTGGAAGAACAGGTGCATCAAATTAACGTAAAAGCAGTACAACTCGCTAAGCAAGCTGCAAATGAAAACACATTTGTTTTAGGAACAATTGGCGGGATAAGAGGTGTACAAAAACTAGTTACATCAAAGAAGGAAATCACACGAAGCTTTAAAGAACAGTTATTTACATTGCTTTTAGAAGGCATTGATGGAATCTTACTAGAAACATATTACGATCTTGAAGAATTAAAAACTGCTTTAAAGATTGTTAGAAAAGAGACTGACCTGCCTATCATTACGAATGTTTCGATGCATGAACCAGGTATATTGGAAAATGGAACATTATTAACAGATGCATTTTACCAATTAGAGGAATTAGGTGCAGATGTGGCAGGGATTAATTGCCGCCTGGGGCCTCATCATATGATTGAATCATTAGAGTCTGTTCCATTACTTGAAAAGGCTTATCTGTCAGCATTTCCGAATGCTAGTTTACCAGCATATGAAAACGGAAAGCTGGTATACAGTGAACAAACCGATTATTTCAAGCAATGTGCCAAAAAGTTCCGCGACCAAGGTGTCCGGCTTATTGGCGGTTGCTGTGGCACTACCCCGGAGCATATAAAAGCATTAAAAACAGGCATAAAAGGACTTTTACCGATCACCAATAAAGAAGTAAGAGAAAACCCGCTAATTATTACACAATCAGACCCTCAACTAGAGAATCATCAACCAACCTTACTTGATAAAGTAAAAGAAAGACATACTGTGATTGTGGAATTAGATGCACCTAAGCATTTAGAGATTGATGAATTTCTTGAAGGTGTGAAGCAATTAGATAAAGCTGGTGTCGATGCCATTACTTTAGCAGACAATTCCCTTGCTACACCTAGAATAAGCAACCTTGCGATGGCAATCAAAATGAAAGAACTGAATATTGGCGTAAAACCACTCATTCACTTAACCTGTCGTGATCGCAATTTAATTGGACTGCAAGCACATCTCATGGGACTACATACATTAGATTTCCATGACATATTAGCGATAACAGGTGACCCAACCAGAATTGGCGGTTTCCCTGGTGCATCTTCCGTCTTTGATGTCACATCATTTGAATTAATCCGCCTGATCAAACAATGTAACACAGGATTATCCTTTTCAGGTGCCTCCCTGCGAAAAAAAACAAATTTCCAAGTAGCTGCTGCATTTAACCCAAATGTTGCAAACTTAGAAAAAGCAGTAAAGCGAATGGAAAAGAAAATAGAACATGGTGCTGATTACTTCCTAACCCAACCAATCTTCAACCATGAGCAAATTATCGCTTTATATCGTGAAACAAAGCACTTGAAAACACCTGTTTTCATCGGCATTATGCCATTAGTCTCACATAAAAACGCTGAATTCCTCCATCATGAAGTTCCGGGCATGAAACTTTCTGATGAGGTTCGCGCAAGAATGCAAGCACAAGTCAGCCGCAATGATGCAATACAAGAAGGAATACAAATTGCTAAAGAATTGATCGACACAGCTATTAACTATTTTAATGGAATTTACTTAATTACGCCATTCATGAACTATCAAATTACGACAGAATTAACGAAATATATTATAAAAGTGAAAAACGAAAAGAAAATACTGCATTAAATTTGCGAATATAGGAGTGTGTTCATAATGACAACATATATTAGTTCAAATCTAGGATATCCACGCATTGGGAAAGACAGAGAATGGAAAAAAGCTTTGGAATCTTATTGGAGAAACGAGATAACAGAAGATGAATTAAAGACGGAAACCAAACAATTGCGTCTTGCTAATTTAAAAAAACAACAAGACCTTAACATTGATCTAATTCCTGTCGGAGATTTCTCTTTTTATGACCATGTGCTTGATACGGCATTTTCTTTTGGTCTGATTCCCAAAAGGTTTCAGGAATTAGATGAAAAATCGATTGATACTTATTTCGCAATTGCACGCGGGACAAAAGAAGCAGTTGCAGCTGAGATGACCAAATGGTTTAACACCAATTATCATTACATTGTTCCAGAACTGAATGATGTCACACCAAGGTTAATAGAAAACCGGGCGTTAACTTATTACAATGAAGCAAAAGCAGAATTAGGCATTAACGGGAAACCGGTTCTGGTTGGACCTGTAACTTTTGTAAAGTTATCCAAAGGGTATAGGGATACTAATTTTGAAGCAATCGTTGAGTCTTTCTTACCTCTTTATGAACAGGTTTTAGAAGAACTTGTTGATGCAGGTGCAGACTGGATTCAAATAGATGAACCAATCTTAGGCACAAACCTTTCCGAAAAGGAAATCGCATTGATCGCAAAAGTTTATCAACAATTAACAGCAAGTGTACCGCATGCCAAAATTATTTTACAAACATATTTTGAAACAGTACAACATTACGATGAAGTTGTGAAACTACCTGTTGCAGCAATCGGCTTAGACTTCGTTCACGGTGAACATCTTCATGCAATCAAAAAATGGGGATTCCCTAAAGATAAAATCCTGGCTGCAGGTATAATTAATGGCCGAAATGTATGGCGATCAGATTTAGACGACAAATTAGCACTTATCAATGAAATTCAATCAATTACTAATGCAGAAACGATGATCATCCAGCCATCATGTTCTTTGTTGCATGTACCCGTAACAAAAAAGACGGAAAGGAAAATAGACCAGGTGATCTTAGATGGATTAAGCTTTGCTGATGAGAAACTGGCTGAAATTAATGTTTTAGTCAAAGGTGTTAATCAAGGAGAGACCACCATTGAGCATGAATTAACTGAAAGCAGAATAGCAAGAGTTAAACTTGCTGAATCACCATATCGTCAGAATCACCAAGTTGCCAAAGAACTAGCTCAAATTGGTGATGAAGAAGTTAAACGCTCATTACCTTTCTCTGACAGGATTACATTACAACAAGACCAGTTAAAATTACCATTACTGCCTACAACGACAATAGGAAGCCTGCCACAAACCAGTGAAGTAAAAGGTACGAGAACAAAATGGCGTAAAGGGGAAATTTCTGATCAGGAATATAATAAGTTCATCGAATCTGAAACGAAAAAGTGGATCGAAATACAAGAGGAATTAAGTATTGATGTGTTAGTCCACGGAGAGTTCGAACGTACGGATATGGTAGAATTTTTCGGTGAGAAACTAAATGGATTTGCTGTTACAGAATTCGGCTGGGTCCAGTCTTATGGGTCTCGATGTGTAAAACCACCACTAATTGTTGGTGATGTATCATGGGCTGGACCAATGACAGTAAAAGAAATTGTCTATGCCCAATCCCTTACAGATAAACCTGTCAAAGGAATGCTAACAGGACCTGTGACGATATTGAATTGGTCGTTTGTACATGAGGAATTGCCTCGATTTACGATTCAGGATCAAATTGGCCTTGCATTAGAAAAGGAAGTTATAGCACTGGAAGCAGAAGGTGTAAATATTATCCAAGTTGATGAACCTGCTTTACGGGAAGGTTTACCGCTCGACCAGTTAAAATGGCCAGCATATTTTGATGCGGCAACTAGAGCATTCAGAATTTCTACATCTTCTGTCAAACCTTCCACACAAATTCATACACATATGTGCTATTCAGAGTTCAGTGAAATTTTCGAGGTGATTGATGCATTAGATGCAGATGTGATTTCCATTGAAACATCAAGAAGCCATGGTGAATTAATTGATACATTTGAAGTAAATGACTATGACAAAGAAATTGGTCTAGGAGTATATGATATTCATAGCCCAAGAGTGCCGAGTGTAGAAGAGATCAAGGCAAATATTGATAGAGCTTTACGTACCATTGATGTAAAACAATTCTGGATTAACCCTGATTGCGGACTAAAGACAAGAGGGCAAGAAGAAACTGTTGCAGCGTTACGTAATATGATTGAAGCGGCAAAGAAGGTTCGTGAAGAAGCAGGAGCAAAAGTTAACGGTTAATTGTTATTTTATCCATTAATGGAAGCGATCTTGAACAGGTGTACAATCTGGTTTCACTTTCCTATTATCATCCAGAAAAATTGAAACAAAAACAGCAAAAAGGTTCTGATCACATTTTACGATCGGAACCTTTTGCACATAAAGAATCAAATCAAGTCCTTTTCCAAAAATAAAACAGGGCCGGGACTAAAGGCTTTTTACAAATGGGTAACATCAGATTCTTTTTCCATTTTCTTAATGTCGTAACGTCATTTTTCTCGATTAGCGTGAATTAATTCATTTCTTCTTTAAATAGATGGTGACCCTTTCCCTTGCTTGGACGCTTATGCTTTTTAACTGAAACAATATCATTAGGATTTGTTGGTTTTAATTGGTAGGTGTCATTAAATTTACTGGATATACCAGTAATATTCACCTTGTCTCCATTCTCAAAGTCAAAGTCTTGAAGCGTAAGGCCAGTCCGGTTATCCACACGTACAAGCACTGATTTACTGCCTTTTGTTGCAATAAATTCAAATGTTCCATAACTGTTAACTTCTGTTAATTCTGAAATAGTAACACCTTTCATTATTACTAATTGCCCTTGATTCTTTTCCTTAAGATTTCCTGGATTAACGTTTTTCGGTTTCGGAATAGTATTTTCTCCAATAATCTCCAATGAAGAAATGGTGCTTAATTGCTTTTCCCCATTGTATTCTCCGACCTTTGCCGTAATTCTTACGAAATCTCCCGGTGATACAGTATCATCTCCAAATACATAAATTCCCGCTTTCTTGTCTTGAATATAAAAACCATTTCCACCAAATGCTCCTGGATTTGTTGTAACAGTTCCTTCAATAGTTACTGTCACTCCGTTCGCAGCTTTTCTTGCCTCTGAAATAGTTACTTCCCCTATGTCTTCCCCTTGTTCATCATCTACTGCTGCAATTCGGCCTTCCGGTCCAATGTCAATTGGATTTGCTTCGGAAGTGTTTAAATACTTTATATAATCCACAAAAGCATCTAGGTCAACCGGGCCCATCTCTTCGTTTACCCCAAGCTCTCCAATTGGACGGTATTTATCACCTAAAGATGTTGCCATATAATTATTAACTACTAATGAGTATGTTGCATTTTTATCAATCGGTGTTCCGTCAGGTAAGGTGATTTCTACTACCTTCGCTGTTTCTGTATTCCATTTGTAATGTAAACCAGCTATACTGTAGTCAGGTCCATATATTGGTGAAAGCTGGGCATCTAAAATGGTAAATAAGTCTGCACCCTTTACATCCATTTTTATTAATGTGTTGCCAAATGGCATAACATTATATAAATCTCCCCAAGTCACTTCACCTGCTAGTATGTCATCACGTATTCCTCCACCATTCATCATAGCGAAGTCTGCATCCATTGACCATCGCATTCCATCTGCAATTAAATTGCCTAATCCGTGATCCCCATCATTCGTATAACTACCTGTTAGATCTTGGTCGGTGTAGCCTAATACTTCATTCATTTTTGGTTCGATCAGATCTGTGTATTTCTGTAGTATTGCTGCAACTTCCGTGTCAGGTTCCACTAGACTCTGATCAACCCAAACTATTTCTGCTTCTTTACTGACAATATCACCTGTTTCACGGTCAATTTGTATATCCACATCAGCAAAAGCTTTGCCATATTCATTCGCCTGAACAATTAATTTATCATCGACAATACCATTCACTACTTGATGATTGTGTCCTGCAAAAATAATGTCAACAGCATCATTCACATTTCTTGCAAGATTAGCAGCATCTCCAGTAACCGTTTCGCCATTTTGTTCTGCTGGTAAGTGGGCTAATACAATAATCGCTTCTACGCCTTCTCCTTGAAGAGCCTCTACTGATTCATTTACAGCAGTTACTTCATCCGTAAAATCAATATCTTCAATCCCTGCCGGCATAACCATCCCTGCAGAAGCCTGAGTATTTATACCGATAAAGCCTATCTTTTCCCCTTCTATCTCTGTAATGGCATATGGTGGCAAGAATGTTTCTCCTGAATCTTTATATACACAGTTTGCACAAAGATTAGTAAAATCCATCCCATCATAACCTGTCGTACCTAATCCTTCCGGGTGCTCTCCGCCATTTACCATCCGCAACAGTTCTGTCGTACCCTCATCAAATTCATGGTTACCTACTGTGCCGAAGTCAAACCCAATCTCTTCCATAATTTCTACTGTCGGTTCATCCTGGAATAACCCTGAAACTGGTGAGCTTCCACCTATCATGTCACCTGCATGAACAATTAATGAATTCGGATGTTGTTGATCACGAGCTTTTAAGTATGCAGCAACATAATCCATTCTTCCGTATACGCCATCGATTTCACCATCATTATTAATATCCAGCTCATATTGCTGATCAATTTTACCATGGAGATCATTCATACTAAGCAGTTGAACATCCAATAATTCCCCAGTTGGCTCATCTGTTGCTGCTGTGTAACCTTGCGCTTCTGCTTCTTGCGCGCTTGAAAAGAAAATCCGCTTTTCAACAGGTACAAGTTCATAATCTGTTGGTGCGACATATTTTTTTGTATCTGAATTACCGACATAACGATGGAAATCGCCGCCTTCCGTGATTGCGCGATACTCAAAAGGCAATTCTTTAAGCGGATTCTCCGGATTCCAAATTCCTATCTCAGAATCGATGGCGGACTTCATCGTGTTTTGATAGATTTGGTAATTTGCCTCATCGCCAATTGGCCAAATGAAATAGGTGCTCGCAAGTCCTTCTTCCACCATTTGAAGATTTGTATTCACTCCATCTTCATTAATTACCTCTGCTAATAATCTACCGTAAGCATCGGTAGGTTCTTGTCCCAATTTTAATGTAACTTGAGATCCTTCTGGTAATAATTCTTTCAATCGATCCGTCGCATATTCCCCGTGTTCTTTCTGATTTGCTTCATCCACACCATTTGCGCCTGCTACAGTTGTCTCTGGTGTGTCAATATTTAAAAAACGTACTCGATCTGCGCCTAAAACTGGTGTTTCTAAACGAATCGTATCCCCATCTGTCACATATTTAACAGTGGAAGTATATTCACCGCTAGCATCAGGTGCTTCAGGTTGTTCATCAGCCAATGAGATGTCACTAGCATCTCGCGGCAGTAATTGATAACTGTTATATTGACTTAAAATCGCTGTAATATCATACCATTTTCCCGCTTCTAAGGTTGATATATCCATCGTCCCTTCCATTACTCGCAATGTAGTTCCATTAAAGTCTGCATCCATTATGGAAATATTATAGCCGCCACCTGCCGGGCTTGACGGGATATTCTGGATATAACCATTAACAGAAACTAACTGACCTTCCAACGGTTCTGCAATTGCATCATTATTTATATCAGCAATGGTTATAGCAGCTGGTTCCGGTATTTCTGCATTATTTGCTAAGATTTCCACATCATTCGTACTTCTTGGCACGATTTCAGTCAATCCATTATAAACATCTATTTCACCTGTTAATTTAATCAGATCACCTTGTTGCAATACAGGATAACCCGTACGGTCAAAAGCAAACATGTTTATTCCCGCTGTCTCGTCTTGAATATATGTTGATAATTGTTGACTGGATGGGTTAGCCAGGTTGCTTGAAGTAACTACACCTTCGATGGTTACTAGGCTTCCTTTTTCCAGTTGACGTGCATCTGCAATACTTGTCACTTCTCCAGGTTCAGAACCTGGATCGGGATCAGGGTCTTCCGGGTTGGTATTACTTAACTTAAAATCGTCAGCTTTTGTCGGCTTCAGTTGGTAAGTGCCATTATAAACACTCACAATGCCTGTTACATCAACTGTATCCCCTGATTCATACAAAAAGTCAGCGTAGGTTAATCCAATTCTATTATCCACTCGTACAAGAACAGATTCCCCATTGTGTGTTGCAGTGAATTCAAATGTTCCAAATGTATTTACTTCCTGTATATTAGAGATTTCAAAATTTTCAATTACTGCTAACTGCCCTTGGTTACTTTCATTCACTTCACCAGGTGTGATCACTTTAGCTTCTGGAATTTCTGATTGTCCAATAATATCTAGTGAATCAATCGAACTTAACTGAATTTCGCCATTATATGTCTGTACATCTGCTGTTACTCGAACAACATCTCCCGGTTTAACCGAATCATCTTGAAAAACGTAAATACCTGCAGTTTCATCCTGGATATAAAACCCATTTCCGCCCCAGGCTCCTGGAGTAGTTGTTACCACCCCTTCTACCGTTACTGTTTCGCCGACTAATGATCTTACTTCATTAATGGCAGGATAGTCTTCTTCTCCTGGTTCTGCTCCAACTATTTCATGTTCACCAAGGTTTTCAAAATAGTCCTTTTCGTGGCTTGTCCATTCTGAAGCATCATACGTCGGATTCGGGCTGTTAATATCACTATTCCTGATTAATGTTTTATCATTTCCGAAATTCTCACGAACACCTATTTCTCCTATAACATCGATGATTGTCCCATCATTAAGAAGTGCAAAGGCATCATCCCCATTAAAATTGATTACAGTACTATTAGTCTCATCTGCCACTGCTAACATCATTTCATTGGCTTGTCCATGTGTTATAACGAACGTATCACCTGGGGACAAAATACCTTGTAAATCTGCAGATTGCGATATCTCTGTAGATCCATTGGAATATAAAGCAATACGGTAGGTTGACAAATCAACTTCAGAGCCTGTCCCATTGTAAATCTCAATTGCTTTGTTATAGCTGCTCCCCTCAATATATTCAGATATAAATAAATCGTCTGCCGTCACAGGGCTTGCTGCTTTGACACTTATAAATGGAATAAATGCACTTGTTACTTGTGTAACTACCAATATCAACGCGATAAGTAAGGCACTAACTGAACTTCGCTTAATTTTCATCAAAATCCTCCTTTTTTTAACGTAAATTTGCTTATAATTACATTCTATCAGTTAATAATTGTTATTTTATTAATTATGTGTAAACACTTTGTAAGTTTACCTTCATAAATTTAAGCAAAATTACTCTTGTCATTTGTAAGAATATCCGATAAACTAAAGTTAGTAAATTAAATTAATTAAGTCAGTAATTCTATGAAGGAGGATGAATCATGCAACTTACCACATTAATAAATAAATTTCACGACACCTTTCATACTGCAGCAACACCCAGGGCTTTTTTTGCACCAGGTCGAATCAATCTTATTGGTGAACATACAGATTATAATGGCGGGCACGTCTTCCCTGCTGCAATTTCTTTTGGAACATATGCAATCGCTTTACAAAGAAATGATAAAAAAATCCGTTTATACTCGGATAATTTCCCTGAGAAAGGAATTATTGAAGTCTCTTTGGATTCACTAGATTATAAAAAGGAAGATGATTGGGCTAATTACCCTAAAGGCATGATTCAGTATATTATTAAGGAAGGGTTTTCGATCGACCAAGGATTTGACGTATTATTTTACGGTAATATTCCGAATGGTGCTGGCCTTTCTTCGTCCGCATCCATTGAACTTGTATCAGGGGTTTTACTAGAAGGGTTATACTCATTAAAAATCGATCGCCTTCGAATGATCCAAATTGGTCAGATGGTTGAAAATCATTATATTGGTGTAAACAGCG
Source organism: Gracilibacillus xinjiangensis (assembly GCF_042651765.1). Lineage (NCBI taxonomy): Bacteria > Bacillati > Bacillota > Bacilli > Caryophanales > Bacillaceae > Gracilibacillus > Gracilibacillus xinjiangensis. The sequence continues at coordinate 521,288 of NZ_JBHSDT010000004.1, read as the reverse complement.
GGATTATGGATCAGTTTGCAATCGGGATGGGAAAAGTTGATCATGCCATGTTATTAGACTGTGACACATTAGAATTTGAGTATGCTCCAATTATTTTAGAAAACCATGATATTATTATTATTAATACAAATAAGCGCCGCGAACTTGCTGATTCAAAATATAATGAACGCAGGAGTGAATGCGAACAGGCGTTAGCAGATCTACAAGAAAAACTGCCAATTAAAAGTCTCGGTGAACTAACACCAGAACAGTTTGAACAGAATAAAGCATTAATTAAAAACCCTATTCATCAAAAGAGAGCCAAACATGCTGTCTATGAAAATGCTCGTACGATAGAGGCATTAAAAAAATTAAAATCAGGTGAATTAGAGGATTTTGGCGTTTTAATTAACCAATCGCACATTTCTTTGCGGGATGATTATGAAGTGACTGGACTTGAATTAGATACCATCGCTGAAACCGCCTGGCAACAAAATGGTGTGCTTGGTTCCCGTATGACAGGTGCGGGTTTCGGCGGATGTGCGATTGCAATTGTTGAGAAATCAGAATCAAACGCATTCCAAGAATCCATTGCGAAAGTTTATGAAAAAAAAGTAGGATATGCACCATCATTCTATGTTGCAGCTATTGGAGACGGAGCAAAAGAATTAAATTTAGAGGAGGCTAATTAAATGAGAATTTTGGTATTAGGTGGAGCGGGATATATCGGGTCACATGCAGTTTATCAATTAATGGATCAAGGGTATGAAGTAGTTGTTATAGATAATTTAGAAACCGGCCATGCTAAAGCGGTTCATCCGGATGCTGTTTTCTATAATGGGGATATTCGGGATATTGACTTTTTACGAGAAGTTTTCACACATGAACCAATCGATGGTGTGCTCCATTTTTCAGCCAATTCTTTAGTTGGTGAATCGATGGAAAACCCATTAAAATATTTTGATAACAATGTATACGGTACACAAGTACTGCTAAAAGCAATGACAGAATTTAATGTTAAGCATATTGTCTTCTCTTCTACTGCAGCAACATATGGAGAGCCGGAACAAGTTCCTATTACTGAAAAGATGCCAACAATCCCAACTAGTGCCTACGGTGAAACAAAGCTAACGATGGAAAAAATGATGCGTTGGTGTGAAAAAGCGCACGATATCCGTTTCGTATCACTTCGTTATTTTAACGTTGCAGGTGCAAGGAGTACTGGTGAAATTGGTGAGGACCACAGACCGGAGACACATTTAATACCAATCGTATTACAAGTTGCACTCGGACAAAGAGACCATATTTCCATATTCGGTGATGATTATCATACACCAGATGGTACATGTATTCGTGACTATATCCATGTGGAGGATCTAATTGATGCACATATTCTTGCACTCAACTATCTAAAAAATGGTGGGGAAAGTAATATATTTAACCTCGGTAGCAGCCAAGGGTTTTCTGTAAAAGAGATAATCGATACAGCCAGAGAAATTACCAGACACGAAATTCCAGCAAAAGTTGCACCAAGACGTGCTGGCGACCCCAGCACACTAATAGCTGCATCTGATAAAGCGAGAGAAGTGTTAGGCTGGAACCCATCCAGAACAGATATTGAACGAATAATTAAGGATGCATGGAACTGGCACCAAAGTCGGCCTGATGGTTACAAAGAGGAGGCATAATGATGGCAAGCATTTCACAAATAGTTGCATCTTTAGTAACAAAAGCTATCGGGAAAGAATTAATTCAGCCAAGTGACAATGTTTATGCTAGAAATCAAATACTTGGAATTTTAAAAGTGGACACATTTGAGGAAGAGGCTATCCCTCTATGTGACCGATCGATTCCAGAATTGCTGGATATACTCGCAGATGACGCAGTAAACAGGGAGATCATTGAGAATTTGCTAGATGAAAAAGAAAAGCTTCAAGCGCTTGTAATGAATGTTTTTCTATCAAAACCATCACAAGTTAATCAATTATTCTACCAGAAGTATGAGGAAGCACCTGAAAAAGCAACCAACTATTTTTATCAACTGAGTAAAGACAGTAACTACATTCAAACAAAAAGAATCGCAAAAAATATTCAGTTTAAAACTGCATCTGATTATGGTGATTTAGATATTACGATTAATTTATCTAAACCTGAAAAAGACCCTGAACAGATTCGACGAGAGCGTGAGAGGAAGCTAGACTTAGCCTATCCAAAATGTCTGCTGTGTGCAGAAAATGAAGGGTATGTCGGAAGAATCGGTCACCCTGCAAGATCCAATCACCGTATTATAGAAGTACCATTAGAAGGGGAAAAATGGTTCCTGCAATATTCTCCATACGTCTACTATAATGAACATTGTATCATTTTTGCAAAGGAACACCGCCCAATGAAAATTAACCGTGAGTCGTTCCTCAGGTTAACTGCCTTTGTTGAAAAGTTTCCGCACTATTTCGCAGGCTCCAATGCCGACTTACCGATTGTTGGGGGAAGTATCCTCTCACACGATCACTATCAAGGCGGTAACTATACTTTTGCAATGACTAGAGCGGATGATGAATTCTCTTTTGAGATGGCTAAGTTTTCTGATGTAAAAGCAACCGTTATTAAATGGCCAATGTCTGTCATTCGTCTGCGTCATAAGGATCGCCATCAATTAACGAATGCGGCGGACTATATTTTACAGAAGTGGCGTGAATACAGCGATGTGGAAGCCAGTATTCTTTCACATACTGCTGAAACCCCTCATAACACCATTACACCAATTGCTCGAATGAGAAACGGCCTGTTTGAACTGGATCTAGTTTTACGCAACAACCGCCAGACGGAGGAACATCCAATGGGACTTTTCCACCCTCATGAGGATGTTCACCATATTAAGAAAGAAAATATCGGTTTAATAGAAGTGATGGGGCTTGCAGTTCTACCCCCACGCTTAAAAGATGAATTAGAAGAAATAAAAAAACATTTACTTGATGAAAGTGTTAACATTGCAGAGTACCATAAAAATTGGGTACAATCTATTAAGAGAAGGCATTCAAATGTAACTGCAGAAAATGTCAACCAAATAGTAGAAAATGAATTAGGCCTGAAGTTTGCTAGAGTGTTAGAGGATGCGGGTGTATTTAAAACAACAGAGGATGGCAGAATTAAATTTAAACGTTTTCTCTCACAATTATAGGAACATGGCCTAAACAGAAGCAGGAGGAATGACGTAATGGAAATTAAAACAGAAGTAATAACAATTAATGATCAACAATGGGAGGAATTCACCCTTGTTAATAACAATGGGATGGCTGTTTCTATCCTCAATTTCGGGGGTATTATTACAAAAATTCTAGCACCAGACCGAGAAGGGAAACTGGAAAATGTCGTAATTGGCTTCGAGAATTACGAGGACTATTTAGATAACCCTGGTTATTTCGGTGCATTAATTGGACGTGTAGCTGGCCGTATTGCTAACAGCCAATTTGAGATGGATGGGAAAACTTATACGCTTCCTAAAAATGATGGCGAAAACCATCTTCATGGCGGTGAACCGGGATTTCATAAATCAATATGGTCAACAGTGCCTTTTGAAAATGGAGAAGAAACCGGGTTAACAATGACATTGAATAGTCCTGACGGTGAAAACGGCTATCCTGGAAACCTTCGTATGACGGTAACTTATACACTAAACAATTCCAATGAATTGTCGATTACTTATGAAGGTTTATCTGATCAGAAAACAGTCTTAACTGCAACCAATCACACATACTTTAACTTAAGCGGAAACCTGCAAACAGATATCCAAGATCATGAAATTACACTTGATAGCAGTAAGTTTGTGGAATTGGACGAAGAATTAATTCCGACAGGGGAAATCTTGGATGTCGATAACAGTGTGTTTGATTTCCGTCAAGGTCGTCAAATGAAAGATGGGGTTACATCAGAATTTAAGCAAAACCTAGTAGCAAACAATGGTTATGATCATTATTTCTTATTTGATAAATCAAAAGAGGTCAGTGCTATTGTACGTGAAAGCGAAAGCGGGCGTGAATTAAAAGTTATTACTGATCAGCCAGGTGTAGTGATGTATACTTCCAACAACCTTCCAGAAGGGTTAAAATTACGGGAACGTCAATCTGTTCAATATCTAGGTCTATGCTTAGAAACACAAGCATCACCAGCATCTATTCACCATGATAACTTCCCTTCTGTCTGGTTGGATAAGGATGAGAAGTATTTCGCGAAAACAACTTTTTCGTTCGGAACATTTTAATGACAGCCTGCATACTCAGCATCTTTGAACTAGGTGCAGTAACAGCCACATAATTAGAAAATAACCATCCCCTGGCGATTCCTTTTGGGATGGTTATTTTTTTCTGGTTTCTATCTATAAGAATAAATAATAGAGAAAAAATACATTACTTATCATTCCATTTACTAACTTTAAACACAAAGTAGCCGAATAAACATAGATCAGAGCAATATCATAACATAATTATTTACTATCTTTTATTAAATATTTACCAAGGGCTTTTTGCAATGTTCCTAACTTTTCAGTATCTGGACCGAATATTATTCCCGCTTCAGTCATTTCTTTTACGACTTCTTTACGTACACCAGTTATAACTGTAGAACATCCCATCATTGATATACCATTAATAATGTTCAAGAGTTCGACCGTAACCTCTTTATCCATCGTGGCAATTCCTGATAAATCAATAATCAGCATTTGAATTCGTACATTTGATACCTCTGTTAGTACTTTTTCTTTAACAATAGAAATACGGTTACTATCAATCGATCCTATTAATGGCAATATACTGATCTCATCATCAATAGGTATGATCGGCACTGATAGATTTTCTACTAGTTTCCTTTGTTCATTTATTAAAGCATCTTTATATGTTGAGTAGTTAATGAAGAATGTATTTAAGAACATGTCTACTCTATTATTAATATCCTGTTCTAAACTAAAAAAGTCATTCATTTTAACTTTACCTGACAGATCATTAAACTTATGTATATAAATCCATAAAGTTCTGCGCAGTGCTTGTATCCATTCTAACTTAAACGTTAACTCTATTGATGCTGTTGCCCAAGCTATCCCTTCCTGTTTTGCAAAGCTCTTCAGTTCACTTATCTTCCCATTAATAATATAAGATACTATTTTGTGAGCATTATTAACTAAATCTATATTACTGAATCTAAGAATTTCATCAATCTTATCTTTCACATTTACTGCTTCTGACAAAAGCGTTGTTTCAAAATTATCTTTATTGGCTGTGATAAAATCTCGAAGTTCAAATGACGAATCATAAACAACGTTCATTTTTATTCCCCCCCTGTATTCCCTCTTAAAAATATAAGTATATATACCCGTTTGAAACTATATCTAAACACTATTTTTTCATGTTTTTTGTCGAGAATCAAATAAATCATCTTGGTAGTTTAAACCATTATATTCTCATGTCATTTCCCCTGCAGTTATTTTGTTAAACGATACCTTGACAGTAACTCCACCAACCGCCAAATGAAATACAATGCATATTCGACTAAACACTCATTGTCTACATTAAAGGAACATAACAAGAACACGCTGATTGACGCAATTCCGATAAATTTCCCTAATCCCTATTGTGTCATTTCGCCATTATTTCTCTCCTTTCCATTGCGAACTTGTTGCAAAATTTGCCTATATGCTCTTGCCTTTCTCGTCAATTCTGCTAAATCTGCTTGACTATATTTATCTTTCGCTTGAACAAGTGAACCACCTAGTCCCACTGCAACGGCTCCTGCTTTGAAATAATCCATTATATTATGTTGAGCTACACCGCCAGTAGGCATCAATGGAATATGAGGTAAAGGTCCTTTAATGTCTTTTATATAATCTGGTCCAATTGCTCGGGAAGGGAATACTTTAATCACATCTCCCCCCGTTTCATATGCTGTCAATATTTCTGTCGGTGTCATTGCACCTGGAATACTAACAATCCCGTAACGCTTTGTTATTTGGATTGTATCAATATTAACTGTAGGAGAAAAAATAAACTGCGAACCTGCCATAATTACTGCCCTGGCTGTTTCTGCATCCAACACGGTTCCTGCACCAACAATCACCTCTTCAGGCAACTCGTTTCTTAACCGTTCAATCACATGCAAAACGCGCGGAGTATCCACCGTAATCTCCAACGTATGAATTCCACCGTTATAAAGTGCATTCGCCACTTGTAAAATATCTTCCGGATGTACCCCTCTGATAATCCCCACTAAACCGTTTTCAAAAATCTTTTGCAAAACCTCCATTTTCTTCACTCCTTAGCGACTAACATCGTCATTGTTTGGTTTGAGAAATCGATCAATTTCATTCTTTTCTGGTAATCCTTCTACATCACCGTTAACCATTGTTACCATTGCCCCTATTGCATTACCTCTTTTTACTGCTTCTTCGATGGCAATCCCGTCTAGTAATCCTGAAGTAAAGCCGGCAGCAAATCCATCTCCTGCACCAACCGGGTCTATGACTTGGTCAACTGGAAAACTAGCAACAAAGCCTGATTGTTCTTTTGTGAAATAATAGGTTCCTTTCTTACCAGCTTTTAAAATGACGATTTCTGCCCCTAACTCTAAAAGATTGCTTCCATAGACTTCAGGCTCTTCCTCACCAAAAAGATATGCCGCTTCACTTAAACCTGGCAAAACAATATCCGCTTGTGCAGCAATCTCCAGCATAACTTGTTTCGCTTTTTCTTTACTAGTCCAGAGTTTCTCTCTGAGATTAGGATCAAAGATAATTTTCACCTCATTATTTTTAGCTATGATCATCGATTTTTTGATTGCTTCATAGCAACTTTCACTGAGAGCCGGCGTAATCCCAGTAATGTGCAAATAGCTTGCTTGTGCAATGTATTCCTCACAAATATCAGTTTTGGATAAAGTGCTGGCAGCTGATTCATTACGATAATATTGCACCCTCACATCTGTACGATTACGCAATTCTTTAAAGTAAATCCCTGTTGGTGCATTCCTGTCAGATTTCACTTGCGAAACATCGACACCTTCCCCCCTTATAAATGAAATGATTGCCCTGCCAAACTCATCATCGCCAACTTTGCTAATCCACCCTGTTTTAAATCCAAGTCTTGCCAGACCAATCGCAAAATTAGATTCAGCACCGCCTATTTTTCTCGAAAAAGTTGCAGCATATCGCATCGGTCCATTCGATTCTGGTGTGAGCAGAATCATCGATTCTCCTAATGTAACTACATCCATTTATGCTTCCTCCTCTCTACCATTCCGCTACCGTACCATCCTGATGACGCCATATAGGATTCTTCCAATTATGACGTTTCTCTGCTATTTCTTTTACTTTTTCTTCATTTATCTCTATTCCCAGTCCTGGCCCTTGAGGAATCTTGACATGACCATCCTTATAATCAAAAACCGACCGATCTGTAATATAATCTAATAAATCACTCCCCTGGTTGTAGTGAATACCAAGACTCTGTTCTTGAATAAATGCGTTGTGAGCGGTTGCATCCATCTGTAAACAAGCAGCTAAAGCTATCGGACCTAACGGACAATGTGGAGCGATTGCCACATCATAAGCTTCTGCCATTGATGCAATTTTCTTCACTTCTGTAATCCCGCCTGCATGAGATAAATCTGGTTGAATAATATCAACATATCCATCAGACAGGAGGTGTTTAAAATCCCATCTTGAATACATCCTTTCACCTGTAGCAATTGGAATACTCGTATGATTAGCAATTTCTCTTAACGCTTCATTATTTTCAGATAAAACTGGCTCCTCTATAAACATTGGTCGAAACGCTTCCAATTCTTTCGCTAAAATTTTCGCCATTGGTTTATGAACTCTTCCATGAAAATCAATGCCAATTCCAATGTAATCTCCTACTGCATCTCTAACTGCAGCAATTCTTTCCATTGTCTGATCAATTTTTTCATAAGAATCAACATATTGTAACTCTTCCGTCCCATTCATTTTCACTGCAGTAAACCCTGCATCCACAACAGCTTTTGCTGCTTTTCCAACATCACTAGGTCGATCCCCTCCTATCCAGGAATAGACGCGAATGGAATCACGGCATGCACCACCTAGCAGTTGATAGACAGGAGCATTAAAATATTTGCCCTTAACATCCCACAATGCTTGGTCAATCCCGGCAATGGCACTCATTAAAATAGGACCGCCTCGATAAAATCCTGCACGATACATTACATTCCAATGATCCTCAATTCGAAGCGCGTCTTTGCCAATTAAGTAATCTCCTAATTCATGAACTGCTGCTTCAACCGTTGCAGCTCGCCCTTCGACAACTGGCTCTCCCCAACCCGCAATCCCTTCATCTGTTTCAATCTTTACAAAACACCACCTTGGTTCAACTAAGTATGTTTCTAATTTGGTTATTTTCATTTGATACCCACCTTCCTATTTCATATATCCTAATTTTTTTGAGATCGTTTTACTTTGTATTACTATTTCTTTTGCTAATTCACCATTAACTCTTTCTTTTGTTACCCGATCTGCAGGCCCAGCAATACTAATTGCCGCTACAACCATTCCATCATGGTCAAAAACAGGTGCAGCAATACAACGAATCCCGCTTTCATGTTCCTGTTCGTCGATGGCAAATCCTTTTTCTCTAATTGTATTTAATTCCTTTTGTAATTTATCTTGTTCTGTAATCGTTGTTTCAGTAAATTTAGGAAGTCCTTTTTCTTCAACCAATTGATTTACTTCCTGTTCCGTGAAGCCCGATAATAATGCTTTTCCTACACCTGTACAGTGCATATAAGCTCTTCTTCCGATTTGTGAATACATTCGAAGTGTATGCTCACTCTCCACTTTATCAATGTAAACGGCTTCATTACTGTCACATACACAAAGGTGGACGACTTCCCCAGAGGTTTCCGCTAATTTCTGTAAAGATTCTTTTGCCACTTTTCTAATATCCAAGTTGTTTAAAAGCGAGCTTGCGATCACAAGACATTGGATCCCTAATTGATAATGACCACTATGCTCGTTTTTTTCTACATAACCTTTTGTAGACAGGGTATTTAATAGACGATGGGTCGTACTTTTGGCTAAATCCATTTCTTTTGCTAACTGTGTCACACTTAACCCTTCCGGAAACTTTGCTAATGACTCCAAAATAGATAATGTACGTTCTACAGACTGTACTTGAGACATGATAAATCCCCCTTTTGTTCCGTAATACGGAACGATATTCTCTCTAATGGAACAACTTCATTTTATCTATGGTACTTAGTCATTGTCAAGGGAATTTACTATGTTAACGGGACGGACTGACATTCACAGAGTGGGTTTGCCTAGGTAAGTTTTAGGACAGCAAACTAGGAAAACAACTTATACTGTCTGGAATAAGAGTAACTTTTTCATTTTTTCTTTCCCTATAATTAGTTATAATCAATTATACTGACTAATATTAAAGGGGAAAAACATAGTGGAAAAGATGACCATAATGTTAATATGTGCAATCTTGGTTTTATCAAGCTTATCAGGATGTACAAAAAATCAGCAGTCTTCAGGAGAAACCGTTGAAATTACCGTCTCTGCTGCTGCCAGTTTACAAGATGCATTAACAGACATAACAACAATCTTTGAAAAGGAAAATCCCCGTATTAAGGTAAACTATAATTTTGGCGGATCCGGCTCACTTCAACAGCAAATTTCACAAGGGGCACCAGTCGATATCTTCTTCTCGGCTGCTGATGACAAATTTAAACACTTAGTAAATGAAGGATTGATCGAGGATGGACAAAGCACTAATTTACTCCAGAATGAATTGGCACTAATTATACCCTCAAGAGGCCAGATAGCCATAGCTGGTTTTACCGATCTAATACATGCTGATAAAGTAGCAATTGGGACTCCTGAATCGGTACCTGCTGGAAAGTATGCGAAAGAGACACTTGAAAGTTTAAATAGATGGGACAGTATGGAAAACAAGGTTATCTTTGCGAAAGATGTACGCCAAGTACTTACATATGTGGAAACAAATAATGTGGATGCAGGAATTGTTTATCTTACAGATGCATTAATCTCTGACAAGGTGAAAATAATTGCAACAGCTGAAACAACTATGCATACACCAATTGTTTATCCGGTCGGTATCGTCAAAAACAGACAATCTGTAACAGAAACAGAACAATTCTATTCCTATTTACAATCAGAACAAGCTTTACAGATTTTTGAAAAATATGGATTCAAAGGACTGAAATAATAACATGCCTTCAGATTTTTGGTCACCTGTCAGACTATCATTAGAAGTAGCCTCCCTGGCAATTCTATTTGTTGTCATTTCTGGATTGATTACGGGACGGTTTATGGCGAACAGGAAATTCAAAGGAAAATCGGTTGTTGAAACAATTTTCCTCCTGCCATTAGTATTACCACCAACTGTTGTTGGTTTTTTATTAATTATAATTTTCGGAAGAACAAGTCCCATTGGTCAAATGATCGAATCAATTTTTCAACAGCCTGTCATGTTTACCTATTGGGCAGCTGTTATAGCTTCAACTGTTGTTGCATTCCCACTCATGTACCAATCATTTAAAACAGGGCTGGAAGCAGTTGATAAAGATATCGAAAATGCCGCACGTGTTGATGGCGCAAGTGAATGGAAATTATTCATGTTTGTTTCGATCCCGCTTGCTCGCAGATCACTCATCTCAGGCGGCATATTAAGTTTTGCCCGCGCATTAGGTGAGTTTGGCGCAACACTTATGTTTGCAGGTAACATTCCAGGGAAGACACAAACGACCCCAACAGCCATTTATATTGCGATCGATTCTGGCGATATGCAAATGGCTTGGTTGTGGGTGGCTTCCATGATCGGGATTTCCTTTCTTATGTTGCTTTGTGTCCATCTATTCAAAGAATAATAGTAACGGCTGCATTTTATCCATTAATGCATCTACTCTAGTCCAAAATCAAAAATCACCCCCATTTCTTAGAGCTGAAAACGGGGGTGTATACTATTATTTTCTCAACACTTTTACATTAAAATTTTCCAAAGTTATAGATTTCGGCAAACTCTCACCTGTTAATAAATCTCGATAATTTCGGTCTGGAAGGATCACTTTTTTCATTTGGTTAGAGAAATTCATCAAGAATATAAATTCATTTTCTCCATCTGTTCTAACCTGTGCACTAACATCTTTTGGCAACAGCCCGCCTAGTGCTTTTTTCAATTGCAATTGATCTGCGAGCTCTCCATAAAATGATTGATGAAACGCCTGGTCATTTCTTGAAGCAATATAATATGCTTTTCCTTTCCCAAAGTTATTTACTGTTAGCGCTGGTCTCCCTGCATAGAAATCACTTTTATAACAAGCTATGGCTTCAGCACCTTCTAAATGAATTAAATCACATAACTCTCTTGCTTTAAATTCACCTTTAAGGCCGAACGAATTATTACCTGTTGCTTCGATTGTGTTCACTTCATTATCATATAATCCGTCCATTTCTTCTGACCAGATTCCTAACGTTTTGCGCAATGGTCCTGGGAACCCACTTAAGAAACATAAATCATTCTCATTAACAATACCTGACCAATATGTCGCAACAAACGTTCCACCATTGCGAACAAATTCCTCAATCTTTTCTCCTACTCCTGGTCTCACCATGTATAACATTGGTGCGACCACCACTTTATATTTTGAGATATCTTTATCCATATCAATCACATCAACACTAATGCCTTGTTCCCAAAATGCCTGGTAATGTTCTCTTACCGTTCTCTCATAATGAATACCACTATTTCTTGGACCTTGTGCGTCCTTGACGGCCCAACGATTTTCTGTATCAAAAATAACCGCAACCTCAGCTTTTACCGTTGTGCCTACTATTTCATCCAGTTTCGAAAGCCCTTCGCCAAGCTCTTTCACTTCATTAAAAACTCTTGTATTCTCATGACCTGCATGATCAACAACTGCACCATGGAACTTCTCACTAGATCCGCGACTTTTACGCCACTGAAAATACTGAACAGAATCAGCACCGTGTGCTACTGCTTGTAATGATGACAGCACATGCATTCCAGGTTTTTTTAATTTACTAATCGGCTGCCAATTTGTCAGGCTTGGTGTACTTTCCATTAATAAAAATGGTTTCCCATCTTTCAATGAACGGAACCAATCATGGTTTATTGCTGTCCATGCAGCTAAAGCAGATTCATCTTGTTCATCATGCCAAGTTGGATAGGAATCCCATGATACAATATCTAAATCATCAGCAAACTTTGCATAATTCAACCCTTCAAACGCTTCCATAAAATTCGCTGTTACAGGTAATTCTCGATTAACATCTTTCAATGGTTTAACTTCATGACGATAGAAATCCAATGTTTGATCTGTAACAAAGCGCTTCCAATCCAGATTCTGCCCATGCACCATTTTTTCACCATGCGGTGCTGGTGATTCTACTTGTGACCAATTAGTATACGTATGACTCCAGAATGTCGTCCACCATGCATCATTCAATGCATCTAATGTCTTATATTTTTTCTTTAGCCACTCACGGAATGCATCTTGGCAATAAGAACAATGACAATCTCCACCATATTCATTGGAAATATGCCAGCCAATCACTGCCGGGTGATCAGCATAACGCTCTGCTAACTTCGCATTCATTATTGCTGTCTTCTCACGGTAAACCGGAGAAGTATAACAGTGATTATGCCGCATTCCATGCAGGTTACGAACACGATTTGCCCCTACTCTCAGTACTTCTGGGTATTTCTCTGACATCCATGCAGGCCTGGCTCCCGTCGGTGTAGCCAATAATGCATAAATACCATTTTGATCGAAGGTGTCTAATAACTTGTCCATCCATCCGAAATCAAAGTTACCCTCTTCTGGTTCTAGCTTAGCCCATGAGAAAATCCCTACAGACATCACATTACAGTTTGCCAGCTTCATTAAGCGAATATCTTCATCTAACACTTCAGGATATTTCTCCCACTGTTCCGGGTTATAATCAGCACCATGAAGCATTTTTGGTATCTTGTCACTAAGTGGTTTGAATTTCATTTTTCATTCACCTTGCTTTCTTTTAAATTACTTTTCATTCAATCGCCTTCTTCATCAATATTCGGAGAGAAGCCGAACTGTTTATTCTAATTAGTGGTCACCTCCTTATTAAATTAATTTAATTATCTATCTATATTATAAAACAAATAAATGAAGATAGATAGATAATTAACAACACTTTTACGATTAAAGAAAAATGGAACCTGCATCCATACTACCTGCAGGTTCCATTCCCATATATTTTGTAGGTGCGACCAGCTATTTATGCCGATTTTATTCCAAATTAGGTTCAAATAGATCTGTTAATATCAATGCTACTGAACCTAAAGAAGAACCATATTGGCCCAACTCAGAAATTGTGATAGATGTTTGTTGCGCTCTTTCCGATATGGCCCTTTCTCTTAATGTCTCTCTCATGGATGTTAAAATAAAATCACCTGCTTTCGATACGCCCCCACCTAAAATTATTTTGCTAGGATTGTAAATATGAACAAGGTTAGTTAAGGCAATCCCGATATACACGCCTGTTTCATGCAGAATCTTTACAGCAAGAGAGTCTTCATGTAGTGCTGCTTTATGAACAAGCTCTGCTGTCAATTCTACCTTATCCATCCACTTTGTAAGTATACTTGCTTCTCCTTTGTCCAAAAGTTCTTTTGTTCGTTCCACGATAGCCGGTCCTGAAGCTAATGTCTGGAGACAACCGTGATTTCCACATGAACATTTCTTCCCATATATATCAATCATCATGTGACCTATTTCTCCTGCGATCCCATGCTCGCCATTATATAGCTTTCCGCCAATAACAATCCCTGCACCTATCCCTCGGCCAATGTTAACAGCAACCATACTTTTATGGTTAATTCGATCTTGAAACCATGCTTCTCCTAATGCAAATGCTTTGGCATCATTTTCGACTTTTACATCCATCTCAAAAAATTCTTCAAGATGTGATTTAATGGGGATATCTCTCAACTGCAAATTTGGTGCAAATATAGAGACACCCATATCTGTATCCACAATGCCATGCATGGCTACTCCAATCCCAATAAATTTTAATTGACTGTGTTGATCGATTAACTGTTTCACACCTTTTATTAAAAGGGAAAGAAACTGCTCTTTTGTAACATTTTCGGCTAAATGCTCTTCTGACTCTTCAACTACTTTCCCTGACAAATCGGAAACGATAAACTGTATGTTGCTTAATCCCACATCAATCCCGATAATATGGAAGCCTGACGTGTTTAATACAAGCATCGTCGGCTTCCTGCCTCCTTGTGACTCTCCTAATTTACTCTCTAAGATTAACTCTTGTTCTAACAGCTCCTTCACAATGCTTCCAACTGTTGGTGGTGTCAGTTGTGTATCCTTCGCAATTTGAGCTCGGGAGATTGGTTCAGAAGTACGTATTTTATTTAAAATAATCGCTTTATTTAGTGACTTCATCCATTGAAAACTACCACGTTGCATGACACTTCCCACTTTCTTAAGATACTTCATTAAGTATAACATGACCCGCGGGAATCGTACATGAACGATTTCTTTCCTATTCTGTTAAGATACTTGAACTCTATCCTTCCCTAATTGCATTTCGTACATTTTAAAATATTCACCTTGTGCCTCAAGAAGTGTCTCATGATTTCCTTGTTCCAATATTTCCCCATGCTTTAAAACAAAGATTTGATCTGCTTGTTGAATGGTGGATAACCTGTGGGCAATGACGAGTGTTGTCCTGCCTTGTTTAAGAACGTTTAAAGCATTTTGAATCATGCCTTCTGTTTCTGTATCTATGTTAGCTGTTGCTTCATCAAGAATAAGAATTGCTGGGTCAAACGCAAGGGCACGTGCAAAGGAAAGTAATTGGCGTTGACCTGTGGAGAACTCATTCCCTTTTTCTTTCACAGGTTCATCATATTGATTCGGCAGCTTTTCAATGAAACGATTGGCTCCTACTGCCTTTAATGCTTCGATTGCGGTTTCTCTGCTTATAGCTGGATCGTTCATCGTAATATTCGATAAGATGGTGCCAGTAAAGATAAAGGGGTCCTGTAACACAATCCCTATATGTTTTCTAACTTGCTGCTTTGCATAGGTTCTTGTATCTGTGTCATCTATAAGGATTCTTCCTTTCGTTGGATCATAGAAACGAAAAAGCAGATTCATGATCGTACTTTTTCCTGAACCAGTATGACCAACAAACGCAGCTGTCTCCCCTGGCTGGATCTCGAAGCTTAACTGTTTCAATACATAGTCTTCTTTATTATATGCAAAGGAAACTTTCTCAAAAGACACTTTTCCTTTGTATCGGTTAATTGGGCTATCATCCATTTCTTCCGCTTTCTCATCCAGCAAATGGAAAACTCTTTGACCTGAAGCTCTCGCTAACTCTAATTGTTCCAGCTGACTAACAATTTGATTTACTGGTTCAAATAGACGAGTTAATAAATCGACTAATGCATAAAGTAAACCTGCAGATGCTATTACAGTGCCGTCAAGCGCATTGCTGCCAAAATAGATGATAACAATAACAAATGCAACATTGCGTAATAAATCAACTAGATTAAATGAAGAAAAGGCATTGAATGTGTTCATCTTTGTCTGGAAGTGACGCTGTTTTTCATTAAGCACTTCAAACTCATCTACCATGCGCTCTGTTTGATTGTATGCCTGAATAACTGTCATCCCTTGAATCGATTCATTAATGTTTGCATTTATATTGCTGTTCGTTTCACGAATAATACGATTATATTTCCCGCCAATTTTCTTATACACCTTCATCCAGACAAATAAAATTGGGATCAACACTAAACTAATCAATGCTAGTTTTACATCTAAGATAAATAATGCAATAAAGATACCGAACATATAGATGATGCCTGAAGCAAATACTTCTAATACTTTGACATATAATTCCCTTATCGCTTCCGTGTCATTAGTTACTCTTGCTAATATTTTCCCCGCTGGCTGGTCTACAAAGTATTTAATCGGTAATCGTTGAATATGCTGGAACACATCATGACGCATTTTTTGAATAATACGATTGGATGCATATTGCAGCAAATACGTCTTATAGTATACAAAGACCGAGGCGATTAAGATAAGACTGATATACAGTACGAGCAACCATGTTATTGACTTGACTTCTTTTTGAAAAAAGACAGAAAGTTCATTTGTTGAGAGCTTTTCACCTGCTGCCGCAATGGTGTTTTCTTGATATTCAAGCAGGACCTCCCCATTATCTGCTTCTGTTAATTTAGCTTGTAATGGCACTTCAGCTTGCAGCAAATAAAAGGAGATACCATCTTGGAAGAGGGTGACGACTTGTTCTGAGCTTTCATCTGTTCGATCAACTCTTGTGTAATACTGTCCATTAAATTCGATATTACCGTCTTCCGTTACAACATAATGATTCGCAACACCTACAATATGCTGATCAATTAATCTTTTCGCAATAAATGGTCCACTTAATTCAAGCGCGACAGCAAACATTAAACAAACAAGCCCAACGATAATTGTTTTCTTATATTTCATTGCATATTGGAATAAACGTTTCTCTGTTGTCGCTTTTTTCATTATTTTAACCCCCCTTCCATCTGTTGAATCATAAATTGATGGTAGTACCAACCTCTGTTGCACATTAATTGTTCATGGTTGCCGTGTTCGGAGATTTCTCCATCTTCCAGTACGATAATTTGGTCAGCGTGTTTTACAGCTGATAACCGATGGGCAACGATAATGGTTGTTTTGTTGACCCGTTCCCGCTTTAAATGTTCAATAATATTCGCTTCGGTTTTTCCATCTACTGCTGACAAGGAATCATCAAGGATTAATATTTCCGGATCTTTGATTAAGGCTCTTGCTAAAGAAACCCTCTGTTTCTGGCCACCAGATAATGTCACACCACTTTCGCCAACTAATGTATCTAATCCTTCCGGCAAATTGTCAATATCCTCTTTTAGTGAGGCTGTTTCGAGAATATGATGGATCTCCTCATCACTAGCTTGGGTATTTCCGAATAATATATTTTCTTTCACCGTTTTTGAAAACAAGATATGATCCTGTGGTACATAACCAATCCAATCTCTCGTTACACTTAGCTTTAATTCTTCAATGGGAATGTTATCAATTAGTAACTTTCCTTCTTTCGCTCCCGGATATTCTCTTAATAACTGTCTGACTAATGTTGTTTTCCCAGACCCCGTTACTCCAACAATACCAATGGTCTCTCCACGGGTTATATCTAGATTGATATTGGCAAGAGCTTTCTTCTCTGTTTCAGGGTAAGAAAAAGTTAGTTTGTTAAACTGTATTTTGCAAGGAACTTTAATATTTTTCGGCTTTTTAGGATCTGCTACATCTGGTTTTTGTGTGAGCACATCCTCTATTCTGTCTAATGATGCATTTCCGCGTTGCATTACATTAATCAGCTCACCAACTGCAAACATCGGCCAAATTAACATACCTAAGTACACATTGAATGTAACTAATTGGCCAATTGTTATATCACTTTTAATAACCAGATAGGAACCAAAACCTAATCCAATCGTATAGGAAATTCCAACTAAAATTTTGATCGTTGGTTCAAACAATGCATCCAGTCTGGCTACAGCGATATTTTTTTGAAAAACTTCTTCTGCTTTATCATTAAATCGCTGTTCATCTTGCTTTTCTTGTACAAATGCTCTTATTACCCGAACGCCTTGGATGGACTCTAATGTGTTATTGTTCAACTCACTAAATAGAGCTTGTGCCTTCATAAAACGCTCATGAATTTTTGCCCCGTATTTTTGCATGATCAATGCCATAATCGGCAATGGGATAAGGGCAACCAGTGTTAATTTCCAATCAATCATGATTAGCATGACACCAATTATAAATGCCATAAACACAGTGGAATCGACTAATGTTAAAATACCGAATCCAGCAGTTGTCGCTAATGCCTTTAGATCATTGGTTGATCTCGCCATTAGATCACCTGTCCGATAGCGCCCATAAAAAGCTGGTGTCATTTTCATAAAATGGTTCATTAATCTCGAACGGATTGTTCTTTCCAATAAGATTGCTCTGCCGAATAACGTATGCCCCCAATAAAAGGACAGGACATAGATCACAATAATCAATCCAATAAAAAACAGGACAACCTCTCTTAATCTTTGTTCCGTTAATTCATTCTGTGCAATGGTATCCACTACATTACCAATTAACATTGGCGGGATTATAAACAGTAAGCTCGCACTCGTCAGCGCAATAATCGCTAACATATAGCGAAGCCACTGTTCCTTAAAGTACCAGGATAATTTTCTAAAGACCGTAAACATAACTACTCCTCCTTAAAACCGGCTAGCCATCATCATAGCTATCCTCACATTCAATTAGTGTTAGCAGCAGGTAAAATATTCTGTGATTTTCCCTTTCCATTTCATCATGCTCCTTTCCATTTTTTTAGATATAAAAAAGCGCAACCGGCCGTGGCCAGATGCGCTTATAAACATGGGAAGTTTAGCATTCTATCATCGAAGAGCAAATAAATATCTTCAAAAAGATAGAGAAAAGCCACGATCAATCGTTCTAATCATGACTTTTTATCAGCTAAACTATAAAATTATCTCTCCACTTCATAAGAGATGATCTATGATTATTTTAGGCAAGGTCACGTTAATACTTTTATTTAATTTATGGTTGGTGATATTAAGATGTAATTTCATTTTCGCGACCTCCCTTTCCTTTATTTGTTAATGCATTTAAAAGTATACAATTTCATTTATTGAAAAGCAATATATTTTTTAAAATTTACCATATTTTCATCTTAATATGGCCCCCGAATATGTTTATGCACATCATTCTTATAAAATGAACGTAAGTCTTCTAGTTCATTTGCCGAAAACTCCTTTACGTCTATTGCTGCTAAATTGTCCTCCACTTGTTTAACTGTCTTAAATCCCGGGATGACCGATGAAATGCTGTCATGGCTGAGAATCCACTTTAATGCAGCTCGTGTCATATTGCCACGCCCTTCTGCGATCCAATCTATCTTCTTGCTAAGCTCCACCCCTTTTTTAAATGGAAGTCCTGCGAATGTTTCCCCAACATTAAATGCTTCCCCATCTTTATTAAAGTTACGATGATCATCTTGTTCAAATTGATGGTTAGTTGAGAACTTCCCTGTTAAAAGTCCGCTTGCTAGCGGAACCCTGGCCAGAATACCAACATTCTTCTCTTGGGCGATTGGGAATAACTCCTTTATAGGCTTTTGACGGAAAATATTAAAAATGACTTGCAGTGCCGCGACATTTGGGTTTTCCATCGATAGTAAACCTTCCTCAACGGTCTCTACACTCACTCCATAATGACGAATCTTCCCTTGTTGTTGTAATTTATCCAGCACCTCAAACACATGACCATCACGGAGGATTTCTATCGGCGGACAATGGATTTGGATAAGGTCTAACTGGTCGCGTTCCAGCCGTTTCAAGCTATTTTCCACATAGTTTGTTACAGATTTCTCTGAATATGTTTCTGGATCGTGAATATCACCAGCACGACAAAATTTCGTTGCTATGTAGACTTGATTTTCCTTACCTTTTGTCGCTTTCGCAAGTAATTCTTCACTATGCCCATCTCCATAAACATCCGCTGTATCAAAGAAATTAACACCAGCATCCATCGCACGAGCTAAACCATTTAATGCTTCTTTATCATTTGTTTGACCCCATGCACCACCAATTGCCCATGTGCCAAAACTGAGCTCACTGATTTTCATCTCGGTTTTTCCAAATTGACGGTATTTCACATTCGATCTTCCTCTCTTATTTTTCTATTTTTCTCATCTGTTGCTATGATTAGTTCTGACTACAAGTAACATTATACTTACATTCCAGCTGAATAAAAAAGAATCCGCTTACCTTTTAAAAGAAAGCATAAAACCTTGCCAGGCTCCCAAATGATTTGGCCTTTGATACTTTCTCGACTGCATACCTTTTTGAGACCCTGGCTGGGGCTTGATACTATGACGCTCTCCTGACTGCATAACTCTCCCGCCAATCACTAGTTTTGACGCTATGGCGCTCTCTTGACTGCATAACTCTCCCGCCAATCACTAGTTTTGACTCTATGACGCTCTCTTGACTGCATAACTCTCCCGCCAATCACTAGTTTTGATGCTATGATGCTCTCTTGACTGCATAACTCTCCCGCCAATCACTAGTTTTGACGCTATGACGCTCTCTTGACTGCATAACTCTCCCGTCAATCACTAGTTTTGACGCTATGACGCTCTCTTGACTGCATAACTCTCCCGTCAATCACTAGTTTTGACGCTATGATGCTCTCTTGACTGCATAACTCTCCCGCCAATCACTAGTTTTGACGCTATGACGCTCTCTTGACTGTATATTCCCTAGCAACCCTCTCCCCTTTCCTTTATTTCATAGTAAGTAAAACGACTTAGAAATACTTTGTTGAAATGTTTATCAAGAATTCTCTGGATCCTTTGTTTAGAAGAAATAATCTTACACCACTCATATATATCATTTGTCGTAATTTCCCGTTCTGGAAACAAAAGCCTATATTCTTTGACATTTCGCAATACAGCACTCTCCACAAATTCTGCCTGATTACATTGTTTGCAAATACATTTTCTCCCATCGGTATAAAGGTGAAAGGATTTACATCGAGAGCACGCTATTCCTTTTTTTATTGTATCAAAATCATATTCGGGTACTTGCGAAATGGGGGACTTACTGATATGAAGTGATGTTAAATGTTTAGCTAGATGCTGTTCTTTGGCTGAGATTGTTAATTTAACTTGGTTAAACTGTTGAAGGAACTTTCTGATTTGAGTCGGGTAAATGAAGGGTTTATTTAGTGGGGCTTGATACATGGTGAACGCTGAATTGACGAAGACGACATAACTATGAACAGGGAACTCAAAATCATATGATTGCAATAGCTGCCGCAGTAATGACTCACTTTTTTCTAATTGAAGTAATGGATTGTTTCTTTCCTCTTTGGATATCCGGTATAGATGATCTGCTTCATAAAAATGATCACCTTCATAATTCTTGATCTCAAACAAAATGATTTTCCCGGCCAGCAGCAGAATCGTATCAATTTGGAAATGGTTATTTTTTTGCTTTAACAAAAGATCATTTATAACCAGACAATCACTGGTCAGCTTTTCCATCCAGGAATCAAACAGTAATTCTCCTTGATACCCCTTTTCCAATCCTCTAAAGTACTGGCTATCCTTCTCCGATAAACCATTTCGTACAAATAATGCTTCTAACATTAGCAATTCACTTGACTTTCGCCTTTCCTTATAGATCAATAGAACACATCCTTTCCATCATTATATTAACATTTTATTCCTCAACAAACCTTGAGTCAACATAAAGCGATGCCCCCATGTAAACGACATAGGAGCATCTCGATTATCCTCTTATTACATCAATCAATTCAAATTTTGTCACATCAACTAGGCCACGATTAGAAATGCGGACTTCTGGTATAACTGGTAAGGCAATTAAGGAAAATGTCATAAATGGTGCATGGATTGGACAACCAATCTCTTGCCATGCCTTTTCTAATTGATGTACTTGCTCTACTACTTTTTCTAATGGCTGATTAGACATTAGACCCGCAATAGGCATGGGAACATGTGCCAAGATCTTTCCATCATCCACAACAACCATCCCGCCGCCAGATTCTGCCAGTGTATTTGCAGCAAGCATCATATCTTCAGGATCTATCCCCATTACTAACAGGTTGTGGCTATCATGTGCTACAGTTGAGGCGACAGCTCCTGACTTTATTTGAAATCCTTGTGCAAAAGATAGCGAGATTTGGCCAGACTGATGATGTCGATCAATACATGCAAGTCTGACAATGTCCTGCTCAAGATTTGGCTGAATCACACCATTAGTCACCTCTAAAGTTGCTGTCATTTTCTCTGTCCTTGCACTATTTTCAATAATCCTGATTCCATTGATATCCACACACTTATCCACAGAAGTTGTGAATAAAAAGTCTTCAGCAACTAAGGGACGCTTAAGTTTTACAGTATCCAGCGCAAATTGTGGATAAGTATATTCTGGCATGTGGGCAACTAATTTTTTATTATGTACGATAATTTTACCATTCGTTAAAACTGTCTCTGCTTCTACCTTCTCTAAATCACTTAATATAATGATATCTGCTAATTTACCTGGCGTAATGCTGCCAAGTTCTTTATCCATATGAAAATATCTTGCTACATTAATTGTCCCCATTTGAATTGCTGTTACTGGATCGACCCCTTCTTCCATCGCTCTTCGAATAACATGATTCAGCTGTCCTTTATCCACAAGTGTCTGGGGATATACATCATCTGTTACTAATGAAACATTGGACGGGTCAATGCCGTCTTCTGTAATAATTTTAATAACTTCTTTCACATCATGCCATGCGGATCCTTCACGAATCATGATATGCATCCCAAGTCTTGCTTTTTCTAATCCTTGTTCCCTTGTAACTGTCTCATGACATGAATCAACACCTGATGCTATATATGCCTGCAGCATCTCACTAGTTCCATCAGGGAAATGTCCTGTCACTGTTTTTCCCGCTCGAATGGTTGCCTCAATCTCTCCAATCATCTTCGGGTCATCATATACAACACCAGGGAAATTCATTACCTCCCCTAAACCAACAACTCCATCCCATTCCAGCCCTGACTCAATATCTTTCACACCTAAAGAAGCGCCTGCATCTTCAAGATTGTTTGTTGCCGGCACACATGACGGAAAGGTTGTGAAGACTTTCAGTGGCAATTGCTTTCCTTCCTCATGCATTAAACGAACTCCTTCGGTTCCCAATACGTTAGCAATTTCGTGTGGATCCATAAAAACAGCTGTTGTTCCTTTTACTAATGCTGCTTTAGCAAATTCTGTTACAGAAAGCATGGTACTCTCTACATGCATATGTCCGTCCATCAAGCCTGGAGCAATATATTTTCCTGTCGCATCAATTATTTCTGTTTCTTCTCCAACCAGCTTACTTGCATCCCCAATATAGGCAATACGATTATCAATAATGGCAACATCCATATTTTGCTGCATTTCTCTCGTCATTACATTAATAATGGTACCATTTTTAATCACAATATTTGCATGGTCACTTCCGGCTAAAACTTTCCGAACATTTTTTCTCGCTTGAGACATTTTGTTCCCTCCACTTATTTTTCCTACTATCGTAAGCTTAATTGTTGTGACTAGTCAACGTTTTTCCAGTTAATCTGGGCTAAAATAACATTAGAAAATTATGAAAGAGGTTACACTTATGCGAAGTTTATTATTTACTGCTGCGGAATGGATTTCACGATTTGCCTATGTTAATCTGCTATGGATTGGATTTAGTTTGCTGGGGCTGGTAGTGTTCGGTTTCTTTCCTGCTACTGCTGCTATGTTTGCATTAGTTAGGCAATGGATTATGGGGAATATCGACAAACCTGTCTTTTCAAGTATCTGGGTCACTATAAAAAAGAATTTTTCAAAAGCAATCTCTTTGGTTTAGTCATTATCAGTATCAGCTTTATTTTCTACGTCAATTATCAATATATTATGTTATTTCAAGGTGGATTTCACGATATTATTAAAATACCTTTATACGTATTTATGATTGCGATTATGTTAACGATTTTTTATGTATTCCCAACATTCGTTCATTATAATATTAAGTTTATCGATATTTGGAAAAAATCATTCTTTGTTATGCTATTGCATCCGCTCCATAATATATCAATGGTTGCAGGTATGTTTGTCATTTTATATATCATGCAATTCAATTCCAGGGACGATCATCTTTTTTAGCGGGAGTTTCATCACATTTATTATTATGGGTACATGTTATCATGCATTCCAAAGAATCGAGTTGAAACAGAAAACACTGATGGAAAAAACGAACTAGGTTGGGCTAGTTCGTTTTTTCCGCTAATTAATGGATAATATCTGTATGTTCAGAAATCTCTTCTAACGCTCTTCCTGCAGCTTGATCTGACATTTGGTCTAATGATAAGTCACCTAATGACAGCATACCAATTAATTTCCCCTGATTTACTACAGGTAAGCGCCTAATTTTATAATCGGCCATCATTTGACTTGCTTCCTGTAATGTAGCTTCAGGTTGTACTTTATACAATTGGCCACTCATTACTTCTTTAACAGGTGTTGCAGCATCTCTATTTTCCGCATAACCTCTTATAACTAAATCACGGTCTGTTACCATTCCAAGCAAATCTTGACTATTTTCACAAATAGGGACAGCACCAATGTTCTTATCTTTCATTAATTGGGCAACCATTGCAATGGAATCATCTATACGGCAGCTTGCTACATCTTCTGTCATAACATCTCTAACTGTCTTCATGGGATAAACCTCCTTCCAGATTCGTTAAGAAAACTTAATCAAAGCTTAGTTTATCCACACATAGACGGTCTATACTTGATGCTTACTTTCCCTTCGTGGGCCGCAATTATCCTATTACCATTTTAGAAACGAGCACCTCATTATCCTGCTTTCATTATTTGTAATCCAAACTCTTTTAATTGCTCTACATCTTGATCAGATACTTCGCAATCTGTAATAATACGTTCAATTCGTCCCAACTCAGCTACATGAGCAAATGCCTGTGTATGAAATTTGTAATGGTCTGCGAGAATATAGGTTGTGTCTGCAATCTCTATCATCTTTTGCTTTACGCGGGCTTGTTGTTCATTTGACTCACTAATTCCCCGCTCCAGGTGGATCCCTTTACAAGAGAGAAAAGCTTTATTTACATGATATAAATCAAGTGATCTTTCTGCTAATGGACCAACATACGACAAGGAGCGTGCAAGCAAAGTACCACCTGTTGATATGACCGTTATGTGTTGTTTTTTGCTGAGTTCCAGCACAACATTTACTGAATTAGTTAATACCGTTATTGGAATATTTGGCAAGTTTTGCGCAACATACCATGCAGTCGTACTTGCATCTAATAAAATTTTGTCGGATTCTACAATATGTTTAACTGCTTCCTTAGCTATTTGTTTCTTTTCTTCAATATGTATAATTTCCCGTTCGTGAAAAGATATCTCCAGCTCGTCAGCAATTGGTTTTATACTAACGGCTCCACCGTGACTGCGTGCCAGTTTCTTTTCTTTTTCTAATTTCTCCAAATCTCTTCTGATTGTTTCATCTGTTACTGAGAAGAGTGCTGCTAGTTCTGATACCCGTACGCTCTTTCTTTTATTTACTTCTTCTACAATGCGTTGGTGTCTTTCCGCTACTAACATGAAACAGCCCACCTTTTCAAAAAAACTTCGACTTTTGTTTATTTTTGTTTCTGTTTATTTTAACATAACATATGCCCAAAACAAACAAAGAAATCAAGCAAGGAAAGTTCCTTACTTAATTCCCCTTTAAAGAGAAATATTCGGCTAAGTAATGATATACTCCTTCTTCATCATTAGAATAGCTCGTTATTTCTTTCACTATTTCTTTCATTTGATCCGTTCCGTTTTTCATTGCTACAGGATATCCGACAAATCGCATCATTGGCAAATCATTATTGCTATCGCCAATAGCCATTGTTTCGTCTGATTTAATATCATATAAATCAAGCAATGCTTTAATACCTGTCGCTTTATTCACTCCTGCCACCATGACTTCAACATTATGATAAGATGAGGAAGATGTAGTAAAATCTTCTTCTTTTTTCATCGCTTCTAACTCTCTGATCCAATGTTTCATTGTCTCATGACTAGGACTAAAACAGTAAATTTTCGAATATTTTTGGCTAGGTAATTCTGTAATCCATTCGATATCATTCTCATGAATAGCTGTTTCACGATCTATCCATTCATTTATTCCTACTTCTTCCGGTTTCTTACTATCAATCATTTCTGTCATATAGGCTTTATCCTGTTCAAAGGCTAGTCTTCGTCCATCGTTCGGGTGTACTTCATAATATATATGATGAGCGCTCGCAGATTCAATTACTTTTGCCACAACGGAACGGGATAATTCATGTTCTAACACTCTCTTCCCATTGACATGTGTTATCATTCCATTTGCTGTCACTACCCCATCTAATTTTATCTCCCCTGGTACTGCATCATATATCTCTTCTAAAGAACGACCTGTAACTATAAAAACTTTGATCCCCTTATTTCTAATTTCTTCAATAATATCAAGTGTTCTTTCCGTTATTTTATTGTGATTATTTAACAATGTACCATCCATATCCAGACATAATGCTTTTGGTATAAAAGACATAAAAAATCCTCCTTTAGCTATTGATATATTATAGCATAGCCAGAGGAGGATTTTCTTACTTAACAAAGTCCGGTAAATCTCGGGCACTTTTAGGAACTTCTACTAAATAGATATTAGCATATCCATTCCGGTCACTTGTGTAGACCAGTTTAGATCCATCTGAAGTAAATCTCGGATGTGCATGGACTTTTTGGGTATGAAAACTGCAACGATGTTCACATAACACTTTCGGATGTGAGAAAAAGCCGTTTTTCTTATACCAGATAACAATATGTTCTATTGGCGCACGACCATCTACAACCACTTTGTTAAAATCATTGGAGAAGGCATGCCAATTAACAAAATCAAATTCGACTTCTTCTTCCTCTGTATTATCATATTTAATTTTGCCAAAGAATCCTGTACGATCCTTCCTAAATCCATGATATCCGATTGTTTCTCCATCTTGATACCAGTATTCATGACCAACCATCTCTTGCTCTTCTTTTCTTACACGGATTTTCCATGCTTCACCTGTTTCCAGATTAAGTCCCCAGATGCGATGATCAACTAATTGCCAAGGACCTTCATGACAAAATGTAATTAACTCAGGTCTTATAGGTGATGTGTTAATATGTGTAATAAAGTTATTTTCCCGGAAAACTTCTACCATTTCTTTTGTTGCTAAGTCTATTTTAATAATGGCAGATTCCGGCCTTGCCTCCATTAACTCTCGATGGCCGATATAGCCATTACCTAGATCAGTATAAACTCTATCCGACATATTCTCTCTTTGACAGGTAACTAAATATTTGCCATCTGCCGTACAGTTTAAATTTCCGCCAAGCAGTGCGCTCGGTTTTTCATAGATTGTCTGCTCTTCCAGTGTTATTAAATCTAATGATATGATTTGATCATCTCTACGAAAATAAACCATCTTCTGATCCGGGTGCAGACATGGATTCAGACTCCCATATGTTTTCTGATGATCAGTTAGCTGGGTGATCACACCTGTTTCTGTATCCACACTAAATAAATCCGTTTTATTATTTCGGTCCGAACAAAATAACAATTTACGATCGTTATCATACCAGCCATCTTCCGTAAAATAAAAATGATGACTGTGCCCAGTGTAATTGGTTAACTGAATGGTTGGTATTCCGGTAATCCTGTCATTAAACTTTTTCCATTCCGGCGGCCATACTTTACCCTTTCCCATTTTCCCATCTCCCTTACCTTAAAATGTGTACTTCATCAGGCGCTTCGATGGTTGATTTTATCTTGCCATCTGATTGCCTTTCATGCTTTACATCGATTGCTCCATAGGGTGTAGGGAAAGTTCCCTCCACCCATTGTAAATCTCCAAGCGATGGATCAATTTTTATCTCCTTACAGCCAGGAGTGACTATTTTAATTCCTAACACGTAACGCGAAAGCCAAGCCGTTGGGCCGGATGCCCAGCCATGACATAAACTGTGACGATAACCTGCATAGCAATGATCGCCATAAGTACCATGGACATCAATCTTGTTCTTTGGTGTCAGTTGATCTATTCTCGCTGCATTGTTGAGCCATTCCATATTAAAATCTTCCCAGAATGTTGTCGCACCGAGCTGCAGCATTCCGCCCCAATATTCCCTTATCATTCGGAGCGTTTCAGTCATCTCTCCTGCCATTGCTTTCGCTAATAAGATATAATAGCCATAAAATGTAGACATCCCTTTCGCCCCGTCAACAGCAATCACTTCCTGACTCGCTTTTTCTGGATCAATGATATTTGCAAGAGCCAACACTGCTGCTGCTTGTTTGCTCTTTCCATGGTATACCTTTCTTTTCATTAAATTAGCTAAATAGAGATGACAACGTTGACTTGCCTCTGTTTCTTCCAAATAATCACATAAAAAGGCACCTTTTTTGATTGCTAGTACATATAATGCATGAACACCTGCTGCAACACCCTCTTCATTATGTACAGAGGGCCAATCAAGAAATGGGTTTGGCATTGTATTACGGCCGTCCTTATCGATATGTTCCCCCATTTGGTCCAACAAACGGATTAAATAACTCTTCTGTTCCTTTAGATAATCTACATTACCTGTATACATAAACCAATCATGTTGAATAATAATCCACCACGCAGAGTAACTGGGAAATGTATTCATCCACTGCGGTAATGGTGTGCGGTCCCTTACATAATCTAAACTCTCTGGAACAATCTGATGGTTTCCAAAAACAGCCTGTATTGTTGATACTTCAGGATGCATATCACCAATCCATACCATTCGGTCTCGTTTAATCCCATCCCAAAGGTATTCCTGCATATTTAGATAAACTGTATAGGCACCTGTCTGCCAAATCTGATTCAAAAGCTTATCATCGCTGTGAAAAGAGCCTTGAAATTCTAAGTCCCTATGAATAAAGATAGCCTTGATTGTATTAATCTGGATAAAGCAATCAGATTCCAGTAAATCAATTCTTACAAAACGAAAGCCTGTATTGCCAATTTCATTCATTCCCAGAAAACTTATATCAACGATTTGGTCTCTCATTGCATGATCATTGGTAGCATTAGTATTCCCCCCAATATCACTCATTGCCTCCATTGCAGATTCACCAAACCGCACTCTTACCTTCGCACTTTTTATTAGTTCACCAGATTTTACAATGTTCCACACCGCTAATTGAATACCTCCATGCAGTTCAACACCAAAATCTAAAAGGATTGCCGGTGAACTGCCCTCATGGCTCATTACAACGGGCTTCTCTGGCGTAATTAATACCTGTGACTCTCTATCCTCTAACAGTAATTGTTCATTATCTATTCTCGACTGATTACTATCTGTTTTCCACAAAATATTTTTCGGTGTTATATATTCACGCACTCGTGGATCCTTTTTACCTGATGCAATTTCTTCCATTTAAATAAATACCTCCTCGTTCCCAAATTAGATAGCGCTTACATTACACTCTAACTAATCCACATAGTTTTGACAATTATACTTTTTTTCGTAATTAATACATTTTTGCAATGCGAAGGAAAAAGGAGTTCGGCAGTAAGACCACTGTGTCATTTATGATTTTCCCAAAAATAAAAGCACCTGGATAAAGAAGGTGCTAAAATACAGAGAACAAACCATTTCTCTTCTTCCTATACTATTTCTCTTTTGTGTCTAATGGTTTTAATTTTGCTTCAATTTCTTCCCGATCACGCTCTAAAAATGGTGGTAAAGCAATTTGTTCACCTAAATGTTCGATATCTTCATCTGTGGCAAACCCTGGACCATCTGTTGCCAATTCAATAAGAATACCATTAGGTTCTCTGAAGTATAATGACTTGAAGTAATAGCGATCAACAACCCCTGAGTTTGGTAAGCGTTCTTGACTGATACGCTTTTTCCATTCATTTAATTCCACTTCATCTTCTACTCTTAATGCAACATGATGGACACTGCCTCTGCCCGGACGCTCTTTTTGTAAGTGTGGCCGAACTTCCACATGTAACTCTGCACCAGTCCCACCTTTTCCTGTTGTATATACTTGAATCTTTGGCATGTCTGTTACAGGTGAAGTGTATTCTCCTGTTTTACGAAAGCTCAGCACACCTGTTAAAATCCGCTCAGTTGGTTCTAAATCAGGAACGGTTAATTTCACTGGTCCAAGTCCTGTAATTCCCATGTCTCTTGGCACAACACTATTAGACCAAGGAATCCCACCTGCGACACCCTCATTCGTTTGATCGGAAACAAGAACTAGTCGTTGGTCCTCATGATCTTTAAAATGAATTACTTTTCTCCCAAATTGTTCTTCTATTCCGTTGTTTTCTACATCCATTTCATTAAAGCGATCTATCCAATAGACTAATGCATCATCATCAGGCACCCTTAATGAGGTAGCGGAGATACTGTTGTTCCCTGGATACGTATGCCCTGCACCCACTATCTCAAAAAACGTTAAATCAGTTCCTGGTCTTCCTATTTCATCTGCATAGAACAGATGATACATGCTCGTATCATCTTGATTGACAGATTTCTTGACTAAACGCAATCCTAATATCTGGGTATAAAAATCATAATTATTTTTCGCATTGGCTGTTATGGCAGATACGTGATGCAAACCTTTAAGCTCCATCAATGATCCTCCTCTTTCTAAAGAAGTAATATTTTTAAGTATCTATTTATTTTACCTTATTATTATCTCGAATTCAAAACAATCATATTATTGACATTTACTTCTTGTATGTTAGAATTTTCTTTAAGTTAAATATGATTACTACTAGGGGTGCCTATAAGCATAGGCTGAGAGAAAAGCGCGCTTCAAGCTTTTTAACTCTTAAGACCTGATCTGGTTTATACCAGCGGAGGGAAGTAGCTGTCCATACCAATTTGTATGCGAAGCCAGGTCTTAATTAAAGATCTGGTTTTTTTAAATTTTCCCTTATGTTAGTATAACCAAACATTGATGGAAGGTGGAACGAAATGAGAAAAAGAACGACATTACTTACAATGATGGCAGTATTTGTTGCGATAGGAACATTAGGTTCACAATTTTTATGGTTTCCAACAGGAATTGCAAAAGCTTTCCCTGTACAACATGCGGTAAATGTGATGGCAGCTGTTACACTAGGACCTGTCCCTGCAGTAATTATTGCTTTTGCTATCGGCCTTTTGCGCAATTTATTAGGCATAGGTACATTGCTTGCTTTTCCAGGGGGGATGATTGGTGCATTATTAGCCGGAATAGTTTTTAAAGTTACGAATAATAAAATAATGGCTGGGATTGGCGAAGTTGTTGGTACCGGTATAATCGGTGCATTATTATCCGTTCCTTTCGCTTACCTGTTAATGGGCACATCTGTTGGTGCCATAGCATTTTTACCAGGTTTCCTTGTCAGCAGTATAAGTGGAGCAATTATTGGAATCCTGATATTATCCAGAGTGAAAACAACTAGCTTATCCAAGTATGCTTTGTCAACGAAGACCTAAGAGAAAAGGCTGTTGAGTGTTATACTTATCAACAGCCTTTCCATTCATTCATTTAAAGCCAAACTTCTTCATCCATTACTCCTCTTTGCCCACTTTCCTTAGGAGCTGCAGGTTGAATAACAGGTGTTTCATTCTCCATTTGTATAATTTTCTTTAGTAATTTTCCCCGGAGGACTTCTGCAACTTTCTGGTGGGAACGGAAACCAATTAAATTAGTTAACTCATAAGGATCTGCTGCTAAATCATACAGAAATTCTTCAACATACCGATCCGAGCTAGCATCATATATTCTATCTGCATCTGGATCAGAAACACTATACTTCCATCGGTTTGTCCGTATCGCCCGCCCAACTTGTGATTCGCTTATTTGAATGAATACTTCATTTTCCCAGTCACCAGCCTCCTGATTGACTAACGGAAGAAAAGAATGACCTGACATTTGCTCTGGAACCTTAATCCCTGCAGCATCTAACAAGGTTGGCGGAAAATCGATTAAACTGACTAATTCCTTTTTCTTCCCACCGTGGAAAAATCCTGGACCTGTAATAGCTGTTGGTATACGAATGGAACTTTCATGACAAGACCGTTTATATTCATGATTCCTCGTTTTAAAATGACAGCCATGATCTGATGTGAATAAAACGATCGTTTCTTCTCTAATCCCCAGGCTTTTTAATGTATCTAAAATTCTGCCTAATGCCTCATCAATTCTTTTTACCATTCCATAATAACCACCTAAGTGTTGTGCACTTGTTCCACCCAATGCTTGCAAGTCTGGCGGAATCCACTTTGCTGTATATTTTTCCTCATACCCATCTGGTGCTGGATAATTATCTGTTCGATTCTGATGGTGTGGTTCCAAGTAAGACAGAAAAAGGAAAAATGGGTTTGCTTGCTTTTCCCTATCATCAATAAACCGAATGGCTGCATCTGTTAATGCATCAACACGATAACCTGGTAATTCTACAGGATTCTGCTCATTATCATATACGGTTGTTTTATACGGTTCAGAAGTATGCTCAAGCCCGTTGGCCGCAAGCCAATAGTCATAGCCTCCTTGTCTCTTTCGACTAACTGGTTCTTCTGCAGCAAGATGCCACTTACCTATATAACCAGTGTAGTAACCGTTTTCCTTAAAGTAATGTGCTAATGTTTTTTCATCATCAGGCAGTGGAACGGAATTTCGATAACAGCCTGTTTCTGTTGCAAACTTTCCTGTTTGAAAACAAGATCTAGCCGGGGCACAAACTGGCTGACAAGTGAAAGCATTATACAGATGTGTTCCTTCTCCTGCCATTTGGTCAAAGTTTGGCGTTAAATCTAACGGATTGCCATGAACACCTGTCGTATCCCATCTTTGCTGGTCAGTAAATACAACGATAACATTTGGGGACTGATTTACTGTCAAAACTTATTCCTCCTCCCTTTTGACTGTTCGTACCTCTTTTAAGACATGTTCCTCATAATCAAAATACTTACCTTCTAACAAACCGACTAATGTATTTTTCACCTTAATGGTTAGTACATTTATTCCTTGTTTTAATTGATCACCTTTTACAATCGTGTCATATGGTGACCATGCTCTTACACCAAGTGATATACCATTCAATGAAATTTCGACTGCATCATGCACTTCATCTAAATCTTTTATCCGTAATTGATATGTTTCATTATTATCACCTTTCCACTCGAATGAGCTGGTGAAAGTAAGGCTTCCAGCATAATGCGGCAATCCAGCATATGGTTGTTTAAGTGATGATGTTTTTTCAGGGGTTTTCGTTATGACAGGTACTGTATCACTATATACAACGCCAAAATCTCCTAGTAAATAAATTGGATCGACTACGCCATCCCAATCTTTTTCGATTTGTCCTTTTACCTCTACACTGTTCTCTCCTTGTTTCACTAGTTCACTAATATCTGCCACGATATTGGTATGATCATAGAAAAATTGTTGGTTGAATGCTGACCAATTTACTTTTTTATCATTAATATAAATACTTAATCCGTCAGAGACAGCATTTTTATCGATTAATAGGAAACATTCACTAGACATTTGCTCAATTTGAAACAATTTCACATAACTTACATTCAGCGGATATGGAAGACTCAATTCCATCGGCGTTCCAAAAATCTGCGAAAATTGAACAGGTAAATTACAAGTTTTGGATAGATCCTCACACTGGTCAATAAAAGTCTTCGCTTCTACTGTTCCTGTTATATTTTCTTTATAATGAATCGTCATTTCAAAATCGGATAACCTTAATATATTTGGCTGATCTAATGTTAAATCCCAGCTCTTTTGCTTTGCCAAAATGATTAATTGGCCGGCTGTTTCTTGTATGCTATCCTGTTTTGCTTCCTTATCAATTACTTTTATTAAATAAGATTGATATGGTACAAAAGTTAGTGGAAGTTCCCAGCGATTTTCTGATCGTGTGACAGGCAATGATTGCACCTGACCTGTTTCTATATCTACTTTTAGAAACTCCTTTTCCACTGAGCCTGCTTGGTAGTATAGTGTTGTACGGTGTCTTCCGTTTTCCTGATTGGTAAGAAAAATAAGATCTGATCCATCATCATATTGTCGATGCTGCATAAGGAAACTTTGCGTACCATCTTCTACACGAAACTGAACTTTGTTTGTCCGAAATTGTTCAATAATTTCATGTAACCGCTCACATTCTTCATTACCTTGTTTAATGAAATAAGTATGATATTGCGAATGTGCCAACACTTTATCATCACTGCTATTTTGCCAAAAGTCCAACAAATCTATTGAATCCGTATTAAAGTAAGTTTCCATCTCAGTTAATACTGCTGGGTCACTTTCAATATTTTCATATGGTAATAAGCCGTTCGCTATGACAACACCACCTTGTTCCATAAATTGTTTGATTTTAAGCCATGCTGACTTCTCTAAATTTGTTATCGGCGGAAGAATTAAGATTGAATAACGTGCTTTACCAATCACTATGTTTCCTTCAGATATTTGTGCCTGTGCTAAAATCTCTGGATCTAAATGGTCGTAGTCGTGGTGATTTTTCGTTAAACTTAGGCAAATATCACGCCATGTATTTTTTAATTTTTCTAATTGTGCTTTTTCCTTATCATCATTTCCTACATAAGAGAACTTCATAAATGGATTTGCCATTTTCACCCATAGACTTGTTGTTGGATCCAATACTGCTATTTCTCTTACAACCGTTCCTTGGCTCATTAGATAGCTGATTCTTGATACATAATCACCTAACAAGCGATAATGCTCCCAATATGGGTTCTGTAAAAATTGGGATGGTGGTGCATCATGTTTAACCAGTCCATTTAATGTATAGAAAAAGGCATGAAAATTAAAGAAGTTTATCCCTAGCGCAACCATTCGGTCAATCATCCATTTGGCATCTTGCATTGTCATCGACCAGCCTACACTGTGAAAACATTCTATTAAGGCCCTGTCACGGTTTAATTGATTACTAAGTGCACTTATCATTTTCGGATTGGCACGAAGACTAAAGAAATACCTTTTTAAAATCCAATCTAATGACCGGCCGAGCTTCTCATGGGAACTGTCTCCTCCTGGTACATGACTGTACACTTGGGCTGACATTCTTGCTGATGGCACTTCGGAAACATATTGTATCCCTTCTGTCTCACACCAATCATGGATCTGTTTATGATAAACGTCCCTCAACATTTCATGAATGGATTGATAATATTGATAACGGACCATGGCAGCATTTTCATCATCAAAGAGTAATTTATGTAAATGATCACGAATATCATAGCCATAGTGTTCCTGAATATATGGGACAAGCTGAGGGGACCATGGGAGTTCTCCCAATAAATGTGTTTCATCTGTGAACATCCCTTTAATCGTTTTGCCAAAATGATTGCCGACCTTTTCTAAGTACTTTTCATGCGTTACTCTTATAAAAGTCTTAATCGCATCTTTGTGTAGTGGATCAACATATGTGCCATAATATTTAAAGTCACTGATTTCCTCTTCCATAAAGCAATGAATTTGCCATTGTCCTGCAGGCACCTCCCAAGTAAGGAAACGTTTAGGATCGTAAGTAAAGTATCTCCTTTGATTGTATGCTGTTAAGCCGGTTTTTTGATAAACATGATCTAATTGAATATTGCCAATATATTGTTTGATATCAATTGCTTCTTCCCAATTAAGGTGACCTGTTTGATGATCGACTGGCACAGCTTTAGCAAACAGAATTTTACCCCAAGGCAGTTCGGCTGAAAATTTCCCTCCCCCATCTGCCACCTTCATGTTATGTGTAAGAATCGATTGTTTCGCATCCTTATGCTCTAATGTTACTTCTCCACCTGCAATTCCGCTCGGGTATGGATATTCATCATATAACCATACATGCATACCATTCTTCTCAGCGACTTCGATAGCATAATTTACCTTATCAAACCATTCTTCGGATAAATAAGGAACAGTCATCCCTTGTCTTGCACAAAGAAAGAAACCTGTCACATGTTTATCTGCCATCTCGTTAATCTGATGTTCAATTTCTGCTTCTTCCATTTCCCCATTCCAGAACCAAAATGGATGGATACCAAATTCTGCACTTGGATATAGAAATTTTTGTTGATTAAGCATTTTTCCACCTCTTTTTATAAAGCGTTTTCATAATTACACTTTAACGGAGTTTCGGCTAAATAACAATCATACTTTTTTGAATAACGATGGTAACTAATGTAACACTTTTCTATCACTTTAATACTTTTCTGCAACTTGACTATACTAGTTTACCTGCCTATCCCTTTAGAGAAAAAATAAAGCAGCCACTATCCATGTGGCAGCTTTAATTTTATTTATTAGCAAAAAACGCCTCTGCTTTTTCTAAAAACACTTCTTGTTCTGGTGTAAGATCATATTCTTCCTCTATTGCATCAACCGGACAAACGGCTTTACATGCGCCACAATCAATGCAGATATCTGGATCTATATAAAATTGGTCCGGACCTTCTTTAATGCAGTCAACAGGACAAACTGTTGTACATTCCCCTGCTTTTTCGATTTGGCATGGTTCTGTAATTACAAATGCCATAATCAAAACCCCCTCTTTGTTGTCTCTCTATTACTACGATAGCTTATTCGTTTCATCTGTTCAACCGCAAAACAGAAAAAAGTATCTAGTTTATCTAGATACTTTTTTCACTTATATATTATCTTTTATCAAAAACGTCCGGATCTGGGCCAATACGTTCTTCTTTATTCATCTCACCGATGAGTTTCATTTCCTCATCTGATAATTCAAAATCAAAAACATCAGCATTTTCATGAATACGGTGCTTTTTCACTGATTTAGGAATGGTAACTACTTCATTTTGGAGGTCCCATCTTAAAATTATTTGTGCAGTGGATTTGCCATGACGCTCAGCGATTTTCGTTAATGTTTGATCAGCTAAGATTTGGCCCTGTTTTAACGGAGACCATGCTTCTAATTGAATTTGATGTTTTTTGCAAAATTCATGCAAGCTTTTTTGTTGCAGGTGTGGATGATATTCAACTTGGTTCACCATTGGTACTACTTCAGCTTCTGTTAAAAGATCTTCCAGGTGGTGTTCCTTGAAGTTACTTACACCAATTGCACGAATCTTCCCGTCTTTATAAAGCTGTTCCATTGCTTTCCATGTTTCTTTATATTTATTCTGGCTTGGTACTGGCCAGTGAATCAAATATAGATCGAGATATTCTAATCCAAGCTTTTCTAATGATGTTTCAAATGCTTTTAATGTTTCCTCATAGCCTTGATCACCATTCCATAGTTTAGATGTGATAAACAATTCGTCACGAGGAATACCGGATTCTTTGATTGCTTGACCTACACCTTCTTCATTTTTATAAACTGCTGCTGTATCAATGCTTTTATAGCCGTGTTCCAATGCCCATTTAACAGAATTAATCACTTCTTCTCCATCCTCAACTTGAAAAACTCCTAGTCCGAACCAAGGCATCTTCACACCATTATGTAGTGTTGTTGTTGCTTGTAAACTTGTTACCATTGTTATTCCTCCCCTTTGTTTAGTTACTATATTATCTTGCCATATATGAATAAAATTGAGAAATGTTATGCTTATTATTATCTTAGATAAATTGTTTATTCTGCTAAAATCAAAAAATGACCGGTATAACCGGTCATTTTACTCATTATTTCGTACTGCAATTTCATGTATTTTGAAATGGAGAAAATCGTTTTTTGGTACTTGCTCAATAAATCGGCTTGGACGTCCGACTGAGAATAGCGCTAAGTGGTGCATGGCACGCGTACATGCTGTATAGAATAAGTTTCGTTCAAGATCGTTATGGTAATTCTCATCAGATGCGTCGGCAATAACTACTGAATCAAATTCAATTCCCTTAGCTAAATAAGCAGGAATAACGACAATCCCCTTATTAAATGTATGTGTTTCCTGTGTCATTAAGTGAACAGGTAAACGTTGTTTCAATAACGCGTGTAACAATCTGCACTCTTCCATTGTTTTACCGATTATTGCAACAGTCTCTTGCCCTTCTGCAAGATATTCCTGGATTTTCGAGACAATTTTTTCTACGGCAATTTCAGGTTGGTCTACTTCCATTAAGACTGGCAAGTCACCTTCTCTTTCAAAAGGTTCAATCAAGTCTCCATTTGGCATAAACGCTTTAGTGAAAGAGACAATTGGTTTTGTTGAACGATAACTTCTCGTTAATACAATTCGTTCATGTTTTTCAGAGAATTTATCTGATAAAAGTGTTTCTTCTCTCACTGCATGTGCATAAATCGCCTGGTTAATATCACCCAGCAATGTCATTCTGCTAACAGGATACATACGCTTCACCAGTGCAAACTGAAATGGTGAATAATCTTGCGCTTCATCAATAAACAAGTGCTGAATTGTTCGTTGAGAGTGGAATCCAAGCATACATTTTTCAAAATAGATATAACCGGTAGCATCTTCCCATGTTAAATATCTATCTTTTAGATATTCATCTGTTAATTGACATATATCCGTCCATCTGTCTGGTAATGATTCGTCCATACCAATTGTACGATAATGATAAAATAACTTACGGAACGTTTTTAATGTATCAACAAAAGCAAGTTTCCTGATTTTTACCTTTAATGGTTTCATCTTATTTGCAACCACTCGTTTTCGTAAAAGTTCTTCCTCGCGATCAAAGTCATCAAAGGTTTCATCAGTAAATCTTAGTTCTTCTTGCAGTGATTGATGAACATCCACATAGTCTTCTTTATCCAGCAATTCACTCTCTTCTAACACCCAATCTTTTTCTCTTTCATATTCCTCCACCCTCTTTAATTGGAGTAAAAGCCAATTCGCTACTTTTTCCAGACGGTCGGGAATAGATAAAGTGCGCTCTGTTTGATAGAAATATTGTTCAATCGCCTTCTTGGAAATAATAATTTCCCCACGGAATGAGATATTACGAAATACAATGCCTGCTTCGCCTAAGTCATCCAAATATTTATCCAATAATCTTTTATAGTCTAAACTTGCCTTATAATGCATTGCTTCTACTCTCGTATCATAGTCTTTTCCATCTTTTCTTAAATAGTACTCCATTTGCTCGAATGGTGTCTCTAATTGAAAGCTGTCATCTAACTGGCGATGTAAAAACTGATAAAATGTCATCTGTTTCATATTATCTTCGCCAAGCTCAGGAAGGACTGTTGCAACATAACTATTAAACAATGGATTAGGTGAAAATAATACGATTTGTTCCGATGTTAAAGTCTCTCTATATCGGTATAACAAATAAGCAACACGTTGTAATGCCGCAGAAGTTTTGCCGCTCCCCGCAACACCTTGGACCACTAATACCTTACTTTTTTCGTTTCTAATTATTTGATTTTGTTCTCTTTGAATAGTGGAAACGATACTCTTCATTTTCGTACTCGCCTGATTACCTAACACTTTTTGCAAGAGATGGTCACCAATAGTCAATCCTGTGTCAAACATTCCTTTTAATTCGCCATTACGTATAATATATTGACGTTTTAATGTTATTTCCCCGGAAATATTTCCTTGAACAGTGTCGTAACTTGCCGGTCCTGGCGGATAATCGTAGTACATGCTCGCAATAGGCGCTCTCCAGTCATGTACAAGGAAATTCTCTTCCGCATCGTCAAGTACTGAGGCTAACCCTATATATATTGGCTGCTCATTTGACTCACTTTCTTCTTGAAAATCAATTCTGCCGAAATATGGCGAGTCCTTTAAGCGATCAAGAATATCTAATCGTTCACTCACCTGCCCATGGCTTCTTTCCCGTTCAGATAAAAATTCAGCTTGTTGCTTAATACTCGCTTCGGTCTCTATTTTATCATCCATTTCTTCTATGTTAACCGTAACGTCTTCCCAGAAATCCCGCCTAATATCGATAACGTCCTGCTTCAAGTTGGATGCACGTGATCGTAATATACCCATTTTCCTTTTAATTTCTTCTACCACTTTATTGACACGATTTTGTTCATCTTTCAATTCTTGTTTTTGTCTATCATCCGTCATTACAATCACCTCCATGACGTAAATTCTTTGGATCATGCTTCTTTTACTGTTTGTGTTTTAACAAGGTTAGCATAAAATCCTTTTTGCTGTAATAATGAATGATGAGTGCCTCTCTCAATAATCTTACCTTCTTTTAACACTAAAATAAGATCTGCTTCCTCAATCGTATTTAATCTATGTGCAATAATAAAGCTAGTCTTTCCTTCCATTAACCGGTTTAATGCTTCTGTGATTTTTAATTCGGTAATCGTATCAATACTACTCGTTGCTTCGTCTAAAATCAAGATAGACGGATTACGAAGCATTGCTCGGGCAATCGAAATTAATTGGCGCTGGCCCTGACTTATACCATGACCGTTTCCTTCTAACAATGTATCATATTTATCCGGCAATTGTTCAATAAAGAAATGAGCATTTGCCATTTTAGCAGCATTCTCTACATCCTCG
Organism: Gracilibacillus xinjiangensis; assembly: GCF_042651765.1. Classification (NCBI taxonomy): domain Bacteria; kingdom Bacillati; phylum Bacillota; class Bacilli; order Caryophanales; family Bacillaceae; genus Gracilibacillus; species Gracilibacillus xinjiangensis. Next base: position 481,017 of record NZ_JBHSDT010000004.1, on the reverse strand, counting down.
TCCGTTGCGTCTAATTTGCCATACCGTATATTTTCTCTTACTGTTGTATCAAATAAATAAGCATCTTGTAAAACAATACCTAAGTTTTCTCTTAAGCTTTCATTTGACAGATGGTTAATATCGTGCCCATCTACTAAGATATTACCTGTCTGTTCCTTATAAAAACGTGTTATCAAGGAAATAACAGTTGTCTTTCCCGCACCAGTAGGTCCTACTAGTGCCACCGTCTGACCAGGCTCCGCATGAAATGATATCTTATCCAATACTTTCTCTTCATTATTATAAGCAAAGGAAACTTGTTTGAATACAACATCCCCATTTAATTTTTCTATACGCTTTTTATTATCATTACCTTCTTCTTGTTGCTCATCTAATATAACAAAAACTCTTTCTGCCCCTGCCACTGCAGATAATATCGTATTAAATTGGTTAGCTAAATCATTTAACGGGCGTGTAAATTGTCTTGCATATGTTGTAAATGTTACGATAACGCCAATAGATATCACCGTTGCATTTGTTGACAGAACCACCCAGCCGCCAATTCCGACAATTATGGCAAAACTAAAATTATTTAAGGTATTCATTAGTTTAGGAATGAAACCAGAATATACTTGAGCCCAGTAACCTGCTTCTCTTAACTTTTCGTTATGATTCTGAAATTGATTAATCACTCGATGTTCCTGATGAAATAATTTAACCATTGTATGACCTGACAGCGTTTCTTCCAGGAATCCATTCATTTCCCCTAATTCCCTTTGCTGTTCCTTAAAATACTTACCTGTTCGTTTCGTAATCCATCTCATTCCAAAAAACATGAGTGGTACAATCAGGAGAGTCATCCATGTTAACAGCGGGCTAAGCCAAAACATTACAACTAATGTTCCAACTAATGTCAGAACACTAGTTGTTAATTGAATAACTGCTGTATTTAATGTCCTGCTAATATTTTCAATATCATTTGTTAGTCGGCTCATCAAGTCCCCGCTTTGGGATTTCTGAAAAAATAATATGGGCAGTTTTAAAACATGTTCAAATAATTCCTTCCGCATTAAATAAACGGTATGTTGTGCAATATCAATCATCCAATAGTTTTGCAATGCTAGTGTAACTGATTGTAAAATAAATACAGCAGCCAGAATGAGAAGGATTTGGATAAAGCTGAATTGACTCACAGCTCCTGTCATTACATCCACTGCTAAACCAATAAAATAAGGTCCAAGTAATGAAAGTAACGCACTAAAAATAACAAATAAGAGGACAAGCCAAAATAACAATCGATCTGTAGCCATATAACTCCATATTCTAAGTACCGTGCCTTTTAAATTTTTCACTTTCGCCCTTTTCACAGGAAGATGCGGTGAAACAGGCGGGCTAGTTTGCGGGTTTCTTTTTCGATTAATCATCCATCAATACACCTTCCCTTCTTTGTGATTCCCACATTTTTTGGTAAAGAGGGAGTGATTGTACTAATTGTTCATGTGTTCCTTGTCCTTTAACAGTGCCTTTCTCTAACACAAGAATCTGATCGGCATCAACCACTGAACTGATCTTCTGTGACACAATAAAAGTGGTACATTTTCGTCTGCGTATTGCTTCTAAGACATGCTTTTCTGTTGTTGCATCAAGGGCACTAGTGCTGTCATCTAACAATAAGATAGACGGATTATCTGCTAAAGCACGTGCAATCGAGAGACGCTGCTTCTGGCCGCCAGACAGGTTGACACCACGCTGTCCGATTACAGTGTCGTATTTGGCTGGTAATGTTTGAACAAATGAATCTAATTGTGCTTCTTTTGCTACTTGTTCGATTTCTTCCATCGATAATTGCTCGTTCCCCCAGGAGATATTATCTTTAATGGTTCCAGAGAATAAAAAACCTTCTTGCGGCACTAAAGTTATATCAAGACGAACCTGATTTCCCCATACCTCAATAGGCTGTTTATCAATATAAATTTCGCCACTCGTTTTATGATATAAGTATGGAATCAAATGGAGGAGTGTTGTCTTTCCAGAACCAGTTTCCCCTAATATCCCGACCTTTTCTCCTGGCTTGATATCAAAGTTGATATCATGCAGTGATTCTTTCCTCATATTTGGATAACAAAAAGATACATGTTCAAACTCAATTGCACCTTGTATCTTATGCCATTGGGGTATTTCTTTCACTTCATCATCCAGACTTTCAGCCAACACTTCATTGATGCGTGCAGCTGAAGCTCTTCCGCGAGTGAGATTCATTAGAAGGAAAGAAAAGACACCAAATGATGCTAACATTCTGGTCGCATAGTTTATAATTGCAACCACTTCACCCGCTTGTGCACCATTCATCTCTAATTGTACCGATCCAAACCATAATAAAACAATTAAAGCCAGATTCATGATCAGCATGACAATTGGCATCACGATTTCCATTACCCATAATGCTTTTTTATTTTGATCCTTCAGACGGTTATTTATTTTTGAAAAACGGTTGTTTTCATATGTAATATGATGAAAAGCTTTTACGAGCTTAATTGCTAACAAATTTTCCCGTACAATCTGATTCACACTATCTAACTTTTCTTGTACAGATCGGAACAACCTCATACCTTTCTTCATTAAGGTCAGCATGATTATCATTAAGAGCGGAATTGTTGCTAGCAAAATCACAGCCAACGAAGGGTTTATTGTAAAAGACATAACAATTCCAAAAACTATAAATAATGGAGCTCGAAGCATAATACGCATAAATCCAAAAAGCAAACCTTGAATTTGTGAAACATCATTGGTCATTCTAGTGAGTAGAGAGGATGTTTGGAACTTCTGTATCTTCATCGCAGAAAACATCTGGATATGATGGAACATATCCTTTCGAATATCATGGCCTACCCCCTGGCTCACATGCGAGGCGAAGAAAGAGCTGCTAATCCCCGCTATAAATGCAATAACCGTTATAAATAATAACCAGCCGCCATAAATATAGATTGTTTCCATATCCCCGGCTACAATACCATCATCAATGATTTTAGCCATAATTACAGGTTGAACAAGCTCTACAATTAATTCTACAATCATTAAAAATAGTGCAACATACATTGCATATTTATATAGATTTATATACTTAAATAATTTGCTCATTGAATTCCCCCAATCTCACTAGTTCTACCTATTATATAACAATTTAAGCGCTTCCTCCATTAGAAAAAAGCGCCCTGCAATATACTACATCCAGCTTGGTTGTATAACCAAGCTCATTGCTATTCCCTATTATTACTATGCTGCTAATAAAAAAAATTCTTCAGTATGCAATTCCCTCACATACTGAAGCTATTTATAAAATATTTTAGCTGAATAAACCTCTAATCGAATCAATTAAATTAGTAAAGAAGTCTTTGACCGCTTGCCAGAAACCCTCTGTATCGCCGCCGGTTACTTCTTCAAGCTTGCCTTTTAAATCATTAACAATACTGTCCAGCTGTTTTGTCACTTGTCCAAAATCAATGTTCAAATTACGCATTTTATCAAATAAGTTTGTTAACATTTGGCGGTCTTCCGGACTTAATTGAATATTTAAATTTTCTAATTGTTCACTAACAATTCTTTCCACATCTTCTTTTGTTGCGGGATTTTGTTCAGCTATTTGCTTTTTGATCTCTGTTAACAGTTCACTAACTTTAGCTTCCTCAATCCCCGCATCCTCGGCCAGATCTGTTGCTACATCTAGTTCTTCATTTGCTACTTCCATTCTTTCTTTATCCAATGATTCCCCATCAACATTAAAGGCTTTATAGATACCTGTTAATGCAGAGTGCCCACTAACCTTTAATGGGGAGGCAACTTCCACTAATGCATTTTCAATTCCGGCTGTTAATAAAGCATTCGCATACATTTCATTCGTTACCTGAGTAATATTTTCCGGATTAACGATATTCACAACCACACCATAACCTTCACCTTGTCTAGTGATTTTTGCTGAAGAGTACATATTTGAGCTTGGATCACCATCAATGAAATTTACCAGATCCTGTGCTGTCACAATATACTCTTCCACTTGTTCAGGATCTGTTGCATTCAGTAAATTTCTGACCTGGTCTTTTTGATCTTCTGACAGTGCCTCACCTAAGACCACTTTTGGTTTTCCATATCGTTCATCAATACCTATATCTCCATTACTTGCAAAAACAACTGACGACATAGCAAGTCCAACTACCAATGATAAAATAAACATCGATAACAGTTTCTTCATATATTGTCTCCTTTTTTGTATACTTACTCTTATATTATGCAAGATTTATGAGAATATGGAAAGAAAAAAATTAGAAACTTGAATTATTGATAACGTCTGTTAGTCGATACGATGTCACTATACCCTAATCAGCTGGCCTAAAAACCTTCTAACAGATATGCTAGAAGGTTTCTTTTTTCTTATTTCTTTGCAATAACATCCATTTCAACGCCTACACCTTTTGGTAATTTGCTAACTTCAACTGTTGCACGTGCCGGATATGGTTCTTGAAGAAATTTTGCATATGTCTCATTAATTGCCGCGAAATCGTCCATATTTGTAATATAAATCGTAAATTTCACAACATGTGCAAAAGTTAATCCAGCTTCACTTAGTACTGCCTGTAAATTGTTCATCACTTGCTCTGTTTGTTTCGCAATATCACCATCGACAACTTCCATTGTTTCTGGATGAAGCGGTATCTGCCCGGAAACAAAGACAAAGTCTCCTGCATCAATCGCCTGTGAATATGGGCCAATCGCTTGTGGTGCATTGTTTGTATATATTTCTTTTACCATCTCTATCGCATCCTCTCTTCATTAATACTACACAGAAAATTTTAACATAGAAACGATTTTTAGTAGAATAGAATGGAAGGAATTTTTTAAAAAAGGGTGATAAAACATGGAGAAAACGTTTCAACTACGCACAAACAAACATGACGACATGATCGAGATTACAGCAGATGTTGCAAATTTCCTAAGAGAAAATAATGTGCAAAACGGGCTTGTTGTTGTTTCTTCCTTACATACAACAGCAGGAATTACAGTGAATGAGAATGCTGATCCTGATGTGAAAACAGATTTTCTCAGACGGCTTAGTGAAGTATATCCTTGGGAGCATTCAAAAGATTTGCATATGGAAGGAAACACTGCTGCACATTTAAAAGTGAGTACGGTAGGCCATAACCAAACATTAGTTGTCTCTAACGGGAATCTTGTACTTGGGACATGGCAAGGAATCTATTTCTGTGAATTTGACGGACCCAGATCTCGTAAATTCCATGTAAAAATTTTGAAAGGATAAAGCATGCACTTAGCGTCTTATGGAATTATTCTTAAAATGATCGGGGAATCCTATCGTTTCATGATTAAACGAAGAAGCACAAACTAGTAAAGTCTGTGCTTCTTCTCCACTACTATTTAGAAACCAAAGTATTCCTTCGCATTATAATAGGAAATATTTTGTACAATTTTCGCTAATGTTTCTTCATCATTTGGATATTCGCCATTCTCTACCCATTCACCAATTAAGTTACACATAATGCGACGGAAATACTCGTGACGTGTATAAGACAGGAAGCTTCGTGAATCTGTCAGCATTCCGATAAAACGGCTAAACACACCATTATCAGCTAACTTCTCCATCTGGTCAATCATACCTAGCTTGGTATCATTGAACCACCATGCTGTTCCGAATTGCATTTTCCCTGGAGTTCCTCCACCTTGGAAGCTTCCTATTATCGTTGAAATCGTTACATTATCACGCGGGTTTAAAGAATAAAGAATGGTTTTTGGCAATGCATCTGCTTGATCTAGTGAATCAAGTAATTTCACTAAAGGCTGTGCTATTAACGCATCATTCATTGAATCATAGCCAGTATCTGGACCTAAATTATTAAACATTCTTGTATTGTTATTTCTGTGGGCATTAATATGATATTGCATCGCCCAGCCTCTTTTATGGTATTGTTTACCTAAGAAAGTCAATGTAAAGGATTTATATTTTTTCTCTTCTTCTAATGATACTTTTTCATTTTTAATCCCTTTAGCGAAAATTTCTGCTACTTCCGCTTCTGTGGTTTCTTCATACATCATTGTATCTAAGGCATGGTCAGACACACGACCGCCAACTTCATGGAAGAAATCAATTCTCTTTTCTAATGCTTCTAAAAAGGCTTCATATGAATCAATAGTTATGCCAGATACTTCTGCCAATTTTGCCACCCAGTCAACGAAGGTATCCCGATTGATTTCCAGCCCTTTATCTGGACGGAAACTTGGTAATACTTTCACATCGAAACTATCATCTGCTTTAATTTTTTCATGGTATTCTAGCGAATCTGTAGGATCGTCTGTTGTACAAACAACTTCAACACCTGATTTCACGATAAAATCACGGACATTCCATTCCCCGCTGGTTAGGAGCTTATTTACTTTCTCCCAAATAGCTGGTGCAGTGTTTTCATTTAATGGCTCTTCAACACCAAAGTACCGCTTTAATTCAAGATGTGTCCAGTGATAAAGCGGATTACCAATTAACATTGGGACAGTTTTTGCCCATGCAAGAAATTTATCATAATCACTGCCATCACCTGTAACGTATTTCTCTTCTATCCCGTTCGCTCGCATTGCACGCCATTTGTAATGGTCACCATAAAGCCATACTTTCGTAATATTCTCGAATTGAATATTTTCATAGATTTCTTCTGGACTTAAATGGCAATGGTAATCGATAATCGGTAAATCTTTGGCATATTCATGGTAAAGTTTCTCTGCAGTTTTGTTATTTAAGACGAAATTATTATCCATAAATGCTTTCATTCTTATCCCTACCTTTTTATAGATTTATGATTAAAGCCCTAATAAGTCTAGATGACGGCCAATATGTTTAACTAATCCATTACGATAAGTATCTTCATTGTTTAATAGAGTATCAAAGAACTCCGTACGGAATAAGTCAGAACCAGATTCATCTTTCGCTGTTAATAAAATACCATAGGTTACGTGGAACAATTGTCTTGCAGCATCATCGTCCATATATTTTGGCAAGTCTGCATCTGATGTATTATTTAATGGAGCAATACTGGCTAAATCAGGTGTTACATGATAGTACTGTAAAGTTTCTTCAAAATGTTCTTCTGCATATACATGCATGCGGCGATACAGATCTGGATTTTCGACAGCAATTACTCGTACAGCTTCCAGCCAGTTCGTACCAGCTGTTTTAATGTGTAATAACCCTTCTGTATATTTACCGATAATTGGGAATACACTGAATTTGTCACTACCTGAGTGAATACTTAATTTATAGCCAAAGTATTTAGCTATCTCCGCATGTTCATGTAATTCTTTTTCAAATTGCTCCAGATCACCAATGTAGTCAATTCCTTTCTGGAATTCTCCACAGAATCTAGGTGCAAGACTCTGTACAGTTACTCCTCTTCTTCTCAACTCTTCTGCAACAAAGAAATGCGCTTCAGGTGCTGTTACCGTTTCTGTTTCGTCTATTGAAATTTCAAAATCGATTGCTTTATCTGCTTTCGCAACATACTCGTTAAATACATGTTCCATAAAGTCAATAGCTTCACCATATACGAGCACATTCTTTACAAGGCTGGCTTCATCAAAAGTAATCTCAAGGTTTTGTACGTTAAATGTTTTGTTTAAATAGTGGTCATTATAATATTCTTTTCTATCAACCGGAAGCCCTGCATATTCTTTTTGAATGTCCTCTGCTGTTGCTCCTTCGATATCATTGCGGATTTGTTCCGAACAATCTAATGTCAGGAAACTAAATCCAAGCTCTATCGCATAGGCGATGTCTTTTTCTAATTTAATATGATCTGCATCGGCACCATATCCATCTTTATAACCTTCTTGAAATACTGCGAAACTAGCTGCATCCAGAATATCAGTCATTGTTCGATTTAGTAGTGTTAATTCCCGAATACTTTGTTGAGCAAGTATTGGTTTTACTTTTCGATTTCTTGTTGTTTCAATATGACCGGGTGAGGCAACACCAAGACGATCACCAAGACCCATTGTTGCAATCTTCGTACCAAATGCCTGTGGAACTGTATAATCAAAATATTTATTAAGGACAAGTCTGTTCTCATGTGATAATGCACAAACTTTTCCAGTGCCGGCAGTCTCCCCATTCAGCTCATTGAATAAATCACTTTCGCCAACAGCTATCAAATATTTTTCCGTACCTGTCTTCACCATAACAAGATTTGTACCATCTTTTTGTTCAAAAGAACTCTCGTAAACAGTCACTCCGTTTGACGATGATGGGGCTTTTCCCTGGGTCAATGCCTCTACTACTTCATTAAATTGATCCACTATATTCCACTCCCTGTAAATATTCCGTTTGTGAACGGTTTCAGTTATTTTTATCAAATTAATAACAACGTTGTTATTTTTATGATATACTATTTAAAAAAAGAACTCAACTAAAAACTTATTTTTTTTATGAAAGATACAGGTGATGAAGATGACAGTTACAATAAAAGATATAGCCAGAATAGCTGGTGTAAGCTATTCCACTGTTTCAAAAGCATTAAATAACAGCCCATTAGTAAAAGAAGTGACCAAAAGAAAAATTTTAAAAGTTGCGGAAGAGATGGGTTATGAGCCAAATTTGGCTGCTAAACAATTAGTCCGTAAAAAAACCGATGTGATAGGCTTAATGTGGCCAACAATTGAAAGGATCGTACTAGCTACATTGGTTACTAACATCAGTAAGGCTTTTGAAGCTACTCCATATTCGATGATCCTGTCAGTTGATTCACCAGAAACTGCAATGGACACATTTAAGAAATTTCAAGTGGATGGGATGATTGTTTTTGGTGAATCAAATAAAATTTCTGTCACCACTGATAATATTCCCTTTGTTATATATGGTGTTTCGGGGAAAAATGAAACAACCTCTCCCATTATTGATGCGAATCACGAAGCTTCCATGCAAAAGGCTGTAAAACACTTATTTGAACTTGGGCACCGCCATATCGCCTACATTGGACATCTTGATACAGAAGATGCCCTTCAATCAGAAAAAGTGGAAGGCTATGAAAAAGCGATGAAACATTTCGGATTAAATGAATATATACAAATTATCAATTCGAATGGACTTAATTGGTTTGATGGTTATACAGCGATAGATGAAGTATTAGGTCAAGAGAAGTTACCAACTGCGATTATTGGGGGGAGTTATGATATCAGCGGAGGGATCTTAAGAGCTTTACAGGAAAAAGGGGTTAGAATTCCCGCAGATATTTCCATTGTCAGTTATGACAATATCCCGCAAATGGCTACAATGGAAGTACCAATGACGTGCACTGGGGTACCTGTTGATATTTTGGCAGAAGAAATTGTCCACACTATTATTGAACGGATTGAATCAGATGAAGAGATAGAGTCAGTAAAAAAGTTATCTCCTACATTAACAGAAAGAGAAAGTTCTGGTCCACCACCGAATAAACGGTAACTCTTCCCTTTCAATCACTGCATTAGATTAAGGGGGAAAGGCAGTACTAGAACAGGGTAAAAATTCCGGCTATATTTCAAAGGGATCCATCCATTTCCTTAGTCTTAGCCAACTCTTTATATTTCTGAATAATATGAGATGTGACCAGCAAAGCATATTAATGGTAGAGGTGTGAATGGAGATGAAATTCCGTGCCAAAAGAGACCAGCCTTTTCTCCTAATGATACTCATTGCTATAGTAATTATTGGTATTGCTACAATATTACCAATATTCCTTATACCAAATCCCAATCTATTCGATATAATCTTACTTATTGGTATTTTCGGAGTCTGTACTGGTTTTTCATTATGGACTACTTTTGATATAAGTTATACTTTGCATGACGATTACTTATTTGCAAAAGGCGGGTTATTCCGTAGTAAAATCCCTTATAAAGATATCATAAAAATTGTTCCTTCCACTGATATACTTACAGGATATCGTATTCTATCGTCAAGAGATGGATTAGAGATATTTTATAAAAATTCGTTTTTTGGCAGTATTAAAATTTCACCCGAAGATAAAAATCAATTTCTTGAAGAATTGGAAAAAAGGAGAGCAGGAAATAATACGCCTACACAGTAAGGCGTGTTATTATACTAATCTCCATATTTCTGAATACACATCTTTTAGCGGGATTTGGTATTTTTCTGCAATTTTCCGGCAATCTTCATATTCAGGTGAAGCTTTGATCACTTCTCCGTTTTGCAGTCCTTCTTTTACAGAAATCTCTCCCCATTTTGTTTGAACTATCCTTGTTTGTCTTTCCATTCGGAATACAGTTAATGGATAGTATCTAATACCAAGTGTCGTCGTTTCCGCTAACAAAATTTCCTTTAATTGATCGAACTGTTTTTTATTACATAACAACTGTAACAATACAGCTGGACGGTTCTTTTTCATATAAATCGGTGTATAATAAACATCATTAGCACCAGCTTCGAACAATTTATCCATTACATAACCTAACCATTCACCTGGTGTATCATCCAAGTTTACTTCTACCTTTAACATTTCTGTATCAGTATGTTGTTCATCTGGCGGGTGTTTCTTCATATACCGCTCACCTCTTTACAATGGATTCTATATGATACTTTAATGTATCAATCATATTCTTATACGTAAACTTGTCAGGATAAAGCAAATGATGTATTGCCATCCCATCTATAATGGCATGCAGTCGATTTAATTCCAGTTCGACATCTATATCAGGATTCAGTAATTGTACCTTCTTTAAAAACATTAGGACATTCAACATGCCATCGTGCATTTCTTCATAGGTCCTTTCACTAAGTTCTCTTAATTTCTCATCAACCAATGTTCTTGCTGTAAATACAAACCAGACCTCCATTTCTATTTTCCGTTCATTATCTAATGGTAACACTTCACCTAATGCTTGAGCGGCTATTTCCACCGGGTCGCCCTGATAACTACCAGATTGCACCCGCTCGTTTACTCTATCTGTTACTAGTTCCATGGAAAATTGCAGCAGTTCTGATTGTGTTGCAAAATAATGGCGTAACGCTCCCACAGATAAACCTGCCTTTTCTGCAACTTTCCTTACTGTAGCTTTCTCTAACCCTTCTTCGACAATCACTTTCCATGTTGCTTCAGCAATTTGGACTTTACGTTGATCATGATCTACTATTTTTGGCATATAATTATTTTAACACACTTGTATTAATTTAGAAGTATGATATGATTTAATACATACGTATTAAAAAAGGAGCTAAGTATTTATGATTGGTTGGTTAATCGTTGCATGCGAAATTGGATTTTGGTTATTTGTGATTGCTGGATTAGTAACTAGATATATTTTAAAACAGAAAAAATTGAGTACATTTCTTTTGATATGTACACCAGTAGTTGACTTTATCTTACTTATAGCAACAATTATAGATTTGAAGAATGGAGCTACGGCGACAACCGTACATGGAATAGCAGCAATCTATATCGGTGTCAGCATTGCATTTGGTCATCAAATGATTAAATGGGCAGACGTTCGCTTTGCCTATTATTTTAGTAATGGGCCTAAACCAGCAAAAAAGAAAAAGTATGGCAAGGAATTTGCGAAGTCAGAAAGAGAGGGCTGGTACCGGCATCTTTTCGCATGGGGGATAGGAAGTTGTTTTATTTTTGGAATTGTATGGTATATAAATAATGCAGAGCAGACTGCCCAATTAATGCAGCTTTTCATAATCTGGTCTATTGTATTAGCCATAGATTTTGTAATTAGTTTCAGTTATACACTGTTTCCGAAAAAGGAAGGGGATTTATTTTAAAGGCTCTGTTAACAACATCTAATCTATCTTAGTTAGAGAGTATTCTTACATACATCCCTCTTGTGGCTTTCTCATATGCTAAGTTACTCATAACCCTTACTTTTTCTGATAGTTCTGACACTGGCATCAATTCCCCATCTTTAAAAACAGAAGGGTCAATCATGCGCAGTTTGTTTTTTCTATGTAGATGGTAGTTCTCTCTATCCTCTTTCACTTGCACATTTGGATCGAGCTTGCTTAATAAATCAACCAATTCCTTATCTTCTGATGATCTTATTTTGATTATCAATTCTTCATCTTTACCAAGAAAATCGTTAAGGTTTAATAAATTTTTTTCTAATGATAGTTTTAAAGTCTTTGACAATATATCGTAGCCATAGGTATTTAGAGGGTCCATAAAGAAGTCAATTACTTCTTTGTAATACGTTTTGACAAACCATTCAGCTATTTCAATGTTTTGAAGATACATTTTCCCTTTTACAACGGTTAAGTTCTCCAAAAAACGATTTACTTCATCTAACGAGATATTTCCATACACATACATATCACGAAGAGTATAATCTACTCTATCTGCACATAATTCTGGTGCTGGCTGTTCCAACAATGACCACTTAGTATCATCATACAAAATATCCTCATAATTGTAGTTATATTTGGCTAAAATTGTTGGGATTTCAGAGTTTTCAACAACTGAACTATATATTTTTTCATGGTAGTCTTCTTCCTTATTTTCAATTACAAAATCAATTATATGAGAAAATGCTGTGTGGGAAACATCATGCAATAACCCTGCAATCTGCTCTTCGACTGTTCCACCAAGTTTTCTAATTAACAACATTACACCTATTGAGTGGTCATAACGAGTAACATTCCACTTTCTATTAACTAAGTAACTTGCTCCACCTTGATGAATTCCCTTTAACCTTTGAATTGGCTCACTTAAAATTATTTCTTCTAAAACACTATCTACTTCAAATGCACCGTATATTCCATCTGATATAATCATTTGTCTCCACCCTTAACTGCAAAGAATAAAGCGAAAATTTCATTATTTCATCTTAAATTATCCTGCTCATTCAGTTTAACATTAATTTCCTTTTTTGAAATAGAATAAGGAATTCCTTATTGAAGGAATGCACCCGTTAGTTTAAGTATAAGTATTCACAAAGAAGGGCAATTATAATAGCATATTATCATAATCACTTTTAAGTATTGCCATAATAATTTCATCTGAATATGCTTTATTATAAAATAAAGACTGACGTAAGACACCTTCTTTTACAAACCCCACTTTTTCATAGGCTCTAATCTAATTGCTCTCTTATTAATCGACCCATTCCCAATGTCTGTGAAAAAGTTATTTTGTCACGGCCTCTCGCAACTAAACACATACTTTTTCGTTGCTTATACCGCGTTTCTTTTCGGAACGACCACCAACTTGTATATGATTAAATCTATTATTGCATTTGTTCCCGAAAATCAAATTATCAACAACAAACTTTAACAGAGTCATTCTAAAAGAGCAGTTCCCAGTGAACTGCCCTTTTAAGCTTTATCATATTGTTTAATTAAGTAGCTGATACTATCATCAATATAAGGTTCTTTCGTGTTCTCCAACAGCACTTCAATAAATGGTTTATCCGCCTTTACCCACTGGAATAATAAATCATAACGCAATAGCCCCGTGCCGACAGGGACCATCTTTATCCAATTATCTTCAATAACAAAATCTTTTGCATGGATTGCTACAATTCGGTCGCCGAATAATTCAAATGACTGCTCGTATACCATCTCTTGATCTTGGTAATTCTCCATAGACATAAAATTAGCTGGATCAAATACTACTTGTAAGTGATTAGAATTTACTTCATCTAATAATCGCCGCATTAATTGCGGTGTATGAATCGGATGATTGATTCCTCCTTCAATCCCAACAATTATCCCCCACTTTTCTGCTTCATCCGTTAGAGATTTCACACTTTTAACAACCTTATGGAATGCTTCCTCAGTAAAATTAGCTTCCGTATAGCCCATTTTTTCATTTACATTCCCTGTTTCTGATGCAACAATGCTGCAACCAAAATCTCTCGCAAAGCGAATATGTTCTTTGAAACGGGAAAGTAACTGTTCACGCTTCTCTTGATCGGGATGGATCATATTAATATAACAACCTAAAATGGCAATAGTGACACGATTACTTTGAAATGACTGTCGCATATATTTAGCAAAACCCGGACTAAGTGAGCCTGTTTGTGTTGGTAAATCGGGAAAAGACTTTGCTAATGCTAATTGTACAGAGCCCAACCCCTTCGATGCCACTTCTTTTGCAATTTGCTCTGGCTCATGGTATGCGACATCATGACCACGAATACCTAAATTTAGTCTCATGAAAGATACACTCCTTTTTTAAATGAGTTTTCCGCTGCTATCGGCAACCCGCCAATTTTAGAATGATAGAAAAAGAATGACTAGCCAATTAAGCTAGTCACTCCTGGTTATCTAGCCAGCCATCCTCCATCAACAGCTAACACATGTCCGTTCATGTAATCAGACGCTTTGCTTGCTAAATATACTACTGTTCCCATTAGGTCACTTGGATCTGCCCAATAACCCGCCGGAATACGTGATAAAATTTCCGCATTACGCTTTTCATCCGCTCTTATTGGTGCTGTATTTTTTGTCGCGAAATAGCCTGGAGCAATCGCATTTACCTGAATATTATGCTCGGCTAACTCATTAGCAAAAGATTTGGTTAAACCCGCGACAGCGTGCTTACTTGCTGTATATGGCGGGATAAATTTTCCGCCCTGGAAAGAAAGCATTGAGGCAATATTAATAATTTTGCCTGCACGTTTTTCTGCCATCACTTTCGCTGCTGCCTGACTTAAGAAGTAAACAGCATCTAAGTTAAGTGCCATCACATCGTCCCAATCCTCATCTTTATATTCCAGTAGAGGATTACGGCGGATTGTACCAGCATTATTGACTAAAATATCAACAGTACCAAATACTTCCACACATGCTGGCACCACTTTTTGTAATTGCTCACGATCTGACAAATCCGCTTGATAAAACTCAGCATCTCCTTCTGACCCTGAAAGTAATTGTTTCGTTTCATCCCAGTTTGTACCATGTGTGACAACAAACACATTTGCTCCAGCTTTTGCTAAAGCAACAGTATATGCTTGTCCCAGACCAGTGTTACCGCCTGTAATAATTGCTGTCCTGCCTTTTAATGAAAAATAATCTAAAGTAAAGTTTTCCAAGCTCATTCATCAAACCTCCTTATCGTAACTCATCCATGCTCACATGATCCATATCATCATACGTAATGTTCTCGCCACACATTCCCCAAATGAATGTATAATTACTTGTCGCTGTACCGCAATGGATAGACCAGCTTGGTGAAATAACCGCTTGCTCATTCTTCAATACAAGGTGTCTTGTTTCACTTGGTTCACCCATGAAGTGGAAGGCACGAGTATCCTGTTCCATATCGAAATATAAATAGACTTCACTGCGGCGGTCATGCGTATGTGCAGGCATTGTGTTCCAAACACTTCCCGGCTGAAGCATTGTTAAGCCCATTTGCAATTGACAGCTTTCACATACATTCGGATGAATATATTGGTGAATTTTCCGCTCATTCAATGTACCGGACTCTCCTAACTCCAGTGGTTTTATATCTTTAATATCAATCTTTACTGTAGGATAAGTGTGGTGTGCGGGTGCAGAGTTTATATAAAATTTAGCTGGTGTTGCCGGATCATTAGAACCAAACCAAACTTCCTTTGTCCCCCGACTCACATATAGCCCATCATGGCGTTTCATTTCATAACGTTCACCATCTAAAATTACGTAACCATCATTACCAATATTAATAATTCCAAGTTCACGACGCTCTAAGAAGTAACTTACACCTAACTGTTTATCCAGCTTAATTGTTAAATCTTCTGATGCTGGTGTTACCCCACCAAAAATCATACGGTCAACATGTGTATAAGTTAAATGAACTTTCCCTGCTTCAAACAATTTCTCCACTAAGAATTTCTCACGTAACTCGTCTGTATTGTATCTTCTAATCTCCTCAGGGTGGCTTGCATAACGTACTTCCATGAATAATTCCTCCTTGAAATAAATTATTTATCTGCTAATTTCCTGATTCACACTTTGCAAAAATTGCTCCACTTCTTCTGGAGAAAAGGCATTGCCATCACCTACTATTGTGTGTTTTAATACACTGGCACCTGTTGCGAAGTTAGCAATTTTATCTGTATCCCATTTGCTAAGTAATCCAAACAGAACCCCTGCTGCATAGGCATCCCCCCCGCCAATACGATCAATCACTGGATCAATCGTATATGTATGTGTTTTCAAAAGTTGTTGATCAGCAAACAGATACCCTTCTAAAAGATGTTCCGAAGATGATTTTACACCCCTTTTCGTTGAGGCAAAAACTGAGATGTTAGGGTATTTCGCCTGAATTTCTTTATAGTAATAATTTAACTTGTTTATATGACTCACTTGTTCTTCGAATGGATCAATATTTAATAAATATACAGCATCCAAGTGATTACAAAATGCGATATCTACATATGGCAAAACTTTTTGAATTGCCGTACTTGCTTCTTGTTGTGTCCATAACTTCGCACGGAAATTAAAGTCAAAGCTAATTTTAATCCCTCGATTTTTCGCTTGCTTCATTGCACGTAAAGTAACTTCCTCTAACTCTTTTGATAATGCCAGAGTAATTCCAGTTGTATGAAAAAGGTCTACATTTTCTAATATTCGATCCCAATCTAATTCTTCCTGCTTTAATTCTGAAAAACTGGAAAACTTTCGATCATAGGTTACTTGGCTGGAACGATTGCCAATTCCTGATTCAACAAAGTACAATCCTAATCTGCTGCCACCTTTTAGTAGATTACTTGTATCAATTCGATTGGACTGAAGATATTTCACACATGCTTCGCCAATTGAATTATCAGGAACTTTACTTATAAAGGCTGTATCGACCCCGAAGTTAGCAAGTGAAACAGCAACATTCGCTTCCGCTCCACCATAGTAAAAAGTAAAATGATTGGATTGCTGTAATCTAACTGTTGGGTCTGTCGTTAATCTCATCAGCATTTCACCAAATGTTAATACTTTCATTGAACCGCCTCTTTCGCTTTCGCAACATATTGTTTGGCTAGTTCTGTAATCTTTGCATAATCACCTGTTTTAGCTGGTGCGACAAGATTACCGCCAATACCAACCGCAACAGCACCACTTTTAAACCACTCCAGCATATTATCCAGGCTTACACCGCCTGTTGGCATCATGTTCGCTTGTGGAATCGGTGCATGAACAGCCTTTAAAAAGCCTGGGCTGACATTACTTCCAGGGAAGATTTTCACCACATCTGCACCTGCTTCCATTGCTTCCTTAATTTCTGTCACGGTTAAACATCCCGGCATATAAGGAACCTGGTACAAGTTACATAGTTTAGCAGTTTCCGCATCAAAGGATGGCCCAACAATAAATGAGGCACCAGCAAATATTGCCTGTCTAGCAGTATATACATCTAGTACTGTACCTACACCGACAGTCACTTCCTGATCATCAATGTATTTTTTCTTTAATATTTCTACCGCTTCTTCTACATGGGGAATGGAGTATGTTAATTCGATTGCTTTCATCCCTCCCCCTATACACGCGTCAGCTACTTGGACAGCACCATCGACGGTATCTGTTCGAATAACTGCAACTACCTTTTGGTTTTGAAGATTTGCCAGTACTCTTAATTTATTCATTTTGTCACCTCACTTTTCACATACTTACATAAGGGATGGTTAAATCGGAGAACCTCTTTAATGAATATTTCTGCATGTGTATAAGCTCCTTCTTCTCTAAGATGAGTATCATCCTTTTCTCCATTAGGGTAACCATTAAATTGACCTGGCTCTACCCACATAAACCATTCCTTTGACCGCTCCGGACCTAACTTGATTAATGCTTCTTTCGTTTTTTCTAACATATCAATAAAAATAACAGCTTCCCGGACCGCTAACTCTCGCATAGCTCTTGGGTAATCCCCATGTGTTTCCAGTAGATTTCCTTCATTGTCAAAATGTCTTCTTGCAATGGAAGTTAAGAGAATCGGAGTAACACCAAACAAACGGGAACGATTAATAAAAAATGTTAAATTTTCCTGGTATGTGTCATATGGTGTTGTTGCTCTCGCTTCATCTGTTTTTTGATCATTGTGCCCGAATTGAATCAGGACATAGTCACCTTCATGAAATTCCTTCTCCATATTTAACCAACGATCCTCATTAATAAATGATTTGGTACTCCTGCCTGAAGCAGCATGATTTCTTACTACTAATTCATCTGTAAAAAAATGCTGTAACTTCTGACCCCAGCCCATGCGGGGATATGCTGACGGCTCATAATGCGACATCGTCGAATCCCCTGCTAAAAAAAGCTGTACCTTTTCCATTAGTTATTCTCACTTCCAATTGCTATTTGGACACTTGCAAGAATAAATGCTCCCACTCCATGAAGATCGTTCGCACTTGTTTCTCGATTAACATAGTAATCATACGTCCCAATTGATGTCCCAATACATATGTCATGTAATGTAAAGTTACCTTTTTGATCTACTTCTATTTTGTTCTCGACCAAACCTTTGAATGCTTTTTCAGCATATGTCCAATAAGACTTATCTACATAGCCTTTATTCACTGCTTTTGCAATCGCGTAAGTAAACAAACAAGAACAAGAACTTTCTAAATAGTTGCCTTCTTCCCCTGCTTTATCAACAACCTGATTCCACAATCCCGTTTCTTCATCCTGGAATTTAATTAATGCATCAATTAATTCATGGACAACTTGTTTCAGCTCATCACGTTTTTCATGGCCTTCTGGTAGCATCTCAATAAAATTCGCTGTCACCATGCTGTACCATCCAAGTGCACGCCCCCAAACTTCCGGTGCATGGCCTTTTTCAGTCGCCCATGGTGTTTGCTTGCTCTCGTCATAGCCGTGATAATATAAGCCATTTTCCTTTTTGGTATTTTTACGCATTAAACGCTCTTGTTCCATGACTAAATCTGTTAATTCCGGCTCATCAAACATTTGACCATACTGGATTGTAAATGGTCCTGCCATATATAATCCATCCAGCCACATTTGATAGGGGTATTTATCTTTATGCCAGAAGCCGCCTTCTTTTGTTTTATTTAATGTATTTAACAGATTTCGTAATTTAGCAGCCGCCACTTTATAGCGTTTGTCTTTTGTTTCTTTATATAAGGGCAATAACAATAATCCTGGTTGAATTGCATCTAGTTCGCTTCTTGCAAAATAGAAGTTCCCTTCCTCATCAACTAACTTGTCGACATATTCTTTAAAATAGTCGAAGTATTTCTGCTCACCTGTTAATTCCCATACATCATGCATTCCACATAGAAAAACACCCTGATGATAATGCCAACGGTCTGATGGCGGCAGCTTTACTGGCTCATATTGGTTCATTAATGTATCACATGCAAGTTGAGCCCAATCTAATGCATTTCTTTGTTTTACTGTCATTTTTTTATCCCCTCTCCATTAATAGATACCTTGGTATTCAAACCAATCAAAATCAGCATAATTATTACTTTCTTTTCCATTTGCTGAACAATACATGCCCATATAAGCACCAATAAACCCGCCTGCTTTGTCTGTACTTAAAATCGTCCCATCCACATTAACCGCTAAGGTAATCCAGTCAAATGCTGTTTCTGCATAATAAAAATGGTATGATTGACCTTCTGCTTCCACTTTTAGATAAACCTTCTCTGTTGCCATTTTCTGTTTTGCAACTAACTCATCCTTGCCTGCTTCTCTTCTTATTAATTGGATATACGAAAGGTTATCTTCCAATATAACTTCCATCCGGATCTGATAATCATGGTTTTGCAATAAAACAAGTCCTGCTGTTTCGTTTTCTTCTTTCGGTACAAATTCCATCACGGTTTGGGCCATAAAATCAATGTGTTGTTGTCTTCTTCCAACAAATGCCGGATTCTCTTCTTCTGTCATTGTCTCTTTCTTCGCTTTTAACCTTAAGTAACCTGGTCTTTCTGTCAGTGACCAAAAATCTCCGCGTGGTGTTCTTAAGAAATTCCATCTGTCTTCAAGCACCTCAGATTCAAATGGGTCATGGGCTGGTAATGCCGGCCACTTATGTTCCTTTAATTTAGGAAAAGCCATCTCTTCTTCAATAAACCCTTTACCAGGATTCACAATTGGCCAGCCATCTTCCCAAATGAATGGAACAAGGAAAGTTTCCCGGCCTAAATTACGGTAATAACCACCATAAGGGCGAGATGCAAGACAAACCATCCACCAATCACCATCAGGTGTCTCCACAATATCAGCATGACCAACATTTACAATTGGATGATTGTTACCTAAATGGCGGTGGGTCAAAATAGGGTTGGTTTCCGTCATTTCATATGGCCCTGTTACATTTTTACTTCGGGCGATTGTCACTGCATGCGTATGGCCTGTGCCCCCCTCCGCAATGATTAAATAATACCAGCCATTGATTTTATATAAATGTGGTGCTTCCTGAGCATGGGCATTCTTTAGTGCTCCATCCCACAAGCTGTACTTCGGTCCAACTAACTGTCTCTTTTCGAGATCCAGCTCTTGCAACCAAATTTCGTTATGTTTTTTATACTTAGGTCCTTGAGGCGGTTTGCGATTTCCTGTGTAATATACCTTCCCATCATCATCAAATAATAAGGATGGATCTATTCCTGGTGCATCTTCTAACCAATTAGGGTCAGACCATGGGCCAGCAGGATCTGTCGCTGTTACATAAAAATTACGTCTTGCTCCAGTTTGACTCACAACAAATGTAGTAATCATATAGAAAATACCATCATTGTAACGAATCGTTGGTGCATAAATTCCACGTGAATTCGGTGTTTGATCTAAATTTAATTGCTCAGGTCTGTCGAGAACATGTCCTATTTGTTTCCAATTCACTAGGTCTTTACTATGAAAAATAGGTACACCTGGAAAATATTCAAAACTTGATGTGACCAAGTAATAATCTTCTCCCACTCTACATATTGACGGATCCGGATAAAAACCGGGAATAATCGGATTTTTATATGTTTTCATTTTTATTTAAGCATCCCTTCATACCTCGATAGATAACGATCCCCTAATTGTTCATATTGTGATCCGCTAATTTCTAAGTTTTCCGTATCTTTACTTGATACAACAGGTGTATCGACTGTTTCATTTTTTAATGAAAATTGATCCAGTACGATGTTTTTAGACTCTTCTACCGCTAAAGCGGGTCCCTTTCTGGTCAATACCTTTACATGATGAAGGTGCAAATCATCGACATATTTTGCAAAAATCCCTTCACCTGCCATTTCAATAACTTCCCTTACCATATCCGGTTCGCCACCTGGCACTTGTTCATCTTGGGTCATTTCGATTGTGACATGATCAATATCTACTTCTTTAACAGGCATTTCTGGAAGACCGTAAATGAATCCGGCTGCTGCACGACAGTTTCTCGCTGTAATGTTGCTGATTCGTATTTTTTCTACAACAGGAGTTTTTTCACTGACTGGAATGGCTTGCGAATCTAGTAATTCCGGATTGCTTTTACTCACACCGTGACGATAGAAGGAGTTAATTGCAATGGGACATAACACATCATCCATCCAGATGTTATTCACTAAAATATTTCGAATGTAACTGCCTCTCTCACGATTCGTTTTGATTCTGATTCCTCTATCTGTACCGTCAAATACACAGTTAGATACTGTAACATTTTCTATTCCACCTGAATTCTCACTCCCGAATACCACACCACCATGACCATGATGCATCGTACAATTGGTTACAGTAACATTTTTTGTAGGCACCCCATATTTTCGCCCATCTGCATTAATGCCTGACTTCAATACAACACAATCATCACCTACATCAAAGTGGCAATCTGAAATCCGGACATTTAAACAGGATTCAATGTCTAATCCATCACCATTCGGTGTATCAGAAGGATTTTGGAAATGAACTTGATGGATGGATACATCCTTACAGAAAACAAGATGGGTATTCCAGAATGGTGAGTTCCTAACAGTCACACCATTTATCGTTACATGTTCTGCTTCAAAAAATTGAATTAACGGCGGACGTAAAAACTGTGAGGGCCACTCAACTAAATTCGTATCAGCCGGTTCTGTGAAATCAGCATTAGCTTGTGCAATTTCTTTTGTTTTGGCAGATTCATAATGTTCTCCATTACGTAAGCGACGGTTTACCTTCCACCATTCTCGCCCATTACCATCAATAATTCCTTCCCCTTTAATTGCTACATTGGAAACATTTTGACCAAAAATTAATGGCATAAAACCATGGCAGACATAGCCTGACCATCTTGTTTTCACTACAGGATATGCCTCGAAATCATCCGTAAATGAAAGAACTGCTCCTGCATCTAAATGTAAAGTCATATTACTCTTTAATTGAATAGGCCCTGTCTGGAATGTCCCTGCTGGTACATAAACAGTTCCGCCGCCGGCAGAGGCACATGCCTCAATGGCATCTTGAATTGCTTTTGTACTATCCCCGCTTTCATCTTTACGTGCTCCATATGTTGTTATATCGAAAAAGCTCATTTTCTCACTCCTAACTTAATAAATCTTCTCTTAATGGTGTGAACACATCTAACAAACGACTTGGTATAAGTGCTTTTACCCCATGAACTGCATCTGACGGGATATGCAGGGATTCACCCTGGTTTAATAAAACTTCTTTCCCATCAATATGAAAAGCTAGTTTACCTTCTAAGCAATACGTCATCTGTTCATGCGGGTGACTGTGACTTGACCCTTCAGCACCTTCTTCAAATACCACTTCCATCATCATTATTTCTTTACCTGGACGATGAATTTTTCTTTTGACACCAGGCTCTGCTTGTTCCCATTGGTTAATAGCTCCCATCTCAATTCCTCCTTATTTTTTAATTAGTAACGGCAATAGTAATTGGATAACCATTGCTCCTACAATTACGTAAGCTACCGTCCCTGTATCAATCCCATCTGCAAACAACATAAAGCAGATTATACCGAGACCACGCCCCATATTAATAATCGTTTCCCTTAAAACAACAGACTCGACTCGGAATTCCGATTTCAATGGTATTCGATCAATCCATTGAAAATAGTATGCAGCATATGCGTTGGCTTGTAATGGTTTAAACATGTTTTGAGTAATCATGAAAATAACTACACTCCATGTTGCAATCTCCCAAGTTAAGAAAGTTCCCGAAAGTACAAAGCCAATTGCAGCAATCCATAGATAGCGCTTTGTATGCTCAATATTCGCAAACCTAGAAAAAATAAAACTGACAATGATAGAAACCGCTAAAAAACTAGCATTTAAATAACCAACAATACCTTCATTTTCAAAAATGCTGTAAATTAGTATTGGTGGAACATACATTAATATCCCTTGGGGGAAACCGATAACAAACCAACCAAACAAAGCATTTTTAAAGGCTTTTTTACGCTTAGTTATTAAAGGTAAATACTTCATATAATAATTTCGATGTCTGATAGATTCTTTCTTAATTCGAAAACTGCCAATTGTACAAACAAAAAACATTAGAAAAGCAATCGAAAAAACAATCATATATCCGGTTAATCCAGTAAAAAAACCGATAATTGCACCGGCCAATGCTGGAGCAACCAAATTACTCGTACCCATTACTACTTGATTCCATCCTAAGTACCGATGGCGATTTGTGTTAGACGATACTTCATGAACAATCGTAAAATAAGCTACCCAGTATAGTCCTTGGGCAATCCCTCTCAGTAAAGCAAACCAATAAAAATGGGTTACTATCTCATCCTGGACAATAACAATCAGCAAATAAAATAAGGCGGTCATAAATATCCCATAACGGTATATTGTTGTCCTGCCTTTTCGTTTTGACATTTTCCCAATCAAAAAAGTAGTAGCAGCTTGTGCTAAAATAGCCACTAAATTATACATTCCATTAACCCAAATACTATTCGTCAGACGCCATAAATATAAATTGACAAATATGATGGATAAAGACCCGCCAAATTGAAAGATAGCATGGTTTATCAGAATGTTCACAGCATGTTTAGACAAGCGCTTTTCTTTCTCTCCTTGTTCTGGTTGCATGAATGTTCTACACTTCTTTCTGTTCTAATTCCTGTCCCCATTCCTGCCAAAAATCATCTGCATCTACTAAGGTACTGGGTTCACACTCTAACAAATGATAGAGTTGCTTTCGTATTAATGTTGCCTGTGTTGTTGCATTCATATCCCCTTCATGCAAACCGAGCCCTATTTCTACAGGTTCAGGCATATCCGGATAATATTCATCCCCTTTAACTTGGGCGACATTAGGTGCTTTAGGAGAATGATCTAATTCACGAGAAAAGCCACCATCTGCTCTTTTAAGCTTTGTCATATTTCTGATTGTAATTTCCATAATTTCTTGCGATTCATAATCAGGTATCTCTAATGCCAAATATGAAAGCAAATCAATCGGATTCCGGATATAACACATATCTATTGCTTCTTCGTTTCTCAGACAATATAAAATGCTTTGATAAATCTTTTGCTGGTTCGGCATAGGGATTTGGAATCTCCGATAAAAAGTATGCAATTTAAACGTACCTGAAATTCTTACATATAAAGAGCCTTCTCCCCATAATCCGGTCTCTTTGTCTTGAATTTCTGCTAAATATTCTGCACATGCTTTAACAAGTGCTGCTTGTTTATCTTGAGGCATTTGCCCGATATATACTGTGGAGGATGCTAACAAGTCACATCCCCGCCAGCTATTTCTCAAATCAATACTTTCCCATTTCTTGCGATATGACGCTAACGACTTTGTATATTCGGGAGCAACATCCAAAGTAATTGGCAATGGATATAAACAGTCAGCCCCCAAGCGTTTTAATGAATTAACGGAATAGGCCATTGCACGATGAACCATAACTTCATCTTCTTTCATCGCCGGATGCTCGTCATAGAAATATCCTGTAGTTTTGTCTTGCTTTCCCTGAAAGAAGCTGACCATTTGTTGTTTAATTGGATTGGGCATCTTCTCTGCGAGCTGATGCCTTATCAGTATATTTAATGCTTGGGCTGTTGATTCGATATCAGGGGAAAACTGTTCATTATCAACGGAACTTTTCGCATAATAATAACCACCTGTTGCCGAATCATATTGATTTCTTAACCAATCAAACATCCCGCTATATAAATCATCTAATTGAGCTAAACTTTCTTCCTTCCACCCCACACTATCAAGCTTCCTCTCCCCTGCTTTTTATCCTTTAACAGAACCAAGCAATGCACCTTTTGCAAAGTACTTCTGTAAGAACGGGTAAACTAGTAATACCGGAACTGTTGCCACTACTATCGTTGCCATTTTAATTGTTGTTTCTGGCGGTGGAACATCCGTAAATGATTCACTGTCATAATTCATCCCGCTAGCAAGTACAACAATTTGTCTAAGTAACACTTGTACCGGCCATTTATCTGCATCACTCAAATATAGAATTGCGTGCATATACGTGTTCCAGTACGTAACGGCATAGAATAAAGAAATTGTTGCAATTGCCGGTAAAGAGATCGGAAGAACAATCCGGAATAAAATACTAAAATCATTCGCTCCATCAATCTTTGCTGATTCTTCTAAGCTTTCTGGTATGTTCATAAAGAAACTTCGTAAAATAATCATGTTAAATGCATTAATCGTAACAGGGACTACTAATGCCCACAGTGAGTTTAATAAACCCGTTTGCTGAACAACTAAGAATGTCGGGATCATCCCTCCATTAAATAGTAATGTGAATACAATCATAAAGTTAATGGCACGACGACCAACAAGATCTCTTCTCGATAAACCATATGCTGTCAAAGTGGAAAAAAGCATACTCCATAATGTACCACCGACAGTTACAATAATAGATACACCAAGTGCACGGAAAATAGTATCTGTCGAGAAAATATATTCATAGGCACTTAATGAAAATTCAGTTGGGAACAACAGAAATTTTGTTCTTGCTATTTCTGCACTTGTTGCAAAGGAACTACCAACAACATGAATGAATGGTAGTATTGTTATCACTGCAATTAATGTTAGTAAAAAGTAATTAAAGAAATCGAATACTCTGCTGCCTGCAGATACTTTTTGTAATTTAGCCATTTTATTCACCTCATTCGTGTTTAATAAATACCTTCTTCGTTAAATCGCTTCGCAAGCCAGTTTGCAAACATAACCATTATAAGTCCAACTATCCCTTTAAAGAATCCGACAGCTGTACTGTAACTAAACTGACCCTGCTGTAAACCAGCTACGTATACATACGTATCAAATATTTCTGCAACATTTCTATTAGATGAGTTTAGCAATAAGTAAACGTGTTCAAAACCCAGCTCTAACACATCGCCGATTTTCAAGATTAATAGAACGATAATTACACTTCTAATTGCAGGTAATGTAATATGCCACATCTGACGGAACCTGTTAGCTCCATCCATTCTTGCTGCTTCGTATAAACTTGGATCAACAGCTGTTATTGCAGCCAGAAAGATAATGGTACCCCAACCTGCTTCTCGCCATATTACTTGGAGAATATACATTGGTCTAAACCACTCATCATTTAATAAGAAGTTTATTGGCTGAAACCCTAACGTTTCTAATACAGCGTTTACAATACCGCCATCAAGCGTTAGCATAACGTAACTAATTGATACAATAACAACCCATGACATAAAGTGCGGAATATACACTAATGTTTGAACACTGCGCTTGAAAAAGTTATGTCTAACTTCATTTAGCATTAATGAAAGAATAATCGGAATCGGGAAAAATACAAATACCTGTAATCCGAATAACATTAACGTATTCTTGAAAATCATCCAGAATTCAGAACTTGTAAATAATCTTTCAAAATGGGCAAATCCTACCCACTCACTCCCGGCTATCCCTTTATATGGTTTATAGTCTTGAAATGAAATAATCAAACCATACATAGGTAAGTATTTATAAATAAGGAAATAAATTAATCCTGGTAGAATCATTAAGTAAATCAGTTTATTCTTTTTAACTTTGCGCCATGTTTCTGATCTTTTAATTTTTCTTAATTGCTTTGCTTCTTCACGTGCTGTCATTGTAGACGTTTCCATATACAGTTTCCTTTCTCTAATTTAATATTTTTCATAACTCAAATCTAAGGTATACAAGCTGTAACGTAAATAATCATTATCTTACGAGTTACTAATCTCTTCAGCTATCTAGCGGTTTCACTCATTTTATATACAGTTAATGTAACTAACATAACATAATGATCATCTCCAATTATCCCCGCGTTTTTATAGGTTGGGCTCTTATAACGTTTCCGTTTAAGAGCCCACTGATATTACATATTAGTTCGATGAATTAAATTCCTCAATGATCGCCTCTCCACCTTGGGATTTCCAATCTTCAATTGCAGCTTCAAAGCCGTCTTTATCAATTTGACCTAAAATGTATTTATAGGTTGCATCTGTAATAATTTGCTGAAGACGCGAGCCGTCTTGTGAATATGTTTCAGAATAAAGTGGCACAGTCGGGTCTTCAATCAAATAATTCTCATTATCAATATATAACTCTTCAGATTTAGCTTTAGGTTCATAATCAAAGAAACCAGTGTAGCGGCCATTTGTTTCTGGTTCACCAATTTCGAGCGCTTGGAATGGCTTTACTTCACGTTCGAATAATGCAGAATCATCTGTTACTTTGGCAGTACCGTCTACAACTTCATGGTGCTCACCTTCGATACCCCAATAAGCGTAATTTGCCACTTCTGGTGTCATCATTTTATCGAAAAATCCTAAGATTTTTTTCAAGTCTTCTTCTGATTCTACAGAACTTTTAGGGAACATCACTAAGTTACCATATCCAGGAATCGCCCAAACACCGAACTCACCATCCGGGCCTTCTACATAGTTGTGTACCTCAAATTCTGCATCAGGGTTAATAGCTACCGCATCATCTCTTAAGCTTCCAACATCCCCCATTGAACCAACATAGATACCCGCAGTACCATTTTTAATAAATTCCTGTTGATCTGTTTTACTTGTTACAGGGAAGTCTTGATTGATGTATCCGTTTTCATGCATTTCCTTGAAGAAATCCATTGTATCTACATACTCATCAAACATAAATTCTGGCAATAACTGTCCATCTTTTTCGCCCCAATAGTTTGGCGTTCCAAACCATGAAGCAACTGTTTTGAATGCTCCGTAAACTAAATCGCTACGGTCAGTTACACCAAATGTATCATCCTGGCCATTTCCATCCGGATCATCTTCTGTAAATGCTCTGGCCATTTCCATAAACTCTTCTGTATTTGTTGGAGCTTCCAATCCTAGATTATCCGCCCAGTCTTTTCTATAGATAATTCCTTGACGTGATAACGGACGGCCTGAATATAATGTATATAAATTCCCATTAATCATTGTGTTTTCTAAAACATTATCTTTCAGTTTAGACAGGTTTTCAAACTCCTCTAAGTATTGACCGATTTCCCAGAATTGCCCATCCTCAATTGCGTCACGGAATTGTACAAATGTTGTTTGATTCTTTAAGAATACGGCATCTGGTAATGAGTTAGTTGCAAAAGCTGTATTTAGTCTGTCTTCATAGTTGTTATCAGGAACCCATTGAATTTCAACCTCTGTATTTGTTGCCTCTTCAATCTTCTCTAATACTTTATCAGCAGGAACCTCTGGTGTGTGTAAGTTTGCCATCATAGAGAAAGCAAATGGTTCACCTGAATCGGATGATTCTCCTTCATTTGATCCTCCATCATCTGAAGAACTTGACCCGCTACTTTCAGATGAATTGTCGCTGCATGCTGCTGCTACTAATAATAGGAACATTAGCATCATAAATCCGAGTAATTTTTTCCAGTTACTCATATTAACCACCCTCCAAAAAATTATATTTTTTTTTACAGCTTTTGCTGCCTACATTCATATTAAATGAAATGAGGCAACTCTGTATATAATCACTTTTTCACAGTTGATGGAAACGCTTACTTAGTAAAGGTTTCTTTTGAGTATATTTTACAAAAGTAATCACTATAACTTCTTTGGTCATTTTTCATTATCTAATGATTATTTTTCTGTTACAAAAAGATTACAATCCTTACTATCACTCGGTTTCTGCCACCTTAGATAATGATCATCATATGTAAACGCTTTATAATTATTCTTTACTTATCAAGCATAAAGGGATATTCTATTTAATGAAACATAATTACTAAATAAGATAGGTGATTAAACATGGAATTCTCAGGTATATGGTCAGGTTTATATAAAGCAAGTTTATGGGTAACTCGCCTTGCATGGTTAAATATTTTATGGTTGCTGTCTACATTAATCGGCTTGATATTATTTGGGTTAATGCCTGCAACAATTGCTATGTTTACCGTTGTGCGTAAATGGATTCAGAAGGATTACGATCTGAATATTTTCTCAACTTTTCTAAAAGCTTACAAAGAAAGCTTTATACGTGCTAACCTTTTTGGTATAATTATTTATGTGGTTGGGTATATTTTGTCTATTTTCTTAAAATATACAGGATTAATGAATGAAAGTGGAATGTATCCAATACTTTTCGGTATATTTTTATTAGCAGCATTCTTTTATGCCATGTTAATTATATATATTGCCCCAGTGTATGTTCATTTTAATTTGAAGTTCTGGCAATATATCAGATATGCGGTAACAATCGGTGCGGTAAATTTACACTACTCCATTTGTATGTTAACTTTACTTGCAGGTATTTACTATTTATCATTCAGATATCCTGGATTCGGTTTATTTTTCAGCATAAGTTTAAGCGCATACATTGTTATGTTCCTTGCTAATCTCGGTTTTAACCAACTACTAAAAAAGCAGCAGGAACAAACAGATCAACAATCTGAAACCGTTTCCGCAACATGAGGTATCTTTACATTCTCCAGACAATTTAATACAAGGAAGTTGCCTATGAAAAAATTTTCAACAAAACACTATTTTAAATTAATTGCGTTTCTTATTATTTTAAGTACTGTACCGGTTATCATAACAGGCGGACTTTCTTATTGGCAGTCGTCCAAAGCAATAGTAGATTATTCCAATGATGAGAAGAAACAAAATATCTATCAAATCCAGACAAATGTGGAACAAGTACTTAAATACGTAGATTTATCAACTACCTATTTTGTCCGTTCTACCCAAACCCAGCAGTTTTTGAAGGAAAATATGAATGCAGCTTCTTTTTCCGATTTTAATAAATTAAGACGTGACCTCAATCATCTTCAGACAATTGAAACCGGAATTGAGGATATTATCTTTGTCAGCTTTGAAGAGAAATGGCTTATAAACAATGATGGCTTAGTTCGTTTGGATAACAGCACATATGAAAAGATTAACACGAGTTATATGAATATTCCTGAAACGTCTAGCTGGATTTTAGAGGAAGCGGAGAAAATTAGTTTTCCTAACGCCACGAAAAAGAGCTGTTCACACTATATAAACCTTGTAAAAAAGCTGCCAATTTTATCATCAAAATCTACTGGTATTATCGGTGTTTTAATTCCGACATGTGAATTAACCGAAATCATGGCAGGCAACAATAACAGTGAATCATTTCTTATTTTAGATGAAAATAATCAGACAATTGCCCATAGCAATACAGCATATATTGGGGAAGATAATTATATTCCTTCTTCTCTCTTTAATCAAATTGACACAGATGCAGAAGAAGGACAGTTTGAATACACAATAAATGACATCGCATATAAAATTACTTACCATACTTCTAACTACAATAATTGGACTTATTTATCATTTGTTAAGATAAGTGATTTGCATATGCGTTCAAGTTCCATCGGCTGGATTACTATGTTAATTGTTAGTATTCTGTTGATTATCTCTACTATATTTGCTGTTATTGGGAGCAGAGTGCTTTATAAGCCTGTAAAAAGATTAAAGAATGCAATCAACTCCAATCAGGGCGAGACTGATGGAAAAACGGTAAATGAGTTTGATTTAATTGAAACACATATTCAGAAACTATTAAATCAAAATAACCAATTAGAACAAAGAGTACAAAGCCAAGTAACGCAATTAAAGCAATTATTTATGATGCGATTAGTGCAAGGAAAAATAAAAAATGATGAGATTCCGTTAAAACTTCAATCATTCCATTATCAGACAAGTTGGACATGGTTAACCATATTTTCACTGAAATTTGATGCAATTGATCAAGAGAAGTTCGATAAGAATGATCAGGACTTAATCTTGTTTGCTATTAATAATTTGCTGGAAGATATTATCCCAGCAACTGAAAGGTTAACACCAGTAGTTATCAATGATACGCAAACAACCATTATTATTACAGAATGCGAAACCGATGCAGAATATACCCGTAGTATCAATGAAAAAGTACAACTTATTCAGGAGAAGGTAAAAGAACTATTCCATTTAAGTATAAGTATTGGAATTAGCCAGCGCTTCAAACACTTATATCAAGCCGATATTGCTTTTAGAGAAAGTAAAGAGGCTTTAAAATATCGTCTGAAAATGGGTGAATCCTCCATTATTTATTATGAAAATTTAAACAGACGGTACTCAAATATCGCACCATATCCTTCCGCCATCAAGAATAAGCTATTTGATGCCATTAAAGTAAGTGATAAAGAGAAAGCGAAAACAGATTTATTCAAATTATTTGAATATATTAATCGAAATGACATTCACCATCAACAATTAGAAATCATTTTATCACGCTTTCTATACGAACTTTTTGAATTAAAAGAATTGCTAGGTATTGACGTAGAAGATTTCCATTCAACTGAAATGATCACACATTATCAGAATTTAAGTTCATTAGAGGAAATAAGAGATTGGATTCTAATCAGTATTATCCATCCACTTATTGATAAGTTAGATGCGAAAGATGATAGTAAGAATAAACGGATTTCTGATAAGATGATTCGAATGATTCAAGAAAGTTTCAATCGTGACATTTCCCTTGATTTAATTGCTGCGGAACTGCATTATAATCCAAATTATTTAAGCAGTATTTTCCAGAAAGAAACTGGATATTCCTTTAGTGAGTATTTATTAAAATATCGCTTAAATAAGGCAAAGGATTGGCTAACTTCAACAAATAAATCAGTTAAAGAAATAGCAGAAGAATTACAATATAACAATTCCCAAAATTTCATTCGTTCTTTTCGAAAAATGGAAGGAATTACTCCAGGGAAATATCGTGCCCAATATAAAAGTAAAGAAGCATAAAGAAAGATCCACCAAGCACGGTGGATCTTTTCCATTAAAATTTCTTATAAATCATTATATCGATCAACTTATAAAGAAAATAAGCTACAATAAACCCACTTGCATAAGAGAAGCATGTGGCCTCGAGTACTGTAATGAAAGGGGAACTTATTATTGTATTTCCAATCCATAACCATAACACAAATAAAACTGTAGCCACAAATGCGTAACCTATTAAATAATGATGGGCAGGCAAATGGAAAATAGTTGAGTCTTTTGAAAGGCGATCAAATTCATTGATTTTAAACTGATTAATTGCCACAGCTGTTGCTTCTTTATAAGATCTGCCTTGATGAACTAAGTCTTGGGCATAGTCCTCCATGTAAGCCAGCAATTCTGTCTTTTCTTCTTTATCAAGTACCAACCTTTCCACGAATGAAGAAAGATCCTTACTTTTTCTGTATAAAACATTTACTTTTATATGTCCAATATAATTAAAAATGGCCCATACCCCGCCGATAATAATCGCAATCCCATATCCAACAAGTACATTGAATGGGGTATGTGCCGGATTATCATAATAATCTATTAATAATGTTACAACAAACACAGCGATGGAAACAAGGAGAATCCAAAAATACTTAATATCAGTAAGACTAGTTATTTTCTTTAGAAGATTCATAACATTATCTCAACCCCTTCTACTTACATAAACAGAATTACTAATATACCTACAATCACACAATAATAGGAAAAGTATTTTAAGTTACCTTTTGCCATAATGTTCATTAACCATTTAAGCGCAAAGTAAGTCGCAATAAACGATGTGAGGAATGCAATAATATATGGGATTAACAATGTATCTATGTTTGGATCTGATATAATCTCAGGTATTTCTAATAAACCTGTACCAAGACTTACTGGAATATATAATAAGAATGAGAATCTTAGTGCTGTTTCCTGTTTCATCCCAACAAGCATTGAACCAACAATGGTTGCACCTGACCTGCTAATACCAGGAGTAACAGCTACTGTTTGCGCTAGCCCAACAATAATGGCATCTTTTATGGACAAGTCACCATCATTCTTTCTGCCGCGAAGGTTGCGAATCACCCATACAGCAATAGCTGTGATCAAGAGCGTGATACCTACAACCTTTGTGTTACTCAGTGCATCGCCAATCTCATCCCCAAACAATACGCCGATAACCCCTACAGGAATTGTTGCGATAATTAAGTAGATGATAAAGTTAAAATCACTCTTGGCTTCTGTATCTTTTTTTCCAATATATTTAGCACCATTTATTACAAGTCTAACGATGTCATTCCGGTAAATAACTAAAACAGCAAGTAATGAGGCAAAGTTAACGAATATCTCAAAAGACAGCCCCTCTGCCTTAATACCAAACAGTTCTCTAAAAATTACTAAATGTCCACTAGATGATATAGGTATTGGTTCCGTAATACCTTGAACTAGTCCTAAAACAAAATACTTAATTAATATTATTAATTCTTCCATTCTCAAGCTCCTTTTTAACATTTCATTTTTAAGGGATGAATTTATTTACTATTAGTACGACATTTTTCCAGTCATTTGCAAACTGATTTAATTGTCTCCTGCCTTCTTCCGTAATAGCATAATATTTTCTCCTTCCACCTTGGCTTTTTACACCCCAATAGGAAGTTATTGCTTGATTATTCTCCAACCGCTTTAAAGATAAATACAGGGTTCCTTCCTGAATAAGAAATGTTCCTTCTGTCTTATCTTTTATTTTTTTAGAGATTTCGTAACCATAACTGTCTTCTTTTTCTAATAGGGAAAGTATGAGAAGATCTATCGTACCTTTTAACATTTCTTTATTCAATAACTCAACCCCCTATATTACTTAATAACATTAAGTAGTTTATATTAAATTACTTAATAATGCAAGGTATTTTTTTAATAATATCTGGAAATCTGGGAGTTAGGAAAAACAGGACGCCATTAAGAAAAAGCATCAGCTGTGATCCTCGCAGGATGATGTTTTTTTAAGTGCAGGCCGCGATGCCCATTAGTAAGTATGACACTGCGGAAGTGAAGCCATCTGAAGAAAAAAACTTTGAAGTGCTGTGATGATTCTCCCAAGAGAACATAGATCTGGTGAGACTGTTTAGTAACAATATCTAAAGTCCCTAAATTAGTTTATTCTAAACATTAATAACCTTACTTATAAAAAAGTAAGGCTATTATTTACATATTATATTATCCGAGAATTATACGCAGAACATTGGGGTGGTCTTTAAAAGTTTTAGTCCCTGCACCGTAACCAATTTGATTCACTGTTATATTTGGTATGGATTCCGAAAATTCTTCTGCAAGAACCTTTACAATTGCAGCTCCTGTTGGCGTCGTCAATTCGCCTTTTATATCTGTACTCTTTAATGGTACATCTTTTAATATTTCTAACGTGGCAGGAGCTGGAACAGGATAAATACCATGGTCAATTTTAATTCGTCCTGATCCAACAGGAACAGGTGATGAAATGACCTCTTCAATCTCTAGCTTATCAATTAAAATGGCGGTACCAACAATATCTACAATAGAGTCAATTGCGCCAACTTCATGAAAATGGACTTTTTCCAAATCCATACCATGAATTTTCGCTTCTGCTTCACCAATTACTTTGAATACTTTTAATGATAATTCTTTAACAGTCGCATTTAGAT
This sequence comes from Gracilibacillus xinjiangensis, assembly GCF_042651765.1. Classification (NCBI taxonomy): domain Bacteria; kingdom Bacillati; phylum Bacillota; class Bacilli; order Caryophanales; family Bacillaceae; genus Gracilibacillus; species Gracilibacillus xinjiangensis. The sequence goes on along the minus strand of NZ_JBHSDT010000004.1, from coordinate 446,154 downwards.
CACTATTTTCTATTAAAGTAACGATATCCTTGTATGTACGATGATGGTGGTCATGACCATGGCTATGGTTATGATGATGGTGATGGTGGTGATGCTGGTCATGAGTGTGCTCATGTTCGTGAGAATGCGCATGAGTATGTACATGATGATGTGGGCGTTCGTCGAATATTACATCAAATTTCAAACTTGATATCCCATTCTTATTTACCCGCTTCAATTGTAATTGATACGCTTCTTCCAGCTGTAATTTTTTTAATTCTTTCTCCAAGTATTCCATATTAATGCCTGTATCCAAAAGTGCAGCTATTGTCATATCCCCACTTATTCCTGAAAAACAATCTAAATATAGTGTCTTTCCCATCAAAAAAACTCCCTCTCTATAACTACTATACTCACATATTAAGCCTATTGTTTAATAAATGTAAAGGGAAAAGGAACCGCTTTAATTTCTATGACCAGGGCAATTAAAGGTCTGAAATTTTAGATGTTTTCTGTAACATTTTAATCTGCATTGCTCCATCTCCTATCCATCTACCAGTTGATTTCCACCTTCATTTTCTGATCGACTGAAGGCTACAGTTGTTTTCTATATAGCAAAAGCCGACAAGTTACACTCATCGGCTTTGATTCTATATTATTTTATCGAAATGGCAACAACAGATTTTGCAGGTAACTTTAAAGAAAGCTCTGTCCCATTGACTTGAAAATCTGTGTAATTAACAGGTTTTACATTATCAGGATTATCAAACGTGTTATGCGCATCTAATTCATTTGCTGTTAATACACGGGCATTAACGTCAGAAAGATTAGCACCTCTTAGGTCAATGTTAACTTCTGCCTCATTGTCTTTATCAATATTACATAATGTTATATTGATCGTACCATCTTTCGCTTTTGATGCAGATGCCGTTACTTGTGGTATTTCTTTGTCAGAGATTTTCTTAACAGCTGATTGAATATCTAAAGCAAGTTTTTCAGCATCCTGGTGCACTTTATACATCTCAAACACATGATAGGTTGGTGTCAAAATCATTTTTTCTTTATCAGTTAATACCACCGCTTGTAAGACATTAACTGTTTGAGCGATATTAGTCATTTGGACACGGTCATTATGGTCATTGAAGATGTTTAAAGAAACTCCAGCAACTAACGCATCACGGATCGTATTCTGCTGGTAAAGGAAACCAGGGTTCGTGCCTTCTTCTACATCAAACCATGTTCCCCATTCATCGATAATTAACGCAACACGTTTTTCCGGATCATATTTATCCATGATTGTACTATGTTTTTCAATTAATTCTTTAATGTGGTATGCTTTTTGCATCGTAATATCCCATTCGTCTTCAGGGAAGTTCGTTGCAGATCCTTTCCCTAACCAGAAATCACCTGGAATCGTGTAATAGTGTAAGCTTAATCCATCCATTAGATGGTGAGCTTCACGCATTAATACTTCTGTCCAATTATAGTCATCTATATTCGGACCACCTGCAATACGGTAAATTTTATTGTCACCATAGTTTCTAACATATGTTTGGAATCTGCGGTATAAATCTGCATAATATTGTGGCCGCATATTACCTCCACAACCCCAGTTTTCGTTACCAACACCAAAGTATGTTAATGGCCATGGCTCTTCCCGTCCATTTTCAATACGTAAATTAGCCATTGGTGATTCACCATCAAAGGTCATGTATTCTACCCATTCGGACATCTCTTGAACCGTTCCACTACCGACATTCCCACAAATATATGGTTCTGTTTCCAACATGTCGCATAACATCATAAATTCATGTGTTCCAAAATGGTTATTCTCAATCACACCACCCCAGTGCGTATTTACCATACGTTTCCGGTTTTCACGCGGCCCAATTCCATCTTTCCAATGATATTCATCTGCAAAACAGCCGCCAGGCCAGCGAAGAACTGGAATGTTAATATTTTTCAATGCTTCTACAACGTCATTACGGATACCATTTGTGTTTGGGATATTAGAGTCTTCACCAACCCAGATCCCTTCGTAAATACAACGGCCTAAATGCTCGGCAAAATGGCCATAAATATTCTTATTAATCGTTCCTTTTGTGACATCTGCGTTAATAACAACTTTATTACTCATTTTTCCACCTCATTTTAATTAATTATAAATTTAAACGTGTGATTCTTTGGCAATACTGTTCAGACAAATTGGTCAATTTTAAAAATTTTGCCCCATGTGGTGATATGTCAAAAGATAGTTCATGAGAAACATCATCAATATTTTCTTTGTTCCACAGGTCTCTAATCTCTATCTCCTCACCGTTTATTCCCAATTGGTCAAATGTTACAGTAATCTTGCTTGCATTATCGGTTAAGTTAAACAGAGCTACATATATGGTTTGTTTATCCCCACTAGATGTCCATACCACCTTATCATTTTCACGGTATACTTGCCTTGCGCCAAACCCATTTCGATGGGCCTCAAGCACTTCTTCATTTGTGATAAGGGATAGCGTCCAATCATCGTTATCTCTTAATTCACCACCAAACATTAATGGTGATCGGAAGATGGACCAAAGTGTCATCATTAATATCTGTTCATCTTTCGTAAACCTTGTATACCTGTCGCTAGCACCACCATCAACCGATCGAATACCAATATGCCCTAATGGCAACATGTCTGCATCAGGCCAATACCCTGGGCCAATATTCTTGCTCCATTTATAGCAACGATCAAACATGTCGTAGAGTGGCGGCCATAAATCCCAAAAGTCATCAGTCATACGCCACATATTGGCATTCTCTTCTAATAAACTTGCATGGTCGATCGGAGCAGGACCAGGTGATAAACTTAGAACCATTGGCCTGCCACATTGATCGATTGCCTTTCTAATCATTTTTATTTCCTCAGCATGGATACCATACAGTTTCGAATCTGCAATATCATCGACTTTAACAAAATCCACGCCCCATTCTGCATATAGATCAAATAATGAGTTGTAATATGCTTGGGCGCCTTCTTTCGTATGGTCAACCCCATACATATCGGTATTCCAAGGACATATTGAATTAGGCTTCGCAATATCTCTAGCACGTACATTACTGCCCAGAATTTTGGTATTCTGATGGACAGCTTGTCTGGGAATTCCTCGCATAATATGGATCCCGAATTTCAATCCTTTACCATGCACATAATCTGCCAATGGTTTAAATCCTTGGCCATCAGCTGCTGAGGGAAAACGATTCACAGCAGGAACTAATCGGGAATACTCATCCATATCTAATGGAACAAAAGGGCGATATGCTGAGGATACTGCCCCGGGTTCAGACCATTGAATGTCAACAACGACATACTCCCATCCAAACTTCTTTAAATGTTCTGCCATATAATCAGCATTACCTATTACTTCCTCTTCCGTTACGGTTGCTCCATAGCAATCCCAGCTATTCCATCCCATCGGAGGAGTCAATGCATATTGGTGGTGTTTCAATCTTTAAACTCCCTTTCTTACGTAATATGGTATGTAAAAAGGGTAGGCAAGCTATTTTAGTTGCCTCCATCTATGTTGCATTAGTTTTTCTTTCGTAAGCGGACCATGTTCCAGGAAAATTTAGGGAAGATCCCTGCAAGCTTTCCATCATCAACATAAGATTCGCCATTTGAGTGTGGTTTTACATTCTCTTGCGTTGCTGTATTAATCGCTTTTGCATCTTCATTTTCTAATACAACATGTTCTACTACGTCATATCCTTCAAATGAACGAATATCAATATCCACTTCTAAGTCCTTCTCTAAGTGTCTATTTGTTGCAAAAACTACTAATTCATCTTTTTCCTCATTATAAACAACAGAAGGATCGAGATATGGAACATCGGTAAAATCTTTACTATCATATTTAGGTGAGCTAACAACTGGGCTAAGCGCAATTCCGCGTCCATATACTGATGTATAATAATATGGATAGAATATTGTTTGCTTCCAGGCAGCTCCGCCATTTTCTGTCATGATTGGCGCGATAACGTTTACAAGCTGTGCCATACAAGCCACTTTTACACGATCCGAATGACGTAACATAGTATTTAACATACTACCAACTAATAGCGCATCTTCAAATGTGTAAACATCTTCCAGTTGAGGCGGCGCTACTGTCCATGGCTCAATTTCTTTATCTTGTTCGTTAGAGTGGAACCAAACATTCCATTCATCAAAGCTTAAGTACATCTTCTTCTTACTGCGTTTCTTCGCTTTTATATAATCACATGTGGCAATTACTGTTTGAATAAAGTTTTCCATATCCATAGATTTAGCTAGAAAGTTTGCTGTATCGTTACTTCTATTTCCGTAATATTGGTGCAGGGAGATATAGTCTGCAACTTCATACGTATGCTCTAATGTTTCTGCTTCCCAGCTAGGGAATGTAGGCATATTGGAATTTGAACTTCCACAGCTGACTAATTCAATTGTTGGGTCTACTAATCGCATTGCTTTCGCTGTTTCAAAAGCTAACCGACCATATTCGTGTGCTGTTTTCTGACCAACTTGCCATGGTCCATCCATTTCGTTTCCTAAACACCAAACTTTAATATTATGAGGGGTCTCATAACCATGTGATTTTCGAAGGTCACTCCAGTAAGTTCCGCCTGGATGATTACAGTATTCAAGCAAGTTACGGGCAGCATCTACGCCTCTAGTACCAAGGTTAACCGCCATCATAACATCAGTATTGGCTGCTTTTGCCCAATCAACAAATTCATTCGTCCCCATCTGGTTCGTTTCTGTTACACGCCATGCTAATTCTAATCTTTTAGGCCTGTCTTCTTTTGGACCTACTCCATCTTCCCAATTATAAGCAGAGACCATGTTTCCACCTGGGTAGCGAACGATAGGAACTTGCAATTCCTTAACTAAATCGAGAACATCTTGTCTAAACCCATGTTCATCTGCAGTTGGATGTTCCGGCTCATAGATCCCGCCATATACAGCCCTGCCTAAATGTTCAATAAATGAACCGTATACCCTTGGATCGATTTCAGATATTTGGAATTCCTTGTCAATTACCATTTTTGCTTTTACTGATTCTCTCGCCATTTTCTTCATCCTCCTTATTTTAATTATTAAACGCTTACAATAGACATATATTATAACCTCAATTTCTATGTGTTCCATTCCCAGCTTATTCGTACAAATATCTCAATAATCACTATTTTTAAAAAATTGTCCGTATATAAAGAGTAAGAAAAATAACCTACTTTGTCAAGATATAATGCTATAATTCTCTGTTAATCTCCAATAGAGAAACCGAGAATTTTATCTTATTTTTCGATTCCATATCCTTTTATTTGTTTTAAAAATAATAGATTTACGTGTATCCCTAATTTGTGTATCCTATAAATCAAGGTAGAACACAAAAAAGTGAATAATCCTTCAATTATAAAAGCAGGTGAGTAAAAGATGAAAAATATATCGACATGGTATATGACATTTGGCGAATGGATGTTTAAACTGTTCATTCTCAATTTCCTTTGGGTCTTATTTACAATTGCAGGGATTGGTGTACTTGGCATATTTCCCGCTACTATTGCATTATATGCGACAATCCGAAAGGAACTGCAATCAGAGCATGATATAAAAATATTCAGTTCTTTTATAAGCTATTTTAAGAGGGAATTTCTTAAAGCAAATCTATACGGCTACAGTGTGACAATCGCAGGAGCATTATTATTTTTTAATATAAGAGTATTGGCCCAGCTGCCCTCCACTGCTTTGAATGCTGCATTAACGCTATTTACATATGCCCTAATCATTGTATTATCACTGATAGCAATCTATTTACCCCCACTTTATGTACATTTTGAACTTAAATTTCTTACCTATTTTAAATATGCTATCATTCTTATAATAGGTAAACCTCTTCAAACTTTTATGATGATAGTAGTAATACTAGTATTGTTAGTAACTTTTTATTACTTACCTGTATTATTTCCTGTACTTGGTGCGAGCACTCTTTCCTATTTCATTATGAAGATATCCTTACCATTGTTCGACACAGGAGATAAGACTAGCACATCAGCATAAAAGAATGCACATTATAACAACCACAAGCTAAACTATTTTTTGCTTGTGGTTGTTTTATATTACAGTCTCCTCTACTAACCCATTTGCTTATTTTCGTCTTATCCTTCTATCCTTTCACTGAACCAATCAGCACACCTTTTTCAAAATACTTTTGAATAAACGGATAAAGGATTAATATTGGGAGGGATGAGACAATGATTACCCCATACTTTATCTGGTCAGCATAACGTTGTGCATAACCGCCTCCAGTCCCTCCGCTTCCAGCACCCTCTGCAAACACCTGATTGGAAAGCAGTATGTCCCTTAAGACTATTTGCAGTGGTTGCAGGTCATAATTACGGATATAAATCAACCCTGTAAAAAAGTCGTTCCAGTGCCACACTAAATAATAAAGCCCTATTACTGATATGACAGCTTTAGATAAAGGAAGGACAATCTTTGAAAAAAATTTAAAATGTGTACAACCATCGATGGATGCAGCCTCATACATCTCGTTCGGTATATTACTTTCAAAGAAGGTTCTCGTGATAATTAAGTTGAAAACATTTACAGTAAGCGGGTTAAATATAAACACCCAAGGCGTATCGATCATACTTAAATCCTTTAATAATAAATAAGTAGGAATTAAACCACCATTAAAAAACATAGTAAAGATAAAGAAGAACATTAAAAACCTTCGGGCACGGAATTCTTTTCTTGATAATACATATGCTGCAGGCAGAGTAAATAATAAATTTACAAATGTGCCGAAGATAGCATAGAACAGTGTATTACGATATCCAATCCATATTCGTGAGTCTTGGAATATTTGTTCATAGCCAAAAAAGCTTATACCTTGCGGGAACAGAAAAACCTTACCTGTTGAAACTAAGGTAGAATCACTAATAGAAGCTATTACAATAAAATACAGTGGGTAAGCTATAACAAAAAAGATTAAAATGCAAAGTCCGAATATTATTACATCAAATGCTATATCTGATGGCTTCTTGTTCTTTATTCGCTCTAGGGTAAATGTGCTCATCCTGGTTCCTCCTCCTAATACTCTATAACTTTTACCAAAGACTTATTTTTGCCGCTCGTTTTGCTATTGTATTTACAATGAGTAACAATGAAAAGTTTATTAGCGTGTTGAATAAGCCGATAGCAGCTGCATAACTAAATTGGTTAGAAACAATACCTATTTTATATACGTAAGTTTCTATCACTTCAGAAATAGGCAGATTCATTGAATTTTGCATTAAGAATATTTTCTCAAAACCAGTACTAATAATTGTTCCCATGTTCAAGATTAGCAAAATGACAATTGTTGGAATGATTGCTGGTATCTCTACATTACGAATGATTTGCCAGCGGTTTGCACCATCTATTTTAGCTGCATCATATAGTTGAGGATCAACACTAGCTAGCGCCGCCAAATAAATAATACTGTTCCAGCCAACATGCTGCCAGATATCTGACAATACATACACAGGAATAAATGCAGTAACAGAAGCTAATAGATTGGTACCCTCGAATCCGAGCTTACTAATTATTAATCCAATCAAACCTGTGTTGGGTGATAATAATACATTCAACAAACCCACTAATACCACAAAAGAAATGAAATGCGGCAAATAAACCGTTGTTTGCAGTATCCTCTTGCCTCGTTTCCATCTGATTTGATTGATTAATAATGCTAGAATAATAGGAGCAGGAAACCCTATAACAATGGTAGTAATACTAATCAGTAATGTATTACGAATTAAGTCTGTAAACATATGACTGTTAATAAACTGTTCAAAATACTTTAACCCTACAAATTCACCACCAGTTAATCCTGCTGTAAAATCATATTCCCTGAATGCGAGTTGCACTCCATACATCGGTATATAGTTGAAGATAATAACACAAACTACAGCAGGTAAGACCATCAACCATAATTGGTAGTCTCTTCTGAATGTATTTAATATATTTGCTTTCTTTATTTTCCTTGTTGTATCCGTTCCGGTTAATGACTTGCTTCTTGCATCAGATACCGCCACATTTACTCCCCCTTTATTTACAAAGAGATATTAGTAAGAATAACTAATATCTCTTTATATTATTTCCAAGCAATTTATTCCTGGTTATTCTTGTATTCATCATAATAGCTTTGCATAATGTCAAGATTTGTTTGTAAACCCATCGACTCTACTTCTTGTACATAATCCTCCCATTGACTGTCAATTCCACCACTAGATACCCACTCCGCAAATTTGGACATTGCTAAGTTCATAAAATCTGTATTAATTAAGCTCATTTGGTTATTATCTTCATCAGAGTATTTCAAGAACATACCAGGAAACACGTTATTTTCCTTATCTAATGTCTCGAATACTTTATCAAATGGCGCTTGCTGACCTTTAACCGCTTGCATATCTGCTCCAAGTTCCACTTCTAAATTATCTGAAATATACATTGGCCCATTATCCGCCCAAGTGGAGGTCCATTTCCATGTTCCCGGATCCATCTCTTCATCTTGTGGAGGTAAAACCTTATAGGAGCCATCTTCAGACTTTTCAACATTTGGACCAATAGATCCAAATAATATTTGCAGACTTACTTCAGGATCATACAGTTCATTAATAAATTTCATCGCTGCCTCCTTATTGGCCGTTTGAGATGATAATGCAACGAAATTCACACCATAATTTAGATTGTCATAATCATACGACCAAGAAACGTCGCCATCGTAATCAGCTGATTGTTTCATTGGCTCAAATGATGTATATTGATCAGATATATTGAGACCAAAACGATCCGTTGATTCCCATCCAAAGGTATAACCCACTGTTGCATCTTCCCCAGTACCTCGTGCAACCGACTGGTATTTGGTATAGTCTTGTGTAAACACCTCTTGATTAATTAATCCATTAGAATATAACTTGTTTAAAAATGCAACTAGTTCTTTATACCTTTCATCTACAAAGAAGTTTTTAACCTCTCCATCTTCTAAGAAATACCCTTGTCCGCCACCGCCAGTAATTGTCATACCAGTACTGCCTAATAATACGGTTGGATGAAAAAAGCCAAAGCCAGTTGTTCCAGGCGGGGCAAAGTCCATAGGGATTTCATCATTAGGATCACCATTTCCATTTGCATCTTCTTCTTTAAAGGCCATCAGTACATCGAATAACTCATCCCAATTAGTCGGCTCTTCCAATCCTAAATTGTCCAGCCATTGTTTATTTATAAATTGCATGGTAGCTGTCTGGGGCCAAAATCTTTGGTATTTCGGCAAACCAAAAATCTGTCCATCATCTTGAGATGCTAAAGCTAGTGTAGCTGGCTGTTCATCAAACATTGTTTGAATATTAGGTCCATGTTCTTCAATTAATGGCGCTAGATCTTCGAACAAGCCAGTAAATTTAGCAAAGTCAGCATCTGTAATCGCATTCGGTCCAATAATAATATCAGGAATATCGCCACCAGCTAACATCGCACCTTTTTTCTGATCCCAATCAGCTGTAACTTCCTCCCACTTAATTTCTACACCTGCTCTATCCTCCACCTCTTGAAGCCATTCCATATCTTCTAAATCCTTAGTCAATGGATGTTTCGTAATAAGACCAGTCAATACAACTTTGCCATCTTCTGTTTGCTTTTCACCTTCAGTTGCTTCCTCATTGCTGCAAGCTGCTAACATTAATACTAAGACCAGACTTGACAAAAAAAATACTAATCTAGTTTTCATGTTTTTCCCCCCTAATAACATACAATAATAAATTCTCCCTCACTGGATAACGCTTTCAAAACAATCCGTATTATAAGACAGCGCTTACATAAAACAATATTTGTATTATTAGTTCTACCAGCACCTCCTAATAAAAGTGATACTTTTTTTGATATTGATAAGTTTTTAGAGGTAACCTGTAAGCTTGAAACAAAAACACTGTTGAACGGACAAATTTTTATCATGTTTCCCTCTAACTTGTAATTATATTCTCATAAACCGTTTACACTTTGAATAGACTATTTTTCGAATATATATCTTTTTTTTGTGTCTATTCTAATCCACTACTCCAGCGGTTGATTATTCCTCTGTTTAGAAAGGTTTTCTAAAATATGACGTTCAACTATTTATCGATACCCAAACACCAAATAAAAAAAAGTTAAGGAGGGATCTGATTACAGCTACTCCTTAACTTATTTGACTTATTAATTTCTCTGATTATTTATTATATGATATTAACTCATAATCTTTCTTCTCTATCCTAACTATACTTAACCAATTAATACCTAATATTATTAAAACATTAAACAATAATGGGATTATTACAGAGAACTCTATGCTTAATATAGTAACTACACACAGCCATAAAACCATGAATACGGTTGTAACAGGACGGGTCATTGCCATCACAAATGCCAATTTAATATACTCCATTATTTTCATTTCAAACCGTGAATATATTGGGAAAAAATTCAATAAAACACCAAGAAAAACAAAGAGTAATACAAATACACCGATTAAAAGAACTTTTGCAATCATACCTTCCATTTGAATTAAGAAAGTGATGTCAACAAATAAGAATAAACCGACAACCCAAAAGGAAAGCCCAATTATGTTAGAAGATTTGAAACTGTTTTTATAATACTTCCAGAACTCCTGAAACACATTTTCTATCTCTTCGTTCTTTATCATTTTACGAACCAAAAAACTAACAGAGGCAGTGGCTGGCATAACACCCAGCACTATTCCGCCTATTAATGTGAAAATAACCCATAAACAATTCATCCAGACTAGTTTCACTGCTTTATCCAGCATTTGCATGATTGATCCTGCCCAATTAGTATCCATTCTGTCCTATCCCCTTTTTCCATAGTTAGTTGTACAAAATAAGTTATGGAAAGCAGCCTTACTTGTATTAGACCTTTTTAGAAATTACTACATTCCCTTGATCATCCTTACCCATAAATACAATTGTCTTCTTCCATCTTTCCCAGTCCCAACTCTCCATTGCTACACCATCATACTTGTAACCATTTACTGAGACGTGATAACAATTTTCCGTCAGATGCTGCCACAAATCTTTATTTAATTGTACCATTGATGCTACATCCTGTCCGTCATTATTTTGATCGACCTGAATCCACTCCCAGTCACCATACAACCTATGTTCTTCTATTAAATTATTTTCTTCCCCTGCAAATCTCTCTGGTGATACTAGCGGCCAACCATCAGTTGTCCATCCAATCTTTCTAATATGCAAGTAATGCCATCCCTTATCTTTAGGTGCACGAATATGGTGACAAACATAATAATCGCCATTATCTGTCAATATTGAATTATGACCAGGAGCAATCCAACCTTCATCTTTGATAAAACGGTAGCCACCTAACACTTTTGTTCCGATCTCATATTGGGGTTTCTCCAGATCAGTCATTTCATTACCGCGAAAATCAATATATGGACCTTCAATATTTTTCGAACGTGCCACTCTAATATTATAATTCGAGAATAAAGAATCGTAAGATACAAATAAATAAAAATAATCAAAGGTTGGATTGTAAACAATGTAAGGACCTTCTAAAGCTCTGTCTACACTATGATTCCGCTTAGCGATCAATGTTCCTCTCCCCTGCTTTGCAAGTTTGCCTGTCACAGGATCCACTTCTGCGACAAACAGCCCCCCAAAAAATGAACCATAGACCATCCAAGGTTTCCCTTCACGATCAAAAGTTATATTAGGATCAATTGCATTTGGTCCATCAGTACCCTCTTCTGACTTATAAACTTCCCCGAGATCCTGATAAGGCCCTTCAATCTGATCACTTTTTGCCACACCGATAAATGATTGTGTTTTACCAAATTGACTTGCAGCGTAATACATAAAATAAGTATCCCCATACTTTACAATTTCAGGAGCCCAAAGTCCTTCCGCACCTGTCCATTGTTTGGCAGAATCAGGAACACCTTCTGCAAAGGCTCTCCCAACCCATTGCCAATTTATTAAATCTTTGGATTTCCTTATTTGAATGCCTGCCTTAAATTCGCCGCCATTTTGTGCATCTGTTGAGAATACGTAGTACCATTCACCATCTTTTATTATTGCAGGATCATGTACATTGTTAGTTGTCCACTTCTGTTCTTGATCAATAATTGACTTATCATAAAGTTTATCTTTCGGTATTATTTTCTGATCAATCATTCTTCCCATCCTTTACTATTTATTTTACGAAGAACACTCTACTGACATAATGCCAGTAGAGTGTTTCGATTAGCCTTTCACCCCTGATATAGCAATTGATTCGATAATCTGCTTTTGGAAAATCAAGAATATAATTAGCATCGGTAGTAAGGCGATTATTGACGCTGCCATAATTAATGGATAATCTGTTTGAATGGCATAAGTTGCATTAAAGTTTGCAATAACTAATTGTATCGTTAATTTATCTGGTGAGTTTAAGTAAATAATCGGTGCCAGGTAATCATTCCATACAGCCATAAACCACAGGATAAATTGAGCCGCGATTGCTGGCTTAATTAATGGAAAAATGATTTTAGTAAAGATACCGAAAAATGATGTTCCATCAATTTTCGCTGCTTCAATTACTGCATTCGGCACATTAATTAGATATTGTCTTAAGAAGAATACCATTACTATGTTACCAAAAATAGGCGGGATGATTAATGGCAGTAATGTATCTATCCATCCAGCTCCTGCAAACATGGAAAACTGGGGAATCATCAGACTTGGATACGGAATCATCATAGCCGATAATAGTAATAAGAATAGCGCATTTTTATTTTTCAACCTTAACTTAGCAAATGCGAATGCCGCTAAACTTGATGTGAATGAGCCAACGATAGTCACCGTTAAGGAGATTATTAAACTGTTTTGTATACCTGATAAAAGCGGACCTGCTTCCCATATTTCTGAGTACTTTGAAAAATCAAACTCACTCGGAATCCAAACTGGAGGAAGAGCGAATACTTCTGATTTTGTTTTTACGGATGTGGATATCATCCAAAGCAATGGTGCAATCATGAATACAGCACCTGCTGATAATGCAACGAATATAATGCTGTCAGCGACTTTCTTTCTTTTAACTTGTGACAATATTCTCACCTCGATTTTTCTCTAATTGCTAAAATAGTTATTTAATCAATCTCAAAGGATGATCTATCATTCAGTTTAAATTGAACTAATGTAACGATAAAGATAATAATCCCTAAAACTACGGATAATGCGGAGGCATATCCCATTTGCAGGTTATCAAATGCCTTTTCCCATATATAGAATACAACTGTTGCTGAACTATACTCAGGACCGCCAGTCGGTGTCATAATGTTTATCTCTGTAAACATTTGTGCGCCATTAATAATGTTAGTGATTACTAAGAAAAATGTTACCGGTTTTACCATTGGCCATGTAATATGTCTAAACTGCTGGAAACTGTTCGCACCGTCTAAATCAGCAGCCTCATAATACATTTTCGGCACACTTTGTAATGCCGCTAAATATAGTAACATCGAATAACCTAGCCCTTTCCATATTGTCATAATAATTAGAGCCGGTTTTACTGTTGACGTATTTTGCAGCCAGTTTGGACCATCTATTCCGATTAACGCTAAAAACTGGTTGACTAAACCATAATCACCGTTATACGCCCATTGCCACAATACGGAAATTGCTGCCAGTGATGACACTACAGGGATATAATAAATGACACGGAAGGTAGTGGTACCAGGTATCCCTCTATTTAACCCCATAGCAAGTAATAGTGAGATTAACAAACCAATCGGGATACCTATCATCATAAAGAATGTATTGAAAAGGGAACTAGTGAAATAATCATCTGATAATAACCTTGTATAGTTACTTAATCCGATAAAATTCATCGTCCCTAAACCATTCCAATTTGTAAACGAAGCGTAAATCGAAAAGATAAATGGATATAATGTGAAAATTAAATATCCCACTAATGGTGCCAGGATAAATAATAATGCTGCTTGTGACTCTTTTCGGTAAAGCTTTGACTTCTTTTTCTTCGCTATTTTTAGCGTTTCTGCTTTTGCTGTTGCCATTAGAATCCTCACCTCAAATTCATTCAATCACCATAGTTGGTGTAATTTTTACTTGGAATTAAGCAAATCTTCTTTGTATATTTTTATACATAGATGATTTGCTTAAAACCATGTAAGGAGACAAATCAATAAGATATAGGAAAGGAGATAGTACCTGACATTTAGTGAAAGGTATTACCTCCCCTTTAAAATCGGTTTACATACTGCTATATTACTGTTTTGACTGCTCTTCTAATTCTCTTGCATTATCAAGATACTCTTGCATTTTTGGTTGAACTTTTTCCACATATTCTGCCGCAGTGATGTCGCCATCCAGAACTGGTTGAATATTAGTGAAGAAGTAGTCATACCATTCTGCATTATAAGTGTTATTTGCAGGCAAGGCACGGCCATAGTCTTCTACGATCTGTAAGTATTCTTCCTTGTTTTCAGGAGCCATTGAATCATCAGCTGCCCATTCTTGTGCCATATCCTTTAAGTTAGGAATTTGAATACGGGCATCCACTAATGCTTGCTGCCCTTCCTCAGATGCTGTTAAATAGTATACCAATTCTGTTGCTAAATCAGGATGTGATGTTGTTTGAGATACACCTATTCCTAATGTTCCGATCCATGTTGCTGATTCCCCAGTTTTACCAGCCGGGTATGGAATTACATCATATTCGAAATCTAATTCTGTGTCGAAAGTCGCTAAGTCCCATGGTGCTACAGGGAAGAAGGCTAATTGACCTTGCATCCAGCGTTGATACGTGTCTAATGATTGCGCATCCTCTATAGAAGGAGTTATTTCATACACATTTTGGTGATCTGCAAACCATTGCAATGCTTCTGCAAATTCTGGAGTATTAACTGTCACTTCTGTTTGCGTTTCGTCTAGGAAATCGCCTCCATTACTCCAAACAAAAGATTGCAATACCCAGTTTACGTTAAAACCAGTTCCATACTGATCAATTTTTCCGTCACCATCAGTATCTTTTACTAAGGCTTGGTTTGCTTCGATAAATTCATCCCATGTCATTGGTACATCTTTATCTGGTAATTCCAGTCCTGCTTCTTTAAACATCGTTTTATTATAACCTAGAGAGAAAGGCCCCACATCTTTCGGCATTGCATAAATGGAACCTTGCCCTTGAGTTTCTCCATCAAAGCGAAAACTATCAATACCATATTGCCAAATGTTATCTAAATTAATTCTATCATTACCTTCAACATAATCTGTTAAATCTAATAAGATATTACTATGAACATATGATCTTAATTGACCTGGTTCAATATAGAATACATCAGGCACTTGGTTACCCGTTATTGCCGCTTTCAATTTAGTAGAGTATTGATCTCCAGAGGTTACAATCATATTAACCTCTACACCTTCATTATCAGCTTCAAATTGATCAATTGCTTTTTGATAAGCTTTCTCTTCCGCCGTTCCACCTCTGAACATAAACGTCAACTTTTTCGTTCCATCTTCTGATGCCCCACCAGAATTACTTGCCCCCCCACCTGCACAGGCACTTAATACTAATACAGCTGATAAAAGCATTATCAATAGCGCATAGGACTTTCTCATTATGTTTCAACCCCCAAAAATATATTTTTTTGTGTAATAGTCATCTCAACAATACTTAAGTAAGCGTTTTTATAAAGCGCTTTAATAAAATTTAATTAATCATTGAGTGACCTTACTTGTACTAATATATTATAGTTGTTCGGACATGTCAAGCTGATTTTGCAACTTGTAATTCAATTAATAAAAATATTTTTTTATTAGCCATGTGTTCATTTCAATGATTCCTAATCCTTTCAATAAAAGTCGATTAAAATAAGTAATAGCAGCCAATTCGATCGAGAATTGACTGCCACTACTTTAATTAACATAAATGTTAATTTATATTTAATTTTAAATGTTATATCCACTTTTTCTACAACCATTCCATTTGTAATACCCATTTTTATACAGTTATATAGCTAAATCTTTATTCAAAGGTGCCGTTGAGTGACGAATTCTCAATTCTGGTTCATACAACTTTGTTCGATTTTCACCTAGTTCTATTAGACTATTCCTTTGAATCATTTGAATAATTGCTTTTGCTGCATCTCGACCTAATTCACTCTTTGGATGGATGACCGAGGTAAGCTTCACTTCTGATAATTCCGCAAGTACGGAATCATCATAACCTACAAAAGATAAATCTTCGGGGATCTTTAGCCCTTCCCCTCTTAAGAAGTCCAACAATTTCATAACCAATTGATCGTTATAACAAACTACTGCTGTAGGGCTATTTATTTTACCTTTTAATAGTTCTTTTAAATCGTGAGTAGGTTTATGATCTTCGTTTTCTGTTTGATATGTAATTATATTTTTTGGATTTAACAGAATATTATACTCTCTATGCGCTTTAATATAGCCTTTCAGCCGATCCCGCCCTTGCGAATCATCTGTTTTGTATATACAAACGATATCCCTGTGACCTAACTCAATTAAATGTTTCGTTTGAAGAAATCCTCCTTTTACATCATCTAATGAGAAACTAATTGGCTCCAGTTCCTTATATGCTGCATTAATCATAACATAAGGAACCTTCTCTTTTTCCAGGGATAAGTAATATCCTAAATTAGGATTTGCTGTTGCACTATGTGTTGGTTCGATGATCACACCCGCATAATTACTAGATAAAATCTGACTTAATATTTTCTTTTCTTGACTATACTGGTTATTCGTATTGAAAATGCTAACATTATATCCCCATTCACTTAGGTAGCTTTCCGCTCCTCTTATTATAGATGGAAAAATATATTCTGATATGAATGTGGTAACAATGGCAATGTTTTTATCCATAAAGTTATCACCTGTGAGTTGAGCTACTCCCCTGTCTGCACAGAAGGTTCCAGCTCCTTGCTCACGATATAACCATCCTTCATTTACAAGCTCTCCTATAGCTAACCTTACAGTATGACGACTAACTTTATACTTACTCATAAGTTGACTTTCTGATTGGATTTTTTGATGAGGTGTTATTAACCCTTCCAGAATGTTAGACTTTATGGATTGTTTTATCATCTTGTATTTAGCTGCTGAATAATTCATCTCTTTCTCCCCCTTTTGTCTTTCTCTTCATTTTTCAAAGACTTTCAGATAAACTTATTAAATTAATTAAATAAACTGCACAGGCGATGATATCGTTTTCAAAAATAGATTTAAGATGATAGCTGTGCAGTCTTACTCACACGTTATCCTGGAATAAGGTTATGGAAATATGTACGTACTAATATTATATCAAATGTATATAGTTTACAAAAGATTTATCTTTCCATCCAACATTCGAAGTAAGAGTATTTAGGTGTTGTTTTAATGGAGGGTTCTTTTTCCATAGAAAGACAGCGGATAACTTATTTAACATGACGACATTTCTTGCATTCTTAGGAATAGTCCATTAAGATTCACTCTTTCCCCTTCAACTCTATAGATTCTTATTTAACATTTCAGTTAATTTAATGACTTGTTTTGGTAAAATTATTGTTTATTAGTAAACAAAAATAGCTAATAATTCGGCAAAAAGGTTATTTTCGATGCATATACGTATGAATAACTGTAAAATTTAGCTTTAGTTATTGACAAGTGGTTGTTAGCATGATAGCCTTTTACTAACATCTTAAGTATTTACCCATACTTTATTTTGTCATGCATGATAGGAAAGATTATTTTTTATTCTAAACTTGAAAGCGTTTCATAAAAATCCAAGGAGGTAATTACTATGAAAAAGGGTTTATTTATTGGTATTTTAGCATTTTTGTCGATTATTCTAGCAGCTTGCGGCGGCGGAGGAGACACGTCTGGAGAAGCTGAAGAAACAGAAGTAATTGGGGATGATATCGAGGGTGCAACAGAAATAACATTCTGGACATTTGTTGGGCAGCACGTTGATCTTTATAGTGACGCTGTAGAACAATGGAACGAAGAAAACCCTGATCGTCCAATTAAATTAGTTGCAGAGACATATCCATTTGAACAAATGCACCAAAATTTATTGTTAGCAGTTCAATCTGGCCAGGGCGGTCCGGATATTGCGGATATCGAGATTGGACAATTCCCTAACTACTTACAAGGGGATATTCAGCTTGAGCCGTTGAACGAATACATTGAGCCAGTATTGGATAAAGCTGTTACTTCACGGTTTGAAAACTACGCGAAAGATGGAAACTATTATGGTGTACCAACACACGTTGGGTCTACAGTAATGTTTTACAATACTGAAATTATGGACCAGGCTGGTGTAGATATAGATTCTATACAAACATGGGATGATTTCGTAGCAGCAGGAAAAAAAGTTGTTGAGAACACCGATTCAATGATGTGGAATGTCGGAACAGAAGATTGGTTAATGGATATGTGGCCAATGATGTCCCAACAAGATTCCGATGCTTTCGATGAAAATGGTGAGTTAATTCTTGATAACCAAACAAATATAGATACCTTACAATTTTTACAGGACGTTATATACGAACATGAAATCGCTGAAGTAACCCCAGGTGGAATGAACCAATCCGAGGAGTTCTATGGATACTTCTCTGATGGTGGATCAGCATCCATATTAGCACCACTGTGGTATATGGGTAGATTTTTGGATAGTATGCCAGAATTAGAAGGAAAAATTGCTATTCGACCAATGCCAGCATGGGAAGAAGGCGGTAAACGTTCAGCCGGTATGGGAGGAACGGGTACTGTTGTAACAAATCAAGCAGAAGATGTAGAATTAGCAAAAGAATTTTTAGCTTATGCTAAGCTTAGCGAAGAAGGAAATATTAAGTTATGGACTGTATTAGGATTCGATCCTCCTCGCTGGGATACATGGGAAAGTGAAGCAGTAAAAGAAGATAACAAATATTATCAATACTTTGGAGATGGTATCTTCGAAATGCTTCTTGAAATTAGAGATGATATCAACGCATTAAACTTTACAGAGAATACACCTGATGTAATTAGTGAGTATCATACAAATGTTACACAGCAAACCCTAAGAAGTAATTCTCAAACTCCAAAAGAAGCCCTTGAGCAAGCAGCAGAAGCTGTAAGATCACAAATGGAGTAAGAATAACTATCTGGATTACTGTAGACTTTAGGAGACAGCGTACTTAAAATACCTGTCTCCTATTAAATAAATCACAAGGAGGTATTACGGTGCCCTCTCCAAATCAAGAAACTAACACAAGTTCAACTATTCAAGACAGCAGCTACAAACAACCTAATAAACTTTTAACTTTTCTAAACTCAAAAAAGGTAGTTCCCTATATTTTTGTTTCACCATTTATTCTTTCTTTCTTAGTTTTAACCTTGTACCCTGCTATTCATGGGATTATAATGAGTTTCCAAAGCATTTTACCGGGACAAGTAGAGTTTGTTGGACTTAGAAATTATGAACGAGTACTGAACCCTAATTTCTATAAAGCATTATCCAATACGACGATTTATGTTATTTTGACTGTCTTAATCTTAACAATCATCCCTATGCTCCTGGCTATTCTATTAAACTCTAAATTTGTAAAGTTTAAGACTTTTTTTAGAGCCTCTATTTTTATACCAGCTTTAACTTCAACTATTGTTGGTGGTATGATCTTTAGGTTAATGTTTAGTGAAGCAGACTCCTCTGTATCAAATCAAATTGTTGCTTTTTTAGGTTTAGAACCAATTGATTGGCGCTATAATGCATGGTCAGCCATGTTCTTAATGGTAATTTTAGCTTCTTGGCGCTGGATCGGCGTTAATGTACTTTATTTTCTGGCTCAGCTTCAGAATATATCCAGTGAATTGTACGAAGCAGCGGATATTGATGGTGCAAATGCCTTTCAAAAACTGAGATATATTACCATTCCTCATTTGAAGCCAATCACTATTTTTGTTAGTACGATAACAATAATCAATGGTTTTAGAATGTTTGAGGAGAGTTTCGTCTTTTGGGAAACTAGCTCACCAGGTAATATCGGGTTAACCGTGGTAGGTTATATCTATCAACAAGGTATAGGACAAAATGATATGGGATTCGGATCCGCAATCGGTGTAGTCCTTATGTTGATTATTTTTGTTATTAGTATTATCAATTTACTGCTGACAGGTACATTCAAAAGAGGTGATGAATAAATGGAAGCCAATAAGAAAAACAGTGGGTTAACATGGGTAGCCAGCATCGGGTTTCTGCTCGTTTCTTTAATTATCTTATTCCCTATTATCGGGTTGATCATTTCATCCTTCAGGCCTTCATCCGAGCTGATGCGAAATGGGATTACATTTAGTATAGATTTTAGCCAATTAAACTTAGATAACTATATGTTCATTTTTCAAGAGGCAGCTTCTTACTGGAGTTGGTATGGAAATAGCTTGATTATATCTGCTCTGACGATAGTTTTGTCACTATTTTTCTCTTCTATGGTTGGCTATGCTTTAGCTGTCTATGATTTTAAAGGAAGAAATCTATTTTTTGTATTAGTATTATTAATTTTAATGATTCCGTTTGAAATACTAATGCTGCCTTTATATCAAATGATGGTAGGAGCTCAGTTAGTTGATAGTTACTTTGCAGTAGTGCTTCCATTAGTTGTAGCACCAGTCGCCGTTTTTTTCTTTAGACAGTATGCTACAGGATTACCAAAAGAACTTATGGATGCAGCTAGAATGGATGGAAGCACAGAGTATGGTGTATTTTTCAAAATTATGCTGCCATTAATGGGCCCATCGATGGCTGCAATGGCTATTTTACAAGGTTTAGCAAGTTGGAATAACTTTCTTTGGCCACTCCTTGTATTACGATCAAATGATATGTTTACACTCCCAATAGGGTTAGCAACACTATTAACACCATATGGAAATAATTATGATATCTTAATAGCAGGGTCAGTCTTGACAATTATCCCAATTGTAATCCTGTTTATCTTTTTCCAACGGTACTTTGTTGCTGGATTAACGTCCGGAGGAGTGAAAGGATAAAAGAAATTTGCATGAGCAGAAAAGCCATAGTATGATACAAAGACTATGGCTTTTCTGCCGTGCTATACTAGTAGTAAAAAACAGAGGATGGCTAGATGATGAATAATAGAAACATTACAACCATATTAGATAAAGCATTCGTATGGATAACAAAACTGGCATTTTTGAATTTTCTCTGGATAGTCTTTACCTTAATAGGGTTAGGTGCTTTTGGTATTTTCCCAGCTACATCCGCCATATTGGGAGTGGTGAGAAAATGGTTAATGGGTAATCAAACTGTACCTATTCGGGCCACTTTCATAAAGATATATAAGGAAGAATTTAAATATGCGAATACTATTGGTTGGATCCTTACTATTCTGGGCTTCATACTGTTTCTCAATTATCGCAACTTACAAACAGCACAAGGAGAACTTTTATTTGTTATACCATTTGTTTTTTATCTAATATTATTCTTATATTTGACTATTGTAATATGGGCTTTTCCGCTTGTCGTACATAATTATGCTTCCATCATTCATCAATTAAAAAACGCGTTAATAATCGGGATATCGAAAATACACATTACCATCACTATAATGTTGCTTCTGTTTTCGATTATGTATTTTTCATTGGAGTTCCCTGTACTGTTATTATTTTTTAGTTTTAGTCTGCTTGCTTTGGTATGGATGTGGCTGACATTAAGAGTGTTTAAAGGGGTATTTTAATACAACTAATTGTTAACCATACTAGTTCTCCTATCTTGGAACCTTCATTTTTATCTAATTATATTACGGCCAGTAAAAATATATAATCATTAAACTCAGATTAGCAGTATAAAAACGAGTAGTTTACCATTTAAAAAAAACTAGCATTAAGAAAAATGCTAGTTTTTTTATCATTTAACCGCTGCAGTTGAATTCCGGATCACTAACTTTGGATCAAATCTTATTAAATCATTTTCTGTAATCGGCTGTTTTTTTGAACCCCTAGATTGTTTAATCATATCTAATATTACTTTTGCAGCTAATTCTCCCATCTCACTTTGAGGGTGTTTGACTGTAGTAAGTTTAACTTCTGTAATCTCAGCCATAAATGAATCGTCAAAACCTACAATGGAAAGTTCTTCAGGGATTTTCAATTGCCCTTCTCTAATAACATCCAATAGCTTAATTGCCAGTTCATCATTATAACAAACTATTCCGGTTGGTCGGCTTTCTGTATTCTCAAACAATAGCTTTTGCAGTACTTCAACTGGTTTTGTAGATTTTTCCTCCGTTGTATATGTGACAATATTATTGGGGGAAATTTCGATATTATGCTTACGGTGTGCTTTTAAATACCCCTTCATCCTTTTGGTTCCTTGAGTATCATCATTTTTAAAGAAACCAATAATATTCCTATGTCCTAATTCAATTAAATGTTCTGTTTGAAGGAAACCACCTTTCTCTTCATCCATTACAATATGAAATGGTTCTAATTCGTCATAGAATGCATTAATCATGAGATAAGGAATATTCTGGCGTTCTAAATTCAGATAATAATTTATATTCGGATTTGAGACAGCACTTTTTGTTGGTTCAATGATTACTCCGTCAAATTGTTGGGTTAAAATTTTCTCCAGAAACTTTTTTTCATTCTCATGGTCGTTATTTGTTGAAAACAGACTAACTTGATAACCACGCTGACTTAAATAGGACTCTGCACCTCTAATAATCGAGGGGAAAATATAATCAGAGATATAGGTGGTGATAATGGCAATATTCTTATGTCCAACTTGTTGCAGATTATCTTCCTTGGACCGATCCGCACAAAACGTCCCTGCTCCTTGTTCCCGATAAAGCCATCCTTGATTGACAAGATCACCGATAGCAAGTCTTACTGTGTGACGACTTACACCAAACTGTTTCATCAATTCACTTTCAGAACTGATCTTCTGATATGGCTGGTACGTACCATCCAAAATTTGAGATTTAATTGCTTGTTTTACAATGTTATATTTTGTTTGCATTTCTTACACCTCATTAAACTGACTTATACCATCACTTACATCGTACTTTATAAGCGCTTCATATTTCTATTTTACCTCAAACAACCACAAGCAACAACAACCACTATCACACTAAAAACAGAAAGAGAGATCTACAACCAGTAGATCTCTGTCTTTCCCACCTTAACGATAAATTGCTTCATTCCATTTTAATTCATTTCTAAATTGTCTTAAGTTCGTTTCCTTATCAATGACAACACATTCGATTTTTGCCATGTTTGCAAAATCGTAAAGTTGTTCTGTTGTCACATCAAAAGAGAATACAGTATGGTGAGCCCCACCGGCATAAATCCATGCTTCTGTCGCTTCACTCAGTGAAGGCTCTGGCTTCCACACTACTTTTGCAACTGGTAACTTAGGTGTTTCTTTCTTAGGCTGTTCTGCTTTCACTTCATTAATTACAAGACGATAACGTCCACCCATTTCAATTAAAGAAGCATTTACAGCATCGCCGCCACGGCCATCAAATACTAATCGTGCAGGGTCTTCCTTCCCGCCGATTCCTAATGGATTTACGATAATTTTTGGTTTAGTCGCTGAAACAGTTGGACATACCTCCAGCATATGTGAACCTAAGATCATTTCGTTACCTGGCTCAAGGTGATACGTATAATCTTCCATAAAAGAGGTACCTTTGTTATCCGCGATAATTTTCATAAAGCGAGTTAATGCAGCAGTACGCCAGTCCCCTTCACCAGCAAAACCATATCCTTCTGCCATTAAACGTTGTGCTGCAAGACCTGGTAATTGCTTCATTCCATGCAGGTCTTCGAAGTTAGTTGTAAATGCAGTATAATTTCCTTTTTGTAAGAAAGATTTTAAACCTAATTCAATCTTCCCTTGATAGAGAATCGAATCACGAACTGGTCCAGGCTCATTAGCTTCAGCTGGTAATTCATATAGTTCTTCATATTCTTTAAAAAGTGCTTCTAGTTCTTCATCTGTAACTTTTTCTATTTCTTCTACAAGATCACCAATACCATAATAATCTACTACCCAGCCAAATTTGATCTGAGCTTCTACTTTATCACCATCAGTAACTGCAACATTACGCATGTTATCACCAAAACGGGCAACACGAATATTGGATCCTTCAGAAACAGCAACTGCTGTTTTCATCCAATCTGCAACACGTTTTGTTACGTCTTCGTTTTGCCAGTGGCCTACAACTACTTTACGGGATACATCCATACGGGTACCGATAAACCCATACTCACGGTCACCATGAGCAGCTTGATTAAGATTCATAAAGTCCATATCAATGGAATCCCAAGGAATATCACGGTTATATTGTGTATGAAAATGTAATAAAGGTTTTTGTAATGTCTTTAATCCTGAAATCCACATTTTAGCTGGTGAGAATGTGTGCATCCATGTAATAATACCAGCACAATTTTCGTCAGAATTTGCCTTTAACATTAAAGAATGAATGTCATTAGCTGTTGTTAAAACTTCTTTAAATTCTATCTCAAAAGGTAAATTACCTGAGTTATTCAAACCAGAGACTACCTCTTGTGAATTTGTCTCCACTTCTTTAATTGCATCTTCCCCATATAAGTGCTGACTACCTGTAACAAACCAAAATTTGTATGGTCTAATTTTTAACATTTTCGTTCCTCCTATTAAATACATTTTTGATTTATCTTTTATTTTTACTTATCTTGGCCATAATAAGCATTTGCCCCATGCTTACGTAAATAATGCTTATCTAATAAGTATTGATCCATGTTTTGTGCATTCGGATTTATTTGGTATGTGTGTAGAGCCATTTTAGCTACTTCTTCCAGCACTACTGCATTGTGAATTGCTTCATGTGGATCTTTCCCCCAATTAAATGGTGCATGACTGTGAACAAGCACACTTGGGACTTGTACTGGGTCAATATCTTCAAATGCTTCTACAATTACTTTGCCTGTTTCCCATTCGTAATCACCTTTTACTTCTTCTTCTGTCATTCTGCGTGTACAAGGTACTTCTCCATAAAAATAATCTGCTTGTGTCGTACCTAATGCCGGAATTCCTTTACCCGCCTGGGCCCAACTCGTAGCCCATGGTGAATGTGTATGAACAACCCCACCTATTTCAGGGAATTTCTGATAGAGATACCTGTGGGTAGGTGTATCAGAGGATGGCTTTAAGTTGCCTTCAACGATATTCCCTTCCAGATCAAGGACAACGAGATCTTCTATTTTTAATTCTTCATAAGGTACACCACTCGGTTTAATGACCATCAATCCGGACTCTTTATCGAAACCGCTTACATTGCCCCAAGTAAATGTTACTAACCCATATTTCGGTAAGTCCATATTAGCTTCTAACACCTGTTGTTTTAATGATTCTAACATGTCCTAATCACCTTCCTTTGCAGAAATATAAATACCTTTTATTCCTTGTTGTACGTATGTGTAAAATGGATTAACTTAATAATAATATAATTCGTACGTACATTCAATAAAAAAATATTAATTTTTAATAAAAATTTAGAAAAAAGGAAAGCCCAAAATAAAAACACCCTTATTAAAGAGTGCCTAATCTTAAGTATTAATGATAAATTTAACATCAGGGTGTTTATAGACTACTTCAAAATCATCATTGTCCGATAACAGGGTATACAAATCTTCTGGTGAAAACCATAAGAAATCATTCTCAAATGTATAACCTGCGCCATAATGATAACTTACCCAAACCAGCTTGGAGCAATAGATATATTCCCATATATCCTCCAAGTCTTGAGATAATTGAAAAGAAAACACCGGCTTTTTCACATTATTACTTAGATTTTCTTTATATTTTAAATAGTATTCTATGGCAAATGCTGCCGCTTTTTCACCAATTTCTTTATTCTTCGGCCGGAATTGAGCGTGTATGGGATGTTTTACCCTGAATTGTTGAATGGTATCCTTAACAATGGCTGGATGACCACCAGATGCTTCAACGAGGTGCTCCCCATCTACTACAAGTGCCGAATGCCCCACATATCCCGATAACTCCTTTTTTACATTATCACTTGCTACAAGAATATCTCCAGGCTGATAATCTCGTTCTCTGAATATACCTTGGCCAGATAAAACAAAATCTTCTCTCACAATAAACGTATCATGAAAACCAACTATCGTTAACACTGTGTCCTCGCTAGTTACTGGCAAGTATAATTCTCGGTTGTCAGTAAACTGACAGAATAATTCATAATCTTTATATATTTTAGTATAGAGTGATTGTGCTGGTTTGATCACTAGATGCTCTTCATGTTTCCAAGCAGCACTCCATGGTTTCATCGATCACCACCCCCACACCCATACTATGCAAAACCTGTTAAGATGCTACAGAATGATAGATATGTGCGAAAGGTGCAGAAATCAAAAAGTTGGAAGACTAGGTCAGATTTCCGGATTAATCATCTGCTATCCAGAATAACTACCCTCTGAATATTTATACTACCGAGAAAAAAAGAGCAGACAAATTCGGTTTAAGAATCTGTCCGCCCTTTCATTAAAATACAATCGTTTTATTACCATATACAATAATCCGGTCTTCTAATTGCCACTTTACTGCACGAGCGAGGACACTTCGTTCAACTGATTGACCAATCTTCTTCATTGCCTCAGCGTTATCACGGTGATCGACCCTGCTTATATCTTGTTCAATAATCGGACCCTCATCTAAGTCATTTGTTACGTAATGAGAGGTTGCACCAATTAACTTCACCCCTCTGTTGTACGCACGTTCATAAGGTTTAGCACCAATAAACGCAGGTAAGAAAGAGTGATGAATGTTGATGATCCGATTTTTGAATGTTTCTACAAAATTAGGTGTTAGAATTTGCATATATCGAGCGAGCACAATAAAGTCAACATCATATTGTTTGATAAGCTCAATCTGTTTCTGTTCAACCTCTTTACGAATATCCTTATTAGCCGGAATATAATAATAAGGGATCCCTAATGATTCAACGATTTCCCTTGATGTCTCATGGTTGCTAATAACAAGACTAATGTCTGCCATTAAGTCACCACTTTGCCACTCCCATAATAACTCTAATAAGCAATGGGGTTCTTTTGAAACAAAAATAGCCACTTTTTTTATTTGATCAACATATTTAAAGGTAGCTTCCATTTCAAATTGATCTTTAATTGTTTCAAAACCTGCTTCTAAAGAATCTTTTTTTTCTTTCAAATTCGGCATTTCGAATTCAATACGAATAAAGAATTCTCCACCCTTTGGATTTGTTGAATACTGATTTGACTCAATAATATTAGCATTATGCTCAGATAAAAATTGCGAAACCGCTGCAACAATTCCCGGCTGATCCGGACAATTAATTAACAAGCGAGCTCTGTTTTCATTATCCATCCGAAATGTATCTATTTTTTCCTTAATATAGCTTTTCATCTTAATCCCTCTTTATTAGTTTCATTCTTTTATACTTTATCATTTTATCGCAAATGGTCAAGTTATCCTAGTACAAAATCTTGCAACTTCTTATCATCTCTTATCCTGCACGCCTTTTAGAGTCCAGATAAGTAGCTGGTACCGAATATGGAAATGTTGATGTACATATAATATCGCCAGGGAGATACTAATTATAGCGAATAATCATTTATTAGATAGAAAAGCAAAAGACACTCACTTTGCGGGCGCCTTTTGCTTATCGCTCTTTCTATATTCAACTATGGAACAGTTGTTTTAATACCTGTAAAAAGTGATCTGCTTCATCTTTATTTGTTGTAAGGGGCGGTAAGATCCGAACAACATTTGGCCCTGCTACTATAAATAAGACATTATGTTTTTCTCTAGCCTCATTAACAAATTCGATTGCGGGTTTATCTACAACTAATCCAATAAGTAAACCTTTTCCTCTCAGTTGCTTTACTGTATCAGTTGCTTCCACTAATTCCGTTAATCCAGCCCAGATATATTCTGCCATTTCATTAGCATTATCTAGTACATTTGAGTTTACTAAATGGTTAACGGTTGCGAGACCAGCCGTTGTAGCAATAGGATTGCCTCCAAATGTACTGCCATGTGTACCTGCTGAAAAGGATTTTGCAACATGCTCTTTCGCAATAATAGCACCAATCGGTATACCAGACCCTAACCCTTTTGCCAAGCTGATAACATCAGGCTCAATGCCATATTGCTCATATGCAAATAATGTACCTGTTCTGCCCATCCCTGTCTGTATTTCATCAACCATAAACAAGATATCATTTTCCTTACAGATCACAGACAACTCAGTGATCCATTTATAATCTGCCGGTACAACACCACCTTCACCTTGGATTAACTCCAAGAGTACGGCATCAGGTTTCATATTTTTCACTTGTGTTAATGCTTCCGGATCATTATATGGCAAGAATGAAAAACCTGGGGTCAGCGGGGTAAAGCCTTGGTGGATTTTCTCCTGACCCGTCGCAGACAATGTATTCATTGTTCTTCCATGGAAAGAATTTTTAAATGTGATCACTTCCGCTTGTTCTTTTTGAAAGTTATCTTTTGCATATTTCCTTGCCAGCTTTAATGCTGCTTCATTTGCTTCAGCTCCACTATTACAAAAAAATACTTGGTCACCGCAACTGTTTTCGACTAATACCTTTGCTAGTTCTTCTTGTGAAGGGATATGAAATAAATTGGAACAATGCCATAATTTACTCAATTGCTCTTGTAATGCTTTCTCGACCACCTCAGGAACATGCCCTAAATTACATGTCGCAATCCCTGATGAATAATCTAAATATCTATTTCCCTGGTCATCCCAAACATAACTGCCTTTCCCTTCAACTAATGCTAGTGGAAACCGACCGTAAGTGTCCATTACTGGACTTAGTAATTGCTTAGGCATAATGCGTTGCCTCCTTGTCTAAAGATATTCTCGTACCTACTTCTTTTCCTTGCATAAATTGCACTAACCCGTTCGGCTCGATCCCATCCACAATCGATACTTCGGGGACATTCTTATGCAATGCACTAATTGCTGATTTCACTTTCGGAATCATTCCACCAATGATCACTTCTTTTTCAATTAATTCACTAATTTGTTTTTCGTTAAGCTGATGGAAAATATGCCTTACTCCATTCTTTTCCTCATAGATACCAGGAATATCACTGATAAAACAAAGTTTTGCGCCTAAACTCTGTGCAATTGCGGAAGCCGCCATATCTGCATTAATATTATAACGCTGGCCTGATTCATCTATACCAATTGGTGAAATAACTGGCACTAATTGCTGGTTAACTAAAGTCTCGATTAACACTGTATTAACTGAAGTTACTTCCCCAACAAAACCAAGTGCATCAGTTGTCTCAACAGGCTGTGCTTTTAATAAGTGACCATCAACCCCACTCAACCCAAACGCTTTTCCATCTGCTTCCGCTATATTTCTAACAATTTCTTTATTTAATGAACCACTTAAAGCCATTTCTACTACATCTAATACCTCATTCGTTGTCACACGTAATCCGTTCACAAATGTTGTAGATACTCCAGTTTGTTCTAATAGTTTTGAGATAAGTGGTCCCCCGCCATGAACAATAATAGGCTGCCATTCTCCCTCATTCTGAATTTTTACGATATTTTGGTAAAAAGAATGGGGCAGCTGCTCAAATACACTGCCACCACATTTTATTACAACATAATTTGTATTCACTTTCTATATCCTCCTTATGTTCGGTAAGAAGCATTAATTCTTACGTATTCATAAGACAAGTCACATCCCCATGCTGTTGCCTTTCCATTACCATCGCCGAGTTTTGCTATTATTGCCACTTCATCTTGTAATAAATATTGCTTTGCTTCATCTTCATCAAACTTATGAGGCACACCGTTTTCTACCACTAAAATATCGCCTAAGTATATGCTCACTTTGTCTGGATCTAGTGACTGACCGCTATAGCCGATTGCGGTAATAATTCTTCCCCAGTTCGCATCCGCTCCATGAATAGCTGTTTTAACAAGATTCGAGGATATAATAGATTTTGCAATAGCTGCAGCAGATTCATCAGAGAATGACCCATCTACCGTTACTTCCACTAATTTACTCGCACCTTCACCATCTCTGGCTATTTCCTTTGCAAGATATTCACAGACAAACTTTAATCCTTGGTAGAATTTATCCCAGTCTTCATGTTTAGCAGATAATTTGTCGTTCCCTGCTTTTCCATTGGCTAAGACTAATACCATATCATTTGTACTTGTATCCCCATCAACGGTAATCATATTAAACGATTTGTTTGTGATCGATTTTAAAGCTGCAGAAAGTTCACTTGATTCAATGTTTGCGTCTGTTGTCACAAATCCAAGCATTGTTGCCATATTTGGGTGAATCATCCCTGATCCTTTCGCTGCACCACCGATGACAACTGATTCTCCATCAATTTCCAATTCAATTGCAATCCCTTTTGCATGTGTATCTGTTGTCAGGATTGCTGTTTCAAATTTCTCTGCACCCTGATGTTCTGTATCATTGATTTGACTAATCCCTTTATGGATACGATCCATTGGCAATAATTCTCCAATCAATCCAGTGGAAGCAACAGCTGCTAAGTGCTCTTGTACACCGACTGCCTCAGCAAAGGATTTGCGCATATCATATGCATCAACTAATCCCTGCTTTCCTGTACACGCATTCGCAATACCTGAATTAACAACAACTGCTTGCAATTTACCTTCTGTTGCAATGCTTTCTTGTGTTACCTTTAGCGGTGCTGCCTGAAATGCATTCGTTGTATAAACCCCTGCAGCATGTGCAGGAACTTCTGAGTAAAACCAACCAAAATCTATTTTTTGCTTACGAATCCCGCAATGTAACCCTCCAGCTTTAAAGCCTTTTGCTGACCCGATATTTCCGCCTTCAATTAACTTGAATTTCTCTTGTTGCTCTCCCGTTATCATCTATTTATTCACTCCTTAAGGATAAATCGGTAACTGGTTTATTCCAGTTGCTTCGTCCCATCCGTTCATAATATTCATATTTTGAATTGCCTGGCCTGAAGCGCCTTTGACTAAATTATCAATAACCGAAACAATAATTAATTTTCCTGTCCGTTCATCAGCATATAATCCAATATCACAGAAATTACTGCCATAAACTTCTTTTGTTTGGGGAATAATGCCTTCTTCCCTAACCCTGACAAACGGTTTATCTTTATAGAACTCTTTATATAAATCTAATAGCTGCTTTGTTGATTGTCTCTCTTTTAAATTAACGTAAATTGTACTCATAATTCCACGTGTCATTGGGACAACATGTGGCGTGAAAGTTACTTGAATATCCTCATTTGCTGTATCTGATAACACTTGCTCAATCTCCGGAATATGCTTATGGATGCCTAACTTATATGCTTTGAAATTCTCTTGCATTTCTGAGAAGTGGAACCCTTGTGATAAACTTCTGCCTGCACCTGTCGTACCTGTTTTTGCATCAATAACAATATTTTGATAATCCGCTAGATTATGAGATAAAACCGGAATTAATCCTAACGTTGTTGCTGTTGGATAACAACCCGGGTTGGCAATCAATAATGCATTCTCTATTGCTTTTTTATTCACTTCACTTAATCCATACACAGCTTTTTCAATATATTTTTCCGGTGCCATCTTTTCACCATAATAATTTCTATACTGCTCACCGTCTTTTAACCTGAAATCTCCTGACAGATCAATACATTTAATTCCCTTATCAATTAATTCAGGAATATAATTTTTACTTACGTTTGATGGTGTGGCAAAGAAGACAAGGTCAACCTCTTCTGCTAATGTACTGATATCCAACGATTCCATTTCCGTATCTATAAGATTGACTAGATGCGGATACACTTCTGAAAAAGGTGTTCCACTGTTTGAATGGGAAATAATTTTCGAAACAGTTACATGTGGATGATTATATAAAAATCGGAGTAATTCAACAGCACCGTATCCTGTGCCTCCTATAATTGCTACATTCACGATATATCCTCCTAAAGATTCCGTTTATGATATTTTATAATTATACTCTATTTTGTATTTTCATGCAATATTGTTTATTAAAAATTTTAAGTTTTCTGTGAACTTATAGTTGTAAAAGCTATATATTATAACATTCTTATTAAAACACTCCTTTATGCATCAATGGTATAGGACTGCATATTTTTGTTTGATATATTTATAATTGTATAAATATCCATTTGTAATTATACATTTTCCCATAGTTAATTTCGGTATCTTTTTTTCTGATATATGTAAGAAGCCCACCTCAAACAAAGGTGGGCACATTTTTACTTTTCTATTATTTTATTTTCCATTATACCGATTCCTTCAATTTCTAGTCTTACCGTATCGCCATGTTGTAAATATTGCGGCGGATCCATAGCCATTCCTACTCCGTCCGGGGTACCTGTTAAAATGATATCGCCAGGATTTAATGTAATTAATTCAGAGATAAAGCTGACCAGGAAAGGTATATCAAAGATTAAATGTTTCGTATTAGACGATTGTCTTATCTCACCATTAACAAATGATTTAATAGCAAGATTGGATGGATCCGTTATTTCGTCTTTTGTTACCAGCCATGGTCCAATCGGTGTTGTATGATCTAAGGACTTCCCTTGCAGCCATTGCACTGTCCTTTTTTGGAGGTCTCGAGCAGAAACATCATTCCCCATTGTATATCCGGCAAGATAATCATGCACATCCGTTTTATTTACATTGGAAGTCTTTTTACCTATTACCACAGCTAATTCAACCTCATAATCTAATTTCTTCGTGGCACTTATTTTATGAATATCATCCTCTGGTCCGATTAATGCATTGCTAAACTTTGAAAACACTACAGGAAATTCAGGGATCTCACTTCCCATTTCAGCAACGTGATCAGCATAATTTATCCCAATACAAATAATTTTGGATGGATTAGGTATCGGCGGACCAAGTACAACATCCTCTCTTTTGTATTGGGTTAGGGGCTCGTTTTTCTCTATATAGGCATATACTTTTTTTGCAATTTCCATACTAGCCTCACCATTTGCATAAAAGGTATCAGGATCACTCGGTAATGGGAAGGCGCTTTCTTTCGCTCCAACATTTGCAATCATTTGTTCATATGCTTGGTGCAGATCCACGACGTTATTATTTAGCATAACCCCCATTCGGCTTAGGGCAAAATCATACTTCAACTTATAATTTACCAGTTTCAATATTATCCCTCCTATCATTTTCTTTATCTTATCACGCTTAACATGCAAAAAGGAAACAACTTGACATAGATAACTCCCTCAACTCTTAACATATGTTATTGATTTTTAGAAAGAAGCATTAAAATCATCCTTCATTTCCTGGCGGCCAGTAATTGTAAGTCAAATTTTTTGTAAGGAAATATATCAATATTCTCTCCTCTTTTAGTAAAGGGAATTTTCATTCAAAAAAAGCTGTGAACAAATATGACAACAAATCAGACGTCAGCAGAAAAACATGTAAAAATAATACTAAATTTAACCTTATTCTTTCTCTGAGGAGCGTGCAAAATGACAATTACTGATTTATTCAAATTTAAAAATGAGCGTATTAAAGTATTACATTTCACTTGGTTTGCATTTTTCGTAGCTTTTTTCGCATGGTTCAGTATGGCGCCATTAGCAACAACCATGATGGCTGATATGAATTGGTTAACATCACAACATATCGCTGCATTAGGAATTTGTAATGTTGTGTTAACAATACCAGCACGGATTATTATCGGACAATTGCTTGATAAATTCGGGCCTAGAGTAGTTTATTCTGGCCTGTTAATCATAATGTCTGTTCCATCAATTATATTTGCTTTTGGTGATAGTTGGGCACAGCTTATGATATCAAGATTAGTATTAGGTAGTATTGGTGCAAGTTTTGTTATTGGTATCCGGATGGTTGCGGAGTGGTTTCCGCCGAAAAATGTTGGTTTTGCTGAAGGAATTTATGGTGGTTGGGGTAATTTTGGTTCGGCAGCTGCTGCGATGCTGCTGCCATGGTTCGCATTAACGATGCTCGGTGGCGATAACGGATATCGTTATGCCCTAGCTTTTACTGGTGTCATTTGTTTTGTCTATGGTATTATCTATTATATTTTCGTTCGAGACACACCAGATGGCAAGAAACTGATTAAGCCTAAAAAAGCAGCAGCACTTGAAGTAAGCAGCTGGGGAGATATGGTACAACTAATCCTGTGGACAATTCCTCTGGGCGGTGCGGTCGCTGTTAGTGCATGGAGGCTAGAAGGATTAGGATTCATCTCTGCTGAAACATTATACATTGTCTATGGTATCATCGGCCTTATATTAATTTATCAAATTTATGCGATATTAAAGGTGAATGTACCGATATTAAAAAGAGGTGTGCCTGAACAGGATAAATATAAATTCAGAAATGTAGCGGCATTAAACAGTACGTACTTTGCTAATTTCGGGGCAGAACTAGCGATTGTCTCGATGCTGCCAATGTTTTTCCAACTGACTTTCTCTTTATCCCCTGCACAGGCAGGGTTAATAGCTTCATCTTTCGCTTTCGTTAATCTTGTAGCAAGACCACTTGGCGGTGTTCTGTCCGATAAAATGGGAAGCAGAAGAAAAGTAATGCTTGTTTATATGGTTGGTATTTCAATCGGACTGGTCTTAATGGGCTTAATGAATTCAAACTGGCCGTTAGTTCTGGCAGTGGCAATCACTATTCTAACATCTATTTTTATCCAAGGAGCTGAGGGGGCAACATTTGCTGTTATTCCAATGATCAAAAAGCGGGTAACAGGACAAATTGCCGGAATGTCAGGAGCATACGGAAATGTTGGCTCAACCATTTATTTGACATTGTACACGTTTGTTAACCCACAGCAATTTTTCTTTATATTAGCAGGTGGTGCCTTCCTAAGTTTTGTCATTTGTTATTTCATGTTAGAAGAACCGAAGAACTCATTTGGAGAAGAATATTATTTAACGGATGAGGAATTAGAGCAGCAAAATGGTACGACGACAAAGGTGTCATTAGAAAAACAAGCATTGTAAAAGCGGGAAATTTTATTATGTTGAGAGAGGCACCCAATATGTCATTATATTGACGATTGGATCCCTTTTTTGTTCTGCTCAAATGCCACTTAACGTCACTTTCTTATTTCTTTTGGCATTGAAACGGGGGCTTAATGCCTTTTCTTCCTTTTTATCATCCTTCTTTGGCATTGAAAGGGGTGCTTAATGCCTTTTCCTTCTTTTTTTCATCCTTCTTTGGCATTGAAAGGGGTGCTTAATGCCTTTTCTTCCTTTTTATCATACTTTTTGGCATTTAAATCAATTTTAACTTCATCCCAAAAAACGCTATCTTTCTATTAAAGTAAAATAGAATAGGAAGAAATAGTATTGACAGTGAATTCCACATAATGTAAATTTAAAATAACTGGAACAAAGGGGTTATTATGTGACCTGATCTAACTATTTTTTAATCAAGGATTACTTTAAAAATAGTTCCATGAAAAGTGAAAGGAGTATTACAATGGCTGCTGAAAACAAAAAGAAACGTAATCTGGTTTTATTTGCTGTTTTAGCTGTTATCATTATTATTGCAGTAGCAGCTTATGTGTTTAACAATCAAGATCAAACAAACCCCGATGCAGATCCAGTCGCTACTACTTTTAAAAACAGGGATTCTCTAGCAGTGGAAAAGATACCAAATGGGGAAACTCACGGTTGTTATCCCGGAGAAACTACAAATGAGGGGGCAGAAGAATTTCTAGAACTTAAATCCGGAGAAAGTAAAAGCTTTGGACCAAGTGATCTGCCAAAAGGGAGCTTACTTTCGATAAACTACTCCTCTACTTTCGAGGAACTGGACATCTATTTAGCTAATCTTGAAAATCAATCACTAGAAGAAGCTACACTTTTGCAAACTCCGATCATGAAATACCAGAGGATGGGAGCTACTACTTTTTGTTAATCAATCATTCGCAAAATGAGGAAGTTAATCGTGTGAAACTGTGTACAACCACAGTAGTAACAGACGCTGATTTTCATTAACTTGTTAATCCTCCATTCCGCGAGCCTGAATACTATGAAAATAAGGCTCTTTTTTAAAGATTTGGAAAGAAAAGAGGTTGCTCCTCTTCAGAACAACCTCCCTTCATTCAATCCCTGCAAACAAAACCCTTTACAACACCTTACTCAAAAACGCTTGTGTTCTTTCATGCTGCGGGTTTTGGAATAAGCTTTTCGGATCATTTTCTTCTACAATATAGCCTTGATCCATAAAAATTACTCGGTCGCCTACTTCACGAGCAAAGCCCATTTCGTGTGTGACAACAACCATTGTCATTCCCTCTTTCGCTAGTTGCTTCATTACTTCTAATACTTCGCCAACCATTTCTGGATCTAATGCAGATGTAGGCTCATCAAACAACATTACTTTTGGTTCCATTCCTAATGCACGAGCAATAGCAACCCTTTGTTTCTGTCCACCAGATAAAGACTCAGGATAAACGCCTGCTTTATCTGCTAACCCTACTTTTGCTAACAGCTCCAGAGCTTTTTTCTCAGCGTCTTGTTTGTTCCATTTTCTCACCGTAACCATTGGTAACGTAATATTTTGCAGAACTGTTTTATGTGGGAATAAATTAAACTGCTGAAACACCATGCCGACTTCTGCACGTATTTTATTGATATCAACTTTTTTATCTGTCAGCAAATCTCCATCAATTTCTACCGTTCCTTCTGTGATTGTTTCAATTAAATTTAAGCAACGAAGAAATGTCGATTTTCCCGAACCTGAAGGACCGATCACGACGACTACTTCTTTTTGTTTAATTTCTACATTGATATCTTTTAAAACTTCTAATTCTCCAAAGGTTTTCTTTAAATGCTTTACGGTAATCATTTGACATCAAACCTTCTTTCTAAATAATTTAGTAAATAGGTTAAGGAAAGGGTGATAATTAAATACCCCACTGCAACTGTTAAGTATGGCTCCCAAAACAGATAATACTGGCCAGCAGCAGCTCTACCCCAATATAACAATTCTGGTGCAGCAATCATTGCACCAAGTGACGAGTCTTTTAATAAAACGATAAATTCATTGCCCAGCGGCGGGATCGAACGCTTAAATGCTTGCGGCAATAGTACATAACGCATTACTTGGAACTTATTCATTCCTAACGAATGGGCAGCCTCTGCTTGACCCTTATCTATTGATTGTAACCCGGCACGGAAAATCTCTGCAACATATGCAGATGAATTCAGTGAGAGTGTGACAATAACGGAAGTAACTGCTGTTGTATCACCTAATACTGTTGGTAATATAGCATAATGAAATAAAAATAATTGAACAAGTAATGGCGTACCTCTTAAAAAATTAATGTACCATACAAAAGGAATACGAATAATAGCATGCTTCGACATCTTACCAAGGGCAATAAAAAAGCCTAGCACACACCCAACTAATACGCCAATTACGGACATTAATATTGTTAACATCATTCCTTCTAAGAAAAAAGGAAAATATTCCACAATAATATCAAATCTAAAATCCATCTCTTTAACTCCTTTCCATATCCTATACTTTGCTTTTCCATTCCCAAAAATATTCACAGCAAAACAAACAGAAAAGCGCAACGAGATACCGCTACGCTCACATTCAACTTACTTTATTGTAATACTTCAATATTTGGCTCTGTACCAAACCATTCTTCATATAATTCTGTATACGTACCATTTTCAATTAATGTTTGTAATGCGGTGTTAACATCCTCTGTAACTTCACTACCTTTAGGGAACATAATTCCATAGAACTCTGACTCAAATGTATCTGGATCTTCGATCATCTCAACATTAGCATCCGGATTATTTTTTACATATTCACTTGCAACTACATTATCTGTTACTACTGCGTCCACATCACCAGATTGTAATGACATAAATGCTAATGTGTTGGCATCATATTTTGCGATATTAGGGTGATTCGCACCTAGAATCTTTTCTGCAGCTTCTGCACCTGTTGTCCCTGACTGCACCCCAACTTTTAGATCTTTAATGTCTTCACCACTTGTAATATTCTCACCTTCACGGAATACAATTTGGTGCGTTGATTCGAAATAAGGAGATGAGAAATCGTAGGATTCTTTACGATCCTCATTAATAGTTATCCCTGCAATAGCAAGATCTGCTTCACCGTTCTGAACAGATGCAAGCATTGATTCCCAGCCAACATTTTTAATATCATAATCATAACCCGCTTCTTGCAAAACAGCATCTATCAACTCGATGTCAAAGCCAGCTAGTTCTCCTTTGTCTAAGTATGAGAAAGGCATGAAACCAGCTTCGGTTACTACAGATAGTTTCCCTTTGCTGTTCTTATCATCTTGTGCACTGTCTCCACTTTGTGCATTATCTTCTCCAGTTGAACCAGTGCCACATGCAACCAATAAAGCTACAAACAAAACTGCAGCAATTTTCATTAATAATTTATACATAAATATTCACTCCAATTGTTATTTATACATTTAGTAATCATTATAATAAAGCATAATTATTCATAAAACAATGGTTTTTATTAATTTTTTTATATTAAAACAATTCTGAAAATTATAAAAATATCGAATACCCTATACATGACCATAAGAACAGGCTCCCTGGCCTTGCTAAGAAACCAAGCCTGTCCATATGTTCAACAAAGTGTCGCCTTTTTTATCACCCTATATCAGAATGAATAAAAGAATAGGTAATGTGATGAGACTTAATATTGTTGTAATTAATGTAGCACTTGATACAAAGTTCGGTCTGGCACCAAATTGCAGTGCATACATTGTTGTATTGGCTGCTGTCGGCATAGCAGCAGTTAAAATAAGAATATCCTTCACCATTTCCTCTACAGGTAATGGTATAGTGATTAAATATGCAATAATTGGCGCAATGATCAACCGAAACAGGACCGATAAGGACAATTTACCAAACTCTAGATCATTTAACTTAATCTTCGCAAGCTGCATCCCTAAAACAATCATAATGATCGGGATCGTTGCATCTGCTACCATATCGATCGCTGTCATCATTTGTTCGTTGATCACAATACCGCTTATATTTAATATTATACCCAAAACTGCCCCATAAACAATCGGTACTTTTATAACATCTTTTAAAGGCGAGATTTTAATGTTATTACCCGCTGCACCACCTTTAGCAGCAACATATATACCAATCGTACACATGATTAATGTCTGTAAAACCATAAGTATGATAGCATAATGGAAACCCTCTTCCCCAAAAACCAACAAAACAAGGGGCGTGCCATAATTTCCATTATTCATAAACACAGAAGCTAGAATAAACCCGCTTTTTTCTGATTCATCCCATCCGCGAAAATAACCGACAAGATAGCAAAATAGCAAACTTAATAGACACAATACAAGTAAAAAACCACCTAAATAAATGTAATCCATGTTTAGGTCATTTTCAAAAAATGTCCGAAAAGCAAGAACTGGGGACATTAAATACAGTGTAACGGTCGAGATGGATTTAATGTCCACATTTAAGAATTTAATGCCGATATAACCAATCGCAAAAATACTAAAGATTGGTATTAATACCCCAATGAACTGCAAAGTTATCACCTGATTTTTATGATTTCCCATATGGGAGAATATGATATAGCAATAGTAATATCACTCCTGTTGCCGACGTTGAACCCATATAAGTATACAAACTCTCTCCACCCAAATTATCCATAATTATTCCGCCAACTAATGAACCAATTATACCAGTAACACCAAACGCCACAGAAACAAAGACCAAATGACCCGTTGCCTGGAGAAATTTCGGAATTAGACTTGTTACATAGGAAAATGCGGTAAGATAAAATACTCCATAGGTGAGACCGTGTAAAAATTGCAACCCTACAATAAGCGCTGGATCTGCTAAAATTGCATAAAGAAACCAGCGGATGGAAAAGAGCAACCCTGCTCCTATAATAAATAGTAATGGGTGAAATTTTTGAAACCACTTACCAGCAGTAGCGAATACAAGTGCTTCACTAGCTACTCCTGCAAACCAGGCGAAACCTACTAATTGCTCTGAACCGCCTAGATTGGCAATATGAATCCCGATAAAACTATCATTTGCACGATGAGTGGTTGTAATGAAAAGAATTAACCCAAGAAAGATAATAAAGGGTTTCTTTTTCATTAGTGACCCCATATCTCTAATTTGAACAGGTCGAGCTTTTACATTAGCGTCAACCAACCTTGTACTCGTTAGAAATGCAGCACCTGCTAAAACTAAATAAGGCCAGACCATATACTGAATACCTGTCATTGCAAGTACTTGACCGATAATTATAGAAGAGGTAGCAAAACCTATGGACCCCCATGTTCTTATGGTGCCAAACGAAACCCGTAATTGATCTGCTCGTCTTTGCGCTAAACTGTCCCCTAATGCCCCAATTGGAGCCGCAAAGAAATAATAAGCAGCACCTAATGTTAATAACAAAGGCAATGTAGCCATTTGCAAAAAGAACGTACTACTTATTAATACTCCGATTAAACAGAGCATCAAAATCCGTTTTACTGATTGAGATTTATCACTCATATAACCCCAGAAAGGTTGAGAGAATATAGAGACAAACGGTCCTATTGCCATTACCAAGCCAATTTCAGTTCCGTCTAGTCCTCTGAATTGTAAGTATAACGGTAAGAAAGTAACAATTACAGTATTTGCTGCATGGAAGTAAAACAACAACATCTTCAAAGGTATCGTTGATTCGCCTTGTGCCACAAAAACGGCTCCCTTCCTCTATGGTGTATATTTATTCCGTGTAACAACTAGTTTCTAATTATAAGGTGTTAACATCATAATGAAAAGGGTTAAGTTTTATTAGAAATACATACATTCGTACTGCTATGTATTGTTTTCTTTCCTCAAAAGCGAGGGAGATAAACACACAAAAAAAACCGAACAATATTGTTCGGTTTAGCCAATTATTTACTAATGAACATTTGAGTCCAGTAATTCCCATCTGAATCATAACCTACACCAATGTGTGTGACTGCCGGATCAAGCATGTTTTTTCGATGACCCTCACTGTTTAGCCATCCTTGCACAACTTCTTCTGCAGATCGCTGTCCTGCAGCAATATTTTCTGATGCTTTCGTATAATCGACACCGAATGTTCTTAACATATCAAACGGCGAACCATATGTTGGCGATGTATGGGAAAAGTAATTATTTTGAGCCATATCCTCAGATTTCTTCTGTGCAACACTTGCAAGTTCTGTATCCAGTTGAACAGGGCTTGCACCATTTGCTTGTCTCGCTTCATTGGTTAAATTAATCACTTGCCGTTTCACTTGATCAATTTGCCCTTGTCCTCCGTTTATGTTCGTATCTTGCCCTGGTGAATGTTCTGTCATATTTTGGCCCTGTTGTTGGTCATTTTGTGAATTTTGCTCATTTTGATTTCGCTGTTGGTTACCTGGTCTTAAGCTGTCTTGTTGTCTCTGTTCATTTTGCTCGGTTGTCGTCTGATTCGGATTTCCATAATCAAAATTACCATCATATTGATTGTTCTCAAATATATTTTGTTCTCTGCCTGGATTTACTGGAATTCTGAATCTGGAGTCTCCTGTTATTTCTTGGTTAGTCTCCCCTTGTTCCCCACGGTAATTAACATAATTAGGTTCAATGTTCTCTTCTTCCGTTTCTGGCATTGAAGATTGATTACAAGCAACTAACAACAAACAACTACAGAATATAGCAAAGTAAATTAATCTATTGTGCATTAAGGTTACCTCCATTTTTACTAAGATTCATCCCTTACTATGCACAAATCGTTACAATTTATTCGATATCGGTTAGCAGAACTTCTCTTCCTGATTCGATCGATTTTCTTGCCGCCATTGCTACCTTAAATGATTGAAATGCATCTTGATATGATGATAAAATTTTGGAACTATCCTTATTTATCACTGCATAAATAAATGCCGCGTTTTCCTCAATATATGGATCTTTCTTAGCTGTAAAGGACTCTTTTTCATTTCCAAACAATGCTTCAAAGTTCTGTATTTGCCATGTTAATATCCCTTTATCAGTATATGCTTTTATATCAACCTCACCAATTCCATCTGGCAATACCGATGTATTAGAAACATGAACAATTAGTCCGCTTTCCATTGTTAAAGTGTAGGAGCCAACATCAGCTACAGAAATAGAACGATCTGTTTTCGCATTACCATTTTGTGTCTCTTTCGCATATACTGACACCACTTCACCGTAAACAAAACGAATTAAATCAACCAGATGTGTTGTTTGCTCATTGAATTGGCCACCTGATGAACTTTGGTCCCTCCACCAATAAACTGGCGGCATGGAGCCCATCCATCCAGCTGTGACCATACCGGTTCTCACCCGCTTGTTATAGCGCTTCCATTTTTCCACTGTATCAGAGTAACGAAATTGATATCCGACAGAAGTCAAGTGATTTCTCTCTTCAGCTAATTGATTAATTTCTTTCACTGTCTGTATGTCGTTGCCTAACGGTTTCTCAACAAAAAAAGGAATTCCTTCTTCAATTAAAAGCTTTTCATAATGGCCGTGTCCCATTGGCGGGACACAAATATAAACAGCATCCGGCCGGTCATCCGCTATCATTTCATCTAATGATCCAAAACCTTTTGTTCCCGGATAACTTGCTGCATGGTGCTCAGCTTTCTCCTTATTAGATCCCACAAATCCTACTACCACTACTTCTTCAAATCTAGCCAGAATATTCAGATGATGCTTTGTAAACCATCCCGTTCCAATTATGCCGATCTTTATTTCCAATCTTTTCACCTACTCCCTAAATATTTGCTTAGAACGCCATTTACCAAAACGATAATATAAGTATGCAATCATACTGCTTAACATAAAGCTTACACCAATTCCATAAGCAATACCATCCTCACCAAGCCATTCGGAGAAAAGATAGGACAATGGATAACGCAATATCCAAAAGGAAAGAATATTTAGGATAAGTACTTGATACATAGCACCTGAGGCGCGAACAATCCCGTTTAAAACAAAGTTAATGCCTAAAAATGGATAGAAGAAAGCAACAATAATTAAATACTTTGCACCAAATGATACTGCCGCCTCCTGTTGGATAAATAACCGGACCCCAAATTCCGCTAAGAGCACAATTAATCCAGCGAATATTAACATAATCACGGAATTATATATCGTCGCATATGCAGCAATTTTCTTCACACGACCCCATTTTCCTATACCTATGTTCTGTCCTGCCATACTATTCACGGTAGCACTTAACGCATGTGCAGGTAATAAAAATAAACTATCCAAACGTTGTGCAGCACTATAGCCTGCCACAACAGCAGAACCGTGGGATGTTACAACACTCATAATTGCTGCAGAACCTGCTGAAATCACAGCCATTTGCAATCCAGAAGGTATACCGAGCTTTAATATTAGCTTTACTTCATGCCATTTTGGTTTCCTCGGCCAATTAAGTGGAACCAGCTGCTTTTTCATTACATATAAGACACCATATACAAAGGAGAACCCTTGTGATAAAACTGTAGCCCACGCAGCACCTTGTATACCCATTTGGAAGAGAGAAATCAAAAGAGGGTCGAGTACAATATTTAAAACAACAGCGATTGCGACAAATTTTAGTGGTGTTTTGCTATCCCCTACCGCACGAAGAACTGTACTAATAAAATTGTAACCAACTAAAAACAGAATCCCTACTGCATTAATTCGCAAATATGTTATTGCACCATTCATCATTGGCTCAGGTGTTCCCAAAAGGTTAAGGATAGGCGTCGCAAAAATAAACCCGACAATCCCCATTACAACTGCCAATGTTGTCAATGTAACAATAAATGCATTAACATAACTTGCGACACCTTTTTCATTACCTTTACCTTTTTGCTGAGATAAAACCGTCAATGTTGTGTTATTGATCCCAATAATAAAAGAAAGTACCGTAAAAATCACAGTACCTGAAACCGCCACTGCTCCTAATGCATCTGCCCCTAATAAATTCCCGACCCATAAACTATCAATAAATTGGTAAGAAACTTGTAATAAATTAGCAAACATAATCGGGGAGGAGAAATAAAACAGATCAAGCCATATGTTTCCTTTTGTAAAATCTCGTTGTCGCAATATTGTTCCTCCTTTATTAATCCCCAATATAACGGGATGGGGGCATTACACCATCCCAGATACGTTTGCTAAAGGCTTCTCTTGC
Organism: Gracilibacillus xinjiangensis; assembly: GCF_042651765.1. Lineage (NCBI taxonomy): Bacteria > Bacillati > Bacillota > Bacilli > Caryophanales > Bacillaceae > Gracilibacillus > Gracilibacillus xinjiangensis. The sequence goes on along the minus strand of NZ_JBHSDT010000004.1, from coordinate 401,827 downwards.
CTTCACGCCAGGTTCTTCTAATAATAAAAAGAAATTCTTTACTGGAAGATAACCTAAGTGATGTTTTTCTGATAATTTATCTAAATATCGCCGCATCCCATCCATATTCTTTGATTGATTATTTCCCGAGTCAGAAAAATCATATAATACACTTGCTACAGGAACCCGTTTCACACGATAAACGTCTGCAACCCTTAAGAAGAAATCCCAATCCCAGTAATTCCGCATATTTTCATCAAATAAACCAATTTGTTTATGAATAGACGCCCGATACATACTACCTGAAGGAACATAGGTAGAGAATTTCCGCATTGCTTTCAAATCCAGTTCATAGGCGAACAACCGGTGTGATACCGGAACCCTCCCCTGTTTTGTTTTACGGTAATTCACTATTTCGACATCAGAATAAATGAGATCATATCCGTGCGCTTCCTTAAGCATTATTTCAATGTGTGTTGGTGTTATAAGATCATCGTCATCCATTAACATAATCCATTCCCCCTTCACATAGGGAAGTGCTGTATTTCTTGCACGGACATGATGGCTATTCTCTTCTAAATTGATTAACCTGCTTGTCAAATCTGGATATAGTGAAACGATAGAAGAAACATCTTGTCCAGCGTCATTTACAATAATCACCTCAAAGTTTTGAAATGTTTGTTGATGTAATGAAGCTAATAGTTCAGCTAGTGCCTCCGGGCGGTTATATGTAGGTATAATAACTGAAACAACAGGTTCTAACATTGACTCACCATTCTTTCTGCTTTGTTACATAATTGTGTAAAGTATGTAATTTCTATAAAATGTATGTAAACTTTGTTGACATGCGCCATGACATCGTTAAAATGGAAGCATATAATAGAGTTATCACTACAACAAACAACCAATCAAGCAACATACCTCTATTATATATAAAACCCATCGTGCCTGAAAATAATAAGATTTATACTTCACTTTTATTACAATATTCTAACTATACCATCACAATTCGAATTCAAAGCACATACAGCTAATTTGTTTAGCATATAACAATTCTGGTAATACTTATCTTAGCAAAGTGAAAATTGATAAGGAGGATGATAATGATGGCATTTTTACGGGAAGCTGTTGAAAAACAAAAGGTTTTTTTGATAGAACAGCTTATAGCGAGTGGAGAAGTGAGGGCAGATGACACAGAAATTTATCAAAAGCCGATTAGTGAATTAGTCCATGATTATGAAAAATTTTGTATCGAATTTGAGCAAAGAAATCCGAATAGCTTTAAGTTTACTAGATATAATCCATACCAACATGAAGAAGGGAAGCCTGGTCTTCATTAGGCTTCTCTTTTTGCGTTTTTTACCGTTCTTTTTGAATACCGAATCTTGCGTTAATTTCACCACGAAGAAGTTCACGACGCATTTTCTTTTCTTTCTTCCTCTCTGCACGAAGCATATCCTGTCTTATTTCATAGGTTTGCACACCCTCTTCACGTTTGTTAGCAATATCGATTAAAAGTTCTACATCTGCAAATGAATATTTGCGATTTCCTTTCTCAGATCTTTCAGGAAATACTAATTTCCTTTCTTCATAATAGCGAATCTGCCTTTCCGATAAACCTGTTAATTCACTTACGACACCAATAGTAATTACTTTTCTTGTCTTGTATGAAGAATTTTCGGTCAATTAGAACACCACCCAGGAATACTGACGTTTCATTCAATCTCTTATTTAAAAGTATACACTGATATTTTCATAACAAATAAAGATTTGTAAGAAAATCTTACAAACATTATGACCGACCTTCTATGTAAGGATAAATAGTGGAATCTAATAAGAAAATTCTGTTATATTGGAAGTAACAATTTATAAACAAGGAGACAGAATATATGGAAATGTCAATCACTAAACCAGCCGCTAAATGGTTTATCAACGAGCTAGACTTAGAAGAAAATGATGCTATACGTTTTTTCGCAAGGTACGGGGGATTTTGCGGAGTTCACAAGGGATTTTCCCTTGCTTTAGAAAAATCCGAGCCTAATAACCCCGGTTTAAATGTGAAAGAAGAAGGGATACTTTTCTATGTAGAACAATCTGACGTATGGTATTTTGACAATAAAAATTTCCATATTAAATATTCCCGGAAATTTGATGAAATTGAATATGTGATAAAGTAGTTTGAGAAAAGTGGATAGATCAGCCTGGAACTATCCACTTTCAAAAAACCTAGTGTTTATTAGTTAGGCGTAATGCTAACACTAATAGATAAAAAGAAAACAAAACTTTTATTGCGCATTTTTCTTATCAATCGTCTCATTTATCTTCTTATTCCCTTCATCTACATACTCTCTCCACTCAGCATTTCCGTTATCTACACTCTCACCCCATAACTCATTACCTGTATCAACAGCATACTGCCATATTTCATGTGAGTAGTCTATAACCAGGTTAAAAACATCATGAGAAGGGTGATCGTAATCTTCAAATTGATCCTCTAAATATTGTTGGGCTGCTTTCAATCTTTCTTTTTCCCTGCTTGACTTTTCCTTCATTTGCTCTTTTGTCTCATATGCTAATGCTTTTTTTTCTTGCTTTAATTCATAAGATTGGGATTTTCCCGCTTCTTTCCATTCATACCAAGCTCGCTGAATAGCTTCATATTGTTCCCGCATATATTTCTTCAATTCTCGGTCTGATCCCACATAAGTAAATTCACCATTCCCAGCAACAGCGACATCGTTTAATAACTGTTCCCCTTCATTATCCACATCAAACCCTATTATATTAACAACCGTTTGGATATCTTTATCCACAAGTTGCTTTGCTGCCTGAACAGGGTCACCACCACATGTTTCAATTCCATCGCTTACAACATAGACAACGACTTCTTCTGCAGATTCCGGTATATCCTCTTCACTTGACTGTAGTGCTAGAGCTATCGGAGTGTACCCAGAAGGATATATTCTGGCTAAAGATGATTCAAACGATTCCGAATCATAGTTTCCACTGTAAATGTTTTCTGTACTAGTGCAGGAAAGCTCTTTATCTTCATAATCACTCGTACCTTCATGTCCATATACTCTTATAGACACTGTTGCATTACCAGGAAGAGCTTCAGCAAAGGTAGTAACAGCCTCTTTTGCTGATTCCCATTTCTTTTTCCCATCTATCACTTCATGCATACTGCTGCTTGCATCAATTAATATGGCATAATGAGCTGTGTTAAGTTGTGGAGTATTTACTGTTTCGTCCGGTCGCGCAATATTAACATCTATCCCTGTCTCAAAATTTACATACGTGTTTATTTCTTCATGATAGTCTTCAGCCAGGAGGTATACCAGCTCGTGTAAATATTGTTCTGCTGTCATATCTTCTGGTAATTTATCTATCGCCTTTTGCACTGCTTCTTCATCATAATTATCACCACTGAACTCACCAGGCTTACGAAGCAGTTCTTTTTCCAATTCGGTAAGCGGACGAGCTGGATCTTCTAATTCATAATAACTAAATGGACTCTCGGCGAAAGCCTCTACACTCTCCTTTTCTTTTTCTTCATTAATCATTACTTCCTCTTCTTGTTTTTCTTGACAACCAGCTAAAATTAATGATCCTGCAATTAAAGAGAATAGAACATTTTTCATTTTTTACTTTCCTTCCCTACATATTTCCAAATCAGATTTATGATAAATCAATTTTGCCGTTAAAACAATTTCATTCATACAGCTAAGCAATCAATACGTGCTAAGTATTCTTTGTATTGCTCCACTTAACAAGCTCTTTCTTAAAATCCAATTTAAGTCTCTTTTACTAACTAAAGGAAAAAAACACTTGAGAGATATGGGCAGGAAGTCCGTAACTATCCATTCTTATTATTGCAAAAGGATTAGTTTAATTTACTTTGATATATACTTCTATAATCATTCACTACTCCTATCCTCATGGCCAATGTACCTTTTTGCTTTTATCTCAATACACACAAAAAAAGAGATGTTATAAACACCTCTTTTTCCCCTCTTTATTTAACGGTTATTTTCGCTTTTGCTTTATGATTAGAAAAGTCTAAAGTATAGCCAGGTTCACCAAAGTATGGGAAACCTTCTTTCGTCCAGAATAACCGTTGAATTCTTGCATGTCGGTTATGATCGTATAGGGGATTCTCTGTATTAAATCCTTTGTACGGCCTTGCGTGATATACTATCACTTCATAACCATTTTCATCAACAGAAAAACTGTTATGTCCCGGCCCATACTCACTATTCGCATCATTTGATACCATGACAGGTTCCTTTGTTTTCTCCCAGGAATCTGGATTTAACAAATCACTATCAGTGTCTGCATACAATAAACCTACTGCATAATTTTCATCTGTAGCACTAGCAGAAAAAGCGATAAAAATTTTCTTATCATTCTTGATCATTGCAGGCCCTTCATTCACATCAAATCCAATTGTTTCCCAATCATACTCTGGTGTTGATAAGAACACTTGTTTTTTTATTGTCCAGGGATTCTCCATTTCTGCAATATACAAGTTGGAAATGGTGTCATTCTCTACTTTTTGCGCCCAAACTAAATACCGCTTATCATTGTGCTCAAAAGTTGTTGCATCTAGAGAAAAACTTTGAAATTCAGTATTTATTTGTCCTTTTTCAACCCAATCACCTTCTAATGGATTCTCAGCATCGCACTCCAAAACATATGGGCGGATTGCCCAAATGTCATCCTTATCTCCTGCGGCCACATGAACATACCACTTTCCATCAATAAAGTGAATTTCAGGTGCCCAAATGTGTTGTGACATAATCCCTGACTCATGTTTCCACCAGATTACCTTTTCCTCTGCCTGCGGTAATTCATCAATTGTCTTTGCACGGCGTAATACGATACGGTCATATAGCGGGTAAGATCCCATAAAGTAATAATACCCGTCCGTATGTTTATATAAGTATGGGTCTGCACGTTGTTCAATAAATGGTTTAGGGTAATCTTTGTGTTGAATGCTTCCTTCTATCTCAAATGTGCCAGTAACATTTACTAAATCTTCAGCTGGTGAATCCCATTTTACATCGAACGGTGCTGTAATGTTATTATTTAAATCTACGAATACGTGGTTAGGCAATTGTGGCTTTTCCCCATTGCTAACAGTTAATTCTATATCATGAATACGCTTAATCTCCATTCCTTCCATCCTCTCTCTTCTCTATAACCATATTATAAACAATCCAACTTGTACTGACAACTATTATTTAATAGCCGTTTCTACTTAACTTATCCTAACAAGAACCCGATTCTCTCTTCTCATTAAAGCATGAAACCGCCACAGTTCATAGATTCTTTCCATTTAAAAAACCAGCCGTCAATTCTCAGACTGCTGGTTTCGATCTATTGTATGTGCTTTTCTACAAAACGGGTCATTCGTTTCATCGCTTCATCTAACTGTTTAATCGATGTTGCGTATGAACAACGAATATACCCTTCTCCACTATCACCAAACACATTACCGGGAACAACTGCGACTCTTTCTTCTTCTAAAAGCTGTTCAGCAAACTCTTCCGAAGTCATGCCTGTCGCTTTTATAGAAGGGAAGACGTAAAATGCTCCACCTGGCAAATGACAACTCAAGCCCATTTCATTTAATGCTTTTACAACAAAATTCCGACGCTGACGATAACTCGTTGTCATATCATTTACACTCTCTCTGCCATTACGAAGTGCCTCTAATGCACCATGCTGAGCCATCGTCGGGGCACACATGATTGTATATTGGTGGATTTTTGTCATTGCTTGGATAATATCTACAGGACCTGCGGCATACCCCAGGCGCCAACCTGTCATCGCAAAGGACTTCGAAAAACCGGAAATGAGTATTGTCCGTTCTTTCATTCCATCAATTGCTGATAAGCTTATTGCTTTTTCATCATAAGATAGTTCTGCATAAATTTCATCAGAGATTGCAATAATATCATGTTTGCAAAGTACTTCTGCAATTTCTGCTAATTCATTTGCATCTAAGACTGCTCCTGTTGGATTATTCGGGCTGCATAAGACGATAGCTTTTGTTCTTTCTGTGATTGCTGCTTCGATTTGTTCTGCCGTAACTTTAAAAGCATTGTCACCTGTCGCACTAACAGTAACTGGTACCCCGCCTGCTAATAGGACAGCAGAACTGTATGCCACAAAACACGGCTCTACAACAATTACTTCATCTCCAGGGTTAAGAAGAGCTCTAAGTGCAATATCAATTGCTTGACTTGCCCCTACGGTCACCAAAACCTGGTCCTCTGCATCATAGGAAACAGTGAAGTATTCTTCTAGATATTCACTGATTGCTTCTCGCAATTCTAATAATCCAGCATTTGCTGTATAGGCAGTATATCCCTGCTCTAGTGAGTGATAACTTGCCTCAATTACATTCCATGGTGTAACAAAATCAGGCTCCCCCACCCCTAGTGAAACGACATTTTCCATTTTAGAAGCTAAATCAAAGAACTTTCGGATTCCTGATGGTTTTAAATCCTGTACTTGTTTTGCTAAATAGTTTGAGCTCATGGCGACACCATCATTCGTTTATCATCATCGTCATCATCAAAAATAATTCCGTCATGTTTATATTTTTTCAAGATGAAGTGAGTTGTTGTTGAGATTACTGTGTCTAATGTTGACAATTTTTCTGATACAAACCTGCTTACTTCCATCATTGTTTTCCCTTCAACGGAAACACTTAAATCATATGCTCCAGACATTAAATAAACTGCTTTCACTTCAGGAAAACGATAGATTCTTGAGGCAATTTTGTCAAAACCTACTCCTCTGACAGGGGTTACTTTTACATCAATTAATGCAGCTACCCCTTCATATTGATAGACATTAGACCAATCCACTAACGTGGAATAACCTAAAATTGCATGATCCTTCTCTAGCTTGGCAATCATTTCTTCTACTGTTTCCGGCGCTACATCGAGCATTTTACTTATAGTATTTGTATCGAGTCTTCCGTTCTTCTCTAACAGCTTCAGTAATTCTATCTCTTTTTGTTCCAATCCATTCACCTTCTTTAGACATTGAGTATACACTAACTTATAACAATTATACTTAATCTTACTACAATTCAATCCAAATATAAACCATCACTTTTTTTGCGAAAGGACGGTTAGATTTGTGCCAAGTTACATGGAATTATTAAATCAATTAGGGATGAGTCATGCCCATCCAGGCGGGAAAACGGCAACCTCTAAATGGATGGAACTGATTTCTGTTACAAATAAGAAAAACATATTAGAAGTTGGCTGTGGAATTGGGGAAACATTGCTTACTATTCATGAGAAGTCTAAAGCTAATATTACTGGTATAGATATAAACCAGCAAATGATCAAAAAAGCCCAACAAAAAACAGAAGCGATTCCTGCTGTACATGTATTAAAAGCTGATGCAGAAACATTACCTTTTGAAAATGAGCAATTTGATCTTGTCATCTGTGAGTCTGTTCTTGCATTTACAAATCTAGCTAATAGCTTGAAAGAGGTATCACGAGTCCTCATGAAAAATGGGACAGTTGTATTGCTGGAGATGGCAGCAAACCCAAAATTAGATAATCTAGATAAAACAATTATTCAAAACTTTTATGACATACCCCAACTCTTCACTCGATTTGAGTGGTTAAAGTATTTATTAGACACTGGATTTAATAAAGTTATGATCCAAAAGGTTTGCAAACATAATGAGGACAGCCTTCCAGAAAACAAACAAATTCAATGGACCGATCAGATGCTGGAAACCTTGGGAAAACACTATCAATTAAACCAGCAGTATGGCGACTCTTTGCATGCCTGCTTATTCATCGCATCAAAGGCCAGGGATGACAAATGACGGTCCAGCCAACAAGCAAATGGTTACAAAATTACTTAGACAGTCCGTTTTCTAATATGACTGACAAGATGAAACAACATAGGGATATTCTATGTAAACCGATTGAAGCATACTTTGATGAGGTAAATGCACTATCTATTCAAAATCATTTACTTCATCATGGTTTATTTCCTCCTTCACCAAGTGATGAACATATCATTAACAAATGGTTACAAAGAAAGTACGACCAATTAGTTGAAAAGCTTTATAAAAAATATCGAAAAGCCTGGAGCGGTCCTTCTGCCAATATATTTATCTTTCCTTCCAATTATCATAGCAAGGAGCTAAACGAAAGATTCTCAGGCTGCACTGGTTTAAGCTATCCAAAGAAACTTTTCCTTTTCATTAACCATCAGGCAAAAGCAAAACAAGTTGCCGCATTATTTCTTCATGAATACAGCCATACCTGCCGCTTGAATTTCTTCAAAAAGTCGGAAGCGGACTACACTTTATTGGATGCGATTATTTTAGAAGGTGTAGCGGAATATGTTGTAAGAAGTATTCTTGGTGAAGAATTTGGGAATCAATGGATTAAACACTACTCTTATGATGAAGCAAAGTGGTATATCGAAAAATGGGTCTATCCAAACTTAACTGTTACGCGAAATCAACCCAAACACGATTTAATCATGTACGGAAATATGCATGGCATTCCTCAAAACCTCGGATACCATATTGGCTATTATCTGATTCAGCAATTTACTAAAGATAAAACCTTTTCTATCAAAGAGATTCTATATATAGACAATGGAGATGCATTTAACAGCAATGACTGGTTAAAATGATGAACTTGCCTCTGACTATATGTCCATCCCAATCCGAAGGTTACTCATAACATATAGTGGACAGTAAAACGAGTTAGAGAGGAGCATGTCATTATGTCAAGACACTACGATTTTTGTTGTAAAAATATGGGTCGGCCAGTTAAAGTAATAACAAATGATGGGCAAGTACACAAAGGTGTGATTCGCCATGTTAACCGCTCAAAAGTTTTCTTAGCACCTTTAGATGGAAATCAAATGGGTGGTTACGGGATTGGATATTATGGTTATGGTCCAGGATACTATGGCAGAAGAGGATTAGGAATCGGAATCGCATTAGGAGCTATTGCTACCATTGCCTTTCTTCCATTTTTCTTTTGGTAAGATCAGCGGGAGTACCAGTTACTAACAGGTACTCCCCCCTTTTAAAGAATTGTCCCTTTAAATTTCTGCGGTTTTTTCACATAGCTTTCAATAATATATCCACAGTCTGTGCATAAGATGTATATAACATCGCTTCCAATGCTCATTTTCCCCTCTGGATACATCACACTATAGCTACTTTGTTTACCCTTTCCCAATTCACTCCCACCGCACTTCGGACATGCTTCTATATCATTATTCTTCATGGTATCATTCCTTTTTTTATAGATGTTGTTCTTTTCTATACGAATGAATGTGATCATTTGTTTCACTATAATAAAGAGACAGTAACATTAAGCTACTGCCCCTCTAATGACTTCTCCGCGCAAAGTCGACAAAACGGAACTTGTCTGGCCTGTGACGTGATTCAGTATATTGAAATAAACTTGCGTCATCCAAATAGACATAGTTCTTGATCACAACAATGTTAGAGAATCCGTCTAAGTCTAACAATAATCGATCTTCTTCAGTCGGTTCCTCAACAATGATCTCTTTCTTAGCAAAGCTAATGGTAAGCCCTAACTCTTTCTCGAGAAAAGCATAGATAGAATCCTGTGCTATTTCCCTAGACATATAAGGCACATGTTTTTCTAACAAGTAATCCTTATCAAGGATAATTTTACTGCCAGAGAATGATCTGATCCGGTTTATTTTCCATACTTGTTCTGTTTGTTTCATCTTCAATTGTTTACAAATATCAGCGGGAGCATCCATTAACTCACATGATTGAACAATGGTTACCGGCTTTTGTCCGATTTTCTCTGCAACTTCTTTAAAACTGACTAGACCTGATACAGGAAAATCAAATTTACTTCTGTCAATTACTAAAGAACCTTTCCCTCTAATTTTTTGAATATAACCATTTTGCGCTAATAACGTTAATGCCTTACGTATAGTTTCCCGCGAAGTATTATAAATAGTTGTTAATTCATTTTCCGATGGCAAAAAGTTATTTGGTTTGTATTCCCTCTGCTCGATTTGCTTCACCATTTCCTGGTATATAACCATATACTTGTTTTCCATGCTGCTTATCCTCGTTTATTTCTTTTGGTAATAGACAAATGACTCGTATGGTCGAAGTTCTGTATGATCTATCACATCTGGCTTATCATGATAATTAGACAATAAAACATCCCCTGAGCCATCCATTATATCTATTTCAGCTGGTAATCCAAACTGGACCGCCTTATCATAAAAGTTATTCACAACAAGCATCCACTCTTCTTCATTTTCCCTTATATAGGCAAAAATTGCAAGATCATCAGGCAGAAGTAATTGATACGTTCCATCCGTAACTACTTGGTATTTTTTCCTTAATGATATTAGTTTTTGGTAATGATGAAATACTGAATCATTGTCAGAAATAGCCTTCGCGGCATTAATGTCTTGATAATTATCTGCTACACCAATCCAGGGCTTGCCTGTTGTAAATCCTGCATTTTCACTGCTGTCCCACTGTATTGGTGTTCTGGAGTTATCTCTAGATTTCTCTTTTAAAATCTCAAGTATTTCTTCCTCTGGTATCCCTTCCGATTTTTTCATTTTATACATATTCAGTGATTCAACATCACGATATTGATCGATCGTTTCAAATTTAGGATTCGTCATCCCAAACTCTTCTCCTTGATAAATATATGGTGTCCCTTGCATTAAATGAATAGTCGTTGCCAACATTTTGGCTGATTCTTTATGATAAGCCCCATCATCGCCAAATCTGGAGACAACTCTTGGTTGATCATGATTGCACCAAAACAGCGCATTCCAACCGCCGCCTTGCTGCATGCCAGTCTGCCACTTTGATAAAATCTGCTTCAGTTGTAAAAAATCAAAATCAGCTTTTGCCCATTTTTCACCATTAGGGTAGTCCACTTTTAAATGATGAAAATTAAACGTCATATCCAATTCTTCATTATTTGGATTGGAGTATTGAATACAATTTTCCAGAGTTGTTGATGACATTTCACCAACTGTCATTGTTTGCCTGCCTTTAAACACATTATGGTTCATTTCACGTAAAAATTCATGTACTCTTGGACCATCTGTATAGAATTTCCGTCCATCTCCGGGCGGGATTGATCCATCATCGTTTGGATATCTTTGATCTTTAGAAATCAGGTTAATTACATCTAACCGAAAGCCATCCACCCCTTTATCTAGCCAGAAGTTCATCATTTGATATACTTCCTCACGAACCTTTTCATTTTCCCAATTCAGATCCGCCTGCGTGACATCAAACAAATGCAAATAATATTGGCCTGTCTTCTCATCTAATTGCCAAGCCGATCCACCAAATTTTGATTGCCAGTTTGTTGGAGGCTCCCCCGCTTCTCCCTCCTTCCAAATATAGAAATCCCTATAAGGATTCTGGAGGGATGATTTTGATTGTTTAAACCATTCATGCTCTGTTGATGTATGGTTGACGACAATATCCATAATGACTTTTATATTTTTACGATGTGCTTCATCTAACAATTCTTCAAAATCTCTCATTGTTCCATATTCAGGATGAATGGAGAAATAATCAGAGATATCATAACCATTATCATTCTGTGGCGAAGCATAAATAGGTGTAAGCCAAATAACATCGATACCTAATTCATTTAAGTAATCTAATTTTTCAATAATACCTTGAATATCACCTACACCATTGCCTGTTGTATCATTAAAACTTTTCGGATAGATTTGATAAACCACTGATTTTTGCCACCATTTGTCTTCCATAATAAACACCCTTTCTTTTAGATAGCGGAAAAAGAGAGGGTTATATTATCCCCTCTCTCTATTTTTGTTTAATTGTTCTTTCCAAGTCTCTTATATGCATCCTTGCCAATTTTTGTTTTTGCTAATATTACGGTCAAAATGAATGGAACAACAATCGCTATGACCATTGCTACACAGAACATTAGCATATCTGCGACTTGGATTGACAGTACGCCAGGAATACCCCCGACACCAATTGAATTGGCCATAACACCAGATCCAACAGAGATAATCGCAGCAATACCTGACCCTATAATCCCCGCAAAGAATGGAAAAAGATATTTTAAGTTAATACCATATAATGCGGGTTCTGTCACCCCAAGATAACAGGAAATGGCTGCAGGAACAGACACTTGCTTTTCTTGCTTATCTTTACGATTCAGATAAATCATTGCAACTACCGCTGACCCTTGGGCAATATTAGATAAAGCGATCATCGGCCATAATATTGTTCCATCAAAGTCACTCATTAACTGCAAATCAATCGCATTCGTCATATGGTGAAGTCCTGTAATAACCAGCGGAGCATAGGCAAATCCAAATATTGCTGCAAATAACCAGCCAAAGCCTGAAGTTAATCCAGAATAAACGACGTTAGAAATCCATGAACCAATCTCCCAACCTATCGGACCTAAGACAACGTGCGCTACTAACACTGCAGGTATAAGTGCAAAAAACGGAACAAATATCATTGAAACAACACTTGGTATTATTTTACGTAACCAGATTTCTAAATAGGCAAGTACAAACCCGGCTAAAATCGCAGGAATTACCTGTGCTTGATAACCAATCATATCAATTTGGGCAAATCCAAAATCCCAAAACGGAATCGATTCAGCCCCTGCTACATCATAGGCATTTAAAAGTTGAGGAGACACAAGTGTAATACCTAGAACAATACCTAACACCTGGGTTGTCCCCATTTTCCTCGAAATAGCCCATGTAATGGCAACAGGTAAGAATTGGAATATTGCTTCACCTATTAACCAGAGGAAATCATATAAACCTTGTAAAAATTGAGAACTATCTGCAAATGTTTGCATACCATCTTGTGCCGAATCTACATCAATTCCCCCAATTACATTTCGAAAACCCAGTATAAGACCACCGACTACTAATGCCGGAATAATTGGTGTAAAGATTTCTGCAAGGTGTGAAACCATTCTTTGTAGAAAATTCATATTTTGTTTCGCCGCTTGTTTTGCTTCATCTTTTGAACTATCACCAACACCTGCTATTTTCGTAAACTCATTATAAAAAGATGCTACCTCATTACCAATAATAACTTGAAATTGCCCGCCGGAAGTAAAAGTACCTTTTACAAGTCCAATCTCTTCAATCGCTTCCACATCTGCTTTGTCAGAATCATTTAATACAAAGCGCATTCTTGTTGCACAATGTGTAACAACAGATATATTTTCACTACCGCCAACTTTCTCCAGTAACTCTTTAGCTGGCTCTGTATACTTACTCATCCTCGTTCCTCCTCCTCATTCAGTATCATGTATATACAAGTTATTTGTTTGCGTTTTCATCTTAACTTGTATATACATGATTGTCAACAAAAAAATATGTTAGAGACTAAGGAAGCTTTATAGTAAGCTCCCTTAATTAAACTTTTAACGTTCTATTGTTTTTCTATCAATATACCCATCACTTTCCATAATCACTTTTAAAGCAGCTTCGAAATCCTCTTCCTCTACTTCAAATTCAATCGTGTAATCTCTAGGCGAATCATCACTAACTTCTTGTCCGTTATTTTTAGTGAAAGCTGCTACAATTCCGCCACCTCCTACAGTGCTAGAATTACTGGAATTATTACCTCCATATGCTAGTGGCGTTAATAGCATGGTTTGTTGTGCATCTGGCAAGTGGTCAATTCTGATACTACTTGTTTTTAATTTTACTAGGTCTGTTTTCACTGTCTCCGCATCGTCTTCTGTTTTAAAAAAAGCTTGGATAAATCTACTCACTGAAGATCTTCCTCTCCTTTTTTATTTGTTCATTTTAATGTACCCGGTTTCAGTCCATTTAAAACAGAAAGTAAATTTTCTATTAATTTTCAAATTTTAGGGAGATCTATTTTCTGCCTTTTAGTAGAATAAAGAAAAAAGGTGGTGAATTACGGGTGAAAAGTTTTAATAAACAAGAAAAAAGTTGGATGTTGTATGATTGGGGCAGTTCTGCATTTAGTATTATTATCACGACAGCAATTTTCCCCATATATTTTAAAGCACAGGCTTCTGCGGCTGGCGTAGAAAACCATGATTCAACCGCATACTTGGGCTATACCATTGCTATATTTACATTTATTTTAGCAATGGCAGGTCCAATCCTTGGTACCATTGCAGACTATCAGGGATTAAAAAAGAGATTCTTTCTTAGCTTTATGGGGTTAGGTCTATTTTCAACAGCTGCCCTGGTATTTGTTCCAGAAGGAGAGTGGTTATTGCTGCTTGTCTTCTTCACACTAGCTTCACTCGGTTCAACAGGTGCAAATGTTTTCTATGATGCCTTTTTAGTTGATGTCACGGAAGACAAAAGAATGAATAAAGTATCTGCACGAGGATTTGGCCTAGGATACATAGGTAGTACTATTCCATTTGTTTTAAGTATTTCTATCATTCTTTTAGCACAACAAGAAATACTCCCTATTTCCAGTGTGATGGCGAGTCGGATTGCATTTCTTATTACGTGTATTTGGTGGGCAGCATTCGCAATCCCCATTATGAAGAATGTAGAACAATTGCACTTTATTAAGCGAGAACCGAAACCAGTCAGACAAAGTTTTCGCCGACTGTTTCATACAATAAAGAATATAAAACAATATAAGTATTTGTCCCTTTTCTTAATAGCTTATTTCTTTTATATCGATGGGGTCGGCACCATTATCTCTATGTCAACTGCATATGGTTCTGACGTAGGTTTGGATGCAACCCTCATGCTAGTAGTATTGTTAGTTACTCAAATAGTCGCTGCTCCATTTTCCCTGTTGTACGGGAAATTAGCAGATCGCTACTCGGCGAAAACAATGATTTTAGTCGGGTCTTCGATCTATATTGTTGTTTGTGTTTATGGGTATTTCCTTGAAACAGCAGTTGACTTTTGGGTATTAGCAATGCTTGTTGCATCATCCCAAGGGGGTATTCAGGCATTAAGCAGATCATATTTTGCGAAATTAATACCTAAACAGAATGCAAATGAATTTTTTGGCTTTTACAATATTTTCGGTAAGTTCGCATCAATCACAGGACCACTTCTTTTAGGGCTTACTACTCAAATGACAGGAAGATCGAATGTAGGCATTCTCAGTTTAATCCTCCTATTTGTTATTGGCATGATTATTCTTTCGTTTGTACCCTCAGATAAAAAAATCGAAATTCCTATGGAAATCCCTCGGCGAGCGTAAGCAAATGCCGAGGGTTTTCTTTTACCATTGACCACCTATCTCAAAAAAGCATTAATTCAATCTCGCATCAGCATTGTTTATACCAAATTGATATAATAAACTTTTCTTATCGGCGAATATTCATACTATTTTGAATAAACAGGATTGGTTACCTTTTCATCTACCGTTTATTCAAAAAAGTATAAATCAATAGTCATTTGGCAAAATAAATGAGATAGATTCAAATTGGTGTCACGCTTATGCTTAACAAATATATATAAAGAAGTAAGGAGAGAACAAATAAGATATGACTAATGCAAATCAAGTTGCGCAAAATTATGTAAATGACGTTTATGAAACAGTTAAAAAACGTAATCCCAATGAAAATGAATTTCATCAAGCAGTAAAAGAGATTTTTGATTCTTTAGTTCCTGTTTTCGAAAAACACCCAGTATACATGGAACAAGGAATCTTAGAAAGAATGGTTGAACCTGAAAGAATTATTTCTTTCCGTGTACCTTGGGTAGATGATGAAGGTAAAGTTCAAGTAAATCGCGGGTTCCGCGTCCAGTTTAATAGCGCAATTGGACCATATAAAGGCGGTCTGCGGTTCCACCCATCAGTTAATGCAAGTATTATTAAATTCTTAGGCTTTGAGCAAATCTTCAAAAACTCCTTAACTGGTCAACCAATTGGCGGCGGTAAAGGCGGGTCAGACTTTGATCCTAAAGGAAAATCTGATGGTGAGATTATGCGTTTCTGCCAAAGCTTCATGAGTGAGCTTTCTAAACATATTGGTCCGGATACTGACGTTCCTGCAGGAGATATTGGTGTTGGCGGCCGTGAAATTGGCTACTTATTCGGTCAATATAAAAAAATGCGTGGCGGTAACGAAGCTGGTGTTCTAACAGGTAAAGGACTTAACTTTGGTGGTAGTTTAGCACGTACAGAAGCAACTGGTTATGGTACTGTTTATTTTGTACAGGAAATGTTGAAAGATCAAGGAGACAGCTTTAAAGGAAAGACAGTTGTTATTTCTGGTTCTGGTAATGTTTCTACTTACGCAATTGAAAAAGCTACCGAGTTAGGTGCAAAAGTTGTGGCATGCAGTGATTCCAGCGGTTACGTTTATGACAAAAACGGTATCAACTTGGAAACTGTTAAACGTCTAAAAGAAGTTGAGAGAAAACGTATCAAGGAATATGTTAACGAGCATCCTGAAGCTGAATATACTGCAGGGTTTGAAGGTATTTGGAATATCCCATGTGATATCGCTCTTCCTTGTGCTACACAAAACGAACTAAACGAAGATGCAGCGAGAACATTAGTAGCTAATGGTGTAAAAGCTGTTGGTGAAGGTGCGAACATGCCTTCAACTCTTGAGGCAATTGATGTTTTCTTAGAAAACAAAGTATTATTCGGACCTGCCAAGGCTGCTAATGCTGGTGGTGTAGCAGTTTCAGCTCTTGAGATGGCACAAAACAGTGCACGCCTTTCTTGGAAGTTTGAAGAAGTTGATGAAAAACTTCAGGAAATTATGCAAAATATTTATAAAAACAGTGTGGCTGCTTCTGAGGAATATGGTCATCCTGGAAACTTAGTTGTTGGTGCAAACATTGCTGGTTTCTTAAAAGTAGCAGATGCAATGGTAGCACAGGGTGTAATTTAATTACAGCTAATTGTTACATCTTTCTTCAATTATCCGATTATTTAATTTCCATATATTAAAGACCCCATAATTTTTTGGGGTCTTTTTATTTTCACTTATTCAAAAGCATGAATAAGTGAAATTTCAATTTCCTTGTTTTGATAGTGTTTAGTTATGCATTTACTTCCTATGCTGCTGCTATTATTACTAAAAACTATGACAGAACGAGAGGACTTGGATTTGATACATATTAAAAAGGCCTTCCCCTATTAGAGGAAGGCTTTTTTTGTTGGAAGGAGGAAGGTCTATCTTTCGTTAACTTCTCTCTTTCTCCAGTACAAACTAATAATTCCAATAAGCAGTAATATAAAACCTGCCAGGATATAATTCATATTGTTAGTAGCTGTATCTGGTAGTAATTCTCCGTCATCATTGACTTGTTCTGTCAAATAGTTTGGATTTTTTGAATGCTCCGGATCGTTATCTCCCGACTGAGCTAAACCATTATCTTTCGGTTGCTCTGGAGTGTTATCTCCAGGCTGTTCCGGATCGTTACTTCCTGGTTGTTCTGGCTCTTCTGGCTGTTCCGGATCTCCTGGCTGTTCTGGATCTCCTGGTTGTTCCGAATCTCCTGGCTGTTCTGGATCTCCTGGCTGTTCTGGATCTCCTGGCTGTTCTGGATCTCCTGGCTGTTCCGGATCTCCTGGCTGTTCCGGATCTCCTGGCTGTTCCGGATCTCCTGGCTGTTCCGGATCTCCTGGCTGTTCCGGATCTCCTGGCTGTTCCGGATCATTACCTCCAGGTCCCCCTGGTTTTCCTGGTGGAGAAGTTTTATTTTCAATCTCGATCTCTTCTCTCGCTTGTACTGGGTCCTCGATATTATCCGCCTCTACTTGTGCCACATTTTCGATTGTCTTGCCAGCTTGGCGATTTGCCACCTTCGCTTGGAATGTCACAGTGCGCCATTCCGTATCTGCTACATCACCAAAAGTTGCGGTAATCATGCCATTTTCCACATTCCCTGTACCTTCATGACTGACTTCGAGGCTTCCTTCGACATAAGTCAATCCTTCTGGTAACTTATCGGAGATCACCAAGTTTTGAGCAAGACTCTCCCGAACCGTGTTACGTGCTCGAATCGTATATAATACGGTATCGCCTACTTCGTATACTTCTTTACCTTCTGCTGTATTTTCAGCTTTCTTTTCTGATTGTATCTTCGGTTCACGCGGATAAACTAAAATCTCTTCACTTGGTTTATCTGGCTCGTCGATATTATCGCCATCTACGGTTGCGATATTTTCAATATCTTGACCTGCTTGTCCGTCCGCTACGATGACTTGGAACGTCAACGTATGCCATTCGTTATCCGTGACATCACCGAATTCACCAATGATTTCTCTGTTAATCCGATGGCCTGCGTCCTCATCTTCTGCATCCGTTACAGCTTGACCGTCTACCGCCAAGGATCCATCCACATATTCCAATCCTTCTGGAATGGAATCACTGATCGTTAAATTTTGAATCAGGCTGTTTTCCACAGTGTTTCGGGTCTGAATCGTATAAAGCAGCGTATCGCCCACTTCTGGGTGTTCCGCATCTGTATTTCCTTCCGCTTTTTGTGCAATACTAGATGTCTTTTCCGATTCTGTGACAGCTTGTTGATATGTTAATGGCGTTGTTGTTTTGTTCGTAACTGTTTCTTCTCTTTCAGTGGTTAATAAATTATCATACGCTATGGTTGCTTGATTAGTAATTTCACTTATTGCATCATTAACTAATGCTTTTACTTTAAATTGTACAGTAACCCCATTTGGTAAATTATTGGTATTTTGCAGATCTCCTAATTCTACGATGACTTTCTCTCCATCGAAGTGACCTGCGTCACCATCTGCTTCATCGGATAAATCTCCTATGCTAGGGCCTTCCATAATTTTTAATGAACCTGGTACATATTCCGCACCTTCTGGAATAGTGTCTTTTAAGACAGTATTAGAAGCAATGTCTCCACCATTATTTTTCACTGTAATTTCATAGGTTATTTCATCACCAGCAGAGACTTCTCCTTCTGGAGAAACCGTCTTTTCTCCAACAACACATGGTTCTGTTCCCAGGAAAATGTCATCCAGGAAATTACCTGCACCTAAAATTCCACCAGCAGTACTGACTGCTTCAAAGCCAAATCGTGTCATGGTCTGCCCAGCTGGAACAATATAGGTTCCAGTATAAGTTCCCCATGCGGTGTTTCCATCAGACATTTGATCGATAATTTGAGTATCATAAGGGTTATCTGTAACTCCACCAATTCGAAGTTGCATCGTATCAACACCTTGGCGCCCCATGTGCGAGAATCTCCAATAGATAATTTGGCCTGGTGTAGTCTCTACGTCTTGATATAGCAGCCCGTTATCATATGCATTTAATTCTGCATAACGATTTCCATCAGGGGGAGCAGGGAAACTGCGTACAGCAGAAGGATAGTTTCGATTATAATCCCATATCTCAATTAATTTCTCACCCTGGGAATCATCCGTTGTTAACCAGCCTGGTACTTCTGCCTCACGAAACATAAATGAACCATTATACGAGCCTCTTGCAGGCCCACCCTCAAAACTTCCATTAATCAATGCTGCTGGTGCTGCACAAGCATTTATTTCTTCTCTTGGTAGCACTGTGTTAGTTACTTGATTGGTTTCCACTTGTTCTTCTGTATTTACTAACAAATTATCATAGGATATTTGTGCTTTATTGGTAACTTGTTTCTCTATATCAGTTTCTAGCGTTCTTACTTTAAACTGAACCGTGATACCGTCTGGTAAGTCGCTCGTATTTGGCAAATCGCCTAACTCTACAATGACTTTGTCACCGTCGAACTGGCCGGCATCATCGCCTGCTACATCGGTTATATTTCCTGCTCCAGGACCATTTGTTATTTTTAATGAACCCGGGACATATTCTGTTCCTTCTGGAATAACATCTTCTAAATTTGTGTTAGCCGCAACGTCTCCACCGTTGTTTTTAATATTTACTTCATATGTTAATTCTTGTCCGGCAAAAACTTCGCCCTCCGGAGAAACTGTTTTTTCTGCAACTATACATGGCTCGGTTCCTAGGAAGATATCGTCTAAAACATTCCCCATAAATCTAAGGCCAGATGCTGCTGAAACTGCTTCAAAACCAAAACGTGTAATTAACTGACCAGCAGGAACAGTATAGGTACCTGAATAATATTGCCATCCTGTATTGTCTGTTGTAATTGTATCAACAGTGGGCAAGTCTCCTGGTGCAGAAGTATTTGGACCTATTTTTACAGCCATCGTGTCAGAGCCTGCTACACCTCTGTGGGCTAAACGCCAATAAATTGTTTGTCCCGGTGTTGTTGTAACATCCTGATACAATTGTGCTGCTTCTCTTGCGTTTAATTCTGCAAACTGTTGCCCCTCAGCAGGATCAAATGCCCAGGGATCACCAGGTGGTGAATTTTCTCTGGAATCATCTGCTAAGCTCTTATTCATGAATTCAAACAAACCAGAAGAATCAGTTGTCTTCCATCCAGGAACATCCTCTTGTTTAACCTCAAACCAAGAAGAATTAACAGAAGTTCCTCCTCTTACAAACCTAGGATCATCAGGCGAATATAGTGGTTCCTCAAAACTTCCATTAATCAATGCTACTGGTGCTGCACAAGCATTTATTTCTTCTCTTGGCAGCACTGTGTTAGTTACTTGATTGGTTTCCACTTGTTCTTCTGTATTTACTAACAGATTATCATAGGATATTTGTGCTTTATTTGTAACTTGTTTCTCTATATCAGTTTCTAGCGTTCTTACTTTAAACTGAACCGTGATACCGTCTGGTAAGTCGCTCGTATTTGGCAAATCACCTAACGCTATAATGACTTTCTCACCATCGAACTGTCCCACGTCATCATCTGCTTCATCGGTTATGTCTGCTACTCCCGGGCCATCTATTATTTTTAATGAACCAGGGACATATTCCGTACCTTTTGGAATAACATCTTCAAAAGTAGTGTCAGCTGCAATGTCACCACCGTTATTTTTAACATTTACTTCATACGTTAATTCTTGACCGGCAAAAACCTCTTCCTCTGGGGAAACGGTCTTTTCTGCAACTACGCATGGCTCGGTTCCTAGGAAGATATCGTCTAAAACATTGCCCGCATTTTGTGCCCCAGTAGACGACGTAACAGCCTCAAACCCAAAACGTGTAACAGTCTGATTTTCTGGAACAGTATAGATACCGGAATAATACTGCCACCCACCATTATCCGTTGTAATATCTTGAACTGCCGGTAAGTCTTTTGGTGCTGTTGTATTCGGGCCAATTTTTACGGCCATTGTGTCAGTTCCAACTAAACCTCTATGGGCTAAACGCCAATAAATTGTTTGACCTGGTGTTGTTTGCACCTCTTGATATAACTGTGCAAATTCCTTTGAATTTAATTCTGCAAACTGTTTACCGTTCGCTGGGTCAAATGCCCAAGCTAACTGACCGTGCGTAGGTGGATAAGTTGCCCTAGCATCGTCAGCTAGATCCTTATTCATTATTTCCAATAAATTTGAGGAATCAGTTGTTTGCCATCCCGGGACATAATCCTGTGCTACTTCAAACCATGGATAATGAGAATACCTTGTATGGTTTGGATCATCAGCTGAATAGATTGGTTCTTCGAAACTCCCATTAATCAATGCAACAGGTGCTGCACAAGCATCTATTTCTCCTTTTGAGCCGATGGTTACTTCTGTACTTGGCTCATCTGGATTAGTAACATTATCTCCACTAACAGTTGCCGTATTTTGAATACTCTTACCAGCTTGGTCTGCATTTACGGTTACTTGGAAGGTCAACGTATGCCATTCCGTGTCAGAGATATCACCGAACCGCCCAGTTATGTCACCATCTACACTATGTCCTTTATCATCACCTTCCTCATCTGTAACAGGCTCACTATCTACCATTAACGAACCTGGAATATAAGTCAGACCTTCAGGGATAGTATCGCTAATTGAAAGGTTCTTGATTAAACTGTCTTCCACTGTATTACTTGTCTGAATAGTATAAGTTAAGGTATCACCTACTTCAGGAGTGCCAGAAGATGTATTTCCCTCTGCCTTCTGGGTAATACTTACCGATTTATTTGATTGGAGGGCTGGAGCATTTGGTTCGAATTGAGGTGTCACTTCGGATGCCAAATCAAAAACAAGCTCTCCTGACATTTCTCCAATAAAAGAAACACTTAAAGTATCGGCGTTAAGCGTATAAAATTTAGGGGTACTGCCCCTTTCTCCACCAACTATCAACATATCACCGCTAGGTAAAAAGCTTAAACCCCTGCTTCCGAACTCAATGGTATCCCCCTCAGATACAGAGATAATACGAACAACCACACCGGCGCGAGGATTTAACTGGACTAAAGTTGTACCATTATAAAACCAAATGTATCCGTCACTATCAAAGACTAGATCTCCTCCCATATCCTGATATACCGGGAGACTATAATTAGTAATTTCTATTGATTCTGTTTCCCCCGTAGTTAGATTATAGGATCCAATATATGCCTGCCCATTAAGACTGTATAAATAATAATATTTCCCTTCATAAATAACCGAATTACCCGCTATACCTGTTACATCGGCAACTGCTTGAGCTGCACCACTAGCACTTATTCTATATATCTTTGAGAGATTAGTACTATAAGAATAGGTTGCTGCATATAAAGCATTTTCTTCTAGAGTTACTGCCAATCCATTAAGCCCAGTAGTTTCAGCAATCCCTGTAATAGGAACACTTGCTTTTGTTGAAATAGGGTTATTTCCATCAAATTGATAGAGAGTATCTCCTTGGATACCATATGAATCAATATCATTAATAGTAATAGCAGCAGCCGCTTCCACTTGTTCAATTGATGGGTCAGCTGAATCAGCTTCCTGATTTTCTATTACAGGCTCCTCAGGCGTTCCCTCTGTTGACTCGACAGAATCCACTTCCTGACTTTCACCCTGTACTGTTTCATTAGTATTGATTTGCTCCTCTCCCGTTGGTTCAACCGGCGTGACGACAGCAGAGTTTGTCTCTAAAAGAGTACCGCCATTAATTAAAATCTGAGCAATATTGTCAATGTTTCCTTCAGAGCTGACATCCTCTTTTATCTTCGTTGTAATTTGCAGTGTTATATCCTTTTCTGAAAGGCTGCTTAGCTGTTCAGCAGTCAATGACAAGGAAATGGTTTGACCGTTGACAACTGCTTCATATGTATCGTCTACAACCCCATTGATAAGGATAGTTGTTCCTTGAACAGCTAATCTAGCATCTAATTCATCAGTAACAGTCATCGATTCATAACCTGTTACATCTGGCAGGATTATGTTGATACGATAATTAAAGTCTTGTCCCTTGATGATCTCTTTACTCATTTCGCCATCCACATCTTTCGATACAGTTGGCTCCACTATACTTACTCCCTCTTCCGCTATGATAAAAGGAGTGGTAGAGGGCACAGCACCTGTAAAGATTACTAACATACTCATAAACATAATAAAGAATTTTTGCAAGCTCGACTTCATTTTCTTTTTTAAGGGATTTTTAGTTTTCAAACCTTTCCCCTCCTACATTAAGATATAGAATCTATAAATCATTTCACACTCCCGGATATTTCCTGTTTTCATAGCTTAAATACCTTTTTTATTTATGTTGTCAGTAACCTCCTTTATCATTTTGTTCAGAATTAATTAAAACCCTTTCATTAACACTTCCTAAGCAACTGATCTATAATGCCAGGAAAGTATTCTATTTTAAATGACTAATTGTCACAAAATAGATAAAAAATAACACAATAATCTGAAATTAAGGTAAAAAGTAATATATTATCAGTTCGAATATATCGCTTTTTGTCATGGTATCAGAATCAACTATACAAAATCTTAACAACATTTCACTTTACAACTAGTGCCTATTTCCTTATAACACAGTTCACTAGCCAGTCCTTTTAGAATTAAAAATAATAAACGCTAACACTTCATCTGTTACACTGCTGGGCTGCCGAGGTGAAGTGAATACCCGCTTATCGATATTGATATACAGAATATAAGGGTCTAGAGGTTTGATGAAACCCTTATTGATTTAGGCATCGTTAATACTTTTTGGCCTGGCCAGGGGGTAGCGTCAGAGCTTTGATGCTTACACTGAACTTATATTATTAGTGGTGAATAATGTCGATTTTCTACTAGTTTCACTTGCTGCTTCAATAAGTTCCAGTTTGTTATTTTATTCGCCGTCTTCTTCTTTTTAATAAAGAAAAGCTAACCAATTTGATCCATTTTGCTTTCTTTATAACAAAATGAAAAAGAGTCTAGCAATTCGCTAGACTCTTTTTCATCTTCTTTCCATTAAATTAATTCCAACTCCCATACATAATACCCCCATCAACAGGAGAATGGATAATGGCTGTGTAATATCCACTAAATCTTTCCCATAAACAGTGACTGTTTTTAATGCTTCCATCCCGTATGTTACCGGGATAACCTTAGAAATTGTTAAGACAATATCATTATTCACGATCTCAATTGGCCAGTAAGCTCCCCCAAGCATTGCCATACTTACAGCAACAATTGGTACAATTGCATTTAGTTGTGATGAACGATTGACTAATCCAATTAACAACATACCAAGTGAAACAATGGCAAACGTATAAACAAAACATATCAGGAAGATTTCTAGCCAATTACCTCCAATCTCAAAACCAAAGAAGTGTTGGAACATAGCGAAAACGATTAGTATCTGGGCCATTCCAATGACAAAGGCAAAACTTAAATAACCTAAGTATACTTGCCATTTTCGGACAGGTGATAATATGAGCCGGTCCCAGCTGCCTCTTTGCTTTTCTTCTGCTACCTCACCTAGACTAAAAACAATGGTATATATCGCAAAAAATAAAGTCATTCCAAACAATGCTTGCAATTGATTATTAAATAAAAATACATCTCCTTCTGATTCACCAATTTGGCTTTCAACCACTATAGGCGGCCGCTCTAGGGATTCCTTAATTGATTGACGTAACTGTTCGTTACCAGTCTGATTAACTGCTTGATCAATCCTCAACTCTTCCCAATAAGTCGAACTGATATATTGCTCAACAATCGCTTGGTTAGGGTTCTCTGTTCCAATTATAATACGGTAATCTTCCCTTGCTAGTACAACACCGAAACTGGCGATGCCCAATGCAATATTCTCCCTGGCTTTTTCATAATTAGTTTCGATAAATTGAAAACCTTCTAATTGATTTAAGTGATCAATAAATTCTTCCCTGTCTCCTTGCGGAAAATCATCAGCAAAGCTTGTTGGGATAGAAATCTTGGATTGATTGCTAGCACCGCCAATAAATATAATAAAGACAATTGTCATAGCAACCATTGCCAGGACCA
Organism: Gracilibacillus xinjiangensis; assembly: GCF_042651765.1. NCBI lineage: Bacteria > Bacillati > Bacillota > Bacilli > Caryophanales > Bacillaceae > Gracilibacillus > Gracilibacillus xinjiangensis. The sequence goes on along the minus strand of NZ_JBHSDT010000004.1, from coordinate 376,525 downwards.
TGAATGGTTTTCTGCGGAGACGTTGCCATTGTAATAGGAATATATTCATCATGAGTCAGCCCTCCTTGTCGGGAATACCATGATACTTATAACAAAAATAACGAGTGCGATGATAATAAGACGATACATGTACGGCATAATGTTTGCTAATGGCATTCCTTGATTTGCCAGCATATATGCTCGCATTGTCATTCCGTTTGGAGTCCAGCTCCCAATCGTTTGAATAACTTCCGGAAAAGCGGTAATTGGTGTAAAGCTGCCTCCAAGTAATGCCATGACACTAACAACTCCACCTGAGAAGGAGCCGGCAATAGAATTCGAGTTGAAACGAACAGTCAGAGCAATAAGTAAGCTGCCTATCGCACCAACAGCTATCGCATAAAGGAGTGTAATCGCAAGAACAGTTAATGTAATATCCCATGTAAATGGTTGAAAGGATTGCATAATCAGTGATGAAAGACCGAACAAAATCAGTATTTGGATAAATGTCATCAGAATAACTGCCAGCAGTTTGCCTAATAAAAAGTAAATTGGATGTGTTCCAGACAATATAACTCTGCCCAATACCAATTGCGAGTGCTCGGTATATGCTTTTGCAGCCATGGTGGAAGCAACGAAGAACGCAAACATTACAGCCATCCCAACAGTATAATATTCCATTGAGCTGATTGGATCCCTGCTGGTAATTGTTTCCTCAACTGCAATATTTTCTATATTAAGGCCTGCTTCTATCGTTACATCAGAACCGGCAGATTTTGCAATGGCAGCTTCTATATTCAAGGAATTAGTGAACTGTTCCATAATATTCTGGAGAATATCCCCAGCAAAATAAGCGTGTTCTCCTTTCGTGATGCTTAGTGTACTGGTTGCCGGTTGACTGAGCAATATATTAGCTAACAGTTCATAAGTAAAATCTTCCGGGATCGTTAGTATGGCATCAATTTCTTGTGAGGATAATTGTTTTTCCGCCTTCTCCGCATCCATTTCCACGACTGTCAAAAAATCTAAATCCTCTTTCAATAACTGTTGCAGTATCTGGTTTGGTTGTAATTCTTCTGTTGCTTGCGTTAATCCTGCAACTGCTTCTTCTGGAAGTGATTGATCTTCTAATTGCTGGACAAATAAAGAAGTTCCTTCCTCAGGGTTATCTTCTTCCACTAAAGCAACAGTCATATCAGATGTTACCTCTTCTCCCATCACACCTTTTAAGGCAAAACCTAAAATCATCATTAATACGAACGGCATCAGGAGAATGATTAAAAGCTCGGTGCGATCACGCCATAGCAGTTTCATATCTTTTACCAAGAAATCGAACATAATCACCCCTCCTAATCTCTTAATCTTCTTCCGGTTAGATGTAAGAAGACATCCTCTAGTGACGGGACTTCGATATTAACACTATTAATAGATATTTGCTGTTGTTCTGCTAATTGAAAAATATCTGCCAGTTTACGACTGTTTTTCGGTACGATTAACTTTAGCCCTTTCTCCCACTCTGTAACCTTCAAGACTGATGACTGCTCTTTCAGCGCTTCTTCAAAAGTTATGGATGACTGATCTGTTTCAAGATGGATCGTTTCTTCACTTGATAAAATACTTGTCAGCTCATCTTTTGTACCTGTTGCAATTACCTTCCCATGATCCATTATATATATTCTGTCACATAACCTTTCTACTTCCTCCATATAGTGTGAGGTGTAAAGAACGGTCATCCCTTGTTCTTCATTTAACGTTTTCACCATTTCTAAAATATAATGACGTGACTGTGGATCAATCCCCACTGTCGGCTCATCCATAATGATGATGTCCGGGTTATGCAACAGGGCTACAGCAATATTGATTCGTCTTTGCATCCCGCCGGAATAATTTTTTACAAGTTCCTTTTGCCGATCTTCTAGTCCAACCAGTTTTAAGACTTCTTGAATTCGCTGTTCTAATTGCTTTCCTTTTAACCGATAAATCTTGCCGAAAAATTTTACATTCTCATATGCAGATAATTCCTTATACAAAGCAATCTCTTGAGGCACAACCCCTAACGTCGGACGGATAATGTTTGGATTTTTAATTACATCTTGCCCATTCCATGTTACAATCCCCGATGTTGGCTTCATTAAAGTGGCGATCATCGAGATGAATGTCGATTTCCCTGCACCATTTGGTCCCAGTAACCCAACAGATTCTCCTTGTTTTAAATATAAACTGACATCATCCACCGCTACTTGCTTTTTATATACTTTGCGCAATGCCTCTGTTTCTAGCAAAGGGTTCACCTTCCTTTAGTTCATTAATATATTCTTAGTTTAATTGAAAAAGGACAGTGCGAACACTGCCCTCAGTCATTACTTTTCATCCAAACTGTGACTTAAGTCATTTTATACATAACCATTCCGTATCGCATAGATAGCAATTTGTGTACGGTCCCTTAATTCAAGCTTATCAAGAAGTTGACTAATATGATTTTTTACCGTACCTACAGATAAAGCCAATGCCTCTGCAATTTCTTTATTACTCTTCCCTTCTCCAAGCAAACATAATATATCTGTTTCTCTTTTCGTTAATGAAACAGGATGACCTTCATTAACAGGCGCCCTTTTTTCCAGCAAATGCGGGACGACTTTCTTCGCTACCTCACCTGGTAATTGTAATCCACCAGCTAAACAATTTTTGATTGCATGGATAAGCTGGCTTGCTTCTGCATCCTTCAGCAGGTATCCATGAACACCTATTTTCAACGCCTGAACAGCATATTCTTCATCATTAAATGTTGTCAGCATCAGTACCTTCATTTCCGGAAAGCGTCTTAGCAACTCTTTTGCCGCTTGCAATCCATCCATCTCTGGCATTCTTATATCTAATATCGCCATATCATAATAATTCTGCTCACGTAATTTTAATGCTTCCTGGCCATTTTTTGCTTCACCTGTTACATGGATGGTTGGATCAGTTTCCAACATCATTTTAATTCCCTGTCTAACAATTGCTTGGTCTTCGGCTAATAATATCTTTATCACTTAGGACCCCCCTTTATTGGAAACATGCCACGAATAACAAATTGGTTACTGTATGATTGAACCTCTAATTGACCGCCAATTTGAATCAGTCGTTCCCTCATCGCCTTTAAACCAAATCCTTCTTTTATGTCTATTTCATTTTGTAATGGATTAATCACTTCAAACCGGAAATGGGTGGCACCAGGCGCTTCCAGAATGATTGTCGCCTCTTTTCCAGAACTGTGTCTCATAACATTAGTTAGTGATTCCTGAATGGCACGATAAACAACGCTAGCCTGTTCTGGACTCAATGAAATAGACAGAGCATTTTGCCGCATCGAAAATGATATTGATATGTACTGCTCTGCCTCGAGTTTACGAATTAATTGAATAATTGCTGCAATCCCTGTAATCTTATCTTCCTTTAATGCTTTCACTGCTTTTCTCGTTTCGGATAAACTTTCTTGTGCTAAACTTTTTAGCTGGCTCCACTCCTCACGATTATCCTGCAGCCTTAATATTTCAATTTGCATTAATAAATTCGTTAATGTATGACCAACACGATCATGAATTTCTCTTCCTATATAAATACGCTCTTGTTGCCTGACATGCTCATCATTCGATATCGAATCACGTTTTACCTTGCGATACGTATGCAATAGCGCCTGATAACGTTCTTCTAAGTCTGTTACATCTTTTACGTTTTTTTGAAAATAATAAGCGAATAAAATTGTAGATATAGATACTAAAAAAAGCATGAGGAGAATTATAGGTGAAAAAAACTCCATATGTATTAAATAAATGGATCCTATCACGATGATTAACAAGCTATACATCGTTTTTCCTCTGAAAAGATAAGTAATATGGACAATTAAAAAAATAAACATCATCCAAACAAATGGATTCACTACCCCATTCAATGGGATAAGAAATGTAACAGTTAGTACAATGCATAAACCGAACCAAATGATGTAATTTCCCTTTTTTATGATAGAACGAAAGAAGAATAATGAGAAAAAAATGGCTGCCATTCCAAAAAGGTATGCCGAATGAGACTCAGCATCCATCTCGACAATTAATCCACCTGTCCATGCCAACAGCCATAATAATAACCAAAGCCACATTGACCCCCGCATATGCCCCCCCCTTTCTCAATAATATACCATAATTCAGAAGATTCGAGCTTCGGAAATATTATCGTGCAAAGCACTTGTAAGACGTTAAATGAACAGAATGACATTATTAACCTACTTAACGTTTGGCAATATTACTATATAGTAAAATACTCTCAATCTATATTCTTCGTACACTTTTTCATAAATCTCTATTGACATTGCCAAAAAATAGTTATAGTATTACATTAAATGTTCATAGAAAGCAATTCTTATCCAGAGAGGTGGAGGGGCAGGCCCGGTGAATCCTCGGCAACAGGTTCGAACTTAGAACACTGTGCCAAATCCTGCGGGACAGCATATACTACGAGTACCCGGAAGATAAGAAGTAGTGATGTCAATCAAACTTCTTATCAAACCAGATAAGAGGTTTTTTATTATAAGGTAAATTGCCATCAAGTATGAGGCAAATCACGTTCTTCCAATAGGATTGTATCAAAACAAAAGGAGGATGTTTATACATGACAGAGCAGTTAATTACGTATGAACATTATCGAGAGAGTCACTGGAATGGATTTACACCAGACGCAGAGGATCAGACAAAAGGTGCTCAAGATATTATTGACTACGCTTACGGGTCTTATGGAGATTCCTTAGTGTATGCTTGCAGCTTTGGTGCAGAAAGTATGGTTTTGATTGATTTAATTTCTAAAGTAAAACCTGATGCGAAGTTAGTTTTCCTTGATACAGACCTTCACTTTCAGGAAACATATGATTTAATTGATCAAGTGAAAGAAAAGTATCCACAATTACAAATTGAGATGAAACGACCTGAATTGACGTTAGAAGAGCAGTCAGAGCAGCATGGTTCGGCTTTATGGAAACGAAATCCTGATCAATGTTGCTATATAAGGAAAATAAAACCATTAGAAGAAGTGTTGAATGGTGCGACAGCATGGATTTCAGGCTTAAGACGCGAACAATCGCCTAGTCGTGCAAACACAGAATTTTTTAATAAAGACAATCGGTTTAAATCTGTGAAAGTTTGTCCGCTAATTTATTGGACTCATGATGATGTATGGGACTATATCCGGTCGAATAATTTACCATATAATCCTTTGCACGATCAAAATTATCCTAGTATCGGTTGTATCCCATGTACAAAACCAGTAGAGCAAGGCGGGGATGAACGATCAGGAAGATGGACAAATTTCAATAAAACAGAATGCGGATTACACACCACGTAAGTTATGGTGCTTATTTTTATGACAATATCAAAGTAAATCAATAGGTTTAATTATGTAAATGGATCCTTTATCCAAAAATCTACTTAGGGGTGAGTTTTTTGACATTACAAGTTGTCAATAGTCCTTTTGACGAAAGGCAAACAGAAATCTTAAATCAGCTGTTACCAACACTAACCAATGCACAAAAAAATTGGCTTGCAGGCTATTTAGCTGCTTCTCAAGCAACAGAAGCTCCGGCAGCTCCCGGGCAACCACAGGCACAAGCGACATCAGCACCAACAAGGACGATAACCATTCTATATGGTTCCGAAACCGGGAACAGCCAAGCACTTGCGGAAAGCCTAACAGATAAATTAAAAGCAAAAAATCTAAAAGTATCTGTATCAAGCATGGATGATTTTAAGCCAAAGAAAATTAAAGAGGTAGAAGATTTATTTATCATCACAGCTACGCATGGTGAAGGAGATCCGCCAGATAATGCCATTCAGTTCCATGAATTTTTACTTGGGCGTAAAGCTCCTAAATTAGAGAACGTCCGCTTCTCTGTTCTGGCATTAGGCGATGAGTCTTATGAGCATTTTTGTCAAACAGGTAAAGACTTTGATAACCGCTTAGAAGAATTAGGAGCAACACGAATTTACAACAGAGTAGATTGTGATGTAGATTACGATGAGTTGGCAGAAGAGTGGATGAACGGAGTGTTAGCAAAGTTAGAAGAAGACCAGGGTAATCAACAGACCGTTGACATTGCAGCACCTACACCAGCTGAACAACCCATTTACTCAAAAAGCAACCCTTTCTCTGCTGAAGTTCTGGAAAATATTAATTTAAGTGGAAAAGGTTCGAATAAGGAAACGAGACATATTGAATTATCTCTGGATGGTTCAAACTTCAGTTATGAACCGGGGGATTGTCTAGCAATCTATCCAAAAAATGACCCGGACTTAGTAAAGCAAGTTATTAAACAACTAGACTGGAATCCAGAGCAAACAGTTCCGATCAATAAACAAGGAGAAATTCGCTCCATTCACGAAGCATTAACATCCATTTTTGAAATTACCAGATTGACAAAAGGCTTGCTTGATAAGGCTGTAAGTTATTTCAAAAATGATGATTTACTAAAATTAATTGCTGACAATGAGCAAATTAAGCAATACATCGATGGCAGGGATTTACTTGATTTAATTCAAGATTATCCGCCAGCAGAACTTGATCCAACAACGATGATGCATTGGCTGCGGAAGATACCGGCACGCCAATATTCCATTTCAAGCAGTTACAAGGCAAACCCTGATGAAGTTCATTTAACTATCGCAACAGTTCGTTACAATAGCTGCGGAAGAGATCGCACGGGAGTTTGTTCCGGTGAATTTGCTGAAAGAATTAAACCTGGTGATGTTGTAGAAGTATATGTTCACCGCAATCCAAACTTTAAATTCCCATTTGATGAGTCCACACCTGTTATTATGATTGGACCAGGAACAGGGGTTGCTCCATTCAGAGGATATATTGAGGAACGTGAAGAACTCGACTTAAAAGGTGACACATGGTTATTCTTTGGTGATCAGCATTTCCGTTCTGACTTTCTATACCAAGTCGATTGGCAAAATTGGCTAAAGAAAGGCTATTTATCTAAGATGGATGTAGCTTTCTCTAGAGACACAGCGGAAAAAGTTTATGTCCAAAACCGTCTGTTAGAAAACGCAAAAGATGTATTCGCTTGGTTGGAACGCGGAGCACATCTATTCGTTTGTGGCGATGAGAAGAGAATGGCGAAGGATGTTCATCAAACTCTCATTCAGATTGTCGCTGAACAAAAGGATGTTAGTCGAGAAGAAGCAGAAGCATATATCAATCAATTAAAACAAGAAAAACGTTATCAAAGAGACGTATATTAATTAGGAGGATATCCATGGCAGGCAACGACCAGAAAAAACTAGACCCAATTGAAAAGTTAAAAGAAGACAGCCGGTTTTTAAGGGGAACAATTGTTGAGGGATTAAATGATCCAATAACTGCATCTATCTCAGATGATGACACAAAACTACTGAAATTTCATGGCAGTTACCAACAGGATGACCGTGACATTCGTGATGAGCGCCGCAGACAAAAGTTAGAACCGGCATACTCATTTATGCTGCGTGTTGCGATACCAGGTGGTGTAGCAACACCAAAACAATGGTTAGCTGTTGATGACTTATCACAAAAATATGGCGACAATACAATAAAACTTACAACAAGGCAAGCATTCCAATTGCACGGTATATTGAAATGGAATTTAAAAGAAACAATAAAAACAATCAATGATGAACTGATGACAACCATCGCTGCATGTGGTGACGTGAACCGTAATGTAATGTGTAACCCCAATCCTTACCAGTCAGAAGTCCATCAGGAAATTCAAGATTGGGCCCAAAAAATTAGTGATCATCTGTCACCAAAAACAGGCGCTTATCATGAAATATGGTTAGATAGAGAAAAAATAATCGATTCCAAAGAAGAGGAAGAACCAATTTACGGAAAGACATACTTACCAAGAAAGTTCAAAATTGGTATTGCAGCACCTCCATCTAACGATATCGATGTCTTTTCACAAGACTTAGGCTTCATTGCAATTGTTGAGGATAACGAGGTGAAAGGTTTTAATGTGGTTGTTGGCGGCGGCATGGGTTCAACACACGGGAATACCAACACTTACCCGCAACTAGGTAAAGTAGCCGGATACTGTAAAAAAGAAGATGTTATTCAAGTTGCTGAAAAAGTAGTAACTATCCAACGCGATTACGGAAACCGTTCCGATCGGAAAAATGCCCGGTTTAAATATACAATTGATCGCTACGGGCTAGACTGGTTTAAAGAAGAATTAGCAAACCGTCTTGGATTTTCATTAGAAGATGCGAAAGATTATCACTTTGATCACAATGGTGACAGATATGGCTGGATCAAAGGAAATAACAGATGGCATTTCACATTATTTGTTGAAAATGGCCGTGTAAAAGATACAGATGACTATAAACTGATGACAGCATTACGGGAAATTGCCAATGTTCACACAGGGGATTTCCGCCTGACACCAAACCAAAATCTTGTTATTGCAAATGTATCACCACAAAAAAAGAAAAAGATTCAGGAAATTATTGACGCATACGGCTTAACGGATGGAAAACATTACTCTGGTTTAAGAAGAAATTCAATTGCTTGTGTTGCCTTACCAACATGTGGTCTTGCTATGGCAGAATCAGAACGGTATTTACCATCCTTAATTGGGAAAATTGAGGGCATATTAGCAGCGGAAGGTTTACAAGAACAAGAGATTGTTATCCGTATGACAGGTTGTCCAAATGGATGTGCACGTCCAGCTTTAGCTGAAATAGCGTTTATAGGCAAAGCACCTGGTAAATATAACTTATATTTAGGTGGAAGCTTTACTGGTGATAGGTTAAACCAACTATATCGCGAAAATATTGGAGAAGAAGAAATACTGGCAACATTAAAGGAAATTATCCATATATATGCTGAAGAAAGAGAAGAAAATGAACATTTCGGCGATTTTGTTGTTCGAAAAGGCTATGTCGACCCAGTGTATGACGGCCAGAATTTCCATAGAGAAACGAAAGGAGTTTTATAATGTCAACAGTTATTGAAAAGCAACGTGAAACAATTACAGCTCATGGTGGTACACTAGTTAACAGAGAATTAACTGGTGCAGATCGGGATAAAGCAATCGAGGCTGCTAAAAATCAGCCTTCCCTTACGATCAATAAGTGGGGCATTTCCGACCTAGAATTAATCGCTATTGGTGGCTTCAGCCCGCTAACAGGTTTTTTAGGTGAAAAAGATTATCTGAATGTTGTAGAAAACGTACATCTGGCAGATGGTACGGTTTGGAGTATACCCATTACACTTGCTGTAACAGAACAAGAAGCGGATCAATTAACTATTGGTGACACTGTAGCGTTATATGGTGAAGATGGTGTACTTTATGGAACGCTTGACTTACAAGAGAAATATCGATATGACAAGGAAAAAGAAGCCCAATCTGTATATGGAACAACGGATGATAGCCATCCAGGTGTAAAAAAACTATATGAAAAAGGCGAAATTTACTTAGCTGGACCAATTCAATTAGTAAACAGACCAGGGCACGAAGGATTCGAAGATTTTTATTTAGACCCAATTGAAACACGCCAGTTATTTGCAGACCTTGGCTGGAAAACAGTTGTTGGGTTTCAAACAAGAAATCCTGTTCACCGCGCACACGAATATATTCAAAAAATCGCACTAGAATCTGTTGACGGTTTATTACTGAATCCATTAGTTGGTGAAACAAAGTCGGATGACATTCCTGCAGATATTCGTATGGAAAGCTATCAAGCAATCCTAAAGCATTACTATCCAGAAAATCGCACAAGACTAGTTATTTATCCTGCAGCGATGCGCTATGCCGGACCACGTGAAGCGGTATTACATGCCCTTGTTCGTAAAAATTACGGCTGTACACATTTCATTGTAGGGCGTGACCATGCAGGTGTTGGTGATTTTTATGGCACATATGAAGCACAGGATTTCATTTCTAAATTCGAAGATGAACTTGGCATTCAAATATTCAAATTTGAGCATGCCTTCTACTGCTCCAAATGTGAAAACATGGCAACACAAAAAACATGCCCGCATGACAAATCAGAACATGTTCACTTAAGCGGAACGAAAGTCCGCGAGAAACTGCGTAACGGGGAACCACTACCCCGTCAATTCTCTCGCCCAGAAGTGGCAGAAATTTTAATCAAAGGATTACAGAGAGGAACGAAAGCATGACAAAAGCTACAAATATCATTTGGCACGAATCAGCTGTTACTAAACAAGACCGATTGCATTTAAATGAACACCAGAGTCCTGTTTTATGGTTTACTGGCTTATCAGGATCAGGGAAATCAACATTAACTGTAGCATTGGAAAAAGCCCTTTACGATCAAGGTATTCGCACCTATCGTTTAGATGGGGACAACATAAGGCATGGTTTAAATAATAATTTAGGCTTTAGTCCTGAAGATCGAAAGGAAAATATTCGTCGTATTGGTGAAGTAGCAAAACTGATGAGCGACGCTGGCCTAATCACATTAACAGCATTTATTTCCCCATATCAGGAAGATCGTGATAATGTACGTCAGCTGTTAGCAGATGGTGATTTCATTGAGATTTATGTGAAATGCAGCTTAGAAGGCTGTGAATTGCGTGATCCTAAAGGACTTTATCAAAAAGCACGTGCTGGCGAAATCAAAGGATTTACTGGAATTGATGCACCATATGAAGAACCAGTTAATCCAGAACTAACAATCGATACAGAACAAAACACAATTGATGAGTCTGTTGAACAAATAATTGATTATTTAAAAACAAGGAAATATATATAGGAATGATAAACACAATAAACCACCCTATCTTCAATGATGAGGGTGGTTTATTGAATTATATTACTGTTTTCCCCTAAAATATTTAGCCTGCTTTTTTTCCATTCTTTAAATTTGTCTAGATCATTAGATATCTGCTTAAGCGTAAAGCCAATCACTGCGGCATCATCAAGGAATCCCAATCCCAAGAGAAAGTCTGGCACTAAATCAATCGGTGTTACAAAATAGATAACTGTTGCAATAATCATAATGATAGAGCCTTTAGGTATTTCAACATAGTCTCCTTTGATCCATGCTCGAAATACTTCAAATAGTAATTGCAGTCTATCCCACACCTCTTCCAGCCTGCCACTTTTGTTATTTGCTTTTTCTGTTGCTTCTTTTAAGAGTGCTTCCGATTTTGTTTTATTCTCTAAGTATTCTTTTGCTTTTGTTACATATTTTTTGTATCCTTGTTCATAATTTTTATCTGTTACCAATCAAGCACCTCCCCATCCACCCTTTGAAAAAATTAGGTCTTTCTGTTTAATTTAACATAATAGGACAGAAATTGCATTTGTATTGCTTAGCGCTTTCCTACCATTTTGTGTCTATTAATGTCGAAGCTATAGATTAAATGGTAGCGTCATGGTATTTTATTAGTTGTATTGATTTCTGCATCTTGTTAATTTCCAAGTGAATATCTATCAATATAGTACATTATTATTACAATTTGCAGACAGATATATAAAGTACATAGAGAACATGTTTTATTTACTTAAGGAGGGACATATGATGGAAGGATCCATTCAACAAAAAGAAAGTAAGAAAAAGAACAATAAAATAATTCCTATTGTTGTTGCAGTCGCAGTCATACTAATAGCTGGAATTATTACAGTTACAGCCTTACAGAATACTTCAGGGAAAGAAGATTATTTCCTTGCCGAAAAAAATACTGTAGAGCAATTAGAATCAGCATTTAAAGAAAGATATGAAGATGAGCTCTTATGGTTAGAACATAGTGAGGAAAATGCGATCGAATCTACGTTGGAAATTACCGGTCAGGTGAATGCACCTGAATTAGCTAGTATGGGCTATGATCAAATTATCAACAATGCGAATATTACCATTGAGTCCGCAATAGATAAAAAGGAAAAGGTTTCTTCTGCTAATATTTCTGCAGGTTTTAGTGGTATTGAGTTAAGTGGAATCGAAGGGTATATTAATGGGAATGAATTATATGTTGGGTTGCCATTTTTAAATGATATTATTCAATTAAATGGCGAGGATTTAGGAAGAATTCTGCACGAAATCGACCCTTCATCCTTTACCGGAGAAGAAAAGATAGACTTTACTGATTTCTTTACTAACAGTTCCCTTGTAACAGAGGATGTCGAATACCTCAAAGAAGAGTATGTAGATTACTTGTATAAAGAAATTCCAGAAGATGCATTTGAATCAGAGAGTGAAAAAGTTTCTATTAACAGCAATGATGTTACTACAGAAAAAATCACTTTCCATTTATCTGAAGAAGAATTAAGAACTATTCTTCAAAACTTATTTAACAAAATGGCAGAAGATGAGAGATTAAGAGAAATTATTATTGATCAAGCAACATACATGAACTTTGCCAGTGTGGAATTAGCGGAAACTGAATTGGCAACATTTGAAGAAGACTTTGTTTCTGAATTAGAATTAGCTGCAGATAGAATCCAAGATGTCGCTTTCCCGGATGGATTCACCTCCGTCATTTGGGTAAATGATGGTATCATTGTTAAAAGAGATTTATCTTTAACAGCTGAAAATGTAGATAACACGACTACAGGCGGTATAAGAATTGAAGGAACAAATGCAGTCACAGATAATGAACAACAAATCGATTATACTGTCACCGTTACAGAAGATGACACAGAAGAATCCATAAATTTCTCAGCAGATCTTTCTCACCAGGATGGTGAAACAAATGATATTATTACACTTTCTATGGATGATGTAAATATTGTGATTGAAGCTAATCAAAGCGGATTAGAAGATGGCGGCAAAAGTTTCGAGCGAATGCTGTCATTTGAAGAGGCTGGAGCGAATAACATAGCCCTTCATTGGCTAGGCGAAACTAATTATGAGGAAGACCAAATGACAGCCGACCATACATTCTTTGTTGAAGATGGCATGACAATCAATCAAGATACTATTTCCATTTTCGTTAAAGAAACTGGTTCGACAATTGATAAAGTCGAGGTTCCTAGCCCTGATCAAGTAAAGAACTTAAGTGAAATGAGCGGTGATGAGATTATCGAATACTTCGAAACAGATGTGATGAGTCAGTTGGAAGGTTGGATGATGAACTTGATGGGCCCTGGAATCTAATAAATTTTGTAAATGAAGTTGGTGCTATACATGCAGTCGATTAAACATATCGCCCTGTTTACAAAAAATAACTTTATTCAGCTCGGGAGGAAGTGGATTTCACTTCCTCTTCTTTTGCTGTTGCCAATTATTTTAATTGGTCTTATTGCATTTATGATTGTGTCATTTATTGATATTGGTGATTCAGATACAATTGAAGTTGGTTTAGTTGACTTTGATCAATCTGAGGAAACGGAAATTATTGTAGAGTTATTAGAAGAATCCTCACAGCTTGGTAACATGATTACAATGAAAAGAATGAATGAAATTGAAGCCAATTCGAGAATTGAAAATGATAAGTTAAGTGCCTACATTGTTTTCCCAGCTAATTTTATACATAAATTAATGGAGGGTGAACGCTCTCAATTATCAATTATCGGTAACCCGAAGCGTCCGCTAGAGAGTCAATTAATTAATGAATTAGTCGAAACAATTACAAGACATATTCGCGGTTCTCAAGCGAACATACTGACTATCAACCATTATGCCAAACAATTAGAGATGGATAGTAAAGAGAGAAGTGACTTCTTATTTAAACAATTCACAGAATATTTTTTCTACGTATTAGGTAGTGACCAAGTACTAACAGAGGATAAACTTACAAATAACGCTACAGCTTCCCCGATTGTGTATTTCAGTTTAGCCGGCTGGTTTGCAATTGTGACAGTATGGTTATTCGTACTCTACATTATGTTATATCGTGACAGCAGTAAAAACGTAAAGCAGAGAATGAGGCTTTATGGTGTGACTAATTTTCAACAAGCTATAGCCTCCGGGATTGTGACACTAGTCGTAACAGCAATATTAGCGGTAATTTCCTTTATTGGAATGAAACATTTTATTCCATCGTTAGAAGTTGCCACAGAAAACTATTTACGTATGGGTTTGTTAATGTTAGGTCATAGCATTATCTTTATCCAATGTTTAACTCTGTTGAGCTGGTTCATTCGTTCCCAGAAGTTAACCCTCCTGATTCAGACAGGATTTACGGCAATAACTATTCTCTTTAGTGGTGCCATTATTCCCAGAATATATTTCCCTGTCTATACGGAAAAATATTCTGAATATATTTTTTCCCATCATGCATTTTATTGGATGGAACAAATTGCTTTAAATGGACGCTTTCATGCTGAATTGCAACCATTAATTGTTACAATAATTGGTGGATTTATTTTGTTGGTTGGTGCTTCGTTTTGGAAGGAGCGTGTTCGATGATGGGTGACGTTTTTTTTACACGTTTCCTGTTAATGAAGAGGAAGAAAATCAGTTTAGTTATATGGTTATTAGCTCCACTGCTCATTACCATCGGCTTCGTTGCAACAGCTGATACCGTGCAAGATGATTTTACGGTTCCTGTAGGACTTGTATTAGAAGAAGAAACTACCTCTGCTGTTGAATTATATGAAGCAGTAAATAGTTCTTCCTTTGTCACTGTCTCACTATTGTCTGAACAAAATGCCATTCGACAAGTCGAGCAACATGAGTTAGACAGTGTATTTATTGTAAAAGAAGGATACGAAAAAGCAATCCAATCAGGAAATAGAAGAAATTTGCTCGAAAGCTATTATTCTGACAGATCCTTTGCCTATAATCCTGTTAAAGAAATGATTGTCTCGATTATCCAGCAAGAGACAGGCAGATTAAAAGCAGCCAGTACGGTAATGGCACTTGAAAAAGAATTGCGCGGGTCGCAAAGTTGGAGCGAGAACGAAATTATCGCAAAGTCAAAACAAGTTCAGGCAGAGGAAGATCTATTAAATAATGAATTCCGTTATGCGGGTGGTAAGGCAACTGGCAACAAGGTTGCAATCGAATGGAATCCATGGTTGATATGGGCGTTTCCTGCAATGCTTTTTACCATTTTCTTATTTGATTGGGTTATTAAAGAGCAAAATGCCAGTGTTGCTGTCCGATTTCCTTTTACCAGGGTGAAATATCCAATCTATATGCTTTTGAATATAAGCTTTTATATTATTTTATTATTAATAATGGATCTTTTTACAGCAGGTGTCTTTTATTGGCTCTATCAAGAGAATGTTCGTTTCATCGCATTGCTCTCTTACCGTATCATGATTGGTTTATTTGCGTTTTTAATCGTTACAATTATAAAAAAAGTGTATGTCAGTTATATTCTAGCGATTGTTCTAACCATAACGATGATTGTTTTAAGTGGAGCATTATTACCATCAGGAGGCTTCGAACTCACATATGGCTGGATCAACCTGCTTAACCCATTATCGCGCTTCTTATCAGGTGAATGGACAATCGAGTGGCTTGGCATATGCCTTGCTGGTATGGTTATCTGGTATGTTCGGGAGGAGAAAAAGTATGCTTAATATTGAGTCCATAAGTAAAAGTTTTCAGCGTAAGAGAATACTCGATCATTTATCTTTCCAAGTTGAAGCTGGTGAAATTGTCGGCTTAGTCGGCGAAAACGGAGCAGGTAAATCTACTTTGTTAAATATTCTTGCAACAACAATGAAGCCATCATCCGGAGACATTTATTTTAATGAGTGGAACTATCGCAAAGATAGAAAAACAATTCGTAAGCATATTGGGTTCGTCCCACAGGATATTGCTATCTGGGAGCAGCTTACTGTTGAAGAGAATATGGTTTTTTTCGAGAAATTAGCTTGGAAAAAGAAGTCGAAGCAACAATTGAAACAAATTTGTTTGGATATGAGGTTGGATCGATGGCATGATCCTGTCAAAAATTTATCAGGCGGAATGAAACGAAAGTTGAACCTTGCTATCAGCCTGATTCATGATCCAACTGTCCTGTTATTAGATGAACCCACTGTCGGAATTGACCTAAAATCCCGTAAAGAAATTGGAGCATATTTAAGAAAACAAGCTACAGAGAATGGAAAGATTATCATCTATACATCGCATGACATGGATGAGATAAAAGAATTATGTGATCGAGTAATTACAATTGGGGAAGATCGATTTTATACAGAACTATTAAAAGAGGCTGGCAAGAAGGTATTATCCTTCTAAGCACAGCTTTTCCATTGCCATTATCTGCCTGCGAGAACGTCGGTAAATTTAATTGCACTGGTTAATCAATGGTTATTACAGCAAATTAATGGTCTTGGTAATTTAGTGTTTCTGCGGATTCCTTTGTGATCAAAATAGGAAGGAGTTTCTTCTCAGTTTCATCCACTTTTTATTTAGTCTTTTTAAAAATGGATCTAAAAAAAAAAGACTGTGTAGAGAGTAACTCCACACAGTCTTTATGAGATTGTTTATTAGTTCGGTACCTTTACATTAATAGTAGATGTAGCAAATGCCTCATTTTCACCTTCACGTGTTACAACCGCAACGATTGTACCTTCAGCTCCAGCTGATAAAGCAGAAGCTACAACAGAACCAGCTTTAACACCTAGTGAAGTAATATCTGATGCAATACCAGAGTACTCAGCAGTTAATTGTCCTAAAGTAATATCATCAGAACTATAACCAGCAACACCATCAACATCCACAAAGATAGCTCCCGAAGCATCTAATTCAGGTGTAAATTCAGAAGAAGAAAGAGTAATTCCGCTAGCTTTTAATACTGCTTCATTTACAGCACTAGTAGATGTAATATCTTCAACTTCCTCGAAATCTACACTTGTAATTACAGGAGTTGAGTCAGTAACAGTGATAGTTGCAGTAGCTCTAGTTACTGTACCTTCCTTGATAACCACTTTTGCAGTACCTTCTTTTTGGGCTTGTACAATAATACCGCCAGTTAACGCCCCATTATCGTCAGTGGCAAGGTCAACAGTCGCAACTGAAGTATCGGATGATTCTACAGAGTAAGTTGTATCAAGAGCAGTTTCAGCACCAATCAGGTATCCATCTGCATTGTAATTATTCCAGACTAGAGTAACAGCATCATCATCAGAACCCTTAACTACATCAAGTGTTAAATCAGATGATGGAGAAACTGTTTCAATTTTTCTAGAAGCAACAACAGAGTCATCAGAAACAGACATTGTTACACTCTTCAACGTAGTTGTACCACTATTCAAATCAATAGCAGTGCTCCCGTTAGCAATAGCTTTAAGAGTAGCAGTCGCTTTTCCATCAATGAATGTCAATGATGAAGCAGTACCATCAGCGATAGCCGCATCACGTGTTACTACATCAAGCTCTCCTTCAAATTCATCACCATATTGGTCAACCACTTCAAATTCAACATCTTGTGTTTTAGCTGCAAGCAATTTCACTGAAGAAGTTGTAGCTGTAGCCGTAGTTGCTTGACGAGCACCAGAAACAACTGTTAATGGAACTTCTACAGAAGCATCATCAGCAGAAGCTGTAATAGTTACAGAGCCTGCCTTGATAGGTGTAACAGCACCAGTAGTCGCGTTGACTGTAGCAACAGCAGGGTTAGAAGATTTATAAGTAACGCTTGGATTGTTTTCAGTTGCACCGCTTAACGTAGTAGCTTTTTCAGCCACAACATCAACAGTACCGTCTTGAATGGTTACTTTACCACTCTCAACAGTGACATCACCTTGAGTTACTGATACTTCGTTGACTTCTGTAAGGTATGTGTCAAAATCTAAAACTTCAACTTGAGTTAGTTCTGACTCAACAGTTTCCTCACCATTTGAAACTACAACTTTATAAGCGAAATCTGCACCAAGCTGAGCTTTATTAAGCTCACCTGTAGCTGCATCTAAAAATACAGCATCATTAGTTGCTTGGAATTCTACTTTATAGCCAGCATTCACTAGGTAATCTAAGCTTACTGACTCTCCTCCATTTACAGTAAATTCCAGGAATTGTCCATCAGTGTCATTGTCTACACGGCTTGTAGTCGCCTCTAAAGAAGTAAGTTCAAAGTTATAAGTGAAATTAAATTCTGTTTCTGTGCCTTCCACATCTACAAAAGTAATTTTTTGTTCTTCACCAGATGCGAAAGAAGTTTCAAACTTCACCAATACTTTTCCGGTCGTTTCATTATATTCAACACTTTCAACCACATTGCCATCAATTGTGATATCTTCAGCAACAAGATTCTTAAGACCAGCACCTGTTAGTTCTACAGTGTTAGCATCAATCACATTTACACTTTCCACAATGATATTCTCGTTTGGTTTCTCTAAAGTTGTACCAATTTTCCAGTCTGTGTCTGTTAATAGTTTAGCAAAGTCCGCACGTTTCACTGGTTTATCTGGTGAGAATGTTGTTAAAGTTGTACCAGCGATTAGTTCGTTAGCATAAAGTGTTTTTACATATTTCTCATACCATGCACCTTCCTTAAGATCGGTGAATGGAACTTCTGCATTTTCATCTAATTCTATTCCATAAGCATCTACAACAAGTTTCGCAAATTGCGCACGAGTTAGTGTAGCACTTGGCGCAAATTCAGTTTCACTTACCCCATCGATAAGGTTTGCTGAGTAAAGAGCATTGATATAACCTGTATACCAAGCACCTTCTTTCACATCTGCAAAGTTAGCAGATGTTGCATTCTCCGTATCTAAACCAATAATACTAGCAATCATTTTTGCTGCTTCTGCACGTGTTACATTTCCACTCAAGTCAAATGACCCATCTGGTTTTCCATGAATAATTCCTGCTTCTGCCAATGCAGTTACATAGTCATAATAGAAATTATCTGCTTGCACATCGGTAAAATTTGATGCTGCAAAACCAGTAGTAGGTGCAACGGCAGATACTACTACAGCTGTTGCCATTGTTGAAGTGAAAAACTTTTTACTTTTCATTGATGTTTGGCCCATATCTTGGTACCCCCTTGATGTTTTTTGTGAAATTGTGTACATACCGACTAGAAATACTAGTAATCTAGCATTACCTGCTTTGTACGATTAAGAAAGATATAAAATAAGTTCCCCTTATGTAATGCTTAATATAAAGGCTAGCAGAACAGCATTGTTCTCAACCATTAGGAACTCTTTCTTAATCTTATTTACATTATAGCAGTTATATGGAAGGAAAAAAAGTGTTTAGCAAACTTTCATTTTATTACCTGTATTAAGAAAGTATCCCCGCTTTTATAGTAAAATTCTATTAGATGGATAGTTTTCCATTCCCCGAACTACAAAAAAAATGAGCACCTTATAGAATAAGGCGCTCTCGATTTCCCTGAAGATACTTTATTTCAACAATCGCTCTATCATTGCAGCTGCTTCTGCTCGCGTCACATCTTTACCTGGCTGAATTTCATCTTCTTTCACACCATAAACAAGTCCAGCTTCTATTGCCCCCGCAACTTCTTGCTTTGCCCATTCAGAAATATTACCAGCATCAATAAAATTAGCAAGAATTGATTCTTGATCAACTTCAATTTCTGTACCTTTTACATATTCATAAGCACGAGTAATCACTGCGATAATTTCCTGGCGTGACATTTCCTCATTCGGACGGAATGTATTATCATTGTAACCTACTAACAGATTAGCTTTCACTACATTTTCCACGCTATCTTTATACCATGTATCTTCTACATCTTTAAAGTTTGAAGTGTTATTTGCGTTTGAATCACTATCTAAATTAAGGGCACGGTCTATTAATCCGGCCACTTCTGCACGGGTAATGCTTTTTTCCGGTCCAAATTTAGATGCTGAATAACCGAATACAATCCCTTTTGTTGCTAATGATTCAATTGCTGCTTCTGCCCAATGACCTTGAATGTCATTAAATGTTCTCACAGCGATCGTTTCTTCCTCACCATTAAATTCATAAACAGCAACTGTTCCTGAAATTTCATGTGTTGCTGCTAATAATGCATTACCTGTTGGGCTATCCTCAGCCGTAATAAACTGAAGTCCTTCTGGAGAAACATCACCCTTTACATCTTCACTGAAATCTCGACTTGAAATAAGGGAAACAAACTCAGGTGACATTGGGTTCGATAAATCATATATCATAATACCACTGAAACGTTCAAGTGCAACAAAGGCATACGTTGTACCATCAATTTGACCAGTGATTATTGTTTCCGGTTCAGGGCCCTTACTGTCACTGCGGCCATCATATTTTAATTCATCATTATTTGTATTAAAATGTTCAGGCATCGCTTCTAATATAATTTCTTCGAAATCACTTCCACTATCGTACACAAGTTCCATCGTTTCTGCATCAAAAATAGAGAAACTGCGTCCACCATAAGAATACAATGCTTCATAGATACCTTCTTCATTTTTACCTTGCTCTAAAGTAATGTCAGTACCTTTTAAATTCTCTAATAAACCATTCTCTACAGCAGCGTCCAATTCATCTTGGGTGTATCCTTCATAGTAATCTGCATTTAAATTGATCTGATCGGCGATATCCTCCACACTGCCTTCTTCAGAGTATGCTTCATAGTCACGTGCATCTCCCTCATTCGGTGTTAAAATATATGTTTTACCTTTATATTCAATCGTATCAATGGCATCCGGCATATAAAAACCAAGTAATGGCTGTTTTTCAATAACAGCTTCTCCATTGTCTATTGCGTCAAGTTCATTTCCCGGAACAGAATGGTCTTTGACACCAAGACCCTTCACATCAATAATCTCTTCCTTTACTAAGTCTACTGTCGCAATCGCATTATTTTCCTGCAGACTAACATATGCAGTAGTGCTGTCATCTGAAACCGTAATATACTCAGGCTCAAGTTGTTGTAAAATTGTTCCTTTTGAATCTACACGTACTTGGTCATCTAGGTGTGACTCAGAAAAATTCAATGTGTTGACACTTAAACCAGAATGAATGATGGAAATGGATCCCTCTGGGTCAACAGAGTAGTCATCACTTGGCTCACCCTCATTGGCCAAAATTGCTTTGTTCCCATCTGGTGTAAATGTCACCATATCCGGTAATGCACCAACTTGAACGTGAGTTATGTACTCCCCGCTTTTATCTGTAAATATAACATACCCAGGATCTGTTTTCGGATCACTTACTGCTGTAATTGCTACAACATTCATTGTTGGATTGACAGCAATGCTTGTTATATCATCAATTCCTTCAATTCCAAAGGATGAAAGCAGGACCCGCTTCGATGATGGCACGCTTACAAATTCACCAGACTTCAAATTATCAAATTGCAGAATATCAAAGCCTTTTACTGCTCCATTTGTTACAAAAGCAGTCCTGCTAGACGCGTCATAGGCCATAATTTCCGTTCCACCTTCACCCAGACCGCTGATATACTGCCCAATTTGGGAAACTCTTAACTCTTCTTCCCCATTGTATTGAAATAATGGCGGCTTTTCTGCCCATACACTAAACGGAACAGCGGCTGTGAAAATTACAGAAGCAGCTGCTAGTCCTGTGATGAACTTCTTTTTAAAATTCATGATATAATTGCCTCCTTCATTTATATTACTTGGTCAATTATACCGATGGATATTAAATTTTCTGATAATTTTATGTTAAGTTATTGTTAACTTAGAATGAATCTTTTAAAGTTTCGGTTTTACAGAAAATGAATAGAGTTCTCTCATTACCCGAGATACAGGCAATCCTACCACATTATAATAATCACCTGTAATCCGCTTTACAAACATCGCCCCAATACTTTGAATACCGTATGCACCAGCTTTATCATAAGGTTCTTCACTAGATACATAGGAATCGATTTCTTCATTTAACAGCGGCCAAAATTCCACTTCTGTTTTTTCAACAAAAATCTCTTCTGCTTTTTCGCTTCGTATCATCACACCGGTATAAACATGGTGCACCTCTCCACTTAAGGCTGTAATCACTTCTTTTGCTTCCTGTTTACTTTTCGGTTTCTCAAAGATCTTATTTTGAAATGCAACTACTGTATCAGCGGACAAAATAACTTCATTCTCCTTTTCTATTGAAACATGCCTCCCTTTTAACATGGCTAATTGTTCCACTTTTTCATATGGATCATTTGTAATAATTTGTGATTCATCTAGATTGGGAACTCTAAGTGTAAATGGAATTCTTACCTGCCTAAGAAGTTCTTGTCTCCTCGGTGAGGACGATGCTAGAATTAATTGGTTTTCCATTGGTTGCCTTCCCCCTTCATAATAGTAAATATGGACTGATCTTATTGTGATTGGAACTATTTTTTTTAGGATATCACAATGAAAATCCCCGCTGTTCTCTTTTACTTCTTATCATTTCCTGTTATAACTAAATCATAACCTTTACCCTGGGAGGCAGGCTACTGTTTTCATCAAATGAAATTCAACAGGAGCAAATGAGGAAGGAAGTGACTGCAATCGACCTTATACTTTTCGTTACATTTCTTCTCATCACAGGTTGCCTTTTTATTGGCACATCGAAGCATGAGAAAATATGGCTAGGCGGAGTTGGAGCCTCTCTTCTTATTATCTTTCTTATTGTTGGACAAATAATCAAGTGGCAAACAGGTTTTTTTGTTGAACGAACGGAGGATAATTCGGCAGCCGTCGGAAATTGGGTTGTATCCTTTTATATTATTTTAATGATCTACCTCCTAGTATTGCTTAATTATCGGATGATTAAAATGGCAATATCTAAAAGGTCTCCAGTGAAATGGAGCTTGATTGTTTTGGACATTTTGTTAAGTATCATCATTATTTTACTAGGTTATTTTGGATTGTTTTTCGTTGCATTTATGTATTTTCCTTTTGCCCCATAGGACTTTATGGAAGATAAAAAAGCTACCTTGCACTAAGAAAGGTAGCTTTTTTCATTCTTCAATTATTTTTTCTCTAAAGGTTTCTTCCAGAAACCGATCATTAACGCAGAAACTATTGCACCAATTAAAATTGCAATAATATACATAAACCAGCTTCCTTCAACTGTTGGAATGACGAATATTCCGCCATGTGGTGCCGGTAATCCTATATTAAATAATAAGGCTAATCCACCAGCAACAGCAGATCCTACAGTTAGTGATGGAATGACTCTGCCTGGGTCAGATGCAGCGAATGGAATCGCACCTTCTGTAATAAAGAAAGCTCCAAGTGCATAGTTTGTTTTCCCTGCATCCCGTTCTTCTCTCGTAAATTTATTACGGAATATGGTTGTTGCTAACGCCAAAGCTAATGGCGGAACCATTCCACCTGCCATTACCGCAGCATGTGGACCAAAGTTGCCGGCTTCAATCATTGCAATACCAAACGTAAATGCTGTTTTATTAATTGGACCACCCATATCGATCGCCATCATACCACCTAAGATAAGTCCTAACAATAAGGCATTTGCTCCAGTGAAACCGCCTAGCCAATTTTCCAAACCATTCATAACTGCTGCAATTGGCTCAATAATTACGTAATACATTAACAAACCTGTTACAAACACACTAATTACAGGGTAAAATAAAATCGTCTTAATACCATCAAAAGCTTTCGGCAAGCCTGATAATAACTTTCTCACAAGTACAACAACATAACCGCCTAAGAATCCGGCAATTAACCCGCCAAGAAAACCTGCACCACCTATTGATGCCATAAAACCGCCGATCATCGCTGGAGCAAAACCTGGACGATCTGCAATACTCATCCCGATGAAACCTGCAAGAACAGCAACCATTAAACCGAATGCATAGTCACCGCCGATGGCTTTTAATGCTGCGGCAAACTCATTATATGTTGCATGATCTGGTTCTGCAGAATGAATGCCAAAAAAGAATGAGATAGCAATTAATACCCCACCACCAACAACGAATGGCAGCATGTTGGAAACACCGTTCATTAAGTGCTTATAAAAACCGGAACGGCTTCCGCCAGAACTGACGCTTGCGCCACTGCCGTCTCCTTCATAAACAGGTGCATCACCTTTCATTGCTGTTTCAATTAATTCTTTCGGTTTACGGATACCGTCTGTTACACCTCTTCTAATTACTTTTTTACCAGCAAATCGTTCCATTTCTACTTTTGTATCTGCTGTAATAATAATTGCTTTTGCACTTTCAATTTCTTCATCTGTTAAACGGTTCTTTACACCATCAGAGCCATTTGTTTCTACTTTAATAGAAACTCCCAGCTCTTTTGCTGTATCTTTCAGTGAATCTGCTGCCATATAAGTATGGGCAATCCCTGTAGGACAGCCGGTAACAGCTAACACTTCCGGACCAGATGTTTGCGCACTTGTTTGTGCACTTGCCTCTGCCTCTTCTTTGCCAAGCTTTTCCTTCTCTTTTTCATCTATAATCGTTAGTATTTCAGTTTCAGAACCTGCGTCCATTAGCTGCTGACGAAAATCTTCATCAATTAACAATGTAGATAATCTTGATAATGTTTGTAAATGATCATTATTTGCCCCTTCACTTGCTGCAATCATAAAAAATAAGTGGGCAGGCTGTGCATCTAATGATTCATAATCAACACCCTGTTTCGAACGTCCAAATGCAATGGAAGGAGTCTTTACAGCTTTTGTTTTGGCGTGCGGAATAGCAACTCCCTCTCCAATCCCTGTACTGCTCTGATTCTCTCTGTTCCAAATCGCCTCCGCAAACGCTTCCTTATCGTGCAACCGTCCTGCTTCATCTAATTTGTTTGCCATTTCTTTTATAACATCATCTTTAGAAGCTGCATCCAGCTCTAAAATCATAATATCTTGCTTTAATAATTCTGTTATATTCATAGCCCCTCATCCTTTCTTTAAGATGTTTAGCTCTGAGACCTACTCAGAGCTTTTTATAATTTTTTTACGTGTATATCATTTAATAAACTTTCTGCTTCTTCCTTTGTACATAGCGTTTTTGAAAAAGCTGTCGCACTTCCTGAAGCTACTGCAAACTTTGCTGCATCTTCCGCATTGCTCGTTTCTTGCAATTTATAGATAAAACCAGCAACAGAAGAATCTCCGGCCCCCACTGAGTGAATAGCCTTTCCTTTCGGTGCATTCAACTTATACACACCAGTTGCGCCGACGTAGATTGCTCCTTCTTTTGCTAACGAAACAAGCACATGGTCAATATTATTTTCTTCATGTAATCGCTTCGCAAGTCTAATAATGTCATCATCCGATTTTACCTCTTCAGAAAAAAGCTCTGCCAATTCAAAATTGTTTGGTTTGATGAATGTTGGACCAGCTTGGATTGCTTCCCCCAAAGCTTTACCACTTGTATCTAATATTGTGGAGACGCCTCTTTTGTTTAGCATCGTCACTAAGGATTTGTATGTGTCTTGCGGAAGTGAAGTTGGTAAGCTTCCTGCTAACACAACGACATCACCATGCGATAAACCTTGTAACTTCTCCAAAAGATGGTTGTACGCTTTCTCTGAAATTTCTGGTGACGTTCCATTGACCTCAGATTCTTCATCACCTGATTTTAATTTCACATTGATTCTAGTATCTTCTTCTAGTGATACAAAATCATGTGCAATATTGACTTCAGATAAGTAGTCTGTAATAAATTTACCAGTAAAGCCGCCAATAAAGCCTAATGCTGTGGATGTTGCTCCAAGACGGTTAAGTACGCGTGAAACATTGATTCCTTTACCACCAGCTTCTTTATAGTCGAATTTACTTCGATTGATTGTACCTTGTTCAAAATTATCTAACTGTATGACATAATCTACTGCCGGGTTTAATGTAACAGTATAAATCATAGTGAGATCACCTCCAATGTAGTAAGTTTGGCGATTTTTTCTTGTTGATCAGCTGAAACTCCCTCTGTTGTAATAATCGTTGCTTGTTCTATATTTGCTACATTAGCAAAAGAGACTTCACCAAATTTCGCAGGATCTGCTAATACATAGCAGCTTTGTGATTGCCTTAACGCTGTTTGCTTCACCTCAGCCTCCTCAGGATCAGGCGTAGTGAAGCCCTGGGAGGCATGTATCCCATTAATCCCTAAAAAACACTTATCGAAACGGTATTCTCTAATAGCTTCAACTGCTTTTGTACCAATTAAAGCTGCTGTACCTTTTTTTGCTTTACCTGCAATCACATATGTCTCAATACCGTATTCAATTAATAATTGAACATGTGGTATACCATTTGTTACAACAACTATTGACTTTCCGGCTAAATGCGGAATCATTTGCAATGTAGAAGTTCCTGCATCTAAATAAATCGAGTCCCCGTCTTCGACGTATAAAGCAGCTCTTTTGGCAATCAACTCTTTTTCATGTTGATGTTGTGTCGTTTTCTCAAGTAATGTCGGCTCTTCTCTTTTCTTCTTTAAAAGGGAAGCACCTCCATGTACTCTTTTGATCAGTTGCTTGTTTTCCAATTCGGTCAAATCTCTGCGAATGGTCGATTCAGAGGCACCTGTTACATCACAAATCTGATGTACTGTGACAATTTCTTTTTCTTTTAATAATGTTAATATTACTTCCTGCCGTTCAATTGTTAACATCACCATATACCTCGACTTCTTTTAATCGCTTTCAATGATTATACAGTCATTTACGATCAAAGTCAATCATTTATAGTCAATATTAATCAATACCCGGTCATTTTCAACCAATTCCTTTCATATATTATTTTTACTTGATCTGCTATCATAGTAATAACTGCATGGAAAGAAGGGTTATTGTTGAAACAGGTTTACATTTTCTTTACATTCGTTTTTTTACTGCACATCATTAACATATTATCTCCAAGTGACCGCTTACAATATGTATTAGGATTATTGGCTTTGCTTATGCTTGTTTTGAGCTTTCGGTATGCATCCAATTTATTTAAAGTTCTTGGCTTCGGTTTTTCGGTAGTTGGATTTATATTTTTCTTTACAGCGGATTTACGTATTGCTGAAGTTATTCCAATGCTTGCTAACAACTTATCCTTATTGACACTTCTTGCTGTTTTGCCATGGATGAACAGTGTGGTAACTGCTGGAAGGTTCGATATATTAATGCAGAACTTATTACGTGGAAATGTGAAAGATCTCGGATCCCTTTATCAAAGAAGCACAACAGCAATGATGTCGCTTACTGCATTCTTAAATGTGTCATCAGCAACAATAGCACAACAAGTCCTTGTCGATAATTTGAAGCCTGTACAAAGGAAGGTTGCTAACAGGTTCATTATGATGACAACATTGCGCGGCTATTCATTAGCATTACTATGGAGTCCCTTAGAAGTACTTTTAGCAATGTCTATCTTTATTACGGGAGTTAATTATGGTGAATTATTGCCATGGATGGTTGTTATCACTATTTTTATGTACTTAGTTGACAGCATTTGGGGAAAATATTATTTTGGCAAAGTGGAATATCCAGCGGAGCATAAAGTTGAACTAAAAAGTGAAAACAACCGTAATCGATCAAAAATCATTCAATTAATCACTGCTCTCATCTCCTTCCTGGCAATCGTGATTCTGTTAGGTAATCTTTTGGACATGGAATTCATTTTTATTGTCACTATTTCAGTATTTCCATTTGCAGCATTATGGGCATTTTTAATTAAAAGATGGAAAAGCTTTTGGGTGATTGGGTGGAACCGGTGGAGATCAAGTGTAAATAATATGCATAATTTTATTGTTTTATTTGTTACCCTTGCGTTTTTTACAGGGAACTTGAATGAATCACCTGCATTATTAATGTTACAAGATCCGATTCTTTTCGTTGCAGATTATCCTGTTTTACTATTAATCATGATTCAATTATTGTTTATGGTTATGAGTATGTTTGGTGTCCATCCAGTAGCCACAATGGGGATCCTTGGCGGGATAAGCTCTATGTTAGTGGATATATTAAGTCCGCTTAGTTTGGCAATTATTTTAGTTACTGCAGGTGTCTCTACAGTGCCTATAGGAACATATGGACTTGTCGTAACCATTATTTCCATGAATTTAAAACAAAGCCCATATTTGATCACCTATTATAATTTAATTTATTCTATTGTGTTTGGAACTGTTGGTATATTAGTTGCCTACTGGATGATTTGAAAAAGCAGGGGAATAAAATTCCTCTGCTTAATATAGGTTTCACATTGTATCTAACACATATCTAATCCATATATTTATCAACAAAGTTCCAAATTGTTGTCCAATATAAATCCGGATTAACTTGAACACTTTCTCCATGCCCTGCCTTCGGGATAATTAATTTCTCTTTTTCCACGTTCGCCGCATTGTACACCTTATCTATCATTTCGAACGGGACAAATCTATCCCCTTCACCGTGAATAAAAAGGATTGGTACTTTACTTTGTTTTACTTTTTCTTCCGCTGAAGCTTTATTTAAATCAAATCCTGCTTTTAGCTTGGTGATTGTGTTGGCAGCATTTATAACAGGAAACTTAGGAAGCTTGAACAAGTCTGCTAACTGATATTCAAAAATCTCATCAACAGAGGAATACCCGCAATCTTCTACAATTACCTTTACATTTGCAGGCAAGTTTTCTCCGGAGACCATCATTACAGCAGCTCCTCCCATAGAAATCCCGTATAAGGCTATATTAGCATTAGGATTCTTTTTTATTATTTCATCAATCCATAACATAAGATCCATGCGATCATGCCAGCCCATCCCAATATAATCCCCTTCACTTTCTCCATGGCCACGGAGATCCGGAACAAGCACATTAAATCCTTTTTCATAAAAACCGCGAGCCCATCTCACCATATCTGCTGCTTTCGACCCGTAACCATGAACCACTATCGCCCATTTCTGATTCTGCTCATTCTGGAGATACAGATTAGCGTGTAACTTTAATTTCAGCTTATCATCGGAAGTAATGGAGAGACTTGATGTTGGTACATGCTCTCTAAACCTGTTATCCGATTCCTTTTCTGCTTTGGCCACATCTTCCAATACTGCCTCACTTCTTGCCAAATGGGGATTATCATGAACAAATGCCTTTTCCTTACGGGCATTTAATGCGAAGTTATAAAAATAATTACCTACCCAAAAGTAAGCTCCCGCTATTCCTCCAACTATCACAATCAATAATCTGATTAATTTCATTTCTAACTAAGTCCTCCTAAATCTCTTCTTTTACAAAAAATAGTATCATAAAACCTATTCCTAGCATTACTATTATTAACATAAAAATTGTAAATTGTTATGTAAATGGCAGGACAGCTTACAATTTAAATGAAGAATGGATATTATACTATCTTCTGTTTTATCTAATGATATCGCTCTCTGATTCCTATACTGCCTTTCTAAGAGTTTAGTCGATCTAAGTAATCGGATTCAATACAAAGTGAATGTACGAGAGAATGTACCTATGGAAATCTTTTAACCAAAAAGAAAAACTAGTGAAGAAAAAGGCGTTCTCTCTTCACTAGTTTCCCCAATTTATTCAACTAAACTTTCTAATGCATCATCAATCATTTGGCTATTCGCTATAGGTCCAGTGTATAACCAGCTGGAGCTTTGATCATATTCATACACATTGCCATTTTGTACAGCAGGTATGTTTTGCCAAATAGGATCTTCTAACATTGTTGCACCGTCACCTTGACTATTAACAAGGAAAATATGTTCAGCTTCCAGTTCTGCCAGTTTCTCAAGTGAAATCTCGGACCAGTTAGAAGATGAAGCAGTAGAGATTTCTTCAACAACACTTGGTGCTGTTAAGCCTAAATCATTATATAGCAGATCTCCACTAGACAAGTTTTCACTTACAATATAGAAAGTATCTGCAAATAACCAAAGTGCCGCAACAGACTCATCACCAATCGCTGACTGAATTTGCTCTTTCGCATCTTCTGCTTTCACTTCATAATCTGCTAATACTTGTTCCGCTTGATCTTCCATTGCAAAAATTTCACCAATTGTTTTTAATTCTGTACGCCAGTCCGTGTTCTCTTCTGTACCCATAACGTATGTTGGTGCAATTTTCTTATATTGTTCGTATTTATTATCTTCTACCATTGTCGCTGAATCCATAATAATTAAATCCGGCTCAAATTCCATTACCGCTTCATATGGTAATTCACTCGGAATTGTAGGTACACCTTCTAAAGAATCTTGCAAATAATCCTGTATGTCTGCACCATCTCTTACAGACCATTGAGCAACAGGTTTAATACCTAATGCTACAAGGTAGTCTTCTAAATAGGATGCAATCACCCGCATAGGTTCTGCTGGAATTGTCACTTCATTTCCCAACGCATCTGTTAATGTTCTTGTTTCTGTATCGACTTCATTTTCTGAATTGACTTCTCCTTCAGGTGCATCATTAGATTCAGTATCCTGATTATCCCCACATGCTGCCAGAATTAATAATAATAGCGCAGAGAAGATGATTGATTTATTCATAAATGGTTTCATTACCTAAAATCCTCCTTATATTCTTTAAGAGAATAATCTCAAGAAAAATGATAACAATTTTCATTATCAATTACAAGCACTTTTAACTTCATAACTTGTCATGCTATCAATTTTTCTGTAAATATTCTATACTTATGTGATAATAGTTCTCATCACTCAAAGGAGTATAGAAAATGTCTTTACATACTACTCGACAAAAAAATTCATATAGATCCAGGCCCTTAGTTGCTAGTATGATACTAGTTATTGGAGCTATTGTGCTGATTTTATCGATTGTATCATCTATATTGTATGGGGCAGCAGATATTGACATACTAACAATATGGCATAGTCTGTCACAATTCGACCCAACGCAATCCTCACACCAAATTATTCGAAATCTCCGTATTCCACGCGGGTTGGCTGCAGCATTGATTGGAGCTGCACTTGCAGTTTCAGGTGCCATTATGCAAGGAATGACTAGGAATGCTTTAGCCTCTCCTTCTATCATGGGAGTAACAGCTGGTGCAGGTTTCACCATGGCCGTTGCAATGGCAATCAATCCTCAGCCATCATCAGTGATGATGATGGTATGGGCTTTTGCGGGGGCTGGATTGGGAGCAGGTATTGTATTTGGTGTCGGCTCTATTTCCAAGAGCGGTCTAACCCCTGTTAAACTGGCATTAGCAGGTACTGCCGTAACCTCTATGTTAAGCGCATTATCTTCTGGTATTGCGATACATTTTAATATAGCGAAAGACTTAAGTTTCTGGTATGCAGGCGGGATGGCCAGTGTACAATGGATACATGTTCAGTTACTTGCACCTGTAACAATTACAGGGTTTATAATTTCCCTCTTTCTTGGAAAATCAATTACTGTTTTAAACTTAGGTGATGATGTTGCCAAAGGCCTTGGTCAACAAACAATAGTAGTGAAAGTTATCTCCATAATTGTTGTACTGCTACTAACAGGTTCAGCAGTTTCGGTTGCTGGAACAATAGGGTTTATCGGACTTGTTATCCCACATATCACACGCTTTCTTGTTGGTATGAGCTATCGTTGGATTATACCGGCTGCAGCCATTCTCGGTGCACTATTATTAGTTCTGGCAGATACAATATCGCGAATGATCAACCCACCATTTGAGACACCTGTCGGGACAGTCACAGCATTAGTAGGCGTTCCATTCTTTCTCTATTTAGCTAGAAAAGAAGGGAGAGGATTATAATGATGTCCCATACGAAAAAAGTGCGGTTTGTTACACTAGGCTTATCACTAGCCATTATCGCTACACTTCTTATCAGCTTGAATATGGGGACAATGCGAATTGCCCCCATTGATGTGTTTCAAACATTGATTGGTAATGGCACTGGGCAAAATCAGTTAATCTTATTTGATTTTCGTTTACCTCGAATGGTTATTGCCATATTGATCGGTGCAGGAATGGCGATATCTGGAGCTATTTTACAAAGTGTGACACATAACGAACTAGCAGACCCAGGTATATTAGGCATTAATAGCGGGGCAGGCTTTGCGGTTGTATTCTTTCTATATTTGACCCAGAATAATCCCGTATCAACTGTTTTTATTTTACCTTTAACTGCACTGATTGGGGCAGTTCTTGCTGCAGTTCTGATCTATAGTATTTCCTGGAAAAATGGAGTAACCCCAATTCGATTGATATTAGTAGGAATTGGGATTAATGCAGCATTTTCTGCTCTAATCATTGTTTTTCAATTACGAATGGATCCAGATAATTTCACCCAAGCAACGATCTGGCTTTCTGGGAATATCTCTGGAACGGACTGGAGTTATACATTAGCATTATTTCCATGGATACTGATTCTGGTCCCGTTTGCTATTTACAAAGCGAGTACACTTGATACACTGAACCTTGGCGATGAAACAGCACAAGGGATAGGAACTGCTGTTGAAAAGGAAAGAATTATATTGCTGTTAGTGGCAGTTGCCCTTGCCGGTGCCAGTGTATCTGTGGGCGGAGCAATCGCCTTTCTGGGTCTTGTCACACCACATTTAGCCCGGAAATTAGTTGGTGTCCGCCACCGTCATTCTTTAGTTACTGCAGCATTATTAGGTGCTCTTCTATTACTCGCAGCAGATACAATTGGACGAACTATTCTTGCACCTTCCGAAATTCCTGTAGGCTTAGTTGTTTCATTAATAGGCGGCAGTTATTTTATATATTTATTGATGAAATCTTAATAATTATTTGTTATTTTTAGAGGAGAGAAAATAAAATTTTAGGAGATGATGAAATATGTACCGCAAAGTATCGGATTTTATTTCTGACTGGGATAATAGTGTTCAAGGAACAATCAACGTATTAGAATCACTTACGGATGATAAGTTAGACCAGGCAATTGTGGAAGATCACAGTACACTTGGCTGGTTAGGCTGGCATTTAGCTACAGCTCCAGGCTTTTTTGCTGGATTGGTTGGTTTGGATGTAAAAGGAGAGGATCCTAATCATATGCCTAACACTGCTTCAACCATTGTTCAAGCATATAAAAAGGTTGCAAAAGATATTCATGTACAAGCAGAAAAGCTGTCTGATGAGCAATTATTGGAGGAAGTCGATAGTTTTGGTGCCAAGATACCGAGAGGTGCCGTGTTACGAACAATAATCGATCACCAAACACACCACCGCGGTCAAATGACTGTGCTATTACGTCAAGCAGGACTGCCTGTTCCTGGAATTATGGGACCAACAAAAGAAGAAAGCCAACAATAACAAAACGAGCACTAAAGCCAACTGGCTAAGTGCTCGTTCTTATTTATGCCTGATATTCTCTGATTGCTTCAGTCGTTAATTCAATTCCGCCTCTAGATGTTTGATAAACAGTGACTTTAACAGCTGCCGCTTCAATCGCCCACATGATATCATCAGCGATTTGTGCGGCTAATGATTCACAAAAAGCTCCATGATCACGATAGGACCATAAATAGAACTTTAATGATTTAGATTCAATACACTTGTGTCGAGGAGTATAAGAAATTTCCACTTTCCCAAAATCAGGCTGACCTGTTTTTGGACAAACTGCTGTAAATTCCAAGGCACGAAAGGTAATGTTTTGTACATTCGGTGCATCAAAGGCTTCTTGTTTTAATACATTTCTTCCTTCTTCCACACTTTCAGGCCGCGGCATTGGGCCAGACCTTGGTAAATAATAATTTTCTGACATTGCTATTCCCCCTAGTTTTGATGAGCAGGATGGTTTCGAACTGCTTCACTATTATCTAAAATGCTTGTGCATATACAATCTTTAGTAATTTTATGCCTAAGATAGTATAACAAAACTTAATGAAAATGCAAATGTGCAATTCTAGTAAGTATCTCTATTGATCGTAATTCACCGCTGCTAGAGAGAATTCATTTTAAAAAACGATTGAAAAGCACACCGTCTGGATAGTATAGTAAATATCATAAAAAAGAAGAGGAGATCTCAAATGGGCAGAAATACTAGAAATTTTGAAGCGACAACCATGGAAGCAAAGATTATAAAGGCTGGCTGCTTGAAGATTGAATAAAGCATTATTTATTATATTAATTGTCATCACAACAAGTCTAATGGGATCTTCCTTTGCAATCGGGAAAATCGGCTTAAACTATATATCTCCACTCATGCTTGTAGGAATTCGATTCACACTGGCTGGTCTTTTGATGGGAATTATGGTTCAGCTGTTTAAGCGAAATCACCCAAGCAATATACGAGAATGGGCTCGAATTATGTTGATTGGTTTATTTCAAACTACCGGAGTGATGGGGTTAATTTTTATCAGCATGAGAACAATAACGGCTGGTGAAACATCTATCTTAACATTCACCAATCCATTGCTTGTCGTTATTTTCGGCACATTATTTTTAGGAAAGAGATATCACTGGACGCAATGGTTAGGTGTTGCCATTGGGTTTGCAGGTGTATTTATCACGTTAGGTGCTAATTTGGATGTTCAGCAAA
Organism: Gracilibacillus xinjiangensis; assembly: GCF_042651765.1. Lineage (NCBI taxonomy): Bacteria > Bacillati > Bacillota > Bacilli > Caryophanales > Bacillaceae > Gracilibacillus > Gracilibacillus xinjiangensis. Next base: position 342,279 of record NZ_JBHSDT010000004.1, on the reverse strand, counting down.
TTGGGACAATCCTAGGTTTTTTAAGTGCAGTTTCCTGGGCGATCGCAACATTATTAATGAACAGATGGGGCGCCGCACTTGATGTATGGGTAGTAACCGCCTATCAAATGTTAACTGGCGGCCTTTTGTTATTATTATCAAGTGCCTTCTTTGAAGAAGTAAAAATCACTATTACAGCAAGCTCCATCTTAATTGTATTGTGGTTAGCCATTATGGCATCGATTGTACAATTTGCCATCTGGTTCTTTCTATTACAGAAAGAGAATCCCGGAAAGGTAAGTTCTTTTTTATTTCTAGCACCACTATTTGGTGTCCTATTTGGATGGCTGCTGTTGGATGAAAAATTATATATCTCCACATTTATCGGCGGATCGATTATATTAGTTGGCATATACCTTGTAAACAGACCAAAAAGTGTATCATAACTAAAACAAAATCAGGAAGTATACTTCTGCAACTTCCTGATTGATCTTTTACTTATTCTCTTCTTCAAATTTCTTCATAAATGAAACTAGTGCTTCTACCCCTTCAACAGGCATTGCGTTGTAAATACTTGCGCGCATTCCACCTACTGAACGGTGCCCCTTTAATGTTTCTAAACCTGCCTCTTTCGCTTCTTTGACAAACTGTGTATCTAAATCACGACCTGGAATAACAAAAGGGATGTTCATAATAGAACGGCTGTCCTCTGCTACAGGTGATGCATAGAAATCAGATTGAGCGATATAGTCATATAATAAATCAGCTTTTTCTTTATTACGTTTTTGAATTGCTTCAATTCCGCCCAATTCTTTGATCCATTCAAACACCAGTTTAGCCATATAAATACCATAAGTAGGCGGAGTGTTATACAATGAGCCGCTGTCACTATGTGTTTGGTAATCCAGCATTGTTGGACAAATGTCTGAAGCATTACCGATTAAATCTTCACGGATGATGACAACCGTTAAGCCGGCTGGTCCTATATTTTTTTGTGCACCAGCATAGATGATACCAAATTTGGATACATCAATTTCTTCTGAAAGAATATTCGAAGACATGTCCGCTACCAGAGGAATATTTCCTGTATCAGGTATCTCTCGGAAAGCTGTTCCTTCAATAGTGTTATTTGTTGTAATGTGCACATAATCTGCTTCTGGATCGATCATACTTGCATTCACTTTAGGAATAAAAGTGAAATTGTCGTCTTCTGATGATGCAATCACATTTACCTGGCCATATTTCTTGGCTTCTTTTATCGCTTTTTTAGACCAAGACCCTGTATTTACATAAGCTGCTTTTCCATTCTTCATTAAGTTAAGTGGTACCATGGCAAATTGTTGTGATGCCCCGCCTTGTACAAACAAAACTTTGTAATTGTCAGGAATATTCATTAACTCCCGAAGTAAACTTTCCGCTTCTGTAATAATATCTGTAAATAAACCTGACCGGTGGCTTAGCTCCATTACAGACATACCAGAATTTTTGTAATCAGGTAATTCTTTTTGTGCTTTTTCTAAAACTGCCAAAGGCAACATAGATGGACCAGCTGAAAAATTGTACACTCTCTTCATCTACAACCAACTCCTCAATTATATTAAACAGAAAGAGGTAAGGAATAATCCTTACCTTTGCCCAGGCGAGCGGCTTCGCTACCATGTGCTCCCTTACGGTTATCCGTACCTCGCCAGTTACACACAGCCTTTTTATTTGTGATAATTTTAACAATATTTCCTTCGATTTTCAATCATAAAATAATAAAACTTTTGTAAACATTCAAATAATTTCAACATCCATTTTAATGATTATACATTCCTACATTGTATAGTGGTATGATAGAATAGAAACATTACTGGGTTGGAGCTGATTAGAAACATGGAAACAATCATATTTGATGTAGATGACACACTTTATGACCAATTATTACCTTTTAAAAATGCGGTAAAAGATAAAATCGATGATTCTTTCTCCAATGAAGAAATCACCTTACTCTATCTGAAATGTCGGAAATACAGTGATGAGGTCTTTGAAAAACATATGTCTGGGGAGATTACTGCATCACAATTGCAGACATATCGTATTATCATGGCATGCAGGGATTTTGGGATTGAGTTGTCAGAAAATGAGGCTTTAGCCTTTCAGGAAGCATATCTTTCCGAACAAAAGCAGATATCCTTAATTAATGAAATAGAAACTCTATTCAATAAACTGCACGATAGCGGTAAGCAATTAGCTGTCTTAACAAATGGAGAGCATGGTCATCAGATGATGAAGGTCAAACAGTTAGGTATAGAAAAATGGGTACCTATTGATCGTATTTTTGTATCTGGTTCAATAGGGTACTCTAAGCCAGATCTAAATGTATTCCGACATATAGAAAATAAGCTTGAACTGAGTAAAGAAAACATCATATATATTGGCGATTCATTTGAAAATGACGTTGTCGGGGCAAAAACAGCTGGTTGGCAAGCTATCTGGTTTAACCATAGGAGAAGGACCGTTAATCACACAAAATGGCAAGCGGATCATGTTGTGAATAACCCGAAAGACTTGCTAGCAATTTTTCAGTAAAGAAATCATACTTGAAATACAGTCGAAAGAAACATTCCGTTAGCCATTCAGTCAACCTGTAAACAGGTAAATAGCTATTCCATATCTCCATAGACTTAGTTCAAAACAATGAAACGTTTTTCAATGGAATTAATTTGTACCCAATGGCAAGAATATTGTTTATTTGACACTGTATGGCAGTTTAAAAAGATTTATTTAAGAAAGAACAATCAATCATAATTATTACATATTTTAGTTGGAGTGACTTCATTTTGAATTCAAAAAAAGTATTAGCAGTGCTATTTGCTGTCATGTTTCTGGTAATGGTTGGGTTTGGGATCATTATACCCGTCCTGCCATTTTATGCTGAGGAGCTTGGCGCTTCTCCCACACAGCTTGGTTTATTAATGGCAGTTTATTCACTGATGCAATTTATTTTTTCACCAATGTGGGGCCGGATTTCAGACCGCATTGGCCGCAAACCTGTCTTACTGATTGGGATTGCGGGTCTTTCTTTAAGCTTTTTCTTAATGGCATTTGCCAGCCAATTATGGATGCTATTTGCCGCCCGGATCATTGGAGGTTTCCTGTCTGCTGCTAATATGCCTACAGTTATGGCATATGTAGCGGATATTACGAGTGAAGAAAACCGCAGTAAAGGAATGGGGATCATCGGTGCATCTGTTGGACTTGGTTTTATATTTGGTCCGGCAATTGGCGGGGTTTTTTCAGAGGGAAACCTTTCCACACCGTTTATATTAGCGGGCTGTTCTTCTATTTTAACTTTCCTATTAGTAATGATTGTACTGAAAGAGTCATTATCTTCTGATAGTGAAACCGCCCAAAAGAAGCGTCCGTCATTAGTACAAGCATTAAAGGAGCCTGCCTCTCCTTTATTTCTTTTGCAATGGTTTGTTTCCATTTCACTAGCTGGTTTGGAAGCAACTTTCGCCTATTTCGCTTATGATAAAGCTGGGTTAGGCACAGTTCAACTCGGCTATATTTTTATGATTATGGGCTTTGCCGGCGCACTGGTTCAAGGTGGACTTGTTGGTAAGATGACGAAGAAGTTTGGTGAAGGTAATGTCATTCAGATTGGGATCATTACCTCGATTATTGGCTTTACCTTAATACTTTTCGTCAACAATTTTCTTACCGCTGCCGTTTTCTTATCTATCTTTGGGATTGGAAACGGCTTGATCAGACCTAGTGTCTCCTCATTATTAACAAAACAAGCCAAGTCGGGTTATGGCCAAGTAACAGGTCTGCTGTCTTCCTTTGATTCACTTGGCAGAATAATCGGGCCGCCACTTGGCGGGTTATTGTATGGATTTGCCGTACACTTGCCTTATGTTTCCGGGATTATATTGTCTGTAATAGCATTAGGAATTTATTATATCTATGTAAAGAAAACGAGGGAAACATTAACTTAATCATTCAGCTGAGACAAGAATAACTGAAAGATTTTAAAATACCGAACCATTTATTCCAAAAAACAAGCATGGTTTTATTCCATGCTTGTTTTTTAAAAGGGCGGGTAAGCCATCAGTCACTCCTTTATCAACCTTCTTAAAAACTAATTCACATCTTTGGTTAGAATTCTAAGACGATAACAGTTTTTCGCTGTTACGCCAAGCTGATCTAATAAATTATAATTTGCATATGCACCTACTACCGCACCAAGCCCTGGTATCATCTGAAACAGTTTGACCAAATCGATATAATCCCGATACTCCTGTTGAAAACTGCGCCAATCCATATCGATTAACTTATCCTTTTCCTCTTCCCAATTTCGTACTAGATGATAGGTTTCACGCCGCTTATCATCATTTGAAAAAGCGAGCTGGAATACATGAAGTATGAATAAACGTTCTTCATATTTTTGGGTATCATACCCATAGGTTGCAGCAACATCAAATAAGAATTTCATTTTAATTGATAACAGTAAGGGAAAGTCAGCCAAACCTAATAGGATACCTCCTGCCCCTGTACCTGCCCCTTCCACTGCAGCTGTTTTGCGATAAGAGGCTAATTTCGTCTGAACCAGATTCTCCTTTTCTTCTAAACTTAATCCATTCGTTTTCCCTTTGGATGTTGTGATATTAGAACCCGCCAGCGTTGCTTTGACCATTTGTTTGATCGCTTCTGTTACCACTTGATGTGCTTTTTCTGGTATATAACTATTTATTTTATTTTGTGCCTTTTTCGATAACGACTGGACAAGACTTTTATTTTTTAAAATTTTCAATTCCCAATCCAGCATCTCTTGATATGCTGTTTGTTCATATCTATTCATCGACACATCTCCCATTTTTAATCATTTCATTACTTATACGAACAAGGATGAGAAAAGTTTCTAAATAGGCAAGCATTTCAAAAAACTCATCAATATGTATGATCAATCATTATCTGCACACATTAATTATTATCTATGGTTAATGGAGGTATGCGGTATGATAGAAGAACTACTGTTAGTTATATGGAGAGTTATAACCATATTACCACTCATGTTAATTATCACACTATTCATGGGTCGGCGTGCAATTGGTGAGTTACCTGTCTTTGATTTTCTTGTTATTATCACACTAGCTTCTGTTGTTGGTGCGGATATTGCCGACCCTAGTATTCATCACTTTCCTACGGTTATTGCTATTATTGCTATTGGTCTTATCCAGAAAATTGTTTCGCACTTGAAGTTAGCAAACCATAAGTTTGGTCATAAGATAACACTTGAGCCAACTGTTGTTATCCATGAAGGTATGTTAATCAAAACCAATTTAAAGAAAATCGGATTTTCCATTGACAATATATTACAAATGCTGCGTGAGAAGAGCATTTTCGATATAAGTGAAGTGGAAACAGCAATTATAGAAGCTAATGGATCCCTGAGTGTACTGAAAAAACAACCTAAAAGAGCTGTCACATTAGGAGATCTCCAGCTTTCGGGTGATAGTTCACTCCTATCATACCCAGTTGTTGTGGAGGGAGAAATCTACAGCAATGTGCTAGAAGCACTGCAACTTGACAATATATGGTTAGAAGAACAAATACAACTTGAAAATCTAACATTATCTGATATCTTCTTCGCAAGCATTAATTCTCTCCATGAATTACATATTTGTTCTTATGATGATATTCCAGAAAAGTTACCGCCAATCTACCATTAATTTAGCTAAAGCTCAATTTTAAGCAATAGGGAAGAAATATATGTTCAAGCAATTTTTTTAACATAAAATAATAAACGATACATAAATAACAATATAGCCTAATAAGAATGGAGAGAGGAATAATGGATCCATTTCATCCACCTGAAATTGTTGTTTATGGCACTAGTGTTATTGCATTATCACCAGATCTGGTCACAATAGAATTAGGAGTTGTAAAAGAAGGGAAAAGCGCTCAAGCCGTTCAACAAGAGACTAATACAATAATGGCACAAGTATATAAAGCATTATTCACTCAAAATGTTCACAAGGATAGTATTCAAACAATAGAGATCTCCATATATCCACAATATGATTATATGGATGGTAGCCAATTGTTAAAAGGATTTATTGCAGCAAATATGATATCCCTCCAAACAACTGACCTTTCTAATATTGGGGATTTATTGGATATAGCGGTTAGAAATGGAGCAAACCGGATCTCAAATATTACCTTTCGCGTACTTAATGAAGATTATTACTATCAACACGCACTGCAGTCAGCTTTACATAATGGATACCAGAAAGCATTAACTATTGCCAATCGCTCTCTTACACCTGTTAGTATAAAAGAATTAACAGCAGCAAACTCCACACTATATAAAGCTTCTCACATGGAATATTCCACTAGTTCACCGGTTCCCATTTCTCCTGGCAAAATAGAGATAGAAGCAAAAGTAGAAATGATTTACTGCATCTCTTAAGCAGATGGATAAACACTCATAACAGATGTTTCCTTCATAAAATAATCCGTTATCCCCCTCTTTTCTCTTTGATTCAACCCTCCCCATCCACATCACATTTCATCCGAATGCCCATTTCACCAATTTTTCATTTTATTTACAAATGTTTATTTGCCGTGAAATACGGTTATGGAATCTACATAAGCAAATATAAAATTCAAATGGAGGTATCTAAATGAATGTAATGAGAGCAAAAGACATTAAAGACGATCCTGTTATGAAAGAGGTTGTTCATAATGGAAAATATGTCTACATTGTTGATGTTAATGATGAAACACAAAAAGCATTGGTAAAGTATAAAAAAGAATCAGATGATACGTTTGAAGTTGATGTAACAGAACTTAAAGAAAAAGAATAAAAACAACTTAAGGAGGATATGAATGAAACCACAAGATATGCAAAATGGATCAACACCTAAACAAACACAAAGCCGTCAGCCAGGTATTGAATCAGAAATGAATCCAACACCCCATCAGCCAACGGAATATAAGGGCTCTGATAAGTTAAAAGGGAAAGTTGCTTTAATCACTGGCGGGGATAGTGGAATAGGCAAAGCTGTAGCGATTCTATATGCAAAAGAGGGTGCAAATGTTGCTATCTCTTATCTTGATGAACATGATGATGCAGAACAAACTAAGAAGTTAGTGGAACAAGAGGGCGCCCAGTGTATTTTGCTGCCAGGCGATATTAAAGACCCGAATCATTGTGAAGAATTAGTCCAGCAAACCGTTGAGCAATTTGGAAAGCTGAATATCCTTGTTAATAATGCGGCAATTCAATATGTGAAAGAAGATTTACAGGATATTTCTAATGAACAATTAGAAGAAGTATTTCGCACCAACTTCTTCTCACAGTTCTATTTAACAAAAGCGGCAGTACCACACATGAATGCTGGTGATACCATCATCAGTACATCTTCCATCAATTCTTATAAAGGGAATGCAGTATTAATTGACTATTCTGCCACAAAAGGTGCTATTACTTCATTTATTCGAAGTATTGCACAGAATCTTGCCAAAAAAGGGATTCGCGCAAATTCTGTTGCACCAGGCCCAGTGTGGACACCATTAATCCCAGCAACATTTGATGAAGATGGTGTGGAGAAATTTGGACAAGACAGTTTAATGGAAAGACCTGGACAACCATCTGAGCATGCATGGCCATACGTAATGTTAGCCTCTGATGAATCTTCCTATATGACAGGTCAGACGATTCATATTAATGGCGGTTCATGGACCTCTTCCTAATGTAATGTTACAACAACATTACATTTGATTAGTTTAGGATTGATAGAGGATACATGGGGTATTAATTAATAACCGTTTACAATCCCTGTAATGGAGTAAGGATTATCAAAGTCGTTCTCGCCATCGTTTCGTACAACTTTTTAAAAAATTTCAAAGGAGGATTTATGATGAGGTGTACAGAGTGTGATGGGGCAGGATTAGTGCGTTGTCCAGAATGTTCAGGGGAAGGTATTGATTATGGGATCCACAAATGTGAAGAATGTGCAGGCGAAGGAGAATTTGCTTGTCACACATGTGATGGCACTGGTAAAGTAGGATTAATCGAAAAAGTAAAATCAAGGCTGTAAAATGTGAAAAAGCCAAAGACCTGGGTAAGGTCTTTGGCTTTTTCTCTGCTTGCTTAAATCTCGTTTCATCCAAGTCAGATAACTTCACGTTCCCAATGCCTGTGTGCGGTAATAGCATCGATAAACTTGGGAACAAATGATTGTACATCTTCCCCAATCACCACACCAGGGCTTTTGTCCATTTCTGCTGCATCAAGAAGCTTCCTGCCTGCTCCTGTTGCTCCAATAGGCTTATAGTGAGTGAATGCTTCATAAATAAAGTGCGTTGCTTTTTTATAGAAATTCTTATCTTCTTCTTTTCCTCCGATCACGTACACTGCATCAAATAAAACAGAGTCTGCTGTTAAAAATGTATGTTTAACTTCTAATTCAGCTTTGTCTCTTCCCGTTACTGTGCCCAATTGATCACTGACGATCTCTGTTTGAATTCCTTTTCTATTTAATTCATCTAGAATTTCATTCACTTGCAAATCTTTAAAACCATCTCCTACAATTACCGCAACTTTTCTTGTTTCCGGCAATTTTATTGTATTCTCTTGGCTAAGTGCAGGAGATTTTTTTGTAACTTGATTCGGTTTTTCTGGAGGTAATTTCGCCCCAATTGCTTTAGCGAATCCTCTGGCTAAATCTGTACTCACATTTGCAAACATATCAACAACTTGCTGCTGGACAGATTTACTTTCTACTTTACCCAATTCAAAACTAAATGCTTCAATTATATGTTCCTTCTCCGGCTTTGACATACTGTTCCAAAATAGGGTGGCCTGACTGAAATGATCTTTAAAACTTTCACTACGGGCGCGAATTTTACGCCCATCTATTTTTTCTTCATAATGCTTATAACCTCCCTCTTCTTCCGTAGAAGTTGCAGGAGTATTTTGTGCTAGTGAGTTGTTATGGTAACTTACTTGGCCGCGATTAATCGTCTGTCTGCCATATCCGTCACGTTGGTTGTTATGGAATGGGCATACGGGCCGGTTAATCGGCAATTCATGAAAATTCGGACCGCCTAAACGAATTAACTGGGTATCCGTATAGGAAAATAAACGTCCTTGCAATAATGGATCATTAGTAAAATCAATTCCGGGTACGACATGTCCCGGGTGAAAAGCAACTTGCTCTGTTTCTGCAAACACGTTATCTACGTTACGGTTCAATGTCATTTTTCCAATAATTTTGACAGGTACATCTTCTTCTGGCCATATTTTAGTCGGATCTAATATATCAAAATCAAAACGGAACTCTTCTTCTTCCGGTATTATCTGAACCCCTAACTCATACTCAGGATAGTCCCCATCTTCGATCGCTTCCCAAAGGTCACGACGATGGAAATCAGGGTCCTTGCCATTAATTTTTTGTGCTTCATCCCAAACAACGGAATGGGTGCCTAAAACTGGCTTCCAATGAAATTTCACAAAATGGGATTTCCCTTCTTCATTTATAAAACGGAAAGTGTGTACACCGAACCCTTCCATCATCCTGTAACTTCTTGGTATCGCCCGGTCTGACATCGTCCACATGACCATATGTGCGGACTCTTGATTATTTGCAACAAAATCCCAAAATGTATCATGCGCAGATGCTGCTTGGGGCATTTCATTATGTGGTTCAGGTTTTAATGCATGGACTAAATCAGGGAATTTCATCGCATCCTGAATGAAAAATACCGGAATATTGTTCCCTACTAAGTCATAATTACCTTCATCGGTATAAAATTTAGTGGCAAATCCTCGCGCATCTCTTGCAAGTTCTCCTGATCCTCTGTTACCAACAACCGTTGAAAATCGGACAAATACTGGCGTTTTTTTCTCTGGATCTTGCAGAAAGGCCGCCTTTGTAAATTCTTTCATCGATTCATATACTTGAAACTCTCCATGGGCAGCGAAACCACGAGCATGTACGATCCGTTCTGGTATTCTTTCATGATCAAAATGGGTCATTTTTTCACGGAAATGGAAATCTTCCATTAATGTAGGCCCACGTTCCCCAGCTTTTAGCGAAAATTCATCTTCAGATACTTTTACACCTTGATTTGTCGTCAATTTCTGATTTCGATCATCTGTTGTAAACTGTTCTAATTGTTCCTTTTTGCTATTGCTGCCATTTACGTTTCTTTCATTACTCATAATGCCCTTCCTCCCTTTAGGAATATTTCCCCAATTCTCCTTCCCTTCCTGCGATTAACTTAAACACCATTTTCTCTAATTTTCATCTGCCTAGTACCGCTTATCATCGCCATGTAAAAGAGAATCCAGAACTATGATAGTTCTGGATTCTCTAACTAATAACAAAGACTCTAAAACCGTCCTGATCGAAAAATAGAATAAATCATCCATGCGAACATTAACATCGCGATAACAAAGCCAATTTCAATTGCGGGAATGTCCCATAATAAAGATGTTTGTCTGCCTAAAGCGGAACCAATTATTAATCCGACCATAATTAAACTGAATGCTAACAAAACAATACTAAAGGACAGCCGGTTACTAACTCTATCAAGCTTCTTAAAAAATGAATCAGCTTCCGGAACAGATACTTGAATGGGAAGCTTTCTTTTCTTCACCAATGTTGTAATTTCTTGTACAGCTACTGGTAAGTCTTTCAATACATCCCCATATTCCTGGAACTGATCCCAAAAATCTTCCGCCAACTGTTTAGGATGATACTGTTGTTTGATTAAATCGATTGCATAAGGTTCTGCTGCTTCAGCGATATTAATATTCGGGTCTAATTGTTCGACTACGCCTTCCATTGTTAGAACTGCCTTGCCCACTAATGTTAAATCTGTCGGTATAGTAATATCATGTTTATGAGCAATAGCAAACAAATCTGTCATAGACTCTCCTAATCTCAGTTCATTTCTAGGTATGTTGTCATATTTTATTAAAAATTGATCAATATCACCATAAAGCACATGCAAATTAACATCATCCGGGACAACACCCATTTTCTGAATTGCTTTTATCATTCCATCTGATTTTTGTCGTACCAATGCAATCATTAAATGGGCTAAATGTGTCTTCATGTCATGAGATAACCTGCCTACCATCCCAAAATCCATTATCGCAATTTTCTCACCAGGTAATGCTAACAAGTTTCCTGTATGCGGATCACCATGGAAGAACCCTTCCTGGAATATCTGCTGAAAAACAACCTGCATGACTCTATCTGCTAATATGCCGATATCATAACCCTTTTCCTTTAAATCTGATTTGGCATTTAGTTTGATTCCTTCTATAAACTCCATTGTTAGAACTCTTTTCGTCGTATAATCCCAGTAAATCTCCGGAACGACGATATGATCATCGGATTCGAACTGTTTTGCCATAATATCAGCATTCCGACCTTCTCTAATAAAATCTAACTCCCTAATAATTGCATTAGAAAATTCCTCGACTAATTCGCTCAATTGATATTTCCTGGCCCAGTGAGTTCGTTTTTCTGCCCTTGCTGATAACTCTTTTAGAATCTCTATATCCGTATGTATCGACTTTTTTATGTTGGGGCGTTGCAGTTTAACTGCCACACGTTTTCCGGACTTTAATTCTGCTTCATGAACTTGGCCAATAGAAGCAACCCCGACAGGATCATGGTCAAATTTCTGGAATACTTGATCTGGATGGGCTCCTAATTCCTGTTCAATTATTTGGTTAACATCCTCCATACTCATTGGGGTGAGACCATCTTGAAGCTTTTCGAGTTCCTTTATGATATCCTTTGGAATTAAATCAGGCCGCGCACTAGCCATTTGGCCTAATTTGATAAAAGTTGGACCAAGCTCTTCTAAAAAGTATCGAATTCGTTCACCAGGAGTTTTTTGGTCTTTTTGTTGATACCTTTGTACGAATATTCTGCGTGGCAATGAAAAAACCTGGTCGAGCCCTAACTCTTTTACAAAATAACCGAATCCATTCCTTGAGAACGCCACTGCAATTTCTCTGTAACGATCCATATGCCTGATTCTGCCTTTAAAAATACTGTCCACCCCCTTTTTTAGTTATTTACCTATTCTCATTGATTGGTTTTTTGCTCTAATGCCGTTAATCGTTGTTCTATTGCTCGTAAATCTTCTTTTCTCACTACCTCGAACTCATCCAGCATGTTTTCAAGTTTTTGTTTTAATTTGGCGTCCATTTTTTGCTGGCTGTCTTCACCTTTTTGTCTTAGTTGGGTAAAGATATCGTCTGAATCTTCTTTTGATAATTCGCCTTTTTTAATTAATTCATCCATTACCTTCTCTGCTTGTTCCTTACTAGCTGCCGCTAACCCTAATCCTAATGATACACCCTTTTTGAATGTGTCTTTCATTGGTCACCCTCCTTGTTTATTAACCGTTCAAATTTATTTATTGTAGTAATCTTTACCCAAAATTGCCTGTTCGAAAACAATAATAAAGGAATTCACGAGCGTAATCGCGAATACATTGATGAAAAGGAGGATTGATGGAATGAAAAATAGCCAAACGGCCGATATAAAGCTGGGATTAAGTATTCAAGTGAGGTTAGTATCTAACTTGCAAAAATCCATTGCTTATTATCGGGACATTTTAGGTTGTACTGTGGATGATTGGGGGCATGCCCAGCGTGATGAAATGATAGTCATTCTACAACAGGCAAAGACAGGAGACGACGTTAGACCAAATCCAGCATCAAAGAAAAGACTCGATTACCCCACTGAATGGCAAGGACCTGATCATGGCTGGGATACTTTTGTACATGTGGAATGGGATGATCTGGAACCTTTGATTGAAGATATTCGAGTAAAAGGAGGATTTATTAGATTGGAGCCAATTACTGACGTTCATGGCAAGTGGGAATTTAAGAATGCATATGTTCAAGACCCGGACCGTTATACCATCGTATTTGGTGCAATGCGCGAACTATAGTTAGATAAAGGAAAAATCCATGATTGTAATAAAACCATGGATTTTTATATATATTTCTATAAAGCTGTTCCCAAAACTTCACTTAATCTATCAGGATAATTAGTAAATATCCCTGTCACTCCCCACCCCAATAATTGCCGCATATCTTTTTGTTCATTTACCGTATAAGTGTGGAGTAACAAGCCGGCTTCTCGGACATCTTTAACAAATGACTCATTAATATACCGGTAATTAACACCTAATCCTACAGCATATTTCTTTATCTCCGTTAATTCCTGACTGGATATTTCCGCAGGCTGATTAAAGCTGATTAATTGTATTATTGGTAAATCGGGTTCTATCTCATGAATTTCTTGTAAACTCTCTTTACTAAACGATTGAATAATAACTGCACCCTCCCGCTCAGTTGGTATTAGCTCATACTCTTTTAAAGTGTGGATCAATGAATCTGTCATACCCGGAGATTCATTAGATTGCTTTATTTCAATATAGTAATTGGCATCTGCTCCAAATCGTTCAAACACTTCATGAAGGGTGGGTATGGTGAGTCTCTCGAAGCTCTCTTGCGCTTTATCTGGATAAGCTTGGTTAAACCATGATCCAGCATCTAATTCTTTCATATCATTTAGTGTATATTCACTCACCAGGCCAATTTCATTTGTTGTACGATTCACTTCCGGGTCATGCATCGCCACTAACTGCCCATCTTTTGTCATTTGCAAATCAATCTCTATGTAATCTGCTCCCATTCTTTCCCCCATTTCATATGCCTCTATCGTATGTTCAGGGGCGTGACCAGAGGCGCCTCTATGGGCAATGTTAACAATTCGATCAGGAGATAAGAGTGATGCTGATGAATTAGGTAAAATTGAAACTTCCTCTATCCTATTCATTTGTGATGCAGTCCAAATGACCATATAACTTGCAAAAATAAGAAAAACAGCAGCAAAAATCAGTTTTATTTTCATTTTTATCACCTACAAAGAAAAAATTATGAAACTTTTTTGAATTAAATTTCGTCTTTAAATTTAGGACATATACTTAATAAAGGGGACATTAATTTTTGTTATTTTTGTAAATATAATGAAAATAATATCAAATTTTAGTAGAATTGAATATATCCTATCATACCTTCTAGGTTATGACATTCTATTATCAGTATATGACAAAACGCTCAGTCAATCTTTATAAACTTTTTATAATCAATTAATATAATGTTAAAATTATTCAATTATACTATTTAGGAACCATTATGCATATTGTTTTCATGAGTAAAAAACTGGGGGATTACATATGAAAATTTTAATTACGACGGAATGGTATTCTCCTGTAATTAATGGAGTCGTGACTTCTATTGTTAACCTGAAGAAAGAATTACAAAAATTGGGCCATGAAGTACGTATTCTCACATTATCAAACGAAACAAAATCTTACATAGAGAATGACATAACATATATCAGTTCATTAGGTGTTGGAAAGATTTATCCTGGTGCACGTGTTACTTTATTTAAAAATTACAAATACCTTCAACAACTAATGGAATGGCGTCCAGATATAATTCACTCGCAATGTGAGTTCAGCACCTTTCGTTTAGCAAAACACTTAGCAAAATGTCTTCGTATCCCAATTATTCACACATACCATACCGTATACGAAGATTATACGCACTACTTTTCACCAAATCAAAAGTGGGGGAAAGCGATGGTGGCTGTCTTTTCCAGGAAAGTACTTAAAAATGCTACCTACGTTATCGCACCAACCGAAAAAGTCAGCAAATTATTACAGAGCTACGGGGTGAAACAACCGATTAAAGTCATACCAACTGGAATCGACTTATCCTGCTTTCAGCAAAGCAATTCGAAACAGGCAAAAACCGATATCCGTGAACGATTAAGTATTCCAATGGACGATTATTTACTAATATTTGTTGGCCGTTTAGCGAAGGAAAAGAACTTGGAGGAAATCTTAACCTATTTCTCTAAAATTAATCATAAACATATGTCTTTACTAATTGTTGGAGACGGACCCCAAAGACAATATCTCGAAAGGTATGCAAGAAAACTAAATATAGAAGATAAAGTTATCTTTACTGGGATGGTTTCGCCAGAAGAAATCCCGTCCTATTATCAATCAGCAGATATCTTTGTGAGTGCTTCAAATAGTGAAACACAGGGATTAACCTATATCGAAGCACTGGCAAGTGGTTTGCCTGCTTTATGCAGAAAAGATCCGTGTTTAGAAAGTGTTGTGGAAGATGGGGTAAATGGCTGGTTATTTGAGAACTTTCGTGAATTTGAACGTTACATAGAAAGAATACTTTTGGACCAAAATAGATATATCAATTTATCAGCAAATGCTACAAAAAAAGCCTATGAAGACTACTCTTCTGTGTCTTTTGCGAAAAATATAGAGGATGTTTATTATGATGCAATATCTTTATACCATCAATCAAAGGATATTGTTTATATAAATCAAAGTGGAATAAATCAATGACTAGAACAGCAACAGAAAAACAAAGATTAGTAAAAATAATAACGAATACCATTACAACCATTAGCTTAATAGGTTGTATTCTCTTTTTCATTTACGGGATTCAAAGTAAGCTTTTCTACTCGGAAGAGGCATTGGAGGAATTTCTCAGTCA
Source organism: Gracilibacillus xinjiangensis (assembly GCF_042651765.1). Classification (NCBI taxonomy): domain Bacteria; kingdom Bacillati; phylum Bacillota; class Bacilli; order Caryophanales; family Bacillaceae; genus Gracilibacillus; species Gracilibacillus xinjiangensis. The sequence goes on along the minus strand of NZ_JBHSDT010000004.1, from coordinate 326,681 downwards.
ATTTGGTGTATGGGCACCTGTTTATTTTGTAGGATTTCAATTTATTCAAGTGATTATCCCCATTGTACCTGGAGGGATTGGCTGTCTTGGCGGTATTTTAATTTTCGGTCCTGTTATGGGTTTGATCTATAATTATATTGGTATTTGCTTAGGTTCCATCGCCGCTTTTCTTATCGCAAAAAAGTATGGCGACACCGTATTGTATTATTTGTTCAAGCCGAAGTTATGGAAGAAATACCGCCGCTGGGTTGATGACCGGAGATTCGGTCTCTTTTTTACCTTGATGATTTTTTCACCGATCGCCCCAGATGATTTTTTGTGTTATTTAGCAGGAACAACAAAAATGTCGCTAACAAAGTTAACAACCATCATTTTAATAGGAAAACCACTTCCAATTATTATTTACAGTTTTGGGTTAGAGCTAATCTTCCGTTATATATTATCGTTTTTTGCTTAGCTGCAATCAGACTTAATCCAATAGGGGGAATGGAAAGTGAAAGTATTATTGTACGCAGGATCGCTGAATCTTGTGAATAAAAGCGGGATCGGGCAAGCGATACGACATCAAAAAAAGGCATTGGAACACTTAAATATTGACCACACAACCGATAGCAAAGAGGATTTTGACATCGTACATTTAAATACGATTTTCCCAAATTCCCTTTTGATGAGCTGGTGGGCAAAACGAAAAGGCAAGAAGGTTGTCTACTACGCACATTCAACAATGGAGGATTTCCGCAATTCTTTTATTGGTTCGAATATCCTTGCACCATTATTCAAAAAGTGGATTTCTTACTGCTACAACAATGGGGATATTATTATTACACCAACAGAATATTCGAAGTCCATCTTAGACACTTATGGTTTACAACGGCCTGTTTTCAGCCTTTCGAATGGTATCGATACACACTTTTTCCATAAAAATACGGAGGCAAGAAACAGGTTCCGCAAAAAATACCAAATGGACGATAATCAGAAAGTGATCATTTCTGTTGGTCATTTTATGGAACGAAAAGGCATTGATGATTTTATTGAATTAGCGAAACAGTTGCCGGAATATGAGTTTTATTGGTTTGGACATACAAGCATGAACCTTGTTCCAGCAAAAATTAAAAAAGCAATGAAGCAGGAAATACCTAATTTGCATTTTCCGGGTTTCATTAACCGTGAAGAACTGCGGGATGCTTATTGCGGCAGTGACTTATTCCTTTTTTTAACACATGAAGAGACAGAAGGAATCGTATTACTCGAAGCATTAGCGGCAAAGATACCAGTATTAGTGCGCGATATCCCTATATATGAACAATGGTTGACGGAGAATGTCCATGTTTACAAAGCAAAGCAATTTCTTTCATTCAAGGAGAAAATAGTAAAGATAGTTGAAAAAGAAGCACCTGACTTAACAGAAAATGGGTACAAGCTTGCCTTGGAAAAGGATATTCGTAATATTAGTAAAAAATTAGTGGAATTATATTATGTTGGTGAAGAGACATTCGAAGAAGTGAACTAATACCGCCTTTTCGGTTTCGTGCTTCTTTGATTTCAAATTAAAGGCATCCAATAGTCAACTAATTATTGACTGATTGGATGTTAATATGTGCCTTCATTTATTTTCTCCTCTAGATAAGCATACACTCGCTCTATTTCTTGCGCATAATCTTCCTGAATTTCAAAGAAACAAGCATTATGCGACAAACACTTCCCCCTCCATTTTTTATGTTCATGAATAAACTGGGCAATGGGGCGCTCTTCTTCTCCTCCTCTTTCTTCGATAACATTTCGGTAAGGAATAATATGGGAATCAAAGTGATTTTGTATATAATTAGCTGAAAAGGTAAGATATAGTGAGATGATTTCATTAGAATATTGTTTTCGCAATGCCTCTATCTGTTCTGGTAACAAATAGCAGCCTTCCATAATGGCATTCTGTTTGTTTTCCATCATTGTTTTGATCATTTCTCGAATGACTGGCCATAACTTCCCTGCAATCTTCTCCTCACTATCCAGTGGAGTAAATCCGCAATTCTGATCACTTCGATAAATTCCCATCTTCAAATGGTCAATCGAGAAATAAGGGATTTGATATTTTTCTAATAATTTTTGAGCCATGTTTGTTTTCCCTGTACAACTCGGACCGCCAATCAATATAATCATTGTTCCATCCCCTCAGAAATTAGTATTCTGCCCTTTGCCGTTTAACCGATCTTATCTTTTTTTTGGCTGGTTGCGCCAAATACCAAGCAAGCTCGCGATGCTAAAATCAGTTAATAATCCCTTTTTTCTAAATAATCATTGATTCTCTCATTAAATAAATGTGGTTGATCCAATTTAACATAGATTGATTTTATGCTTTTCTTGAAACCGAATAGTTGATGAATCTCAACCGGTTCATTTAATTGAAGCACATATGGAATCGGTTCTTGCTCGATACCATGGAGGGCAAGGGAAATACTCTCACGGTCTTTCGCTGCTTCTTTTGGCGATTTGTCATTTTTTCTTATTTCGCTAATTTGACCCCATTTGATAAAACCATACTGTCTAACACCTTTTTGAAAATGGATCCCTTTTTCATCCAGTACAATAGAAGAGAGACGAATCGCCTGGTAATCTGCAATAATAAACAACAAGGCATAAACATCAAATATCGTTAGAATCCATGCCGCTACATGGCTAAATTGAGCAACTAAAATATGAACAGCCACCACTTCCAAAATCATTGCATGTACCAGCATAAAAATGATACCTTGATAACCGCCGTCTTTATGGAAAGTAAATGTGTGACCATTAGCTAAAACCGGGGCTTTCTGGCGCCAGCTGAATAAACTGTAATAGATTGCAGCAATATCCGTTACAAGGAACCTTATCACTAGCCGGAATTTGTTCAATTTTTCATTTTTAAAAGAGAATGCCCTTTCGGCAGCTGCGGATAAGCTGATTAAAAAATGATAATGGTGATTCTTTTCTTTTTTATAATTTTCCAAAAGTAGTGGCAGTCTTTTCAAAATTGCCAGAAATAAAAATAACTCCAAGCAAATTATTCCTGCCTCTAAAATGATCACCGAATAATTAAAGTATGTAAGATATCCATCCGCTTCACGAGGAATAATCCAATTAGCAAGAAGCATTCCCCAGAATATAAATGCAAACAATACTAACAAGGGAACTCTCTTCTTAAATCCAAGAAAATAAATAGCTAATGGCAGAATGATTACAAGGTCAATTGCTGTCCCGATGCCAACTAAATCATCAACCGGACCAACCAATTGTACTTGCATGATGAGATAATTCGGAATAAGAGCAAGCAGTAAAAATATAATAATGCGCTTCCAATTAATATTAGTTATTGCAAAAGAACCAACCATCTTATCCCTCTTTTCTTTTTGGTTATATTTATTATAAGCGAGTATAGGGGAATTTACTTGTTTATGAATTGATTGTTCGAAAATTTTCACAAAATGATCCTGATAATTTTTAAATCCTGTGTGAGTACTTTACTCCCTTCTTTTTGGCATTGAGACAGCCTCTCAATGCCTTCTCTCTTGCTCTTCCCTCCTCTTTTGGCATTGAAACAGCCTCTTATTGCCTTTTCTCTTGCTTTTTCCTCCTCTTTTGGCATTGAAACAGCCTCTTATTGCCTTCTCTCTTGCTTTTTCCTCCTCTTTTGGCATTGAGACTGCCTCTTAATGCCTTCTCTCTTGCTCTTCCCTCCTCTTTTAGCATTGAGACAGTCTCTTAATGCCTTCTCTCTTGCTCTTCCCTCCTCTTTTGGCATTGAGACAGCCTCTTAATGCCTTTTCACTGCTTTTTCCTCCTCTTTTGGCATTTAACCGAGCTAATTCTTTTCTTAGCTTGTCCAATTCTTTTCTCGCATGCTATTTTTCCCTTTTAAAATTAGAATATTTCTCAATCATGTTGGAAATTTCATAGATTTGTAAGTTATAATAAAGGCTAGGAGTGGATGGATATGAATAAAAAAGATATTGCTGCAATTCGCAGACAATTTAAAGTAGAAAATGATTTATTAAAAATACACGATATTTATAATGTCTATATTATGAAGGAATCGAGTGATATATATCATCAGGAATTCCAGCCTTTTTCCATGCTTGAACAAGATCAGCAAGAGCTGTTTATGACAAACTTTAAAAAAGTCCTGACAGGTAATTTGGATGAAAAGCTTTTTGAACTAAAATTCCAGTCAAATATAGAAAACTCAAGTCAGCTGATTTTACATAAAGGGCTGCTAAGCAGTGAAGTAACCGAATGGCAGACACAAATGCTTGAAATAGTGGAAAAAATGCTTCATGACAAACAATATGAAATGGATATTGTTGTTACTTTTATTCGGGCAGAATACATGAAACCTATGAAACGTAGCAATGAGGAAACAGAAGAAAGTGATAGAGATGCTGTCTACTCGCACCCTTTTATCCTTTCCAGCATTAACAAAACGCAAGATCCCAAAAAAGAGCTCCATTTTGATTATGTCGAAAAGGAATTCAAATACCATGTTGTCGTGGATCCTGTGATTAATTTAAATGCACCAGTCGGTGGGTTTCTGTTCCCATGCTTTACAGATAATGCAGCTGATGTAAATCATGTCCTCTATGCAACAGGAAAGGCGAACGAGCCTGATCCTGAATTTATTGAAAATGTCCTAAATGCAGAGGAAACCTTAACAGCAAAAGATGACAAAATCGTTTTTGAAGAAGTGGTTAGAGATGCTGTTGGGCATCAAATTAGTACCTCAAAGCTTGCAAGTGTTTATGAAGAAATCAACCGTGTGATTGAAGACAATGAAGAGGAAGATACACCAAAGCTTGATTACAAGGATGTTGAGCAAGTCTTAAGAACGAGCGGGATAGAGGATGTGACTGCGGAAAAAGTAGAATCAGCTTTTAAAAACGTTATTGATGATGAGAAATATGAGTTAAAGGCACGAAATATTGTTCCTAAGTTCACCTCTAAGTCGATAAAAATTAATACAAAGGTAGCAAACATTGCTGTCAGTCCGCAAGATTTAAAATTTGTGAAGCAAATTCAATTTGATGGAAAACGTTATTTAATGATTGAAGTCGATGAAGAAACGATCGTTGATGGTTTTACAATGATTCCAGAAGTATTTTAAAAAAATTATCTATATATTGTCACAAAAAACTTCCCTGTCTCGTCTTAATTGTAAATGAGACAGGGAGGTTTTTTTATGTGTGAAAAAATATGGGATGTTGCGATTGTTGGCGGCGGCCTGGCAGGATATATTGCAGCAAACTTTTTAGCAAAAGCGGGTTTAACAGTAACTATTTTTAGAAAAAGGGGCGCAAGTTGACGGGAGAGGAAAAACAGACTGCTAAGCCGCTCCAAACGTAAGTTATCAGAAGTTGAGAATTGAATGAAAGCCTCCACTATGAAAAAAATATATCACTGATCCAACGGTTTATCCACGCATTTGAAAAAGAAAGTACAGAAGATTTATTAAAACTGGTGTCAGACCAGGTAACTCTGTATTCGGACGGCGGCGGAAAAGTAAAAGCCGCAACACGCCCAATTATCTCTTCAGCTAAGGTTCTCGCTTTCTTGTATGGTATAAATAGTAAAATGCCGTCAGATTTCCGGTCCTTACTCGAATCAGCAAATGGTCAGCCATGCATAGTCAACAATGCAGGCAATACCCTTCGCAGCACGATTAGCTTTTATATTTTTGACGACATGATTCATGAAATTTATCTTACAATAAACCCTGAAAAATTGCCTAAAACCTTAACAGGATCGCTATATTAATTCAAACGTCGATCCATTGATCATCTTTATATCGTCCCGTAATTGCACTTGTTTCATCAGTTTAATGAGTGCCGCATCTTTTTGTTTCGCTTCAATCATACAATCGATTTGCGGTACAGTTCCATTTATTTCCTTTAAAAAATCGAAGAACATATCGATATCAATATAGTCAGCATGGTGCCGTTTCTTCTCATTACTTTTCGGACTGGAAATATGCATTTTAACAGGGAGTGGAGAATGCTTCCATGTCAGCAGGATACGCTCCCAGTTCTCCGTCCATTCCCTGTTCTGATGATGAACAAGGTGGTGATGATAATCAAATACAAGCGGGATTCCTAATTTTTCACATAAAAACAGTGTGTCCTCCAATGTAAAAGAAGTATCATCATTTTCCAGCATAATCATTTTTTGTATCGCTCTAGGTACAACCATCCAATTATCTACGAACCGCTCTAATGATTTCTCTGTTTCTTTATAGTTTCCACCCACATGCATCACGCACCTGTGCTCAGGATCTATTCCCATTCCCTTTAATAATAAGTAGTGCAATTTCAATGTCATCACTGAATTTTTCAGTATTTCTTTTTTAAGAGAGTTTAGTAAAACAAAATGATCAGGATGGAAATCTATTCGCATGTCATGTTTCTTAACAAAGTCCCCAATTTCTTTTAATTTCTCGTTAAGTGGCTTCATATAATTCCAACCAGAAAGTTCTTCGTGATTAGCCAATGGAATAAGCTTTGATGTAAGACGGTAAAAGTAGATATCTGAAGCTGCATTATGCTTTAATATTCTGGATGTATTATGTAAATTACTTAACGCAATTCTTTCTAATTTACGAATAGCTGCCTCTCTGTCATGGATTTTCTCAAATTGCTTAAATGTCATCGTTTGGGATGGAGAGGCATTCTTTATATATTTGCTCATTGCAACATAACCGAGTCGGACAATGGTCATTTTTACCTCCAGATTTTAAGAAATTTGATAATAGTTTTCCTTAAAATCTTTTATTTATGTATATTCGTGCTTACAGGTTATTTTTCTCACATAAGAAATAAATGGTAATTAGGTATACCTATCCCAAAAAGCTAACTAACACAGAAAGTCAAAAGATATTCAGAAACTGAATAAAATGACTAATCCGGCCTCTAAGAATGCATTAGCGGTCTTTTACAATAACAATCCTTCTTTATTAATAGAAATTAATAACTGATTAACTTTTTCATAATCGGAAGTTGGAGGTAAAGAGGATGTTTCCCCAGCTTTCTTTAATTGATCATTATACCATTCCACCATCTCCATCGCTTCCGCTAACGTGTACTTCCCATTTCGGCAATCAAGCAGTAATTTCCGATTCGGCCTAAATGTACTGAAATCTCCCGTTTCCAATATCTCAATCGCACTTGTTAGCAGCCGAATGCTATGCATAAAAAGTTTTGTGTCATAGTCATTGCTACTATTGTCTGCACTCTTTTTTAATTTTTGTATCTGTGAATTGGCATACCCGCTAAATTTCTTCTGAATATGTTTGGATAAAAAAAGATGCCGATGGTCAATTAATACTTGTCCTAGCTCTGTCACTTTAAGATAATCTTGGGGACGGACAAACAATAGTTCAATATTGTTGGGAACACCTTGCCTCGCATCTTTCACAAATTTATTGATATGCATAATAATCATGTCTATATCATCTTTCGTATTTTTAAAATTCTTCCCACCTGTTGTATTATATTCATTAAAGGACTGCAATCCCAGATAGTAATCCACGGGCGGGATGCAAACACCTTTATAATCTCTATCAGATGTATCAATATTTGTTCCATATGCATAACTGCCTGTTGGCGCTAACAGGATTGTCCTATCCTCCAGCCAATTAATATTTGACTTTTCTGCCACTTTCACCTAACTCAACTCCTTCCTGCTCGAATTTGGTTTCATACTATCTAACAATCCTTCTCCATCTTTCCTTAACAGGTTTTTTAAAATATCCCTTATCTTTATGGTACAAAATTAGTGCAACAAATAAAATTCCTACCGCTATCCATACCGATCTATTCCCAATATAGGTTGTTGAGATCGTTCCAATAAGGGCGCCTAATAAAAATGCGAGAATAATGGACAGAAACTTCATAGACCTTTCTTTTGCTTCCTGATCGTGTTCGGTAACTGCCGAATAGGCAGCTTGAAAGGCTGTACGGAGATTACCTGTAGTCATTGTCGAATTATATTTCCACCTATCTAAATAGGTGAAAGTTGAGATCTGTACAGATGATACGAAAGAAATACATACAGTAACAATGATGTTAGGAATACTTGTGGGCAACAGGCCGACAATGATTAATACAACACATTCTAATAGCAGTATTGTTCTTCTATAACTGTACAGCCATTCTCTTAATTGAGAACGTTTAAAAAGTTCGGCGACCACTACACCGAGGAAAAAGGCAATAATAGGCGGAATGTAAATAAGCGAATTTCTCCACTCCCCACTTCCGATATGAACTGACAGCATGACGATATTTGCGGTTTGTGCATTAGCAAACACACCATCCCTGCTAATAAAGGTATATGCATCCAAAAAACCGCCGACTAATGTTAACAAAAAAGCCAAATAAACGGAATGGGACGATAATGATGGAATTATTTTATACTTCTTTGTCATAACCTTTACTCCTTTTCATGCACTTCTACCTCTCATAATCCCCGGTTTAGCCAATTTTAAATCAACTTATTGCTTGAAATCTTTGAGGTACCGTAAGAATTACACTAAGTCTTATCAGCATGAGAGGAATACTTTTTGATATAGTAATGGAGCAAGAACGGGAGGGGTTTATGGGCACTCTTTTGCGTTACAAAAAAAATAAGTCCAAGTTCGTTTCAACCTGGACTTATTTTTATTAAATATATGACATTAACGCACCGCCAATTGCACCTGTCAGCACAACCACCCATGGTGGCAATTTCCAGAAAACTAACATACTAAATAAGATAGCAGCAAAAGCGAAATCAATTGGTGACAAAATGGTACTTGTCCAAATCGGCTGATAAAAAGCAGAGATTAATATCCCGACAACTGCCGCATTTACTCCCATTAATGCACCTTTCACTTTTGGATTGTGTCTCAGACTATCCCAAAATGGCAATGTACCGAAAATAAGTAAAAATGCGGGTAAAAAGATTGCTATTGTCGCTAACAAACCGCCAGTCCAACCATTCATCAAGGCACCTAAATAGGCAGCAAATGTAAACAACGGGCCCGGGACTGCTTGAGCAGCACCATACCCTGCAAGAAAGGCTTCTTCACTTAACCAGCCAGTTGGCACAAACTCTTGTTCAAGCAATGGTAAAACAACATGTCCGCCGCCGAACACTAAAGAGCCAGAGCGGTAAAAACTATCAAACATTGCGATCCATTGACTTGTAGTTACCTCTCTTAATATCGGCAGTAAAACCAGTAAAGCAAAGAATAATACTAGACATACGATTGCAAAACCTCTTGATATCGGGAGCTTAAAATTGGTAGCAGTTTCATCCTTTTGATTACGATAAATAATAAAACCAATAAGTGCGGCTAAAAGGATCACTGCTACTTGCGTATAAGTTGCCTGCCATAAAAGTGTTCCGACCAATGCTAATAATGCGATTGCTTTTCTTTTTAAATCGGGTGTTAACTTTTGGGCCATTCCCATAATAGCATGTGCTACAACAGCAACTGCTACGATTTTAAGTCCATGGATCCAGCCTATCTCCCCAACATCCAACCCTTCCAATATGAGCGCAAAAATAATTAATGCAAAAACCGAAGGCAGTGTGAAGCCAAGAAATGAAACAAATCCCCCTAAGACGCCTGCTCGCATTGTACCTATCCCGATCCCTACCTGACTGCTGGCCGGACCAGGCAAAAACTGGCATAATGCAACAAGGTCTGCATAGCTTTTTTCATCCATCCATCTTCTTCTGCGTATGTACTCTTCATGGAAATATCCTAAGTGTGCGACAGGACCTCCAAATGATGTAAAACCTAATCTTGTTGATATCAGTAAAATTTCTATTAATGTTTTTAATAAGCCTTGCTCCTTTTTCATTTACTCATCTCCTTTCAAACTAAAATTCCATTGCTCTAAACGGATATTATCATATCCAGCATTGTTCAACATAACAATTTACAAAAACTTAATAAAATTCACTACTATCAAAAATAACAGCCCTCAATATGTTGAGGGCTGTTAAAAATTACTGCAAGTTAAGATTTATTCTTTTGAGGGTTCCGCAACTTTCACTAACAATTTTCCAATATTATTCCCTTTAAATAAATCAAGAAAAGCATCGGGAATGTTTTCAAACCCTTCTTTGATTGTTTCCTCATAAGTTAATTTGCCTTCTTGAAGCCACTTCGCCAATGCGACGGTGCCTTCATTAAAACGATCTTTAAAATCACCGACTGTAAATCCTTGCATCAAGGCACTCTTCTTAATTAATAGAGATTGCACTCTTGGACCGATATCTTTTGTTTCCAAATTATAGCTGGATATGGCACCACAAACAGAAACTCGGGCAAATTTATTCAGCAATGTAAATACAGCATCAGATATTTCCCCGCCAACATTATCAAAATATACATCAACACCATTAGGACATGCCTCTGCTAAAGCTTTTTCCATATTTTCTGTTGTTTTGTAATTAATTGCTTCATCAAAATGGAGCTCTTCTTTTAAATACTTAATTTTTTCATCTGTACCTGCAATTCCTACTACTTTTGCCCCTTTGACTTTGGCAATTTGACCGACGACAGAACCTACCGCACCAGCAGCACCTGAAATGACAACCGTTTCTCCTTCTTTCGGTTTCCCTATCTCAAGCAATCCAAAGTATGCGGTTAACCCTGTCATCCCAAGGATACCTAAATGTGTGGAAATTGGTGCAATCTCTTTATCAATCTTTCTTACTTCATCTTCTTTAGCAGTATAGTAAGTTTGCCAGCCAAATCCACCAATTACTATATCACCTTCGTTAAAGCTGGAAGATTCTGATGTAATTACCTCACCGATTGCCCCACCTCCAATCACTTCATTCAATTTATATGGAGCTACATATGATGGTGCATCAATCATTCTCCCACGCATATATGGATCAACGGAAACATATAATGTGCGAATAAGTATTTCCCCATTCTCTGGCTGTGTTATCTCTTTTTCTGTCATTTGGAATGTAGCTTGATCTGGCATTCCTTCTGGTCTTTTCGCTAAAAGAATCTGTTTATTTTTATCCATCCCTATCACTCCTTCAATTAATCCTACTCTAAAAATAACAAATAATGGTGGATAACTAAAGGAACGTGCTCATTTTTGACTACGCTTAGTATCAGCGTCTATTTCTGAATCTTGCATCGTTCGTTTTTTGGATAAGTTGTTTTATTTATGGCTCATCCTAACAAATATTTATGAAGATACCTTGCTACCGATGTAAACTTGGTCTTCGTAAAGAAACCTGTCCCTATTGCTCATTTACTATAACAATTCTCCCCTCTAATTCTGGGTGAATACTTCCTTTTTCTTTTACATACTCTGCAAAAGCATCACGCAAGAAATGCTTTGTTCGCAATACTTCTACAGTGTCTTCCTTAAGCATTGTGAATAAATCTCCACCGCCTGTCAAGAAGTCATTAGCAGCAACCGTATAGGTTTTTTCCAGATCGATTGGTTCTCCGTCAACAAGGACTTCTACCACTCTGGAGCCTTGGTTTTGGGATGCATCGATAGTATAGTTTAATCCAGAAACTTGGAGGAAACTGCCAGATGCAGATGGGTAAGAAGCCGCCCCATGCTCTAACGCTTCCCAAATCGTTTGTCCGCTTGCTTCCACCATTACTACTGTATTATCAAACGGCAGGGCTTCATATATGTTCTCTAATGCAATCTTACCTTGGGGAATACTTGCACGAACTCCCCCACCATTTTGCAATGCAATATCTGCCCCTGTTAATGCCCTTAAACTATCCGCAATCGCGTTTGCCAGATTGGATTCTTTCAACCTTACTGTTTCACGTTCTCCATTTAACTCAACGGTTGACTCGCCAATAATTTCTTTCATTTCTTCATTAATTTGACTTTCATATTTTTCAATAATCGTTTCAACAGCTGGATCATTTTCCAGATTGTGTGTCATGAAAATATGAGCAAAATTAAATCCCAACATTTCATTACCAAGCATTTGAATGTTAATCTGGTTCAATGTTTCTGAATGCTTTCCTGGAGCGATCAACCATGAATTCCCAATTTGTTTTGGAAAATCAACAATATCTTCCCCGCCACCGATTATTAAATCAAATCCATCCACTTTATTCGGTAATACTTCGTTATCTCCATGAAGATGGGATAATGCAACAACAATATCTGCATCTTCTCTAACAGCTTGGACCGTTTTTTCTGCTGCTTCAAAATGATCCTCAAAGGTGATTCCTTCCACATTTTTCGGATGAGTGAAATGGTGACTTTGATCATCTGTTACCCCAACAATGGCAATGCTTGTCCCATTAATTTCTTTCATAATATAAGGTTGAAGAAAATCGGGGTGTTCTCCATTATAAAGCGTGTTTGCAGACAAAAACGTGAATTGAGCTAATTCTTCATTTCGCTGCATTACATCAAAAGGAAAATCAAAATCATGATTACCCAGAACCATCGCATCATAGCCCATTTCGTTCATTACTTCTATTGTTGCAGCTCCTTCTGAAAGATTGGCGATATTTGTATTATAAGGAGCATCCCCTGCATCAATTAATAGTGTATTTGGGTGGGATGCACGGAACTGTTTCACGATATGACTCATTTTAGCTAAACCACCAATTTCCTGTTCCGTACCAGATGGGAGATATGGCTGTAAATGTCCGTGGATGTCAGCCGTCGCAAAGACTGTAATTATTTGAAAATCGGGGTGTGATAGAATATCATATAAACTTTGCGCTGCCTCCTCACGAGGGATTGGTTTGTTTAGTTGAACTTTCTCCTCTGTCATGAAGCCATATTCGATCATCTTTTTACTAAAATCGATGGATTGTTGGGCACCAAAAATAATCTTCCCAACCATCTCTGTCCATTCATTATATGTTACTGACACGTTAGGATCATAGTTTTCCTCGGAAGGTTCAATTGCCCGAATTCTGAATAACCCTTCCAGCTCTTCTAATGCCCAATGATTTTGTAAGTTCTTTGCAGTTGGGATAGTAAAAGATTCATCAATAGCTGTTAATGGGTCTTGATAGGTTAGCTTCTTTTCGACATTAGGGTCAATTGGCGTTGTAGGATTAATTTCTGCCAATTGAAAACCTCTGTTTAACAATACAGCAGCTTCTGCACGTGATAAAGAACGATCAGGATAAAAATTTTGATTTGGCATCCCGTTTATTATCCCCATTGATGCCAATTGATTAATTTCCCCTTTATAAGGGGAGTTCGCAATATCCTTAAATGCATGTTTTGTTTCAGCCAAAGCTGGAAAAGCAGTGAGAATACTTAAGACTAGGATCAATACAAAAGCAATTATCTTTTTCAATGCTCATTCTCCTTTATTCCTTATTTTTTTCCTATTTACGTTAATGAAAAAGCAAAAAGGCAGCCGAGAAGTTGAAATCTAGCTGCCTTTTGCTGAAGCACTTACCATATTTCCATTCGCATCAAAATAAACTTTCTGCACATCATTATAAACACGTCGTTCTGTTCGGACTAAATCATAATTATCGTCAAGAACCGGGAAAATATAAACAGGTGATAATGTCAGTGCCGTACCTGTTTCTGTCTTTTCAAAATCCATTTGTAGATGGCCATAATGTAATCCACCATCAATCAAATGTTTCACACCATTCTCATTGGTTGCCCATAACTCAGGCTCATTGCGGGTCGCACTCCATTCAGTGTATGTGTTAAAGTTTTGCGGGACATAATTCCCATCCTCATCTTTAATCATTTTCTCACCGCGTAACCCATCTGCGGCTACACCAACATCATATACATGAAAACCTATGCCATCTTCACTCAATTGATAGAGTTAATGCAGAAAGTGCCAGCTTTCGTAAAAGTGTACTTTTTCTCATAACATCTTCCTTTCTGGCATATTATAATCTCATTCTATCAGTGCAGTATTAGACTATTGATAGATTTTTGTAAATTAAATGTTAAGTATTCTCTCCTCTTCCATTTCCTCTAATAATCATATTTTCATCTATCAGTGTAAACCGACGGAGAAACTTCCTGCTGCATCTTCCCAACAACCAAATCTTATACGCATAATTAATGTTTTAACAGTAACTAAATGTACGAATGTTATTTTAGTAGTTATGCCAAAATGCCTTACTTATTGATATATCCTCTCTCAAATTCAGTCTAGACAAGCTATATACCCCAACTGGTTCGCTTAACTCCTAAGTAATATTATCCAATAAGTTGAACAAATATTTTTTATTAGCATTTGACACTTATACGTATAAGTGTTATCCTTCTACAATGTAAGAAACATAATCATTTAAGAAGAACAACATACAGGAAAGCTATTGATAATTATGAAAAGGGTTAACTCTTTTGAATTTATCGATTAATGTCTTTCTATAAAAATGACTTAGGGGTGTATAAAAATGGCAGAAGAAATTTTAAATCCAATCGTTTTACAACGTGCTGATCCTTTCGTTTATAAACATTCGGATGGTTATTACTACTTTACAGGATCTCATCCACTGTACGATCGTATTGTACTAAGAAGAGCCAAAAAGCTAAATGAACTGCATGATGCAGAAGAAGTGGCGGTTTGGTGGAAACATGAAAGCGGTCCATTGAGTGAATTGATCTGGGCACCGGAAATTCACCGCGCGAATGATAAATGGTACATTTATTTCGCAGCGGCTCCTGACACAAACATAGATGATGATACATTTAACCACAGAATGTACGTTCTTGAAAACGCATCAGAAAATCCTATGAAAGGTAACTGGGTTGAAAAAGGGGAAGTAGAAACAGGAATGTCCACGTTCGCATTAGATGCTACTGTATTTTTCCATAAAGGTGAGCAGTACTATGTATGGGCGCAACAAGATTTAGAGATTAAAGGTCACTCGAATTTGTATATTGCAAAAATGGAAAATCCTTGGACATTGAAGACAGAACCTGTAATGCTTACAAAACCTGAGTTGTCATGGGAAATTAAAGGTTTTTGGGTAAATGAAGGACCTGCCGTTTTAATAAAGAATGGAAAAGTATTCATCACATACTCAGGCAGCGCTACTGGTGTCGATTATTGTATGGGTATTCTCACAGCAAATGAAGATGCTGATCTATTAGATCCTGACTCATGGACGAAAAGCCAGGAACCTGTATTCCAAAGTGCTCCTGAGAACGGCCAGTACGGCCCAGGACATAATAGCTTTACAGAATCTGAGGATGGTAAGGATACTATCCTAATCTATCATGCTAGAAATTATACCGAAATAGTTGGAGATCCATTGTATGATCCTAATCGCCAAGCAAGAGCACAGAAGATTGAATGGGATGAAAATGGCGATCCGGTTTTCGGCAAACCTGTCCCTGATGACAGATGGACACCAAAAACACCTGATGTTTTATAAGAAAGAAGGAGCAGACAGCAATGAATAATTTAAAACAGTTAAAATTTTGGAATTTCGGGGGCATGTATTATTTTTACTTCATGGTATGGGCATTAATATTTGCCTTCCTTCCGTTTTGGTTAAACAATGTAGCAGAGCTTAGTACAAGTGTTGCCGGTTTAGTATTTTCCGCAATGGCGGTTACGGCATTAATTCTGGAGCCAATATATGGAGTTGTCCAGGATAAACTAGGTTTAAAAAAATACTTATTCGGCTTTGTCGTACTATGTCTTTTGTTTATCGGACCATTTGTCCAATATGCCTTTATACCACTTTTGGAGATTAATGCAATTTTTGGCGCAATCATTGGTGGTGCTTACTTAAGTTTATGTTTAAATGGTGGGGTTGGTGTCGTAGAGGCATATATTGAGCGCTCCACACGTGCAAGCAATTATGAATATGGACATGTTCGTTTATTCGGTTCACTAGCTGGCGGTACTGCTGCATTTGTTGGTGGTATTATGTTTGTTCGTAATCCATACAGCATTTTCTGGGCATGTACGGTATCTGCAGTAATACTTGGCGTTCTCTTATGGACACTTCGTGTGAAAAATACAGAGAATGAACCAAATGCTTCTGCAGAAAAAGAGGAAGAGACTCCCGTTACAAAAGAAAATATCATGAATGTATTTAAGAATCGAAGCTTTTGGGGATTCTGTCTTATGATGATCGGGATTGCCACAATGTTTGACGTTTTTGACCAGCAATTCCCGAACTATTTTGCAAGCTTTTTCGATGATGCATCAAGAGGGGAGTTAGTATTTAGCCGAATTGCTTCTGTTCAAGTATTCATGGAAGCAGGCTTTATGATCCTTGCGCCATGGTTTATTAATAAAATTGGTGCGAAGAACGGTCTTATTTTAGCAGGAATTGTTTTGTTCATCCGCGTTCTAGGATCAGCCTTTTTCACAGAAATCTGGATGTTGGCTTTTTGGAGATTGTTAGCAGCTGTTGAAATGCCATTAATGCTGGTTTCTATTATGAAATATATTACTGGTGTATTTGATGTTCGTTTATCGGCAACAGTTTATATGCTTGGATTTAACTTTGCAAAACAAGTCGGAATCACCGTCTTCTCTTATGTAATGGGATTATTATATGCCAGCATCGGATTCCAGAATGGGTATGTCGCGTTATCTGTTTTCATTCTGATCTTTGTGATTGCAGGTGCACTGATTATGAGAAGCGAAAGTTATTATACGAAAAACGAAAGGGACATCGCTGCTGCCTAGTTAAGCGGAATCACAAAAAGGAACTCTTTAAAACAGGGTTCCTTTTTTTATTAGAGAAATCCTATTTAGTGAACACTTGCCTACGGATTTGCTAAAACATAATGAGGTATTAACTTACAGCTAAAGTAATATATAAACATAGAATAAAAGCAACAACAGAGATTGGTGTCATCACATACCGCTCTTTCTTACTGCGCGAAATCAGGTTAGCGATTGTGTTTATCCCAAGAAAGATAGTAATAATCCATACAAATATATTGGTAGCTATAAAATCGAAACCACTTATTATGTTCGAATGCAGCAAAAACACAAAACCGAATAACAATAAAATAATAGCATTGACTGCACTGACTATCCGCAATTTCCCTGGCAATATTTTATAGTATCCCCCCATAGCAAACTCCCCGAGAGGATATCCTAGTGCAAGGAATACTTGGAATAGTGCAACAAATAAACAAATAACGGCAACAACAATGGACAACATATAAACCAATCCCACTCTTATCATCTCCGGCCGATTTTAATGTATTTCCATAATGCTTACGTCAAAAGAAGAATATGGTTTCATTTTTTAACAGCTGGATTTGACTTGTTTTTATATTGTTGGTATAGCCCGTCCCCTCTTTTGCATACATATTAGAAAAAAGGCAAGGAGGCTAATTATGCCCAGTTATTTGTCATCTTCCCATTTAATACGCTATGCAGTTGGCTATGTTTTTATTGTTTCGGCTATTATGAAATTATTTGTTGCCGATTTAACCAGTGCATTCGCTAGTTATGGGCTGCCGTACCCTGATGTGGTTGTATTAATTGTTGGAATTACCGAATTGATCTGTGGTGTGCTGATTGCAAGTAATTATTATGTAAGGAAAGCTGCTCTGCCATTATTAGTTATTATGGCCGTTGCACTTCTGTTAACGAAGGTTCCATTGCTTCATAATGGATTATTTCAATTCGCCTTCGAAGCTCGATTGGATATTGTTATGTTAATCCTTCTTTATATTCTTTGGAAAAGATAATTTAGGTAGAACAGTAAAATTAGCAAAAAGCAATGAAAAACAACCAATAATCACGGAGAATTATTGGTTGTTTTATTCCTCTGTTCTAATCGACTGATATTACAATTTTCCCTGCTGCATGGTGTGTTTCACTCAATGCATGGGCATCATACACACCTTTTTGCGACAGTGGAAAAGTATTGCCAACAATGCTTTTCATTTTTCCATTTTCTAATAGTGCGGCCAGTTTGCTTAGTTGTTTGCCATCTGGTTCAAGCCAGATGCCTTTGGCTTCCACATTTCTTTCATTTGCTTTATCTTGATTTGGTTCACCAACAATGGAAATGAGTCTCCCGGTGTTTTCTTTCAGGACATCGAAACTATTATTTTGTGTCTCGCCACCAATCGTATCAAAGACTAGGTCAATATCTTTTAAAACATCCTTAATATCCGTTGTGTGATAATCAATCACTTCATCTGCTCCTAATGATTGAAGCAGCTCATGATTCTTTGGACTGGCAGTTGTATAAACATATGCACCAGCTTCCTTCGCTAATTGAATCGCATATGTTCCAACACCGCCAGCACCTGCATGAATAAGCACCTTTTCCCCTTTTTCTAATTTTCCATGGTCAAACAATGCTTGATATGCTGTTAATCCGGCAAGTGGAACTGCTGCTGCTTCTCCAAAAGAAATGTTCGCAGGTTTTTTCGCTAATAGGTTATCATCTACAACCGTATATTCCGCATAGGTTCCAAAGCGGGTAGTGTCAGGACGAGCAAAAACTTCATCCCCTGCTTTCCAATCCGTTACTGCTGACCCTACTTCTTCAATGATTCCGGCAACATCCCAGCCAAGAATAATCGGGAACTCCCAGTCGAACATCTGCTTTAAATATCCTTCTCGTAATTTCCAATCTATCGGGTTTATGGATGTAGCTTTTTCCCGAACTAACACTTGATTGGCTCCTAGTTCAGGTAATGTGATTGTACCTTCTTCTAAGACGTCTTTGCTGCCATATTGGTTAATGATCACTGCTTTTGTTTGCATGATGTCCTCCTCTTGTGAATTCAGTATCATAAATAGTTCAACACTATCTACTGTTATTATTACCACAAAAAGCATCAAATAAATACTGAATTGCTTTCGAGAAAGATATCATGGTTCATGAATCGAGAGAAATTTCAAGTATGCTCTTCGGTTAATTCATGTACCGATATTCCATCAATTTCTTCAACATAGTAATTTCTTCTTGCAAGTCTTTCCCGACATTTGTTTCTCCAACCTTTTTCCGTTCCAATTCCTTATCAACCACTCGTTTTACTGAAAGGACATCTGCTCCATTGTTGATCACTTCTTCTTTCGAATTAAAATGCTGGTGGGCAACGAGCTGCATACCAAAGGAATTATATAGCAACGTATAGCCAGCAATTCCTGTAGTGGATTGATATGCTTTAGAAAAGCCACCATCGATGACAATCATTTTGCCATTTGCCTTAATCGGGTTCTCCCCTTCGATTTCCTTCACCGGTGTATGACCGTTAATAATATGCCCCTGGTCTGGGTCCAGGTCAAACTCTTCTAATATCCTGCGGCACACATCTTCATTTTCTCTTAAATAATAGTAATGATTTTTCACTTCTTTATGTGATGCTTTATCTTTAATAAAATACCGTTCAAATGTCGTCATCGCTCGTTTACCGAACAGGGAAGAATATTCCCCTGTCCATAGATACCACACCATGTCTGTTGCTAAATCATCTGTCTCCTCACGATGGGAAAAGGCGTATCGTAAATACTTTTCAAACTGGTCTAACAATGCACGGCCTTTGTATACCTTACCTTCAATCTCCATTTGCTCCATCTCGCCGTTTTCATTTAGCGGAATACATCCATGAATAAGGAGATTGCCATTGTAAGGCAGATAAAGATTGCCTTTTTTCATTAAAAATTTCATATGTCGAGCAAGCTTCTCTGAATGTTGCACTGACACTAATAACTTGTTAATAACCTCTTCTTCTTCCGCTAATAATTTCGCCGGATTATCTGGATCAATTGTCGCAAAACACGTATTTTCCAACGGATAGGTTTTGCCATAGATTGTTATTTCCTGATTTTCATAATCAATCTGCTCGAGAACCAAACGATCTTCCATATTAAAAAACTCGCGTCGTTTAATAATGGGACTTTCCAATTTAAACTGAATGATCGCGATTGCCTGATGAATCTTGGTAATCTGCAATGTTTCATGTTCAGATATTGGTTTATCTTTATGCTGCTTCGGACGGAATGGCTGATTATCATCATAATATTTCTCTGCTAATGTAAGCAGAGGACGAAGATTAATTCCATATACATCTTCAATAATATCCAGATTATCGTAACGGGCACAAATCCGGATAATATTAGCAAGACACACTTTGGAACCTGCATATGCACCTAACCAGAGCACATCATGATTGCCCCACTGGATATCCAGAGAGTGATAGTTTATGAGAGTATCCATGATTTTGTCCGGATCCGGACCACGGTCATAAATATCGCCAACCACATGTAAATGATCAACAATAAGGCGCTGGATTGTATAAGCGAGTCCTGTAATCAGTTTATCTGATTGTCCCAGTGTGATAATCTGTTGCGTTATTTGTTCATAATATGTTTTCTTATTGGAGTATTTATCCGATTTATAAAGCAATTCCTCAATAACAAAAACAAATTGCTCCGGCAATGCTTTACGCAGCTTAGATCTTGTATATTTAGAAGAGGCGTATGGAATCAATGTGATCATGTCACAAATCACTTTTTGGTACCATTTGTGCAGCTCATCTTTATTGGTCAATTTATTTTTCATTAATTTGATTTTATCTTCCGGGTAATACACTAGTGTGGCAAAGTCATTAATTTGTTGTTCTGTCATGGTTTCTTTAAAAATATCCTTAATTTTCTCTTTTACTTTACCCGACCCATTACGAAGCACGTGCTGGAATGCATGATACTCCCCGTGTAAGTCGCTAACAAAGTGTTCCGTTCCTTTAGGGAGATGGAGAATTGCTTCAAGATTGATGATTTCAGTGACGACTTTTTCTTCGGAATTGTATTTTTCTGATAACAGGTCTAAGTATTTTGTGTTCAAAGCAGGGGCTCCTTTCAAGCATCAGTTGATTTAATATATGGTATATTGTAACAATAAATGCAACATATATCTAGATTTAATTTCAAATAATATAACACATTTAATTTAATACAGGAATTTTCAGAGGATATAGTGTGGTTTATTTATATTTATACATATTATTAAATTGCTTTCGCTGTCAACCCGATTATTTTTGTTAATGGGTTTTATGAGTGAACCGGATATAAGAAACGTAGACTGTTGCTTCCTTCGAGGGGAAAACATTGATGAGGAAAGTATAAACAAAATAAGGTGTGCTATTTCCAATAAGGAATCAGTCGAAATACAATTGTTGAATCACAAAAAGATCGGACAGGCTTTTGACAATGACTTACCCAATGATACAGTGTGGGCAGAGGAAGAGAGAAGATGTAAAAGAAAAAAGAAAAAAGAAACAATAACAAATTTAAATCTGCTATTGATTATATTTCAACTAAATGAGCGAAAAGCTTTTATTGATTAAAAGGCTAGGTTTTTTGTGCCATGACAGCATAGTTAGCGATAGAACTATCCCCATAATATTTCCCCCCACTGAATATTTAGTGGGGGCCAAAAGTATACTGCTTTATTAATTATTCTTTCTAACAAAATAAATTGGCGATAATATAAAGGATGGCTAATTCCCCTTTATATCCGGTGATCCATCCAGTTCAGGATATCAGCAATCGTTTTTTGGTGATAACTGGGATGTAATATATGGTGAAAACCGTCATTAAAAGATAACCATTTCTTATCAACCTCTAATTTATCCAAAAAGTTCTGTATAATAACAGGCTGTATAATTGGATCTTTCTCATCATATACACAAAGTACAGGATAACGAAAGGAAGCTGAATCCCTTAAGGCATTCACCCCATTTTGCAACAGTTCCGCTAACCACTTAGGTGTAATCTCAGCAGTCATATAAGGATCATGAAGTAGTGCATTTTCCGGAGGAAGGTATGACGCCAAATGCCCCATTCTCCTGATAATGGACTGCCATTTCATTGGATTAATGGATAACGCAGGAACGAATCGCGATGAAATCTCTAATGCTTTCTTTGCAAGAATTGGGATTTTGTAACGTAAGGCGAGCGCAGGCGCTGATAAAATGACACCTTTTGTCTCATTCGCGTAAATCTGGCTGTAGCGGATTACAACTAAACCGCCCAAACTATGACCAAACAAGAAAATTGGCAAACCATCAAACCTTGTTGATACCCATTCCATCAATTTATGCAAATCATCTATATATTCCTGAAATGTGTTGATATGCCCTCGGGCTCCTTCTGATTGACCAAATCCTCTTAAATCAAAACCTACGACAGCGATATCCTGTTTCATACATTGTTCACTAAAAGGCCGGTACTTGCCAGAATGTTCACCTGCGCCATGAATAATAATGATAACAGCTTTCGGCTTGGAAGGAACCCATGTCTGATAAAAAAGCTGAAGACCGTCTTTCGCTTGAAAAAAATTGCTCGAATGCATGATATACCTCCACTTTTGGTTACAAATATTAAGTAATTGTTAAAATGTTTGACTAAAAGATCAGCAGGTAAGCGCCGTCTCTGTTACTAATTAATTTTGATAATAGTTGAAGATTTGATAAGGAGAGGCCTTGCGGAATTCTACCCAAGAGTTTATCGAGAAAAACTTGCGCATATCTTAGTCAATGCCAATGGACACAGATACAAACTTAATTCCCACTTTTTTAAATCGGTAAACGATGGTTGGTGCAGAGAATGTTTGCATATTTAAACCGATGTAATTAGCTTGGATAAAAAAAAGTAAACTATACTTTATGAATATAGTCTAGTTGAAAAAATAGCGGAAAGAAATGAGGCTAAGGGGTTCATACAAAGGAAGTTTGCATATAAGGCAGCAACTCTAACCAGGGATAGGAATAACAATCACAGGAGAGGATAAGCAAAAGTCTAGCAATAACGCTAGACTTCTCCATATCATGTATTTACACAATTTCGGGATGTATTCCTACAGTTTAATTATATCTCAGCACTGTATGAAATGGTAGGCTGTAAGTTATTACACGTTATCATTTGTCACTGCCCCATCCTAATCTCGGTTAGCCTCTCTTCCACTTGTTGTATACTTGGCATACCATGTTGTGCTCCTAAGTGCTCAATTGCTAGTGATGCAGCAATATTTGCCTTATATATAGCATCCTCTATCGGCGTATTGGAAGCTATGAAAAACGCTAATGCCCCGTTAAAAGTGTCTCCAGCTCCTGTAGTATCTACAACCTCAGACGGATAAGTGTTTATAACCTTGTTATTATATAAGGCCCCTTTAGAACCAATCGTTGTGATCAGCTTATCACGATACGTTTCATTATTATCACCGAACAGGCAGTTACCCTCTTCTTCGTTAGGTGTAATATACAAAGCCTTATCAAATACATCACTCGGTAATTTCATTGCAGGCGCTGGATTTAGAATAAAGGGAATATTGTTTTCCCCGCATAAATCAGCACACCAAATGATAGTTTGAACAGGAATCTCCATTTGCATTATCACAATATCACTATCTAAGATTTCCCTTCTCCATTTATTTACGTAATCCTCAGTGACAGCATTATTCGCACCTGGAATAATCATTATTCTATTATCTTTCTCATAAAGAATAATATTGGCAATCCCTGTGCTTAATTCCTGATCAATTTCTATACTCGATGTATCAATATTCTCATTGGCAAGATGCTTTAATAAGTCTTTCCCCAGTGCATCATTCCCCACTTTCCCAATCATAGCTACTTGAGCACCTAATCTTGATGCAGCAACAGCCTGGTTTGCACCTTTACCTCCCGGCTTCATTTCAAATGTATCCCCAACCATTGTTTCGCCTTGATTAGGTAATCTTGATACCGAAGTTAATAAATCCATATTTATACTTCCTATGACCGTTACTTTTGGTTTATCCATGGTTACACCCCCTTAGTAAAAAGTTTATGCACTGCCTTTTTTCCGCTGAATCAATTTCCTGATGACAGGAAGAATAAGGGACAGTATTGCTATAATTATTAAAACAAGTGATATGGGTCTTGTAAAAAATATGGAATAGATTCTAGGTTCGCTAGCTGTATAAGCCAATAACAGATGTATTGTGTAGAACAATAAATACCATTATTATAGCTTAAAGTATCTTTCTTTCCATTGATCTATTTCTTTTTCTAATGCTGAAATCTCATTAGCATTAATATCAAGTTGAGGCGCTTTCACGGAACCTGCCTGAATACCGCGCAGCTCTAGTGCTTTTTTAAAGTAAGATATGTTTGCTCCCCCATGCAAAATTTGAATAATTTCATCGGCAATATGCTGAATTTCCCGTGCCTTATCGACCTGGTTTTCTTGATATTGTTTGTATATTTTTACAAACGGTTCCGGAAATACTCCCGAGACCCCTGATACCACTCCATCACATCCCATGGCAAGTGCTGGTAAAAATAACGTATCTGCTCCAGTAAGAACAGAGAAATTACCTGATCTGACCTTTATATAATCCTTTAATGTATTAAAATCCGGATTGCTGTATTTAATACCTATAATGTTTGGAAATTGTTCAGCTAAACTTGCAACAACCTCTACTGATAGTTTATTCCCTGATAATTGCGGAATACTGTACAAGTAAATAGGGAAATCCTCAGGTAATCTCTTAGCAATAGTCGCGTAGTAATTCTCTATCTCTAGATCACTTACCGAGAAAAATGCCGGAGTCACCACACCAATCCCATCTGCTCCTGACTCGCAAGCATGCATTGCCAAATTTAGAGTATCTTGTGTATTCATCGTTCCTGCATGAATGAAAACATTTACTCTGTTATTCGCTGTTTTAATTACACTTTCAGCAATTTGCTTACGTTCTTCAATGGTTAATTTAAACATTTCTCCAGTAGTTCCCAATGGATAGAGACAGTCAACCCCTTTCTCAATCAGAAAATTGGTTAGCTTTTCTGTCTCTTGTAAGTTAATCGTCCCATCCTCATTCATGGGAGTAACCATAGCTGTCGTTACACCAAATAGTTTTTTCATAATAATCATTCACCCCCACAATAGTATAACGTTTCAATATGATCCTATCATGGATGCGTCTACTATGTAAGTCTTCTTAGAAACACAGATCTCTTCCAGGAGATTTAAGGAAGTATAAAACGGTAAGCAGCCATTTGCTGCCAAGTTGATTCAGTTCGAGTAATTCCAAATCGATTTGCAAGATCATCGAACGCAATGATTCATTATTGTTTAAGGTTTCGCATAGCGATTGCAGGACTGGATGATACCCACTGCTTTTTTTTGACACACGAACATGTACACTAGAGGGAAGCATGGGGGCGAAATACTGATACCAGGAGCCCGCGTATTTTAAGTTGTATAGCAATTTGGTGTCTGATTCCATTTCAGTCTCTTCTTCGGTTACAGGGAGGCAGGATGTGAATGATAAGATTAATTGTATAGTAATGATAAAGATCGGGGTATCTCTCTTTAACATAGTGAGTATTCCGATCATAGTTTGTTTATAGCAAGGGATAATCGTAAATTATTTCACAAAAATGTTTAAACTCACTGGTACGACACATATATATATAGATAATAAGAAGCAGCATTTTAACGTCAGGCCGCTGTTAGGCTTATTCCCCTTGTACCTAAAACAACGTGAAGAGGGGTTTTCTATGGACTTTCATTGCTTAATATGCAGCAGCAATAACTGCAAAGTAATACACAAGACCGTAAGAGACAGCAATGATCATAATGTAGTGTTATGTAATAATTGTCATCATTATCAACTTACACCCTTACCTCGTGTGGAGGATGATGAAAATTTTTATAACAAAAATAGTCAGGCGGAATTTGTTAGCAACATTACAGTTGAAGGAGCCCGCGAGAAAGCATTACCAGATACTAAAAGAAGAGTAGAACTTGTTAAGAATTATATAAATATGCATTCAAACATATTAGATATCGGTTGTGGATATGGATTCTTTGTTGAAAGTCTTAATAATCAAGGGTTTGAAGCAGATGGATTAGAAACAAGCATATCTAGAAGATTAATTGCCAGAGAGAATTGTAAACGCCCTATTCTGGATATTAACCTACTTTCTGAAACGACACCAAAAGATTATGTAGTAAAATATAATGTTGTTACTTTGTTTCATGTTTTAGAACATATATCTAGCCCAGTAAAATTTTTAAGAAATGTGTTCAAGTTTCTAAAAAAAGACGGTTATTTAATTATTGAGGTTCCTAATGTAGATGATCATTTGTTATCTATTTCAGAAGCTTATCATAATTTTTACTGGCAGCGTGCTCACTTATCCTATTTTAATAAGAAAAGCATAGATTTACTGCTATCAAATTTTAAGGTTCAAACAAAAGAATTTACAGGTGTCCAAAGATATTCCTTTTTAAACATGGCAAACTGGTTAATTACTAATAAACCGCAACTAAGTGATCCTATTTTTGAACCTCCGGTAGAGTTAGCATGGCTTAACGATAAATATAAAGAACAATTGGTTTCTAATTTTAAATGTGACACTATCCTCACAGTATTGAAAAAGTAGTTAAGATTACTTGACTCCTTACGTAAAGGAAGGAAGAGGAAGAGTATGAAAAGAATTAGAGCTTTGCATATCGCTAGTTTTCATGGGAATATCGGTGACAATGCTAATCATAACGGTTTTAGGCAGAACATAAAGGAAACACTGGACTGTGAAATCGATTATGAAGAAATGGAAATGAGAGAGTTTTATCAATCATGGGGTACGAGAGATTTTAATCATTTCGAATTTATCGACATATGTAACAGGTATGATCTAATCATCATTGGCGGCGGGAATTTCTTTGAATTGAAGTGGGATTACTCCATTACCGGAACTACAATAAATATCAGCAAAGATTCTTTAGATAAAATAAATACACCCATTCTGTTCAATGGATTAGGATGCGATCTAGCCAAAGGAGCTAGTGAAAGTGCTATTAGAAAATTTGGATCTTTTTTAGATACAATAACAAAAAGCAATAAGTATTTAGTAAGTGTCAGGAATGATGGCTCATACAACACTATTAAAAAACTATATGGAGAAAAATATGTTGATAGTATTCACAGGGTTCCAGATGGCGCTTTTTTCTTGAAAACAAAGAAGTTTCATTTTCCTGAATTAAATAATAATCGAAAAACGATTGGAATTAACATTGTTTCTGACATGATCGATATTCGATTTAATAAGGATTTAAAAGACGGCATTGACTATCATGACTTCATTAATGGCCTTTCCGAAGAGTTGAACACATTCTTAAAAGGAAATAGTGACTATCAAATCATATTATTTCCACATATTTATAGCGATTTAAAAGCAATTACTGATTTGCTCGAAAAAATAGATGATCGATATAGAAGGACCAGAATAGTGACAGCCCCTTGTCTGACTGGACCAGGTTCTGAGGAATATCTATTTGGACTCTATAAGGAATGCGAATTTATACTTGGTATGAGATTTCACAGTAATGTCTGCTCTATTGCTCAGAACATTCCAACGATTGCTTTAAGCAGTTATAAAAAAATTAGTGATTTGTATAATGAATTAAATCTATCTGACAGAGTTATTCAAGTTAATAAAAATGGATTTCAGAAGGAATTAACTGAGCAGCTAAAATATACTCTCAGGAATCAAGAAGCGATAAAATCAAGGTATAGAAAGATAAATGAAAATGTCAAAAATGATAGTACTTATTTTTACAACAGGATGAATGATTGGATGAAGGAAAATGGGTTAGGGTGAATAAAGACTTACCCAAAAAACCATAAGTGAGATGCCTTTTTTCTCCCCAAATCCCTTTTAAGTTGGAACAATAATGTAACTGGAAACATATTTATTTTATAAAGGATTTACAAAAATTTATCAGCTATGGACATAGATACAAGAAGAAAGTTCATACACCCCAAGGATAGTTGCAGAAGCTTAGTCACAGGGGGAGATAAGCTTGGTTAACGGCAAGGAAGTGCAATCTGAGCTAGTAAGTATAGCGGAAAATGGAACGAATCAAGCTTTTCAGTCAGGGGTATCGCTGTTACATGATCTATTTAACAGCAGCTTAAAAAGCTATAAAGGGTTATCAGAGAAATATATTATCATTCTTCTAAAATCGATGGAGCAAAGGCATAATAGTAAAAAATACCTTTTAAATTATTCCCATATGCTTTTAAAAAGCACCTTAAAACTAGACACAACATTACTGCCGCCAAATAGATGGAACCTTTTAGTGTTCCTGTGTATCCACAATGGTTTATTTATGGTTGCTAATATTGCCAGGGAAAAAGCGGTTAAAAGTGTTTATCAAGCTTTAGATAATACAAAAAGCATGGAAAACCTCATACAAGCTTTTAAAGCATATATGGACCAAGGCGAGCTAAATAAAGCCAGTCAAGCTCTTCTAAGTGTAAAGAAAAGTTCAGTAGAAGAGTCATCCTTAAACAGAATGGAGATATTCTTCTCTGTTTTAACTGGGGATAGAGAACGAACCAGTAAATTATGTAAGAGACATTTCTCAGAGCAAGATTGGACTTTTTTTCATTATATAAATGGGAAAACGGTAGCGATCGTTGGCCCTGCACCAAAAGAAGAGGATGTATCTGCTGAGATAAATTCTTTTGATATTGTGGTTAGGTTCAATTATAAAGGAGAACCCCACTTACCACACAAGGGGTCTGGTAATAGAATAAATGTTTCGTATCATAATGGTGGAAATGCAGCGGAATTAGATATGCTTGATCATACTGATTTTCTTAATGAATTAGACTTTGCTTGTTTTAAATCTGTTAAGTATGATTTTCAGAGAAAATTAGTTTCTGCTCATAAAGGCAGACAATATAGGATAGCAGGAGAATTTTTATTTAACGGGGCTGCAAATCACCTTCCAAATGTTTTATTCGATATCCTCCATTTCCATCCAAAGATGGTTAAAGTTTTTCACAGTAACTTATACCTTTCCTCCACACCCCATTACACCGGTTATCATACTATACCAAAAGAAAACCAAAGTTTATGGAATACATTTGCATATCACGAAATGATTACACAATTCAATTTTTTAAAAAACCTTTGGAATGGAAAACAGTTCAAAGCTGACAAAGCATTGGAGTCAGTACTAAAGTTAACCCCAGAAAAATATGTCGAATTAATGGAAAGAATACACGTTTATCCATATTTAAACAAGTAAGTGCGAGTAACTTTCATTACTTCTAGAAATGAAACTTTGACCTATGAAGCTAAAGTTTAGGGAGAGATAAACTTGGTAAGAAGAATTGGCAAGACAGTGGCATTTATACCTTTAAGAGAGAAGAGTAAATCTATCCCGTTTAAAAATATAAAAGACATGAATGGACGTCCGCTCGTCTATTGGGTGTTAGATGCTGCTGTTCATTGTAAGGAAATTGACATGGTTGTAGTCTCTACGGACAGCAAAGAGATAAAATCCACCGTTTATCAATATGGTTCTGAAAAAATAAAAGTAATAGGTCGCTCAGAAGAGGTATCTACAGATTCTGCAAATACGGAATCAGTCATGCTTGAATTTGCATCCAATTATGATTTTGATGATATTATCTTGATACAGGCTACTTCCCCGCTATTGACTAGTGAGGATTTAACGAAAGGTATTAAGAAATATCGCCAGATAACAGTTGACAGCGTCCTATCTGTTGTTAGGCAAAGACGGTTTATCTGGGAAAAATCTCACCATACGATGAAACCAGTAAATTATAATCCATCGAATAGGCCGCGAAGACAAGAGATTGATGGTTTTTTAGTTGAAAATGGTGCTTTTTACATTACATCAAGAAACAGCTTACTAAAAACTCAATCTCGAATTTCCGGGAATGTGGATGCCGTAGAAATGCGAGAGGAATCTTATTATGAAATAGACGAGCTTAATGATTGGATCATCGTCGAAAACTTACTCAGGAATTCTATCGATCAAAAACCGCCCGCGAATGATTAATGTCCTCATATGAAATATATATTTTTATAATGTTTTGTTCCTTATGAATAAGGGAAATATATTATCAACAATCTTTCTAGCAGCCTCATAGAATCACTCTAGCAAAGAATTCTACTTTCCTAACATAAAAAATTTACTAAAGGTGATACAATGTTCCGATCGAAAAAGGTTAATAACGCATTAAAATTACTGCTGCTCTGGTTGATTTATATAACCATTCTATACACATTTATCCAAACGAATATAGAGGGGACAATGTTTGCAGTAGCTTTCGTCATAACCACCCTAATATTTTTATTAGCAACTGTGTGGTTTGTCCGCAAAGTAATTAAAAAACCGGACTACCGTGACGGAAAACAGTAATTGATTGAACAATAAACAAGCTACCTGTCAAAAAACGTTGATAGGTGGCTGTTTTTTCCTATCTAATTGTGTTTTTACAACCATCCATCCAATTTCTTGGCAACAATCCTACCGTGAATGTAAACTGACCAAATTAAAAAGGCAACCCCTCACTGGCCACCTCTTTCATTCTAGTTATTTTGTTTTAAGCAAGTCTGACAAATCGATTTGAACACCTTTTTCCTCTTTTTGTTGTTCTTCCCGCAATTCCTTGGCAACTTTGCGATATTCGATTTCTTCATTTGTTAAAAACTCATAACCTGCACCCTCACAACTTGAACAAATAAACGTTTTTTCTGTTGGGTACCCTTGAGCATCCTCGTGTATTTCAGTATAGGCACCTTTGCCCTTGCATATAGTACATTTTGTCATCGTCAAGTTTGTCATCGTCAGTTACCGCCTTTTCAAGAAGATTATCATCTTTTCAAAAAAAATGATACGGTATCATTATATCCTTTTTGACGGGATTAATGAACCAGCGTAGGGAGAATAATAGAAAGCCGAAAAAAAACCTCCATCCATAATAGATTTAGATGGAGATTCTTGTAATCAGTTATCTATTTTATTTGGAGACCTATATTAATTAGTGAACAACAGATAAACCCGGGCCTCATATGGCTTTAATGTAACTATATCTATCACTTCTTCTTTATTGACTTCATAGTTGGATAATGCTAATTGTGCAGTATAATCTTTTAGACTCTCAGGCAAATGAAACGCGGCTTCCTGTTCAAACAAATTAATCATCATTAACGCTTTTTTGTTATGGAATGTACGTGTATATGCATAGATCTGATCATGGTCTTCTAATATCAAATCATATGTTCCATAAATAAGCGCTTCTTCTTCTTTTCGAAGTTTTATTAAAGCCTTATAGTAGTTGTAAACAGAATCCGGCTCATTTACTTGGTTTGCGACATTAATCGTTAAATAATTAGGATTAACCTTCAGCCAAGGCGTTCCAGTCGTGAATCCGGCATATTTCTCTTCATTCCACTGCATCGGGGTTCTGGAATTATCGCGGCCATTCTTCCAAATGCTTTGCATAATCTCCTCATGTGACTTTCCTTCTTCCCTTTCATTCCGGTACTTGTTTTTAATTGCTACATCGTTGTAATCATCAATCGAATCAAATTGGACATTTGTCATTCCAATTTCTTGGCCCTGATAGATAAATGGTGTTCCTTGCATTAAAAAGTATAATGTTGCAAGGCTTTTTGCTGATTTGTCCCAAAATTCCTGATCATTTCCCCAAGTTGAAACGGAACGTGGCTGGTCATGATTTTCAAGGAAAAGCGCGTTCCAGCCAATGCCTTCTAAACCTTTTTGCCACTTGGTTAACGTTTGTTTCAATGAGTGAATATCAAGTCCGCCACTAGCACTCTTGCCCCACAAACCTAAATGTTCAAATTGAAAGATCATATCGAATTTCCCGTTTTTCTCACCAACCCACTCATCAGCCTGTTCCACAGTAACACCGTTTGCTTCTCCAACTGTCATAATATCGTATTTCTCAAATGTTTTTTCTTTTAATTCTTCCAGAAACACCTGAATTCCGTCACGATTCATATGGCCGTCAAAGGATGGAACATATTTCTTCTTTTCTGGATTTGGCATATCCGGGAACCCTGGTACCTTTTTTATATGAGAAATCGCATCAACGCGGAATCCGTCAATTCCTTTGTCTAACCACCAATTAACCATTTCATACAATTCATGGCGCACCTTTTCATTCTCCCAATTTAAGTCTGGTTGTTTACGGGAGAAGACATGCATATAATATTCGTTCGTCTTTTCATCGTATTCCCAAGCAGAACCGCCAAAAATGGACTCCCAGTTGTTAGGTTCCGCTCCGTCTCCACTGCCTTGATGCCAAATATAATAATCCCTGTACGGATTGTCTTTAGAAGAACGAGATTCCACAAACCATGGATGCTCATCTGACGTATGATTGATTACAAGATCCATGATTAATTTCATCTCTCTTTGATGCACTGCTTCTAACAGTTGATCAAAATCTTCCATTGTCCCAAAATCGGACATGATCCCTTTGTAATCACTAATATCGTATCCGTTATCATCGTTCGGGGATTGATAAATCGGACAAATCCAAATAACATCAATACCTAGATCTTTTATATAATCTAATTTCGAAATAACTCCTTGAAGATCACCGATTCCGTCACCATTGGAATCCATAAAACTTCGCGGATATATTTGATAGGCTACTGCCTCTTTCCACCATATTCTCTTCATCAAGTTTTCCTCCTCGTGTCCGTTTCCAGCCAATGACAGGTCTCCACCTGCATTACAGAAAGGTGCACAGTCTCATTTGCACGTAACCATCGATAGTTTAAAAACTTACGTGCAATCGATTGCGCACCAAGCTATTCTTATCTGCCCTTGCCACAAATGGAAGGGTAATAAGAATACTCACTGTTTTTATAAATAACCTGCCATATTCCATTAAAAAAATCTCTTACCATCACTCACAGTTCTACTTTTTTTGTTGATTGGCGATACTTTATTTTATGTGGAACAATAATTCTTTTTGCAGGTTCATCCTTCATCTTTACCTTTTCAATCAGGCACTTGGATGCATGGACACCCATCAGATAAATCTGTATATCAACCGTTGTTAACGGCGGTCTGGTAATTTCTGATAAATAAACATTGTTAAAGCTTCCGATTGATATATCTTCAGGTACATGAAAATTCAATTGCTCTAACATATTGATAACACCAAGACTAATTAAATCATCGGCAATGACCAGACCTGTCGGCGGCTGGTCTAAAGAAAACAGCTCTTCCACCGCTTTATGCCCGCCAGACTCCAGAAATTCTGTCTGAACTTTATATTCGTCCCGGTCAGGTAAACCGGCGTCTTTCAGTGCAGACATATACCCTTCCATCCGATCAACAGTTACCAAGCGTTCCATAGAACCCCCAATAAAACCAATATGCTGATGTCCAAGATCGATTAAATGCTGGGTAATCTCTCTACTCGCCCTTACATTGTCATTATCTACATACGTAATTTGATTTTCATTGGTATATGGCTTACCAACAATGACGAAAGGGAAATCCTTCTCAAAAAGAAAATTCGTAACTTCATCATTTGCCCGTGAGTAAAGGAGAATGATCCCATCCACTCTGTTACCAAACACCATACGTTTCACTTCTTCAAACTGCTCTTCTTCTGTCCCGCCTGTTGATACATACAAGGAGTACTCCATTTCATGTGCAACAGAGCCAATCCCCCTTAAGATCTCTGGAAAAAAAGGATTTTGTAATGCCTTATCTGTTGATGAAGGCATTACTACACCAATAGCTTGTGAAGAACGAACTGCCAGATTACGTGCATTTATATTGGGATGATAACCTAATTCTTTCATCGCTTCCTAACACGTTTCTTTGTATCTAAACTGATTCTGGAATTATCTGCAATAACTCTAGAAACGGTAGAGGGTGCTACTCCTGCCTTTTTTGCTACATCTTTTATTGTTACTCCCATTAATTTCACCCTTTAATGTTATGAATCCCTTACTATTATTGTATTCTATTATATGTGAACAGTTACTGATATGAAATACATTTTATAAATGAAAGTCTTAACCTTTGGTACCTCCAGCTGTAAGACCAGAAATGAGATAACGCTGCAAAAACAAATAAACCGTCGCAACTGGTACAGCTATTAGGATAGAACCCGCTGCAAATCTGGTGAAATTATTAGCAAAACGATCATTTATAAAATTGAATAAACCTACAGCTAGTGTGTAGTTATCTTGACTAGATAGTACGATAGATGGTAATAAGAAATCAAAAAGCGGCATCATAAAGTTAAATAATGCAACTACTGCTAAAATTGGTTTAGCCAATGGGAGCATAATACTCCAAAATACTCTTAAATGCCCAGCGCCGTCAATTTTAGCAGCTTCATCCAATTCACGGGGTATCGTGTCAAAATATCCTTTTACTAACCACGCATTAAATGGTATCTGCCCGCCAAGATACACCAATATCAACCCTGTTAGGCTATCAAGTAAACCAATCATATTAAGAAAAATATACAATGCTACCATCGCCATCATAACCGGGAACATTTGCAGCAGCAAGAAGATATATAAAGCATTTTTTTTGCCTGCAAACTGGTACCGGGAAAAGGCATATGCTACTAATGACGTGATAATAACACTACCGAAAGCAACAGAGATGGAAACAATTAATGAATTTTTATACCATAATAAATAATCACTTTCCTCACTAAATAGCCATTTATAATGCTCCAATGAAAAGTTTTCCGGAATAATGGAAGAGGAATATAAACTGGTACTCTGGTTCAAAGACATTCCTATCGTCCAAACGAGCGGATAAAAAATTATAATACTAGTAATCAGGATAACGAGGTAAATTAGCGTTACTTCTATTTTGGATTTTTGCTTTTGATTCATTATAGTTCACCCTCTTCCTTGAATGATTTCGTTTGTCTGAATTGATAAAAGGCGAAGCCGGATATAATCAGACCCATGATCAAAGAGATTGCTGCAGCCATTGCATAGTTGTTCGTTTCAAAAGTTAATTTGTATACCCAGGAAATTAAGATGTCCGTCCCCCCAGCATTTGAATTCCTTACAGGCGGACCACTTTCATTAAACAAATAAATAATATTAAAGTTATTAAAGTTTTGTGCATATTGCATAATCAATAATGGTGCTGTTGCGAACAGGACATGCGGAAAAGTAATGTATCGGAATTTTTGTAAGCGAGAGCCGCCATCCACATCAGCAGCTTCATACCAATCTTTCGAAATACTCTGCAATACACCTGTAAACAGGGCGAAGATAAACGGGAATCCCAACCATGTTTGGATTAATATAATTGCTGTCCGGGCATAGAATGGTTCACTAAGCCATGGAATACCATCCCCGCCAAGCAGCGGAATAATTATATCCCGGTTAATCGTACCAAAGTCATCATTAAACATAGCAGAGAAAATTAAAATGGTAACAAATGCAGGAACAGCCCAAGGTAAAATCAGGATCGTACGAATCAATTTTTTAAAACGAATTCTCGGATCATTCACAATCAAGGCTAAAAATAAACCAATACCAATTTGCAGCGTTGTTGCCACAACTGTCCATACGACAGTCCAAGCTAAAACACTGATAAACGTATCCTGCCAGATTGGTACAGTAACAAGTTCTGTAAAGTTTTTAAACCCAACCCAATCGACAAGATTCCTTGGTGGTGAGTTATATAAATTATAATTGGTAAATGCCAGTAAGACAGAAAATATTAGCGGGAATATGACCACAAAAATCATTAGCAATAATCCAGGAATCGTCATTAAATATGGAAAAGCCGAATCATAAAAATGTATAATGGTGTCTTTGAAACTTTCTGGAGTCCATCCATCTTTTATCTTTTTTGCCTGGTTACGTGCATCCATCACGTTCCATACATATAATGCGATTAAAATAACGGTTGCTATTAATGCCAATACCCCAAAAACTAGTAACCGGATAGAGTGGTCTGTACCAGGTATCGTACCTAATGTACGTAACCCCCATAATCCAAAATTTATCGAATCTAGCAATGTTATTAAAAAGGCAAGTTCTAATAGAATAAAAATGGCACCTTTTAAAAATCTGCGGTTATAAAGCTGGCCTAACCCTGCAAAAATTATTGACAGAGCAGTAGCAACGTTGGGATTATGTTTTTTAAATTTGTTGGATTTATGATTCAATTTGATTACCTCCCCAATAGGACAGAAAAAATGATAGGGAAGAGTTTAATCTTCCCTATGAGTGTTTTATTGAGCACCACTTGCGTCAATATTTATTTCAATTTGCTCTACTGCTTCCGGTAATACGGAAGAAGGGTCTTCTCCTTCAGCGATGAACTGTAATGCATTATTCATCGGTTCCCAGACCTGAGACATTTGTGGTGTACTTGGCATTGGAACACCATTTTCTATCTGTTGACTAAATGTACTGAAAATTGGATTATCAATAGACTCAAGTGCATTTGTATTTGTCGGTAATTCACCAGCAACATCAAAGTAGTATTTTTGATTTTCTTCGTTCGTTATAAATAATGCTAAGTCTGTGGCCCATTCAGGATTATCAGAATAAAACGAAACCATCCATGCTTTTACCCCTACAAGTGATTGGGCTTCCTGGCCATTAATGTCAGGGAAAGGTACAAATCCCAGGCTATCACCTAAAGCTTCTGTATAACTTGGAATGCTCCAAGGACCATTAATAACAGCACCGACTTTCCCTTCAGTAAATAGACCGTCAATAACATCTGAAGTAGTAGATGTTGGAATCAATCCATTGCCAAAGAACGATTGGAATAATTCACCGCCCTCAATAGCTCCCTCATTTGCTAACCCTATATCCGTTGTATCATAGGACCCATTTTCTCCTCCAAATATATAACCACCATTCGTTTTGAAAAATGGATAGGCAAAATATAAATCATTTGGTCTCATTAAAAATCCGAATTGATCATTTGATGGATCTGTATTTTCTTCTAATGACGTTTTTAAGTCATCAATTGTCTCCGGCGCTTCCATAATATCCTTATTATAAAAGATTCCGTAAGTTTCAATTACCGCTGGCACACCATAAAAATCTGTTTTACTGTCAAATTCATACTGTACAGATTGAAGCGATGCCTCACTATATCCACTCGCATCTTCTTCAGCAATTTCGAGAGGCTGCGCTAGTCCTTGCGCTACAATATCACCTATTCGATCGTGAGGCTGGAAAAATAGATCAGGTCCTCTTCCTTCTGGTCCAGCTAGTGATAATTCATCTAATTGTTCTAACATTGATTTAGCCACTACATTAACAGTAATGTCATTCTGTTCCTCATAATCTGCTGCCAATTTTTCAATAGCTTCTAATTGTTCTTCTTCGTCATTTGCCCAAATAGTAAGTTCATCAGGTTTAGCTGCATCGGAAGAATCACTTGATCCTTCTTTGGTCTCTTCTGATGTATCTTCTCCATTAGTTTCTGTATTAGTTTCTTCTTCTCTGTCTGGAGCACACGCCGAAATGATAACGATTGCAAATAATAACATAAATAAAACTAAGAAAAATTTTGTGCTTCTCATATAATCTCTCCCCTTTTAAATATTTGCGCAATCGATTGCGCTTTATTGTGTCTAATTATACATAGGGTCAATTCTATAAGCAAGCGTTTTCTTGTAAAATTTTTAATTAATTTTTTCTACATTATATGTCTTTCTTTAAAAATTAAAATGTATTGACATAACTTTTCATTTGTTGTAATAATATTGATAACAGCTACGATAAATACAAGGATACAAATTGAGGGCGCTGCTTTTGTATTTATTACAAACAACCCCGGCTTTTATGTAAAAGCCGGGGTTGTTTGTTTTGGAAAAGGAGAATAGATGAAATAATTTGTTTACAAAACTCGGTAATTAAAGGAAAACGATTGCGCTTATTCTTGTCATCTTATTAATGATTTCCTTATTGCCATCCGAATTAATGGCTGCCCTGTTAACAAGAGGAATTGTGCCCAGGATACTATTTAGGGGCTGTTTATAAACGTACAGAAAATAACTCAAAAAAGGAGAGTCTATACCATATGTTTATCGAGGCGATTAACCACAGAGCAATTAACCAATATGTTTATGCGAGAGATAAAGAAACAATAGATATTATGTTAGAAACGAAAAAGGATGATATGGAAAGTGTTGAGCTACTATTTGCTGATCCATATGATTTTAAAGAGGACAAATGGCAATACAAAACAAAACAAATGATTAAATCCGGATCAACTAAACGGATAGATTACTGGAAAATATCCGTAACACCGGAATTTCGCCGACTTCGCTATGGTTTCCGCTGTACAGACACACAGAAAAATGAAGGTATTGTGACTGAAAGAGGCTTTTATGATTCAATCCCTGCCGATATTAGCCATTATTTTTGTTTTCCATATTTACATGAGGTAGATATTTTTCAAGCACCTGATTGGGTAAAAGATACAGTTTGGTATCAAATCTTCCCTGAACGTTTTGCTAACGGAGATTCCTTATTAAACCCAGCCGGTACATTACCATGGGGCAGTACAGATCCGACACCAACTAATCTCTTTGGTGGTGATTTTCAAGGTGTAATGGATAACTTGGATTATTTGCAGAATCTAGGTATCACCGGGATTTATTTCACACCGATATTTAAGGCATATTCGAATCATAAGTACGATACGATTGATTACTTTGAGATTGATCCTCAATTTGGGGATAAAGAAACATTTAAAAAATTGGTAAAAGAGTGCCATAAACGTGGTATTAAAGTGATGCTGGATGCTGTCTTTAATCATAGTGGATATTATTTTCAACCCTTTCAAGATGTGTTAGAGAAACAAGAAAGATCTCCGTACAAAGACTGGTTTCATCTTTGGGAATTTCCAGTAAAAGCTGGTGGGTATCCAAATTATGATGCCTTCGGATTTGTTGCATCAATGCCAAAGTTGAATACAACAAATCCAGAGGTGAAGAAATACTTATTAGATGTTGCCCGTTATTGGATTGAGGAGTTTGATATTGATGGCTGGCGATTAGATGTCGCCAATGAAGTTGATCATGCTTTTTGGCGTGATTTCCGAAAGGTGGTTAAGTCCATTAAACCTAGCACCTATATCTTAGGAGAAATCTGGCATGACTCTATGCCGTGGCTGCAAGGGGATCAGTTTGATGCCGTAATGAATTATCCATTCACGAACAGTGCTGTGGACTTCTTTGCCAAACAGAAAATAACGGCAGAAGATTTCGCTAATAACCTGACAAGCATATTGCATATGTATCCTGCCAATGTGAATGAAGTTTCGTTTAATTTACTGGACAGTCATGACACGCCAAGAATACTCACCTTGGCAAACAATAATAAAAAACTTGTTAAGCTGTTATACCTTTTCCAATTGTCGTTTATTGGTACACCGTGTATCTATTACGGGGATGAAGTGGGTATGACCGGCGGGGAAGATCCCGGTTGCCGTGCTTGTATGGTTTGGGATACAAAGCAGCAGGACCGCCAGTTATTTGCCTTTGTTCAAAACTTAATCCAACTAAGGAGAACCATCCCTGCATTTGGGAATAAAGGAACTTTCCGTTTTTTATCTGTGGATAATTTAACGAATACGATTGTTTATGAAAAAGCCACTGCTGAAGAACAACTAATATTTGTTTTAAATAATAGTAATAAAAATAGCAAAACTACCATAAGTCAGTTGGCAAACAGAACGGTTGAAGAATTGTTTACAAAGGAAAAGTCTAAATTTACGGAAGATGCGACCGTTAATGTGGAACCATTCGGGTACTATTGTTTTAGAGTGACTAATTAGAACAGAACGGCTGGGGCACAATGGAATGAGCTACTCTTACGAATGCCCCATCCCCCCCGTTTCACTCATCCGAAAAAAAGGGAATAAATCAGACCATTTATTAATCGACCGCAACGTTCCTTTTCTTCAACCCTACTAAAATCGTCACGATAATACTGCCAATACTAACAACAGCACCTGCAACTGCATTAGCGATTACCCAATAGCTGGGAATAATAAAACCTATTGGGATCATGATTAGAAAACTAAGGACGATAAAGCCTTGATAAATCGCAGAGATAACCTTCACCGCCAGATTATTAAAGAATGACAAAATCAATGGTGGTAAAAACAGCACTACTAACATTCCGGCTGATATTAACAAAGCTGCTGGCTCCTCGAACGAAACAGTGTTAGGTCCTGTTGGATGTTTAGCTGCTAATAATAAAGCAACAATAGCTAATACCATTGTCAGAAATACCATAAAAAACCTTTTAAACATAACCAAACTCCTTATCAGAATATTATTTTGACAGTCTTCCTACCTTTCCCTTTCAAAACCTAAATATCGAGTCCCTTGAAAAGATAGCGTTCCCCTATCCTCATCCGAAAGTAAACCGTATTCCTTACCAGATAAATGGAATTCTGAGCGGTCACCACTTTCAAACTCGAAAGTTACATAATATTTCGTATGGGTATGAGAGTGATGGTGTTCATTATGTATATTCGACCTTCGGGAAATATCAGTTCGCTTTGATTTTACTACTGCCGGCACACTGAACTTAGGAGACTGTTCATTCCTGTTCCTGGCCAATCCCTTTAACAGCTGTAAATATAACACCCCCTATAACGAAAACAAAAATAATAACAATAAAAACAGGAACCATATTGAACATCATATTATCCATAAGAAACGGATCAGACACGGGAATCCTCCTTCCTATCCTTCCTGGTATGTTATACGTGTGAAACGGATTAAACGTTTCATAGCAGATATAAAAAATGTAATTATTTAACATTCAACTCGTTAATGCTATAATTAGTTGTAAATTTCTTAAGACTATCTAAGGAGGATAATATGGAGATATTAGCCATTATAATAGCTACCGCCGCAATGATTTTTCTCTACTTCACTCCAAGTATTCTGGCAGCTAGAAAAAATAGCAATAACAAAATAACAATATACCTTATTAATTTTTTTCTGGGATGGTCTCTGTTCGGATGGTTAGCTGCACTCTATCTAGCATTGCAAAAAAACAACAGTAAGGTCCGTTTTTGAAACATTAGCTGAACAGAATAATCAGAAGACAATGTAGGGCAGGCCTCTCCCACTTACTATTGGCAGCAAAAAGAGAGGCCCATTTTTATATTGACTATGGTATCGAGTAAACCCTAGGAGATTACCATTTATACGTACAGCTTTTCTCGTATGGTGGAATTAAACAACTGATGGGTTTCCTTTGAACTGCACGGGCGTTTACTGTTATTCGATTTATTTGTGAGTTGGCCGTATCAACCTGCTGACCATCTGGAGCATTACTTTTTTTGGAACCAAGCGATTTAACTGAGAGACCAGGTAATTCTTACGCCCTGCAATCACATAAGAACGACTAGTCCCAAGTGAATGGAGCGCAACTTCTACGACATGTTCAGGAGTAACTTTCTTCCCGACTACTGCATCGTTGGTACCTAGCGCCTCGAAGAAGGCTGTTTCTGTTGAGCCAGGACACAAAGTAAGAAATTGCACACCTCGTTTTCGATTTTCTTCCCATAATGCTTGTGTAAATGAGAGTACAAAAGCCTTGGTTGCACCATATACAGCCATATAAGGATTAGGTTGAAATGCCGCTGTGGATGCTACATTAATGACAGCACCACTCCGGTTCTTCAGCATCTCTGGCAAAAATAAATGAGTAAGCTCTACGAGTGCTACGACATTGAGCATCATCTGATCATGGTTCCTGAGCAGGTTTTGTTCCTCGAAATATCCATGTGTAGCAAAACCAGCATTGTTCACTAATAAATCAATACTGCACCCTCGCTCCATACATTCATGATAAAGTTTTGCCGAAGCACCTGCCTGGGACAAATCAGTCACAATTACTTCTGTTTGGATGCCATACCTCTTAGTAAGTTTCTTGGCGAGTTCTGTAAGTTTATTCTCTGAGCGAGCTGTTAAAATCAAATGACTCCCTTTGTTTGCCAGTTCATGAGCAAATACTTCCCCTATTCCTGATGAAGCCCCTGTGATAAGCGCCCACTTTTCATTAACTTGTTTCATTCCATCCACCCTTTCAGTTGTCCATTTAATTAACAGAAACACTGTTTCTATTTAAAACCATTGTATCCTAAGTGGAAATTAATGTCTAGCTGTTTGACTAGCTATGTTGTATACAGTATAGTACAGTTGTGGAAACACTGTTTCTTTAAAATCCAAATGATTTGAGGGTGACATCACATGAGTTTCAAAACCTATAAGCAATCCAAATTGCAGCATGCTGAAGAACTTAAACTGACGATTGTGGAAGCCGCTGCAAAGATCCTGCAGGAACAAGGACCTGAGGCAGTCACTATCCGCAAGGTCGCTGAAAAAATGGAATGTTCGACGAAAATTATATATAACTTATTCACCAATAAGGATGGATTAATAAAGCTTCTGTATCTGGATGGATGTAAAATATTGTCGTCATCCTTCCAATCAGTAAACAGACAGGATAATATGGAATCTTGCCTTCGAGCTCTATGTGAAGCTTACTGGGATTTCAGCCGCAACTATTCGAGCTATTATCAGCTGATGTTCGGGGGAGCTTTTACTGAGTTTAAACCTGAGGAAGAAAGTATCCATGCTACCACTACAGCATTAGAGCAGTTCATTTTGGTTATTAAAGAGGCGATGGAAGCAGGCCTGATCTTGGAGAAAGACCCCCTGCAAGTTGTCCGTGTAATATGGGCATCATTACATGGGGTAATTCACCTTTATCTTGGAGGGCATATTGAAAATTTACAAACAGCAAAAGCCTTGTACGACAAATCCGTATCAAACCTCATTCAAACCTACTTGCAAAGTTCGAATGAGTAATAAGTTGAGGGGCGCAAAGGGA
The DNA here is from genome assembly GCF_042651765.1 of Gracilibacillus xinjiangensis. Classification (NCBI taxonomy): domain Bacteria; kingdom Bacillati; phylum Bacillota; class Bacilli; order Caryophanales; family Bacillaceae; genus Gracilibacillus; species Gracilibacillus xinjiangensis. The sequence continues at coordinate 283,995 of NZ_JBHSDT010000004.1, read as the reverse complement.
CGGATCTGCCATTTCACCTACAGGAACACAGAATTCAGACATTCTGAAACAAGAGAACCGTCCCCTTGTTTTCCTTTTTTGTGTCGCACGACCCCCCTCCCCTTTCCTCTTCTCTAATTCTTTTAACCTAGAAAAATTAAATAAATAGTTGAAATTACCCTGCAATTGGTTAATAATGTATTGACGAACAGTTACAATAAACTTAGCTAGGGAGAAGGGGGAAGGTTATGAGAAATGAAAGGAATAAATTGATGCACTGGGTGGCTGGTGCTGCTATTTTGCTTGCCATCTTAGTGAACATTTTAGGGAGAAAGTTTCATTTATTTGATTTCTCACACGGTAGTGAAAGGTTTATTACTGCATCTGAAATAGAAGCACAATTTGGAAGCACACTTACCATCTTATTAATTATTCCGGTCGCACTGTACATACTAAGTCTTCTTTTGTATCGCAAGCATAAAAACCACCGTTTCATTCCATATTTACTAATGCTTGCTTTAACATTTGCTAGTATTGCAATTATATCCGGGGGAAGCGGAAGGGGAGAATTTCATTTTAGTGTGTTTATGATTGTAGCAGCTATCGGTTATTATCAACAAATTAAGCTTGTTATCATTATGACCATCATTTTTGCTGTCCAACATGTTGCAGGATTATTCTTTATCCCGGAGATAGTGTTTGGTGTGGAAGATTACATGTTCTCTATGTTTATATGGCATGCTGTTTTCTTAATACTTACTTCAAGTGCTGTTAGCTGGCAAATTTATAGTGGCAAAAAAATCGAGAAATATTATCAGGAAAAACAGCGAAATCAGCGAAAGATTATTATTGAAGAAATTGTTGGCAAACTTGCCACAACAACAGATCAACTATCAACAGTTTCTGATACACTATCCAACAGTACGAAGAATTCCTATAACGAAAGCTCCCAATTAACTAAAGTAATAGCAGATGTTTCCTCAAGTATTGAGCAGCAGATGAAAATTATGCAAGAAAACAGGGAGAGCATTACACAAATTAATGATGGGATCAAAAGTATTAATGACACAGCTCAAACGGTTGCCAAAGACTCCAATACAACTGCGGAAGAGGCTCACAATGGAAATGAATTGATTGAGCACCTGTTAAATCAAATGAAAGAAATTCACAACAATGTTGATGAATCTTATGAAAAAATAAAAGAACTTCTGCAACACTCTCAATCTATTGAGGGAATTATCGGTATTATTTCCGACATAGCTGACCAAACAAACTTATTGGCTTTAAATGCATCAATCGAAGCAGCCAGAGCTGGAGATTCCGGGAAAGGGTTTGCTGTTGTAGCTGATGAGGTTAGAAAACTTGCTGAGCAATCTTTGAAGTCCTCGACAAAGATATCCGAGATCATCCAGAAGATTTTATTAGAAACAGATCAATCTGTTCACTCAATGGAAAATGTCAAAAGCTCTGCAACAGATGGTTTAAAAATTGCCGAGAAGTCGAATAAGGTGTTCTCACATATTTCAGCAGCATCTAACCATGTAGCATCACAAGTGCAAGGAGTTTCATTGATAACTGAGGAATTAGCCCAATCTTCAGGAAAAGTTCACTCATCTATTCAGGAGATAACAGAATCAGCAAATCAATCTTTTACAAGAACAAAGGAAGGAATGCTATTTTCGGAGCGACAGCATGAATTAACAGAAGCTACATTTGATGTCTCTCAAAAGTTAAATAATTTAACTAGTGAGTTAGAAGATGTGATTCTAACACTTAAAAGTGAGATTAAGTAAGAGATGCAGCAAAGGGCGTTTTTTGATGAGGATAGAAAAGCAAAAGAGATCGTTCAGATGGGAAAGGGTTGAGGAGGCCTTTTCTCCTCCTTATTTCCATGTTTAGGTTCACTAGGTTAATAGTGGTGTATTCAGAAACATAAAGCGAGCCTTCTCCAAGCCAACTCTTCCATTAATTAACAAAATCAAGTGCAACAATGTTTTGTATAAAATATTCAAATTTTATGTAACCATTACATAGACATACTATTAAAAACTTACTCTATCGTATCTCTTTTACTAACCGTCACATGTTCTCTTATATCTTGTAAAGCATCATTCATCTTAAACATCAAAATTAATAATTCACAATAAATCCGAATCACCAGCGGTCCTAAAATAATTGTTAAAAGTCCAGTAAATACTTGAAAGCCACTGCCGTAATAGGAATTAAAACCTGCAATCATTGTGCCTAGACCAGTTAGTACGGTTATAGCTAACCCAATCCAGAATACCACTTTAATAATGGTAGGTGTAATCATCTTATCAAAACTTAGAAATTTCTGTATCAAATTATTCAACTCCAAATATATTTCATACACGGACATTGCTGCACTTAATTTTATCAATTAATTCAATTCCCTGCTAAGTTTGAAAGAAATTACTGAGCATAACTTCCTCATTCTAAAAACACTAACATCCATCATACATATATCCTATAAATATATCAACAATTTGGTAAATATCGCTATAGTTCTCGGGTGAAGTGGCTGATACACCAAAAGGGACGGTTCTCGTTCATCATGAGACACTTGAACCGCCCCTGTTTTTTTTTTGGATTAACGGATATAAAATTCAGAAAGCTGGTCATCTGTTAACGGGTAGCCAGGTTTATCTTCAAAACCCATTATATATGCTTTTAATTTATCGCCATCTGAAGCATTAACCGTTAAATCAGTTGTGAAGGTGACCGTTTGTGTATCTTCCAATGTATTATCAATCTGCTCATTTGCGTATGCCGTCCCTTTTAATTCTTCATTGGCCGTATAAACTTCGACTATCCCTCTTCCATATGTGGAAAGGTCGCCTTGCTTTGTTACAGACATAGATAATATGTTACCATCTTCCTCTAATTCTACATTGTCTATAGCTAACGGATATTCATTAGCCTGGGCTTCATATGGCTCAGGGTAAGCACTATTTGGTGCAGGCCCTAAATCTGTAATAGAAGAAGGAACAATATATGGCATTTCGTCTCTTGCGCCTTCCAATACATCAGCTAACACTTTTGCTTGCGGTGTGGCGGGATCGTCCTTAATGATCGCATTTGCACCATCGATGAACATTTTAGCAAAATGATCTACACCAGCATCATTTGGATGGGTGCCATCTACCTCTCCACCTTGTATTGCTCTAAAGTAATAATCCGTACTTGAAGCTTTTCTGCCCAAAATTTCGCAAAGCTCTGAAAACCATGCAAGGGAAGGTGCATTAAGATCTACAAAGGCAATATTTTCCGCACCTGCTGCAACTTTTTCTTCCACATATTGTTTTCCAATTGCAGAAAAGCCTTCTAAAGTGGAAGTCCATGTGTTTGTTGCTGGATCGTATTGATAAGCCCTGTGCCGATCTACCGGTCCTACTACAATGAAATTCGCTCCCTTGTCGCGAACATAATCATAATAATAGGAAATACCATTATAATAACCTTCCGGGCCGTCACTTTTATGGTTATGTCCAAACTCAAAAAAGACACTATCACCAGGTTTTATTCGTTCTTTAAACTGATCAAAATGCGGCTTACTGCTGTAGGCATTTAATCCGCTTTCCGCATGATTCGATACCGCAATCTCCGGTCCTACATATTTGGACAGCGCTTGCCCTACACCGGAGTAATTTTGCAGTCTGAAATAAGGAAGTGGTGCTAATTGGTCATTCACTGTGGAATCACCAAGAACCCAAAGTGTTTTCCCATGTTTCTTCTGTTGAATCCTGGCTGAAGAAATGGCTGCATTTTCACCACTGACAGCAATATTCAGCATCGTATCTTCATATGTCCCTGTTACTTTGGAGTACGTGTTTTGGACATTGACATTAAATTCATAGGTCAAACTAGTGCCGGCTGGAATAACCCTTTCTGTTAAATGAAACCGTCTTTTTTCAGAAAACAAATTGACGATAGCATCTTTGTTTTGATCTGCCCCAGTTAATGTGACTTTTACTTTGTAATAAGTATTTGGGGGGACATTTACGGCAAAGCGGATTGGCATACCTGGATCTGTTACCGCTACTGCATCATGTTTCGCATTTTTTGGATGAGGCTTGGAAACATTCTGCAGTTTTATCTCCTGCCCTTTCTGCATCACAAAGCCGTCACTTCTATTATCCTCCTTATAGCCATCAGGGCCCAATCCCAAAAACCCGTATCCATTTTCTTTTGTATATGCTAAATCAGAAGGTACGCTTATATAACCATTTGTCACATTTTCTGCAGACCCAAAGTCAAACTTCCATGTTTTGGGTTCTTTTGTTGAGGAAGTACTGAAATTAAGCGGAGCACCAAAACCATCTGTGTGTTCATTATTATGTGCAGTCATATTTTCCAAACCCTCTTCCCCTCTGTCTATCGTTTCAAAATTGCTACCACTATGATTTGATGAGATGTAATAACTTTCCGACTCTGAAGCAGCATCAGCCTGAATAGCATTTATATTCCCCGCTGCTACAAGCATACAGCTAACAATAAGTATGATACTTATTTTTTTCAATTAATTACTCTCCCCTCTTCCATTGGCAGTTCTGATCTTATTTGTTTAACAGGATGCCATGGCAATTTGTATGGACATTCACCTCCTTTAATTTATCGTGGTGAGAGATCTGGTACTCCATCCCCTCCTCGTATTCAAGCAGGAACTATTCCATTGACCTGGTGTTCAGACCTGGCAAACATCGTGTCAAAGGCTCTCAGTGAATAAAACATGCTCTTATGTATGAGATTAACGATGAAGTATGATAGCGATTACAACAATATTATTATAATGCGAGCAGCAAGTTATTTCATTGACTAGTATTGTCAGTTTATCTAAAAAATTTATCTGAGAGGTTTTGTCGCCTGCTTCCCGGCCACTCCATTGATTTATATTTGTATTCGTTACCAACCCTATTATATCAACAGGGAACCACAATATAAGCATTTCCAATTACCATTTTTTCCACAAAAACCTTTACGGAACCTTTACACTAGCTTTATTTCGACAAAATATTTATGCCTTATACTGTTGATTGTGAAGGAAATGGTTCACGTTTTTAAAATATGAAGGAAATCCAACTTTTGAGGAGTGATTAGAATTTCAAAAAAATATATATGGTTTGATTTAGGCTACACACTTGTCTATTTAAATCGAGAAAAAAAGTATCAGGAACTGCTGGAGGATTTCGGGGTCAAGCTTCCCATTGCTAATATAGCTCTTGCCTACCATTTAGCAGACAAATACTTTATGAGAGAACATCCCGGATTGCTTGGTAAAAAGCGAGAGCTGTTTATGCTCGAATACCACCGAACATTACATAACTACTTAGGCATTGATCCTATAGAAGAAATGTTACATCCAGACGGAAAAGCGGAAACTGGCAAACCGGATTGGAGAGCTTTTCCTGATACGCTTGTCACATTGCAAAAATTGAAAGAAGCTGGATTTCAAGTAGGTCTGATCTCCAATTGGGACAACACTGCCCGTGAGGTCTTAAAGCAAACAGGCATTGTCCATTATCTAGACAATACAGTGATTTCCTCTGAAATCGGGATTGAAAAACCAGATGAGCAAATTTTCCTTCATGCTTTTCAAGAAGCAGGTGTTTCCCCCGAGGAATGTTTGTATGTTGGCGATAATTATTATGATGATGTTGTCGGAAGCAAGAAGGTGGGAATGGATAGTATTTTGATTAATCCTTATGGCAACAAAGGCATTGAAGAATTATCTAATGTGGAGACAATCAGCAATGTAAAAGATCTCTATGAGAAAGTTACTGTTCTCGCATGACAACAATATATGATCAGTTACAAGAACAATTCCATTCCCTTAGCAGCTCACAGAAAAAAGTCGCACATTTTATTCTCGGCAATATGGAAGAAGTAGTCGTCCTATCTGCAGCTAAAATTGCAGAGATTTCAGAGGTTAGTGAGGCAACTGTTCACAGGTTAGCCCAAACCATCGGCTGTAAAAGTTTCTTAGAGATGAAACAGGAGATTCACTCGTATAATTGTGCGGATAACAGAGCAGTAAAGAACTTAATGGCTACAACCGTTATGCAAGAGGATACATGGCTTGAGCAACATTTCGTTCAAGAAGTAGACAACCTTATCCTTACAAGCAGAGAGTTAAGTAAGAAAGACATTAACCAAGCAGCCAGGAAATTAATTGAAGCAGAGCACATTTGGATTGGCGGATGGCGCATGAGTCTCACAGTCACCTCCTACATGCAATTTGTTCTGAAGTATATGCTTGGCAACAGTCAACTGATCCCACAAGGTGAGGTAGCAGAATATACAGCAAACTTCCAACAGCAAGATGTTATTTTTGTCTGTGCCTTTCCAAGATATGATTATCAAATAATCAAAATACTGGAGATTGCCAGAAAAAAAGGCTTGTATGTTATCGCATTGACAGATTCACCATTATCACCTGTATGCAATTATGCTGACCTCAGTCTGTTTGCAAAAAACAAATCAAAAAGCTTCCTGGATTCTTATACCGCTGCCGTTTCGATCTGTAATGCGATTGTGAATGAAATATCCTTTATAGGAGGTGAGCATGTTAAGTCAAACATTTTAGAAATGGAAGACTACTACAATATTTTCAATACAAAGTATAAGTAAAACGTCTGGAGTGAGAAGGTGGAATTAACAACAATAGGATATTGGGGCGCATACCCAGAGGCAAATGAAGCTACCTCTTGCTACTTAGTCCAAGAAGATGATACGAACATTTTACTGGATTGTGGAAGCGGCGCTCTCGCAAAATTACAAAATCAAATCAAACTCGAAGAGCTGGATGCCGTCTTTATCAGCCATACCCATACCGATCATATGGCTGATATTTACAGCCTGGAGTACGCCATGTTGATCAAGACACAATTAGGTATCCGAACAAAACCACTAGATGTATATATCTATTCAGAAGATATCGATGCCCTATCATTTGAATACCCGGAGATTATGCGGATACACCAAATTGATTTGTCGGCTTCGATAACAATAGGTCCATTACAAATTACATTCGCAGACAATCTTCACGAAATCCCTTGCTGTGCAATGAAAATTGTCAATGAAAAGAAATCTGCATTGGTTTATACCGCAGATACAGGCTATACAGACAAGATCGTGGAGTTCGCGATGGATGCAGACTTACTTTTAGTGGAATGCAGTTTTTATCAGGCACAACAGGGAGTTGTGAAAGGACATATGAATACAACAGATGTTGGTAACATTATCACTCGTTCCAAACCAGCGGAAGTAATTATCACACATTTCCCCCATTTTGGACAAATCAGCAAGCTGGCAGATGAAATTTATACGATATGTAATAAAAAAGTACAAATGGCATGTGAAGGTTTATCCATAACAATATAATTTGGAGGTCTTACCAATGAGAAAAAGTTTGTTTACTGCATTATTACTTGTTTTTACGATTGCTTGTGTTTTAGTTGGTTGTTCCGATTCACAAAATTCGGAAGGTAACGAGGCTAGCGCAAAAACGCCTGAAAGTGAAGCAACAGATACGAATGAGAATTCACCAAGTGTTGTCCGAATTGCCATGAGTACGGAAATAGACAATCTGGATCCGTATCAGTCTGCAGCAACGGATACAGGATCCATGATGGATAACGTGTTTGATGGATTGCTGGATACAGATGAAGCTGGTGAATTAGTTGGTGCTATTGCAACGTCCTATGATATCTCTGATGATGGCTTAACTTATACGTTTACATTAAATGAAGGTGTGTTATTCCACGATGGTACAGAATTAACATCTGAGGATGTTCTTTATTCTTATGAAAAGTTAGCCGGGTTAAATGGCGGAGAGCCGATCGTCTCACAATTTGAAGTGATTGAATCGATTGAAACACCGTCAGATTATGAAGTGGTCATTCATTTAAAAGAAAAAAATTCCGCATTTTTAGCAGCCAATATTCGTGCCATTGTCCCTGCTGGATATGAAGAGCAAAGCACTGAGCCAATAGGTGCTGGTCCGTTTAAATTTGCCGAGTATAAAGTTGGACAGGAATTACGTCTAGTGAAAAATGAAGATTATTACAACCTAGAAAAAGTACCGCAAATAGATGAAGTACAGTTCAAAATTATGCCTGACCAAGAATCTTCTGTTTTAGCAATGCAGGCTGGAGAGATTGATGTGATACCAGGTATCACACAACAAGCACTTCTTCAACTAGGGGACTCTGTTAACACTGTTTCAGGCCCTCAGAATATGGTGCAGATCCTTGCATTAAATAATGATGTAGAACCATACAGTGATGTGAAAGTACGTCAGGCGATCAATTTAGCTATTGATAAAGATACAATTATTGAGACAGTTTCTGAAGGTAATGGGACAAAATTAGGTTCCAATTTCAGTCCTGCAATGGAATTCTATTATGAGTCAGGATTAGAAGATTACTATGCAACCAATATCGATGAAGCAAAATCACTTTTAGCAGAAGCAGGATACGAAGAAGGTTTCCAAATGGAGCTTACCGTGCCATCTGATTATCAGTTCCATGTGGATACTGCTCAGGTTATCGCGGAACAATTGAGTCAAGTCGGCATTGATGTAGAAATCAAAATGATTGAGTTCAGTACATGGTTGGAAAATGTGTATGAGAATGAACAATATGATACTACTATTATTGGTTTTACCGGAAAGCTTGATCCATATGAAATTTTAAGAAGATATGTAAGTGACTATGGCAGCAACTTCATTAACTATAATAATGCAGCGTATGATGCAATCATCGATCAAGCGTTAGCTGCAACAGATAAGAATGAAATAGCGGACTATTACAAAGAAGCACAACGAATGCTAACAAAAGATGCCGTATCTGTATTTATCTCAGACCCGGACCGTACGATCGCTATGAGAGGTAACTTGGAAGGATTAAAAATGTATCCCATTCAAAAATTTAATTTAGAGGATCTACAATTCACGGAATAGTAATAGAGGAGGCTTGACAGTGAGATATGTTCTTTACAAACTAGCTACCTTTGCTGCAACTATTTTATTAGTATCCATGATTATCTTCTTTGTCTTCCAGCTGTTACCTGGTAATCCGGCGCATATTATTCTAGGGATAGAGGCAGAAGAAGCGCAAATTGAACAGTTGGAGCAACAATTAGGGTTAGACAGACCACCTGTTGAGCGGTATATTGATTGGATTTCCGGTCTTTTTCAAGCAGATCTTGGGGAGTCGTTAAAATACAGGTTACCAGTTAGCGAGATTTTAATCGATCGAATACCCGTCACGTTTTCCCTGACGATTCTTTCACTTACCCTTACCATTGCTATAGGTATCCCTTTAGGTATATTGATCGCCCGAACAGAAGGGAAATGGATTTCCGTTCTATTGTCTGTCATTACACAACTCGGCATTGCGATACCATCTTTCTGGTTTGGATTTATCATCATATTGGTTTTCGGTGTCATTTTAAATCTATTTCCGACCTATGGGTATGTCCCATGGTCGGAGGATTTCTTTGGAGCTTTACGGTCCCTGTTCTTACCTTCCTTGGCAATTGCGATTTCCAATATTGCAGTGATTATCCGTTATCTACGAAACACGATATTAGATCAGTCCAAAATGGAATATGTTCGAACCGCGAGATGCAAAGGATTGACAGAGAGAAAAATCATGTATGGCCATATTTTACGTAATGCCTTAATCCCTATTATCACGATTTTAGGTTTAACGATTGCAGATACATTAGGTGGCAGTATCATTATTGAAAATGTGTTCGCACTTCCGGGATTAGGAAATCTATTAATCCAGTCTATTACTTCAAGGGATTTCCCGCTGGTTCAGTCGATGGTTCTATACATTGCGGTACTTGTTATTTTTATTAATTTTATTGTCGATCTTCTGTACAGAGTGGTAGATCCGAGAATTAGAACGAAAGGGTGAGAAGATGAAACAGTTCAAGAGCATACCATTTATGATTGGCATTATCCTTGTTATTTTCTTAGTGACGATGATGTTGATAAGTATATATTATACGCCGTACGGACCTAATGAAATGAATCCAGACGTTCGGCTGTCTTCCCCTTCCTTCTCACACCCGTTTGGAACAGATAATTTCGGCAGAGATGTATTAAGCAGAGTAATGGAAGGCTCGCAAACTGCTTTTATTATTGGAATTTCTTCCGTTTCGATCGGACTATTTTTCGGCTTTATCCTAGGGGCTTGTGCTGGATACTTTGGCGGATGGATTGATGAAATAACGATGCGCTTTATTGATGCCATGCTTGCTTTTCCCGGGATTTTACTCGCCATTATGTTAATTTCTGTGTTTGAACCAGGAATGAAAAATACTGTCATTGCATTAGGGATTATGAGTATTCCATCATTCGCGAGAATCATTCGCAGCAGCTTCATACAGTACAAATCTTATGACTTTGTAAAGGCAAGTATTGCAAAAGGTGCCGGATCATTTCGGATTATTTTTCATCATATTTTGCCAAATGCCGTATCACCCATTTTAGTTGCAGCATCTTTAAGTTTTTCTGGTTCGATATTAGGTGAATCTGGATTAAGCTATTTAGGTTTAGGTGTACAGCCCCCAGACCCAAGCTGGGGGCGCATGCTGAAAGAAGCACAGCCATTTATTACATCAGCACCATGGTACGTAATTATCGTCGGAATCATTATTACCATTATGGTACTCGGTTTTAATTTACTAGGAGACGGGATCAGAGATAAACAAGATAAAAAAGCGTAGGGGGATTAAGAAGTGGCTACTCCATTATTATCAGTAGAGAATTTAGATGTTGCATTTCACTTTAAAGACAATGACTATCATGCCCTAAATGATGTATCTTTCTCCGTGTTTTCTAATGAGGTGCTGGGGATTGTCGGAGAATCGGGATGCGGGAAAAGTTTAACCTCCCAAGCCATCATGGGAATTCTGCCAAAGAATGCGAGTATACAACAAGGAACAATTGCATTCAATCAGAAGAATCTGGTAAACATGAAGGAAAAAGAGTGGCAGAAAATCCGAGGTGATGCCATTTCCATGATATCACAGGAACCGATGACATCCCTTAATCCTTTGCTGACAGTGGGAAAACAAATTGGAGAAGTATTGAAACAGCACCGTTCCTGTTCGAAAAGCGAAAGGAAAGAAAAAACCATTTCTTTAATGAAAGAAGTCGGCCTGCCAAGGGCAGAAGAGCTTTATAAGTCATACCCCCATCAACTGTCAGGCGGGATGCGGCAACGAATCGTTATAGCCATTGCGCTTATTGCTTCCCCGCAGTTAATTATTGCTGATGAGCCTACAACAGCATTGGATGTAACGATTCAAGCACAGATTTTAGAACTATTCAGAGATATTAAAAACACAAGAAACAGTTCACTCATTTTCATTTCACATGACTGGGGAGTTATTCGCCAAATTTGTGATCGGGTGGTTGTCATGTATGCCGGCCGTGTTGTCGAGCAAGGAAAAGTTTCCGACATATTATATGAACCAAAGCACCCCTATACAAAAGGATTAATTCAGTCGATTCCAGATCATACCAAAAGAGGCGAGGAATTGTATACAATCCCCGGCACAGTGCCAGGCTTGAAAGAACGCAAGGGCGGCTGTCCGTTTGTTGATCGTTGTTCCCACCGGATGGATGTCTGTCATACAATCTCCCCTGAAGAAGTACACTTAGAGAATCAATCTGTTTCCTGCCATTTATACGCAGAGGAGGAAGTAAAAAATGTCAGCACCATTAATAGAATTAGATGATGTACATAAACATTACAAGCAAAACCGAAAAAGTATTTTTTATCATCCTCCTGTTGTGAAAGCGATGAATGGTGTTTCCTTTACACTAAAAAGAGGAGAATCATTTGGCTTAGTTGGGGAAAGCGGCTCTGGCAAATCAACAACAGGACAGGTAATTTTACAATTATTAAAACAAACAAGCGGCTCCATTAAGTATAAAGGGAAAGATGTTACAACATTTACGAAAAAGCAATTAAAAGAATGGCGAAAGAATGTACAAATTGTGTTTCAGGATCCCTATTCTTCACTCAATCCGAAAAAAACGATTGAATGGATTCTTCATGAGCCATTAACCATTCATAACATTGGCGATAAAGCTTTCAGGGATAAGAGAATTCTGGAAACCATTGAAGATGTCGGACTTGATGCATCCTTTTTAGATCGATACCCCCACCAGCTTAGTGGCGGGCAAAGACAACGGGTTGCCATCGCATCTGCTCTTATACTAGAGCCTGAATTTATTGTGATCGATGAAGGTGTATCTGCATTGGACGTCTCTGTTCAGGCCCAGATTTTAAATCTTTTAAATAAGCTTAAGGATAAGTACACATTGACATACTTGTTTATCTCCCATGACCTGAATGTTGTTCAATATTTTTGCGACCGTATTGCCATCATGTATTTAGGTGAAATTGTCGAAATGGGAAAGACGGAACATATAGGTGCAAAGCCGAAGCATCCATATGCAGAGGCATTATTTTCAGCCATCCCGCACATGGAGTCTGTTCAGGGACATGTCCCATTGAAGGGGGATATCCCAGATCCGAGCAATCCGCCTCATGGCTGCCCATTTCATACCCGCTGCGTGAAAGCGACGGATATTTGTGCAGAAGTCAGACCACAACCTGTTCAATGGAACGAAAGTTATCAAGTAAAATGTCACCTGTACAAACAAGCAGAAAAAGTAAAAGTAACAAGTTAACAATCATGCACCCCCGAGGAGGATGGTAAAAGTGAGACTTGGCGTAATATCTGATTTACATATAGATGTAAACAATGAGATGGTCCCTTCTGATTCAAGCTATTTAGATATCATGAAGGAAAAAATAAGCAAAGAGCAGATTGATGTACTGCTCATCGCTGGTGATATTTCCAATGATTATAAAATCAGTATTCAATTTTTAAACGATTTAGAAAAACAGAGCAAAATAAAAGTATTCGTCGTTCCGGGAAATCATGATTATTGGTCCAAAGAAAACCAAGTAACAGATACTTGGAAAATCTATGAGGCTTTTAAACAATGGGATGGCTGTCTTTCCGGCAAGCCTTATCAGCTGAACGATGAATGGATAGTGATTGGTGATTCAGGCTGGTATGACTATTCATTTGGTGATGTTGCCTTTTCTGAAGCGGATTTTAATAAAGGCAACTATATGGATCGTACATGGCAAGACTTTATTTATACAGACTGGAATAGAACAAATATAGAAATGCATCACCATTTTTATCAGAAAATACGAGAAGAATTAGAAACCCATAAAGATAAAAAAATCATTATGATGACACATATGCTGACACATCCCAGCTTCACTGTACCAATGCCTAATCAGAAATGGGCTTATTTCAACGCATTTCTCGGCAGTAAACATTACAGCAGATTGTATGAGGATTATAATGTGAAATATGGAATTATGGGACATGTCCATTACAGGAAAATCGAACATACGGATAAAACAACCATGATTTGTGCATGTGTAGGAAACAATAATGAATGGCAAACAAAAGATCTAGCAAAAGAATTGGATGATGCATTTTATGTGATGGAGTTAGATGGGTAATCCTGCTGTGTTGGTATGGGAATGGGACGTTGCTGCTGTTTCATTCACAGAGGCCAGGTGTTAGACAACAGAAATTCTCTGCACTCTAGCTTGAAACAAAGGAACCGTCCCTATATACTCTGAAAAGCCGGTCCACTTTTCACTTATGTTACATCACCACAGACTTTTTTGAAATTCATGAGAATTTTTCACCTCAGTATTTAGAGTGCTTGTTTCGCATATACTATTGCGTGGGATTGTTTAGCATTCGTTTGTAATGGAATTGTATCTGCTATATGTTTTTTATGAATATATATATTTTGTTATCACTATTCACCATTCGCTTTCATTATTGATTTTGGCTGCTTTTAAGGTATCTTTCAACTAACATATTTCATTGATATTTCTAACCCAAAAAGACTGGATAGAATATCTACCAGTCTCCACATCTTATTCACATGATTTGGGCATCCTGCCTTTTTACTATTCGGGAAAATTTTTGGCAGTAGGCTTCGAGTTCATGATACAAAACCGTGTACAATACTAGGTTATTAACAACTGACTTAGTCGAACCTGGCAATGCACTAAATTTGGAGAAGAGCCTTTCCAAATCCTTATCACCGGCACTGGTCCAGAACTGAATTTGTTTCACACCGGGATTACCGATTTTCATTTCTTCCAGTAATGCGTTCAAACCATATAAAAACAAAAAAGAATTCCGATATTGCTTACGTAAAAAAGCAACCTCGATTTGACAAATATGTTGATCCTCATAGTCGTTTGCTCCCGTGCCATACACAAACCCTGCTGCACCAACAATTTCGTAGGGCTCATCTGACCGAACAACCATTGCCTTCCCAAACAATAAAGGACTACTGACAAAACTAAGATTTACAGCAAAGGAATAAGGCAGGTTTAGTTCATGATGATACTGAAGCATAAATTTCGTATATGCTTCAACATCCATTTCTGATTGACATGTTCGAAATTCCACATCCATTATTTCGATGCTGCTACTCTTAACGAATCATTTAATTTAACAATTCGTCCGAATCCATTGCCTTTTTGAAAATCTTTAATTTGTGGTTTTTGTGGCGCCATTCGTTTCCCCTCCTTACAAAATAAAATATATTACTCATGAATATTATATCTTATTAAATCTCTTAAGAAAAGTGCTAATATTGTTAATTTTCTGAGAAAAGATGATCTCTTTCCCCAGTTTCCCTTCTCGTGAATGGTTCACATCCATAAACTTGGAGTACAGCTTACATACATAAGTATTGTCAGCATATGCAACAAACCGGACTTCCTCTACCTCAGGATGTGACTTTGCAATATGATTGATCATATATTCCAGTCCATTAAGAAAGGCTCTAGTCCCTCTAATTTCTCTTTCAAAAACAGCAATATCCACAAAAGCTACTTCCCTATTTTCAAACTGCTGATCCGGTGTTCCATGGTAATAAACAGCAGCACCGATGACCCGATTAGCTGAATCGAGTACTTGAAGGAATTGACCTTGTGTTGCATAGGAATAAATCAGGGAAACCATATCCAGTGTGGTAAAGGAGGGGTGGAGCTCATGCCTGTTCTCAAGTAAAAATAAACTGACCATGGCAAGATCATGATCATTACTGCATCGTTCAAACTGTATCATTCTTCCTTCACTCCTTTTTGTGCTAACTTTCGATTCGTTTTTTGAGCAGCACGGCGACGTTCTGCCTTTCCCTTTGAAAGGATGCTTCCGAAACACAACTATGGAAAATTGCTCTTTTGCAAACCCTCCGGTGTTTCCCCGCGTTTCTCATCAATAGATTACTGTAGTTTCTTCTGCCTGTAAATAAAATTAAGGGAAAGATGTGCTTTAATGGAATGGGTTTAAACGAAGAAGCGCCTTTGCAATTACTCCACGAAAAAAATTAACAATATATGTTAAGATAAAAAAAGGCTGAAAAATATGGAGGTTAAAGAATGAAGAGACACTTTCAATTATTATTTATACTTATCTGTGCATTACCCATTACGTTATTAGCAGCTTGCGGAACTGATGAGGATACCGCAAGCGATAAAGCAAATGATGAAGTAACAGAAGTAGAGGATTCGACAGAAAGTAAGGAGAAAATCATTATTTCTACTGCTAAGGACTTTGTTACAGAGCAGGAAAGTGAAGCTGTAGAGCATCCTGAATCAGAACAAGATTACCAAATAGTGAAGAATGATGAGGAAGTACAGATCATCATCAGTGACTATACAGGAAGAATGTATAAAAATGTTCATTACGTTTCTGGCAGTTTTACTCAAAATGATAATCAGTATGACTATGAAATCCTATTGTCATGGGGTGATTCGGACTTTAAAGAACCACTATTGTTAAAGTATACCTCAGATACCGGGGCAAATTACACGTTAGAGGAAGCATCCATCTATTTTGTGGAAGAAGATGCAGAAAAAGATTTAGAAGAATGGGATTTCATGTTTTAGCTAACCCTTTGCTTCAATCAAGCGGCTCACAGTCCATCTATCTTCCGGGACTGTGAGCTTCCATTTATTATAGACTTTTAATAATTATGTGATCAAAACAGCGAGTGTCTAAACACCAATTGAAGAGATTCAGCCGCAACAATGTCTCTTATATCATACTTATCTATCACTCTCATGCGAAAAAAAACCAGTAAGATATTTAAATTCAGTTACTGTCGAATCCTCATCTTTTTTGATGATTCACGTGGAACATTGTCAAATTAAACAGCTTCGTATCTGTCAACTATGGAGTTTTACTTTAAGATCCATACTTACTTCATCCTCAATGATTTATTTATGGTATTTGAACATTCTTAATAAGGATATTTTCATCTTCAATTAAGCGATACACACACAAGCCTCTACGATTAGAAAAGTCTGTACAACCATGGAAGAATGATAGAGGTTAGGATGGCAGCAGCCCCCATTGCTACACTAGAGACGGCTCCTTGTAATGATCCTTCAACCATCGCCTGGCTTGTTCCGATTCCATGTGATACAGTCCCCATGCCAAGACCGCGTGAAAAGGGGTCATCTATATGAAAGATTGATAAGAGAAGCGGTCCAAAAACAGCTCCAAAAATACCCGCTGCAATAACAAACGCTGCAGCTAATGCTGGATCCCCGCCTATTATTACTACCGTCTCAATCGCAACAGGAGTAGTTACTGCTTTAACTGCAGCAGTAGCCTGAATTATTTCAGGTAATCCGAGTAACTTTGAAATCCAGACCGCGGAAGCAATCGTTGCTAGACATCCGATGGTTAACCCTATGATCACCTGTCCCCCTCTGGCCTTGATTACCCTTCGATTTATATATAGAGGGACTGCTAGAGCTACTGTAGCAGGTCCCAGCAAAAAAGTCATCCATTCCTTTGCCGGGGTATACTCTTCATAGCTAATATCCAGTCTTAACAATACAATAATGAGAATAATTGTTGCTGACAATACCGGTGTAGTTAGCGGTGTGCGCACACGAGTGGATAAAGCCTTTGCTCCCATATAGACGAGAATTGTTAAAACGATACTAAACAGTGTGAGACCGCTCATGTTTCTGCATCTCCTTTTTAGATAAATATTGGGTAAGTCCTGATGTCACCCATAGTCCAATTACCGTACTCCCGACTATCATCAACAACCATTTCCAACCACTTGTTTGAATCATTCCCCCATATTTCATTAACCCAACGGCAAATGGGATAAAGAAAAATGCGAGATGTTTAATTAAAAAAGCAGCTGCTTTTTCAATATAGTGCAACTTAATAATTCCTTTTACCAAACATATGTATAAAATGATCATACCGAGAACACTAGCAGGAATTGGTATTTGCATAATCTTAACAAATAATGAGGAGACGAGATAAATAGCAGACAGGATAGCAAGTTGGAAAAACAATAGGAGTAAATTACGCATTTCATTAACATCCCTTTCTATTAAAATGAAAATATCAACTAGCATTTATGCTAATTGATATTTTCACGGGCAAGGTTTTAACCAGCTACAAGCTGTTTCCTCATTAGGAACTCATTGCTGAAATTTTGTTACACTCCATAAGATTGTGAATTTTTTCTTATGGTGAGCAAATTTGTTTCGATGAGAAAAGCCTTTTACAATGATTCACCATTCGATTCAATTACTTGTTGATACCAATAATAACTTTTCTTTTTTATTCTACGCAGCTCTTTTTCACTTTCCTCATCCCGATCAACATAAACGAAACCGTATCGTTTCTGGTAGCCGTTTAACCAGCTTAGTAAATCAGTGAATGACCACGCACAGTAGCCCAAAACTTCTACTCCATCTGTCATCGCATCTTGAATGGCCTCTAGGTGTGACTTTATATAATTAATGCGGTAGTCATCATTAACGATGTCATTTTCTTCGAGTGTATCAAATTCCCCTAAGCCGTTTTCCGTAATAAGAACCGGCAATCCATAGCGAGTCGCGATTCTTCGTAAACCGACACGCAAGCCTTGTGGATCAATATCCCAATCCCAATTAGTCGATTCTACATGTGGATTTGCGGTTGTTTTAAACATTCCCGGGACACCAGAATCCTTCGTAGATCCTTTTTTTCCAGTCGTGTTTTTCACACCGACGCCAATTCCGCCCTCGAGCGGGTTGTGTTCCACTGTTTGCGTCCGGTAATAGTTCACACCCATGAAATCCGGCTTTGCGGATGCTAATAATTCGAAATCGCCTTCCTCAATCGTTGGCGTTAAACCATGCTCCTCAAGGTGTTTCCAGGCTGTGATCGGATACTTTCCCCATGCGTAAATGTCCATCCACAGATAGTTTTGCAGATCCTCTGCATTCTCAAAAGCAAGCATGTTATCCGGATGAGAATTGAGTGGATAGTATGGCTTATAAGCAAAGCTCGGACCAATTTTCCCGTCTGGGACATATTTTCTAAACGATTGAATCACCTTTGCATTCGCAAGGTTCGCAATGTGATTCACTTCATAAAATCGCTTGCGGTCCTTGACTCCTGGCGGATGAAGCGCCGTCTCATAGCCGTAACTTACGAAATAGTTTTGCTCATTGAGCGAAATCCAGTATTTTACACGATCTCCGTATCGTTTATACAGTGTAATCGCATAGTTGTTAAAATCCTCAATGATTTGTCTGGATTCCCAGCCACCGTATTGATCCATAAGTGCCTGTGGAACATCCCAGTGATAAAGGGTAATCATCGGCTCGATATTATTCGCAAGTAATTCATCAATTAAGCGATCATAAAAAGCTAAACCTTTTTCATTCACTTCTCCGTTACCAGTCGGATAAATCCGACTCCATGCAATCGAGAATCGATAGGTTTTTAAGCCTTGTTCCGCCATTAACTGTACGTCTTCTTTATAGCGGTGATAGTGATCGACTGCCACATCGCCGTTCGTTCCTTTATAAGTAGTGCCTTCTTTTCGTACAAAAACATCCCATACGGACGGGCCTTTGCCATCCTCGTTCCATGCACCTTCTACCTGGTATGCAGCTGAAGCCGCTCCCCATAAGAAATCTTTTGTAAATGGTACTCTTTGTTTATGCTCCATTATGCAGTCTCCTCCTATTAATCGTAGATTGATTTACCATTAGACTCAATAACTTGCTTATACCATTGGAAGCTTTTCTTCTTCGTCCTGTTTAACGTTCCTTTCCCACGGTTGTCTTTATCGACGTGAATAAAGCCATAGCGTTTTTCCATCTCTCCGGTTCCCGCACTGACAATATCGATCGGTCCCCACCAGGTGTAACCGATAATTTCACAGCCATCCATGATCGCCTCATTAATTTTGATTAAGTGCTTTTGAATATATTCAATACGGTCGCTATCCTCTATTTCACCGTTTGCATTAAACTCATCCTTGCCACCAAACCCATTTTCCACGATAAATAACGGAATGTTATAACGGTCATACAGCTCATTACAAACATAACGCAATCCCTGCGGATCGATCGGCCAGCCCCATTCTGTTTTTTCCAGGTAAGGATTATCCTTACCAATAATCCCACCTGTATTCCCCAGAATCGGCATGCCTGCTTGATGCGTGGAGCTCCGATAGTAACTGAAACCTAAATAGTCTACCGTATGTTCTTTTATAAAAGAAAGATCCCCTTCTTCCATCTCCACTTCAATGCCATGCTCGTGCCAAATCCGCTTCACATAACTCGGATAGACACCGCGAATCATCACATCTGAGTAGAACAGCGACCGCCGTCTGAGCTGATATGATTCAAAAATATCGTCCGGATGACACGTATGTGGATAGATTGGACTAAGTGACAGCATCGCACCCATCATCCCATCTGGAATAATGTCATGGCAAAGCTTCGCTGCTTTCGCACTAGCAACAAACACATGATGGGATGCCTGATAAATAGTTTGCAACTTAGTCTCTTCATCTTCTATTAAAATTCCACCAGCCGCTAACGGGATGGTATGAAAATGATTAATTTCGTTAAAGTTCATCCAATACTTTATCTTGTCTTTATATCTCGTTAATATCGTCTCGACATATCGGGTATAAAAATCTATCAGCTTACGATTCTTCCATCCACCGTATGCAGTAATTAAATGCAGAGGGATTTCAAAGTGGGAAATCGTAATCACTGGCTCAATCCCATACTTTAATAACTCATCAAATAAATCATCGTAAAACTGCAATCCTTTTTCATTGGGAACTTCGTCATCACCATTCGGGTAAATACGCGACCATGCGATTGATGTTCGGAAACACTTTAAACCAGCTTCCGCAAACAAAGCAATATCTTCTTTATAGCGGTGGTAAAAGTCTATCGCCTCATGACTGGCGTAATAATGTCCTTCCACTACTTCGCCGTCAAACTGACCACCAACTATTCCATTTCTGATTACATCACTAATGGCAGGACCTTTTCCACCTTCATTCCAAGCCCCTTCTGCCTGGTTAGCTGCGATCGCACCTCCCCATAAAAAGTCATCTGGAAAAGCTTGTCTTTCGATTGGCATTACAAATCACTCCTACTACTTCGATATTCAAAAATCAATTGATAGAATTGAACGGGCAATTTCCTTTTTAAGGGATCCCATTCCATTCCTATATCTCGGTGAGATTATCCGCGCTACTTACAAGGAAACAGTTGATAATAGTACATCTTCTTTTGTGACAGATCCTTTATCTGTTTCAATCACATCAGTATAATCATTAGAGTTTGTAATAATAATTGGTGTCGTTACGTCATAGCCTTCCGCTTTAATTGCTTCTAAATCAAACTCCAATAACAGCTGACCTTGTTCCACGTTATCATCTTGCTTAACATACGCTTCGAAATGTTTCCCATCTAATTTCACTGTATCCAAACCAACATGGATAAGCACTTCCGTCTGATCGTTAGATGTTAAACCGATCGCATGCTTTGTATGAAATAAAGTAGTTACTTTTCCAGAAACGGGTGCATATACTTTTCCGTCTGTCGGAATAATGGCTACACCTTTACCCATTGCCCCCGTCGAAAATGCCGGATCATTCACTTTGTCTAATGAAACAATGTCTCCGGTCATTGGTGAAGCGACCGTTGATCTTCCACCTTCTATACTGGAATCCTGTTTCGTTTCCCCTTTACCTTTATCTGATAACCCTTCATCGAAACCAAACACATACGTTAAAATAGTTGTTAACACGAAGGCAATGATAATACTGATTACATAGTAAGCAAATGTATCTGTCATAAATGCTGGTAATGTTGTTAATGCGGGGAATACGTATGCCATAACGGTTGTATTCATCGCTCCAGCAAATCCACCACCAATCGTACCACCAATAACTGCGGCAATCATCGGTCGTTTTAAACGAACGGATAATCCATAAACAATCGGCTCTGTTACACCTGCTAAAATTGCTGGCATCATTGAGGAAATCGCTAAAGACTTCAATTTTTTATCTTTCGCTTTTAAGAAAACACCGAATGCAACACCGGCTTGGGCAAACGTTGCGTTGGCAACCGGTGGGCGGATCGTATCATAACCAGTTGTACTTAAGTTTTGTAACATCGCAGGAACAATCCCCCAGTGAATTCCGAACATAACAAGGAATGTCCAACCTGCACCGATAATTGCGCCAGTTAACATACCACTTGTGCTGCTCATAAAGTCAATACCAGAAGCAATGCCATTACCAACATATACTCCGAACGGGCCAATTAAACCTGCTGTTAAAGGTACCATGATCAATAAGGCAAGCATAGGTACAGCAAACATTTGAATCACTTGAGGAATTACTTTGTTCAAGAATTTTTCCAAATAAGAATATAACCATATAGCTAAAATTGCAGGAATGATTTGTCCACTATAACCCATTAGTACAATGGGAAGTCCAGCAAAATCGACGATATCCCCTACTTCCGTCATTAAACCTGTGAATTTCGGCTCAAGTAAAGCACCCATAATCGCTAACGATACAAATATATTCACTCCGTACACTTTCGCGGCAGATACCGCTAATGCCAGTGGGAAGAAATAGAATACCGCATTAGCCGCAGCACTCAAGATTAAGTACGTGCTACTTTCCTCTGAAAGCCCAAAATATGTTGTTAAAATAACGAGTAGTGCTTTTAGCATACCGGATCCAGCTAATGTCGGTACGATTGGTGTAATAATACCAGACATAATGTTAAAAAGCTTGGCAACCGGGTTTTTTGTTTTCTCATTGTTTGTGTTACTCGATGATGATGCACTATTGATATCATATAAGTCCATAATTGCATCATGAACAGCTTTTACATTGTTGCCAATAACAACCTGGTACTGTCCATTACTTTCCAGCGCTGAAACAACACCATCCAGTTGCTCGATTTCACTTTTATTAAATTTGCTTCCATCCTTCAGCTTAAAGCGAAGACGTGTCATACAGTGATAAAGACTGTTAACATTGGATTCGCCGCCTACTCCTTCTATTATTTTCTTAGCTAATTGTTTTTGATCAGCCATCTTGTTTTACCCCCTAAGGTCTCTTTTTTTTTAAAAACTCAACAATCTACTGCCATACCGGCTATATTTGTTTTCTTATATATAAAAAAGACATAACCCCCATGATATAGTATTTTCGCGAAGTTCTGTCCTCGCGAGACTACATCAATTCAGGTTATGCCTTCTTCAGTAACACCCTGTTGTCATTAAATTAGTATTTATTCCGACTCGTAACACGTGCGATGTGTAACACGAGATAAACCATCTCGGCATGTGTTATTTGGGTACCATATCCATTTAACACATATGTCTCAATCCTTTTTACACATTCAAACGCTTCCGGATATTTATGATTGACCTGGTTAAACAAATCATCTTCTTCATTATCGATACGATCTTTTGCGATAATGCGCTGTGCAAAGAACTTTAAATGAGTAACAAGCCTCCCATAATTCCAAGAATCCTCATCAAAATCCATTTTGAAATGATATTTGATAATACCTAAAATATCCTGGACAATGTTCGTAATCTTGATCGTCTTATCGATCTCATTTCCTTCTACCTGTGTATTTACTAGATGCAAGGCAATGAAGCCAGCTTCATCCTCATCAAAGGCTATCCCTGTCTTTCCTTTGACGATTTCTAACGCTTTCAATCCAATTTCAAACTCTGTTTTATAAAATTTCTTTGCCTCCCACAATAATACATTGCGGATTTGTTCGCCTTGCTGATATCGTTTAATGGCAAAATAGATGTGATCGGTTAGTGTTAAAATCGTATAATCACTTATCGATACATTCATCTTATTACTAGCGTAGCTAATAATATCCTGAGCAATCTCAACATATTCAACGGGAACTTCTTTTAATAAGTTGGCAAGCTTCATCGAGATGTCTCTCGTTTGCAATGTAAAAACTTTGCTTATTTTGCTCTCATCTATCGGATCTCCTGGTTTTAATTTAAAGGAAATCCCACTACCGAAAACAACTACTTCTTGGTGAGTATCTGTTTTCGCTAATACTACATTATTATTTAAGGCCTTCTTTAATTTCATAGTCTCTCCTCCCTGCCTGTTAGATCTGTATATCATCAGGAGACTAATGTGAATTTTTAAAAAACATGGGTAACCCAGCAGTATTGATGCATGACTTAGATTACTTTGCCCATATGCATGAAATATAACTTACTATACACAAAAAAACCTGGATGAACACAAGTATAAAATAGCTTGTATTTCCATCCAGGTTATGCCTTCTTCAGTAACACCCTGATAATCATTAAATTGTGTAAAGCGTTTTCTTTTCTTTTACTAAGTTGTATTATATAATAAGGATTGAGTTACGTCAACCTGTTTTTCTGAAAATTGTTTAATTGATGCCGATATACGTAAATAAAACATTTAGAAAGTGTTTGCTTTGAGGGTATCTCACTTAATATAGACAGTTCCCGATAATGCCAATTCTATCTTTCATTCACCTAACTTCGCAATATAGTCTATTAAAAAGTGAAGAATAATCAGGGGTATTATCGAACCTGTCGAGATAAATATAATGCAAAATAAACCAGCAAAGATAGCAGTTCTAATAACCCCCATCACAAAACCTTGGTAGGTATGTGCAAGGCCAAAAGTTAGAGATGCTAATAGTATAATTATCCAAGTGGATAGGTTTGGAAATAAATAAGCGAAAGCAAAAATAGCAAAACCCCTGTATATAACCTCTTCTGTCAGCCCTGCTGTTAAAGAGACATAATTCCATCTCTTTTTCTCCTTTTCTGTAACAGGCAATAGCAGGGCAACAACGGACTTCTCCCATTCTTCCTTTTTCTTTATCGATATCTCTCTTCTAATCTTATCACTGAATTGATAGCCAATTACATAATACAAGATAGACACTATATAAATTAAACCTGTTCCAAGTCCAAGATATGTTACCCATTTGCCCAGTGGCTCTGTGTTGATGACGGGAAGTGTAAGACCGATTTCTTTGAATGTTAATTCTGTAAATAAAATCAGGAATACAATGATGATTGTTGGTACCCATAATCCAATAATTGCATTGTTATAATATTTTATTCTGGCGTTTGGGTCTGTTTTCACTCCTTGTCCAAACTTTTGAAAATCCAGATAACCAATTACAGGTTCATAGGTTAATAGAAACAATAATAGCAACCAAATAATGATATCCATTTGCATTCTCCTTATCAAAGAAATATTTGCAATGTCGGCTATTATCTCGCTTTTTCCATATAATAGTCAATAGCTTTGACAAGCCATTTCTGTTCGTCTTCAGTAAAAGGGGAAGGAGTCATGTCATTAAGCTCCTGCAATTCCTGTTCTTCCAAATTTACATTGGTTATCAGCTGGATTAAATCATCGCCAAGAAAAGCATACGTGGCTTCCACATACGTCTCCACCATTGTCTGTACTTCCCGGTCCGCTATTGGTTTGCCGTATAATTGTTTGGCTTTCTTCGTCACTTGAACAAATAGGTGATCTAACTTCATATTTTCTTCTGCTGTTTTCTGTGACAACCCTTCGGCCACATCCGTTAAATCATGGTGTTCCAGCCAATTTTTTTGCATATGTTCTGCGGGCAATCCGTTAATAAGACTGAATAATAGATTACTATCAACTTCTCCTTCCACATTCAGTAAACTGATAACCCGTCTGATTGCATTCATGGATTTTTCTATCTTCGCTTTTTCCTCTTCTAATGCATTCAAGTGATGTGCTAATGTCTCATTCAAATCGACGGAAAAACTTGATTGATGCAGTAATTGCTGAATAGCCTCCAGGCTGTACCCAAGAAATTTCAGGCTAAGAACCTTTTGCAATGTAATAATATCCTGATGCTTATATACTCGGTGACCTGAAGATGGATGTTTTTCTGGCGCCAGAAGACCTATCTCGTCATAGTAACGTAAATTACGAATCGATATTCCGGTTCTTTTTGAAAATTCGCCAATCGAAAACTCTTTCTTATCATTCATCAGCACTCCTCCCATCTAAGTTATATTTTCATTATAAGCCCTCCAGTAGGTGGAGGTTCAAGTGTTATTTCAGTAACAGCTGTAATCACGATAGTTAGATTAGTGAATGTCAACTTGATAATATTTCTGTTTTATTGAAGGCTGAGACTTATCAATTTTGTGAATATATGTAGTCATATAAAAAATAAAAGACAGCACAACATGTGGTAAATACCCCCAGTTGTGCTGTTTTGCACGCAAAAACTTGTAATTGCCCCTTTAAAAGTATCCGACCCGGTGTTTCAGATAATTAAATAAATGCAAACTATTCATTTTTCAACTTTTCCCGCTCTTCGCCTGCCTTATCACGAATTTCATTTCTCAGCTCTAAACCTTTATTCCTTAATTCCTGTCGGTATGGATAAGCAGTGTTAAATAAATATGATCTTAAATTGCGTGTTCTTTGTCTTGCTTCAAAAGGCCGTATCTCTAAATCACTATCTTCTTCGCTTAATTGTTCATTCCAGTATGTAACAATTTCCTCCATTCGCTCTCGCTCTATTCTCGCAAGTTCTCTGGCTTCTTTTTCTGTATCAAATAGAGCATTAACTCTTTCACTCTGTGATTCGATATAGTGGCTTACATTCTCATTAGACCAGCGCAGCCATTCTGAACGGAGTTCTCGTTTCGCCTGCTCAAAAAACTTTTGTAATTCTTCTTTTGAATGGACTGTCGAATATTCACCATTGCCGGCTTCTGCGACTTCCTTAAGTGCATCTTGACCTTCATCGTCTAAATCAAAGCCAATAATATTAACAACAGCCTCTACATCTGATTGGTTCAGACTTTTAGCAGTTTGGACAGGATCCCCATCACATGTTTCCATACCATCACTAACAATATAGATAATATTGTTCACATTTTCCCCTGTCTGGTCTTTTAAATCATTCAACGCTTCTTCCATAGACTTCGCTAACGGAGTCCAACCAGCTGGGGAAAATTGCTCAAGCGATGCTGTAAATTCTTCTTGATTCAATTCACTAAGTGGATAAATTTGTTCTGAACTACTACAGGATAACTCCCAATCGGCTGGATCACTTGTACCTTTATGACCGTATACACGCAAGGAAACTTGGGCTTCTTCTGGAAGCTCTTCTACAAAAGATTGGACAGCATCTTTCGCTAGTTTCATCTTACTAATACCATCTATCTCTCCTCCCATACTCCCGCTTGAGTCAAGTAAAATCTGGACATTCATTTTTGGACCGATTACCCCTTCTGGTGTACTTAGTTCCCCATCAGGTTGTGCAGTTGGTGTATCAAAGGAAGTATCGACATCTTGCATTGCTTCATAGAAAAAACGATAATCCTCTGCAATCAAAGAAATCAATCGATAATAATAGTCTTCCTTTGATTCCCCTAATGGAAATCCTTCGATCTCTTTCTTTATTGCCTCCAGATCGTAATTGTCTCCACTATAGGGGCCTGGTTCCAGTTGCACCATTTCCTCAGGATCCTCTGTGAAATACTGTAAATAATGTTCATTGGTACTATGACTAGCTTCAGAATTAGCCATTTCTATGCTTTTATTACTTGATTCCATATTTTCCGGCTGTTCATTATTCTCCTGATTACTTGTATCATTAGAACAACCTGCAAAAAAGAGAATGCTGATAATCATCCCATAACCTAATAGTCTGCCAATTTTCATCTAATACTCTCCTTTAGCGAATCATCAATAGTATTTAATATTACAAATTCCATAGTGATTTTCCGACTAGAGTATAACACAAAAACCATACATATTAGTTAAAAATGGAATAAATGGTTCCTGGCAACTAAAACACTAAAGGTAAAAGGTCTGTGTTATAGGTCTTTTCCATTATTAAATTACAATGAAGGAAGTGCATCTACCCAATAAGTTTTATCTACTATAAAATCAGGTCGGTAACCTTTTATTCCAGAATCATATTTAGTAAAAGAGGTCCTCACTTCTTCTAGCAACACTCCCACCACTGTCTCGAATTCCCTGCCTAACACCGCGACCTTTTTTAAAATTAAATTGCCACAGCCCTGTAGAAATACAGGACCGTGGCAGCATAGGTGTTTTTTTTTGCCTCATTTCCCTGGTCATTTCAGATATGAAACCAGGGTTTCTCTTGGAGAATCCCTGGTTTCACTTATATCTCCTTATCTTACTCCCAAGCATCGAGTAACATGTTCGCATGATTAATGAGGTCTGCTTTTGCTTCCTCTGTTATATTTCTTTCATTTGCCTTCCGTTCCAGATGACGTAAATATTTATCTATGAACTTCATCGCATTTTCTGTTGAACCGCGATCAAAATGATGTTTTGCTTGTTTCAACGAATTTGTCAACTGTGGTACCAAAGGCCCGGAAACTTCTCCTGCATCCACCTTTTCCTTCGTCATTTTCTCCAACACGTCCGCAGACATAACTACAGCAACATGTGCGGTTACATCACCATATTCTGTCTTGCCGTTCACTGTAAAAGATCCTAATGTGGAATATGCTTGTTCTGGTAACTCATCCCAAGCTACAGTTGTGCTTTCTATCGTATTTGTATCAAGATTTAATACTTCTATTGTTTCAGCAAGAACCGGTGTTTTATATAGATCTGTTATTAGATAGTCATTCGTCTTAGGGATATAGTTACTAAATGCGTTACGGAATATTCGTGTAGAGTCGTTTGCTTGAAACCAGTTATCACCTAATTCTGTAAACATAGACTGCCAGACCGCTGGCTCCCAAACCAATACAGTAGATACTGAATTATTAATAGTATCATTTGCTCCACGCATAACATCAATCAAAAAGTCCGCTTGCCCTTGAATAGTATTTGGATACCCAGTATCAGACGGACCTCCAGACGCTCGATGAGAAGTCTCTGATACCGCTAGCTCATATTCAGGAAACTCAGTAGCAAATGCATGAAGGTTTCTACTTAAATTTTCCATTGGTCCATGCCACTCAGGGTAATAAGAAATAGACATGATATCAAAGTCATTATTATAATCTTCTTTTAGTCTTGAAGTCAGTTGGCGCCAAAATTCTTGCGTTTTCTGCAAACTGGTTTTACCTACAATGACGTGAATTTTTGTTTTGGATTCGGGAGATGCATCTTTAGTAGCCCGAAGTCCTGCATCAATGAGTCTTGTAAAGCGATCCCATGCTGCGTCATACGCTGCCTGTTCCGCCGGGTCGTCTGATCCCCAGTACTCCCATAACAATTCACCGCCTGGTTGTGCTGTATAAGAAGGATCTTCTATCGCATATCTTGGTTCATTTCCAGTTGGAACCTTTTCATTTCCCCATAGTGTTCCGTCTATAATTTCATTTCCTACCTGAATATAATAAGGGGTAACCCCAGCATCTATATGTGCTTCTGTGACTTCATAGGTAAAGTCATATACTGCCTCAACAAGCTCATCAAAACTTAAGTCCTTCCAAGACTTTGGCTTAATCTGTTTACTTGGGTCTGCCCAGCTGTCCGAATAATGGAAATCAATACCTACCTTCATACCTATATCATTTACATATAAAGACTTATTTAATGTATCTTCTGGATTCATGCTACCATTAACATGGGTAACAGGAGTTCCTGTATTTTCACTGCGCGGCTCATTCCAAACCCTGAACCGTGCAGATGTCATCCCTAACTCATGCATGGTGCCAATCATGCGTCCATCCGAGGATGGCACATCTGTGTTGCTATTTGTAGTATATGTCCTGTTTAAAAATGCTGTATCCCAAGATAAGTCTGCACCTATCGTAAGATTTTCCTTCAATAGGTAGTTATTTGTCCGGATCTCAGCAATTCCAGCCACTGCACCATCGGAAACGTCCAATAATGTTGCTTTCAAATATCTTATATCTGGACTCTCTTGAATAAGAACGTCCTCTCCTCCAATTACCGATGCTTGTGATTGATCGGAAATAGTAAACCACTCTTCTCCGTCACTTGATGCTTCCAGCATGTATTTGTATTCAGCATCAAATGATGGGAAAACAACCTCTACTTTTTTCATTCCGGCATACGTTCCCCCAAGATCTACCATAAGCCAGCTTTTCTCTGACACAGACCCTGCATCCCAGTATGTTGTTGCATCTTGGTCGATGGCTAATTTAGCATCCCCTGTTCCAGCTTCAGCAGAAACCCAGCTTTTCGTTGTTAAATTAGTATATGCTGGAGAAATGTCTGCGCTTCCATAATAAGCTGCTGTTGGCACGCTGAAAAATAATGCTCCTACTACTAATACAGTCATCAAAAGGATAGTCACTTTCTTCACAAATAAATGCTTCTTCATGCACACATTCCCTCCTATTTGTTTTCTTGTTCAAAATAAGACGTGTTGCATAAATACCAAGGCCACTGTTTATAATTCTATGAATCTCCCTCCTTTTCTCTGATATTGGACCTTCCTTTTCTTAAAGAATGCCACTGAACATTGGAATGTAACAGAGCTCTCTCCTAAGTAAAGGTATATTGAAGCCAGAGAATATATCCAGCCTTAATATCAATTCTTTCGCATTTTTTAGTGAGACCTGTTCGAAGGATCGAATTTTATAATGAAGCCAATAGCGTTAATCTACAATTTGCAGAGCTTTGAAGAATATAAGCAATTGCGATATTAGGCGCATCCCGTGCTGAACTGTGCTCCAGACATTCAATGAAGCCTTTTTTTCATTGTAAATAAATTTTTCACTATGCTGTACAACAATGTTCTACAGAAAATATAAGAATTTGAAACTAATCAACGCAGTAAAATAGCCCACCCAGGACTATTAGTCTTTTTAGACAGAAATATTTTAAACATACTTAAACCCGGCTCCCATAATGAAAGAAACATCTTCCTATCGTAAATTTAATTATGAATTCTTTGGCATTCCCCTGTAGCTTTCGATTTCGAATAGAGACTGCTTATTCCCTGGAATTTTAAAATTTATCATTCATCGTGCAGTTATTCCTGTTTCCGGACAAATATATCCCGGTATTTCTTCGGTGTAATGCCCTCTCTCTTTTTAAAAGTTGCTACAAAATAACTAACATCATTAAATCCAGTAGAAATAGCAATATTCTTTAAGGGGAGATCCGGTTTTTCCAGCAGTATTTCTTTTGCCTTCCTTATTCTAAGTTGGATTAAAAATGTGTAGGGACTTACCTTGAACGTATGATGGAACAGGCGATTTAAGTATTGTGAACTAACATTTAACTTAGATGCCATGTCGTTTAAAGTAATGTCTTCCCCATAGGATTCCTCCAGCCACTCCACAATATGGCGCACTTTATCATATAAATGTGATAAAGGTGGCTGACTATTCATTTTTCCATACTTCTTTAATTTCACAATAAAGTTATATAAATAGATGGAGAGATCCAGCCTAGAAAACTCCGCATCTGATTCAATCTTCATTAACATTTCTTTAATGATATCCTCCGATTTTATTTCTTGTAAGTTCATATACATTTTAGAAGAATCCATATTTAAAGATTCTAAAATAGATGCTACAGATTGACCCCCAAACGTCACATAAATGGTAGACCACTCTTTACTTTTGGAAAAATAGTTATGTGGGGTAAAAGGCTTTAATAAAATTCCCCTGCCCTTTGATAAGATGTATTCCTGCCCATCATAGGAAAAACTTCCTTCTCCCTCCACAGTTTGGAGCCAGTGATAGTATGGATATCCACTTGCCCTGCTAAAATTCAATTCTTTAGTATTAAAACCAACACTCTCAACGAATAGAGGCAACGATTCTTCCACTGTAATATACTCATATCTCACCTTTTCTTTATACATAATCAACCCACCTTATCCATGTTTCTTTACTTCCCTATCCTTTAACATTCTCTTCAAACATGCCGCAAACAAGGAATTTTCTGCGTACTAAGCGTAAGTTGAACAAACACTCAATCAGAATTTTACCAGTATCAAGAAACAAAAGTGATCGTAAGTGACTTCTAGATGTGATAGTCGGAGTGAAGTGGCATCCAATAATGATTCTTTTTCTTAAAAAAATGAAATGATTTTTTTCTTAAAGTTTTTTTAGCATCTTAAAAAAAACGCTATATCGGAAAGCGTTTACAATTTGAAATAAGTTTAACTTTTAATCAGTTGAGGAGGAGACCATGTTAAAAACCAGTAAATCCAATCTAAATATACCAAAAGTAAAAGTCCGTGCCAATCCCGAAAAAAAGATGGGATTATAATCTCGTTTCAAGAAAATACGCCAAATGTCCTTAAAACGCTCTATTCAAAAACTCGTATACTTACCGTATTTTACGTCATGGATTATTTTAGGAGGGATACTTCATGACCTCTTTTCAACTTGGGGGTTAGTTAATCGATTACTGGGATTATTAACCATTGTCCTATTATGTTTCTTGGGGAAGGAAACTGATTTAGATTTACCCTCATTTTCTTAGCAGCCTTTATTGGTGACTTTTCTGATGGTGTGGTGAAAAAGCCAGCTGCTCAGACAATTTGATTTGATATTATGTATGGGAGATTCGTCTAGATATTTTATCGTATCTGTTTCCAGCACTTTTAAACTGTAATTAAACTCAAAAGCAGGCAAATAGCCGTTCTTCTTTGTTATTTGATAAAAACCTGTCATAATAAAATCATCCATTATTGATTGATGGAATTTATTATATGAGGCTCCAGACTACTCGGAAGAACGACAGTCTGAATCAAGTAGTTTGGTAAAATATAGGGAGGACATTCTCCCTTATTCTGTGGCTAGTATAATACGTTAGCAGAATTAACATATTTATAGATAAGGAATTTTTCTTCACAATATAGTATATTTATATGGAGAGGGGATATATGAAAAATGAGGTTTTTTAAATATCTTATTATAATAATTATTATTTTAGCAGGTCTCGGTTATGGTATTTATCACTTTGGAACAAAAATGGCATCTGAGAAGCTGATTGAAATAGTATCTACAGAGTTGGTTAATAGTGGCGAAATGGAAATGATCAAACAAACAATTGAGAGTGACCCCGAGTTAAAGGAGTTTATCGCTGACGCCGAATCATTTGATGAAAGTAAATTACCTTTTACCACTAAAGAAGAAGCTACGAGAGAAATAGTGAATAAGATAGGGGTAAATGGGCTTCAAGACATACAATCCAAAGTACAGCAAGGTCAAATGACGAAGGAAGATCTCATCCGGGAAGCTGAAAGGAATTTTACCCCAGAGGAAATAGCAGCATTGAAAGTAATCGCCTATAAAGAGATTTATAATAAATAAACCATAAAATATACAGAGGAAAAGACATCATATGGGGATGTCTTTTTTCTTTATACCTCTTCTCCATTAGATAAAGCGGAAGACTAGCAGCAATGCCCCATCCAATGTGATATCTCCATTAAAAAACCTCCAGTAAATGGAGGTTGAAGTGTTATTTATTCTATTATTGCTTAAGCCTGAGAGGCATGCAGTCTCTTGAATTCAGACAAAATCAGCACGAATTTCTTTTGCACACCGGTATTTCCTGGTGACTTAGCTTCAGCCAAAAGTTCGTGTTATGACTATCGATGAAATATCTCATCTCCTGCATCCGCATATTGGTTAATGTCTTCTCCCATTTGGTTAACTCTCTTTTTAAAATGTTTTTCTGAGCATCGGAGCTCTTTTTCACTCGTTTTAACATGGTCT
Source organism: Gracilibacillus xinjiangensis (assembly GCF_042651765.1). Classification (NCBI taxonomy): domain Bacteria; kingdom Bacillati; phylum Bacillota; class Bacilli; order Caryophanales; family Bacillaceae; genus Gracilibacillus; species Gracilibacillus xinjiangensis. The sequence goes on along the minus strand of NZ_JBHSDT010000004.1, from coordinate 250,827 downwards.
GTAATGATATGATTCAATATTTTCATCCATAAAGCCGATATATGCTATCGCCTTATTTTTATAACGGAATGTAGTTTTATTTTAGCAGAAGGAGGAATATTGTTGAGAAGTAACAACCATCTTTCTCCCTAACATCATCCCCTATGACAATGGTATTGATCAGAACACAAGGTTACTCTTTGTCTGCTAATAGCTGAATTTTGAAAATACTTGTAATGCCCGCGCGGTCGGTTAATAGTGTAATGGAAACCAAATCACCTTCTGACAAATCAGAAAGCTGGATAACAGTATCCTGGCGATATATCGTCACTTCTCCCCATACATCATATTGAAACTCACCTTGGTAATTCTCATCATTGAGGGAAATGCCGCCAACCACTATAGATCTCTCGCCAATCTCTTTTACTTCTGCATAGTATGTCTGAATATCAGAATGCTGCATCACCCATGCATCTTCTTCGTAATCTTTATACGCATTAATATATCCTGCATAATAGCTGATCAAAATGCCAATGAGTAAAACAATTATGGTCATCACAATAGCAACTCTATGTGGAGGAACCATGGAAGTACGCTTGCCCCCGGTTGCTTCTAAAGCCTTATTGATATGCCGTTTATAGACTTGAAAATAAACAATAACAGCAGCGACTAATATAAGTAGAATTGCAAACAGTGCGTATATATAAATAGGAAAACCCATATGATTGCCTCCTCTAAATTCCGAAATATTCTTTGAAAATATGGTAATAGGTTCTTGTTACATCAACACTTTTTCCATTAGACATTGTAAGGATAAACTTTGACGAAAGAGTAGGTTTAATTCGTTTAACCTTATTTCTTGCAATAACAACAGAGTTACTTATACGCAAAAATTTTGTTGGGTCAAGCAAACTGACAATTCGATATAATCGGTCGGTAGCGTGATATAGTGCTTCTTGCGTTTGTACCTCAACTGCATGACCGAACGATTCGATACAAACAATATCCTCTACCGGTAAAATGATCCGCGCATTTGTTCCTTTTTCTCTCACAGTCAGATTATCAATGAAGCTGTTGGTTTCACTTAATACCAAGTCGGCAGCATCATCTATTTCAATTCCTCGTTCTTCGAGTACAGATTTGATTTCATCATAACGCTCATTACTAATGTCAAGTTTGATTTTCAAATTGCAACCTCCTCTCATTACTTGGGATACCTATCCATGGTTCAAAAGTAGTATATCCATTGGGTTTTCGTATTTCAATATAAGAGGAACACTTTACAGATATAGCTACATAGATTGCACAAATATGGTGGATAAACATTAGCATTTTTCTTTTGGCAGGCTTCACGGATAAAAACTCTTAAGCCAAATCCTTTATATCACCTGAACCAGCATAATAAATGAAGAATTGATATTTAATGTTAGTCTAAACCAACTTCAACAAAATAAAAAACACCCTGATTTCAGGATGTCTTTTTAAACAAGATGCTTCAATGTCTTCTTTTCAATCTCTTTTAGAATCTCTTCATAATAACTCTTCCTTGGTTCCGATAAGCTATTTAAAAAATGAGAAACATGAATAAGTTCTGTTTTTGGTGTTACCATTCTTTTAGATTCAAGCTGAGATGTTTTTCTAAGATAAATAATTGTTAGTTTCTCTACATTTGGCTCGTATTTCTGGATCGTTTCGGAATGAAACACGGTATGCTCACTTAATTTTGCATCTGCCCAATGAGTTTTATCTACTATAAAATCAGGCTGGCAACCCTTTATTCCAGAATCATATTTAGTAAAAGGGATCTTCACTTCTTCTAGCAACTCTCCCACCACTGTCTCAAATTCCCTGCCTAATTCCGAATATATTAATACTAACGGCTTTTTTCTCGGCTTCCAATGGGCATATTTACGTACCATTTTATATTCTCTGAAGAATTTCTCAGGAGTCTTAAAATATTTCACTAAATAATCAAATAACAATGGGTGTTTTTGTAGTATATCCTCGTCTGATACCTTTCCCTTTTCTTCTATGATTTCCTGGATCATTTCGGGAACAGAAATATTATTTAAGCTGGCATTTTCAAAGATTACTTGCATAATATAATGACGGCCATTCAGCTCCAGCCATTTTCGCCCAAATGGAATGGCATTATGAGGACCAATAACAACGGAAGAAAGTTCCACTACCTCATCTAAAGCCATTCGATTTACTTCATCCAATGATAGAGTTAATTCTTTAGGATCGATATGTAGGAAGCGGTTGTTAGTATATAATTCATGTGATGTATGTTCCAAATTACTCCCTCCCTAGACTTTATTATAGCATGTCTTCCCTTCATTCTTTTGAGAAATTATTTCCAATAACTGGCTTGGTCAAAATCGGTCTTTGCAATAAGTGGATGATTCATAAGTATAATGATACCGTCCGGCCCACCATGAAAAAGGTACGTTGATGATATCATCAACGTACCTTTTTTAACTTAATATTTAAATTTACCAATCACGTTCTTAAGCTCTTGCGCCATTTTGCTTAATGTCTCTGCAGAAGCGGAAACTTCCTCCATAGCTGCACTTTGCTCCTCTGCGGAGGCTGCGACAGTTTGAGTATTATCTGCAGACAGTTGGGCAGTGTCAGCCACACCATCTGCCATCTTCTCCATGTTTTCCGAACTAATATTTACTTGTTTTACTATTTCAGAAACTTCTATGACTTCCGAAGCCATCTGTTCTATTGATTTCGTAATATCATTAAATGTTTGTCCAGTTAAGTGAATCATTTCAATTCCCTCGTTAACAACAGTGTTTCCTTTCTCAATAGACTGTACTGCGTTAACTGCCTCTGACTGTACTTCTTCAATAATGCTCTTGATTTTTCCGGCAGCAGCCCCAGATTGTTCAGCCAATTTTCTCACTTCATCTGCAACAACGGCAAATCCTTTTCCTTCTGATCCAGCACGGGCTGCTTCGATAGCTGCATTCAGAGCTAAGAGATTCGTCTGGCCAGCGATGTCCGTAATTAGTGTAACAATATTGCTAATCTCACCTGTTTTTTCTCCAAGTGTTTTTACAACTTCCGATGTATTATGAACCGTATGCTGAATGACGTCCATTTGCTTGACAGTTTTCGCTACAACTTCGTTTCCATTAGCTGCTTTTTCATTCGTACTATTTGATAATTCAGTAACTTGATCAACATTTCCAGCAGCATGAGTCATTTTGCTTGAGATTTCCGTTGTTGCCTTCTGGAATTCCTTCGCATGACTTACTTGTAACTCTGTTCCAGAGGAAATTTCTTGTACAGAATGAGAAATCTGATCAGCAGTTTCCTGTGTCTGTTCAGCACTCACTGATAGTTCTTCTGATGTTGATAATACGGCATCTGAATTCTGCTGTACTTGACCAATTAAGTTTCTTAAATTCTCTGTCATCTGATTGACTGATTTAGACAATTGCCCAAGTTCATCACTGGACGAGACTATTACATTTTCTCTTAGGTCTCCATCTGCTACTTTCTTCGTAGCTTTCATTAATCTGCTAAGAGGAATATGGATAGAGCGGATAATTCCGAATACAACTAACATTCCAACTATCAATGAAGCAATAATAATAACAATCATTGTTATAAATATGCCCTCACTATGTTCTGCAATTTCGTCCTTATCAATAATACCAACAATCTTCCATCCAGTACGTTCATTCGTTGTAAAAATTGCCATTTCTGAAGTTCCATTTGATTTAAAAGATAGATTACCAGATTGCTGGTTCAGAATTTCACTAACAAATGGCTCCGTACTTTCTGTTCCAATTTCTTCTGTAGGATGAGTAAGATATTTCCCTTCCTCATCTATAATCATTACATATCCATTTTGCCCTATTACGATGTCATTAACTTGAGCGGCAAGGTTAGATAGGCTCAGAACAATACTAACGACGCCAATTCCATCCTCAGCAGACTTGGAAGGAACGACAATTACTTTTCCGTCTTGACTAATAATTGGTTTATTTACTAGTGCGGTTCCAGAGTTTGCTAATGCATCTTGATACCATGCACGTTCTGTTACATCAAAATCAGCACTGAATTCCTGCTGTGGAGAATTCAGTAATTGCCCGTCACCTGTCACATATTGAACATAATCATATTCCTTTTTAACAGCTTTAATAGGATCAATTACTTCTCTGATTGCTGGACTCTCAAACCCCTCTACCATGTCGTCAGTCAATGTTTTTGAGAGATAATCTAAATCTTCAAAACTAGTTTGAATCAAAGTGTCCAATTCATTATCAATAAACTCCACCGACTGTTTTGAATTTTCTACTATTTGTTTTGTTAATTCTTGATTAGACTTTTGAAAGGAAAAATACCCTAATATAGCAGTTGGCAAAAGTAAAATTATTAAAAAAGAAAAAATAAGACGATTTTTGATTGATAAAGCAAAACTTTTCTTTTCGCTTTTGTCTTGATTCGTCGTCCGCTTTTTCTTTATTAGTTTCTTTAAATTGCTCTTTGTTTGATTCATGGATGGTCATCCTCCTAAGTATTTTTGCATATTCCGACTAAATCCGACATTCAATAGATAATTTAACCTAGTTAATTTTAATTAAAATAAACTAAAAAGTAAAGGGTAAATTAGTAGATTCATTGAGAATGCACCCTAATAAACCAATTATATTTGTAAAGCAGCGGAACTAATGATATAATCTACCCGGTAATAATGAACTGTTACTAATTACTTATTACTTGTGACCTTATGTCATCATTGGTATTAAGCAGAAAAAGGAGGAACAAGAAAATGTTTAGAAAGCAAAGCAAGATAAAGAATATCAACAAAAAGGGGTTCCTATTATTTATCGCCTTTTTGTTAGTTCTACCAACCATTTCGATTGCAGAGACGAATGGAGTAAAAACTTTATCACCTGAAGGAGCAATTGAGCCGACAGGGACATGGGATCTCGGTACACGTGTTGGCGACTTTGTCTATATCGCTGGAATGCGTGGAATTGATCCGGAAACAAATGAATTAGTGGAAGATCCTACAGAACGAGTAAGACAAGCATTCAAGAATATGGAGCTTATTGCTGAGTCTGAAGGAGCTAGTCTTCAAGATGCCACACGTCTTGTAGTATATGTGACAGATATGTATCGTTACCGTCCTATCGTTAATGAAATACAAGAGGAATTATGGGGAGACGGTCCTTACCCGCCTCGTACTATTATCGAAGTCGATCGTCTAAATCAGGATGATATTGTGGAAGTCGAAGGAACCTTTTATGCTCCTGAGAAAAAGCAACCTAAGGGGCAATGGAAAAAGCAAGAAGACTTGTCCCCTAACGGTGTAAAAACACTTTCTCCAGAAGGGGCAATACAACCTACTGGAACGTGGAATCTCGGTACGCAAGCTGGGGACTACATTTATGTTGCAGGGATGCGTGGAATAGATCCTGAAACAAATGAATTAGTGGAAGATCCTACAGAACGAGTAAGACAAGCATTCAAAAATATGGAGCTTATTGCTGAATCTGAAGGAGCTAGTCTCCAAGATGCCACACGCCTTGTAGTATATGTGACAGATATGTATCGTTACCGTCCTATTGTTAATGAAATACAAGAGGAATTATGGGGAGACGGTCCTTACCCGCCACGTACTATTATCGAAGTGGACCGTCTAAATCAGGATGATATTGTAGAAGTCGAAGGAACCTTTTATGCTCCTGAGAAAAGTCAATCTAAGGGACAATGGAAAAAGCAAGAAGACTTGTCTCCTAACGGTGTAAAAACACTTTCTCCAGAAGGGGCAATACAACCTACTGGAACGTGGAACCTCGGAACACAAGCCGGAGATAAAATTTACGTTGCGGGAATGCGTGGAATTGATCCTGAAACGAATACGCTAGTTGAAGAACCAGAAGAACGAGTACGACAAGCATTTAAGAACATGGAATTGATTGCAGAATCGGAAGGTGCTAGTCTTCAAGATGCTGCCAGAATTGTTGTATATGTAACAGACATGTACCGCTACCGTCCCATTGTGAATCAGATTCAAGAAGAATTATGGGGAAGCGGTCCTTACCCGCCACGTACCATAGTAGAAGTGGATCGCTTAAATCAAGATGATATTGTAGAGGTCGAAGGAACGTTTTATGCACCAAGAAAATAATCGTAGTTCCGATTGCGAGAAGCCTTCTAGTTATTTGACTAGAAGGCTTTTTTGCAGTAAAAAGCGACGATGTAATCATTCAGACTTGCTTATAAAAACAAAAAAACACCCTGATAGTTATTTCAGGATGTCACAATGTCCAAATTCACAAATTTATAACTCTTTTAACCGCTGCTTTGCCTGAGTATCCCCTTTTAACGCAGCTTTTTGATACCATGATTTAGCCTTTTTTAAATTAACTTGAGTGCCGATCCCTAACTCATAACAAAGACCAAGATTAAATGCCCCATAAGAGTCACCTCTATCAGCAGCCATTTGATACCACGATATCGCTTCCTCCCCCAAGCCTAAATCCACCGCCTCATGTCCTAGGCGATTTGCTGCAAACATATCACCATGAAGGGCAGATTCCGTAAACCATCGCTTAGATTCTCCCATGTCAACTTCTGTCCCAACCCCATTTTCATACATATAGCCAAGTGTGTACATTGCTTCTGGTACACCTTTATCAGCTGCTTCCTTGAATAATTCCAGCGCTTTTTCTTCATTCTTCTCCACATATTCCCCACGTAAATACATATCCGCATAATTGTTTAGTGCGTCCCCATGTCCCATTTCCGCAGCTTCTTTATAATAAAAATAAGTTCTTTCCAAATCATGTTCCACAACTTTCCCCATAAAATATTCATTCCCTAGCCAATAAAGGGCATCCGCACTACCCGCCTCAGCCGCTACTTTGAACCAGTCAAAGGCCCATTCATCACGCTCTATTGATTTATAAAAATGACCAAGTTCGAGCTGTGTATCTAAGTCCCCATCTAAGGCTTTTTGATATAGTGAGACAACTTCCTCTTCTTCCTTTTCATTGATATAAATTACCGCAGAATCATTAGTCGGGTTAATAATTTCAGATAATATAATTTCTAAATCACGTATTAAAATATATCTATATTCCTCCTGAAAGATAGTTACATGCTCTAACTGCGTACACAAGATATGAATATCATCAGGGAGGTTACTTTTTGAAGAAACACATTCTTTTAAAATCAAAGAAAGCTCTTCAATAAAATGAGCACTTGCAGTTAGATTTCCTAGTAGTTCAGCAGCTTTCATATAACCATTTTTTGATAATTCTTGTTTTAAATCCAATTGACAGACACCTTTCTATTATCTAATTTAGGTAGAGTATCTCATATTTCATTATTTAAGCATAGTAGCTGTCTACACCAATTCAGTTATATGGAACTATACGAGTATTTAAAAGGCTTTTTAAAGTTCTGGAAGAATTTTTTCCAATGAATATCCTTCATTCCATACATGTTTCATTACTATTAATTTTATCCAGTTACTGTAATTTATTATCTGAATGATAATCAAACTGTTAATTGTAGGTTGCAGAGACTGCAAACAACATTGCAATGACTGTTCCTTTTCCCCGTATTATAACATCATTTCCATTCCCACTTAGCAACCAACCTCTCTTCTTTATCTGTACAGAAAAAAACAAGGAATCATTCTTATTCCCTGTCTCGTCTTTTACTATAATTATATTTAATGTTGGTGGGTATAGATTAGATACCGGTGGTCGGGGTCGAACCGACACTCCAGAAGGAACACGATTTTGAGTCGTATCCTAACATGATTACTATCAGGACTCAACAAAAGCAACTTATTTAAAGCCTGACCTTCATAATTATATTTCATACCACTGGCTGTTTTACAGAGACTTAAACCTTTACCTCCTAGCCCCCAAACCAAATAAATGCTATCATTAAATAAAAACAACCAAAACCGGAGGATAACCATGAAAAAAACCGTAAAAGTTGTAGCTGCCATTATAGAAAACGACCAAAGCGAAATCCTATGTGCCCTACGCTCCCACCAAATGTCCATTCCAAATAAATGGGAATTCCCAGGGGGGAAAGTGGAAGATGGTGAGAACTACCAAGAAGCTCTTGAACGGGAAATAAATGAAGAACTCAAATGTAAAATTAAAGCTGGTGATATTATCAATGATAATACGCATGAGTATGAAAAATTTATCATTAACTTAATTTCTATTGAAGCTAAAATCATTGAAGGTACACCAATTGCAACAGAACACGCAAAGCTAATCTGGTTGCCAAAAGAAAACTTAGATTCGATCATCTGGGCACCTGCAGATATCCCTGCCTTAAAGGAAATAATGCAAGCAAATGAAGGAGCACCCAAATAGTGCTCCTTTAATTAATCGCCCTACACCTTCTCTGTAAATTCAGTATACAATCTAGCTGGCACTTCATGCTCTAGTTCTATCTTAACCTGTATAGGTTGTTCTCCCTCATAATCCACTGTGTTTCCTTTTCCAATATAGATAAATGGTTCCGTCTTACCTGTTTCAATTTGCTTATATTTTCTTACAAACAAATGCAAATGGATACCACGTTCCTGATTGAATATGATATTCTTTCCCCGATCAGACGACTGCTTCGTATTATTCGGTGTTTCCCATTGGAAGAACTTCTGATCTAGAAACATATCATTATAATTAATGCTTTCTTTTATATCCTCTTCTTTATGAAGATCAACAAAAAGGAAATATTCGTTCTCATTTGCTAGTAATCCTTGACCTCTAAAAGAAGTGTGTATTTTCCGCAAATTGGATAACAATGCGGCATCAATCATCTGATATTGTTCATACAACTTAAAGGATGGCACACCATAGTATTTATTCTTAAACTCTTTTCTATATCGGAAAATACCATAGTGAATAATATCTTCAATGAACTTTTGCGTTTGATCATTTTGGGAAATCACTTGATGGAAGATATCTGTTTTTGTTAGAACTCCATCTTCATGGCTACACAGCTTAAGCTTGTTTTTAAGCTGAACACTATCATAGAAATCTTGATTTAAGCATTGGAATGCATGCCGCACACTATCATCATCTACAAATTCAATTTCTTTTAATATCTCTTGCTTTGCTTTCGACAAGGAAAGCTCATCATGGGTTAACAAGTAACGTAAAATAACGAACTCATAAATCCTTTTTAAAGGTAGCATACTGGATAACTCTTTCAGCACTCCTTCAAATGCTTCATCATACAACAATACCTTTAGCTGATCGTCCTTTTCTACTTTAGCAACAAAGCCTAAGTAGGTCTTGGCCTTATCGATAAATTTCACAGGGTCTGGTGCACCATCATATTTAAGATAATCCATTAGGTATAGTGGTGGCCTTCCACTATTTAGTTTTTTGAATTCAAAGTATTCTTCCTTCAAATATTTCATCGAGTTAAAATTTTCTTGATCAATCTGTGCTAAAATTCGCTCTTGCGATATTTCATCTAATTGAATATGCGTATTCCCAGGTATATTGGCAAACCCTGTGGAGATCGCCACTTTAATACTTTCTTTGTCATAATATCTGTTACCATTCAGAGCGAGTGCAATTAAGAAAGTTTTACTATGGTTACCGATAAAATCAAGAACGGTTAGAAAGCTTTTCATCGGATGTTTACGCAACCCTCTCCCTAACTGTTGAATAAAGACAATTGGCGAATTAGTTGGTCTTAACATTAATACTGTATTGATTGATGGGATATCGACACCTTCATTAAAGATATCTACTGTAAAAATAACCGATAATGGATCATTTTCATCTTCCAATCGTTTGATATAAGTATCACGTTTTGATATCGAATCCGTACCATCTAAGGCGACACTTTCGTATCCTCTATTATTAAACTCTTCTGCCATATAAGCAGCATGCTCTATACTTACACAGAAACCAATACATTTTCGTTTCTCTGTATCATGGCCATAGAATTCCATATTTTCGATAATAAAATCAACACGTTCATTTACCTTTAACCTTTTCGTCACTTCCGTTATATCATCAATATCGACATCACTAAGATCGATACCTTCAATATCTGTGACACCAAAATAATGAAATGGAATGACTAATTCTTCTTCTAGCGCTTCATGTAAGCGAACTTCTAATGCGACATTGTTATCAAATAAATCGAAGACGTTATGATTATCTGCACGCTCAGGGGTTGCTGTCATACCAAGTGTGAATGTCGGCTGAAAGTATTCCATCACTTTTTGATAACTAGGGCTAGTTGCATGGTGGGCCTCGTCATAGATAATATAATCAAATGTAGTCGGCTCAAATGCTAAATAGGAGTTGGACATTGTCTGAATCGTTGCAAATAAATAATCAGCATCTGTATCTTTTCGGTTTCCAGTCATTAATCCAAATGAGTTTTTTTCATTTGGGAGGAGTGACTCAAATGTTTCCTTGGCTTTGCGCAATATTTCTTCTCTATGTACGAGAAACAAGAGTCTTTTTGGCTTTACATTTTTCACATCAAAGGCTGACATGTAAGTCTTCCCTGTACCTGTCGCGGCGATAACCAATGCTTTCGTTTCGCCAAATCCTCTTAATCTATCTAAGTTTTCTATTGCTCTGCGTTGCATGTTATTAGGCACAATATAATTACCTCTTTCAGCAACGAATTGCCTTTTTGTCGTGATGATCTTATCCATGTTTTGTAGTAATTCTTCATATATTTTGATAAAGTCTGAATCCGCTTCATTACTTAGATTCCATAGATTCTCATACTCTATTAAAACTTGTTTGACAAAATCATCCTCACGCTTTGATATAATCTCCACATTCCATTCCACATTGCTCTTTAGCGCACTTTGTGTAATATTGGAAGACCCAATAATTACTTTATAAAAATTTTCATATTCAAAAATGTAAGACTTTGTATGAAAACCTATTTCTCTCTCATCTGTCACAAAGACTTTCAAATCAATATTTTCGAATGTATTAATTTTTTCTAATGATTTCGTGTCAGTGAAATTGAGATAGGTGGATGTTATAATTTTCCCTTTAATACCCTTTTTGCCTGCTTGCTTAATCGGATCAAGCAGTAACTGAAGCCCACTGAAATTAATAAACGCTACAGAAAAATAAAAACGTTCACACTCTTGAATACTTTGAACTAATTCTTTTAGTAGATTTCCTGTGTCAGAATTGGTGATTAGTCTTTTGTCTATGTTCATCTGTATGCCCCCCAAACGGAATGCGACAAGCATTCACACTTTATCTAATTAAATATGTACGTTTATCCTCTAAATTCACATAAATCTAACAACATTTCTTTTTCTTGTTCAGTAATTACCCTAGGGTTTAGTGTCTTATCTTTAATCGCTTCTAGTTCTTCAATTCCCATTGCCTTTTTCCCATCAAAATACTTATCGTCAGCATGAAATGACGTGATTTTACCTATTAGAGCCCTGTCTAATGGTAGCGGAATAGTTAAAATCTTCGAAAAAGATCTATCACCAATAAAAATTACTTCATCTTCTTTAGCACTACAGTTTAGGGCTTGGATTTCTCTATCATGCTCACTTTTTATTAGGATCTTCTCTACATAAAAATAGGCAGTAATATATCGCTTGTTACCTATCCGAGCATTAAAGAAAATATAGGATCCCGGAGTTAGGTGGTTTCTTAATTTGCGCCCATTTTTCCCACTGTTCCCATATACCATGTAAGTAAAGTTAGGATCGACGTGCCCTTCATTAGCTTTTTCGGCACTATACGTTATAAAAATGTGGTCTTTTGCCATTTCATTCATCTCCTAAATTTATATAAATTACTTAGATTTGTAACAATTCTAGGATTTATTACTTTCCATATACTCCTTACGTATCTCAGACAATGTCTTCTTTTTCTCAACATGAAAAGTAAAAGCATACGTTGCTACAGAAGACCATTCTGTTACTTCCTTTAACCATTGTTGGATAGATTTTATTTCATCATTTACCTTCACGTTTCCGGTTTCTAATAACAGAGCTGTTGAATCGTGATTTTTCACTTTTAAAATATCTCCTGTTTTAACAACACCCCATTCTAGCATCTCATTAATTCTTGGTAATGTTTTGCGCTTGATTTGTCTTTTTCGTGTGATTTTTGATGAATGTTTGCTTTCTAAATCTACATAATAATCATCATATTGTTCTAAGGGTAATATTCTCTTACTATCTATATATATATCTTCGTTAATTTTATATGGTATTAATTTATAACAGTATATTTCCACGCCATTACTATTAAGCCATGCTACTGCTGATTTTGTTTGCTCATCAAAGTCTGAGGCTATTAAAATAATTTGTTGACGCTCATTAAAATCTTCTATAGATATATTATTCTCTTGAAAGAAATTTTCTATATTTCTATTAGCTAGCTCGGTTATAGTTAACGAAATCTCCCTATTGCTATTAATATTCTTCTCTAGAAAAGGTGCGTAAATTTTGCTAATTAGATCATCAATATCCTTTATAGTTGCAAATCCAGCAGCATAACGAATAGCTTGAAATTCAAATGCCTCTTTTCTATTTTCCATATCTTTTCTGTCTCTTTTTATTTCAATTAATACCAAATCTCCATTTTGATTTATCCCAACTAGATCACAAATGCCATTGCTTGAATTTCTAACTTGTTGACCAACAATCAACATAGATTCATCTTCAGTAATTAAATTTGTATTATTTTTAATTAATTCTTCTACATCACGTTCAGTCATGTTTATATCAGAAAAGCTAGTATTCTCTACAGAAATTGCCTCTTCACTTTTTATTAAATACAAATATATCTTCTCCTTAATTTAGGTTTATTGGCACTAAAAGAACCTTAGTAACTAGATACTCTGTACCTTTCTATAGTATATTTTTACTACTATTTTACCTTTGTTCTTGTTATAAGTAAACGGGGATTTGATCATTAAAATATTCGAGAATTCTACTAGGCGTTGGTAGACATGAGATTTTAATTTATTGTTAATTCATTATTCTTATTCGCTATCCAACCTATCCTTCCACTACTCAAAACCCCCAACACCAACTTCCCAGTCTCATAACTCCCCAAATAATCCACCATCTCCCCCTCCGTATGCTCCCCAACATACCCAGCCGAAAGATTCACAGCAGGCACCCCAGCTCTCGCATAATTACGTGCATCACTGCTCCCGCCTTTTGTTACCTTCCAATCCGGCATTCCTAACTTTCTCCCAGCTTCTTCAAACAGCATGCCATATGCCTCTGGGCAAAATGACTCCACACCAGCAAATGATGTAACAATATCACGTGTATTTCTCCGGTCGACTACTATCGCTGCATCGACATCTTCGAGGAAGCTCTGGTCCATTTCACTTGATCCCACACAGCCTATTTCTTCCTTTACTGTAAAAGCGACTTTGATCGTGCCACGGAAGTTCGTTCGCTCCACTTTTCTTAAAACTTCTAAGATGATTGCGATTCCTGCCCTGTCATCTGCACCCAGGATCCCTTTTGAACTGGTTAATGTGGTACCCTCTTCGATAATCTCTCTATCTTCCACAAAAGGTTCGACAGTATCTAAATGTGCAGATAATAGAATAGTCGGTCCTTCTCCATAATAGCGATAACCTAATAGATTGCCAGCACGGTCCTGATACACATCATCGAGAATGCGGCGTAATTTATTTTTCAGATATAGGCGGATCTTTCGCTCATTTCCGCTTTCTCCGTTAATAGACAACAGTTCCAGTAATTCACGCTTTAACGTTTGTGCGGCATAATAATCAAAGTTGGATGGATCTTTGTACACTTGATAAAGCCTTCCTGCAAAATTTAGTAAGTTTTCTGAGCTTTGATAATTTAACCTCATACGTTTACCTGTGACCGTCATTCTTAATGATGGAGGCATGATTGCTTGAAGCATTTCTTTTTGCTTAAAAGTTAATGGTTTTTCTAAATAAATGGTGGCTGGCCGCTGGTTGTGTCCGTCACAGCTCATCGTCGTATAGATCCCTAGTGCATTGAACCAACGTGTGATGCCACGAATATAGGCATCCATCTCAACTAATGGCAAGTTATGTTGATGCGGATCAACACTTGCCTCTCCGCCATGCATGTAAACTTTATCGCATTCATTGATCGTTTCCATTATTTCATAGTCATTTTGCACCTCTTTTGCTACAATTAACTGGGCTATTGTTGCATAATCATTCGTCATTTCCACATCATTCATTTCAAGTCCATGTCTCACTAATAATTTTTCTACTGATTTCATTTGATCAGCTCCTTTTGATTTGTTAATGATAGTGTACCTAATGAAGTGTGCAACGCCTGCACAGTTGGAGAATGGGGGAATTTTTGATGGAACAGGTTCTTGCTCCACACCTAAAAAAGAGAGAACTGGAGAAACAGTATAAAGAAGCAATGAAAACTAAAGATAAAACTAAAAAAGAGCACTTGCGCAGCGAATTGGTGAAGTTTTACGTGCAATATGGCTCCTATTTAAAAACAGATGTGAAAAATGATCGAGAGGCATTGAAGTACCTGGAGTCTGCACTAAGATACGAAAAAGATCATGCACTAGCTAATTACCGTTACGCACACATTCTGTATAAGCAAGGGGAATTTGTTACTGCGTTAAGCCACTTTCAGAGAGCTTTAGACTCAGAAATCGAAGCCCTATCGGATACGTTAAAACAAATCACCTATATGTACATGGCAGATGCCTCATTAAAAGTGGCGAAAGAAGCCATAGAGAAGAGTGAATTGATTGAAGGAACGGCTTCCCTGGATGAGGAAAAGGTCGAGACATTACGGGGGAAACTTTCCATACCCGAATTTGACCGTTTAGAGAAGGCCTGGTTTCGTAGAATAACCGATGACCTAGAAGAGACCATTGATGAAGTGCAATATGAATCATTATGTGAGGAAGCATTTTTTGACCCTAATCTTGTCATATTAGCAAACAAAGACGCTGAAATCCGCTTGAAATATCAGCGATTTACTTCTGAACCATTAGAAAACAGTACCTACCGGGTGCTGTACTTTGTTTTAAAATCGAGGGATTTTTTAGACAACAAAACGCTGTGCGAAAAAATGAATTTAGCGATAGAGTTGGAAACAAACGAAAATGGGGTAAGAACCGCGTTTACCCGAATAAGAGAGAAGATTCCTTTCTGGGATCAGTTGATAGAGCAAAGGAAGAATGGCCGAAGAACAGAGCACCGTTTAAGAGATGGGATGAATGTTGTATTTGTTACGGAGGCTGGGGAGTTATTGCCGGATGATGTGTAATTATAATTAGCACCAATACATAGCCACGTCACTAAAGATATATTGTGTCTCACCGCGGGATCGCACCAGAAACAAGAAGGAGACACCCCGTATTGAGTAATCTCCTTCTTACTATTTATCCATAGTATACCCCGCTCAAAGAATAGATTTAATCTCATTTATCTGTTCCTTAGTCAGCTCCATTACTTCACTATTTCCCATGCTGGTATCAGCTGCTTCCATTAGTACTAGTTTCGTATTTTTTTGCGTAATGGTATTATGCCAAAGCCCTCTAGGAATGTTATATACCTTGTTTTTCTCCATATGGATTTTTTCAAAAACAAATTGACCATCCTCTTCAGTAGCATAAACAAGCGCACACTTACCATCTAAAAGAACAAATAGTTCATCTGTTTTATTATGCTTTTCTAAATTTGTAAAGCCGGCAATATCATTAGCATTCTTCCAGTTTTTAATCCCGACCATCCATTCATCGTTCGCATATACTTTGGACATACCTTCACCATCAAACTTATACTGTTCTATTTTCAAGATAATCCCCCTCTAGATCAAAAATTTATTACCCTTTAACAGATCCTGCAGTCAATCCCTCTATCAATTTCTTTTGAGCAAAGAAGAACAGAATACATACAGGTATGATTGTAATAATGCCTCCAGCAGTCAGTAAATCCCACTGTACACCTAACTGTCCTATTAGGTTCTTTAGTGTAACAGGAATCGTCCTAGTTGATTCATTGGTAAACAACACTGCATAAGTATATTCATTCCATGATTGAATAAAGATATACACACCTGTGGCAATAATAGATGGCATTAAAACCGGCAACACCACATGTATAAACGCTTTTACTCTATTGGCACCATCTATCATCGCTGCCTCTTCCAAAGAAGATGGTAAATCCTTCAGGTAGCCTGTCAACATCCAAACTGAGAATGGAATAGTAAAGGTAGCATATGCTACAACTAATGAAGTAGGTGTGTATAATAAATTGACACTACGCATGATAGCAAACAACGGAATAAGCAATAATACATTCGGAAACATATTATTGGTTAAGAAAAGACTCATTAGAATATTCTTTCCTTTAAATTCAAACCTTGTAAAAGCATAAGCTGCCAACGTAGAAGCAGTTAAGGTCACCACCGTCGTTATTGTAGCTACAAGCAAACTGTTAAACATCGGTAACAAAAAGTTAAACTCTCCAAACAGCTTTGCATAGGAAGCAAAGGTTAACTCTTCCGGCCAGTAAGTAACGGTGGGACCATATAACTCACGCTCTGGTTTGATCGATGTAACAAAGGTCCAATAGAAAGGAAAAACTAGGAAAAACAGGATAATCCCTAATGGTAGATATAAAGAGAATAATCTATTACTGAAGCTTTTCTTATGCATTTATGAGCCCTCCTTAAAGGAATTCCTTATATATGGTATTGCTACACTTGCCAGCATAAACATCAATAACAAGGCCATTCCAGATGAATATCCTAAATCAAGAACAGTTGCTTTATTAAAGATATATACACTTAGCGTTTGAGTGGAATAGGAAGGCCCTCCACCTGTCATACTGTAAATAATATCAACGGAATTAGCTACCCAGATTACACGTAAGATAATGGTAATAAAGATTACATTTTTCAAAGAAGGAATAGTAATTCTAAATAATTTCTGCATTTTTGTTGACCCATCAATATCTGAAGCTTCATACATTTCATGTGGTATACCTTGTAATCCCGCTAAAATCATAATCGCAAAGAATGGTATCCCCTGCCAGATAATAGTTACAATGACGGAGCCAAATGCAGAAGATGTCTGTGATAAAAACATGATCGGTTCATCTATTAAATGCAGTTTTAATAACATATCATTTAATACACCGTAGTTTCCGTCATAAATCCATTTCCACATTAAACCGATAAGCACCCCAGGAGTTGCCCATGGAATTAAACTGACAGCCCTTACAATTCCACGGCCTTTAAACTGCTGGTTAAGTAGTAAAGCCAGAATAAAGCCAAAGAAGAATTGCAATCCTACCCCGAAGATTACCCAAATTAATGTGTTTTTGACAGCAACCCAGAATGTTGGATCATTGAACATCGCTATATAATTCTCCAAACCAACAAATGTTATTTTATCTGGCCTTCTTAAGTCATAGTTTTGAAAACTCATAAATATAGCTTCGATAATTGGATAGAAAACAACAAATGCAACAATCAGCGATGCAGGTGATATTAATAGATACGGCCAAAAGTTAAACTTTCTTTTCTTCATTTGATTCACCTCTATCTGTTCCAAGAGCATGCATGGCATCTACTAAAAAATACCACGCATCCCTTGTATACATTACTCAGCATGCAACTCCTCTTGTAGAATCTCCATGGTTTCTTCTGCTGATCTATCACCCAAAAGTGCAGCAGCCACTGTATTGGGCCAAATGGTACTAATCCACTCAGTTGTTGTATCCTTGATTGGAACAATACCAGCATAAGGCATTCCTTCGATAGATGCTTTCATAAATTCATTGTTTTGGAAGAAATCTAATTCTTGTACAGATTTACTAACCGGTACATTACCTGTAGCTACTGTCCAGTCCTCCTGGCCTTTTTCAGCTGCCAGATAAGCAACCCATTCGAATGCTGCATCCTTATGCTCAGAAGATTCAAAAATAACATTTTCAGTATCACCCATAGAGGTCCACTGATCCTCACCAGCTGGGAATGGGAAAGCCGATACGTCATCACCAAAAGTTTCTACCATTTCTGCTGAGGAACCAGTATGATGAATTGTCATAGCTGTTTTTCCAGATTTAAAATTCGCAATTATTTCATTAAAACCATCCGTAGGCGCTGTTGGTGGAGCATATCCATTGCTATAAATATCAACAAAATCTTGCATTCCTTGAATAGATGCCTCACTTGTAAGGTCATCAAAACTTCCACCTCGTGCATATATAAAGCTTCCCCAAGGCTCTTGGCCACCAGTAGCTCCTCGCATACCGAATCCATAAACATCGGTTTTACCATCGCCATTCGTATCCATCGTCGTTTTTTCGATGGCAGTTAAGAATTCCTCATAGGTTGTTGGCACTTCTACTCCAGCTTCTTCAAAAATAGATGGTCGATAGTAAACGTATAATACCTGTGTGTTCCAAGGCATTAAATAAATGCTGCCCGTACCACTCGCCTGCTTCATAATGTCATAGATATTAGAATCAATATCGTCTTTTTTATTCCAATTTGCAATATAGTCGTCTAAATTTACGAGAAGATCGTTCGCTGTAAATAAGGGAGTAGAGGTAAGCTTAAAGGAAGCAACATCTGGACCTCCCCCGCCGATGGCCGCGGTAAATAATGTTTCACTGAATCCGCCGCCATCCCAGGGATATTCTTCACCGACAACTGTTATACCTTTACCGTTTGTCTCATTAAACTCTTTAATAATGTCCTGCATCAATTGCGAATACTCACTATTATCTGCCCAATACCAATACGTAATGGTAGCTCCTTCACTATTTCCCCCTTCTGCATTCCCATTAGAATCCTTAGGTTTTTCAGCTTCAGGGTCTGCAGAATTCCTTGCAGCAGTACATCCCAATAATACGGCACTTAACAATAAAACCATGCTTATAAATAATATCTTTTTCATCATTTCTCCCTCTTTCTTGATAAATTCTTTTAGGTAAAATGATTGTGCCTGTCATGCTACTATTCAATTGATAGACATAGCTATGTTTTTCTTTCTTTGGATTACTCTCTGTGCTGCTTCTACAATTTTCTCAGTTGTTAATCCATACTTGTTGAGCAGCTCTTCAGGCGGTCCTGATTCTCCAAAAGTATCTTTTGTACCTATTCGAATCAGCGGGACTGGAAAATATTCTGAAATAACTTCTGAAACTGCACTCCCTAAGCCTCCTATGATGGAATGTTCTTCTGCAGTTACAACACAGCCGGTTTTCTTCACTGACTCAAGGATTGCTCTCTCATCAATTGGCTTTATCGTATGCATATTAATAACTTCTGCATCCACTCCACTTTCTGAAAGAATCTCTCTAGCCTGCATAGCTCTTTCTACCATAATCCCAGTTGCAATAAGGGTAATATCTTTTCCCTCTTTCATTTTTCGTGCTTTTCCTATCTTGAACTCTCCGACTCCTTTAGTAAGCTCTGGAACCGGAGTTCTACCGAGCCTTAAGTAAACAGGGCCCTCGTACGCAGCTGCTGCTTTCGTTGCTTCGTAGGCTTCCCATGCATCTGCAGGTACTAAAACTGTCATATTAGGCATGACACGCATAGATGCTATATCTTCTAAAGCCTGGTGTGTTGCACCATCTTCACCCGTTGTTAGTCCTGCATGGCTAACTGCAATTTTCACATTCGAATTGTTGTAACAAACTGCTAACCTGATCTGTTCATTCGCTCGTTGGGCCGCAAAGACTGCATATGTTGTGGCAAAAGGAATATATCCAGATAATGCTAAACCTGCCGCTGTACCAATCATATCCTGTTCTGCAATCCCTATTTGAAAATATCTCTCAGGATATTTTTGAGCAAAATAATGTACTTTCACAGATTCAGCTAGATCAGCACATAAAGCAACTACCTTTTCATTTTCTGTCCCTAGTTCAACCATTGCTCGTCCAAACCCATCACGACCTGCTCGTTTGATTGTCATTTTTTCTCCTCCTCATAATAACGCTTACATTAAGCGCTTACATTTTTACTTTAAAACTAAGTCGTCAGCATAACCACATTCCCCGATTTCGTTTAGGGCCTGAAGAGCTTCTTCCTCTGATGGGGCTTTTCCATGCCATACCGCTTTGTGTTCCATATAAGAAATACCTTTACCGAGAATAGTTTTTGCAATGATAACTGTTGGAGAACCTACATTGTTCTCAAATTGGTCGAATGCATCCTTAATTTCTTCCAGATTGTGTCCATTAATAGAAATCACATTCCATCCAAACGCTTTAAACTTTTCATCAATAGGTTCAATATTCATTACATCCTTTACCAGCCCATCGATTTGAATGTTATTCCAATTAATGATAAGCGCTAAGTTATCTAACTTGTGATGAGCTGATGTCATCATAGCTTCCCAGATTTGACCTTCTTGAATTTCCCCGTCACCTACTAAACAATATACCTTAACATCACTTTTTCTTAGTTTTTGAGCCATTGCCATTCCATTAGCAATAGAGAGTCCTTGCCCAAGTGGGCCAGAAGCTGTTTCTACTCCAGGTAAATCCTCTCTTGATGGGTGACCTTGCAGTCTGGAGTTGATCTTACGGAATGTTGCAAGCTCCTCTAAATCAAAATAGCCTGACCTTGCTAAGGAAGAGTATAGAGCAAGGCAAATATGGCCGTTACTCAAGATAAATCTGTCACGATCTTCCCAATCTGGATTTTCCGGACTATGACGGAGACGGCTAAAATATAATTCAGCAAATAGCTCCGCTGCACCTAGCGCTCCTCCCGGGTGTCCAGTATTGGCTGAACACAATTGAATAATGTCTCTTTTTATTCTTTTTGAAACTCTTTCCAGGTATTCTACTGACTGCATGATGTTTCCTCCTTTAGTTTTTATATTAATTATCTTCTAAAGACATAAAACCTAATAACCGAGATCTTATGTCTTTAAAATGTAATTCAAGTAATTTTTCTGCTTTTTCTAAATCTTGTATCACTATAGCTTCATATAGCTTTTTGTGTAAAGCAGCTGCTTCTATTAGATTGCTTGAGCGATGAAATTCACTCATGTCGTCAAACAGATCCCAAAAAGCCGCTAAAAGCTGATCTAACAAGATATTGTCGGTTCTAGAATATATGATTCTGTGAAATAAATGATCCTCTTCCTTGAACACTTCTCCTTTGGCAGCTTTCGTTTCCATTCGGTTTACTAAATCACGCATTACCTGTAAATCTTCTAATTTTAGTGATTGTATGACAACTGGTAAGAATCCTTTTTCCAATACCAGTCTTACTTCTAATAATTCCAGGAGGGTGTTCGGTCTTGCTTTAAGTAAAATATTCCACCCATCCGCTATGGAACTGCTTACATCTGGGAGTTGCACCTCTCTTCCCTTCCCTTGTGTAGCAACAATAATACCACTTGCTTTAAATTCAATTAATAGCTCTCTTAGTCTAGGCCTGCTAACACCTAGGATCTCCTTTAACTCATTCTCAGAAGGTAATTTCTTTTCTGTGGAAAGGCAATCAATGATAATATCAAGCATTTGATTCTTTATCTCTTTTTTCTTATCTCGATTTTCTGTCAATTTTCTACCTCTCTTTAATACACTTAGTTGTTAAAATGATAATACAACATGTCTGACAAGTTGTCAAACGTGTTTTTTTCAAGATGATAAGAAATTACCTCGCTATTACCAACTAAGTAACCCTTTGATCACAGCACTAACATGTATCATCATTATTCTTATAGTCACCGAGGCGAAAATGATGTTACAGTGTCTCCAATTTATACACTAAAAAAATATCAACTTGTATGACAAGTTGATACACTTAATAACGTAATCCCAATAAAATTTTAAGGATGTCTAAATTAAAAGCTAAGTAATAATAAAAGAAAAAATCATAAACAAAAGGGGCTGTTCTTCATGACAACCCCTAGAATTTATAACTGTTTTAGAATGTGTTTGTGTCTTTGTATTTCATGTTCACCTGGTCTAACAAAAGCCTGGCGCCACTATAAATCTTCCTTCCTCGCCTGTAAATCCGCCAGTATCTTCGGATAAATTTTATCCAACTTATAGAAAAACAATATAATAAGCTGAATCACAGCAATGATAGCCGGTGCCCAAATAAACATAAATAGAATCATAGAAATAGCCGAATCAGACTGTTGTGCGGCACCACCAATATATCCGGCAAATGACAGTAACCATCCCATTACAGCAGCACCAAGTCCGGAGCCGACTTTAGTACCGAAACTTCCGGCACTGTAAACAAGACCCTCTGTTCTTACTCCTGTTTTCCACTCTCCATATTCAATCGTGTCTGCTAACATGGCGAAAAAGGACGCAGCAACCGGAACGCCGCCTATACCACGGATAACAGAGCCAATCAATACGAGCGTAAAGTTTGCAGGGTCAATCAATAAGAAAGCGGTTCCAATTAAACCAAACACTAAACCAAAGATCATGGCATTTCGTTTTCCAAACCGCTTAATAATAGGTGCAACAAAGAATAAACCAATCATTACAGGAAACAAGCCCGCAAAACCTAAAGGACCTACCAATGCCGGATTTTCCAATATATACTGGGCATAGTAAACCCCCAAGCCGCCATTCAACCCAGCACCGGTGTACGTAACCAAAGAGAAGAACACCATTAATCCCCAATATTTGTTCTGGAACAATGCTTTTAACCCTTTCTTAAGTGGTGTCTTCGATTGCTCACCATCTACCGCTTCCACCCTTTCTTTTGTAGAGAGGAAGGTGACGAAGAATAAAATACCTGCCAACACACAATCCAATGATGAGCAATTTGTATAAATTTTCTTTGTGTAATATCAAAATATTTCCCTCCTCTATAATTTACCTAAAGATTGGTTTTTATGGTATTATATTTCTATAATACTTTAAAAGGTGTGATTATTATTATTAACAAAGGAATAAATTTAATTGCTTTAGGTCTAGTCCTGATTTTTATTAGCCAAATGATTAAAGAAATTTTACGCTTCTCAGGAATTACTTACATGAGTGATGGACAATTTTTATCTGGTCCTCCTATAAGTACTTCGATATATTTTATTCCAGCAATTTTAATAGCAGGAGGGGTGGTTATTCTTTTATTATCCTTTAAAGGAAAAATTTAGCACATTTGTTAATATCATACTTTTGTTAGGATATATACATTTTTTTCTAAATATTTGTAATTTTCTAAAATTAAAAATTCAGTTATATTAAAGACCGCACTTCGTTTTTGAAGTACGGCTGTTACCTTAGTAATATTTAAGCCTAATAAATAAGTGGGTTAAGTTTCTTATATTTTACAAATGACGGGATACGTAATTTGCCGCTTTTCGTATAATTTCTAAATCTCACTTGGCACTTGACTTTATCCGGATCAATATAAATAAACTGTTTATCTTCCTTCGTTATCCACTTTGGATATTCTCTATATAGCAATTTTTTAGCTGCAGGGGTCATAAATTCCATGATACCAACAGGTACAACCTTATCTCCATTTGATTTCCCTAATAATAATCCGAATTCTTTTTTTCTTAGCCCAATGATAGAAACATTTTCAAATTGATAATTGATCACTTTTAACCAATGGGAAGATCGTTTATTAATTTGATAAGGAGAGTCAGCTTTTTTCAAAACAATTCCTTCCAACTCGTTTTGTTTAACCAAATTGAAATATGCTATTCCATTGTCATATATCCATTGAACAGATATCACATGTTCAGAAACAGGTAAAAAAGAAGATAATAATTTTTTTCTTTCATAAAGCGGCAGACTAGTAACTTTTTTTCCTTTATAATACATCACATCAAATACTGCATACTGAATAGAATGCAGGGAGTTTTTAGAATGGTATCGAGACATCATCGCTTCAAAATCCGGCTTTCCATTCGGACCAGGTACAATGATTTCTCCATCTATTATTGTTCCATTTGGAATATCTATATTATGAAGTTCTGGAAATTTCATGGTGACGTCATTGCGGTGACGTGTATATAGTTTTACTTTATTATCAAATTTAGCCAAAATTAAACGGATGCCATCCAATTTTAATTCTGTTATATATTGTACGTTATCAAATGGTTTATCTGTTTTATCAAGTAACATAGGAGATACGAACATAGCAATCACCTCTCCTCCATTTTAACATGGCAGATATAATTTAAACCTTAGTAAATAGTGGTATTAGCACTAGAATTCTCCCTAAAGGAATTATATTTTTAGCTATATAATCATTAGAAAATTGAATTCAGATGAAAACTCCAAGCTAAGGAGACTAAAGAGAAGTTAATTAATGCTGCTTTAAAATTATGATGGAAAAAAATACTGAGAGTAACACCTCAACAGTTGTGGTATAATAGAACAAACGTTCCTTAGAGGGGTGAAACCATGGATTACTCTCATTTTTCTAGACATGATGTTCTCATATACGATATGAGGTCCTTTTATGCAAGTGTTGAATGCGTAAGTCGTGGATTAGATCCAAATAAAGCGATGTTAGCTGTTGTCGGAGATCCCAATCGTTCAGGAAGTATTATTTTAGCTGCTTCGCCAGCTTTAAAGAAGAAGTACGGCATAAGTAATGTTAGTCGCTTCTTTGAGTTGCCTAACGATCCTAATATAGTGATTGCAAAAGCAAGAATGGGCACCTATGTAAATGTTTCTTCCGAAATCACTAAAATGATGATGACTTTATTTCCTAAAGAAGCAATACATGTTTACTCCATCGATGAATGTTGGATAGTTATGGATGGAATGAGCTCTCATTACGGAACTCCATTTCAAGCTGCACAATTAATTAAAGACAGAATATATGATCTATTTGGTTTACCAAGTGTAGTGGGCATTGGCGATAACAAACATCTGTATGAAGAGATAACGGTAAGTAAGCTTGCTAAGGAAACCATTTTACACCCAAATTATTTATCAAAACTATTTAAAAAGGAAGTCGGGAGCTCGATCAGTGAGTATATACAGAAACAAAAGGTAGAAGAAGCAAAAAAGCTTCTCGCCCATTCCGATTATTCCCTATCTGATATATATACATGGCTTAACTTCCATGATCAAAGCCATTTCACCAGAGTTTTCAAAAAATATGTTGGAGTTACACCGAGGAAATACAGAGTTTATCAAAGGTAAGATTCAAGGCCATTTTCCGTGTACCTATGTTTCCAACCCAAAAAACTGGGAATAGTTACACCATAGGTGGTGATGGAGTATGTCAATTGAACTGATTATAATCTTACTTGCTATTGGCTACATTGTATACACAATTGATAAAAAGAAAGATGACTTCCCTGTTCCGACCATATTAATTTTACTAGGGGTCGGATTAGCTTTTATTCCTTACTTTGACTCGGCACAATTAACGGAATATACGATTTATCACGTCTTTTTGCCTGCATTACTATTTGTGTCGGCATATCAGTTTCCAATAAAAGATCTACGTAAAAATGCGAGCATTATTCTTTCTCTTGCTACAATTGGGATCATACTGAATGTGCTTTTCCTTGGCTATTTAATTTCACTGATTTCGCCGCTTAGCTTTGTTCAGTCTGCCCTTGTTGCTGCCATTCTGACACCTACTGATCCAGTTTCTGTTGTTTCGGTAATTAAAAAAGCTACCGGAAACGAACAGATTGCCAGTATGGTTGATGGAGAGTCCATGTTGAATGACGGGACAAGTATTGTGCTTTTCACCACATTATTGTCTGTCGCTACAAGGGAAAAAGGGTTTTCTTTTACGTCCTTTCTCGGTGACTTTCTGCTTGTATCAATTGGCGGTGCTGTGATTGGACTTATCCTTGGTTATTTAGTAAGCAAAATTGTTCACTATTCTCATCATCGCAACTATCAGCTTATGCTTAGTATCATTCTGGCATATGGTTCTTTCTTAATTGCGGAGGCTGCAGGTGTTTCCGGCGTCTTAGCAACCGTTGCAAGCGGGATGATGATTTCCTTTGAATATGGCCGTGCAGTGAAAGAAGATCACTTCCGTGAATCATTGGATGGTTTCTGGGAAATTGCGGAAGGCAGTTTGCTGTCGATCTTATTTTTAGTAATCGGGATTGAACTAACCGATTATATGCAAATAAATTATTGGCTGTATGCTGGTATTATTTTTGTTTTGATGATTTTGGTTCGATTTATTACGACCTATGCCGTATCAAAGGTTTTCCATCCGCTTTCCTGGCGTTATACCACGATACTGTCATGGGCAGGATTAAAAGGATCGATGTCCGTATTTTTAATCTTAACATTACACGCCAAGAGTGCGAGTGGCATTCATAGTGACTGGATCGTTGGTGTAAGCTTTACCGTTATTTTATTATCACTGACGATACAAAGTTTAACGATGGCACCATTATCACGGTCATTGTTGAAATAGGATCATAACGGCAACTCATTTTACAGATATGTTCTACACTCTTTGATGTACATTGCAGGAAAGGAATAACAGCAATGTATCAGGGTAATTTCCGGGTTCTCCTAAATTTGAGCGGGAGAACCCAGGAAAACATTACATTTGATGTCCCTTTTTAAAAAATATTGCTGCTTGTTTATATTTTTTTCTATTGAAATAGTAATCTCCGAGAGAATTATAAATATCCGGTGTTAAGATGAGAGGATTTTCCTTCTCAAAGAAACAGACTGCATTTTCTAGTTCATGAATCATTTTATTGCTTCTATCTTGTGTTAATATGAAATCATAGAACGCAATCAGAACTTCTCTTTTATAAATGTCATCATCTTTCTCCGCTATTGCATTCTCCATTAGTTGATAATTTTCTATCTTCTTATTTTGCAGTAAATAAATATCTTTTATTGCCTTATAAATTTCAAGAATAAAGGCTTTGTTGTGGTGTTCTCTCTGCATATCTAATGCCAGAAGTAGATTCTCGACAGCTTCATCATAGTTCTGATGATATGTTTGTATCAATCCTTTAGTAAATAATACACCTGTCATTGTTTCCTTAGAATTTGTTTCTTTAATTAATTCGCCTGCTTTTCCTATGTTTTCCTTCGCTTCTTCTAAATGGTTCATTTTGATTAATTGAATAGACAAAAAAATTAAGACCTCTGCTTCATTTGCATGGTACTTTCCTAATGTTTCATACATTTTTCTTGCCTTTCTCGCCTCAACCATCATCTCATAAGTTTTTCCGATCTTTTTAAGAATTAAAGCAATTTCAAAATGTAATGCGGCTTTTACTCCTACATTTTTCGATAGGCTGGAAACTTTTTTGAGCATGTAAAGGCTCTTATCGTAACAGCAATCAACGTTATATTGTAATCCTTTAAGGCAGAGCCATGAATGACGAAGTAATGGATCCTTATTCTCGGAATAGGCTTCTTCCATCTCATTAATTAATAGATGTTTCCTTAATATATTTTTTGCTTTCCTATTTTCCCCTATTTTATAACAGTAAATACAGTACAAAAGTAAAAATATTGTTTCATTTTTAAGGGAGGTAAGAAATTGTTGGTAATTCTCTTTAATTAAATGAATCAATATTTCGGCTCGATGGATATCAAGAATATTATGATAAAATATTTGCTGCAGGATAAATCTTGTATTTGGATCTTCCTCTTTCCAATTCATTAGAAATCCAGCGTGTAAGTTAAATTTCTTCTCTAATTTTATCAACCACTTAGGATTGGGATGATACTTTTTCGATTCAACATTTTTCAGGTTGGTAATAGAAGTAATCCCTGCAGCAGTCTCTTTTAATGTCCACTCTTTCCAAAGACGTATTCTTTTCATTCGATCTCCAATGTGCAGTTCTTTATTCATATGTATTACTCCTAAATCATAATATTCACGCCATGATTAATTAGGAATTCTCATCGATTCATCTTACTGATGATATTCAATTCTTTACAATACTTCTATTCACCCAATCTGCGTTAATGGTATATATATGTAAAAATGTCTATAGATCACCTAAAATATACTATAATTATTACTAAACTTCAAATATTTAGTAGAAATATAAACTTATATAAAATGAATAAATTCTCCTAAAATGAAACAACAGGGAGAACAACCGACATGAAAAGTATCATTCTTGATTAGAAAAATATTGTCGAAAACCTTTTGCCATTTAGGAAAGAACAAAACTTTTCATACTTTGTTCCTCTTTTTCCTTTACTCTAACACATTTGACACTATATGGTTTCATTTGGTAATTTCTGTTTGAGTAAAGCAATGGGAGGTGAATAATATGGAAAAAAACTATGTAGATATCATCTCTGATAACGAACTCGAAGCACTTGTAGGCGGGGATGGCGGACTTGTTGAGACTTTAACAAAAGATTGCCCTGATGTAGTTTCTTCTGTTTGTGATCCGTGGGGAATATTCTGTAAAAATTGTGAATAATCTTCTTAGATAAAACATACTTTTTAAGCCTTCCCTAGTAATAGGGAAGGCATATTATCCCTAAAAAAGACAGGTGATCTCAGTGAATAAAGTTCTACAAAACAATGAAACTTTAATCAATCATATTCTAAAAGAAGGATTTAATATGGAACCAATAGATATACCAGAAACTTCTGGTGATATGGTTTATCATTACGTTGCAGAACTAGTAGGGTTATCAAAAAGAAGGAACGCCATAGATTTTAATAAAGAACGAAAAGGGAAACCAGAATCATTTGATAAGATATACGATACCTTAACTTTATTGGGGATGAAAGTCTTCCAGAGTAATATCTCCTGTGAAGATAAAATCGTGATAGAGGAGATTTATGATTTTGAGCAGTATTTAGCTAACATCTACTTTATTCTTTATAAAAAAATCCGTAAGTTCATGCAGTCCTCTCTTGTTTATGAAATGAATATCTTAAGAGAAGCAGGTTCATTAGGAGATCAAGATCCTCATGGTCAGTATCAGTTTTTTGAAGATTACTTTTTTCCGTATTACTGGGAAAAATTTTTAGTTAATTATCCACTTCTTGTTAGAAACATAGTTAATACATATCTATTTACATTCAATAATACTTGCTTACTGTTAAAGAGATTAAAGAAGGATTTTAATAGACTAAAAGAATCAGGGTTGATCACTCATAATCAAGCAAAAGTGGCGAAGTTAGAACTGGCTGGCGATTCTCATAACAAAGGGAATCATGTAACCATTATTCACATGAATAACGACGAAAAAATTGTCTATAAATTAGGGAACAGTGAAATATTAACAATTTACAATCAAATTTTAAGAGTTATTCAAGAAAACGCCCAGTTTAAGGTAATGCGTGCATTACAGCGAGAAGGGTATTTATGGATTGAATATATTGAATCAAAAAGTTGTTCGAAGCAAGAAGAAGTAAAGATGTATTATCAAAATATAGGTAAAGTTTTGTTTGTTGTTTATTTATTAAATGGGAATGATATCCATAATGAAAATATTATTGCACATCGTACATCTCCAGTTATTGTAGATTTTGAAACAATAACCAGCCAGTTCGTGGAAAAAGATTCGGAGTTTCTTTCAAGGCATTTATCACAATCTGTACTTCGAACTCGTATGCTGCCAATTAAATATGGCCGTAACAATGAAGGGATAAGAGACTTCAGTGCTATTGGCAGAAAACTGAAAGTTGAGATAAAGAATCGAACATTACAGAATCCATTCACTTCTGTAATGCGTGAAGTTACTACCAGCTGTGTTAAGGAGGATATTAACACCCACTTACCAGAGTGGATGGGAGAAAGAATCGATTTTGAAAATTACAGGGGAGAAATTATAAAAGGATTTGAGACTGCATATAAGAGCGCAAGTAACTATAAAGAAACATTGAAGGATATCGTAAATAATGCGCCAACTTTTACAACCAGAACCATTTTTCGAAGTACGAGAGTGTATACTGAAATTTTGAAAAAAGTAAACACACCATCATTATTAAGAAATGAACAAGAGACAAAAACTTACCTAAGAAAGCTTCTACGTTTAAATAAACAATTAAGGCTTGATTCTCTTATTATTGATCAAGAGATAGACCAATTACTAAATAATGATATCCCGTATTTTGTAACCGAATTTCAAACAGGTCGCTTAATGATAGAAAAAAGGAAATCCAATCTGGAATTTCCTGTACCAAAAGATCAAGTGATAAATAAAATGAACCGATTATCTATTAGTGATAAAATCTTCCAAATAAACTTAGTTGAAATCTCTCTAAACCCGCAGCAAGAAAAGATACAGTTTGAATTTCCAGATAAAAAGGTGGAAAAGATTACTGTTCATACTATTTTATCACTAGATAAATATAAAAAAATGAAGCTGGATCTTCTTTCAACCATTGGAAAGTCTATGTATGTAAATCGTGAGCATTCACAAGAAATTAACTTCCTTGGATTGAAGCAAGATTGGCAGGGAAACTATAGATATGATGTGCTTAATAAAGGAATTTACGATGGAACACTCGGTGTACTTTTATATTTAAATACATATGATGAGATAGAAAAACATGGAATCGATTTAGTTATGAGAAACAATCTGGCTTTACAATCCATTCAAGTGATCAATAGTGAAGATAGGAAAATTGGTTTAGTAAATGGCACAAGTGCGGTGCTGCAATTTCTTGTCCTAAACAAGCGCTTGTTTCATTCAGAACGGACCAAGATCAAAAAAGATATCTTTTATTATTATCAAAATATCCTTACCGAGAACCGATATTACGACAAGAACTTAGACCTTTTGGAAGGAACAACGGGTTTAATCGTTTCCTTATTTAGTTATTATCATAGTTTTAAAGATCCTGCTATCATTCCATTAATTGATCAGTTAGGGAAATACTTATTAAACAATAAAGAAAAAATGATGGGTACAGAAGGGATAGCAAATCCAATTGGGGAGAAACTCGATTTATTTGAATCAAAAAGAGGGCTTGTTCATGGTTATTCAGGATATCTAATTGCTTTTTATTGTTGCTATAAGATAACAAATAACCGTGAGTATTACAATGCTTTTTGCTACATGGAACAGTTGGAGGAAGAAGTGCTAAAGTATGAAAGGTCTCTCAGTTGGTGTAAGGGTTGGACAGGGATAGGTGTAGCCAGGCTAACATTATTAAAACTAGGGTTAAATCATGAAAAAACATATACACAGCTTGAACAAATCAAAACGAAGCTCATTAATGGGATCGATCAATTTAAAGATTATAGTTTGTGTCATGGATTTATTGGAGCACTGGACCTTCTTTTTATAATGGATGAGAAAGGATTTCTAACCAAAAAAGAAAAAGAAAAAGTACAAAGCTACCTTTTTACTTTTATCAAGCAATTTCATATAAATCATTATAACCCTAATAAAATTTCTTTATTTACTGGGTTATCAGGGATTGGGTATTTTTTAAATCGAATAGAATCGAAAGAACCGTCTGTTATATGCTTTGGATTGTGATGATAGGAGGAATATTATGTTTAAGAGTAAAATATCTTTTGTTCCTCAGTTAACACAATCGGATTGCGGGGTGAGTTGTTTGGCAATGATACTAAGTTACTATGGTTGTCATACAGATACCAATCATATTAAATCAAGATATCCCTCGCCGAATGTTAACGGGTGGAGTTTGTTGGATATAAAACGAGCAGCTGGGAAATTCGGGTTAGAATCAACCGGAATGCGTGTTATAAATCCTAACTACTTTTCTAAATTAAAAAAACCGGTAATATTATTTTGGAATTTTAGTCATTTTGTTGTACTTGAAAGTGTTCAAGGGGAAAATTATACCATTATTGATCCGAAGTACGGCCGTATCCTTTTAAATAAAAATGAGTTTCTCAGTAAATTTAGCGGATATGTGATGGAATTTGGTAAAAAAGAAGATTTCGTAAAAGTTAGAAAATCCTTTAAAAAAGAGTGGCAATACTTAAAAAAGTTTTATCTAGAAAAGAAATGGATTTATAAGATATTACTTTTTTCCATACTATCACAAGTAATGGTTTTTTCTACCCCGATTATGATACAGGAAATGATAAACAGATATACAGAGCAGAGCGAAATCAGTATTACTTTATCGATTACTCTTTGTTTTCTCTTAATTTTTTATTTTATCTTTAACTATATTAATGGGATTGTCAAAGCAAACTACCAGGAGAGAGTGGATTATAAAAGCACTGATTATTTTGTAAACCACCTGTTCTCCCTTCATTATTTGAATTTTCAAAAACGAAGCGCTGGTGATTTAACGGTTAGGACTTTTGGAAACCAAAATGTAAGGAATCTAATTTTAAACCACTTTGTTACACTTATTGTATCCACAATAATGATAATTGGTTCATTTGCGTACATGTTTTACATAAACTGGCAGATCTCCACCAGTTTTTTAATTCTATGTATCTTGCTGTTTTTAACCAACTTTATCTTTGTTAAAAAGCTGAATTATTTATCTTTTATGGAAAATTACTATTTAGCAGAGCAAAGAGGAAAACTTAACGAATCACTTAATGAATACTATTTTATAAAAGCAAATAATATTGTGACTTCTTTTACAAAGAATTGGTTAGAAGAATATACAAATTACCTGGATAAAGTGAAGAAAAGAATGAAGCTTCAGTTTTTGGCAGATACACTGCAAAACTTCATCAGATATGTTGCTTTGTTCGGTTTTCTTATCGCAGGCTTCCTTTTCTTTTTAAAAAGTGATCAACAAATAGGGACAATCGTAATGTTTGTTGGAATGTCCAGTTTAATCTTTGGCCCAGTAACCCAAATTTCTACAAGTATTTTAACCATTTCATCAACAAGGCCAATGTTGCTAAGGATTTTGGACATTCTCGGAGAAAGTGTAGAGGAAGATACAACGAAGTACTCAACCGGTGAATCGACCATACGTGGGGAAATATCGTTTAATGATATCTCCTTTTATTTTAATCAAGAGGAAAGAATGATAAACAACTTAAATCTTAGCCTTCGGCAAGGAGAGAATATTGCCATAATCGGGAAGACCGGATCAGGAAAAACAACACTTCTTAATTTATTATTAAGAATATATGATAGTTATGATGGATCTATAAAGATTGACAACAAAGATATTAAATCTTTCTCCTTAGGGGAACTGCGTGAACAGATCGGTCTTATCACACAAGATAGTGTTCTGTTTAATGGAACGCTTAAAGAAAATTTGGATATGTTTGGCTGTCATGTTAATGAACATGATTTAAAAGACGCGCTTGAAAAGTCTCAATTAAAGGAAGATTTAAAAAGTTGGCCTAGAAAAGTACATGTCCCGATTGTTGAAGGTGGGAAAAATTTTTCAGGTGGGCAACGCCAGCGTCTATCCATGATTAGAATATTTTTAAAGAGATATCCGATTTTATTACTAGATGAGCCTACTAATCATTTGGATGAAAGGACTTCCATGCTATTGATGAATGAGATTATCCAACTACCATCTACTAAAATATTTATCACCCATAACGATAAAATTCTGGAACGAATGGATAAGGTATATGAAATGAAAGATGGAAAACTGATATTGGTAAGAGGAGGAACAAAAAGTGCATAATTTTATTTTATTAAAAAGAGTGTGTGCATTTGCTATCGATGTTTTTATCTTAAATACTTTGGTATTTTTGTTAGCGAAAGGAATAGAGTCTATATTGGGTATCAGCACCAAAGTTAACCTGATTATTAATCCATTTCTTTTCCCTAATATAGATTTTTCTTTCATTACTTTCACCATTTTTTGTATAATAGTTATAATAAATTGGGTGCTTTTACCAAGTTCTCCCATTCAGGGTACGGTAGGTATGGCAATATTCAGACTGAAGATGATGGAAAGGTACACTTCAGCGAGAATCTCCATCCAAAAGTCCTTTATTAGATATATTATGTCTTGTATCTCATTTGCAATACTTGGCATTGGTTTTCTAATTGCATTGTTTTCAGAAAATCAACTGACACTTCATGATCGCGTGGCAAAAACAAAAGTCATTTAATCAGCGGGTAATTTCCTGTGCTGCATAATATTAAGAATAAGGATGATCAACTTTGAGTAAAAATGAAATTGAAACTTATCAAATTACAAAGTCATACAGGGGTGAAACAGTCGTTAACAACTTATCACTAACCATTCCATCAGGATGTATTTATGGTTTTTTAGGTCCGAATGGAGCGGGGAAAACAACAACAATGAGAATGTTAGTTGGACTGATTAAACCAGATAACGGGTCTATTCATTATCAAGAGAAAGAGTTAAATGATAACAAAAAAGAGTTATTAAAAAATATAGGTTGTTTTATAGATATACCTAACTATTATCCCCATTTGACAGGTTATGAAAATTTAAAATATATACAAGAAGTAACCAATCAACCCGTAACAGAGGTGAATCGAGTATTAGAGATTGTTAACTTAATCCATGCTAAGGATAAAAAGGTGAGGGAGTATTCTCTTGGCATGCGCCAGCGATTAGGGCTTGCCTTTTCACTGCTTAACAATCCAGATATTCTCATTCTTGATGAGCCTACCAATGGGTTGGATCCTGAGGGAATTCGCGAAATTAGAGAGTTGCTTATTTATTTAAGTAAAGAAGAAAGAAAAACCATTATCGTTTCCAGTCACATTTTATCTGAAATCGAATCAATGGCTACACATATAGGTATGATCAATAAAGGAAATTTGATTTACCAAGGAAGCCTTCAAGAGCTTTACGAAACAACAACCGATGCCTATACCATTACGGTAGATAACCCGGAAAAGGTAAGACAAATCCTTCAAGAACAATCGATACCCTTTAGAGGCAATCATCAGATTGTTCTGGATATAAGTCCGAATGAGGCTGCTCAGATAAACGAGATGCTGGTAAACAATGGCATCAATGTTTATGAATTGACACAATCTAAAAAAACTTTAGAAGATGTATTTTTATCTTTAACACGGAAGGATAGGGAAATATCATGAGATTCCTTTCCATTGCTAAAGGGGAATTTGTCAAAATTCCTGCATACCTGTTACTTCTATGGACAATAATTTTAGGTGTTATTCCTGTTGTAGTTGCTGTTATCGCTTATATCAAAGGTTATGAAAATTTCGCCTCTAACGGAATGGCTAACAGTTCAGGGTTATTGCTATTTTACCAGTTTGTCAATAATTATTGTGTCGTCGCTTTATCTGCTTTACTTTGGTATTTTATTTTTTCCAGAGAAAATACTTTTAACACCTGGAGCATTTTATTAACCAAAATACCTTCTAAATTCCAAATTTTAGCTGCCAAATCTGTCGTCTTTACGATATATTATTTGATATCTGTCGTCATTTGTTATGTAATCCTTCTTCTAATTTGCTTAACACAAGATATTGAATGGACGGCACGATCGTTTGTCGCATCTTTTTTAATTAGTGTGTTCATTAGCATAAGTATCGGTTTTTTACAGTTTACTTTACATATTCTTTTGAAAAACGGGTTGATAGCCTCTTCCCTGTCGATAGTTTGGGTCATTCTATTGTCCCTGTATTCCAATTTACCGGAAGTTGTTCAATCTTTGTTTCCTTTATTCATTTCAACCTATGTGGCTGAAGTGAGCAAATTGGCAGATATGTCAGCCATATTTATTTATATCCTTGGCTCATTACTATTTATTCTTTTTATTGTTATGTTATCTAGCAGAAAAAATTTGTTTAACACAGACTAGAAAGGAAATTTTTATGGATATATTAAAAGGAATAATTAATGAAATAAAAAAGTTTAAACGGACTGGAATCCTGGCGATGACGATTATGAGCAGCATCGTTTTCATATCCTTTCAGGGATTGCTTGGACTCATAGCCTCATCAGTCGATGAAACGAATATTTATGTAACGGCATTGTCCCTTTACTTCAGGCTATTTTTACCTGTCATTCTAAGTTTGTTTATCTCCATTTCTTTCTACAATGAAAAAAAGGCTTCCGGTATTTTAATGTATTATTATCATGCCGTCTCTTTAACAAAAGTATTTAGAAATAAAATCTGGACTTTTTACATTCAAGGGATTGCCGTTTATATCTTTTGTATGGGATTTGCTATGTTCTTTATCACTTTAGAAGGTGGCAACCCCTTCATTTACGTAATCAATAACTATAATGGGGTCCTTTACTCCGTCGTTGGAATTATGATATTAACTAATATTCAGTTATTATTAGTTACTCTATCAGATAACCCTATTTTATCCTTATTAGTTGCCTTGGTTTGTGCTATTGGTAACTTTTTCGTTGCTTCTACGAATCTATGGTTATTCTTTCCATGGTCATATCCATACAGGATGTTATACCACACTTCCGTCTCATCGGACCAAATTATTATACTTATTGTAATTTTAGTTATTTCCTTTCTTGCACTGCTTTTAAGCAAGCACAAGTTCGAGAAGAATATGCTTTTTGGTTAGCATACAACACAAAGCGGGAATTGCATTTCGTTGGGATAAAAGGGATATAGCTAATGTCCCTTTTATTTTCCTTTGTTTCGGTGTTAGATATGTTTCCTAACCATTCCTTCTTTTTTCATTTCTAAGATTATTCTCTTCAAGTCTGTTAATACCTTCTTTTCAACAAATAATTTCTTCATAGCTGAACAAGGTGCAAAAGAATAATAAAACGGACCTCCCATAATAATGAGGTCCGACCATTTATTATAAATCTAGCATTTCAGGCAAAAATAAACTAATTTCCGGAATATAGGTTACTGCCAACAGCAGAACGAATATCGCTACATAAAATGGTGCCAATGGTTTGATTAAATGTTCGACTTTTTCCCTTCCGACCATGGAACCGACGAATAATCCTGTTCCTACTGGCGGAGTGATTGTACCAACACATAAGTTCAGGATAAAGAAAATCCCGAAGTGAACTGGGTCAACTCCAATGCTTTCTGCGATTGGCAAGAAGATTGGTGTAAAGATCAGAATGGCTGGAGCGATATCCATAAACATGCCGATTAATAGCAAGATAACATTAATCAGTAACAAAATAACCAGTGGATTGGTTGATAACCCAAGAATAAATTCACTTAAGGCAGCTGGAATCCCAGTAAAGGCCATTGCAAATGACATGATCGATGAGGCGGCAATCAGCAGCATAACAACACCCGACATTTCCACAGCCTTGACTAATACGTCACGCAATTGCTTCAGCGTTAACGAACGATAGAAAACACAAGTTAATAGTAAGGCATACACCACACAAACAGCAGACGCTTCAATTGCGGTAAATACCCCTGTTAAAATACCGCCGATAATAATGAAGATTAATAGAATACTTGGAATCGCATCAAAAAAAATTTTCCTTTTATCAATTTTGGCAATTTCCGCCTTTTCCATTACTGGGTAGTTGCGCTTTTTGGCAATAACAAAGGCGACGGCCATAATGGTTACTGCCCATAACAATCCGACAATATAGCCGCCCATGAATAATGCTGCTACTGAAGTACCTCCACTGATCAGGGAAAAGATAATAAACCCTGTACTTGGCGGAATGACCATCCCTGATGGAGCGGAAGCAATGTTGACAGCAGCGGCGAATTTACGGTCATATCCTTCTTTCTCCTGTAACGGCACCATTACCCCGCCAATCGCTGTGGATGCGGCTATAGCAGAACTGGATATGGATCCGAACAAAGCGTTTCCAACAACATTCGAGTGAGAGAGCGATCCCGGGACTCTGCCGACAAGCATTTTTGCAAAATCGACCAGCTTTTGTGCGATTCCTCCATTATTCATAATGACACCAGACAAAATGAAGAAAGGGACAGCGATTAATGAAAAACTGTCAAGGCTTGCGACCATTTTCTGCCCTGTTGTAAATACAGCTATATCTACTGGTAACATTAAAAGAACAGTGGCTAATGAAGCGAAAACAATACATATGACAATCGGGATACCTACAGCTAGTAATACGGCAAAGACAAGAACTAACAGGATACTGGCTTCTGCAACCAAAATAAGTCACCTACTTTATTAAGAGTTTGCTTGTGGCTGTGTATGTGTCTGCTTAACCTCAAATAGGTTGAGCAGTGCATAGATAAAGATAATCATTCCTCCAACAGGGAGTGACAAATAGACATATCCCATTGGCAGATTCAGTGATGGGGAGATTTGCGCCATGGTTAACGTCATTGCATTAATACCTCCTGTTACCATGACAACAGCTAGTAAAAGAAAGCTTATATTTACCGCTATATCAATCCAGTGTTTTTTCTGCTCTGTTTTTATATAATCACGAAGAAAAGTGATCGCGATATGACTGCGCTTTCCAACAACATAAGCACCTGCCAATAAAGAGAACCAGATGAGACCATATCTTAAAAATTCATCCGTGACAGAACTTGGATTATTTAAAAGGTAACGGCTGATCACCTGCCAGCTGGTTACTGTGACCATCACCAATAATAAGACGATGGTTACTGCCTCCAACGTTTTGTCCAAATATTTTCGAATCGCTTTCATAATTCACCCTCCATCTTCGTTGTTACTTTCATTACGAATGGCTTGATAAAATTCCCCTAAATCGGGGTCTTTTTTGATTTGTTCATGGATCGGCTGAACAGCCTCAAGGAAAGGGGCTTTCTCTACCTGATTAAATTGAACATTGTATTCTTCACTTGCTTCCTCTTTTTCCGCTTCAACTGCTGCCTGGAAAACTTGCTTTTCATATTCGGTTGATTCCTTTGCCGCTTCATGAACAGCCTGCTGCTGAGATTCCGTTAATTCAGTTAACGATTTTTCATTGATAATCACTATATCAGGTACACGGGTATGTTCATCATAGGAATAATATTTTGCAACCTCGCCATGTCCAGCTGTCACGAGAACAAATTCATTATTTTCGGCACCATCTATAATGCCTTGCTGTAAGGAAGTGTAAACTTCACCACTGCCAAGCGGTACCGCTGTTCCCCCCATCAGCTCTATCATCTGGATAGCGGTTTCACTTTGCATGACACGAATCTTCTTCCCTTGAATATCCTCCGGAGTTTCAACAGGCCCATCCATCATATAGAAACTGCGCTGCCCTGAATTGTAATATGTCAGCCCGACAAATCCTAACCCTTTGGTAGATTGATAGACCGGCTCCATTATGTTCTCATTTTCCATTACACGGGTAAAATGATCCAGATCATCGAAAAGGTAAGGAATGCCAAAAACAGAATACTGTTCCGAGAAGCTTTCCAAGGCGGAACCGCTTACTTTTGTAATATCAATAGCACCTGTCTGGGTTAATTCAATCAGTTCACGTTCCCCGCCAATTTGTCCATCAGGGAAATAATCCACGCTCACTTCCCCATTCGTTTTTTCTTCCACTAACTCTCCGAACTTCGCCATAGCATCTTTCACTGGCTGGGCATTACTGGCATAGGCGAATCGCAAAACAACCTGTTCGCTTGCTTGTGTCTGTGTGCATCCGGTTACAAAAAGCAGTGTACCAAGACTAGCAAGTACCCAAAATACTGTACGCTGCAATGTCTGTCCCTCCAAGCATTAGATTTTATAAAGAAAGCATTTACATTTCATTGACTTAATATCCATTATACTTACAATTATATAGACAAACAAAAATAAAGTCAAAAAAAGTCGTTTGAATTATCTATGTAAATGTTGTTTTGTTTCCGATTCATTAAGATATTGTGTGGATTTCCGTTTACTTACAGATAGTAGATATGCATATTACCAGCTTCCCATCTATTGGATAATCGCTTAAATAAATCAACAAAATAAGTGCCAATCACTCTCAAAAAAGTGACTGGCACTGCTGCTCTATATCATCAATATTTCTTTAATATCCTCTTCCGTAAGCTTGCCTGAAGCGTTCTCCTTCGTCCCGATTATTTCCTCAACTAAGTCTCTCTTTTTCTCTTGCAATTGATTGATTTTCTCTTCAATCGTCCCGCGGGCAATCAGCTTAATCACTTCTACCGCTTTTGTCTGGCCAATTCGGTGAGCACGGTCAGCTGCCTGCTCTTCCACCGCAGGGTTCCACCACAGGTCATACAAAATCACAGTATCGGCACCTGTTAAATTAAGTCCTGTCCCGCCCGCTTTCAAGGAAATCAGAAACAAGTCGCGTTCCCCTTCATTAAACCGGTCGCATAATTCCACGCGTTCTTCTGACGGTGTTTGCCCATCCAGATAAAAAAATGGCAGCCCCTGATATGCCAATTCCTTTCCAATCAACTGCAGCATTTTGGTAAACTGGGAAAAAATTAATATCCTTCTGCCAGACTGTCTTGATTCTTCAACCATTTGCTTTAATTGCTCAAGTTTTGCGGAGCTTCCTTTATAACCATCAACAAACAATGCCGGGTGACAACAAATTTGCCGCAATCTTGTTAATCCTGCCAGAATTTTGATCCGATTCTTGCTGAGGGTATCTTTATCAAGGTGTTTCAGTGTCTCTTGTTTTAATTTCGCGAGATAAGCTGCATATAGTTTTTTCTGGTCTGGAAGCATCTCGACTGATTCTGTTGATTCTATTTTTTCCGGAAGTTCTGCAAGGACATCCTCTTTTAACCTTCGCAGCAAAAAGGGACGGATTCTGCGGGAAATCTTATCTCTTGTGAGATTACTGTATTCCTTCAACCCTAATAATAGCTCTGGGAAAACAACATGGAAAATCGACCAGAGCTCTTCCAGTGAATTCTCGACAGGCGTACCAGTCATGGCAAAGCGGTGGTCTGCTTGTATTTTTTTCACTGCTTTTGCTGTTTGGGTATAGGGATTCTTAAATGCTTGGGCCTCATCGTAAAACACCGTATGAAATGATTGCTTGTGATACCATTGGATGTCCTTCAGCAACAATGGATAGGATGTAATCAGAACATCATGCTGCATCACATCTTTTTGTAATTTGAACCGATCTGCTTTCTTGCCATCCACAATCGCTGCATTTATTTCCGGTGTATATTTGTTGATTTCACTATACCAGTTATAGGTCAAGGATGATGGGCATACAACTAGAACAGGCAGCTTCTTTTCACGGATAGCCGGAAGCTCTGATAAAATGTAGGTAATGCTCTGCAAGGTTTTGCCTAACCCCATATCATCTGCCAAAATTCCGCCAAAGCCATAGTCAGCAATTGTTTTCATCCATCTATAGCCATGTTGTTGGTAATCCCTTAACACTGTTGATAGACTTTGCGGCACTTCCCATGCCGTCTGATCTGGATGTTCAATTTTTCTCAAAAATTGACGGAATGAATCTTCTATTGTGAAAGCATCCTGATCATCCACCGTATCAAGAAGTCTCAGCCCTTTAACAAACGGTACTTGAAACCCGCTTTCCAGATCTTCCTCCTGAACTGGTACTGCATTTAGAAAACGTCTGATCTCATCGAATTCTCTTGTTTCGAGGGATAGAAGCGAACCATTACGCAAGCGATAATACTTTCGTTTCTCTTCCAATGCCTGCAAGAGCTCGCGGATATGTTTTTCATGAATTCCTTCTAATTCAAATTTGAATTCTAGCCAATTTGTTCGTTCCTTCTTAAACGCCACCCTGATTTTCGGTCGGGAGTTTGCTCTGAAGATCCGGTTCCGGACAGCTGTTGTTGCATAGATTTGGACAAGTGACTCCAATTTCGGAATGACATGATGCAAAAACTCATATTCCAATTCTTCATTATGGAGAAAATAACCGCCTTCTGTTTTCGTAAACGAGCTGTCATCCATTAGCTTCAGGATCTCTTTTTCCTTTTCTTCGTCCCTTATAATTGTCCCTGCATGGTTGTTTTCACGATTCTCTAATGGATTAATCATCACATTTTCATAATGAAATTCCAGTCCTGCAAGCAGACGGTTTTTCACTCGATCCAAGTACAGCTTGGCAACCAAAGGTGTCTTGTCGAACTGTTCTCTTATTCCTCTCGATACCCTTACTTTTCCTAATTTCCTTAAGCCAGGAACTACCTTTTCCATGAAAAAATCCAGTTGCTCTGGAGGAATCGGAATTTGGTTAGTTCCTGATGCATCCAGCAGCTGTTTTAGATTCGTCAGTTGTTCGTTTTGCTCTGCCAGCATTTTAATCAGTTTCCCATCATAGAAAACGAGGCGATAGGAATCCAGCACCAATAACCTGCTAAATCCATAGATTTCCAATCGATAGTCTTCCCTCCCTGTTTCCGTTAATTCAAACCGCAAAGGGAGCTGTTCTTCCGAAAAATGAAGACCTTCATAGGTATCCCCATCATATTCTAACTTCACCAATGGTACTTTTGTGAGTAATGAGATTATTCTTTCACTAGAAGATGGCGGAAGGAATAACAGATGGGACTCGGTCTTATCATCAAATAATTTATCATCATGATTCACTTCAACAAGCTGGCTGAGAACATCATCTGTTTCTCTCGGAAAGCAATGATGAGCAGGGTCATAAGTAAATGACTTGGATAGCTGGATAGGCTTCCCTTCATGCACTTTCTTCAAAAAACCATGAATATTCTCCACTCTGATGGGACCAATATTTACTTGAATCGCGAACACGTACTGTCCTTTATCGATAAGGACAGGTTTACATGTGAAGACCAGATTAAGGACTTGTCGATTTTCAAAGTGAGACTGATGACCACTCGAACGTTTCGGATGCTGATTAAAAATAGATATAAGGCCTTCTGTTAATGCATAATTGTTTGGAACATCTGCCTGAACAATTGGCGAAGTTCCATGAAGTTTGTGATCATATATGGCTAGTAAAACTGCCGCAATATGCTGACAGTCATTTTTGATAGAAGGCAATGTTGTACAAGTACATGCTGTCTGAATTCCATTTTCCGCATTTTCTATCGTTACATGGAAATCCTCTGCCCCTTCAACCGTTGCTTCACAACGATCAAGAGTATATTGATGAAAAGCTACTTTATTCGCTTTATAGTAGGATCTTCCTTTTTTGAAGGAGACAGTACCACACATCTCTTGGATGATTTTCTGATTCAGTTTGATGTCCATGAGCTTTGCCTCCCTACTCGGTGTTTCGTATTCCAAACTTATTACCATATTATATTATAAGGATGGGTGAATACAAAGGGACAGGCTCTCTGTCTCGTTTATTAGACAAGCCTGTCCTCCGTGTTACAATAAGGAAAGTGCATCAATGGATATAGAAAGAATGAGAAATACAGTCATCATAGTACCTGCAGCAATTCCTTTCGCTCTGCGGTCTGGACCTGATGATTGGAGGGCATATTTGAAATAAAGAAAGGCACCAATTGCTATGAGGAGAAATTCTACTAAAATACTTCCAGAAACAGATTGCCATAACCCGAAGCCGAGAAGCGGAAGATCACCTGCATTTCCAGGTAAAATAGGCAAATCTGGCCGATGAACGATCAAATCTAAAATCCAGTGACTAAATACAACAGCTCCGATAATCCCACCAGATCTTTCACCCCAAAATCTTGCAGCAAGAAGCCCAGCTATCAGAGACAGGATCAGTGCTCCCACTAAAGAATGAGTATAGAATGCATAAACCATTATTTGGGCATAACCGCCCTCCCCTATTGGCTCTATTGTTTCCAATCCAGCTAAGTTAAAGGGAATAAAAATCAAATCCAGTAATTGAGTACCCACCAGCAATGACCAAACCGGCAATTCCGGGGCTTTACTTCTCACTGCAGCAGCAACTCCAAAATGTCCAGCAAACACATTAACACCACCTTAAGGATTTTTTAATTAATATATGTGTTGTGCTTTAACATTATATCTTAGGATTGCTGCTGTAATTGTTAAGTTATTGTATAAATAATGGAGGAACAAAAGCATAATTTAGGATGAATGATGGATATTTGTGAACCTCCTCATGAAATGCAACTTGCAAGCGAATCAGCCTTACCTAACGCATTTCTGTCTGTTGCAGAACCAAGTAAACATGGCTTTTATTCATCTATTCCCCTGCTCGGACTGACAGTTTTGATGATTATACAGCTGTTTCCTCTAATGCTCGTCCTCTATTTCCACGATTTTGTTTGTAATTATGTCTTTTTCTTTTTCCGCAACTTCACCCGAAATGATATCTTCTCTTACCAAATGATTGATTGCCTCATATTGCGCATATAATGAATGTTTTAACAGGGCTGTTTCCTGTTTTTC
Organism: Gracilibacillus xinjiangensis; assembly: GCF_042651765.1. Lineage (NCBI taxonomy): Bacteria > Bacillati > Bacillota > Bacilli > Caryophanales > Bacillaceae > Gracilibacillus > Gracilibacillus xinjiangensis. The sequence continues at coordinate 206,805 of NZ_JBHSDT010000004.1, read as the reverse complement.
TCTGAGACCGGGATATTTATCAAAAAGCTTATTTATATCATTTTGTAATCTCGCCCGTTGCTTTTCATATTCCTCTATAATCTCTTGGGAGACCACTTCTGTTACGAATAATTTCTTTCTTACTGTAATGATCTCCTGAATACCTGTTTCCAATCGATGGGCACGTGCCATAAGTGCTTCATATTCCTGATAGCTTTCTGCTTTTTTGTTGACACCGAACCATGAAATTAGCGGTTTGATCGATAGACCTTGGACAACAAGGGAAAACAGGACAACACTAAAAGCGAACAGCAGTATTTCTTCCCGTCCCTCAAAGTCCCTTGGCAGACTGAGAACTAACGCAATGGATAAGGAACCCTTCAGACCGCCCCAGTTCAGAATATGCTTCCAGGAGAACGGAATGTTTTTGATGAAGAAAAGACTGCCATAGACTGCGAAGCTTCTGGCAATCAGGACAATTACGATTGCGAGGAAAATGAATCCCCAGTTTTCTGCAACATCGATCCTGGTGATTTCTAATCCTACCATTAAGAAGACGAGCGAGTTGGCGAGCAGTGTTGCTACATCCCAAAAGTTATTAATATTTAACTTGGTTGCAGGACTCATTCCCGTTTTCGAACCATAGTTTCCAAATATAAGTGCTGCAACAACAACCGCAATTACCCCTGACGCATGAACGGCTTCAGCGAGTAAGAAAGAGCCGTAAAAGAGAATCATACTAAAGATAATTTCCAGCGGATAGTCATCAAAGTAACTGGTTAAACGGGAAAAACCATAGCCCATTAAACCACCGATAATCAGACCTAGTGATATAACCTTAATAAACTCCCACAATCCGTATCCGGCACCTAGCAGTCCCAGATCAAGATAGGAGATTAGCGAAAAAGCTGATATGTTAAATAAAACGACTGCGAGACCGTCATTAAACAAACTTTCTCCCTCAATGACAGTAGCAAGCCTTTTTTTCACCCCAACACTTTTGAAAATGGATAACACACTAACAGGGTCTGTTGCACTCATTAATGCCGCAAAAACAAAGGCAGCAGGAATGGAAAACCCTAAAAGCCAGATAGAAGAAAAGCCGATAATAAGAAACGATAAAAAGGTCCCGCCAAATGCCAGTGCAAGAATAGGTTTTTTATTATCATTTAAATGGGAAAAAGGCAGCTTTAATGCTGCTTCTCCTAATAATGCAGGCAGGAACAAGGTAATAATGACAAAATTAAATACTTCCCCTTCTGTAATAAAATCTTTTAATGGTTCTAATACCGGAATGTTTATAAGACCAATGATTGTCCCAACAATGACCAATGCAATCGGGTAAGGCTGTCTGAACTTTTTTGCGATTGCCGTAATACCTGCTGCAATCATAACTAAAATAAGTGCAAGTTGAAAAATATGATGTAAATCCCAATCATGCATAATTGGTTCCTCCTCTAAGTCCTGTTTTCCTTACAGTACTAATCATCTTTCCCAATTAAGCAAGAAGAAAAACGTGTTCCTACATATTTAAAGGTGACACTCTCAGCATGGGGATTCTGTATTTCCCTTACAGTAGCGGTATTACTTTTGGAGCGGCAAGCCAGATGGTTTAAGAGAGGTATTATTATTGACCTTGTGAGGATTGGTTCTTGAATAAAAAAGGGCTGTAAAGACATGGACAGGCTCTGTTTCCCTTAATGGAGCCTGTCCTCTTGTCTTCTACTGCCCTAATAAGTTTGGTAAAAATAATGTCAAGCTTGGAACGTAGGCGATAATCAGTAACGCTATTATCATCACAGTATAAAATGGAAACATACCCTTTGTCGCTTTTTCAATGGATAACTTCCCAATCGCGGATCCTACGAAAAGAACCGAACCTACAGGCGGAGTCACTAATCCAACCCCTAAAGCTAACATTAATACAACACCAAAGTGGACAGGATCCATTCCAATATTTGTAGCTACCGGTAATAGAATTGGCGTTACAATCAAGATTAGTGGTGCCATATCCATAATCATTCCGAGCGCTACTAAAATAACTAAAATCATTAACAATGTAATTGCCGCACTTGGAGAGAAGTTAATCAAACCATTTGATACGATAGAGGGAACTTCTAATAATGCCAATAACCAGCCAAAACCAGATGAAGCCGCAATCAAGAATAATACCATGGCTAATGTCTTGAACGTTCTTTGCAGAATAACTCCCATTCTTGAGATATTGATATCACGGTAAACAAAAAAGGTAATGATAAACGCATACAGTACAGCGATAGCTGCAGACTCTGTTGCAGTAAATATACCAGTTAAAATACCACCGATTATAATTACTACAGTAAAAATCCCCAAAAGGCCTTCCCGAACAATTTTAGGCACGTCTTCGCGTTTAATCACTTCTCCATGCGGATAATTTTTCTTTACTGCAATCACATAGGCCAAGATCATAATTACAAGTCCTAACAATAAACCGGGAACTAGCCCACCAATAAATAACCCGCCGATGGATACCCCGCCAGCTACTGTTGAATAGATGATCATGTTATGACTAGGGGGAATTAACACCCCTTGCACAGAACTAGAAATTGTTACAGCGATGGAATAGTCCTTATCATACTTCTGTTTTTTCATCATTGGAATCATCACAGAGCCCAGGGAAGACGTATCTGCAAGCGCTGACCCCGATATGCCGCCAAAGAAAGTACTTGCCATTATGTTAACCATGGCAAGTCCCCCTCTGATTTTACCAATCATAACATTTGCCAAATTAATTAGCCTTTTGGAAATCCCGCCTTCATTCATAATTTCTCCAGCAAGAATAAAGAAGGGGATCGCTAATAAAGAAAAGGAATTGATGCCTGATGCCATTTGTTGAATAATTGCAGCAGGGCTGATACCCATATAAATCCCTGTTGCAATGGAAGCAACAGCAAGGGAGAGTGCAATGGGAACTCTGAAGATTAACAGCAATAGGAAACCACCGATTAATAATAAAATTTCCATCATTTCACCCCTCTACTGCTGCATCATCATCGTCATATTCCTGATGCAATCCTTTTACGAATAACAATCCAATTCCATTCATTGTGATGAATAACCCAGCTACCGGAATAGCAGCATACAGAAAGCTTGAGGATATACCCAATCCTGCCATAGTAGAGTAATTCATCAATAACATAAATTCTGTTCCAAAATATATCAAAATGATACCAACAATGATGATCAGTACTTTCGTCATATAATCAATCATTCTCTTTATCTTTTCATTGAATTTCTTAACAAACAATCCTACTGCTATGTGGAGTTTTTCGTTAAAACCATAAGCTATACCCAAGAAACTGATCCACACAAATAGTAGTCTTGCAAGTTCCTCTGACCATGCCGGGGTAAAGCTCAAAAATGTTCTAGTAAATATCTGATACAGGATCGTTAAAACCATCACACCAATTAGTGTTATGGATATTATCAACAATAATTGATCGATTAAATGTTTAACCTTTTTTAGCGCTTTCATAATGAACCTCCTTTATTCGGCAAATACCTCACGTATTACTTTTCAGCTGACAATCTTTCAATCCATTCACTGAACTCATCACCATATTTATCGTAAACCGGTTGTACCGCTTCTCTCCATTCATTTATATCATCCACTTCAACTAGCTCACTTCCCGCTTCTGTTACGGTCTCTCTCGAAACTTCCGTTAGCTCTGCCCATGCCTCACGCTGTACCTCTATTGATTCGATAGCAGCTTCTTTAAATAATTTCCGATCTTCTTCACTCAGCGTATCCCATAAATCCTGTGATGCTAAAAGAACTTCAGGGGCACCTTGAAACCCATTTGTAGTAAAGTACTTCGCTATATTATAATGATTAGAAGTGTAGTAGCTTGGAAAGTTATTCTCTGCACCATCAATCACACCATTTTGCAGAGAGGAGTATACTTCTCCATAATCCATTGGCGTTGCGGAACCTCCTAGGGACTCCACAATATCTATTGCTAATTCTGATGATTGCACACGAATCTTTAAGCCTTTCATATCTTCCGGAGTCTTAATTGGTCGTACCGTATTATAAAAACTTCTTTCACCAGAATCATAGAATGCCAGACCCACTAATTTACTTCCTGCAAACGTATCCAAAAGATCATTCCCTACTTGACCAGTGAGCAGATTCCATTTTTCCTCTTCATCGTCAAATAGAAATGGCATCGCCAATACACCTATTTGATCGTTAAATTCTGTTAGCGGTGTCGTATTCACCCTAACAAAATCGATTGCACCTAATTGCGTAAGCTCTACAGCACTCTTCTCATCACCTAATTGACCCCCATGATATACCTTGATCTCATATCTTCCATCTGTCTTTTCTTCCACTAATCTAGCAAACTCCTTTGCCCCTATAGTGGTTGGATAATCAACTGGCTGATTTTCTGCCAAAATCAACGTCGTTTTCTCCTCTGAATGAAAGGCAGATTCGCTGCATCCCGCTAATAAAATAATAGCGGTGAAAAATGCCAACCAAATTGGCACCGCTTTCCTTTTCATTAAACCCACTCCCAATTTCTATTTTGAAATAAGTCACCATTAGAATATTCAAAGATTATAACAACAAAAAAAGCAGAAAAGATAACGCTGTCTTTTTCTCAACTGCAAATAACAACGTTGTTATTGTTATAATAAACGATCGGATCCATAAAATCAAGTTGAATATTTGGGGAAACGCTCTCTGTAAAGGATGGTATATTTATTGATTAGAAATGATTATAGTGGACAGCTTAATTCTTCTATTCAACGGATGTTTAGGAGGACTTTGGCACAGCTGCTGTTCTCCTGAATAAAGAAGAGAGGATTCCCTAACAATCCCCTCTCCCATTATTATGCTGCACTGCTGTCATCCACTTCAATTTTCTCTGCTTTATTCCTTCTTGCTTTCTTGAAGAATAGGAACACAATACCGATCGTACAGAATATCCCAATAATGAAGGAAAGATTTAAATCCAGATGAAAACCAATCTTTGCATTGAGAATATACACAAATACCATATATGTCATAAAAATTGCCGGTACTAAAGGAATAAAGTAATTTTTCCCTTTCACTATTAGATACATTGTAGCAATCCATAGTGCGATAACAGATGTTGCCTGGTTCGCCCAGGAAAAATATCTCCACAATATATTAAAATCAATTTTTGTTAAAATATAGCCGATCGCGAACAATGGCAATGCAATCATTAAACGGTTGACAACTTTTCTTTGGCCAATGCCAATATAATCCGCAACAATGGACCTCGCTGCCCGGAATGCCGTATCACCTGAAGTAATCGGAAGAACAATGACACCAATAACGGCAACAGTTCCAGCAATTGCTCCTAACAATGTAACAGAAATTTCGTTAACTGCTGCAGATGCTGTACCAGTTGCAATGACCTCATTTAATGTTTGGCCATTAAATACACTCATTGCTGCAGCTGCCCAAATCATTGCAATAACACCTTCTGCGATCATCATCCCATAGAAAATATAACGGCCTTGAGATTCCTTTTGAGTGGTTCTGGAGATGATTGGTGATTGTGTTGCATGGAAACCAGATAAAGCACCACAAGTAATGGTAAAGAACAGCAACGGAAATACCGGTAAATTTTCCGGGTGTAAATTCTGCAGGGTAAGCTCTGGAATGCTGTAGTCAGAAAACACTAAAGAAATCCCGATAGATACGGTTCCTATTAATAAAATAGCCCCTAACACTGGATAGATTCTCCCGATAATTTGATTTACAGGAAGAATCGTTGACAAGAAATAATAAAGAAAGATCCCTCCTAAAATAATACCAAATGCAACCTTACCATCTAACAGAATCTCTATTAATGAAGCTGGTGTAGTAACGAATACTGTACCAACTAAAACTAGTAATAATAACGAAAAAGCATTCACCAGATGACGAGAAAATTTCCCAAGAAACTTTCCTGCCAATTCCGGAATATGTGCCCCTTTATTTCGAATGGAAATCATTCCAGTTAAATAATCATGTACAGCTCCAGCAAATATGGAACCGATTACAATCCAAAGAAACGCAACAGGACCATATAATGCCCCCATAATCGGACCGAATATTGGACCAGTACCTGCAATGTTCAATAACTGAATCATCGCATTTCTTTGCTTGTGCATCGGGACATAGTCTACCCCGTCATTCATGGATGTTGCAGGTGTATCCCTTTTATCTGTTGGACCGAATACCCTTTCAACAAATTTCCCATAGGTGAAATAACCAATAATTAATAGAAAAATAGATATTAGGAAAGTGGCCATCATAAAGCCCTCCTTTTCAACAATAATGTAAACGCTTGCTTACTGTCTATTCTAACTCTTTCCCAACAATTTTCAAGTGGAAAATATATACACCCTATAGGGTAAACTGTATAGCGGTAAAGCTCGGGAACCTTCCCACCACTCGAAAAGTGTAAATCGATGAATAACCGGGAATGAGTAGTAAAAATGCGATTTTACAGGAGGGATTCTGTGCTATTCAGTGATTATAACACCATTGTGAATATCCTGATTAAGGGAGTCTTTATTTATATTTTTATTATCCTCGCCTTAAAGATATTCGGAAAAAGGAGCTTAGCAAAACTAAATGCGTTCGACTTTGTTGTTACGATTGCCCTTGGTTCGATACTTGCTTCAACGCTTACAAATAGCAAGGTAACTGTCTCGGATGGATTTGTCAGCATTCTGATCGTTTTATTTCTGCAATACTTAGTTTCGAATTTCGCTGTGACTATTCCCTTTTTAAATAAGTTGATAAAATCGGAACCAGCTCTCTTATATTATGAGGGAGAATTTCTAACAAAGGCACTGGAAAAAGAACGTGTGCAAAAAGAGGAAATCATGCAGGCAGTCAGGGAAAGCGGAGAAGATGATATGAGCCAAATCAAGCAAGTTATTTTAGAAACAAATGGTTCCTTATCTGTGATAAAGAAATAATCGTTATAGAGGGCGGCTTAATCTTAGTAAAGAAATAAGCCGCCCTCTTTTCATTGGACCACACAAAAGCTGACCAGATTATCTAATTATCCAAAATACCATAAAGAAATTTTAAATGTATTAAAATCATGTTTTGAAACCAACAAATGACAAATCTCTTCAAAAAATTATAACTTTCTAAGTTTATCTGTCACTTCCGGTGGGTATTTAATAAAAAACACGTGTTTTAAATAGGAAGATATTGGTTACATCTCTCTTTTTTTCTAATCAGAAGGAGGAATGAGTAGGTCCCTATCACAGATAAACAACAAAAATCATTACTACTATTTTCATTCATTAATAAGGTAAAGGGGAGAACAATATGAGAAGAAGTGTATTATTCATTAGTATTTTTATAATGTTGGTAATACTTACAGCATGCGGGAACTCTGATGACGGATTGCAAGCAAGCGGAGATACCGTCCAATTTTATGTTTCTGGGGATACGATTGAAGGTTCTGCACTTACGAAAATGTCAGAGAAATACACAGAAGAAACAGGTGTAGAGATTGAAGTTGTCGATGTCCCTTACAGTGATATGGTGACGAAAATCACTAATATGATTCGTTCCGGTCAACCACCAGCACTAGCAAGAGTGACAGGATTCAACCCAGCATGGAATGGGTCATTAATGGACTTAAGTGAAATAGCAGAAAAAAATAATGTGAATACAGATTTAGGGATTACTGTGGATGATAAGCTAGTTGCACCACCTCTTGACCTAACGGCAGTAGGAATGTTTATCAATACCGATTTATTTGAGGAAGCAGGGGTTACATACCCGACAAGTGAAGAAGACATCTGGACATGGGATGAGTTTATTTCTTCTTTAGAAACCATTTTAGAGAAAACAGATGCCAAATATGGAATGGTAATGGATAATTCCGAACATAGATTAAATACATTTTTGTATCAGCACGGCAGTAAAGGTTTCTATCAAGAAGGAGACCAGTATACAACAAATCCTGAAACGAAAGAGGCCCTGCAGAAATTTATTGATTTAAATGATAATACGATCATGCCTAAGGCGGTATGGACAGCTGGAGAAGATGCTGCATCCATGTTTAAAAGTGGACTAGTACCAGCATATATGTCTGGCTCTTGGCAAATTACAGATTTTGCATCAAATATTAAAGACTTTGAATGGAAATCTGTATATATGCCATATGAAGATGTGAGAGCTACCAATCTTGGCGGAAATTATTTAGTAGGATTCGAAGGCTCCGGGAAAGAAGAAGAAGCGAAGAAATTTATTGACTGGTTATATCAAAAAGAAAATTATGAAGAATTAGCAACACTAGGTGGTTATCTGCCTGTGACAAAAGATGCGGAAGTCGAATACGAACTGGCACCAGAAGCCTATGAATTATACAATAATGAAATTGCCTCCTCTGATTCGATAGCAAATGTACAACGAAATGAATTGGTTAAAAAACAACTTGTTTCGCAAAGAAGTGTTGATAATGTACTTGCAAATGAAATCATCAAAGCACTAAACGGGGAGCAAAGTATAGAAGACACAATTGAAAATGTAAAAAGCGAAATGACAGACGCCTACGTCGAATAATTGGGGAGCTGGCGACCATTGCATATGGTCGCTATTCCTAATCAAAATTATTGCAGTTACATACATAGATTTTGCCAAAGGTGGGGGAAACATGAAGGATCAGAACAAGAAATGGGCGTTTCTATTTATTGTCTTAAATTTAGTACTATTTTTACTATTCTTCGCATGGCCAGCAATCCTGGGGGTCTATTATTCGTTTACAGAGTATAACGGAAATGTAGCCACCTTTATTGGTTTAGAGAATTACATCAACTTATTTCAAGACCCTAGCTTTTATAAATCATTATCAAGAACATTTCTATACACCGCAGTAGGTGTTCCTTTTATTTATATCACCTCACTCTTGGTTTCTGTTTTGCTCGTAAGTAAACATACGAAAGGGAAAAATGTAGCGAAGGTTATCTTCTTTCTCCCATGGTTAATCTCTCCAATAGTGGTAGGCGTGTTATGGAGATGGATGTTCGGCGAAAGCTTCGGCTTCATCAACTATATTATTCAGTTAATAGGTGGTGAACCAATCGCTTGGTCATCAGACGGGAATTATGCCTTCTTAGTTGTTTTGTTTGCCACAGCTTGGATGCACCTGGCCTTTAATATGCTCATATTCATTGGGGCATTAATAAGCATACCTAAGTCTCTCTACGAAGCTGCAGAAATTGATGGTGGATCAGGATGGCAGAAGTTTCGTTATATTACACTGCCTTCCATCAGTTCCACCTCGTTTTTAGTTATCTTATTGTCTGTATTTAATCTTATGAAAGAATTTCCAATGGTACAGTCACTTACGAATGGGGGACCTGGAACAGATACAACATTTCTTGTGCAGTATATCTATGAAACTGGCTTTAACCAAATGAAAGTTGGATATGCGAGTGCTGTCTCCATGGTTCTGTTCGTTATACTCCTCGTATTTTCACTATTACAATTCAAATTTACAAGAGGAGGAAGAGTAGATGAATAAGTTAAATGATCGAGTTTCTACCGTCTTACTGACTACAGCTCTTTATATTGTAGCGATAATTTACCTTTTCCCAATCCTATGGTTATTATTGAGCACCTTGAAACCAGGCAGTGATTTATTTTCTTATCCATTGTCCATCATCCCAGAAAATCCGACTTTAGAGAATTACTCCTACTCCTGGTCAACAATGGACTTTATGAAATATTTTCTGAACACTTTATTAGTTGCTGTTTTGACTACTATATTAACGATAATAGCCAGCGCAACATGCGGTTATGCTCTGGCTAAATATAAATACAAATGGCTTAGCGTCTTTTTTATATGTATTTTAGCTACTACCATGCTCCCTACTGAAGTAATAATGAATCCAACCTTCTCCGTTATTTTAGATTTAGGGTTGTATGATAGTTTATCTGGTTTAATTATTCCATCCATCAACACAGCAACAGGGATATTTATGTTCCGCCAATACTTTATGACAGTGCCAGATGACCTGTTGGAAGCTGCACGAATTGATGGAGGAAATGAAGGCCGGATATTTTTCACACTTATGTTGCCGATCGCCAAACCTGTAGTCATAACACTTGCTATTTTCTCCTTCCAATGGAGATGGAATGACTATATTTGGCCATTAATTGTTCTAAGTGATCCTGACAAATATACGGTGCAAATTGCATTAAGAAGTATAGTTGGAGCTGACAATATCGATTGGGTTCTGCTGCTGTCCTCTTCCGTTATTTCACTCGTACCAATGCTTTTAATTTTTATTGTTTTTCAACGTTATATAATGGATACAGGTGCAACGTCAGGATTAAAAGGATAATGAAATAATAGGAAAACCTAAAAAAATCCCAATTAGCTTGAAATTACTAATTGGGATTTTTTTATGACCTATGGATTTGTTGACCATAAACCAGCAGATTTAACAAAAATACGTGGATGTAATTTTAATTGTGCGATCATAAATTCCGCTAAATCTTCGGGTTGCATTACCTTTTCCGGGTTTCCATCTGTTAAATTCTCCTTGTAGGCTAATTCTGTTGCCACGGTACTAGGAGTTAACGCTGTAACACGGATATTATGTTTACGTACTTCTAATGCAAGAGATTCCGTTAAACCCAGCATACCGAATTTCGATGCACTGTAAGCACTAGTAACTGGTGCACCTTTTTGTCCGGCAGTTGAAGAAATATTGATAATATCTCCGCCATTTTTTTCAATCAGCTGTGGCAGCACAGCACGGGTAACATAATAAACACCCATTAAATTAATATCAATAATATTCTTCCATTCTTCTGGGGAAAGCTCTAGGAATTTGCCAAACTTTCCAATCCCGGCGTTATTAATTAAAATATCTGTCGTACCTAAACTTTTTTGTATTTGATCAACAGCTTGATTAACTTGTTCCATTGAGGAGACATCTGCTGTTGCATAGGCTGCTTTTACACCTAAACCTTCTATTTCCGTAGCCACACTTTGTAAATCTGCCTCAGAACGTGCGATTAAGCCGACATTTACTCCTTCTTTAGCTAAAGCAATAGCGGTGGAACGACCAATGCCTTTTCCTGCTCCAGTAACTAATGCAACTTTTCCTTGTAATGATTGTGCCAATTTAGAAAACTCCTTCCAGTATGTATCATTCCAAAATATTATCTTACATGCAAGGAAATACTGTCAAAACTTTTGATTGAAGGTTTGTCATTTATTATGTTTTACACGAAGATTTTATGTTTGAGCTTGATGAAAATAATGGTACATTTGTTTCAAACGAAAAATTACATCTTTCCCTATTTGCATGGAGGATCGTCTAGCTGCTTAGTGAGCCTATTATGCCTCCTTATTCTTATCTTCATACATTCGCTTGTCTGCTATGCTGTATAATTGTGCGATTGTGTCGCCATCGATTGGATAATGGCTAACACCAATACTGACAGATAAACGTATTGAATCATCATTAGGCAGTTTCAATGGTGTCTCCAGCTTTTTCTGAATTTTTATGATTGTTTCCTTTGCTTCCTCTGCACCTAGTAGCAAAACGAATTCATCCCCGCCCAATCTCGCAACATGATGGTTTACTTCTGTTGCCTCTTTTAACACATTGGCAATATGCTGTATTACTTTGTCCCCAACTTGATGACCATGCGTATCATTGATCTGTTTCAATTTATTTAAATCAAGCAGCAAAAAATTAAACTCCTCACCTTTTCTTAAGAGATGTTTAATGCGTTTCTCGAATGCAGCCCGATTCGATAACCCTGTTAAGATGTCATGGTAAGCAAGATACTGCACCTTCTCTTCTTTTACTTTGGCCTCTGTTATATCTTTCACCATAACAAACTGGAGTTTCCTACCTTCTACTACAATAAAGTCGGAATCCAACACTATGGTTTTTCTTTCTCTTAATTTATTTACAAAAGTTATCTCTACATTCTCCAGCTTTAATTGCTTTTCAAATACCTCGCGATGCTCAATCATGAACCTTTGTTTGTTTATCCCGCCTAACAGTGGCAAAATAGATGACTGAACAAGTTCTTGTCTCTCGACACCAAGATACCTCGAAACTTGCGGACTTGCTTCCAGAACGATTGCATCTTTATCCATGATAAGTATCCCTAGAGGAGAGCGGTTAAATAGTATCTGGTAACGTTTTTCATATGATGCTAAATAATCGAAACGATATATACTAAGAAAAATACCAATTGCCCAAAAGAAAGACCCATGTGGAATAAAATAAAAAAAGAAATGCGTATCCGGAAAAGTTAGTGCAGCTGTTAGCATAGAGATCGTCCAAACAAAATAAACCATTAGCCCATTAAACCATAATTTTGCGGCATTACTTCCTTTTCGCATTTCCATTACTATAATGACAAAGTTAATGAAAAGGTAGAGAAAATCTATCAACCATAACAAATATAAACCAGGTCCTGGAAGAAATATTCTTTCCTCGGAATAAGCCTCCCCCCTCCACATCCATGAGTCAATTGGCATTGTTAGTAATAACAAAATCCCTGGAACAAATAGAAGTTTTAGTAATTTCCCATTTTTCTTCTCATACATATTTGCCGTTAACAACCAGAGGTGGAGTGATAATAATGCACCACTTGTTATGGCACCATTCACCCAATATATAATAATTTCATAAAAGAAATCCGGATAAACAATCAATGAAGTAAATACGCCAAAAAACCACAAGGATGTGAAAGCATACAATAGACTGCATGTAATATGCTTGGCACTATGGCGGTTATTGCTGTAAATCATCCCAGCCATGTAAATAAATAGTGATGCAGGGATTAAATATACTACACAATAAAATATTAACTTCATAAAAGTTCACCTGCCCATTTTTTATTTATTCGAAGATCGTGACACCTCTGTTTAGTAACTTCCGCACCCACAAGTATTTATCAGAATACAAAAAGGCTGTTAACACAGCAGCAGCAAAATGTAAACAGATTCTCTTGCTGTGACAGGAAAGATTAATAAGGTTAACCATTTAACTAGTACTATTCAACTATTACCATCATCATACATCTCTACTATTCTTGTGTCTATATTCTTTTAAATTTATTTAGGCAGTACCCATAATGAATGAAAGTGCTGTACTGCAATGTTTGACCTAAACCTGATGGGATTTTTCTCTTCAATGCTTTGACTAATGGCTAGTAATCTTATACCCATAGTACCATTACACCAGACATGTTGAAAACGCATCCCATCAAATTCTTCCCAGTTACCATCTCTAATGACCTCCAATATACATGATATTACTTTTATATGAAGCTTCCGTTAATAGCAGTTTCCAATACGATAAGAAAATGAATGAGGAAAAATGTCGAAAATAGTAAAGTTACAGTATATTATGTCGATATAAGCGGTAGAAGGCATCTTTTGTTGCTTTTTTGTTTAGATAGCAGATGCTTCAACTACAAAGCTTAGGGGGGAACAGAATGAAAATGCAATATAAGTTTAAAAGTATCCGAACAAAACTGATGGGATTTTTCTTACTGATTTCGATTTTGGTACTAGGCGTTTGCTCTTATTTATTTTATTCCATTAATGAAATGGCAAAAGAAACAGAGGAGTTGGCGAACAGGGAGATTCCTTTATTGGCGGTAGATTTTAATCTATTAAATATTCTAGCTGGTCACCAAAGTGAACTAAGGGGATACCTTATCCAAAGCGACGCAGGACATAGAGAAGCTATATTAGAATTAAGGGAAATTACTACCGTCTATAAAGAAGAAATAGAAAAACTAAGCAGCGAATCAATAGTGAATGAATTATTTGAAAAAATAGATCAGATTAATCAAATTGTCGATGAAGAGTATTTTCCGGCAATTGAAGCTGGGGATATAAGAGGAGCCACGCAAATATTGAATGAAGATTTAGACCCTCTCTCGAGCGATGTAGTGGGAGGATTTATGAATCTCGCCCTCGAAAGAGAAGCAGAAAGCAAGGAAAGCAGTCAAATAGCATTGGATAATTCCCAAAAAACAGCGATCTTATCCATCATTTTTGGGGCTGTTTTAATCATCATCATTTTAATCATATCATTTATTGTACCAAGGATTATTGCAAAGCCAATTGTTCAATTAAAAGAGCGAATGGATTTAATGGCGAATGGTGATTTAAGCAATGAGCCACTAGTGACAAATGAAAGAGATGAAATTGCTGAATTAATTCATGCATCCAATCGAGTAAATCAAAATTTGAAGGATATGTTGAATCAGGTTGCAAGCGTATCAAATACTCTTGCCGGCCAAAGTTACGATTTAATTGATACATCAAACAGTGTAAAGGAAGGCAGCGACCAAGTAGTTGTCACCATGCAGGAATTAGCGAATGGTTCAGAGGCACAGGCAGATACAACGAGTAATTTGGCTAATACGATGACTGGTTTTATTAACAAAATTAATGATGTCAACAATAGTGGAGAAACAGTATATGCTTCCTCCAAAGATGTGCTGCAATTAACAAATGATGGAAGCGGTTTAATGAATTCATCTATTAACCAGATGGAGAAAATTGATTCAATCGTTAAAGATGCCGTTCAGAAGGTGAGCGGGCTTGACAAACAATCACAGGAAATTAATAAACTGGTAAGTGTAATTAAAGATATTGCAGAACAAACTAACCTGCTTGCATTAAATGCGGCAATTGAAGCAGCACGCGCCGGAGAACAAGGAAAGGGATTTGCTGTAGTTGCTGATGAAGTTCGAAAGTTAGCAGAACAAGTGTCTTCCTCTATTACCGATATTACGCAAATTGTCAGCAATATTCAACAGGAAACAGGAACAGTAACAGATTCATTGCAATCCGGATATCGGGAGGTAGAGAATGGCACGAATATCATCATGAAGACAGGCAAAACATTCGATAATATCAATGAATCTTTATTAGAAATGGCGAATGGTGTAAAGTATATTTCAGAAAACCTGAAAAGTGTCACAGATAACAGCAATGAGATTAATAAATCCATTGAAGAAATAGCTGCAGTGTCTGAAGAATCCGCTGCAGGTATTGAAGAAACATCTGCAACAATCGATCAAACAAGCAGCTCGTTCCACCATGTGTCATCAAGTGCCGATCAATTAAATAAATTATCAACAGAATTGAAATCATTAGTTCAGCGATTTAAGTTGTAAAAATACATGAATGGAAGATCACAACTCTTTAACAGGAGGGGTGATCTTCATTTTTTAATTTTTTTGACTCTACTCTAAACTAGGTTCCTCATTTTGTCTTTAAAATACAAGGATAGATTATAAACCTTTCAATGATAAGCAGATACTCACTCAAACAACTCTCCAGAGAATAAATGGTAAACTATTTGAAGAAAAATAAAATGAACTTTTCCCTGCCATTACGTCTCTTACCTATAGAAAGGGGGCAGCAACTTGACTGACAAGCTCGTAAAAAAAGCGCAAAAAGGCAATAAAGATGCGCTATTAGAACTTATTTTAAATAAACAAGATGAATATTACCGTCTGGCATTGTCTTATATGAAAAATGAAGAGGATGCACTAGATGTAATGGAAGATATGATCGTTATTCTTTATGAAAAAATTAATACATTAAAAAATAGAGAATCCTTCTACAGCTGGAGTAAAACGATTCTTGTAAGATGCTGTTATGATGTATTCCGCAAAAGGAAAAAGACAGTATTTTTAGAAGATAACGCTATCGAAGAATGGAGTGACCCAGACAATGATTATCTCCAGTCAGACACTCACATTGATTTGGACAATGCCCTTGCCATGTTATCCCCACAGCAAGCAGAAATGATTCGGTTAAAGTACTTCCATGATTTGGATCTGAAAACAATTGGAGCAATAACGAACACTTCATTAGGTACCGTAAAGTCGAGAATTTATTATGGTTTAAAGAAATTACACCATTTCTATCGAGGTGAACAAGATGAGTAAGGTGAAACAGCAAATACATCACAAAAAGGACGAACTCCAAAAACTACATGCACCAGTTGAATTGGAAGGACGCTTACGCCAGAAGTTAAGCAAGCAACCAAAACGGCAACAGAAAAGGAGCGGGAAAGTCTGGCGGAGTGTTGCTGCAGGAATTATTGTTAGCCTGTTGATCGGTTATAACTATCAGAGCCTTGCCTATTATGGCAAAAAAATCACTGGATATGATCATGTCACTTCAGATACGTTGCAGCATTTGAATGATTTAGGAATGGGGCAAACGGTTAATAAGAGCATCACCTTTGAGGATAACGTTACTTTTACAATCGATGGCGTTATTGTAGATGATAACCAGCTTGTCATGTTCTATACATTAGAAAGCCCTCAATCTATTGAGGACCATCCCCAATATGATCATTTTCCTAATAAACTAACTGGCTTTTTAACAAATTCCTTACATGAAAGTGGAGTTGGAGAAATCAGTGAGGATGGGCGAGTGATGAAAGGTACACACAGCTATGAACCGCCCAATGGTTTTGCGAAAAAATTAACCGCCGAATTCTTCGATACAAATAAAACACTAACCTTCTCTTACGATCCTGCAAAAGCGATGGGCCATTCGATAAAGCAATCAATCAATGAGCAGGTCGTATTAGAAGAAGGCAGCTTAACATTTAAAACAATCACTGCTTCCCCAACCTTAACCGTGATAAGCGGAACTGGAACGAAAGCTTTGATTGATAACATAGATTTTGGTCAGTTAAAATTAGTTTCTAACGGGGAAGAAATCAGCCAATTTGGCAGTGGCTACAGCACCAATATCACTGGGACTACATTTGAAATCAAATATGATGCACTTCCAACAGATGTTGATCAAACCAATATTGAATTACATCTGCCTAATAACCAGGTAATAGAGATTTATACAGAATAGTGTGAAGAGGGGCAAGTTTTTTGTCCCCTCTTGTTCGTTTTTGCCCGATTATTTCCTGGGAAATACTACAAAGAAGTGAACGGCACTCTTCCCTTCCATTCCTTTATTTACTTTTTTCCGATACCTGTAAGAATTAGGAGAAAGACAAGCTGCCTTTTGAAAATTATTAAAAATAGCTCTTTGCTTTAAAACTTAATTCTTGTGTAATTTGTTATGATTATTTATATAAAAAACCCCCTTATTTGGTTCATTCACCAATAAGGGGGTTTTTTCCTTACTTATTCAATGCTTTATAAAGAGTAATCGTAAATTCTGCCCGGGTTAAGTTTTTGTCTGGTCGATAAGTTCCATCAGTAAACCCTGCCACAATTTGTCGCTCACGAAGTGCGGTAATTGCATCAAATGATGGGTGCGTGCTTGGTACATCCGAAAATGCTTTGACATTTCCTTGATAGGTTAAGTTGTAGATATTTGCTATTAAAATAGCAACTTCTTCCCGACTAATTGGTTGATTCGGATTTAATTTGTCACCCTCTATGTAATCCAGGTGACCTTTACTTTCAGCTGCTGCAATCTCTGCTTTAGCCCAATGGCTGTTCACATCGGTGAAGTTCGATGTAAGAGATTTATCGTAACCTGTCGCGCGCATTAACAATGCAACGGCTTGAGCACGAGTTATGTTATCATTAACACCAAATGTGTTGGCATCAAGCCCACTAATTATCTTCTGTTCATAAAGTGATTCAATAGCATCCTTTGCCCAGTGATTAGCTGGCAGATCTTTAAAGATCGCTGATGTTTTAGCTGATGCGACAGAAGTTATTTCATTACGTTTCGCTTCACTTAACACTCGTCTTGCACCGATATAACTGCTTCTCCAGTAATTCTCCGCCAGACCACTAATAATAACGCCACGGCTTGAAGACGAATGAATAAAATTATTATCTCCGATATATATTCCTGCATGTGAAACGCCTTTTCCAGAAGTATTAAAGAACACGAGATCACCAACTTCCAGATTCCCTTTTGACACCGATTTACCTTGCGCATACATGTCTCTTGTTGTGCGAGGAAGAGTTTCACCGAATTGGTTATATACATAATTTATGTACCCCGAACAATCAAATCCAGCAGTTGTCATCCCGCCCCATTTATAAGGTGTCCCTATATATTGCTTAGCTACCTTTACTAATTTACTTTCTTGTGCTTGAACTGTACTATTTGAAAACAACATTGTCCCCAAGAGTATTAGGACAATTGTCATGATTACTTTTTTCATTACCTCACCTCTTATCACGGCGATTATACCACAGAATATGACGTTTAAACATTACGTTTATGTTACAAATTAGTAAAAAGGTATTACATTTAATTGACAATTTGATCTAGGAAATTGGACACGATAAATAATTCTTTATGGAACAAATGTGCATCGCCTTCTAACTGGCTTGCGACAAAAATGTCGATCCAGTGGATAATAAACCAAAAAGAAGCCGTCTAATTGTTTAGACGGCTTCCTCAATCTATATTCCACCTCAACTCAGTAAATATGTTATCAATTATACTGGATTCTCAGCATTACTAACTTCATTTAAAGCGACTTCCTTTTTCTCTCTAACAAACAATACTTTCATTGCCGTGATCGCAAAAGTAATAAGTACAATGAAGATTAATATTTTCATTTCAGCTGCTAAATTCATTCCACCGTAAATAATAGAGAAATATCCGCTGGCTCCATAAGTGGCAGGAAATATATTACTATAGAATTGATAGGTTTCTGATAAAAGTGACCGCGGAACTAATACCCCTGCAGTGACCAGCTGAATGGAAAAGCTGATAATATTAAGCAGCATTCCCGCGATACCGAATAATACAGTAAACATTTGGGTCATACATAAAAAGGATAGGTATACGAATGTCTGAAATAAGAGAATTTCAATGATACTTACATGAATTTCAAATCCGAAAAGGACTAATAAGCTAACTGATAATATCGCTAAGGCAATCGATACGATTAATTGAATCAGCAGTCGCGAAAACAGAATCGACCATTTGTTAAAAGTCAGAGTCAGCTTTTGCGTGACTGTTAATAAATTTAAGCTTAGCAGCATACTGCCAACAAACGATGCCAGTATGATGAGAAGCGGAATCATGTTCGCAGCAAATCCTTCTGTTTCGTTTAATTTAATAATTTCCGGTCGCACACTTTGGAGTGAAAGGGACTCCATCCCACTTTTCATCATGGTCTCAGGAACATTCGATAATTGTTCTTTTTTCAACTCAAATACATGCCCATTGATCTGCTCATTTATTTGGTTTGCCGCATTTTCCATCGTTTGTTTGGTTAATGATGGCACTGCCTGATTGATATAGTATTGAATTGACCCTTCGTCTGTTGCTATGGCTGCAGTAAAATTTTCCGGAATTACAATTAACATTTGAACTTTTCTATTATTTATCTCCTCTTTACCTTTTTCAAAACTACTAAAAGAAGTAGTTGTAAAAGGCATCTGGTCGGTCAGTAAATTGGACTCAAATGCAGGATCATTATTAATAATGCCGACTTTCAGCTTATCTACTCGATCGGTAACACCGTCATATGCTGTTAACCATACGATAAAGAAAATTAGCAAAAAGGCGACCGCAATTCCAATTCCCGCAAACGTTGGTGCTGATTTAAAAAACGCTTTAAATGTTTTCATAAAAAATAGATTCCTCCTCCAATAAAAGCAAGTACTTGCTTGCATTTGTAGTAAAATTTTTTGCTAGGGCGTTAAACCTCTAGCAAAAAGAAGTATACTCTGCTCTAAAAACTCATCTTGATCAATACTTATTAATTGCTGACCAAACCGGGACTTTGAGATAAAGTACCCAAAATTAAGCCAGACGAAATTCATTGCCTGTAACTCTATATTGACATCAATTAATTTATTCTTCTCGCTCATCTCTGACAAATAGTTATATACAATTGTCTTGAATGACTTTGGAAACTTAAATATAAGATCAGTCAATTCTGGATGGTTTCCTGCTTCCTGGAAACCAATCAACACTAAATCGCTTATGGAATCTAATGTTTCATGATATTTTTTTGCGATCAAAAGCAAATCTCTTTCTAAGTCCCATGATAGATTTTCTAAAAAATCATCATTAAAGACAGTGTGGAATGTCATCGAGTCAACAATTGCCTCGAAAAGACCCCTTTTGCTTCCGAAATGGCGGAAAATCGTTACTTCGTTAACCCCTGAAGCTTTAGCAATTTCTTTTGTTGTTGTTCCTTTATACCCTTGGGAGACAAATAACGAAATCGTTGCTTCGATAATCTTCTTCTTTGTGTCATCCATAATTTCCATCCTTTGCATGCAAGTGGATACTTACATATTAACGAATTCCTTTTTACATTGCAACCATTTCTTGAAAAAACCCTCTTTTTCCAGGAAGACTCCAAGTAACTGATTCATCGTTTTTTAAAAAATGGTTGGTCCATCTATCCCTTTGGACCTGAATCTGGTAAAATAAACTTGTACGGTCAAGTGTATAAAAATTTCTTTTGCAGAAAAGGAGTATCCAAAAATGACAAAGCAGCGAAATTGGGCAGGCAATTATATATACAATACAACGAATTGGCATTACCCTGAAACTGTTGAGGAGATTCAACAATTGGTGAAGAAATGTAACCGCTTGAAAGTTGTTGGTTCCCGACATTCTTTTAATGACATTGCCGACTCAACAGAACATATGGTTTCTCTTGAAAAGCTTAATAAAGTAGTGTCTTTTAACAAGGAGGGACGCAAAATTACCATCGAAGCCGGGATGAAGTACAGTGAAGTAAGCCAATATCTCGAAGGAACTGGATTAGCGCTCCATAACCTTGCATCACTGCCACACATTTCCGTAGCAGGAGCGTGTGCGACAGCGACACACGGTTCAGGTGACAAGAATGGCAACTTGGCCACTATTGTAAATGGAATGGAATTTGTTAATGCGAGTGGGGATATCATTTCCTTATCACATGAGAAAAACGAAGAAGAGATGAAAGCTTTAGCGGTTAGTCTTGGGGCAATGGGGATTATTACTAAGCTTACACTCAATCTAGTTCCAGATTTCCAAATAAGACAAGACGTTTACGAGAATTTACCTTTCGCGGAATTTCAGGCAAATTATGATGCGATTTTCTCAAGCAGTTACAGTGTCAGTTTATTTACCAATTGGAAAAGCGAGTACTTTAACCAAGTATGGTTAAAGCGAGCTGTTACCTCTGAACAAGATTCCTTTGAAGTAAAATCAGCGTTCTTCGGTGCAAAACTGGCAACAGTTAAATTACACCCTATTTCCGGACATGGAGCAGAGCATTGTACGGATCAGTTAGGTATTGCTGGCCCGTGGCATGACCGGTTATCACACTTTCGCATGAACTTTACACCAAGCAGCGGGAAAGAATTACAAAGTGAGTATATTATCCCGCGGGAATATGTGAGTGATGCTATTAAGGCATTGGGTACAGTGAGTGATAAGATTGCTCCACTATTGTTAGTATCTGAGATTCGGAGTATTGCCGCTGATGACCTGTGGATGAGTATGAACTACAAGCAGGATTCAATAGGAATTCATTTTACATGGCAGGATAATTGGGAGGCAGTGAAGCAGGTATTACCAGAAATAGAGGCTGCACTTGAACCTTTCCATGCCCGCCCGCATTGGGGAAAACTGTTCACAATGGCACCAGACCGTGTACAGTCATTTTATGAAAAGCTGCCGCAATTCAGGGAATTAGTACAAAAATATGATCCTGAAGGAAAGTTTCGCAATGCGTTTTTAGAGAAATATATTTTTGAATAAAATAACAAAGAGCCTGTCCATTTACTTAGACAGGCTCTCTTTTACATGCATCAGCTGTAAGGAAAAGAGCCTGACACACAGGCTCTCCCTCGTTACACTCTATTCCTCAGAATTACCCAAATCCACTTTGATGATTTCCGCTAACAATTTTGGAATATCTGTATTGTCATGGAACCCGACAAACTTCTCTGATTGCGGGCCATACGCGTAAATAGCGATATCCGCACCAGTATGATTAGTGCTTGTCCAGCCAACACCCGCATGATTACTCACAACGGTATTAATTGCAATTTCTGCATTATCAGCAGCCTGAATAAATTGCACTTCTTCTTCTGTTAATCCGAATGGAATATATTGCTCTACAATCGCTTTTGTATTAGTAAGGTCTTCGTTTAATTGTGCAGCTATATATGCACCAGTTGCTGTCACTTCGTTTAAAACATCGGCATTTATCCCTGAAGAAGCACCTGATCCTGTAGTCATACCGCCAGTATCATGGTCACCAGCAACGATCACTAATGTCTTACCATCCTCTTCAGCAAATTCCAATGCTACTTGTACTGCTTCTTCAAATGCTGCTACATCAGACATTGCCCATGCTGCATCATTCGCATGTCCAGCCCAGTCGATCTGGCTTCCCTCTACCATTAGGAAAAATCCGTCCTTATCTTCTTTTAAAATATCAATAGAAGCTTTCGTCATTTCTGCTAAGCTAGGTTCTTCTGTTTCACCACGGTGTAATTCAGGAGAAAGTGCAGCCTCTGCAAATAGACCAAGTAATCTGTCTCCATCATTTACATCAATATCTTCTACACTATCTAATAGATCATCTCTAGTGTCTGTGTAAGTAAATCCAGCTTCTACAGCCTCTTCAATTAAATCTCTATCCTCTTGATTTCCACCCTCTTCTTCCGGAAGAAACATATTCTGGCCACCACCAAGAAGTACATCAACTTCACTTTCGATATACTGTCTTGCAATCTCTGTTTCGTTATTTCGACTATCTACATTAGCTATAAAAGATGCAGGTGTTGCATGTGTAATAGTAGATGTCGCTACTAAACCAGATGATTTCCCATCTTCTTCAGCGGCATCTAAAATGGATGTTAACTCGTTTCCTTCCGTGTCAAGGCCAACTACACCATTGTTCGTTTTCACTCCTGTAGCCATTGCTGTACCAGCAGCTGCAGAATCCGTAATATCAGCATTTGCAGAATATGTTGTAAACATCCCTTTTAAATGACGATCCCATACAGCCTCTTCCCCTTTGTATGTACGGTAATTCGCTGCATAGTCCGGGCTAAATCCATCAGGAATCATGTAAATAACATTTTCAACTTTCTTACCACCATTGCCGTTTCCGTTACCATTCCCTTTTCCTGGTGAGTCCGGCTTATCCGCCAAAACAGGTGTAGTCATTGCAGATAAAATCAGACCTGTACTGAGTGCAATAGCACTAATTTTTTTGAACATTCTTTACCAACTCCTTCATAGTTTTGCTTCCTCTTACAACATACTAAAAGAATGTTTAAAAACTATTAAAAGAAAGTAAATGTTCTATTAAAAAACTTCCTACTAAAATTCTATGATTTTTTCCTTATAGCTTTTTGTTTTCCTAGGCTCTGTCTATCTTTTGTACTAGTATAACCTTGGAAATCTCTTTTATTTTTATATTTAATAGAGTTTTCTTTGTATTTCGCTTTGACCTCTAGTCCCTTTGGATCATAATACAAAAAAGGCAATCAAAAAATGATTGCCTTTTTTGTTAATTCCCTTCATCTTTTTCTTAACTTTTTAGTTCCTGAAAATCCCCAGTAAATTGACATAAACTACTGCAATCGTAACAGGTACAATCCATGTCATGACAAATCTCCAGCTCTTATACCATGACTTAGAAACCCCATTCGCAAGGTGAAATTGCTTTTCAACAATGACTTTATCCATCCGGTGCATAATAAATATCGCAATTAATAGACTTCCTAAAGGCAGCAAAATATTACTCACTAAATAGTCTGTTGCATCAAACACTGTTTTGCCGAAAATCATAAATTCACTTAATGTACTCATCGATAAGGCTGCTGGAATTCCTGCAACGAACATGACAAGTCCCGCTATCCATGTCACTTTTTTCCGGGAACGTTTTCCACTTTCAGTGAATGCTGATACAATAATCTCTAATAGGCTAAACGCAGAGGTCAATGTCGCAAATAAAAATAAAAGTAAGAACAGACTGAAGAATACTTCGCCAAGCGGAATCTGGGCAAAAACTGTTGGCAATATGATAAATAATAAGCCAGGTCCTTCTGTTGGCTCCATACCGAATGCAAACACTGCTGGGAAAATTGCTAATCCTGCTAATAACGATACGAATATATTCATGATCACAACAGAAGAAGCAGACCCAGGTATGCTCACTTCTTTTCCTAAATAGGAGCTGTATGTCACCATACAGGAAAAGCCGACAGCTAATGCGAAGAAGGATTGCCCCAATGCATAAAGAATCCCTTCCCCTGTAATGCTGGAAAAATCCGGTTTAAGAATAAAGGAAATTCCCTCCATTGCCCCTTCTAATGTAAGTGAACGTACAACGAGAATAAGAAAAAAGATAAATAGTAATGGCATCATATATTTATTTGCTTTTTCAATTCCATTCTTTATCCCCAGTGATATTACCAAAACAATAACCAATAAAAAGATAGCCAAACCGATTAATGTGACAAATGGAGAAGACGTAACACTGCCGAATAGTGCCGGATAATCAGCTCCCTCTTTGATTACCTGTCCAGTAACTGACATCGCACTGTAAATTAACACCCAGCCCCCTACCACACTGTAAAAAGACAACAATAAAAAACATCCCAGCACACCTAACTGTCCAATCATCTTCCATGGACTATTCGGGGCTAATGTACTGTAGGCAGTAATTGCCTCTTTCTTCGCACCACGTCCTATGATAAATTCGGAAATCAGCATAGCTAACCCGATAACAAGGGTAAAAATAATAAAAATTAGAAAAAATGCCGCACCACCATTCATGCCTGCTACGTAAGGAAACTTCCATATCGCACCAAGACCAATCGCAGCACCTGCTGAAGCCATAATAAAACCTATTCTCGATGACCACTGCTCTCGCATTTTTTGCTCACTCCTTCCTTAGTTTTAGACTTTTATTAGATTACTCTATTTTGCTATTATACGCTTTTGATTTTTGAACATAAAGGGGGATACTGCCGAAATTGCTATTTTAATGTAAACCAGCTTATTCTTCAACAAACCCCATCTGCAATAATCGACCGTTCCTCATGTAGATTACCCATTCCTATTCCTCCACTATTCAGCATTAGAAGAGCTGAAAGTTCCATCCCCAAGAGCAACGGTATATTATAGCAACAGAAAAAGAAGCTACCTTCTATAGAAAATAGCTTCCCTTTTTCTTACTCCATCACCACATTTTTTTGTTTCACACCATATACCTGATTGATCACAATCGCACCAATCATTTGAATAATGGTTTTCGCAATAATCTGTCCTAATATCGCACCAGGTACAGCCTCCCATGGAAGCATCCCTGCTCCAAGCGGACTTAAACCAACAATAACAAAAACAACTGAGTCTAGAAATCCGCCAACAATTCCACTATAGAAAACACGCCATGCGATAGGCAGTTTTAATCTTGTATAAATTTCGGTATCAGCCGTTTCCGCGATAATGAAAGAAAGGGCAGATGCCGCTACAATCATCAACGTATCACCAAGCAGGAATGAAACAACTGCTGATAAAAATAATGCTGTAAAAATAAATAAATACGTTTTCCCTCTTCCGTATTTGTTTTGTACTAAGTCACGGAAGATAAAGGTTGCCCCAATAAAAAGCGTCCCCATCGGAATAATAAATATTCCGAGTTGTAATGGCATAAATGCTGCTGTTACAACATTTGCTGTAACAATAGATAGTAAATATAAAAATACTCGTAACATATGATTTCTCCTCTTTCTATTAGATGATGAACAAACAATCCTTTGAAAGAGACCACAGCAAAACAAAACTATACAATAACAAAAAAACCACATCCTTATGGACATGGCTTATCATCATGAATCCATAGTTTTTTATAGAGGGTTTACAGCTATGAACCTCTCCCGATCGGGTATTCAATTCCATCCTATGATATATTAGTTAAGGTTGGATGTCAATCTAGTTTCCGGAGTGATGTTAATGAATATAAGATTCCCTAAGAAACACCTTATCTATCTGTTTGTATTGATTGCTTTTGTTAGCACGATCATTTTTGTTCATAATAACTACGAACTTTACGATGGGACAATTGTGAAAGTAATGCAAACGGAAGAAACAGACAGAACAGAAATTATTGATCAATACAACAATAAAGATTACAGCATCACACAGCAAATCACAGCACTTATTCAAAATGGTGATAAAAAAGGGCAGATAATGGAACTTGAGAATCAATATTTTGCCTCACAAGCAATTAACTTTCATCTCAAGGAAGGCATGGAGTTCTTTCTCGCCAATGATGGCATTTCCGTTGGAGAGATAAAACGTGATAAATACCTGATATTGGTTTTATGGCTATTCGTTATTATCTTGCTGATTGTTGGTAAGAAACAAGGGGCATTATCTGTCGTCAGTCTCAGTGCCAATGCGATTATATTGTCCATTGCATTAGACATTTACCTGCATAATTCAAATATTAGCTTATTAATAATATGTGCGATCAGCATTATCTTTTTCACTGTTTTATCATTGTTAATGGTTAGCGGGTTTACTGAAAAAACATATACAGCTATTATTGCAACGCTAGCAGGCACTTTCCTATCATTACTTATCGCATATCTCGCTTTTTTTGTTACAGGAGAGGAAGGCTTGCGATATGAGGAAATGTCTTTTCTCAGCAGGAACCCCCAAATCATCTTTATGGGGGGATTATTGATAGGATCTTTGGGTGCAGTAATGGATGTTGCAATAACCATGTCTTCTTCTATCTTCGAGTTGTATGAAAAAAACAATCAGATTAACAGAGGCATATTGAAAAAGGCAGGCATTGAAATTGGCAAAGATATTATGGGGACAATGACGAATATTTTGTTTTTTGCTTATGTCAGCGGGTCGATCCCTGCATTGTTGTTGTACTTAAAAAATGAATCACCAATCGGATTTACTTTGACAATGAATCTATCGATTGAATTGGCACGTGCGTTAGCAGGAGGAATCGGGATTGTTCTGACCATTCCGATTACGCTCTATATTTCGATCTTCTTTATTAAAAGAAAGCAGGCAAAACTATGAATGTATTAGTATTACTAGCGGTAATCCTTTTTATTTTAATGGCATTGGTCGGTGGAAAAAAAGGGATAAAATCGTTTATTGCATTATTTCTCAATTTTATCATTATAATTGTAACTGTGTTAATTATGAACGATCCAAACGCGAATCCCGTTCTCCTGACATTAGTTGCATGTGTTTTTATTAGTGCAATTAGCCTCTTTTATATTAATGATATCAATAACAAAACAGCTTTAGCATTTGCTGCCACAATAGTAACAACTGTTTTCTTGTTGTTGTTTATTTTGATTATCACAGAAAAGTCGATGATCCAGGGATTTAGTGAAGAAGAATCTGACAGCCTGACCATTTTCTCTGTCCATATCGGTATTGATTTTGTAAAAGTAGCTGCATCTGTCATTATTATGAGTACCATTGGAGCGATTGTCGATACAGCAATCTCGATCACTTCGCCAATGCGTGAAATCCACCAGCAAAACCCGGGCATTACAAGAAAAGACCTGTTTATGTCTGGTATCCGTATTGGCAGGGATATTCTTAACACAAGCAGCAATACACTGTTTTTTGCCTTTTTCGGTGGATATTTAGGTCTGCTCATATGGTTTAAGGATTTGGATTATTCACTCGGAGAAATTATTAACTCCAAAGTGTTCAATGATGAAATGATTACGATTCTTACTGCCGGAATGGGAGTTGCTATAGTGATTCCTGTTGCCTCCGCCATTACCGCTCATCATCTTGTATTAATAAAGAAGAAAAAGAAATAGGTTTTTATCTATTCATTATAGCTTTCTCACACAAGAAATAGTTAAAGCATTAAGAGAACATGGTTACAATATTATTGCCTTAACAGTAAATAATCCGGACAGATTCAGTTGAATCGTCCAGATTACCCCATCCCCTATAACATTTTGGGAGAAAAGTTATGAACCTAAGTCATTTTTGCACAGATAATAATAAAGACCCCGAAGGTAGCGGTTTGGGCTTCTGAAGAGGCTCTAGGTGTTGCCAACTCAAAGTGAGTATTTTCCCCATCGGTGAGCTAGCATTATCTATATTCGGACATTAGTGAGTGATATACTTGTGTCTTTATTGTTCGGTTTTTTAAATTCACTATTTTTTGTTATGTCTCATCCGCTTTATAATATACTCCAAGTAAATGATGATCTTTTTTTGAATCTGATCAGCTAAATTTTTCCTGATTTAATACATCTTTTAAATTTTTTACTTTCAAAAACATTACCTTGATCTAAAACTAAAACGATATACTCTGAAATAGCGAAATAGTCAGAACAAGGGTTAATAAGGAACCTGCAGAAGTTAGTGTTACTATTTTCTTCCCATTCTGTTCCTTCGATGGCTTCATAAGCTCTCTCGACTGAGCGATCCATATAACGATTGCTGCCATGGCAATCATAAATAGAAAATTATCCGTCATACTTTATCTCCTTTCAACCAACAATCAAATCAGTTTTTCCATGCTACTCCTGATTGTGTAATACTTTATTTAACTTAACAGTGGTAATTGTTCCCTTATCCCTTTTTTATGCAAAAGATCTGTTAAAAACTCTCTACTATTATACAAGCTTTCTTTTACTTCCTGTTTCGGAACATCTAATAGTGAGCTGATAACTTCAATAGGTAATGAGCAGATATGTGTTAAGCCAAGGATCATTCTTTCTCTAATCGGAAGAAAAAGAAACGCTTCATTTATTAGAAAGTGCTCTCGGTTTACACCTTGCCTTCTGCTCCCTTTTCTTTTAACAAGTAAGGAATTTTGCAGATTAGCAACAACATGTTGATAAAGTATGTGTTGATCAGATTCTCGGAAATGGCCTTTATCATAGATTTCATTAAAAATTTGGCTTGTTATTTCCTCTGCTACTGACTGTTCATTCGTTAATAAATAACACAATCGATAGACTGTTTTCTGATTTCTTTTCAGGTATGCGTAAAATAGAAATTTATCTACAAAAGAAAGGAACATCTTACTTCTCCACAAATTCTAAGTTCTCAGCAATCTTGATTAAATCTTCCTTAGTGAGTTCCGCGTTCATTGATAGCAGGGAATAACGTATGCCCTCTTCATCCCACACGAGATTCTGGATCACATCATCCATATAAATAGCCTTCACACCACGAACGTTTATTTCTTCTTGTCCATCTAAATCTACAGCTAATGCTTCGTCTGGTGATTCAAAAGAAGATAAAGTGAATTGCTGATAGTCATCTTGCCAAAATTCTTGATCTGCTTCTGTTCTGTCAAAGTTCTCCATGTAAAATTTCTCTATTTTTGCTAGATCATACTCTTTGCTTGTTAAAATTGGCTGACCGTAAATTTCTACTAACTCAGCTAATGTGGCTTCTTCTGTTGGATCCATTTCTTCAAACGTTTTTGCTTCCACCCCTTCAGGAAGCTCGATAGTAAATGTCGTTTCATCAAATGAAGGATTAATTTCTAATACTGTAACTGTGTATTCGATGGTAAGATCATTGGATTTGGAAACAGATTTAATCACAAACCAGTTATCTTTCGCAATCCAGTATTCTTCTTCACCTCTAAGCATCCCGTCATCTTTAGGTGTTGCTTTAATATGATACGTATCAAAACCACTTATCTCTTCATTACCGACTACTTCAATATTATGTGTTTCTCTAATCTGCTTCAATGCTTCTTCCAGTTTTTCACGTTCTGTTGTTTGGCCAATTGCTCCGTCATTTATTTCGTCAGCATCCATCGTAAAGGCCTCACCCTGTAAACTGGAATAGTGAATGATCTCCTTCCCATCATTTACACTCATGGATTTTTCGCCGTTTGCAGATTCTGTAATAACTTTTGATCGGTTATTTTCTTTGTCTGTCCATTGCTCTATCATAGAATCCTCAATTTTTTCCTCCCCTTTATATACTTCAAAACCCATATTCATATAAAACCCTTTCACATCACTGCGATCTTCCACAGCTTTCGCTACGATTTGATCTGGTGAATATTGTGCGAATTCTTCCTCTGAACACGCTGCTAGAAGTAAACCCAAACTAACTATCATTATCATTTTCCAAATACCTTTCATCCTATTCGCTTCCTTTCTCTATTTGAAATTTCATTGCAATTACTGTTCCTTTATTATCGAATGACCACAGTTTCATCTCACCCTGATGTTTCTCAGCTATACGTTTGGCAATATTCAATCCAAGTCCTGTATTCTTTGTTTGATCGGTAGTTCGTGCCTCTTCCCCTTGGAAAAACGGCTTAAAAACAGATTCTTTATCCTGAATTGCCGGTCCATCATTTTGCACGAGAAGAAGACCATGTTTTTCTCGAAACTGCTCTAATTCTCCTCTTGCTTCAGCGAAGACCCAATCTGGGATACATTGAGATGGACCGATTACAGCAAGCCCTATAGTTTTGTCTTTTGGTGTAAACCGTAAAGCATTGCTCATCAAATTATCTAAGTAACGTACCATCTGTTGATCATTCATATAACAGGTTCCACTAACAGCATTACTTTTCTTCAGGTGAACCTGTTGTTTCCTTGCTAGTTCATCATAGCCTTCAAATAACATATCAAAAAATTCCTCTGCATCGACAGTTGCCAATTCCATATCATATTGAACGGACTGGAGCTTCGCATATAACGTGAGATCTTCAATCATCCCTTTTATATGGATGGATTTGTTTTTAATAATTTGTAAATATTCTTCCCTTTCTGTATCTGTTAGGTTTGGTTCATCTTTAAGT
Source organism: Gracilibacillus xinjiangensis (assembly GCF_042651765.1). Lineage (NCBI taxonomy): Bacteria > Bacillati > Bacillota > Bacilli > Caryophanales > Bacillaceae > Gracilibacillus > Gracilibacillus xinjiangensis. The sequence continues at coordinate 176,037 of NZ_JBHSDT010000004.1, read as the reverse complement.
GCTTCTGCATATGCTTGAAGAGAGGTTAATGGTGTTTTAATATCATGGGAAAAGGAGGCCATCATTAACTGCTTCTCTTCTTGCTCTTGCTTCGCTTTATTTTGGGCAGCCTTAATCCGCTCCTGCATTTGTTCAAAATGTTCCATCAACTGGCCAATCTCATCCTTCTTCTTATCATGGAAGTAGGTTGGTTTATGTGTCGATGAAAATAGAGACATCCCTTTCATTAATTTATTTAACGGCCTGTTAAGTTTCCGGTTTAGCATAAGTATGGCAACAACATAAACCGTAAGGAAAAGGGAAAGGGATACAACGACCATTACATTCCTTCTGCTTTGTACACCATCTACCCATTCCGATCGATCAATACTAACTTCGTATATTCCGATAATTTGATCATTCTGATATACAGGCTTTTTTACCGTGAAAGAATCATAGGACATGTCGTACTGATAAAGGTTTTTGAATAATTGTGATCGATCTACTTTTTGTAATGATTGAACTTCTGCGTTAGATTGATAAACAAGCATCCCATCAATACGGTATAGTTTGATAATAATATCCTTCTCTTTTATCCCTTCTGATAATTGCTCTTCGAATTCACTTTCAGGACGGATCTGATATAGCTCAGGTGACTGTAATCGTTCTTCCATTGCTTCTATACGATCATATAGTTCCAAAGAATTCGTCAGACTTTTCGTTTGATCCCATTCTTGAACTAAGATAAAAAAGCCATATGTCGCAACTAGTGGTAAAAGCATTACAATTAAATAGGAAATCACTAACCATGTCCTAATTTTCATATGCTTTGTTCTCCGATAAACCGGTAGCCGGCTCCCCAAATTGTTTCAATCCACTTCGGTTCTTTCATTTGCTCACCTAGTTTATTGCGCAGACTTTTAATATGGACATTTATGGTGTTATTTCCTATGCCCTCAACTTCCCCCCATACATGCTCATATAATTCAGCTTTTGTGAAAGTACGATGAGGATGCTGAATAAACAATTGCAGCAAAGCAAACTCTTTCGTTGTTAATGAAATTTCCTCACCACTAACTGTGACAAAACGCTGTTCCATATTGATTACTAATCCATTATTAAATTTCATCTCACTAATTTGTGGTTCAGTACCTTGATATCGTTGGTACCTGCGCAAATGTGATTTTACTCTTGCCACTAATTCTTCTAAACTGAAAGGCTTCGTAATATAATCGTCTGCACCTAAATCAAGTCCTTTAATTTTAGCTTCCTCTTCTAATTTTGCACTAATAATCAGTAACGGAATGTCACTATTCAGACGAATATTTTTACATAGTTGAAATCCGTCCATCTCTGGAAGCATAAGATCAACCAGTACCAAATCGTAATCCCCGTGATTGAAATCTTCCCACCCTTCTTTTCCAGTCGATGCCCAGGTTACGTCCATCCCTTGACGAAGAAGATGATCTTTACATATACGGGCAATCTCTTTATCATCTTCAACGAGTAAAATAGAAACCATGGTAACTACCCCTCTCACACTACCAATTTTAAAACAAATTTTGGATCACTTTTAAAATTTAATAATTATTTTATAATTGTACGAATACTTAACCAATATAGTAGAGTATCAGCTAAGGATCAAACATATATTTACAGATAGGCTAATTATTTTTGCAGATGAGAAAAAGTCTAGCATTACCGCTAGACTCCCCTCGAAAAGTACTTATAGCATTAACTATATTTCCATATTCTCTTCTTCCACATAATAATAGCCGCTTTCCTCGACAAGGGGAATAGAGAAGGCAAACAAAGTACCTTCCCCCTCTGTACTCTCCACCCATATGTCTCCATTATGACAGCTGACGATCTCCTTGCTTATGGCAAGGCCGAGACCATTTCCACTCTTTTCACTTTTGGTGTAATATCTGTCAAAAACAAATGGGAGATCTGTCGGGGATATGCCTCCACCTTCGTCCTTAACAGAGAATATCGCGTGATGATTAGATTCTGAGAGGGTTAAGCTAAGCTCTATTGTCCCTGTCTCAGTATGCTTGATGGCATTGGATATTAAGTTGGCCATTACTTGTTCCATTCTGCTTACATCGACCTCTACTAACGGATATTCGTCCATTCCCCCTATTTTTAGCTCGGGATGAAAACGCAGTCCCGCTTGTCCCACCTCTAAAGCGAATATTTCGCAGAAGTGATGATACAGCTGTTCAACAGGAATTGCTTCCATGGAAAAATTCATATTACCTGATTCTAGTTTTGACAGATCAAATAAATCCTTCATCAGCTGGTTTAGTCCATTCACTCTGTTATTAATTATTTGCAAAAATTGCTTTTGTTTAACCGGATCATCAACAAGTCCATCAAGGAGTGCTCCTACATAACCTTGTACTACAGCAATAGGTGACTGTAAATCATGGGAGATATTGGACAATAAATGATTCATTTTCTCCTTTGAATTTATCAATTGCTGATTCACGTCCCTTAACTCTTGATTAGCTTTATTTAACAGATCTGTACGCTTTCTTACCTTTTCCTCCAAATCTGAATAAAGGTAAGCATTTTCCAAAGATACAGCTGCCTGTGAAGAGATTAATGTCAATAAATCCAATCGTTCCCTTGTAAATATATGTGTGGATTGATTGTTTTCCATATACAAGATAGCTACTAGTTTCTCCTGATAAATAACTGGGAGGCATAGAACAGATTTTGCCTGAACCTTACGCAGATAACTGTCTTCCGTAAAATTACCTTGCACTGTTGCATCATTTAATACAACGGTCTCCCTGCTATTCAACACATAATTAATAATAGATGGGGAAAATCTCTGATCACCCTCCGAATCTTTGTAAAACTTAGTCTCCCCATTGTAATGTTGATAGGAAACTGATTCGGCCTTCCCATTTTTGTGCAGCAAAAAGGAGGCATGTTCAGCACCAGCATATGTTAAGACTATTTCCATTAAACGGTTAATTAAATCATGTAAAACTACCTCACTGGAAATAATTCGGGCAGCTTCAAAGAATGCTTGCATATCGATTGGATCTTTCGCAGTTAAATCATCTTTGAAGCTATCCTTTGTTTGCAGCAATAAATCGGGATGGGTTTGCATGATCTGGTCTGCAATATTTCTTGCTCCCCAGTTCAAATATCCGTTATATGCTTCGGTCATATATGATTTTGCAATTTGGGGAAGGTCTATCGATAAATAAAAATTAGCAGCACAGTAATTTACAACAGCTGCATCTTGAAGAAAACCATTTGCCTGGGCTTGCTCCAATGCTTGGTGGTATAGCGTAATTGCTGCCTTCACATTCTGATTTAGTTTCTCAAACTCTGCCTGAACCAATAAATACTTATGCTGATAATTAGTTGGAGAATGATTTGCCCATGTTTTTAACTTTGCCAGATTCTTTTTTAATCCTTTATACTTGTTTCTTTTCGTTATAATATCTTCCTCCATTCGTTTTATTAACGATAATGAATGATAGAAGTAATATTCAGGTGCCACGATAAGGACAAGTGAGTTGTCAACAAGTGGTTCAAGTTCTGCCATAAGTGAGAGAGCAACAGACTGATTGTTAAGTAAGTATGCGATCTGTAAACGTGTTGTTTTATGAATAATTGCTACAGACTTATCATCAGTAATGTCAGGGAACTCCCATGTTGGCTGTTTGTTTGGTGAAGTGAGGATATCTATCCATTCTGAAAGCTCTGCAAGATAATCACTTGTAATTGCATATTCATTATTTCTAGCAAACAGTAATTGTCGTTCAATCCCTGCCTTTACCTGTTCTAAATGATCCCCTTTTATATATTGAGTCAATATGATAAAAGCCCCGTTTGCACCAGCCAAGTGCAAGTTACCTGTTTCCATACATAACTGCTGGGATCGTTCTAAATAGGTTAAATTATGACGAAGATGGTTTTGCCAATGGTTAACAAATGTACCAAAAACAAAAAACACATGTGCCTGTAGAGCTCTCTGACCAGACCTTTTCACATGTTCAATAGAGAGATTTCCAAATTGATAGCTTTGTTTATAATCACCAAAGCCTGCACTTAGTGTTAACGCATAATTGGTGTAGACGAGCGCAGATAAATCCATATCACCGACTTTTAATGTTAATCGTAATGCTCTCAGCATCAAGATCGTCGCCAGGTTTTGATTGGTAAAATAAGTTGGTGCAATCGTATTAATTAATGTACGCAATACCTCCCTTTGATCCGCATCAGTTACAGGCGTCATTTTTAGCAAATCATTTTGCTTTTTACCTAAAGCGATTCTTGTTAACAGATATTCCTTCGCAACATTTAATTTACTCGGACTGCCTTTTATATCTATCCCAAATAACCGTACACCTTCAAGCCCTGCTTCCGTTGCCTTCTCCACTTGATGAATATGAGTATATAAAGTTATTTTCAAATTATAGATATAGAGCTTTTCCTGCTTAGTTTTGGCATGTACCAATGCATCTTCAAACATTTGTTCAGCCTCTTCAAAATGCTGGGTTAAATATAGCGTCTCTCCGTATCCTGTTATTACTTTCATTGTTTCTTCATAATTTACTTGCCATTTGTTTTTCGGTAATAATTGAAACGATTTATGATAATAAGTATACGCTGTTTGGAATGCTGCAGCTTCCTTCGCTTTTGCGCCTGCTAGCCGGTTCCATTTAATTAAGTCCGTTAACTGGTTTTCAGATAACCTGGGTTGGCATATATTCAAATGGTTGACGAGTGTGAAAATATTTTCCTCAATTTCTTCCTCTGAATAATATCGCAAAAGCTCATCGGCAATTTTCAAATGTGTCCGTTCCTGCTCTTCTTTAGACATGGATGTATAAAATGCTTGTTGAATTTTATCATGCAAAAAGCGGTAGGCTGGTGGGTTTTCATTGAGTAGTTGTTCATTCTCATCAGGATATACCCATTTATAACGGGGATCCCTTGGCAAAATGACCCCCCCCTCTAACCCTTCCCACAGTTGCTTTGCCATTGTCTCAAAACTTTCCCCTGTGATGGTTTTTAATAATTTGAGGTCAAAATGATTGCCAATACAAGCAGCTATCTGCAGCAGCTGCATTGTTTGGTCCTGCAATTTGCTGATTTGCTTCATAATAAATTCAATCATGGAATCTGTGACAGGGATTTGGCTTAATTCAGCAAGTTCTACCTTCCAATTCGCTGTTCGTAAATCAAAGTGGATAATCTGCTCCTGATGCAACAATTGTAATAATTGATTGATATAAAAAGGATTGCCTTTAGTAATCCGGTAAGTGAAATCCACCAATGGTTCGTGTTCCTCTGCCTCTAGTCCCAATACTTCCATTATCCACTGGTCTGTATTTTCTTTTGATAATGGCTGAACTGAAATGCTATCAACAGCGACATCCTTTTGTTTCCATTCCTTTAAAAGTATTTCAACAGGGTGGCCAATTTCTATTTCATTATCACGGTATGATGCAATAATCAGTAAATTTCTGTTACCGGGATTTATGGTAAGGTGTTTCACCAAGTCAATTGTTGCATGATCTGCCCATTGCAGATCATCAATAAACAGGACAAGAGGATGGCCCCCTGTTGCAAACACATCCACAAAGTTTCTGACAGCTAACCGAAAACGGTTGTGGACACCCTGCGGCGGCAGCTCTGGACCTTCTTCCTGCTTCCCTATTAACCATTCTATTTCAGGCAGGAAATTAGCAATGACCCATGCATTATTTGCAAGCGATGTTTTTAGCTTGTCTGTCCATAGCTCTATGCTTTTTCTATCCTCTGTTAAGATTTGTCTGATTAATGAGCGAAAGGCTTCAATTATTGGTGCATATGGGATGTGCTTCTGGTACTGAACAAACTTTCCTTCTATAAAATATCCTCTTTTGTTTAAAAGCGGTTTCTGTAATTTTTGAACAAGAGCCGTTTTACCACTCCCTGATGGGCCAGGTATAAATACAAGCATTGGCTTTCCACTTTGTGCCTGCTCAAAGTTCATCATTAGCTGTTCCAGTTCCCTTTCTCTACCATAAAGCTTGTGCGGTTTTTCCAAAGTTGGACTCACATCATTCTCACCAAGTGGAAACAGTTCGGTTCCCCTTGAAGAGTGAAAGTTATGAAAACACTTCTCTAAATCCCGCTTTAATCCATTGGTACTTTGATAGCGCTCTTCAGGCATTTTTGCTAACAATTTCATCATTATGTTGGATAAGATAACTGGGATGGCTGGATTTATTTCATGTGGGGGTCTCGGTGTTTGTGCAAGCTGGGCATGAATCAATTCTGCTGCATCCTTGAGATCATGAAAAGGAACCTGCCCTGTGGCAATTTGATAAAGTAACACACCTAATGAATACAAATCGGTGCGAAAATCGATTGGTCGATTCATTCTGCCTGTTTGTTCTGGTGATACATAATGTAGCTCTTCGACTAGATATGGTACGATATCTGCATTCAACATCTCTTTAGCAAGCATTGTTGATTGATGAAAACCTATCAGCCTTAACTGGTCTGTTCTTTCCTCATACAAAACATGATTTGGCTGAATCGACTTATGCATCATATTTTTTTGATGGACAGAAAAGAGAATGGTCGTTAATTTTATTGCCATCTTTAAAAAGGAGCTAACATCAAATCTTTTATTTTTCCCCAGCCAATCGGTTAAACGTTCCCCTTTAAAATACTCCATGATCAAATATGGTTGTCCCTTATCCTTCTCCAAAGCTATTGGTTGAAGGATGCCGTAAGCATCTGTATGAAGCAGTGTATAATATTCATGAATTAATTCGGCTTTTGACTGCGGGTGTGCGCCTTCATTTAGTGTTTTAATTAATACTTTTCTGTTATTATGCGTGGAAACAGCACTGTATAGCAGCCATGTATCAGAAATAATAATTTTATCTAACACACGGTAGTTAGATAGATTTTTCATGATTTATCATCCCTAATTATGAAAATTTTATAATAATTTTAACTAGACTTTAGTCCCATTTTAACTTTAATGATTATACTTTTAATGGAAGAGTAAAGGAGGATCTGTATGTTAGACGCTAAGCTGCAAAACGCTTGTCACGAAATGGAATTGGATAAAGAATGGTTAGTGCTTCTCACTATCGCCAAACGACAAGGATTGTCCGTCCAACAGGTAAGGGAGTTTCTGAAAGAAAAGAGAAGAAGTAAATTAGATGCTAAGTCTGTGCGGGATTAATTGTTTAGGAATTCTCTTTCTCTATTTGATTAAATTTATAACCAATCCCTCGCACTGTCTCAATATACTTAGGATTTTCCGTATTTGTCTCTAATTTCTTCCTTAAATTGCTGATGTGTACCATGACTGTCCGATAATCTCCTAAACTATTCTCATCCCAGATTAATTCGAATAATTTTTCAACACTAAAGATTTTCTCAGGATTTTGCGCTAACAAACATAGAATTTGAAACTCTTTTGCTGATAAACGTAAAGGTTGATTATTCAATTTCACTACTGCGCTTTCAAGATTAATCACTAAGCCCGGATATTCAATGATTGATGAATTTTCTACAGTAATTTCATTGGATTTATTTTTATTGGATAAATCACGATACCTGCGTAAATGTGCCTTTATTTTTGCCAGTATTAATAGCGGGTTCGTATCCTTTTCAATAAAATCATCCCCTCCAACACCTAATGCTAGAATCTTATCTATATCATCCTGTTTAGAGCTTAAGAAAAGGATCGGTATATCCGTTGTTTTTCTAAGTTCCTGACAAAGCTCATAGCCGTCTAATCTTGGCATCATCACATCCAGCATGATTAGATCTGGCAATGTCTTCCGCACGATTGTTAACGCATCTATACCGTCTTCAGCTATTAACACTTGATAGCCATTTTCTTTTATATATAATTCTAGTAATGTGCGAATATCCGGATCATCATCGACGATTAAAATCCTTTCACTTGCCACATGAAAATCCCCCTATTTTAACAAATTTACGGAACCTTTCTGATTCCTTTTATCTATACAATTTGTATACGTTTTATCATTAGTATACCAAAGGTCTACCTAATAACAAGGGAAAACCGCTATCATATAACAACCTAATTTTAATTATCCCCCTAAGCTATTTGGAAGATGGGCCTATTTACTTATTTCTACATAGTATCTTGTATCCATTTATTGTACACATTGTGAGATATCAATACAGAGATACAAAAATCACTTCACAGCAGGCCCCTGTACAAGGAGGAATAGATGAATGTCTACTTGTTATGATTGGGTGCTCCGATGATACAAGCGGGCAGGAAGCACAGCCTCTTAATAGGGTCTTTGTATTCTTCCTCCTATTTTGCTAATTTACTGCCATGCCGCTCGATACTTTTTACTCCCAGGGCTTTTTCAGCTGAATGTTCTTTGCTAACTCTTTGCTCGCCTTCCTACGTTTTTTCCTTGCTTCCACACGTTCTTTGGCTGTTTCATGTAAATATTTCTCTTCTTCTGTTTCCGGAATGACATTTGGCACAGGTACAGGCTTACCATCATCATTTACCGCAACAAAGGTCAAAAAAGCGGTTGCTGCAATTGTTCGTTCTGCTGTAATTAAATTCTCTGCTAATACTTTCACAAACACCTCCATTGAACTTTTTCCTGTCCATGTAACAGAAGATTCTAAACAAATAGATTGATCAGTATGTATTGGTACAAGAAAGTCAACAGAGTCTGTTGATGCCGTAACAACAGGACTTCTTGCAAGTCTCATGGCCGAAATGGATGCAATGTCATCAATATAACTCATTAATTTGCCACCAAAAAGGGTACCATGATTATTAGTATCCAACGGGAACACATGACTAGTTTTCACAGCAAGCGTTTCTCTAATATAAACATCTTTCATTCCAATCACCTTTTCTTTATTAGTAACTAAACTTCATTATAATGGCAATGTCGCTCCTATTTTTCACATAAATACAGTTGTTACTCATCTTGAGGGGAATATCCCGCTAAATTGAGCGTACAGATGATGAGAGAAAATTACAAATGAGAAATAGAATGATTTCATTAAACGTTACCTGTTCATTTCATTTAAGCAAATTCGATGGACCTTTGACCCTAATTTTGGTATCGTTTTCTTATAAAATATTGATAGGAGGAATGGTTAATGGCGTTTACTTTAGAATTAGGTCAGAAAGCTCCAGATTTCTATCTTCCTGCAACAGATGGTCAGTCTTATCGTTTATCAGATTTTGATGATGCAGAAGTTTTAGTCGTTTTCTTTACATGCAATCATTGCCCTTTTGTTATCGGTTCAGACGAAGTGACACGGGCAACTGCAGACAAATTTGCCGATCAAGGTGTTCGATTTGTCGGGATAAACTCCAATAGTGTAAAGACAAACCCAAGTGATTCTTTTGAAGAAATGGTAGAACGGATGGATGAAAATAAATTTCCTTGGGTATACTTACATGATGAATCACAAGATGTTGCGAAAGTATATGGTGCATTGAGAACCCCACACTTTTATGTATTTGATCAGAATCGGGAGTTAATTTATACTGGTCGTGCGCTTGATAATCCTCGTGAATCAGAAAAAGCAACGGTTAACGATTTGGAAAACGCCCTTACACAACATTTGGCAGACAAGCCAATAACAACACCATTAACGAATCCGCTTGGTTGTAATGTCAAATGGGATGGAAAAGACGCCCATTGGATGCCTGCAGAGGCTTGTGATCTTGTCTAATATTTTCTATCTGCCAGTCTCCTGTTGACACAGACAGTGGACTGGCAATTCTCTCCCCATTAATTTCTTGAACTTCTGAGGCTTGGACAATGATGGAGCAGTCCACTCAACCACCACAACTAACGATTAAATGATCATTCCACTTAAAACCATTAGTGCATTAATAAACATATGCCATATTATAGCAGGGATTATACTTTTTGTTGTAACCGTAATAGCACCAAAGAAAAACCCTCCGAATATAAAGAAAACACAGCTAACCCAAGAGAAACCAAGTGAATAATGTTGCAAACCAAAACCGACACTCGTTAAAATTACCGCCCACTTGCTGCCAAAATCCTCCGAAAAACGACTAAGAAGGATGCCTCTCCAAATGATTTCCTCTAGTACAGCGTTCAGAATAGAGAAAATAATCATAAATAGAAATATCCCCTGAATGTATGTCCAGCCACTTTTTATCATAAATGGAGTAAACACCATCAGGTTCGTCATCATTGCTACAAAAAGAAAAATACCTGCTTTTGTTTGATGGAAACCTGCCCAAATAAATGGAATAGGAATCATCTTATTCCAATCCGGCTTCTGCCAATAGCTTATAGCAGGTGTTTTGTAAATGAAGGACAGGATAAGGAAGGGAATGATGATAAAGATCAATGACAACCTGTTTAGTATTTTTAGTAATTCTTTAGAATCCGCAGTTATATGCCAATTTGAACCCATGTATCCATATACGTAAAATCCAATTCCAAAAACCAGTGTTGTTAAAAGGAATAATCTCATGGATCTGTTCATGACGAGAAACAATAAGCATATTCCCCACATTATTAATAACCTGGTATCATTTACTTGTAAAATAACCAGTAATGCAGCAAAAAAGAATAAGGCTGTTAAATTTCGGAAAATGGCAGAAGGGTTGTAATCAGCCCTTTTCATTAGTTGGAGCCACCTTCTCTCAGTCATTATCGATTCATTTTTTTTACACGTCTTTTTGGCTTAAGACGCCTCTTTGGTCTTGATGTATTTTCGGGTTGCGTCTTATTTATTGTACTAATCGCTGATTCCATTAATTCCTCCAATGGTAATTGTTCCAAAACGGAACTTAGCGTCCGTGTCATCTTATCAGTTGATGCATTTTGTGAATCTTCTTCTCTTTCCTCCTGCTGTTGAGTATCTAATTTTTCCAGCTCTTGCTGGATATATTCTTTCAATTCGCTATCCATCATTGGACTATCGCCTGTTTTCCGTTGCATCTCGTCCATTGAACGGCAACCTCCTTTATTCCTCTTTATTCTTATTTTACGACTCTCGATATGTTTATGTGAGTTAATATTTCTAAATTGGACGGAAGTGGAATTCAGCGAATAATAGTCCATCACCTATAAACACCAGGATATTCATACATATACTGAACTATTCGGAAAAGACAGGAGGAGAGTGGATTGAAATTAAAAGAAATGGATCACAGGGACCGAATCTTGTACATTCTTGGCATGAGCTTATGTGGCGTCATTCTTTTTGTCATAACAGCAGGTGTTATCATTGCATTGCTATTATCTTCAGGAAGCCGAAAACAGAAGCAATGGCTTGACTCCCCAACACATGGTGACAATCGAATAACTGAACTTAAGCAAATTCCGGAAGAAATGACAGGAAAAGACCTGAATGGATCGAAAATATCAATCTTAAGGAGGGAAACCAATTGAAAAAGGAGGATCCAATATGGGCAGGAATTTTTGATGAAATAAAGCGTGAATTCATTTCCTTTACTGGTAATTATATGGATGCGGTAAAAAAGGGTGCCAGCATAGCCGAGAAAGAAATCCTTGATAATATAGATTCTGGGAATCAATCCACCTATATCGTGATATCGACATTCATCAGGGCAATAAAGAAAGGTATTCACTACGCTATGGAACAAATGATTATTTTCGGTGCCAATTATGTGGCACAAATGAAGGAAAAGCAAAGAAAAAAGTAGATGGCGCCCCGCTAAGCTGAAAAAGTCCAAATGGCTGACTTGCTAGCTGGTAAGCCAACCATTGCCATATTACCCTTTTTCTTTCGGATGCTCTTTAGTTGTCTCTTGTTGCAAACGGTGTGTAAGGATGTTCGGATTGAAATATTCGACCAGCTGAATTCCTGGACTTGGTCCGAAATAAACGAAATACTTCTTGTAAGGTATTTGATTATTCGAGTCAGGCAATTGGATATTAACCGGAAGTTGAAAAAGGTCGACTGCTTCCTCTTTGTTTACAAATCCACAGTCAAGAACTTCCCGATATGTGCGCATCCCTAGTGAGCTGATGGCTTTGCCAATTCCGTCCTGCTTGTTTGCAATATTCTCGAACAAAGTAGGAGGTACATTCTTTGAATAAACTAGCGCAATATTATGTGAAACGACAACACCGCTTTTTTCACCAATTAAAACGGATTCCCGAATATAGTTCCGTACACCGGAATTTTCCCCTGTCTTCTGCTCATCCGCTCCTTCTAAAAGCCCCTGTTGAATCACTTTTACCTTTACTTTCTCATTCAATAGGTGTTCTAAGATGTCTGTCGTCCGTCCATCTGTTATTAATAGAACATCGAAGATCAATTTTTTTAACAGGTTGGACTTATTCCCTTTAAAATGTGCGTCTTCCATATTCTCGCCTCCATAAAAAAACTGGGATAATTCTTTTTGCCAACAAGAAATGATTAATGGTATAACCCAGACGCAGAAAGGCCCTCCCAGAACGTATGGAATTCTTCCATATTCAGTTGCTGCTTTGAATCAGATAGAGCTGCAGATGGATCTGGATGAATCTCAACCATAATTCCATCAGCTCCTGCTGCAATGGCAGCTTTCGCACATGGGAGTAAAATATCCTTCCTTCCAGTAGAATGTGTAACATCAACAAGTACTGGGAGGTGTGTTTCCATCTTTAAAATAGGCACAGCGGAAATATCCAGTGTGTTGCGTGTCGCTTTTTCAAACGTTCTTATCCCTCTTTCGATTAACATAACCTGGTCATTCCCTTGATCCAAAATATACTCTGCTGCAAACTTAAATTCCTCCAATGTAGCCGAGAGACCACGTTTCAACAGTACTGGTTTGTCGGTTTGACCTACAGCCCTTAATAAATCGAAATTCTGCATATTTCGTGCTCCAACCTGAAAAATATCTAGATAAGGTGCTGCGATATCAATCTGGGATGGTGTCATAATTTCACTGATCGTTACCATTCCCGTTTCATCTGCAACATCCTTCATCATCTTCAGGCCTTCTTCCCCCAGCCCTTGAAAATTGTATGGTGATGTTCTCGGTTTGAATGCTCCGCCTCTTAGAACTGTAATGCCTGATTTCTTTAAAGTAGCTGCAACCGTTAGAAGCTGGTCTCTTGATTCGATCGAGCACGGTCCGGCGATTAGTGTATGAGAAGGACCCCCAATAACCGTATTCTTCACATGAATTATTGTATCCTCGCTTTTATGCTGGCGACTTACGAGAAGCCGCGGGTTTTCTTGGTTTAGTTTATCACTCATGATGTACAGTCCTTTCTTTCAGACGAATTAATTGTCATCTTCTGATTACCTCAATGAATCTCGTTTCTTTTATTTAACCTTTTAATATATAAAGGCTTTTTCGATGGAATGTTACTCATGAGCTCCACCCGATCGAGCAGTGAATGAATTTCCATGGTGACTGGCACTTGAAGACAGGAAGATAATTGAGAACAGACCGCTTCTTCTGACCATCTACTCGTTTCATGGAAATCTAGTAAAAAGTGCAAACCTTCTTCTTTTTCAATGACCTGCCATGCATCTGGTACAGGGGCCAGCGAATAGACCGCTTCCTGAATATCCAATGCATCTATCCTCTTTCTTCCAAGGCTGATGCGATCCTTGCTTCTACCATAATGAGTCAGTATCATACCAGATCGCCCACAATGACATTCAGAAGATTCTAAAGAGATAATGTCTTCATTAAAATACCGCAGTAGTGGAGAACCCTGATGAGAAAGGGTGGTAATAGCTGCAAAACCCCTTTCACCATTCGCAACCGAATTGGCACCATCTTCATCCAGCACTTCCACGAAAAAATCTTCTTCTACAATATGCATGTTGCCATATTCACACATTGTAGCGATATTACCAGTTTCTGTTGATCCGTACATATTAAATACCGGAACATTCCATCGTTTCTCGATATGCTCCCTGCGTCTTTCACTTATTAATTCACCTGCAACACAGATGGCACGCAACTTGGAAAAGTCGTTTTGTTCCAAGCCTCCAAGCCGTGCTGCCTCTGCTAACAATTCCATCTCACGGGGAAGCCCTGCTAACACTGTGACAGAAAGTTGTTTCATCAGGCTTAAGACCCTGGGATAAGGAGTAACAACTGTACGCCCGCTTGCTGGTACGACTCCTGCTCCTGTTTGCCAAGCTGCCTGCTGCATTAAGAAAGCTGGCAATGCCAAGGCATAGGGAAAGCGGACCAATACAAGATCGTCAGAAGTCAAATTAACCCCGCACTCCTTTAATTGCCTACCGCCTGTCCTCAAATCAGCTTGCGTAAACCATGAGGCAGAGGGTTCTCCTGTCGTACCTGTCGATTCATGATATTGAGCCACTTCCTTCAAATCAACGGCAAGATGGCCGAAAGCACCTGCATCCCTTAAGTCTTCTTTCGTTGTTAATGGAAAGGACCTGATCTGTTCCAATCCTGCTTCTTGTAAACTGTATCCTGATAATTTCTGCTGGTACAATGGAGATTTCTCGAGACGCCTATACATGTCTCTAAATTTACGCTCCCTGTCTCTATTCCTATCACTCATCAAGCCACCTCCTCTCTCCTGGATCATCTGTCTATATGAATACTCTGGTTGCTTTGCCGTACGTGCGAGGAATGTCATCCCTTATGACAACTTCACAATGGACCCCAATTCGGTCAGCCATATGTTTTTGAATTTTTTCTGCCAATTGCTCGTTACTTAATTTTGTACGGAACTTTTCTGCTTCTATTGTTAAAACTTCATCATCCAGCTTAAGGTGATACCATAAGCCGACTTCAGGAATCTCCATTAAAAAGTGTTCAATCATGAAAGGAGAATAGTCTTCCCCACCTAAGTGCAGCATGTGTTCCATCCGTCCCCTTAATTGCAAGACGTCCATCGTAATTCCGCAATCACATTTGGATTGCTGCAAATTACCGAGGTCGCCTGTACGATAGCGTACCATTGGCATCCCTTCACGAAGCAGTGTTGTTACGACAATTTCCCCTGTTTTTCCATATGGTAATACTTCCCCGGAATCCTGATCAACAATTTCTACTTTTACATGACCTTCCATAATATGATAACCTTGTTGTTTGCTGCATTCCACACCAATAACTCCACACTCTGTTGAGCCATAAAAAAACGATACTTCACACCCCCACCATTCTTCCAGCCGATCACGGAATACAGAAGAACATCCTTCACCAGTTAGCCAGATTTTCTTTAGGCGGATGTCTTCCCCAATTTTAATACCGAGCTTCTCACTTTCTTCTGCTAAAAGTGCTGCATAGGAAGGTGTTGTCGTAAGAACGGTTGCCTGATATTCCCTCATTAAATCCAATGACTTATCGACAGGTGCCATGTATCCGCCTTTTCCAAGCGACAGTACAGTGGTACCAAACGCAAATTGAAACAATCGCTGAAAACCGAGACCAGGCAATGCAAACTCATAAGGTAAGGCAATTGCCGTAATGTCATCAGCTGATTCCTTAAAAAGTTCCAAATACTTTGGCAGCAAATCATATACATATTGATCAGCTAATGTGTAAGAGGTATATATTGGCTTACCGGATGTTCCGCTTGTCAGGTGAACTTGGCCTATTTCTTTCGGAGGTACACATAATAGTTTCTCTTTATCCCCTCTAATAACATCTTTCCTTAACATTGGTACTGTCGATAATTGTTCCAGACTATCTATTTTGGGCTCAGTGAATCCTGCCTCTTCCAGTCTCGAACGATAGTACTCATTTTCGTTCCACACATGAGCAAGAGTGGCATTAACGGCTTTTAGCTGATAATCTTCTATTTGCTGACGAGGCAATTTTTCAATGGTTTTTCCTTCCTCATCCAATCGCTGATAAAACTGCTTGAATTGTTCCAGATGGGATGAATGCTCGTCAATAGAGACTGTCATCTTATGTGTTTGCAATTTCATCTATATCCTCCATTTCTTTTGAATCAATGATGGATGCCTAAACGGTAAGTTTAAGAACAGGGAGAGCATCCTCCCTTCCTTTACTCTTTATGAAATGCAAGTCTGGTAAACATTGATTCGGGCAAACATTGATTTTTCTGTAAGATAAGAATTTCAACCATACTGTTTGTTTACTTTGTACATACCTTAAGTAGCACCAATCGTTAATTTAAAGGAGAGGCTGAGCCCTAATGAATGGAACCCGCATGGTGTTGTGGCTTACTCCTTAGCACGGCTATCGGGTTCAGCCTTTCCTTTATTAACGTTTTGGACGCCACCGTACACCTACCATATCTTGAGGAGGAAATTAATTTGGGTAAAAAGGTTGATATTTCGAAACAATTGGCAGAAGGAAGAAAAGTTCTAATGAAGGGGGTTGCTGGTGATAAAAATGCGGTGAAGAAAGCCTATGATATTTTCTCAAAACTTAGAGACACTGAGCCAAACAATGCGGTCGTGGAAGCCTATTACGGAAGTGCACTTACCCTTCGAGGGCGTGATGCTGTGAAAACAATAGAAAAAGCGGACCTGGCACAAGAAGGATTGAATGCGTTGAACAAAGCAGTTTCCAAGGATTCGAACAATAAGGAAATACGCTTGTTGCGTGCAAATGTTTGTCTTCGGTTACCTGAATCATTCTTTAAATGTTCCCAAACAGCGATTAAAGACTATACCTTCCTGTTAGACCAGTATAAGAAAGATCCCAAATACCTTTCGAAAAACCAAATAAAAGAGGTTGTGAAAGACCTGAGTACTGCCTATAAAAATGCCGGCAAAGAAGCAAAAGCAAAAGAAGTCATGCAGCAATTAAAACAATTGTAACCATCAGGAATTTTTCAAAAAAAGGGGGAAGTGACATTTGGTAAATACAAGCGAGAAAGATATGGATGCTTTGCTTGAACAGGTTCATTCCTTACACAAGAAGGCGGTTGCAGGCAATACAAACGCTGTTCAAGATACCCATCAATTATTGGAACAATTACGATCCAACTATCCTAACCAGCCGATCCTCGATGCCTATCATGGCAGTACAATGCTTTTGATTGCCCGGGATGAAACAAAACCTCTTGATAAATTGAGGTGGGCGCAAACAGGACTGGAGCTGCTGGATGAGGCGGTAAATGCCGACCCTCATAACACTGTCATCAGATTAATACGCGGCAAGTCTTCCTTCAGGTTACCTGAAAAACATTTTCAACGTGCTCAAACAACAATTGAAGATTATACCTTTGTAATGGACGAGGAAAGGCGTGGAAATGGGTTTCTTGACAAGCAGCTATACTGGCAGCTGATGTACGAACTTGGTGAGCTTCATTATAAAATTGATCAAAAACAGACAGCAATTGATTATTGGAAGAGACTAAAGCAAGAAACATCGAATGCCGATTTTCAACGGCTTCTTCATTTAAAACTGATGCAAATAGAAGGAAAAGAGTATGTTGACCCTGATCCTACTCCCGAAATGAAGAGCCCAATATCTATTTTAATAAGTAAGGCTGCACGTGCTACAGGGAATGAACTCCAATATTGGGCAGAACAAAGAAAGTTAGCAAAAGAAGAACGTGCAGAAGAGGAAGAACCTGGTCCGAGAAATTACATCAGAAAAAGAAGGAAGAAAAGATGGAGTTATTAAAGCCTGCATCCATTTAATTATTTACCTTTGTAAAGGTGGTGAGACATTTGGAAAAACCAAATTTAAAAAGGCTTGCTGAGGATTTGAAAGAACAATCCAAGCCTATTATATCAGCAGCCTTGATCAATGGTGCTACCCATATCAGTAATAAAATGAATGATGCAGTAAGTGATGTAAATCAGTCTCCTAAGGTCCTGCTAAGAAGGATTTCAACTACGTTGAGAAATGGCGCCATGTTAGTTGGATCAGAAATAATGGCGAATAGTACAGAGATTATCAGGAAAGATCGTAAGAGAGATCGATAAGAAACGAACAAGGAAGAAGTTTAATGATCTGTACAACACTTAAAATGGTAGAAAATACTTTAAATAGAAATACCCGCATGGAAATTAATCATTCATCTCCATGCGGGTTTTATTTTCACCGGAAAATTAGCGAAGAAAACATTTTTAAAACTTTCTCCAATCTACACTAGCTGCTCTGGGTTTTATAAAGATAATTAATTATATGAGTGCACTATCGATGGCAATACGTTTCCCTGACCATGCTCTCTTCGTTGTCCATTCTTCTTCCCCTTGCCAAAAGGCGTCATCCACAGGTAACCCTAATGGCAGGAATACGGCAGCACACAAATATAAGCTGCCAGTAGAAATATAAGGTTCACCTAATTCTGGTTGGTGACCGCATAGGCCGATTTTCAACCAACCATTCTCATCGAATGTTCCCGGCATTTCAATTAATCGTTTAATGACAGCAGTTAATGCACACCGAACCTGTGCTGGTTTAAGACTATCATCCAGCCTATGCTGCAAAGCCATCTGTGCTAGATGTTGAAATGCCCCAAAACGATAAGCGATCGACCTTCCCACAATAGGAAAAGTACCTTCTGGTGAAATACTTCTTTCTTGAATGACAGCATATCTAATAGCCCGCTCATGAATTTTAGTTTGTAATATTTCCCAATCCGGGGATATTTCAGCAACAGAATCAATTATATCAACAATCATAGGCTGGATGACAAAGCTGTTATAATAATCCGCATGAAACGCTGGGCCATCTCCATACACTCCATCCCCTACATACCATTGCTCGTGTTGTTTTAATGCATAGTCAATCCTCATCTGGTCATAGTCTTCACCTAACATTAGTAATGACGTTTCAATCATTGCCGCAAACAATAACCAGTTATTAAACACCGGTTTTCTTGTTCGTGTTTGTTTTAATGCTTTAATGACATTATTTCTAACACTTGGTTCTAAGTTATGGATCAGTTCATCAGGCGCCCGTAATAAAGCATGAGCAAGGAAAGCTGTATCAACAATAGGCTGGAGCCCCTCAGTAAAATTCATATAGTCTGGTGATTGAGGATCTGTTGCCTCTTTAAGCCCATGTCTAATTAGATCAGCATACTTCTTTCTTAATAATCCTTCCTCACCGTCGACTGGACCATTCTCAATCCATGGTGCCATACCGCATATCAGTCTTGAAAATGCCTCCAAATGGCTGTAGACTGGGCGGTCCTCCAAAATTCCTTCCACTGGCATTTGCTGTTTAAGTTGCCCGTTTGCCAGGGAATGAAGAACTGGATCAGCTATCTTAAGCATTGTTGTTATCCAATATTCCCGATCACTGTTATCAAACATATTTTCTCACTCCCTTAACTGAAATTACCGTTTCTGAAAAAAGCCCTCATAATTACCCTAACTTGTCCCCTAAAGTGAAACGCTTTCTATAATGAATTATATATAACTAATCTCACAGAGTAAAATCAGAATTACCCAAAAGATTTACCATATAATGTTGAAAATCTACCATTATTACCGATATAGTGCTGTTATTTTAAAAATGGGAATAATAGGGGATATGATTTCTTATTCCATATAAGATATTATAAGTTTATCCGATCATGAAGAGGATATATAGTTAGAGAGGAGGAGTGTCGATGAGGGGGAAGGAAATGTTTGCACTACAGTTGGAATGTACCATGTTATTTCAGTCGAATCCATATATGAATGAGACAGTAGAAGGTATTGTTACGCTTCTCGGAAGTCAAAAAGAGAAAATTTTGCCTGTAATTGAATCTCTTGTAAAACAAGGTATCATCCAAAACCTTAGTGATAATGATATACCACGTTACAGTTATTGCGAGCCAGCAATAAATCCAATGGGTGAAATGGAGAAAGCATGAGCAAGAATATACACTTACTACAAGAGTTACAGGCAATGTACGCAGAGAAATACCGACTTTGTTTGTTTACAACAGATATGCAAAAAAATATTATGATAGATGTAATGGGTCAGAATACTTTATTTGAAACGTTGCATCATCAATTTAATATTTTCCAAGAAGTTGCAGACATTCACTATGAAACATGGAGTATTAATAAACCGGTTGTCTACGATATCTGGCCAGGTGTGTATGCAATTATTACTCCTGTTCATATAGATGATGGCCGTTCTTTCTATATTTGGTCAGGCTTTTTTATATCACAAGGCACTGAGGAGCTAGTTCGGGAACGGATAAATAATCCGGACATTAATTGGGATGAGGTAACAGTGCTGAATAATGAAACGAAAAGCAATCTATTAGAAGACATGAAAACAATGGCTGAGATAGCTGCTTTATGTCTTCAAGAAATAGATGAAACCGAGTTTTATCAAAAGAAAATTAAACTGTTTCAACAGATTGCCAATAAGAAGACAATTGGTGATCTTTTGGACAGTTTTATCGCCATTCACCCTGAGCTCGATTTCTTAGGGGCAGCCTCCAAGTATGATGAAGATAATTTTAAAATTATTAGTACCGTTGGAGAGAAAATGAATGTATTAACAGGGACAACGGTTGCCCCGGGAGAGGGTTTATTAGGGCGTGTCCTAGTAACCAATCATTATGAGTTTTGGGAAAGAACAGACAAAGATCCCCGCACCTCTTTATTTCATAAAGAATCCATTCATCCGAAATCTCTTTTCTGTTTTCCCATTAAACAGGAAGATGAGTTTGATATGCTATTATTTGGAGGTAGTTTTAAAACAGAGACTTTTTCTAATAAATCAGCTGAACTGATCAGGTTATTAATGACAATATTTGAAGTGGGATACTTAGTAAAGACTTTACAAAAGGAAAACACCCACCTTATAACACGCTCACAAGCATTGACAGAGATTGGAAAATTATTGACAACAACGCCTGACTACAAGCGAATTATTTACATATTAGTTGATATTAGTATGAATTTGGTAGAGGGGCTTTTCTCATTTGTTGTATTAAAGGAATCGCAAACTGGAGCAATGAAATTAATTTCAAGGGGTCAGGCAGATGGGATGGAAGAATATGCCCAAGAAGCAGCCAAACGGTACTATCATGCAGAAGAAGTCAGGCAATCTCCATCCGTGAGAGAAATTCAATCGGGACATACGGTAATTGAGTGTCCTATATTTCATCGAGACAAACTGCTAGGGGTATTATGTGTAGGAATGAGGGAAAATGAAGAAATAATAGATGAACATCTCCACTTCTTGCAAACACTGTCCATCATGGGAGGCGTGTCCCTTCAATTATTGGCACAGGAAGAAGATGGTACAGAAGATAAGCAAATACACGCACTTTTTAAAGCAGTAAAACACTTTGATGAAGCTAAGTACAGGAAAATGAAAGAAGCAGAACAACTCGCTTTTGAATTTTCCTCTATTCAAGGTTTTGCTTTGCCGATGCTTAAGACTATCACGAATGCTTGTCGATTATCCTATTATTCACCTGATTTTATAAGGGAGATTCTTCCCGACAGTAAAGTAGCGGAAATTCTCGAGACAGGAGAGGCGCTTCTAAATGGGAGTAATTCTTTATCCTGGGAGGATGCAAGCATCTGCGCACAGGTATATGCACTCGTCATAACATATGTGGAGGATAAAAGTACCGATGTATATAAAAACAGAGAGAATGGAATAGCTGCAGAGTTCGATACATTTCTTAATGAAACGAAATTTAAGGAAGTAGAGCTCACATTATCACCAGAAGAGGTAATCGCAGAACAAAAAATAGAATCGATAGAGAGTACGATTAAGGAACTCAATTTATCTCCCAGAGAACAAGAAGTGTTGGATTTAGTCATCCAGGGAAACAATAACAAAGAAATTGCCGAACAGCTTTATATCAGTAATCACACCGTAAAAAATCATGTAACGAAGATCTTCCAAAAGCTTGAAGTTCCAGACCGCGCTCATGCTATTTCAAAAGTATATCAATTAAAACATCAATCCAGTTAACCTCCTGTCAGCCTAGGAGGTTTTTTTCTGTTTACTAGAAGAGGCGTTTCGGTTGATGGTCACAGCCCCATATCCACCCACTATTTAAACATTCCTATTCATTCCTATAAGGTTTTACTATTCCTATAGAAAAAATACGCAACTAACACCGGATAGGACAGGATTCCTATTCGATCCTTTGCTGTCATAACAGGAATGGTGGGGGATATTTTTATTCATGATTTCAATGCATAATAAGGACATGAGTTGGTCAGCAAATGCAATGCCAACCAAATAGAATGAGGAGGTGCAGAACCATTCAACTAATCAATTTCCATACGGATCAGGTAATTGCTGCGGATGTTAAAAAGGCTTACTCCTTCTGGAGGAGATTTAAAGGCTTAATGGGGACAAAGAGTCTGCCAGAAAATTCCGGCCTTCATATAAAGCCTTGCACATCAATCCATACGTTCAATATGAAGTACAGCATTGATATTATCTATTTAAATAAAAACGATGAGATTGTTGGAATCGAAGAAGAGCTAGAGCGTGGGAAAATCGGAAAAAGATTTCCCAATACAACATCAGTTATTGAACTTCCGGCAGGCACTATTAAACGCACTTCATTATTCATTGGTAACAAGGTAGCATTTGAAGGATTCAACGATTAAAAATATAAAAATAAAAGGTGGAATATATAATATGTTAAACAAAATCAAAGGTTTATTTATATCAGAAAAAGGACAAGGCATGACAGAATACGGTTTAATTTTAGGTCTAATCGCAATTGGAGCAATTGCAGCACTAGTTATAGCAGGGGATGAAATCTCCGGTTTATTCAACGGCTTCCAAGGAATCTTTGACAGACCGACAACAACTACACCATAAGCAAAGAACTAAACAAAATTAAAACAAATGAGGAGAGAAAACAACATGATAAACAAGATAAAAGGCTTATTTATATCAGAAAAAGGACAAGGCATGACAGAATATGGTTTAATTTTAGGTCTTATCGCCATCGGAGCAATTGCAGCACTAGTTATAGCAGGGGATGAAATCTCTGGTTTATTTAACGGCTTCCAAGGAATTTTTGACAGACCGACAACAACAACTACACCATAAGCAAAAAACTAACAAAATTAAAACAAATGAGGAGAGAAAACAACATGATAAACAAAATTAAAGGCTTATTCATATCAGAAAAAGGACAAGGTATGACAGAATACGGATTAATTTTAGGTCTTATCGCCATCGGAGCAATTGCTGCATTAGTAATTGCAGGGGATGAAATCTCCGGTTTATTTAACGGCTTCCAAGGGATCTTTGACAGACCAGCGACAACAACTACACCGTAATAGATAGTAATTGATACTAAATGGCTGCCTTTAAATACACTTAGGCAGCCATCTTTTAAGAAAATCAAATCTCAAATGAAAGGATGGACGATGATGATTGATATTTTTCTCCTTATCATCTTAGCAATCTGTGTGATTACAGATCTAAAAAGCAGAATGATTTACAACAAGGTTATATTTCCTGCACTTTTACTAACTTTCATCTACCAGTTCACAACAGGGGGCTGGGAATCACTTAGCCATTCTTTCATTGGCTTTTTGATTGGCTTTGCTCTATTGCTTATCCCCTATTTTTTGGGAGGCATTGGTGCAGGGGACGTAAAGTTATTAGGATTAATTGGAGCAATGAAGGGTGCCATTTTTGTGTTTCAGTCATTTATATATATCGCTCTTCTTGGGGCCGTCATTGCAGTATTTATTCTATTATTTCGCAGTGAGTTATGGAAGTCGATTTATCGTTATGTCCTTTACAAACAGAGCTTTAACCAGGGAGTGTTAACCGGCACTTACCCATATGGGGTAGCAATTGCCGGCGGGGTAATGATTCAGATGCTCATGCAAGGAGGTACTCTTCTATGAAACGTATGTTACGAAAAGAAAATGGTCAATCATTAGTAGAATTTGCTCTAGTCATCCCGCTCTTTCTTATGTTAGTTGTGGGAATGATTGATTTTGGCGGTTTACTATATACCAATTTACAGATGGAAATGGTAACTCAAGAGGCGACCAGAATAGCTGGGTTAGGACAAAATGATACGATGATTCGCACCTATGCTGAGGGACAGTTTCAAGGTAATTCAGAATCATTAACTATCACCATTTCTCCGGATGAAGCCAATAGAAGTTCTGGAGAATATGTAACGGTAACCTTATCCTATCCGACTGAATTCCTCCATTTACTAGGGGACTTTGCTATACCGGTCGCGCTCGAATCTAGTTCTACCATCCGAGTGGAGTGAATCAAATGAAAACAATATTAGATAATTTATATAAAAATGAAAAAGGAAATGTACTGTTTCTAGCTGCTGCTGCCCTTGGCGTCATGCTCTTCATGGCGGGTTTGGTTATCGATGGGGGAAACCTTTTCATGAAAAAGAGCCATCTCCAGAAGACAGCTAACGCGGCGGCACTTTCAGGCGCACAGGAATTGCCTTTATCACAGGAATCTGTGAATCAAATAGTGAATGATGTGTTGAGTTCCCATAATGAATCAGAAAGCTTACTGGAGATTGTTTATGGGGAGAATTTTTCGGTAAATGTCGTACTGGAAAAAGACGTCCCACTATTTTTTTTCGCATTATTCGGAAAAGAATCAATTTCTATCCAGGTAAATGCGAAAGCCGGATTAAAGACGATGAGTTCTACAAATGGTGTTGTACCGTTGGGAATTAATGAATCCATAAATCTGGAATATGGAAAAACTTATCCGCTGAAGGTTGGACCCGGAGATTCTGTGGAAGGTTTTTTTGGAATTTTAGCTTTGGAGAAAAAGGGTGCCAAATCCTATGGGGAAACATTGAAATATGGTTATCTGGAAAACATCAGCATTGGGGAGACCTTTTTAGTTCAGACCGGAAATATTAGCGGCCCCACACAGGAGGGTATCCAATATCGTATGGATCGATGTCCGTATCCGGAAGGCCAGTATTATCATCGAGATTGTGCAAGGGTAGTAACAATAATCGTTTATAAACTGACAAGTGATAACAGCATGGTGGAAGTAACCGGTTTTGCTTACTTTTATGTTACAGAAAACCTAAATAGTAATGGGGAAATAAACGGAATTTTTATTAAACGGACAGGTCCGGGTACAACAGGTGACTTAAATGGAAAATCACCTGTTGACCGAGGTGCCTATGTTGTTACTTTAATGGAGTAAGGATGGGAAAAGATGAAACCAAAAAAACTACTATTATTAGCCATTCTTTCAGGCTTAATTACTACGATTTTATTTTATCTATTAATCAATCAATCAAGCACAGCTGCCGTACCGGAAACAGAAGAAATAAATAAAGTACAGGTTGTTGTCTCAGCAGAGGATATTTCTATTGGCCAAAAAATAACGAGTGACATGCTCACCTTACAAGAGATACCGGAAGATCAGGTGCACAACAATGCTGCTTTGAATATAGAGGAAGTTGTTGATCACTATGCCACTTCTGATATCAAGCAAGGTGAAGTGATTATGAATCACCGCATTCAATTATTAGAAGAAGAAAAAGAAGTTGTATCAAAAAAGATACAAGAAGGTTATCGGGCTGTATCCATAAATGTTGACTATGTCACAGGTATTTCCAACCTGATCCAACCTGGTGACCATGTAGACGTAGTCCTAAGCACCTTAGAACCAGTTACGACAGAGATTATTCTAGAGCGTATGCATGTATTAGCTGTTGGAGAGCGTATGGTGGAGAAAAAGGAAGATGGAACAGAAGAATACTACCAGGCAGTTACGTTAGAGTTAACGCAAGAAGATACTGTAAAAATCATTGATGCACGTCAAAAGGGTGTTTTACAGCTGGCATTGTATAGTAAGTCAGAACCAATAGAAGAAATGAGTGAAGTGAATCCTACTAACGAAAAGCATGAAGAAATAGATAAAGCAGCTAGTACTGCGATTAAATCACATATAAGAACAGCACCAAATATGAAAGCATCCGTTCTATCGATTGTTGACCAGGGAACGGTATTGAAAGTGACAGATAAACAGGTAACGGAAGGTATAACCTGGTATGAAGTCGAAACAACGGACCAGTCAAAAGGATGGATTAGCGGCCGTATCCTACTGTTTATAGAAGAATAATTGAAAGAAGGTGTACTGGTGGAAAACAAACCAAAAATGACGGTCGTTTGCAGCCCAGTTGGTGGAACCGGGAAAACTATGATCGCTGTAAACCTTGCTGTGGCATTGGCGAATAAGGGTGAAGATGTTTCTTTAATCGATAGTGATTTACAATTTGGTGATGTCGCCATGACATTAAACCTCCATCCGGCAAAAACATTAAAAGAATTGGCAGAGAACGATCACGCGGAAAATGCTGCCTTCTATTTTGTAAAGCACGAATCAGGTCTAAATGTATTAGCAGCACCTACCAGGCCTGAATATGCGGAAATCATCACACCTGCCTTTTTTAATGAGACGGTAGCTTCCCTACGGAGTAACTCAGTTCATTTAATTATCGATACTGCTGCAGGCTTAAATGAAATTAATCTCGAATTAATGGAGAATGCAGATAAAATTGTCGTTGTTACTACCCCAAACATGCATGTTTTGAAGAATACAAAATTAATGATAGAAACATTGCAAGCATTGGGACAGAAGGATAAATTAACCTTAATTGTAAATAAATCAAGTATCACCACTGCTGTTACATTAGACCAGATTCCTGTTTTAACAGAAACAGAATCAGTATTTTACCTTCCATATGATGAGAAGCATGTAAATGAATCGATGGATATGGGAATACCTCTTGTCACTCAGTTTCCGAAACTTGAAGTAACAAAAAAACTGAACGAGATAATGGATGTACCAAATGGAAAGAAACGAAAGAAGGATTCCGTCTTTCATCACTATGTATCTAAAATAATCCCGCGCAGATTGGAAGGTGATAATGGATGAGTTTGTTGGAAAGATTGCAATCAAAGAATCAGCCTATCGATGAACCGGTCACAGCAGATGGCCCTTTACTGCAAAAGGTAAAGGCTGTTGAAACCGTATCGAAACCAATATCCAAACCAGCATCAACCGTTAAAAAGAAAAGCACTGATCAAAGTCAGGCAACAGAATATCGTGAATTAAAGAATCTTATCTATAAATATATCCTTCGAGAACGCAAAGAGGAAGATGTAGAAGAAATCATCGCAGACTTAGATACTATCATTAAAGATATTTTAGAAGAAAATGAAGAATTCAAAACATTGAAAGACTGGAAATCAATTAAAGAAGAAATTACGAATGATTTAACTGGTTATGGACCGATTAATCCATTATTAAATGATGAGAGTGTATCAGAGGTTATGGTTAACGGGCCTTTCCAAGTATATGCAGAGCGTAATGGAAGACTGCAATTAACCGACATTACTTTTCGGGATAATGACCATGTGATGACAGTATTAGAGAAGATTGTTGCACCGCTTGGCAGAAGAATTGATGAAAGCAGTCCAATGGTTGATGCACGGTTGCAGGATGGCTCAAGGGTGAATGCAATCATTCCACCTTTGGCACTAAATGGTCCAACCATTACGATTCGTAAATTCTCTAAGGATCCTTTCACCGTACAAGATTTAATTCGCTTTGGAACAATGACGGAAGAAATGGCTGAATTTCTGAAAGCCTGTGTGGAATCGAAGTTAAATATGTTTGTAAGCGGGGGTACTGGTTCCGGGAAAACAACGACATTAAATGTACTGTCATCCTTCATTTCTAATGAAGATCGTATCGTAACCATTGAAGATGCGGCTGAGCTGCAATTAGGTCAGGAGCATGTGGTTTCATTAGAGACACGTCCGCCTAATATTGAAGGAAATGGTGCTATCTCCATTCGTGATCTTGTTCGTAACTCCCTTCGTATGCGTCCCGAACGAATTGTCATTGGAGAGGTACGTGGCGGAGAAGCATTAGACATGCTTCAAGCAATGAACACAGGACATGATGGTTCATTAGCGACAGGACATGCCAATAGCCCGCGTGATATGATTGCAAGACTGGAAACGATGGTATTAATGGCTGGAATGGAGCTTCCGGTTAGAGCTATTCGCGAGCAAATAGCCGGAGCATTAGATGTGATTGTACAGCAATCCCGTTTAAAGGACGGATCAAGAAGAATAACGAATATCACAGAAGTGCAAGGAATGGAAGGTGATGTTATTGTCTTGCAGGACATCTTCGCCTTTAAACAATTCGGTGTTGACGAGAATGGAAAAATAATAGGAAATCTGCTGCCAACAGGCATTCGTCCGAAGTTTTATGAAAAAATGGAAAGCGAAGGGATTCATCTGCCAGCGTCTATCTTTACGGTAAAGGGGCAATAACCTATGAAATTAATCATCTTTTTTTCCTTATTTGTTACCGTTTTTATCACGTTGATTGTCGTATTTCCTTTGAGGAAATTATCAAACGGAGATAAGGAAACTAATCCGTCTTTACTGCAGCTGTTAAAGAGTGGGAATAGCAAATTAAAATCCCTTTTAATGACGAAAAAAATCCCGAAAAAAAAGAATAGCAAACTTGCTACTCGAATAAGTATTGCTGGTTTACCAATAAAGCCAGAAGAATTAATTGCTTTCCAGTGGATGAGTGCATTAATTGCTGCAGGAACGTTCTATTTACTATCCAATCAAGTCATTTTAGCAATGGTCGGCATGATTATTGGCTATGTCATTCCAAATATTTGGTTAAAACAAAAAGAGCAAAAGAGAATAAAGCAGTTTAATGAAGAACTCCCTAACATGCTTACATCGATTATTAGTTCACTAAGAGCAGGATTCAGCTTTGTGCAAGCATTACAGCTAGTTGCAGAAGAAGCAAATTCACCTATTAAAGAAGAAGTGGAAACATTGCTGAAATCGATGCAGTATGGTACAAGCTTGGAGGATGCGATGCTGGAATGGAAAAATCGTATACCTAGTAATGACCTGGGTCTGCTGATAGAAGCTATTTTAATCCAGAGACAGGTTGGGGGAAATCTTGCATATTTATTAGGAAAAATAGTAGAAACGACCAGAGAGCGAAAAAAACTCCAAAACCAAGTCAAGTCTTTAACTGCACAGGGGAAATTATCAGGAATTGTGATCAGTGCTCTTCCTGTTGTATTAGGTCTAATAATCTATGTTATTAATCCAGAGTATATCATGACATTATTTAACCATCCAATTGGGCAAATCTTGTTGGGAGCAGCTTTGGTTGGAGGAATAATTGGATTTCTATTAGTACGAAAAATAACAACGATCGAGGTGTAACAATGGTAGCAGTAGTTAGTAGTTTCTTTTTATTTATTAGTTTGTTAACCTACACGCTTCTTATCCTATTAACAGCAAAAAGAAGCCATATTAGAAACAGAGTAGAAACTTATTTTGTCGCGCAAGCTACAGCTGGATCTGTTGAGTTGGAACAGGAAGAGGCCTCCTTTTTAACACGAGTGATCACACCTGTCTGGGGAAACTTCCAGAAAAGGTTTACGAAGAGGATAGGAAAAGAAGAAGCTTACAAGTTGGAAACATTGCTGTTACAGGCAGGACAGCCATTCCACTTAAACCCTGTTAAATTTAAAGCAGTTCAATTTTTAATAGGTATTATCCTTCCAGTAATCGGTTTAAGTTATTCAGTATTAATAGGCTTCTCATTTAATGTTTCCTTGTTAATTATCATTATTTGTTTAGGGATCGCTATTATTTCCCCTAAACGTTTTCTAAAGGCAAGAGCAGAAAAGCGCAGTAAGCAAGCCATCAAGGAATTGCCAGATTTGCTGGATTTGTTAACAATCAGCTTAGAAGCAGGTCTTGGATTTGATGCCGCCTTAAATCAGGTTGTTGCCAAAAAAGATGGAATTCTTGCAGAAGAGTTTAAAACGGTATTAGAAGAAATGCGATTAGGTAAAACAAGAAAAGAGGCATTAATTGGTCTTTCCGATAGAGTAATCTCTGAAGAGTTAAGGACGTTTGTATCCAGTATTATTCAAGCCGAGAAACTTGGGGTAGGAATGGTATCCGTATTACGGGTTCAAACAGAAGACTTGCGATTAAGCAGAAAACAAAAAGCAGAAGAAAAGGCGATGAAAGCACCGATAAAAATGATGTTCCCATTGGTACTATTTATTTTCCCAACATTATTTATCATTCTTTTGGGACCTGCCATTCTTCAATTGATGGAAAACTTTTAATGTCACGCGTATATTTTATCACGCGTGACAGATTACATATAACAAAAATGAGTTTCATAGGTTAAAGGCTGCCCCTAGGGCTTTTACCAACAAATAGATCTATCTTAACCCCCTCTGCCTACAATGGATTATTGATCCTCGATAATTTTAGCAGACATTTCATTATTAACCATAACATAATTAATCGATAACCTAATAACTTAATAAGAACATATCTGAAATTTAAATTTAATTAACTTAACAATTAATTAAATAACTTTTTTATATTTTGTGATTAACATATTTGGCATCATATGTTAAAATCACATTTAAGGAATGCGCTTTCATTCACTGTTAGTGTGTTCTAATAAAAAGGAGATGATGAGAATGAAGTTAAAAATGTATTGGCAGGTAATCTTTTTTGTTCTGGTTTTCTTTGGTGCAGGCAGTGCTTCTGTGTCAGCAGCATTCTGGGAGATGGATGAACACCCAATGATTCATGACCCTTCCATGATTAAAGAAGGAAACACATGGTGGACATTCGGTACAGGTGAAACGGATAAGAACGGCATACGTGTTATTTACTCACAAGATGGCCGAAATTGGAATGAAGCACCAGTTATTTTCCCTCAACCTTTAAGCTGGTGGAAACAATATGTACCTGACCATACAAGTGCTCAATGGGCTCCTGACATCCAATATTTTAATGGTCGCTATTGGCTATATTACTCTGTCTCTTCTTTTGGATCAAATCAGTCTCTAATAGGACTATTGTCGACAGAAAGCATTGCATCCGGAAATTGGAGAGATGATGGACTTGTCGTTCGGTCGACAACTAACGATAATTTTAATGCAATTGATGGAGATCTGGTTATTGATGAACATGGACAGCCATGGTTATCGTATGGCTCATTTTGGAGCGGTATAAAATTGACGAAATTAGATGCCCGAACCATGAAGCCTGTTGGCCAAACCTACTCCATAGCTGCTAGACCTAACCATCCTGAAGGGGCAATTGAAGCACCAAGTATTACGTATAAAGATGGATACTATTATTTATTCGTTTCATTTGATAAATGTTGTAATGGTGTAGATAGTACGTATAAAATAGTTGTTGGCCGCTCAACAGACATAACAGGGCCTTATCTGGATAAGTCCGGAAACAATATGCTTTACGGTGGCGGAACTATTTTTGATACAGGTAATGATAAGTGGGTCGCTCCAGGCCATCAAGACGTGCTAAATAATAATATCTTTATTCGGCATGCCTATGACGCTGACCGAAATGGCCTGCCAAGCCTGTTGATAAATGACCTATATTGGGACAGTCAGGGATGGCCAACGTATTAATGGATTTTTATTTATAAACAAACAAATACAATTTATGCATAGAGTCCGGAAATTTCACTACAGGATACTAGAACGGTTCTCTTCTATCTCGTTTGGACCCAGGGAACCGTTCCTGTTTTCCCTCTTCACCCCTCCTGAATGTTCATATCTGCCGGCATTTTATTTGTTTCCAGCTACATGCGTGACATTGATGCTTTTATAGACTGTTCATAATGCTTAAGAGTTAAATCATCGCTTCATATTTTTGCGGAATAGCAGGGAACTTTTAAAAAAAAGAGAGAATAGAAAAGCTATTCTCTCTAATATCCCTGGTGAGAATTAAAGTTCTTCACCATTTGTTGCAATGACGTTTTTATACCAGTAGAAGGATTTCTTTCTGCTGCGTTCAAATGATCCACTGCCATCATCCTGCTTATCTACATAGATAAAGCCGTAACGCTTGGACATTTCACCAGAAGATGCACTTACTAAGTCAATACATCCCCATGAAGTGTAGCCCATTAATTCGACGCCATCGTCCACTGCTTCACCCATTGCTCTAATATGTTCTCTTAAATAATCAATACGATAATCATCATTGATACTTCCATCTTCTTCTACCGTATCATAAGCACCTAATCCATTTTCCACTACGAATAAAGGTACCTGATAACGGCCATATAACTCATTTAAAGCGATGCGAAGACCAACCGGGTCAATTTCCCAACCCCAGTCACTAGCTTCAAGGAATGGATTCTTTACACCGCCAATTAAATTACCTTGGCCGATCTCTTCTGGAGTCTTATTCTTCTTGTCAGTACGGGACATATAGTAACTGAATGAAATGAAATCAACGGTACCTTCTTTAATTAACTGAAGGTCTCCATCTTCCATTTCGATATGGATATTATTCTCTCTGAAGTAACGGTCAATAAAGCTTGGATATTCACCGCGTACTTGTACATCCCCGCAGAAATTATTAAAAATACGTGCCTCCTGTTGTGCATACAACACATTTTCCGGGTTGCTGTCAAAAGAATAAACAGGTGCATAAATCAGCATACAGCCGATTTGGGAACCAGGAATAATTTCATGTCCAAGCTGCACTGCTTTGGCACTTGCTACAAATTGATGGTGGAGTCCCTGGAAGCTGTCCTGAAGACGTGTTTCTTCACTTTCCGGTGAAAAACCCAGTCCTAGTAAAGGCATATGTGTCGCACCATTGATTTCATTAAAAGTTAGCCAATATTTCACTTTATCTTTGTAACGATTGAAAAGCACTGATACATAACGCTCAAAGAATTCAACTAATTTGCGGTTTCTCCATCCACCATATTCTTTAATAAGATGCAACGGTGTTTCATAATGCGCGATTGTTACTAACGGTTCGATATTATATTTAGCCAGTTCGTCAAAAACGCGATCGTAAAAAGCCAGTCCTTCCTCGTTTGGCTCTAATTCATCACCATTCGGGAAAATACGAGACCATGCAATACTCAAACGAAAGGTTTTAAAGCCCATTTCTGCAAATAAAGCAATATCTTCTTTATAACGGTGATAGAAATCAATGCCTTCATGATTTGGGTAAGTATATTTTGATTTGTCAATTTCAAAATCAAATCCGGTAGATGCTAAAAGTTTCAATCTGTTTTCTTTCCCGCCTGGAAGTACATCAGCCAGATTGAGCCCTTTTCCCCCCTCCTTGTATGCACCTTCTAACTGGTTAGCTGCAGTTGCGCCGCCCCATAGAAATCCTTCTGGAAATTTTACTGCCATTATTCATCACCTCAAACTAAGATTTTTGCCTCTCTTTTAAGAGAGTAATTTGGCTGTTGCCAATAAAAAAACCTAAATTGCTCAAGAAAAATTGGAAAGACCCCTTCCCCATTTCTAAAGCAACTTAGGTTTTGCCTGTTTATCAGTAACAATCCATAAGTTATTCAATTTACATATTAAATATAGCATTTTAGCGTTAAAATGTAAAGGTTTCCGCAGTGTCATCCATAATCGCTGAAAGTTTATCAAAGCACCGCTGAACAATAGTCTCACTTTCTTCCTATTCATTTTATTACAGTCAATAAGCGGTCTCCAGTCACAGTATTCTCAGCCTCACCGCTAATGACCTCAAGGAATTCATGAGAGTTTGTAATGACAACTGGTGAAGTAATGTCAAAACCTTCCCTTGTAATCGCCTCGATATCAAATGAACCTAGCAATTGGCCCTGTACCACTTTTTCCCCATACTTTACCTTCATATCAAAATACTTGCCGTCTAATCGGACTGTTTCTATACCAATATGAATCAGAACTTTAATCCCTGCGTCTGATGTAAGACCAATACCATGGTTTGTGGGAAATACCGAAGTTACCGAACCAGAGAATGGTGCATGCAAACTTCCCTTAATTGGTATAATGGCAACACCCGGGCCAATAGCCTCAGAAGAAAACACATCATCGTCTACATCTTCTAAGCTTATGACAGGGCCTGTTAACGGACTAATTATAATCGAGTCATCGTGCTCTTTGTTTTCATTTTCAGACAGAGCTTCACTTTCCGAGATCTTTTCATCTTCTGTTTGCTCATGATAGCCGAAGAAGTATGTAGCGATCATTGCGATGAAATAGGCAAGAAAAACCCCAAATAAAAACAGCCAAAATCCTTGTCCGAAGAAAATAGGTAATGTGGTAAGGCCAGGCAAACCTACTGATTTCGAACCCGCCCCGGAGATTCCGACGATTGCTCCGCCAATGGCTCCCGCAATACAACCAATGATAAAAGGTTTCTTATATCTTAACGTAATCCCGTAAATTGCCGGCTCAGTTACACCAAATAAACCTGCGATGGTTGCTGGTGCAGCAATGGATTTAACTTTCCTTTGTTTCGTTTTCAGCCAAACACCTAAAACAGCACCTGCCTGGGCAAAAATAGCTGGTGTAATCATTGCAGTAAACGTGTCTATTTCAAACTGACTTAAATTATTCAATGCAATCGGGACAAGCCCCCAGTGCAACCCGAAAATGACCAAGATTTGCCAGGATGCCCCGATCAAAGCTCCAGCAACTATTGCACTGTTATCATAGACAAAGGAATAACCACTCGCAAGCCATTCACTAACAGTGTTTCCAATTGGACCGAAAACTAATAACGTCAATGGTACCATCAAGGCGATTAAAGTTAATGGTGTGAAAAATTTCTTTATCGTTTTTGGATAAACGTTGTTAAAAACTGTTTCCAGCTTTGCTGTCACATAAATTGCTAATATAATCGGAATA
Organism: Gracilibacillus xinjiangensis; assembly: GCF_042651765.1. Lineage (NCBI taxonomy): Bacteria > Bacillati > Bacillota > Bacilli > Caryophanales > Bacillaceae > Gracilibacillus > Gracilibacillus xinjiangensis. Next base: position 141,412 of record NZ_JBHSDT010000004.1, on the reverse strand, counting down.
ACGGATGTCGCATATTTTATTAACACAACAGGAATACCGAAAAATGATAATTCAAGCTCCTCATTATATTCCAGAGAAATATCAGGATAAAACAGAGCACACGCTATCACCACCGCCACATGCGGATCTGCTCCAAATTTTTTGGCAGCAGTAAAAGCGAGATGGATTGGCAAAAAATAAAACAGACTGTCAGCTGCTGCATGCAATATAATATATGCCCCATCAGCCTCTGTTAACATTCCCAGCGATACTGCAAGGATTAAGAGTCCTTTCAGAATCCCGGCACCAGCCAATGTTCCTAATAATGGCGTAAAAATACCTGAAATGATATCAATGGCTTCATTAAAAAGTGATCTCTTTTGACCAGTATGTTTCCTGTTCATTGTCTCTTCCAATTGCGTCTGTTTCAATATTTCCTTGTAAACATCATTTACTTCGATTCCAACAACTATTTGAAATTGACCTGCAATCATCATCACTTTTATAACACCAGGTAATTTAATCACAGAAGATTTATTTGCCAGATCATTATTTTTCAGTTTGAATCTCAGGCGAGTTGTACAATGGACTAGTGAGATAATATTGTCTTCCCCACCTATATTTTTTATAATTTCTTTCGCCAACTGAGCATAGTCCATTACCGCTCCTCCTTTTGTCTTGTTTCTATTTTAAAGCGGCAGATTTTATTTGTCACTGACATAAGAAAGAAACTAAACAGACTTGTCCAGTGAATACTGAAAACAAAGCCCAGTTTAGCTTCTCAAAAAAGTCATCCTCTAATTTCATTTGTTCGTCCATTCCTGACGGTTCGTTACACGATGAATATGCAATGTTAAATATACTTTTTCATCGTTTGATATGTCCCAATCATATGTCTTTGCAACATATTTGGAAATTTTCTCTGTGCATAAGTAAGCCTGCTCGTATTTCTTTTTCACCTGTTCAAATAAAAAGTCATCTGTCTGACTCACATGATCTGTTTCTTCGCGAACAAAACGCATTGCAAAGAAACGCAGGTGTGTTAGGAATCTTTCATAATTGATCGAATTATCATCAAGTTTCATATCAAAATGATATTTAACAATATTTAAAATATTATTGACCATTTTAGTTACCTGTATGGCAGCATCCATATTATCACCATTCAGCTGACTGTTTAGCAGGTGAAGGGCGATTAATCCCGCTTCATCTTCAGGAAACCTTACCCCTGTCTCCTCTTCGATAAAATCAAGGGCTTTTAAGGCAACCTGGAATTCATTTTTATAATATTTTCTAATTTCCCATACAAGAGGATTTTTAAGCTCTATCCCCTCTTTTTGCCTACTAACAGCAAAGTGGAGGTGATCCGTTAACGCAACGTAAAGATAATCATCGATTTTATATGATAACTGGGATTTTGCATAATCTAATATACGGTGAGAAAGCTCTAAATACACTTCCGGTGTATCTACAAGTAAATCAGCTAATTTATCTGACAGTCCCTGATCTGCTAACACAAATTTTTTCTCTATTTTTTCTATATCAACCGGCTGTCCAACCTTCTTTTGAAATGCTAATCCCTTTCCCATTACGACCATTTCCTGCTGCTGGCCATTTTCCGTCAAAACAACATTATTATTAAATACCTTTTTTATTTCCATATAATCAGCCCTTGTTAAAAGATTTATTTTTATAGAAAAAAACGCGGCATTCTCCGAGCTTACCATATACTTAGTAGTATTAGTGTTTTTAAAATAAAAAAAACCAAATAAGTATACAGAATATTGAAAAGTTAATATTCTTCTACAAATTTTGGTTTTGCCTGCCGAACAGTAACAATCCTGTATATATTAGGTTGTAAGCGATTAAATCTAACACCTTTATACCATTCATTAAAAGCAATGTCAATGACATATGTCCTATTCTACCACAAAAAAGACTGGTACAACAGAGTTTTTAACAAAGAAAAACCGGGCAATGTGGGGAAGCATTCGCGCACGCAAATACTCTACATGTCATGATTTTTCTATTATTGTGAGACCACTCCCATTGAATATACTGTGGACCACCTCAAAGCAAAAAGCCGAACGAGATCGAAAGATTCATCGTCCGGCTTTTTTATAATATATTTCTTATTGTCCCCACTTGGTTTAGTTATTTATTTAAAATGTTTGCACCGTTTGTTTGGATTACTTGCTTGTACCAGTTGAAACTTTTCTTTCTTGTTCTTTTTAATGTCCCGTTTCCTTCATTGTCACGGTCTACATAAATATAACCATAACGCTTTTTCATCTCACCAGTGCTTGCACTGACGATATCTATCGGGCCCCAGCTTGTGTATCCAATTATGTCGACACCATCTTTGATTGCCTCAGCCATTTCAATAAAATGCTGCTCAAGGTAATCAATTCTGTAGTCATCATTTATCGAACCATCTTCTTCCAATACATCGACTGCCCCTAACCCATTTTCCACAATAAATAATGGCTTTTGGTAACGGTCATGCAGCTGATTGGCAGTGATTCGGAGACCTTTCGGGTCAATTGTCCATCCCCATTCTGATGTTTTTAAGTATGGGTTACTAACTGAAGCAAATACATTTCCCTCTGTTTGATTCTCCAGTACCTCCGGATCTGTGCTTGTACATCGGCTGGCATAATAGCTGAAACCTATATAATCCACCGTGTTATCCTTTAGAATCTGTTCATCACCAGGTTCCATTTTTATATCCAGATTATGGTCTTCAAAAAATCTCTTCGCATATCCAGGGTACTCTCCTCTTGATTGTACATCGATAAAGAAAAACGACTCTCTGTCTTTATCCATTGCATCCCATACGTCATCCGGATTACTGGAATACGGGTAAGTCATACCTGCAGCCAGCATACAGCCTATCTTGGCATCAGGGATGATTTCATGACATGCTTTAACGGCTAATGCACTTCCGACTAACTGATGGTGTGCAGCCTGGTAAAGCACTTGGTTTTTATCTTCCCCTTCATTGAACACTATTCCTGCTCCGACGAATGGAAGGTGCAGAAGCATATTGATTTCATTAAATGTCATCCAGTATTTCACTTTATTTTTATAACGTTCAAAGATAGTCCGCGTATATTTTTCATAAAAATCGATCATTTTTCTATTTTTCCAGCTGCCATACTTCTCCACAAGATGGACGGGAACATCAAAGTGGCAAGTAGTTACGACAGGCTCAATATTATATTTTAACAATTCGTCAAAGACATCATCATAAAATTTAAGTCCGGCTTCGTTTGGTGTTTCTTCCTCACCAGTCGGGAAGATTCGTGACCATGCGATCGATAAGCGGAAGCTCTTAAATCCCATCTCCGCAAATAATGCAATATCTTCCTTATAGTTATGGTAAAAGTCAATTGCCTGATGGGATGGGTAATACACGCCTTCTTCCGGCTGAAAGCTGTCAATATTTCCTAACATAATATTAAATCGCTCTTTACCCGTAGGAAGCAGGTCGACAGTCGTTAATCCTTTTCCACCCTCCAAATAAGCACCCTCAGCCTGGTTGGCAGCAATGGCTCCGCCCCATAGGAAATCTTCAGGAAAAGATACTTTATTGCTTGACATAAAATCATCCCTCTCTAAATTGTATTGGAAAAAACTTAACAGAAAGGAAAGATAAATCTTTCTTACTTCCTTTCTGCAGTCATTAAACTTCTATTTTTTCTCGCTGTCTAATGTAATTATTACATCATTCACTTTTACATCTTCTGCCTCTGTAGTTAATAGTGAACCATAGTCATTGTAGTTTGTGACGATAACAGGAGTTGTTAAAATATAACCTGCTTCCTTAATTTTATCTGCATCAAATTCCACAAGTAATTGACCTGCTTCAATACGGTCACCTTGTGCCACATGAGCTGTAAAGTACTTACCTTCTAAGTTAACAGTGTCCATACCAACGTGAATTAACAGTTCAGCACCATCGTCAGTCGTAATACCAATTGCATGTTTTGTCGGGAACAATGCAGAGACAGTACCATTTGCCGGAGCAACTACCTTGCCCTCCGTCGGTTCTATTGCTACCCCTTGTCCTAACATACCTGACGCAAATGTTTCATCTTTAATGTCTGCTAATACTTTTACTTCACCTGTAAGTGGAGATAATATTTCTCCATTTTTCACGGCAACAGCTTCTGGTTTTTCTGGTTCAGCTGGTGCGACAGTTTCAGTACTTTCATTTTTATTAATGCCTCCGAACAGGAATGTTAGTACGAAAGCTAAAACCATGCCAACCCCTGCGGCAATAATTGCACCAATTACTGTCATATCTATTCCGGCATCCGGAATAAAACTAGGAAGCTGGAATACGCCAAGACCACCCATTACATATCCTGTTGTACCAAAGAATCCTAACAGCGCCCCACCAATTGCTGATGAAATAACTGTGAAAATAAACGGCTTTTTGAGTGGTAAAGCGATACCGTACATACCTGGTTCTGTAACACCAAATATAGCAGAGATAAATGCTGGTGCACTAAGTGTTTTTGTTTTTTGATTTCTCGTTTTAATCCAAACTGCCAGGATTGCACCTGCTAATGCAAAGGAGTGTGCAAAGATTAGCGCTAATATCGGATCATATCCCGGATTGGCAAAATTGTTCATAGCGATTGGAACAAGGCCCCAGTGAAGACCGAACATAACAAATACTAACCATAAACCACCAAGGAATGCTCCTGCAATAATTGGACTTAAATCATAAACTCCTACAGTTGCTGTACCTAACAATTGACTAGCCCATGTTGCGATTGGACCGATAATAATAAATGTTAAAGGAATAATAATAAGCAATGTAAACATTGGAACTAAAAACATTCTGACTACTGATGGAATAACTTTCACAAAGAACTTTTCTAATTTAGCTGCAAAAAACGCAGACACAATAATTGGTATAACAGACATAGAATATGTCATTAAAATAACTGGAATTCCAAAGAACTCAATATATACTGGTGATTCAAACATCGTTCCTGCGAACAATGTATATAATGGGTCTCCCGATGCCGGAATTCCTTCAAGCGCCGGATAAACCAGTGCCATTGCGATTACCATACCAAGGAAAGGGGTTCCTCCAAACTTTTTCATTGCAGTATATCCTAATAAGATTGGCAAGAAGTAAAATAGTCCATCCCCAATTGCGTTAAGAATCTGATAAGTTCCACCTGTGTCATCAAGCCAGCCGATTGCAACAAATAATGCATTAAAACCTTTAATCATACCAGAAGCTGCCAACACACCTAGAATTGGTGTGAATATTCCTGAGATCATATCGATAAAACGGTTAAACAGACCCGTTTTTTCTCCACCATCTTCATCAACCGGTTTAGCAGCTTCGAAACCGCCTTCCGCTACTACCGCTTTATATACGTCTGAGACATGGTTGCCAATAACGACCTGATACTGACCACCGCTCTTCATAACGGTTACAACACCGTCCATATTCTTCAACACTTCTGTTTGTGCTTTACTTTCGTCTTTCAACTTAAAACGCAAGCGAGTAATACAATGTACAACACTGTTAACGTTTTCCCTTCCGCCGACATTTTTAATAATGTCTTTAGCCAGTTGTTCATATTTCATCATGGATGCCTTCTTTCTTTTATTATTTTTACATTTAGGGGAAAGTTTTTAGGGAATAAAAAAACCTGAATGGCTGGAGAACACACATAGTGTATCTCTAGCCATTCAGGTTATGCCCGTACTTGGTAACATTCCTAAATGTTATATTTGATTAAACACATTATAGCATCAGATTAAAACGGTTTCAACACTTTTTTTCAAAAAATCTAATTGGTGGTTTCCTCCATGTTAGGAAGGGGCAGGAACACAAAAAGGGTTCTCTTATTTCCTATTTCTAATTAAAAGGAAACAAGAGAACCCTGCTATTTCACTATACTCTGCTACTTATTGGGATTTAATTTCCGGGATGAACTTCAACGCATAGATCGCACAAATCCCTACGACAATATAAATGATTCGTGAAAGTACAGCATCATCCCCGCCAAAGAGGGTTGCAACGAGATCAAACTGGAAGAGTCCAACTAAAAGCCAGTTGATTCCTCCTACAATCAGTAGATGGTTTGATTCAGATATTTACTAAATCAATATCTTGATAAAAAAAACCCAATCATCGAAAGATCGGTGATCGAGTCTATTATTTATCATTTTGGCTAGTTGAAACACTTTCTTCCTGTTTCTTCTTGATAAAGTAATAGGCAAAAAAGTAAATAGGTAAACCTAAAATGGACGTTATTCCAAAAAACAGGATAATGGGAACCCATTTATATATGATAAAAACCACTATTGAACCAATAATATGAAAGGTAATAAAACGCAGGAAATGGTTAGTTGGTAGTTTTTCTGTCATATTCATGATGGTAGAAAATATAAATACGACACCGACAAAATAACACAATAGTTCCAACACAAGCATCATTAGCCAGGATTTAAAGCCCGGACCCGATATTTGAGCATCTAAAAAATTTTGATAATCGGCATACCAGTCCAAGAACCCTATAACAATTGCCGTAATTAAGCTTGCTAAAGCATAACGTTTGTTTTCTGATAATAACTCCATGTGCCACCTCCTGCTTAGAAGTATAGCATATGCAAATGTCCTATTAATGGGTTTTTTCTACTTTACTCTTATTCATGTCATAACTATATAAACGAATCATATTGCCACAAATTAATGACAATGGTCCACCCGAAAACTATTTGACGCAGCCCTTCATTTAAAAATTTTATTAAATCCAGGGAAGGACAACTTTCTTTTCGGCTATTTATGATACGGCTTTTTTCCCGTGACATAATTAACTAAGGTCCTTCCTGGAGGTTCCTATTAGTAACACCTTCGTATTACCCAAATCTCCTTATTTCTCCGTCCGTTCTAATTTTTATTCTTCTTTTCATTGCTTCTATTCACCGTAATCATCCGCTAATACATATCAATTACTTTAATTATTAATTCTCATATTTAGAAGTAATAATTACATTTACAAACATACAGTATGTATGTTAAAGTGGGTTCATAAATAAGAAAGGGGAATTTACCCAATGGAATTAAATAGTTTTTACCCTGTTATTTTGACAAAACAAGTGGAGGAAAGTTCAAAATTTTACATTGAGTACTTTGGTTTTGATATCGTATATAAAGCAGACTGGTATGTTAGTTTAAAAAAGTTCAAGAGTAATATTCCTTTTGAATTGGCACTGCTGGATGCCTCACACCCAACAGTTCCAATTGCTTACCAAAAATCCGTGCAGGGTATGATTTTGAACTTTGAAGTGGAAGATGTTGATAAAGAGTACCATAGACTTATTATTTCTGAAAAACTCCCATTACAGCTTGATATTCGCGATGAAGAGTTTGGACAGCGGCACTTTATAACAAGTGACCCAAACGGTATCCTAATTGACGTAATAAAGATCATCCCTCCATCAGAAGAGGAAAGTATTCAATACGTCGAGACGGTATGGTCAAATAGCGGGAAAACAGATGAGTGAGAAGAAAGCGTTAAAGCATTATTTCGGGGATGAATTGGCTCACCATCTCTCTAGTATTATCACACCGCATTTTCCAAATTTTCCAACAGATTCATTTGTGCAATCTGTTGGAAATCAAGTGGAACCATTAGAATTAAAAGGGAGAGTTGCGGTTATATCTGATGAGTTACGCAACGATCTACCTGCCGATTATCCAGAGGCATTAAACATTCTCTTAAGTATTCTTGGACCAGAAAATGAAACAGAAAAAGGAATGTTTACGAATGGCTATTTTTTAATGCCCATTGCTTTTTTTGTAGAAAGGTATGGTTTACAGCATTTCGAAATATCCATGCATGCTTTGTATGAAATTACTAAGCGACATACATCAGAATATGCTATACGGCCTTATTTGAAGTGCTATCCAGATGAATGTTTAACGTATTTAAACAACTGGCTGAACGACCCTAATCCTCATATTCGCCGACTGGTTAGTGAAGGTACACGCCCACGCCTTCCTTGGGCGAAGCGGATGAAAGCAATCAAAGGAAATCCTGCCAATAATCTAGCTTTATTAGCCCCATTATTGAAGGATCCTTCTTTTTATGTAAGAAAGTCTGTAGCCAATCATCTGAACGACCTAACGAAGGACTACAGGGATACTACGCTTGATTGGATTCGCCGTTTGGATCGAAAAGAGGACGGTATTGATAGAGTTATTCGTCATGGGTTACGATCTCTAGTCAGTTCGGGAGACCCAGAGGCTTTAAGTCTATTGGAAATTCTATGACTAATAACAAGAACAGGAGAATCAATTTTCATGAAAAGAAGTAAGGAAGAAACGAACGAAACAATTAGCCAGCTCAAAAAAATAGCTAGAAAGCATTTTGCCGAGCATGGCTACTCAGCTACTGTGCTGGATGAAATAGTTAAGGAAGCTAGATTAACAAGAGGAGCAGTTTATCACCATTTTGGGAGTAAAAAAGGGCTCTTTCTCGCTGTACTAGAATCTGTTCAGAGCGAGGTTGCGGAAAAGGTTGAAGCTGAGTCAGGCAAGAGCAAGGATGTATGGGACCAGCTAATTCTTGGATGCCGTGCTTTTGTTACCACCGCTGTCGAACCAAAAAATAAACGAATCATGCTTATAGATGGACCATCAGTGCTTGGATGGGAAACTTGGCGAAGCATGGATGAACAAGGCTCTATGCAGCTATTATACGAACAACTGCAATTGATGCAGCAACAAGGGTACTTTGAATCGGTATCTATTGATGCGTTAACACATATCCTCTCAGGTGCGCTAAATGAAGCTACTCTATGGATTGCACATAGGCCAAATGTGGCAGAATCTGTTGAGGAAACGATGAAAATCATCTCTCTGTTGCTGGAAAGATTTAAATCTTGAAGAGATTGCTGCGCTGAAGACCATTCTTCAGCGCGAGCTGTCTGAAAACAGTATGATCAGCTCACATAAGGCATCTGATTAATCGGCGATAGAATACGTTCGCCTTCTATTCGTTTTACACCCTGCATTTCTGCTTGCCTCCTATTTCCAGCTGGGCAACCATAAAAGAAGCGGTACTTCAAAAAGCATCGCTTCTTATGGATAAGAATATCCCCCTAAATCAATACAGCAAGTTTTGTTCGCCTCCGCAAAGACTGATGCATGCCCGTCTTTCTATAGTCACTGCAGCTCGTTTATTTAAACAGTATGATTTATCTTTTCCAGCCGGCAGCTTGAATGCTTTAGCACTGGCTGATGGGAAAGCGGATCGACTTCATCCATTGTCATCTTGTTAGAGTTTTCTTCTCCTTCAAAATTCCCGTAATGGAACGGGACAAAGACTTCCCCTTTATTCATGATATCTCCTACTTTTGCCGGCACCTCGACCTTGCCCCTCGGGGAAACAATTCGAACCTTTTCCCCATCCTCGATTGAAAGATTTCTCGCATCTTCTGCATTTATTTCAACAAAGGCCTGGGGAGCTTTCTCTTCCATCTCTGGAATTCTTCCCGTCTTGGTACGGGTATGCCAATGCCAGATAAGTCTGCCTGTATTTAACCAGAACGGATACTCATCCCTGGGCTTTTCAGTTGGCCCGCCAAAACGGGTAACATTAAACATCGCCCGCCCGTCCGGCTGTGTCTCTTCATATTCTTCTCTCGACAATGGTCTGCCTGTATAAGGGTCCTTGCCATAGTTTTGGCAATAATCCACTGCCGTATGGAAGTGATGATCCTCATATAAACGGGTTTTCCCTTCAGGATTATCAGAAGTACAAGGCCAGCGGAGTCCGTTCTCTTTTTCCAGCCGATCATATGTCATTCCGGTCATATCACATGGACGACCTGCGGAAACCTTCTTCCATTCTTCAAAAGCCTCTTCGGGTGTAGAGTAGGATACCAGCGGGTTCCCGTCTCTATCCTTGAATTCCATTCTTCTGGCGTATTCCACCAGTATTTCGAAATCTGTTTTTACACCATTCGGCGGATCAATTGCTTTGCGGAGCACGTTTATCGTCCGATCGGCATTCTCCATCGTTCCTTCCTTTTCTCCCCACATAGCAGGTGGAAGAACCACATCTGCCACTTCAGTTGTTTCCGTTAAGAATGGATCTTGGACAACAACGAAGGGCTTCTCAAGTGCCTTTCGTGCCCGCTCCTGGTTTGGCAGTGAGACGAGCGGGTTTGTATGGATATTCCAGAAAAATTGTATCTGCCCCTTTTCCATTAATTCAAGCTGCTTGATGATACCCTTATTAGGACCGATTTCTAAATCCTCTTCCTCTACATTCCAATGTTCAGCTATTTCCTGAATATGCTTTGGATTGTTAGGATTTCGGTTTCCGGGATATGTTCCAACACCACCTACCGTCCTGTTTCCTGAAGAACTCGGCTGTCCCGCCATATGCAACGGCCCACAGCCTGGTTTCCCAATCAACCCACGCATCAAGTGGATATTATTGATGGCCAGACAAGTTGCCGTTGCGTCGCTTGACTGATATGCCCCCTGCAATGTTGTGGTCACAAGGGTTTCCGTCTTGCCCAGCTTCTCGGCAGCAAGGGCAATTTCTTCTTCCGATAATCCAGTGATCTGACTTGCTTTACCTATTGTCCATTTATAAATCTCCTGTTTAAGTTCATCCAGATGGATCGTGTGATTGTTAATGAAGACATGGTCGACCCAATCATTTTTAATTAGTTCCTTCTGTATAGAATTAAGTAATGCGAGATTTGTTCCAGGATTTAAATCAAGGTGAAGATCAGCCTCTTTGGCTGTGGGTGTCTTGCGCGGATCTACTACAATTAAGTATGGTTTCCCTGTAGTCTTTTTGCGGCTTAGAATTCTGTCCCATAAAACGGTCCCTGTCTCAGCGATATTATGACCAAACAGCATAATGGTGTCAGCTTCGTCCACGTCATCAAACGAAACCGGAACACCATCTGATCCGAATGATTCAATCAGGCACCATTCTGTTGTTGCAGTACATAAACGAGTATTGGCATCCAAGAGGTGTGTTTTCATGCCAGCTCTTCCAATCTTGCCAATAGTATAATAGTCTTCCAGAAAACCTTGTCCAGTCGAATAGATGGCAACACCATCTCCGCCTTTATTTTTCAATACTTCTTTGGATTTACGGACAATCAGATCCATCGCCTCATCCCAGCTGGCTGGTTCAAGTTCTCCTTGATCATTTCGAATCATTGGTGTGAAAAGCCGGTCCTTGCTGTTATTGGGAATCCATTGATGTTTAGCTTTCGGATCAAGTCTCCCCTTATTTATTGGATGGTCGTCAATTCCGCCAATACCAATTATTTTATTATCCTTTACGGCTATTTCTGTCCCGCAGCCAATAGAACACAGATTACATGTACTGTGCACCCATCTATCGACAGTTACATTATCTGCTAACGATTGTTCATGCATTACATTTCTATGATCCATATTTATTCTCCTTTCTGCCCTAATCCCGGTATAATGCGGGTACAATAAATCGGGTTTTTTCCCATCCACCGGCAAATTCATATAAATGTGTTACCGCTTTCGTTAATTCCTTCTTCATTTCTTCAAAGTAATCTTCCAGCTGACCCAGCTCATCTTTGTTCACATAATTATTTTGCTCAGCAACCCGTTTCCATTGCTCAAACAGAAGCTTTCCTGCCTCATCGCCTTTATATACAATATTCAGGTTTTTATGAATCTCGTCATTCATGACAGGATTCTTCTTGAGTTCGTCCAATATAATCTGAATCGCTTCCTTTTTCTCCTTAAGGAGCAGTACATATCTCTCCTCCATCGCATTTTCCCATACAGGCATTCTGTCCAGCACCCGTTCCGCCAGTCCCTGGACAATCCGCAAATGATAGGTAATTTCAGCCGCTGCGTGCATTTCATCTCCCCTCCTGCAAGATAGTTTTTGATACATTAAAAAATTCCCCTTTAGAGGGAATTAAAACATGGCGGAGTGGCAATGCTGTTCTGATTTTATTTATTTACTCCATGAGTGAATAGTGAGTGAAATTGAACATACATAAAAAGGTGAACACATTTGTCTGCCTTCACCCGTAACTTCTAGTATTTAACTGCTTTCAACAATATCGCTTCCCCTTCAAAGGATTCAACGGTCCCGTGGTTTACTTTTACACGGAATTTTTTATGGATATCAGGACCTGCTTTGATAATATAACTGTTTAATGCCTTTTTTTCTTCTTCAGGCTGCTTCATACGGTTGAACCAGCTTTCAAAAACAAAGGTTTTGCGAAAGCCGATCCACTCACTAACTTCAAATCCGTTCCGTTCAATTTTCTGCAACCATTCAGACTTTTTCCATGCTCTATGATGGCTTGGATCCCGTCTCTTTTCAATCGTATTGTAAAATTGATCCCACTCTTTATTTTCCGGCGCCACATTATCATCTAACAGGAACCGCCCTTCATGTTTTAACACACGGTAAACTTCGGCTATAAAGGAATCAATGTCCGGAAAATGATGAGGGGCAATACGGCATGTGACAATATCAAATGATTCATCAGCAAATGGCAGCTTTTCCGCATCACCTTGAACAAATGCTACATTTTTGTGCCCATTAGACACGATAAACTGTTCAGCGGCTGCTAACATTTTCTTTGTTAAATCAAAAGCTGTCACTTCTTTTGCAAAAGGAGCAAGGGCATTGGCCGTATGTCCGCCCCCCGTCGCAACGTCGAGAACTTTCTCTTCACCTGTTAAATCTGCCATCTTCACAATGAATGGGAGGTCGGTTCCATTTCGGTGAAGTTCACTTAACACGTAATCCCCTGCCGTTTTTCCAAACTGGTCTTGAACTTTTGTTTTAATATCCACATTTTCCCCTCATTTCCTGTTCTTTTTTCTAGCTTCACTCTAATGAATGTATTTAATAACACAGGGAAACCATTTCACTTTAACTTTATTTCAGTGTAGTGCACGAGTGTTCTAATCAACATAAACAATTAATTATAACAACAATCTTTTTGTTTTTTCTATCCTTAATCAGAAAAGGATGCTTATCGTCTCTGATAAAAATAGTACTTGAAAAAAAGGATAGCAGGTAGTAGAATATTCAAAGTGCTTTACTCTATAAACTAATATTACCTGTATAACCTCAGAATATGGCTGAGGGTCTCTACCAGGAACCTTAAAATCCTGATTACAGAAAAATGAACCGTTCATTTTCTGTAATCAGGATTTTTTATTTTTAACTTTCAGAAAGGGTGTAATATAACAATTGAATATAAGAGTTTTTATATTGGCATTATCAACCATTGCAGTAGGATTGGTAGAATTAATTATTGGCGGAATACTCCCAAATATTGCGAATGATTTAAACATATCTATTAGCTCTGCCGGACAACTTATTACGATTTTCGCACTTATCTATGCAGTTGCCGGTCCTGTTCTACTCGTTATAACTAGTAAGTTGGAGCGAAAAAAAATATACCTGATTTCCTTGTTTGTTTTCTTTATCGGGAATATCATGACATATTTCAGTCCAAATTTTACTTTTATGATGATTGCGAGAGTTTTAACAGCAATGAGTACAGCACTTATTGTTGTATTGTCATTGACTATTGCTGCAAAAATTGTTTCACCAGCACATCGGGCAAAAGCTCTTGGTCTTATTTATATGGGGATTAGTTCATCGCTTGTCATGGGGGTGCCACTGGGAATTCTGATCTCCGAAAACTTTGGCTGGCGTATCATTTTTCTTGGGATTGCTGTTTTATCCGTCGGTTCCTTTATTTTAATATCCATCTTTCTTGAAAAAATTCCCGGTGAAAATACGACACCACTTTCCCAGCAATTAAAGGCAGTGAGCAGCTTTAAAATAGGCAGTGCACATCTTGCCACACTGTTTATGCTCGCAGGCCATTATACGCTTTATGGGTACTTTACTCCATTTTTGGAATCAGAACTGCAGCTTAGTTCTAACTGGATCAGTCTTTGTTATCTATTGTTCGGAATTGCAGCTGTAAGTGGTGGCGCATTTGGTGGAACGCTCTCCGATTCAATTGGAACACATAAAAGCATTATTGCTGTTATTGTTTCATTTGCTGTTGTGCTGTTCGTCTTACCAATGACTACTTTTTCACTTATTGTATTTATCCCTGTTATGATGATTTGGGCGGCTCTGAGCTGGAGTCTGGCTCCGCCACAGCAGAGCTATCTGATTGAAACAGATCCTGAGACGTCTGATATTCAACAAAGCTTTAATAATTCTGCATTGCAAATTGGTATTGCTGTCGGGTCAGCATTTGGCGGAATCGTATTAAAACAAACTGGGACTGTTTCCTATTCAGCATGGTTTGGCGGTGCTCTTGTCATTATTTCATTGCTCTGTGCAGTCTTTTCTTTAAAAAGAAAAACGACTGTAAGCAAGAGTGGCATTGGTTCATCAGCTTTAAGACAATAGAATATGTGAAGGAAATGAAAGCAGCTTGGAACCAGTCTCTGAGCTGCTTTTTTTAAGAATCCAATGAAGATGATATTTGAAAGCAGTTTCCACGAATTTTACCAAGACGCCTTTACCAATGGAAATTCCCATCAAGTGAAAAAATATAGAAATTAGACATCAACATATAACTTTTCATTTATCAAGAAGGCGACCTTCGTCTGGAAGAATCGCCTTTTATAATAATATTCATCACTTAATTAATATGCAGTTGCATTTTTAATCACTGGCACGACATAACTGGATCCTTGAAAAAGCAGGAGCGATTCATATTTTTCCATTTACAAAGAGAATCCGCTCTTCCACTCAGTCATCCGTTTTTTCCTTTTTGAAGCAGATATATGTGAAGATTGCTGCAGCCAGAGTCCATATTGCCAAAACTCCCATTGGCATCCAGGATTTCGTTTCATGCATGTTGATTAACTGCATAAGTGGGAAGAGATCTGCTATTTTAATCGCGATATTGTCCTCTCCAAGACCAAGAAAACCAATCATTGGGGTGAATCCAAATAAAAACATAACAGGCATTAGATAGGCAGACGTGGCAGCAATTGACTTTGTGAATAACCCAATTCCAATACCCAGGAATAAAAAGAATAGAAATAATTGAATTAAGCCTAGGATGATCTGTACTTTCAGAAATGGCTCGATGCCGACGAACAACAGAGAGAGCGTTAATGCTATGAGAGTCATAAGTCCAACCACAAGGCTTTTACCAATAATAATATCCATAAAAGAGGCCGGTGACATCATCAGCCCACGTAATGTCTTTTTTTCATTTTCCTCCGCCATCATTGTCATCATGCAGCTTGCTGTTACAGAAGAAAAAGTGACACCGACAATCAAATATAGCATCGGAGCCGGCAGTCCTTCATCCCCGCCCAGACGACTGTAAATTAACGATAGTATAATAGGAATGGTCGGCATCGTCAAAAGCATCATATTCTTCATAAAATCTTTAAAGTCTTTTTCAAAAATGGCACCTATACGCTGTGTGTTCATTATACAAGCTCCTTCCCGGTTACTTTTAAAAATATCTGCCCAAGTGTGGGATTATCCGAATGAATGGCTTTTACTTGCCCACTGGCAATTAAATCCCTTATTTTATCTGCATTCTCTGCCTTATTTTCAATTACCAGCCACTCACTGCTAAATGTTTCCACATGAAAGGCATGTGTCGAATATTTATAACGAAGCGCATCCGGGCTGCCCAGCTCCTGAATTTTCCCATTGTTTAAAAAGGCTACCCGATCACACAATTCGGTTGCTTCCTCCATATCGTGTGTCGTTATAAAAATCGTTGTTCCAGCTTCATTCAGTTTCTGTAGCCCACGTTGGATATGTGCTGCATTTCCCGGGTCTAAAGCGGAAGTAGGTTCATCTAAAAATACGAGTTCAGGCTGGTGAATAAGTGCTTTTGCCAGCAGAACACGCTGCTTCATTCCTTTTGACAATTTTGACACTACTTTGCTGCGTGCCTCTTTTAAATTTACTTCATCCAGCATGACATCAATTCGTTCCAGTGGGGCATCATACAACTTACAAAACAATTTCAAATTATCATATACAGTAAGACGTTCATACAATGAACTATTATCAGATAAAATTCCAATTCTGGATTTAAAATCAGCCGTTCCAAATGATCCAGCATTTGTATCTAATACACTTACTTCCCCTGCTGATTGTCCAAGCTCACCTGTTAAGATTTTTATAGTTGTAGTTTTACCTGAACCACTTGGTCCAAGCAGACCAAAAATTTCTCCTGGCTTTACATCGAAACTGATATCTTCAATGGCCGTATGTTTACCAAATACCTTTCTAAGCCCAGTAACTTTAATTGCCTGTTCCAATTGAACTCCTCCTTTAATGTTCTGAGCTTATCGTATACCAGATGATCTGTGTATGCAGTAAAATCAAGGTGAGATGTACTAAATAAAGACTGAAATGTACCTGTTTTTTCTCGAATGAATCCTTTCAAACAATGGTTGAGTGCACATAAAAGCCGAATGGTACCTATTTCAGGTTAAACATATCCTGAATACCTTGTATTTTTGTCCGTGATAACGGAATCGTTGACTTGACTGGATTATCCATTCTAAGTGAATATGTATTTTTCGACCATGTAATGATTTCTCGTACTTTTTGTAAATTGACTATGTAGGATCTGTGGCAACGGTAAAACCCATATACTTCTAATTTCTTTTCTATTTCAGCCAACGTCGAATCAAGTGAAAACGATTCATGATTAATCACAATGCTTGCTTTTCCATCCTGGCTTTCAATATAATCAATTTCCATCGGATCGAATAAAATGACTTTATCCTCTATTTTTGCAGGGATCTTGAATAACTTTGCTGTAGATAAAGTAGAAGCAGGTTCGGCCTCAGGTGTAATCTCATCCTTTTCACCGGTATCCACTTCCATTTCCTGCAGTCCTTTTTCCTGCAGCTTATAGGCGACATCGCTCAAAAGCAGAGCATGTTCCATATTAGATACTAAAATAAGCGCCGGCGTTTTGTTGTCTGTTATTTTTTTTAGCATATTGATAAAGGTATTAATCGTTTTGATATCTACACCATGAATCGGTTCCTGGAATACCATCGGATGTGTATCCATCATAAAATACTTTGCATAGTATACTCGTGCCATTTCTGACTGTGAGCATTTTCTTAAAGGCTTTTTGGCACACGTCTGCAGTTCAAAGCTGACGAGAATTTCAGGCAATGGGATGGAACAACCGAACCATTTATGATAGAAAGTGACATTATCCATTACTGTCAAACGATCATATAATCCTTCCTTCCGATTAAACACGGTGATATCTCCATTATGGAGAATTCCATCGATCAATTCAGTCTGCATATCTGTGTCACTATAAATGGCAGTCGTATATGATTCATTTAAACTTAGAGAAATCGGCGGTAATGTCCCGCTTTTCACCGTTTCACAACTTAATATAAAACCTGTCATCTTGCTGACTCCTTTTTTCTGTATAATCCTTGTATTCATTTACAATAAGGTAATTGCGGTCTTCTTGTCGTTTCATTAAATACTAGTATAGCGAGATATGCGGCATTTGAACACATTAATTTGGTTCCTTTTACACAAATTTGAAAATGGGTCTCTAAAATGTATATTTATAGTGGGGTTTTTGAAAATAAAAAAGGAATGATTTATTTATCATTCCCTTTTCTCTATGAATAGAGCAAATATGTTATTTGGACGTAATTTGGTTTCTACCAATTACCTTTAATCAGTTTCTTTCATACTTTATAAGATGGATTCGTGCTATTGTCTTTCCTGACAAATCCTGCTAACGCTGGTTACCCCATTTCAATTCAACCATAGGGTATTATAATATTTATTCGTACTTAATAATCTTCAGATCATCAGCTGATCCATATTTTACCCTCCAACCCATCCACCTAAAAAATGTGTTTTCTTTTTTATTATTATTTTTATGAATGCTCATTGACTTAAATCAATGCGTGACTTTTCATAAGCAAATAAAATACAAGAAACAGGTTAATGAAGGAGGATGTTAAAAATGGTGACGAGTGAACTTAAAAACCAGCGGATAGTAACTCTTATCACTGGACTATCTTTACTAATGATGGCTTGTGCTGCATTTTTCGCCACGGGGGTTGTGAATGAAAGACTTATCGTACAAGAGGATCCTGATACAACCTATCAACTTATCGCAGCTTCTCCAGTCCTTTTTAAAATTGGAATTGCTTGTTGGCTGGTAATCCTTATTACGGATATAGTGGTTTCCTGGGGGTTTTATATTATACTAAGACCAATTGATAAATCCCTTTCCTTAGTCGGTGCATGGTTTCGGTTAATTTATACGGCTATATTAGCCATTGCAATTCTGCATTTATTAATGGTGCAGCTTTTAACAAGTAGTACAGGCTTAATAGGTGATGAGCAAACACCGCTCCACACATTGTTCTATTTAAATACTTTTGATGCCGTGTGGAACTTTGGGTTGATTATTTTTGGCTTTCATTTACTAATCGTTGGTTACATTGTGCTTCAATCGTCTGTCATACCGAAAATTATTAGCATTCTATTACTTATTGCTTCACTAGGTTATATAGTCATCCAGCTGTGTATAACCTTTTTACCAGAACTGGATGGGGTCATTCCCATTCTTGAATATATATTTACTCTGCCAATGATTATAGGAGAATTAGGATTCGGATTATGGTTATTATTCAAAGGAGGGAAGGTCTTAATATCCTAACACCTAACTGGTACGATTATTGACACGCTTTCTAATTCTACTTAAAGATTCGGGTGTCATTCCTAGATAACTTGCCAATTGATGTTGGGGCACTCGTTGAATTAATGTAGGCCGCTTCACTAAGATGGATAGATAGCGTTCCTCTGGTGATAAAGAGATGAAGGTTGCAAAATTATCCTGAGCTTGACCAAATGCTTCCTCCAACATTTTTCTAGTCATCGTTTCTAACTGATTGTACTCATTAAACATTTCCTCTTCTTCATCTAAATCACCGATGACCAGAATGGAATCTTCTACACAGGTTAAGGTGTAGGCAGAAAAGGTTGCCTCTTTATCATGATTGAACAGAGAAATAGCTTGTTCCTCTGTGTAGAAATTGGATGTCGTTTCTTTTCCCATTTGGTCCAGTGAATACTGTCTGATACATCCCTGCAAGACGAAATAACACTTGGTGGGAGTATCACCCTGTCTAAGCAGGTCTGTCCCCTTCTTCACCTCAACAATATGTAAACGATCAATAATTTTTTGCTGTTCTTCTTCTTGTAGTGAAGTAAATCGGGACATATATTTCTTTAATATTTCACTCATTTACATTCCTCCAATCTGTTGTTTCCAAAGGGCACACTTGGTAATGCCTTAAGAATGTTGTTCTATAAAAAGATTACATCGATTTGTTGGTTATGTCATCATATTTTCATTTAATCAATTACTCATTTGCCGTTATAGGGATTTTATAAGGTATAATGGGTTTAATAATATTTGATTTGTTATCAAAGAAAGGCCAATAACCAAATATGACAAAACTTAACTTGCACCCATCAGAATACCTGTACACCTACACACATGCTCTCGAAGAAAAGTCTCTCTGTGCATTGGAGCAAAGAGCTCTCTTCGGAGAAGAATCCGATAATATTATAAAAAGCACCAAAAATATTGATCCAAGCCGGAGCCCGTTTATAAAGGGGCAACTCTCGGTTCTTTTCAAAGGCGAATCTATTCAGGCAATCGCTGAAAAAGTTCACCAGTTGAGGCTTAGTGACCAAACCTTTAAGGTACTTTACATAAAAATAAATGACCTTTCTAGTGAACAGAAAATAGAATTTGATGAACAGCGGATGATTGAAAAAGAGATTGGCTGGAATGTCAACGGAAAGGCGAAAATGAAAAACCCTGATATCCTTTTCGGTATTGTACCATATAAAGGGCAATGGTATTTCGGCACTTACCAGGAAAACGAGTCTGTATGGTTGCATCATATGAAGAAACCGCAGGAATACTCGACAGCAATCAGCACACGCTTGGCCAGAGCCGTTGTCAATATCGCAGTTCCAGACCCATCAGGAGTCCGCGTCATCGATCCTTGCTGCGGAATAGGTACGGTACTTGTCGAAGCACTCTCCATGGGAATCGATATTGTTGGCTCTGACCGCAATCCCTTAGTAGTTAAAGGGTCCAGAGAAAATATCACCTATTTTAACTATGACGGAATAGTGAAAGTAAAAGATATTGCCGAGGAAGAAGGCCATTATGATGTGGCAATCATTGATATGCCTTATAACCTTTATTCTAAGGTTACTCAGGAAGAGCAATTCACTATCATTAAGCATGCGAAAAGAATAGCGGACAGAGTGGTGATTCTTACCATTGAAGACATGGATGAGATGATTTTGTCGACTGGTTTTACGATAGTCGATCGATGTGTTGCTAATAAGGGCAAAAAAGCGCTTTTCTCCAGGCAGGTTATTGTTTGTGAATAAGAGGAATCTATCCTAAAGTAAATTTTTAAAAAAGAACGGAAGGCACAAAAAAAGAGGAAGATTCTACTCCACCTCTGTTCTACATGCATCCATTCAGGATAGCTATGCTAAATTACCTTTGTTAGTAATCTCTTAAGAAGCACTTTGTTTAGCAGGTTATTACTAAACTTATTACGTGGAAGCCCCCTCCATGGGAGCTTCCTGTAAATGATTTTCTCATTCTCTTCGCTAATTTTAACTATGTTTTTAATTCTTTACTATCATCTTTTTCAGCTAAAAGCATTGCTGAAATAATTTCCAAATCACTTTCTGTACTATGAAAAAAAATATATTTTTTAGCATCTATAGTATGCAAAAGCTTCTTCAAGTCAGAGCTATCAGGATGTGATTTGTAAAAAGGAGACTGCTCATTTATATAATCACCTGTATTCACTTCTTTAAAATCGCCAACATGACTCGTTAACAGATATATTCCCGCTGTCTTTGTTCCATCATATATTGATAGGCGATCACTTTTTAAAATCTCTTCCAATTCCCCTGCTTTTTCTTTACACATGTTATCCTGGGCGATTAGATATGCTTGGAGATGCTCCCATAATAAAGGATCGAGCAAAAAATTACCCTCTGGTATAGCTTTAAACAAGAAGTAAAAGAGATCACACGCTTTACCTGAAATCGTAATTGGAATTCGATACCTCACGGTTGGATCATTTAGTACTCGTAAGAGATTGGTTATACTTTTCTCATAAGGCATTGCGTGAGCAGCATGGCCACTATCCAGCAATGCCACATCATACGAAAGCGCAGGTGGTGTGTCTGTCACCAACAAGGGGGAGGACAAAGCGATATCTCCCGAATAAAACATAGTCTGCTTTCCTAATAACAGGCTATACCAGACGCTTCCGAGCATATGTCCGCTATAACCCCAAATGATAGATAAGTGGTTGGTAATAGGTATCTTTTTGCCCCTAGTACTGTTATCGAAAAAACAAAAACGCAAGGAATGAATAAGGTTAACTGGCCATTTCTTTTCCCATTGCGGGATAATGTTAGACAATTGATGATAGCTACCTTCACTCATCCAAACTTCTCCTGTAAAACCTTTCGCCGCTAAAAGTGGCAATGCGCCAATATGATCATTATGCACATGGGAGATAAAGACAGCTTGAAGAGATACCGCTATTTCCTCCGTAATATTTGGGTATACTTCTGGATTGCCGTTTCTTACACCACAGTCCAGCATAATTTTTGTTTTGTTTAGTTGGTCCGTTACGATAAAGCAATTGCGTCCATATTCTCCTATTCCTCCAAGGGCCTCAACCTGAATCATTCGTTTGTATAGGAAGCCTTTCGTTGCAGTAATTCAATTAGGAAAATACAAATCACCGTAAGCAGTACGGTAATGACCGCCATTGCCATCCCTTTTGAAACATCACCTTGTTCAAACTGACTATAAATATAGGTGGCACTCGTTTCAATAGCAGGAGGAAGAATAAGTAAGGAACCAACTAGTTCACGCATCGAGATAATAAAGGTCATCATCCAGCCTGCTAAAATTCCTTGTCCTAATAGCGGCAGCCATACTCTTATTACTATCATCCAGTAATTTTGAGCAAATACTGCATTTGATTGCTGTATGGATGGATGGAGCTGTGACAATGCTGACTTTGTATACTGCACGGAATATGGCAAGAACAGAACAATATATGTAACAATCGGCATCCAGTTCGTATTATAGATCGTTGCTGGCAGCCATCCTGCATTCCAAAATAAAATAAGACCAACGACAAAGACAATGCCAGGAATAATATTAGATAACAAACTCACAAAATCCAGTAACTGCTGGGGCTTCGTCTTAGCATCCCTGATATACAAGGCAGCGCTAAATCCAATTACTGCTGCCACCGTAGAGGCAATAAAAGCAAAGCTAATGCTATTTGTCAGGGCAGAAAAGCTTGATGAACCGACCGTAAAAAGTTCACTATAATGCTGAAATGTTAGATTAGCCAAACTCAATGCTTCCCCTCTTATTTTTAACAGGGACGTTGCAATAATTGAAAAGTAAGGGATACCGATCGAAAGAACTAAAATGATCAACACATAGCTACTAGAAACGAGACGAATAAGCAGCGACTCCTTCGTTTGACTGGAACTAGCTGATTTTCCTGAAAGGGTACCATACGCATATTTACGGCTAATCACATTTTGAAGATACCAGACGATCATACATACACTTAACAGTACAAGAGACAAACTGGTAGCGGCAGAAATGTTAATGGGCCAACGCGATAAATACGCATGAATTTCTGTCGTAAATACATCATATCCTATTCTTTTTCCAAAGGTGGCTGGTGTACCGAATTCGGCCAATGTTTTAATGAACACTAATAAAGCTGCCATCACATAGCTCGAAATCAACAAGGGCAGCACCACACGAATCCAGTTCCATACCGGATGGTTACCATAAATCATGGTTGCATCCTGGAATGAACCATCCATTCTTATTAAGGCGTTTTTCAGCATTAAGTAAAGAAAAGGATAAAGATGCATGCTCATGATAAAGACCATTCCTGCCACACTAAAAAATGTAAAAGGAGCTTCTGCACCAAATAGTTGCTGATAATAGCCATTATGCTGCATAAAGAGGATCCAACCCATAGAACCGATATATGGCGGTGTCATAAAAGGAATAATAAACACGATATCCAGCCAATCACTTTTGACAAGAAAGGTTTTCGTTCGAATAATCGCCAATGGCAATGCAATACATGTTGTTAAAGCAATAACATAAAGACCAAGTAACAGGGAATTTTGCATCGTTTGGATGATACTATTATTTTCTAAAACCAGGCGTACCGATTCAAATGACAAATTGCCATTTTCAAAAAAAGTGTAGCCGAGCACCGCCAGAAGGGGTGCTACAGCTAAAATGCTAAGTATTATAAATAAAACTGTAAAAGGGGCGTACCTGCGTACTATCATACGTTTTCCTCCATAAGTGTTGTCAATCCAAGAGCTGTGCTTATATCCTTAATCCATTGAATTAAAGGTATCTAATGTTTCGATTTGCTTTTGTTCGATATCTTCTAAATCCAACGGAAGTGTTGGAATATCACTTAAAGCAGCACGATTATTTAATGCAATCGATTCATTAGCAGGTAAAATATAGGCATCTGCGACTAATTGTTGTGCTGTATCAGATAATAAGAAGTCAATATATTTCTGAGCACTCTCTACATTTGCTGCGTCTGCAAGGATAGCGGCAGCACGAGGGCTAATTACTGTTCCGCTTTCCGGATAATAAATATCCACTGGCTCGCCACTATCTTTTGCTTTATACGCCATATAATCGACAGCGGACACCACCACATCATTATCACCTGTAATCACAGAGTTTAATGCTTCTTTGTTAGCTCCAGCAATCAACAAGTCATTGTCCATCCAGCTTTGGATTGTATCCCAGCCGTCCTCATTTGCATTTGTTAAGCCATAAAGAAAATCGACCGCTGATCCAGAAGAAGTTGGATCAGGCATAGCAACACGTCCTTTCCATTCAGGTTTACTGAATTCGTTCCAATCTGCATTCAGTGAGTCTATTTGATTGGTATTATAGGCAACACCCAAGGCAGCGGCACTGTAGCTATAATAAAACTTATCCGGATCGCTCCATTCAGGATTAACCAAGTCATCATTACTTGATTCATATGCTTGCAGTTTGCCTTCGGATTTTAAACCTTCCATCGATGGAACGGAAGCAAGTACAACCACGTCTGCTACAGGGTTATTTGCTTCGGCCTCTAAGCGAGAAAGGATTTTACCTGTTGTACTTTGGAACATTTCAATTTCAATGCCTGTTTCTTCTTCGAATGCCTCTTGGATATTCTCTGCCAAACCGCCAGGACCCGCTGAGTAGACAGTAAGGGTATTGCCGTCAGATGATAAGCTTTCCTCCGAACCAGATGCTTCATTAGACTGCGCTCCACACGCACTTAATAGTAATGCTGAAGTGACAATTCCTGCGATTGCTGTTTGTTTTAATTTTTTCATCAATATGCCTCCTGTTTGATTAAAGAATGAATGGTATTTTCTTTCATATAAAACGTAATGCTTGCTCCTTTTTCATGGGGATGCTGATCATAGAATTTCCAGATTTGACCATCCGTCTCTACGAAAATAACATAACGGTCCCCTTCATACATGCTCTTCTGAATTACTCCTGTTCTGTAGGTCGTATCGCTGTCTGGATAAAGATGTACATGCTCAGGACGAATCATCATCTCTTTGTCCTTTATCCAGTTGGTTTTGCCAATAAAGTTAGCTACGAATGGATTAGCTGGAGTATGATAGATTGTTTCAGGTGAGCCTGTTTGAACAACCTCTCCCGTATCCATAATAATCATGCTGTCTGACATGGCCATTGCTTCTGTTTGGTCATGGGTGACAAATATAGCTTGTGAACCGATAGACTGAACAATGGTCAAGATCTCTTCTCGCATTTCTTCCCGTAAGACTGCATCAAGAGCACTAAGCGCTTCATCAAATAGGATCAGTTTCGGATTAATCGCAATCGCACGAGCCAAGGCGACACGTTGTTGCTGCCCGCCTGATAATTCACCAGGTCTCATAGCAGCTTTCGTTTCAAGCTTGACCTTTTTTAAGGCTTCATGAACAATATTCGTTCGTTTTGCTTTTGAGACTTTTCCTCGAAGGCCAAATGCAACATTTTCAAAGACTGTCATGTGCGGCCATAACCCAAAGTCTTGAAATACCATCGCAATTTCTCGCTTATTCGGCTTTACATTGATGCCCTTTGTCTTAGAAAAGATTAACTGATCATCGAAGAAAATCTCACCAGCTGTAGGTTCTGTCAGTCCAGCTAGCATTTTTAATAGAGTCGTTTTGCCACAACCTGATTGTCCAAGAATCGTCACAAAGTTTTCTTCTATCGTTAAATCTATCGGCTTAACAGCTTGTACATTGCCATATTTCTTTTCAATGCCTTTTAAGCGAATGATCATACTATCCTCTCCTCCCTTATAAGTGTAGAGAAGAATTGTTTAGAGAATATTAACTAACTGTTAACAATAAATTAAAATAAATCTGATAAAATCGATAATTAGTTAGATAATATCTAAAATGCTTTAGGGGGATAAAGTGAATATACAAAAATTGCACGTATTTATGACATTAGTGAAAACAAGAAAAATGACCGACACGGCAAATAAACTTGGATTATCTACACCTACCGTTTCGTTTCATATTAAATCGTTGGAAGAAGATTATGGTATCAGACTGTTTCGCACCAATGCTGGAGGATACCGGCTAACAGATGGCGGAGAAATGCTCTATCACTATGCGAAACAATTAATTCAGATTAATCAAGCACTCGAAAAAAGTGTAGAAGATTATAAGAATGGCAAAAATGGCGCGATTAAGTTAGGCGCAAGTGGAGTACCCGCCCATCTTTTCATGCCAGAACTGATTCATCAGCTTGCAGAACGTTATCCCCGCATCAAAGTCTCACTTGATGTGAAAACAGCCCCTGAAATTGAAAAAAGGCTCCTGTCACAGGAGCTTGATTGTGGTTTAATCATGGAAACAGGCAATATAGAACCCGATCTTGTTTATGTGCCTATAACAAAGGACAAAATTGTTCTCGCCTTCAGTAGTCAAAACCACCCTTTTGCTTTGAAAGAGGCGATAGAAGAAGAAGATATATTCAATCAAACGCTTCTCGTACACAGACTATCCAGTTCAACAGGCCATTTCTCCAAAACATGGTTACAAGAGCAAAGATTACAAATGGAGATGATCCATCTTGATTCGGTTTCGACGATCATTAAAATGCTATCCTATGGGAAAGCAGTAGCATTAATTTCAAAACGATTAATAGAAAACGAGAAGCACTTAAATTATATAGAATTTCAAAATCAAGATTTAGAAAGACAAATATACTTTGTCTATCATCGTCATCTATGGGTAAGCAATCCCTTTCGATATTTCCAGGAACTTATTCAAAAATTGCAAAGGGAAGTGGACTTCTCAAAATGATATTATGACTAAAAGCGAGGATACTCAGCCAATTGATTCAATAATCTGATGAGGAAAACATACTGTTAAAATTAACGATCCCTTCCGCAGCTAATACGTATAAAGACTCGTGAAGAAGCTAATCCAAAACTAAAAAAAATGATGGATTAATCGCCAGCTTCTCCAGAACAATAAGTCCAGCTTTTTAAATGTGAAACAAACAGGGGCAGAATTTAATGTGGCACTTAAAGAAGCTGTTGATACTCCCCATGACGCTTCTTTGAATAATAAATTTTTAGAAGATATGTTAATGAAATGAGCAACCAAGGGGAAGATTGGCACAACTGTTGCCAATCTTCCCTGTTTAGTTTAGTGAGAATCTTTACGATTTTGTTCAAGCTGCTGTTGCCCCATCTTGACTAATTCCTTGACCATATTACCCCCCAGATGCCCACCTATTTTTCCAGCATCTTTCGCTTTTATATTCCCATTATATCCTTGATTAAGTGATACCTGTTGCTCTTTTGCTACTTCAAATTTTGCCTTCTGTGGATCTTCTGTATTAGCTATTTTTGCTTTTAATTGATCTAATCCTTCTCTAGCTTCCGGAACAAGAATTCTATTTTTATTGGCCATTTTATTCATATCCCTTTCTTCGAACATCTTCGTCATGATGATTCATTACTTCAGCACTTTTATTAATAGTATCCATAATCCTGTACCACATAACTTTTTTAGCTGCTTTTTCATTATCTTACGATTATTCTGCATACCTCCTTTATTATTATGTTTTACAATTAACTAGGATTTATGAACATTCATCAGGTGACACCACGTAGAAAAGCAGCTTAGAGGTAGTTTCTAAGCTGCAGTTGTACGCTTATACTCTTCACATCCCATTTGTGGCAGCACCTAACGTTTATGTTACTTCACTAATAAATACAGTTGATATCCCATATAAATAGCCATAATCCATATAATTATTGCGGAAACTTGATTCATACGTCCTAAAAACCTACCATTATTATCGATTTGACCGATCTTCCCTCCAATAACCGCTAAGAAAAAGAACCAGATCCAGGATATCATTATACAAGCCACGGTAAATACCCATTTCTCATATCCTGTATAAGCCAATGAACTCGTTCCGATAACTCCAATTGTATCCATAATAGCATGAGGATTAAGTAATGAGACTGATGCGGCAAAAGTAACCTGACGTCGTGCAGAAAAACGGTTTTGATCTGAGTAAGCATTTATTTCAGGTGTACTTTTCCACATAACCCATCCCATATAGGCTAAGAAAAAGAATCCTGCTAGAAATAAAAAAACCTTCAAGCCTTCCAAACTAAAAACAATCACGGACACCCCTGCCACAGCTAAATAAATCAGTATCGTATCACAAACCCCTGCGGTAATAATGGCAGGTAAAGCATTGGTGAATTTATGGTGTGTTGCTCCTTGATTAAATATAAAGACATTTTGAACCCCTAAAGGCAAGATTAATCCAAATGCCAATAACATTCCATGAAATAATGCTTCCACGATGACTCCTCCCTCTTCTTCTCTAGAATAGCGAAGGATGACCATTATGTCTCCAACCAATTGGATGGCAATCTATCCAACCATTTTGTTATAATTGAAAAAAATGGTTGGAGGTATCGGTATGTCCGAATTAGAATGGGAGCCGCAAAAAAATTCACCTGTTCCTTTACATCAGCAAATATATGATTTTATGAAAAAGAAAATAATAAACGGTGAATGGACAATTGGTACCAAAATACCGCCACAAAGAAATTTAGCTAAACGATTTCAAGTAAATCGCAGTACCATCGTCACTGCACTTGATGAACTGGCTGCCGATGGGCTAATAGAATCTAAGGTTGGCAGCGGTACTACGGTGATTAACAATACATGGAGCCTGCTTGCTTCCACTCCTCCTCCAGATTGGATAAGTTATGTAAAATCCGGTATTCATAAGCCAAATACATCGATCATCCAGGAAATTAATAAAGCTGAAGCAGACCCTGATATAATCAGGCTCGGAACTGGAGAACTATCTCCAGACCTGTTACCCAACAAAAAAATGGGGCAAATACTACAAACTGATAATGAACCGTCTTTATCGCTTGGGTACACGGAGCCTAAAGGAAGTCTATCTTTACGTAAAACGGTTAGTGCCTATTTAAGTACAAAAGGAATAAAAGCATCCCCTGAATCGATTTTAATTGTTTCCGGAGGACTGCAAGCACTGCAATTAATATCACTTGGATTATTAAATAGAGGCTCAACTATTCTGCATGAAACCCCCTCCTATTTGAACTCTGTACACGTATTCCAATCGGCCGGAATGAATTTGTTAGGTATACCAATGGACAAAGAAGGAATGAAATCTGATTCAATTGGACGTCTGAAGCGGCAACACCATGCGGCTTTGCTTTATACAATCCCTACTTTTCATAATCCAACAGGTACATTAATGTCTGAAAGAAGGAGAATGGAATTAGTAGAGGCCTGCCAAAAAGCATCTGTACCTATCATTGAGGATGATGTTTATGCGGATCTATGGTTTGATTGCCCTCCACCTAAGGCTTTGAAAGCCAATGACACACAAGGAAATGTTCTGTATATAGGAAGTGTTTCCAAAACATTAAGTCCCGGATTACGAATTGGCTGGGTCGTGGGACCAGAACCTGTTATGGAACGTTTGGCAGATATAAAGATGCAAACAGATTATGGCTCAAGCTCCTTATCACAGTATGCTGTAGACAAGTGGCTTAGCAGTGGGATGTATGGAGAGTTCTTAAAGGAAACAAAAGAGGAATTAAAATTCAGAAGAGACTTTACGATTCAAATTTTAAAGAAGTACTTTTCTGAGATCGCAACATGGAGCACCCCAAAAGGCGGTTTTTATATTTGGCTTCAAATACAAACAGATCTTCCCACCAGAAAACTATTTGAGGCAGCCCTTCGAGATGGAATTTTATTAAACCCGGGAAGTGTGTATGATCCTAATGATCATCAGCACCTTCGTATTTCCTATTCGTATGCTTCAATAGAGCAATTAGAAAAAGGGCTGATTCGTTTAGCACAACTTATTAAAAATTATTCAATAAAGTGAAATTTCATCGAGGAGACCGTCATAATGAAGTACGGTATTAACTTCGAACAACTCCAATTGGCGCAGCAACAAAAGTACTCTATAGATTGCTCAGGAGCCAAATGTGACAAAAGTTGAAAAATTATATATAAAAGGAACTTTTCACTTATTATTTTTCTTGACCCGGTACTATAGAAACGGGTGTACGATATTGTTGGGAGGAGATGACAGAATTGAAAAACCTAAAAATCAGCCAGGTGGCCAAAGCAGCAAACGTAAGTGTAGAAACGATAAAATATTATGAAAAAAGAGGACTTCTTTCCAAACCAGAAAGAAACCGTTCAGGGTATAGAATGTTTTCAGAATCAGCTGTAGATGATATATTACTCATCAAAAGAGCTCAAGAAATTGGCTTTACCTTAAAAGAAATCGAGCATATATTGGCACTAATTAAACAGGATGACTATTTTCCAACAGATAAAATGTATGAATTCTCTATGGAAAAAATTAATGAAATTAACGAGGAGATTTCTAGATTGGAATATTTCAAATCATTGTTAGAACTAGCAGTCTCACGGCCTAGCCAATCCTTCCCAAGGGATAAGCAAGATTGTCCTGTATTAAAAAAACTAAAAGGGTGATAATGATGAGCAAAACTATTGAAATTTTTACAGATAGCAATCAATTTTCAAGTGAACTCGAAAATAAAGTGAAAGACTATGCTTGCTCACGATGTTCTATTCACGTTTATGATGCTAGTAACCCCAATACCAAAAGTACGATGGAAGCAAAAGTAGCAGAATATGGAGTGACGTCTTTACCTGCAGTAACGATGGATGGAAAATTAATTCCATTAGAAAAATTAAAAAAGGGCAGTCTTTCCACTCTTGTTCAAAAATTTTTGCATAAATAGTCTTTATTGTTAGATAATCTCCCCAATTTGTTCCCTCCTCCCATGTATTTACATGGAATATAAATAATTCACTCTGATTATGGTGTTAAGATTACTATAGACAAAATTGACTTCAAACTTGTTGTTCAGTACCTATACACCCCGTTAGTGCATCAGAAGTAAGCGTTTTATTCCCCTAAAGATCTGTTAGAACCTCATCGTGCATTATTAATAGAATACCTCATTTACTTATGGTACGATCACCATGCTGTCTCTGATGGAAATTTTTAAGGGCCATCCTTTACGGGCGGCCCTTCGCTATTCGGTTCTAAGCTTTAAATACCACCTGATCCGATGGCAAAAGGGAAGCGAATTGCTGTAGCAAATGATGATGATGACGTATGATCTGTTCGGCTGTTAACTCATCTGAATCAAAGGTGCTCGTACAATCACTAGCCAACTCCACTTCATACCCGTAGGAATAAGCCCTTTTCACTGTTGTATCTACACAGTAATCTGTCTGAATACCGCATATCACCAACCCCTTGATCCCATTGTTAGACAGCAGCATATGAAGATCTGTTTCATGAAAGGAGTCTGCTTGCTCAATCTTAACGTTTCAATAGTTATTTTTGCGGATAAATAATGAAACATCACGAATGCCTTAATGGAATGATGTATTATAAACAAAAATTGAAACATAAGTGGCCGGATATGAAACGTTATTTTTCGACGAATTTTTTAATCTCTGCCATTTCGATTATAATAAAAGTACGTCTTTAATACATCTCATGGAAAGAGGAAAGGAAATAGAATATATGTTTAACATCATAGGTTACCGCACACTAAAAACTGCTGTAGGTGCTGCCCTTGCCATATTCATAGCAGAGCAGCTGCAGCTTGATTTTTATGTGTCAGCAGGAATTACCGCGATACTTTGTATTTCGGTGACAAAAAAAGACTCCCTAAAAGCTTCATGGCAGAGAATCGTTGCATGTGTTATTGGATTGGCTTTAGCGACAGTCATGTTCGAATTTCTCGGTTATCATGTTATCGTGCTATGTGCATTGCTGCTTTTATTTATTCCGATAGTCGTGTATGTAAAGGCAAAAAAAGGAATTGTGACAAGCACGGTATTCATGCTCCATCTCTACACACTGGAACAAGTTACACTCGATATTCTGCTCAATGAAATCTTGCTATTATTGATTGGGGTAGGAGCGGCACTTCTAATGAATACATATATGCCAAGCAATGAAAAACAAATGCGAAACAATCAACGAGAACTTGAGCAATGTTTTCAAAAGGTCTGGTATGAATATGCACGCTATTTACGGGGAAATATCACGGATTGGGGCGGGGAGGAGCTCATAACTGCTTCCAATAAAATTGATGACGGGCTTGCAAATGCACTGAAAGCGAGTGATAACCATTTATTTCGTCATGATGATTACTACTATCATTATTTTAAAATGAGAGAAAAACAGTTTGAGATTATGGAACGTATGCTGCCATTGATATCTACGCTTGATCACACAGTCGTGCAAAGTCAAAAAATAGCTGAATTTATGGAGGAGTTGAGTAAAGCCGTTCATCCGGGCAATACCGCCATCTTTTACTTAAAACAGCTGGATGAATTGACACAGGAATTTCGGGAAATGGAGCTTCCAAGTTCCCGGAAAGAGTTCGAAGTCCGATCTGCATTATTTCATTTATTGTATGAGATAGAAAATTATTTAACCATTAAGAAAAAATTTAAACCAGTTCCGGAACGAACCAACGGTGATAAAGGCTTTAGGAATATGTGAGCCTCTATCACCTAAGAGTTAAAAGTTTATGCTATCATTATGATTATCTTTTTTTGAAACCATAGGTGGTATGTTCAATCCTCGACAAGTATTAAAGTAGGTAATTATTCACCTTGCGATTCCATCATCGCAACTTAGAATACTTTTCAATAATTTCTATGAGATCAAACGACCGTTATGTTGACCTGTTTTTTACTTAAAAGTTAAGCTATCTTTTTCTTCTAATTATTTTTTTTAGTTACATAAACTTCTCTCTATTCTTGTTTAGCCTTTTTTTAGGGTTTTATTTCAAAGTATAGAACCGTCTTTACTTATGTATGGTTCACCACGCTGTCTCTAACGGCAAATTTTAAGGGCCATCCTTTGCGGGTGACCCTTTGATATGCGGATCTAAGCTTTAAATACCACCTGATCCGATGGCAAAAGGGAAGCGAATTGCTGTAGCAAATGATGATGATGACGTATGATCTGTTCGGCTGTTAACTCATCTGAATCAAAGGTGCTCGTACAATCGCTAGCCAACTCCACTTCATACCCATAGGAATAAGCTCTTTTCACTGTTGTATCTACACAGTAATCTGTCTGAATACCGCATATCACCAACCCCTTGACCCCATTGTTACACAGCAACATGTGAAGATCCGTTTCATGAAAGGAGTCTGCATGATACTTAATAATAAAGAAATCCTCTGGCGCAGGGGCAACCGGATCTACTATTTCCCATAATGGTTGATCAACCGACCGCGGCCCTGTCGTCTCCGTGTGCAAAACATAAAATATGGGCGATTGGGCTTGCCTAGCCCTATCAATTAGAAGTCTTGTATTCACGAGTAGTCTTTCCTCATGATAAAGGGCCTTGCCTCCATAATCTTTCCAAACAAAAGGCATTGTTTGCATATCAATGATCAGTAATGCCTTTTTCACCTTTTTGCCCCCTCCTTCCCTTAGATCTCCCCACATCGTACTGAAACAATCCATGCTGAGTGCAATGGAAATATAGGGTTCCCCCATACAGCTTAGGGAAGCGTGTGTCGGCATCTTGTTCCGGATATAATTTGATGATAAGAACTCTGTCAATCGATACATAAGCCAAAAAAGAGATATAGTGATCTTTGCTCATCTCATGCTTCAGAGTGACGTAATAATCATGCTCTACTTCTTCAACCGTTATATTATGTCCTTCGTTTATCGGATTGATCTGAAGCGGTTCTAGAATTCTATCACAGCAGGAAAGATTGATTCCGCCTGTACTTGTTATCACATTACCACAGCCCTTACATGAATACCATTTCATTCGCCCCATACTTCCACTGTCTTGATCATTCGGTCGTAACTCTCCCGACAATATTTTCTCAATATTCACACCTAGTATCTCGGATAAGCTGCTCAACAATGAAATATCCGGACACCCAATACCACGCTCCCACTTGGAAATCGCTTGCTCGCTCACATTCATAAGAAGCGCTAGATTTCGTTGGGTCATCTCTTTTTCTTTTCGAAGGCTTTGTATTAACCGCCCTACCTTTGCACTATCCAATAAATTCACCTCCAGTACTAGCGTATAATGCTATCCCCAATCTCACAATAAACGCACCGTTTAGTACAGAAATAGAAACAAAAATGAAAACACTGTCACCGATGAATGATAGTATCGTACTCTTTCATGGAATAGTGAAAGTAAAAGATATGGTAAAGAAGTGCTTGTTTTATTTAAGGACTAAATATTAACCACTTTAATTGCTTTCGATAAGGAGGAATTTATGCTGATGTCATGGAAGTTCAATCCTAATTGTATCGCTGTTTGTGCAACTTCCGGACGAATACCTGATAGATGAGTTTTAACACCGATAATTGATAATGCTTCTACTAAATGGAAAATCTGATGGGCAACCATAGTATCTATAACCACAACACCTGACAGGTCTAATAATAAATGATCGATATCTAAGTGAGCACAGTCTTCTAGAGTTTTTTCAAGTAATATTCTCGCTCTGTTCGTATCTATTTCACCAACTAAAGGTAACAAAGCAATATGGTTATCTAAAGCAATTACCGGGGTACTTAATTCAAAAATTAATTCTTGTTGAGCAACAAGTTTTCTTTCAGCATTTTGGTTATATTCTTTTGTATACCACTCAATTACTTTTCCCATCATATCCGTTATCAACTTATTTAGAGAGAATATTTCATCTAAAGAATACTGACTTTTATTTAATTTGAAGTACTCATTTAACAACTCTTGATATTGGAGTTGAGTTATATGAAATTCCCTTATAATCTCATGAATGGGAGTGTGTCCATGCGCTTCATCGTGTGCAATCTTTATAATCCAATTCTCTAAGTTATTCATAAATGTACTTCTATCACGCTGGAATACTTCTATAAATAATTGGTGAAATTCATGGTTCTGTTCTTTAATAGCAGCAATAGTATCTTTTTCATCAGAAGAGTATACACCTCTTGAACCTGTTTTATCTAATCTGTCATACCATTGTTCAGTTAGTTCCCTTGTTTTACTGCTAAAGAATTCATAGATATTATTTAACTCCATTTTAATGCCTCCCGAAAAACTGAATTAATTTTTCTACATATATTCTACACTATTTCTATAACAAAGAACATTTCGAGTTCTTCTAAATTATCTAATCGATAAGAAGTCGATTGTTTTCCAGTAATTCACTCTATTATTACATCATGAATGACGCTAATAACTTATACAGCAAAGAGGACATTGAATTTTCAATGCCCTCTTAACATGCCTTCATATTGAATTGAAACTAATATACCTTATGCCACTAACAATAGAAGAATGATAGATACATCTCAACTACTTTATTTTGT
Source organism: Gracilibacillus xinjiangensis (assembly GCF_042651765.1). Lineage (NCBI taxonomy): Bacteria > Bacillati > Bacillota > Bacilli > Caryophanales > Bacillaceae > Gracilibacillus > Gracilibacillus xinjiangensis. Next base: position 106,264 of record NZ_JBHSDT010000004.1, on the reverse strand, counting down.
TTTAATATGGGTTAATACAAACAGAGTTATTTGGTAGAAAAGACTGCGAATTAACTCAGAATATATTCCAAAAGAAATGCCATCTTACCTTTATTTATGGCTCCACCTTTATATTTCTAAAGAGGATAGCAATACCCGTCACTACCCTGCTTTCAGCTTTGAATCTAAATAGTTGCTTGCTCTTTTATGTTTAATAAGTTGCCATACAAACCAAGCGAGTACAGCTACCCAAATTACCATTCCTAAAATTAGAGAAATACCATAGTCCAGGTCAAAGCCTTCCGGTGCATAGAAGAAATACGTACTTACTACTGCTGTCATGAACAAAGCCGGAATACTGCAAATCCAATGAAACTTGTTATTTTTCACTAGGTACATGGTTGCCGTCCATAACATCACCGCAGCTACAATCTGATTCGATCCTCCAACATAGCGCCAGAGGAAGCTATAATCAATCGTAGTTAGATATAGCGTTCCACCAGTCACAGGTATGGTAAGTAAAGCTAATTGCCCCTTCCCATTAAAATCTTTCTTCGTAAGTTGAGACAATACTTCCGCCAGCATCATTCTGGAGGAACGTAATGCCGTATCACCTGTGGTAATTGGGAGAACCACAATACCTAAAATGGCGATGAATCCGCCAAATGCACCTAACGTCGTTATACTAATTTCATTAACGACCCCAGCTGGACCTCCTGCATCCAGTGCTGTTTTTAATGCACCCGTACTACCAAAAAAGGTCATCCCTGCTGCTGCCCAAACCATAGCAATTACGCCTTCACCAATCATAGCTCCATAAAAAACTTTTCTACCTTCACTTTCTTTTTTTAAGGTACGAGCTAAGATGGGACTTTGCGTACTATGAAATCCAGAAATCGCCCCACAGGATATTGTGACCATTAATAACGGCCAAATGGGCAAATCTCCTGGGTGTAAATTACTTAATGTTAAATTTGGAATTGGATGATCAAAAAAGAAGAACATTCCAATACCAATTGATACAGCCATGAAAATTAAGATAGCTCCAAATATAGGATACACTCTTCCGATTATTTTATTAATTGGTAGAATCGCCGCAAGTATTAGATACGCAAAAATAATTACCAACCAAGTAGTAGTGTTAAGTGGCGTGATTTGCGTAAGTAACTGGGCAGGTGCTGCAGTAAATGCTGCTGCCACTAAGACCATTAATATGATCGAAACAATCGTTGTAATGAATTTCATTTTACCGCCCAGATATTTACCGACAAGTGTCGGAAACTGAGCTCCATTATGTCTAAGTGATATCATTCCAGAAAAGTAGTCATGTACTGCTCCAGCAAAGATACAACCGATAACAATCCATATAAATGCGACTGGACCATATAATGCGCCCATTATGGCACCAAATATCGGACCGGTTCCAGCGATATTCAATAGTTGAATTAAACTCGCTTTCCACCAACTCATTGGCATATAATCAAGACCATCATTGTTTGTATAAGCAGGCGTTGAATCCTGGTCATTAATGCCAAAAATTCGTTCAACCACCTTACCGTAAACAATGTAGCCCACAATTAACAATACAATAGATGCTATAAAAGTAACCACCGCTGAAACCTCCTTTTTTTCATAGTGAAATATAATAATATAGTGAACGGAAGGAAAAAGCAATGGTATTTTCTAAATTTTCAGACAATAAAAAAAGAGAACGAAAATCCTTATAATACTGAATTCTATATTAGTCTTCCACATTATAGCGATAGTTTTTGCTTTGGCTGAAGTCCTCTTGTCTCAGCCACACTCTTTATTATCGAAGCTCATTTATTTATGATACGGTTCACCGTAACATTGGATAGGGTAAACTAATAAAAAAGGGTAGAGTTAATAGCACTCTGCCCATAATAATTTTTTTAAGAATGCCATCATATTTTTATATTTCAACGAATAATATAGAAAAAACTCGTTTCATTACCGTCTTATTTGGTAATAATATATTTAATAAACTTTATTATTAGGGTGATTTAAATGCCTTTTGAAATTGGAAATCAAATTTTCGTAACAGGTTTACTCCCCTTCCATTCCACATACAAAGATGTTGCTTATAAGGAAGGAACGATAATTTCAATTGATTATTTTAGATCATATCCTATCACAGTTTATATTAATGGTAGGTATATTTCTTTACCTGATGATTGTGTTAAGTTAATATAATAAATCATTATGCAAGAAGCTTAAAGCGATCCTTTATATACTTTATCTCAGTTTCATCAATATAATTTGTAATTATATTGCTAACATGTCCATGCTGAAAGTTTCCTTTGACCTTCCACAAACACTTATGGTTTACACCAGTTAAACAAAAATTACATTTATTAATATCATTATTTTCACATGCGTCCTTTAATTGTTTAATCTTAGATGTTAAATACTTACTAAAAACATGTAGTATCCATTTTCCTTTTGCAATATATTTTAAATCACCATAGGTTATGCCTTTAGATATAGCAAATTCATCTAATTCATTTTTTTTTGCATATATTTTTTCTGATAATATCGGTTTATATCCTTCAGAGAAGATACTCCCTGCTTCATCACTATAACTTACTATACCTGTATATTCTCTTTCACATGAATTCTTAAGTGCTTCTAATGAAAAATAATACAAATCCACAAAATCCCTTTTATAAAGTTCATCCTCAATATAATTAATAGTTTTTACGTCTACATGTCGATTACTAACATATGTTAGATTTGGAATTAACTCTATTAAGTTCCTTTGTGTTATAAAGTGACTTTCAAATGAATAGAATTTAAGTATTAGTAAACCTAAATAATCAGGTATTTCATTTCTATAAAACCTAGCATCCCTATCTATAATACCCAAAATATATTTTTTATTTTCATCTCTCTCATCAAACTTTTGTTGTAAATCTTTTATACAATTAATTACTCCATCAGAACCTTCATTATAGCCTTCAATATTTTCAACTGCCTCTACAACTGCATCTTTTTCCATGTCAATAATTAATCTTTCATAGAATTGAATATCATCATGTCCTTCCACTATAATTACGGGTGTATCTGCCATTATAGCTTCAGTAATCCATTCTTCTAAATCATGTTTCATACTTTATGTATCCTCAATCTAACCTTACAAGGTAGTTTGTATTTTTTTTAGCTATAGAAGGACTATGAGATGCAACAATTATTTGAGAAGTTGGAGCCAGTCTATGTAACAAAGGCAATATTTCTCTCTGCCATTTAATATTTAGGGATAGTTCGGGTTCGTCAATTATTAAAAATTGTTTATTTGCTCCCTCAATAAGGAACATTGTTAAAAAAGTAAGAAGGTGCCTTTCTCCACTAGATAACTCATTTAAACTATGACTTCCAGATTCTAATTTAATATAAACCTCATCGTTTGTAATAACAATTTTCTTATTTTTAGATAAATGACTATTAAAGATATCTTCTAAGGTACTTATTGATTCTAAAATATATTCCTCTTCTTTTAGTTCATGTATCATTCTATACAGTAAATTGGAGAGAAGATCACTTTTAGAACAGTATTCCATTATTTCCTTTAGATCATTATTTTGTAATATGTTTAATAGTTCATTTCTAAGACCATTATCTGCAGCATTTGATAATGCCTCTAATAATTTGTCTTTGTTATTTGATAATTGATTGATAAAATCTCCTTCATTCATTAAGTATTCATAACCCCCACTATTAAATTCGGGGTTTATAGCAAAAGATAATGTGTCAAAAAGAGCTTTCTGAACTCTTTCGGACGAGATCCTTTTAGCTATTGTATATCTCCTGAATATAATCTCTTGAATTGTTTCAATGTTTATATTGTCTACCAATAAATGTTTCTTATCGAATTTTGCAATCTTTCTATCAAATAAATAACTTCTCTTATTTTGAATGTCTTGATTACGTAAATACCTATTCAAATCTCTAGAGAACTCTCTTGCTATCGCACTTTCCTTAAACACATCTCTATAATAATTGCTCCTTGATATAAACCTATAAACATCGTGATCATCTATACCTAGTCTACTAGGTATTCCTCTATTTACGCCAAATAGGATAGAGGAGGTTTCCGAGAGAGAGGAATTATCAAATTCTGACCAATTATATATTGATTTCCCTTCTTCTAGCTCATCACTGTCAAGAAATTCATGCTCAAGTGATATAGTTACAGAGTTACAGATATCTCCTTCAGTAAAATAAATAGTAATATTTTTTACCTTTTCTCTTAATAGCAGCTTCTCATCTTTTGATAATAAACCATGTAGGATTTTAAGGAGTGTTGTTTTGCCGCTACCATTATCTCCATAAATGACAGATATCATTTCGTTTGAAAAATCTAACTTTAATTCCCTTGATGAATCCTTAAATCCATTAATAATAATTTTTTTGAATTTAATCACGTTTAATTCTCCTTTCACCTATATTAACTCATTATAAATATCTTAAATTTTACTCAGGCACAAACACCTTCAATAAATTGAATGTGAACTTAATAAGCCTTTATCTAACACATTAGTTTATAGGTCTTTCTCTAACATACAATAAAATGTTTAACTTTTTGTAAATCGTTTTCTACCTATTATCTCATCATAAGCGTTGCTCCTTAGTTTAGCTTCCTCAATAATCTCGGTATCAAATCCCCATTGGTCTCCATAAACTCCAACAAGGTCTTCAAGAGTTAAAAGATTTGGATATTTTAATAATGCGTCGAATATTGCACTAAGAGCATCTTGGCTTTTCACTAAACTAGTACACACATTAATTAGTTCTTTATCATTTACGGATACTATTTGCATAAATCGGGTGGGATTGTATCCTATAGACTTATTATTCTTGACTACTTCTTGAACAGCATTTCTTAAACTATTAACCTCTGGTAATTTTTCCACTTCTATCCCTCCAAACCTTAATCACTTTCTTAATTTTGATATCCCAATCGAATGTCCTCACGGAAACATCCACTTTTCTTCCATACTATGGGCTAGATTTGTTTAATTCTATCTTTTTCGTTTCAAATAAAGAGAGAAATGCACTAGTTCTGCCCAACACTACCCTCATGGTGATTTTCACCAATGTAACCTAATCTTCAATTTTTTTCATTAATTCATAGTAGGATATTATTGAGAAATCTAACTTCTTATACCTAGAAGTAAATAGTTTATTGGTTACCATGTATGGTATCACCTCATAATCCATAGCTTCTAAACCTAAAACAGATATTACTTTAGAAAAGCTATTCCTCATATAGTCAATTCTTCTCTGAAATTTTTCGTCATCTTTATGTTGGAAGAAGAAGCTTTTTTGCTGCATTTGATCCTCGTAAATTGATCCTACTTTTTGTAGAACTTTGCTTTCAATTATCCATATTTCTCTTTTTGATTGATTAACAGCAAAAACATCATAATCACCTAAGTAATCGGGGAATTCACTTTTAGGATATCTAAATGCTAGTTCAAAATCAGAAAAAACAGGGTGAAACCCCTTTTCTGTAAATGCGTTAGCTATATCCTTCACCATCTCATCTTCATATCTTTTTTTCCACTTTGTTAGTACATCTTTTACACTTTGTAAGCCTATTTCGTAAGGTGGATACCAATCTAGTAATCCACTTCTCCAAGATGTAGCTAATTGTTTAAAAGCAACTGGAGAAAATATACATTTACTGTCTTGAATTATAATAGGTTTAATATCAAATCTATCTTTACGGTTTTCTCGATCCCAAAATGGTAAAATATCATGATTTGTTCCATTCAAAAATTTTAATTTACTACAATCAAGTGTAATAAAATGTAGAGCATTTTCAACTTTTTCCATATCTTTATGCTCTATTAACAGTTTAAAGAAATCACTTATCAGATCAGCCTTTGGAGCTTCGAAAACATTTGGATATATCTCCTTTACAAATGGCTTTTCTACGACTTCTAGTTGTAGGTACTCAAGTAAAGATATTAATAAGCTCAGTTCTATTCCTGTATCTGCTAAAAAAGCTTTTGAACATTGAATTAGGTACTCTTTATCTATTTCGTCGTTTTTAATTGTGTAATCATTTTGTCCATACTTTCGCAGGATCATTTCCTCATACTGCAGACTACTATATTGAGACAAAACAGTATCGACCTTGTATTCATTATCAATTTGAATAGATACATCAAGATCCGAGAAATGGCAATTATCGGCATTGTCTTGAAGTACAACTAGCCAATCAGCAAATGCCAATAAATTTTGAAATTCAGCATTATCACAGTCAGACCTGTCGTTCTCTTGACGCTGGACTGCAAGGTTACTCTCTAAAAGATACTGAGCCGTTCTTAGATTTCGCCTATTTTCTTCCCGAATATTTCTTGTTTTCTCCTCAAATTCACTTTGAACTAAAGGATCTAAGTCTTTAAAACTTGAGTATCGTTTGAGATTAATAATTATCCCATGCAATTGAGTAGAATAATAGTTCAAAACTTTGTTGTGTAAGTTTATTTTGTCATATTGTGATATTTGATTCTCAAAAACTTTTACAATTTCTGTCTGCATTTTTCTTATTGCGCGGGTCGCTTTTCTTCCTCTATATTCTCCAGTCTCTACACCTGCTTCAAAACAAACTTTTGCAATTTCTTTCCTTGCTTTTACAAGGCTTTGAGCTTTTATTTGAATATCTGGCGCCATATCAGAATAATAGTAGTCTAGTTTTACTGTAAATACGCCCACTTCTTTTTTTAGTGAAGAGTCATTTTTGACAATCGACTCTAATTTTTCAAAGGAAGACTGCATATATTTTTTCAGAGGAGAAACTAACTCCAAAAAATATGCCGATTCTATACTTTTATCGCTAGCATTCATTATGCTCGACATTAACTTATCTATATTAACTGCATATCTAATAATTATTGTATCTGTTCCGACATAAATGTCACTAAAGACATATTTTTTATCCTTGTCTAAAGTAAATCCAGAATGGTCAACTCCTTTTGCGTAATGCATGGGCATATACATAACTTGCAGTATTCTTCCCTTTAGGAGTGATGACGAGGCAAGTATTTCTCCGTATCTATTAAAAAGACGCTGATTTAAGTCATCAATAGTTCTTAGTGCAGCATGATTATCATGCGTGAAGTCTTCTTTTATAAAAAACTCTACGTTGTGGGCAAGAAAAAGAAAAGTTGATGCTCCAATCCTCTTACCCTCTCCCCCGAAACCTCGACATCCCTTGTGATCAAAATGTGAGTATCCCAAATCCACTTCTTTAACTTTCCAATCAAGTGGGTTAGCAAACATTTCAGATTGTAAATTAAAAGGGTAATTATTCAGGTTGTTTGTAAAGTATTCAAACACGTAATGATCTGCACTTCCATATGATACAGAAATTAGACCGAACTCAATTGCGCCTGATGCAATATGTTGGTGTGCATTTTTCCAAGAAAAAAAGAGATTGCTCTTTCCACCGATGGCCATTATTTGGGCTTCTTCTGTCTGTTCATATTCAATAAAATCTAACAGCTCATTGAAATCTTCCATAAAGCCCAACATATAAAACAAATCAAGAGCAGAACATGAGAAATTTTCTGTAGCATTACCAAATAATGCTCCATGTGCAGATATATCAGTGAGCGGTTCAATCAACAAGATATATACTGGCATTTCGGCTAAAACATCAAATGCATATCCACCTTTTAGCTCTTTTCTGTATATCGTTTCACAGAAACGGAGTTGATTTCTTTCATGCAATGAATTTATTAAATTAATTTCATTGTTAATGCTATCAACATTATTAAAGTCTCCTTTATTTATCGCAACTAACACTCTGTCATTACTGACAGTCATAAATGCTAAATGATTGTCAGTGCATAGTTCCCCTGTGCTTCTATTAAAAACTTTAGGAGCAATAAGTACTCTTGACCTAGTATTATCCGAAAAATTAAAGGAATTTTCTAACAGACTCCTAAATGTCAAGTTGATATGGCGATTGTATTCCTCAGCTGTCGCCAATGAAAGAAGCCTTTTATAAAAATCTACCATTATTGAGGTATTAAAAAGCGGATAGTAATCTCCCTTATATACGAAAAAATGGCGCATTTCAATTGGGCCTTTTTGATGTCCCATTATTTGAGAAGCTTGGTTGGCGTGTTTTATAAATTCCTTTGAATTTAAAAGAGAATTCACAGCAAGCCAATACTGCTCGGAAGGAATTTCAAAAGCTATATCATAATTTTCATTAAATGAAGTGTTACTATCAGCAAGCGAATTAATTATTATACGATTATAATGTAAAATATTTTTAAGGTCAGCTGTCATTTCCGTAACTCTTGCTAATACAGGCATAAAGTGCATAACACCAAACACTTGCTCATGACCGGTACCAAGAATCACCGGAAAAGTCTCACCATCAACATTAATCTTCACTTCGCCAAAATCATTTAATGTCAAATCTTCTCTATATGTGATTGGCAAATAAATAGCAATTTCATCAAAAAACGCTTTAAACTCAGAATATTCCTTAATATCTTGTTTTCCAAACTCTTTAATATTACTCAATGACTGATTTAGCGTTAATGTTTGAGCTAACGCAGAACGATTATCTGCCCATGAATTAATACAGAAAATAGCCCTTGTTACATCTTCAATGGTATATTGAGAAATAACTTTCTCAAGTTTCTTTGAATTATCCTCAATATATTCAAAATCTGACTCAGAATTTTCAATTGGTATAGTATTTACATTGGAGATATTACGACCAGACTTATTAATACAACACTTTTTATATTTATTTCCACTTCCGCAAGGGCACAGATCATTCCTACCTACTTTTACCATTTTAATCTCCTAAACCATTAAAAATTTTTAATTTCTTTGCAACCACTACAACTTCCGCATTAATATACTTTATAATTCTTTATAATAGGATTGTGCCTCTTAAAAATCTTTAAAATAAAGCCAGCCACCATCAAGTAGACCCTTAACTTTTTTGTACTTTGAATCAGTTGTAGGAATAAAAACACAGTTGTCTCCATGAAAAGTAATTCTTTTTTTCGAATGATCAACATTCCTCCACATAATTTCACCTTCCTCACAGAGAGCTTTTTTGATTACCTCTATGCCTCTTCATTCTTGGATTATCATAAGCAATCTTAATTAACTTTTGTAACTCGTTCACATCATGTATGTAAGCAAAAGGAATGTTGATTTGGTTTATATACAGTTCCCGCTTTGGCTTTTCATACTGAACACTAAATTCATCTTTTCGTGTTAAGAGGTTATCTCTAATTTCAGGTGGAAAATGCAGTAATAGTGCATTACCATTTTCTGTCGTGATCGTAGCAAACTTTATAAAACCTTTCTTTGCAATTGAAATACATTTCCTAAGTGAGACTATTTCAATACCATCAAAATGATCGTCTATATAGGTGAAGATTTTTTCTGCCATTTTTCGGTGGTATTCATCTTTCATAAGAGGAAAAATATCTTCCACAGATTTATATTCCATAGTCTTAACTCCTCATCAATAGATTAGTAGATTAAATCCTTAAACTTATCTAATATAAGCTTTTTTCTTTCCTCTATGAACTGAGGATAGTTTTCCAACTTCCAAAGGTTTTTGTCTCTAGGTATTAAGTGCATATCTAAATAGTCATCTGATTTACCTTCAAACCATTTTTCCGGTAGAGTAGCACTCTTACCGCCTGAGCCATTCTCCTGCTGTGTTAATAACATACAATTTGCAATCTGATCCCGATCTTCTGCTCTATATGCTAAAACTTTCCTTCCTGTAGTCGAATTTACACTTTTTATTGTTTTTAATGCACTCTGCGGGAAGATGTGATCAACTTGTGGTTGATTATTTACAAATGCAGGATGGTATGAAAAGTCCTTATACCAAAGGTTAAAAATTAAATGGATGTTTTTAGATCCATAAGACAGTTCAAGAATTGTTTCTTCACCAATTTGTAAGTTTCGGCCGCTTCTTCGAATAGCGTCAAATAGATCATCTACTTTAAAATCTTGTGATTTTTTTATCGCATCAATACAACGATCTATAACTGTGTCAGGACTTCCGCTAAAAGCTCCAGTTAGTAATGTCCTTAATATATATTCATCTAGCTTTTTAACGCTATTCCACTGGTTTTTAAAATGATATCTAAAATAAATGACTGGTATTAACCCCAGATAAGATGTTAATGCTTTATCTGACCTTAAATACGTCTTACCATATAAAAAGTCCTTTACATCCTTGATTGCATTGGCAATATCATCCCACTTATCTGAAATTGCTTCTCGCGTAGTTTCATCTCTAAATTTCGAAACATTATAAGCTGCACCTTTATCAAGCAGTGATAAACATGTTTTTAACACGAAGTCACGATTGAATTTATAACCTGTGTTATTAATATCCTCTAGTAATTCTTCCATCTTCTCATCAGATTCTGACCAACTAGCAGACAAGAGAGAGAACAATAGATCGGATTTCCCCAATACAGTTCCTCCAGAATTAGCTCTTATAAAAATTTCGACGACATCATCTTCAGTATATGCTTCCTCATTATCAACACTATCTAATTCTTGATAAATCAATGTTTCATCTGAAGTGAAAATCCTTATTATTTTAGAAACGTTTCTTCTTACGCGTCTTTCCTGTTCTCTAGTTAAATCAATATGTGATCTATCAATTAGTCTTTCACTAATTTCATCATATTCTCCATTACTAAACACAATATCTTTGAACTTTATCCATGGAAATTTAACCTTTTCCTTTTCCATGAACTTGAATTTGTATCTAATATCATCTGGTTGTGTTAAATCGCCACTTAAAATATCCAAATATAATTCTTTTCCCTCGTAACTACCTTTTAAGCCAATGAACAAACTTTGTAAGCGTTGTTGCCCATCTAGTACTAACATCTTTATTTTTGAATCCTCTAATACATAAAAGTCCGACAACTTCTGTTTCTTTTTATAGTTTTGGATGAATTCTCGACGTTTAATACTGCTCTTAGTCTTCCACACAAGCAATGTACTTATGGGATATTCTCTAAGAATTGAATCAAATAGACGCTCTGTTTGCTCCTCTTTCCAAACAAATGGTCTTTGAATATTGGGCAGCCAGAAGCCGCCATCCTTTTCCTCATTATTTAAATAATTTACCATTCTACGTATCGTTTCCTTTTGGTTCTTCATTGAACGCTCCCCCTTTAGTTCAATAACTATTATATTACAATTTCTTTATCCATAGCCCTTTCTTCAACAACTCTTCCATCCTTAACAACATAAATGTATACCCACTCCAAAATCTCATGAAGATCTTCTATATAATCTTCATCAGGAAAAAAGTTCTTGTTTTCTGTTAAAATAATAAACCTTTCTTCCCCATTAAACCGCTCACTATAAAAATCTACCAGTGAGAATGGTGCATACGCTTTAACATTTCGTCGGCCATTTGCCTTCTCATATTTTTCAATAACTTCCTGATAATCTGTAGAAATTAACCTGCTATTTTTGCCATTCGGTGTTACTTCTAATTGTACAATCTGTTTTGGTGGGATCATTCCAATATTAGCTTGCCTTTCAATCAAACTAAGACGGTCTTCCTTCTTATTTTCAATATCAATTAATCTGGAATTCATCTGATTGATCAACGCACTGTTTTTATTATCAATATTGTCTCTTTGATATTCCTCAAGTTTCTGAAGTGTCTCATCGTATTGCACTCGGTACGTTTTATCTAAGAATGATTTCATTTTGTTTAATTGTTTCTCTCGTTTGTCCTTCACTTCATTCCTGCTTTTAATTGCTTTTTTAAGTGCTTCTGATTTTAATGTCGTATCTTTATCTGCGTTTAAATTAATACCTTCACCCGTAAGCTTACTTTGGAACAACCAATAAGGGTCAATTTCAATGGTTTGTCCATTTTCTCGTTTTGCTAGAAAAATAAGTTCGCTTTTTAGCATTTCACCAGTACCATCATTGATTCCTATTAGGTAACACTCAATACTTAATGGTTCTGAAACTGGATAAGCAGCCATATATCGACCTAATGCGTACTTATCTAGCTCTTTCTTTGTTAAATTCAGCCCTAATTTAAGTATAGGAGAATCAATATCGATTTGTGGTGTGTATTCATTTGCATATTCTTGGTATCCTGTAAAACGTATTGATTCAGTAAAATCAAGCTGGATATTTTCTTTTAATGCAATATCCCTGATAAACTTCGGAAACCGCTCAATTCGTTTGACAAAACCATCATTTGAATCATAAACTCGTACTTTTCTCATTTTAAATACATGATCTACAAAGTTTGCATATCCTCTTTTCGGTAAACGATGGACAGCAATATGGTTCTGTTCTCTTTTTAAATGAGGTAAATCAATAGTGTCTTCATCTAATTTTTCATCCTGTACAAGTTTTAACAGATTTTCATGTTCCTCTGATAATGATTTTTCCATATTCATGATGATCTCATCTAATTTCTCACGATTAATAATAGCTTCTTGCATTAAATTGGCTAAACTATCATACTTATCTTCCAGTACTTCACCAATAAAGTCATATACTGAATCAGAACCTAAATCAGCTCTCATCCGTTCCATTTTCTCAATCAAACGAATCATTACATTACCTTCTCTAGTATTTTCAGCTACCAAATTAAAAGCAAAGACTTCATTTTTTTGACCGATACGATGGATACGACCCATCCGTTGTTCTAATCTATTCGGGTTCCATGGAATATCGTAGTTGATCATTTGATTACAAAATTGGAGGTTAATAGACTCTCCACCTGCATCAGTAGCCAGCATAATCTGTGATTCATTCCTGAATTTCTCTACTTGTTTTCTCCTTTCGTCCATGGTAAATTCACCAATAATTTTTGCAACAGAAGGTACACGTTCAAGCAATTTTTTCTCCAAGTATTTCAGAGTATCTTTTGATTCTGTAAATATTAAAATCTTTTCATCTTCATTTAACAAACCGTTGATGCCAAACAAAGTTTCCTCAAGTTCTTTATATTTTCGTTCAACAAAATTTTGTCGAATATAGGTAGTTTGGTTAATTAATTTTTCAAGCTCACTAATTTCAACATTAATTTCTTCTGGATCTATATCATCTATTGAATAGAGTAGTTTGGTCTCTATCTCTTCTACCGTTTCCGAGGATTCCTCATTGTAGTCAGTGATATCCACCTTCTTTAATTTAGCAAGATAACTTTTTCTTTCTTTCAATGTTCGTTCCAGTAGTTTTTCCAACCTTTTCTTCCTTCGTTTAAGTGAAATATGAATAGCTTCAATAGACGAACTCAATCTACGTTGTAATAGCATCATTGCAAAGGCTGTACTGTTACTCCCTTTATTAACAGCTCGGTTAAAGTGTTCTCTGACATAGTCTGTTACTTGGTTATATAAATCCAATTCCTCATTGGATAACTGATATTTTATTGTTTTAGTTGTTCTTTTTGGGAATATAGGTGTTCCATCGAAATTAGTCATACTTTCTTTTAAACGTCGAATTATGAATGGATTACTCTTTTCTCGTAAGCTCTCATTTGCAGAAATCGAGGAAAAGATATCATCATCCAAAAGCTTCATTAGATGACGAAAGTTTTCCATATCACCTTTATGTGGGGTTGCTGTTAGTAATACAGAATGCTCCGTTTTTTTTAGAAGTGATTCCCCTAATTGATACAACCTCGTTCTTCGGGTTTTCTTCTTCAGAACACCATACGTATACGCCGCCATTTTATGTGCTTCATCTACAATAACTAAATCAAAGTCTGCTTCATTTATTAAACTTTTTATATCATCTCTGGAAGCCCAATACATAGAAGCTAGGCATTGGTCATTCACTAAAAAAGGATTTTTATTTCCATATTCCCGCACTACATTACGATTAATAATATGAAATGATTCATTAAATTTTTCTTCTAACTCTTCTTGCCATTGTTTTAATACTAAAGGTGGAACGAGAATCAAAATACGATCAACACTTTGTCTAGCTTTAAGTTCTTTTATTAACATTCCAGACATAATGGTTTTACCCGCACCTGGATCATCAGCAAGTAAATATCTGACGTTTGATGATTGCAACATTCTACTATATACTGCTTCTATTTGATGTGGCAAAGGAATTAAGTTATTTCCACCTAACGCTCTAGAGTATTTAAAACGACGTTCATTTACCAGCGCATAGTATTGTAAGAAATGTTGAATATCTTCAGGTGATATATTTTTATAGTCATGTTCCTGATTTAATATATCTAAGGATTGAATATCGTTTTCTTCCAACATCAGTTCGTAAAACTGACTGGTATCACGCCCAATAGCTTCAACAATAAAAAATTGATCATCTATTTGCTCACATTTTTTTACTTCCACTGTTTCTGGAAATTGTGCACCTCTAATAATGGAGCCATTTACCAACATTACATTCACCTCTCAACGATAGTAAAGCACCCTTATTCCAATTGAATAAGGGCTATACAACTTCTACCATGATCATATCTATACCTTGTCTGTTTACTTCGAAATTATCATTATTTAAATCAGCAGATGATACCTTGTAATCAAACGGAAAGAAAATCGGATGAGAATTTAATACATCTAGGGTTAATGATGTACCTTCTGAACAGCGAATAACTGCTTCAGCTAACCACTCTTTTAAATTAGATGATTGAACAGAGTGCTTTTCTTTAATTTTATATGTGTGATTACTCTTTCCAGGTGTAATGATTCCCCAAGCCTTTAAACTCATTAATACTGCACTAGTAGCCACTTCTACTCGTCTTCTATCACCGTATAAATTTTTCATCATACGATTTATTTGTTGAGAAGTAACTTCATCTTGTAACTTAAATAATTTTCCCATCTCTTGAACTAAATCCTTAAAAAATGGATAAGCTAATATAGTCATACTGTAATGAAAAACTATACGTTCAATTTCAGATGCATCTGGAAATAATTCAAGTGCTCGTTGACGTAAGTTTTGGTGCTCATCATCAACCAAATACCATATTTTCATCAATATTGCTTTAGCGCACCTTCTAGAAGCAGCGCCTTTTATGTCTTTTAATAAGTACTCTTCAAGTAAAGGATACATATCTTTTCTTTCGGTTCTTCTTGCTTCATTCGCAGTATAATCTAGTTGATGTAATAATATTTTTTGATCAAATCCAACTGGTTTTGACATTTGACATCCCTCATTGCTTATTTATTGGTATAACTTCTACAAATGGTACAATCACTTCTTTCAAACTGATAGACCCGTGACTTACTGCTTGTTCACCATTCGGAATAAACGCTTTATCTTCATTAGCCAATAATATGTTCATTCCTTCAGGTAAACCGATGTTCGGCCACTTTAGAAGTGAATATTCATTTGCTCTTTCATCTCTGATAGTTTTATCATTATATATTCTAACACGTTCACCTTTGGATTGAACAAGAACGCCGTCAGATATTCTCCCGATTCCTTGACATTCAGTATTTCCATGATCTGATGTTATAAAAATAGAAAAACCAGCTTCGGATAAACCATTTAATAAATTTAACAAATACCCATTTTGCAGCCAAACATCTAATTCGGCAGCCATTCCTTTATGTCCTTGTATCGCACCATGGGTTAATGCATCAACTGTATCTACAACCAATCCAGCAACTGTTATATTTTTATTAGTAAGTGCTTCAATTTGATTAATTTCGAAAGTTCCCTGCCCTAAAGCCCTTTGATATGAAACGTTTTGCTTAGGTATACCTCTATCTTCCCAGAACGTTTTCCAAAGCTTTTCTTCTTTATTTGTCGTGTGAATACTATCAGAAAACATCATTGGCATTTTTCCAGAAAAAATCGCCTGTCTAGATACGGAAGTTAAAGTAGGCACCCAAGCAAATACACCACTCTCTTCAACTTGAAATTCATGTTTAAAAAGCGATTGCTTGATCTGACTCCATTGAGTAAAATTCATTCCATCTAAAACAATTAAAGCGAGTTTATCTCTTTGCACACCTTCTAAATAATGTGGAATTCGGTCGACCATTACTGGATTTGGATAATAAGGAATGTTATATAACGTTGCATACTTTTCAAACATCCATGCCTCGAAGTTTTGATTCATTGTGTGCGATAGATCGTTAAATCTTTGATGCATATCTTCATTTAATTCATTAGCAATTTGATGATACAAATAACTTAGTTCTCCGTATAACTTAGCAATACTTGTCCATGTTTTATATGTAGATGTATTATTTAATTCTTCATTAAGCTTTTCAAGAAAATGATTGAATTTTTCCACCCTATCTGCACATTCATCAACGACAATCCCTGGCCGAACCCATATAGGCAATTCCTCTTTATTAAACCCTTTTATTGGTTGTAGTTTGTTTTCTAGAAATAAATCGTTTAATAACCTTCTTACGTCTGGATCTGAGAAGGGGTGTACAGCATGATAATAGAAGTTTGAAGAGATGGGATCCTTTATAACATCTTGTTCCTTGCGTAATTGATTAATATAATCGTGCCATTCCGCTTGAAGATACGAATAAAAAAAACGGCTAGATTGGACTAATTGCTTTACAGGTATACTCGTTAATTCCTCAATTTGATTTATCTCCTTTATTACGTATAAAACAAAGTCTTTAGGGATGTGTTTTCCTCGATAATGGTAAGACAATAAAAATTTCATAAAGTCAGTTGTATTTTCAATTGTATTTAAATGTACTTTGTACACTTTTTTTAACAAGAAATCGATTGTATCGTTATTAGACGTAGAGCCTTGATACTGTCCATAAACAGTATACAAGGCATCAATGTCAGTTATATTCAACTTCTTTATAACTGGATAAGATAACTTTGGAAAAATGGAAGATAAACCTATATTATGTTTTGATCCCGTCCTTAATAAATCATACGGAATCGAATTTAGATTATCCTTATCTGTACGTACAATTAGAGACACTTCGCGATTTTTTAATACAGTTCGATATTTTGTTTCGAAGATATATCGAAAACTAATTGTATCTTGTATATCAACAACAGCAATGTTCTTTTCTTGAAACACCGTTAATACTTTTTCATCATTGAGTAACCCATCAGGATCTGACACAATGTACAGAGGTGATAATGGTTTTTCAAAGATATATAAAATTTCTTCTCTCCAGCTACTCATAAAAACACCATACTTTCATTAAAGGCCCAAACGAATTTGTGCATTATCATAATACATTAACAACTTATCGTCCTCTTGAATAACTTTCTCTGGTAATCTCTCACCAACATTAACAATCCTTTGATATTCTTTATCGCCCCAAGCTTTTTTAAAACCTGCACGAATGGCTTCTGTTCGGAATTGTTTTAGTTTCTTTTTACTCTTATTAATTTCTTCAATATAAGACTCAAATTCACGTAGAAGTGACTTCTCACGTAACTTTTCTAAATCCGCTTGTTTGTTTGGATCAGGAACATACCAGCGATTTATAGCTTTATTTTTCATATTATGATCATCGTTATCTAAACCGCGAACATCTTTATAATTTTTCTTTAAATAACTAGCAATTTGATCTGGTACAGGGCCGTTTCCTTCATATAGTAGAAAGTTTTGCTCCAATAATTCGTCCAATTCTGGAAGTAATTCATGTTTTTCTATATGCTGGATTTCTTTCATAAAGTTAGGATGTAAGTCTTGTCTAGATTGTGGTTTATTTAATAATTGCTGACGCAACCATTCAATTGCACTATTTTCATCTGAAACAAATAAGCTCATTTGTGAAAATTCCTTAACCAAAATACGTTTCTTATCATACTCAGCCACTTGATTTTCTAAAAATACCATCCCATCTCTTGGTGTAAACCTTTGTGTTACCGCAATCTGAAAGTCGGCAGATGATACCGGTACTGATATGCCATTTTGAACATGATAAGCAACCATTCTGTCAAATAGAACTCTTGGAGTTCTTTCAACAATTTGTTGTGCTTCCCCTTTATGACCGATAAATACTGGGAGTTTTTCAAGGTGCTCTTTTAAAAAAGTCCAAACGGTATCCGAACTTCCATCATTATTCTTTATTTCTTTTATCATCTTTTTAGATGGTTTATACGCTGATATAACTAAGTCCTGTTTGACAGCTGTTGTTGTTGTGACAGCTTTAAAACTCCCTTGTTTCTTATCAAGAGCAGAAACATTAGCTATTACAAATCCAACTCTTTGTAATGATTCCTGTATACTATTCCAAACTTTTGATTGAGAGCTACTGAATTGTACAGTAATCCAGCGTCCATCTTTTAGTATTCTATAGAATTCTTTGAAACATTCCGTCATTAAATTTTGATATTCGAATAATTTTTTTGATTGAGAATTACTTATAATCGCTTCAGGACTATTATTTGTATAAATACCTAACCAACTTTCCCAAATATAATTTAACTCAGAATACATTAAATTACTTCCAAAAGGAGGATCTACAAAAATATAATCAATTGAATTTTCCTTAATTAATAGTTGCGATGAAGAACCAGTATTTATAATTGTTGTTTTATCAATTTCACTCGATAGTTTACTAAAATCTCTTAATTTATGTTGTAGTAACTTAACAGACATGTTTTCTGTCCAAAGAGATGGAATATAATAAGTTCCACTAACTGTACTCATTTTTTTATTCAGTGTAAACTTATACATTTTTGTTGTACGAATCATTGAGGAGGTTAGCCATGAATGTAAAATTGGCATATCCTTTTCCTCTTTAATTTTTTTATAAAGATATGATAATACAATTAAATTCCTTTTAGGGTAAAGGTGATGAACATGAGTATATCCAATTCGATCAGTTCGACTTGATTCATCACCTTGAACCATTCTTTGGTTTGGAAATGGTGTTTCGATTTCATACTCTTCTATTTCTTTTATTAGATTTAGATCAAAATCATCAGGTTCTTTTTCATAGCGATTATTTTGATATGTATAATTTATCAACACAGGTTGTTGTTTTATAACCCGTATAGTTTTATTAATTGCAGGGTCAAATTTTGTTTCAAAGGATTTCTCTAATTTATTCTTTGCAAGCTCTACCCCACAATTCTTACAATTAAATACCTTGTTAATTTTATTGGCCTCGACTTCAACTGCATGTTCCCAATAGTTTATATCATTACTACAGTTAGGGCATAGAAACACGTCACTCCATACAACATAATTAATTTTCCCATATTCTGTTTGGCTATTATCTTTTAAATGTATTGTTTTAAACATCCAGTCAAACTTTTCTTCTATTTCTTCCAATAGTTTTTTTGCTTTATTTTTAAATAACTCAATATTTGATGGAGTGTTGTAGTTATAACCTATATTAGATGCGATAGGAGATAAATCATTTATTATACTTTTTCTTTCACCCAACTTACTAAAAAAGTTTCCGTTGTTAAAAATCTTTTTACCGTCTAGTGAATACCCTAAGTCTTTGACAGCTTGGCTATCTCCACAATAACGTGCTGCAACACCAGTCATTCCTGTTCCACTAAAACCATCGAACACAATATCACCAGGGTTCGTATAATTTAAAATAAATCTCATTATTGATTTGTGCGGAGTCTTAGTATGATAACTGTGCGCCATGTATACAGGATGACTTCGACCGTCTCTAACATCTGAAGCAAAAGGCTCCCTCTTGTATTCAGATTCTTGTACCTCAATTTTCTCTTTTTGCCAATCCTCTATAAAATCATTTATCCACGGATTGGGACAAGCTGTGTAATAAGGAGGATCCGACAACGTAAGAATTTCGTTATCTTCGCCTAACGGAAACCCTTCATTTTTTTTTATCTCAGGAAGTTTTTTTCTAAGCTCTTCTGTAAAGTATTTTCTTCTTTCTAGATCATTTTTAAATGTAATCCCTAGTACAGTAACTGGTTTGTCTTTTTTATTATTTTCATTCCCCAGCATGGTCAATTGCTCATTATCATTTTCCAAAATACTCAACCTCCAATTTCTATTGTTTTAGCATGATTCTTATACGGTCTGATGGTGAATTACCGACTTGTTTTCTTAACATTGATTCAAACCTATCCCTTACCTCATCTAAAGTTAGAGGACTACCATTAGCAAATGTATCTTTTAAATCATTCAGCGAAACTTCAACTTTCTCAATTCCTTGAAATAATCGTTTAATTATTTGAACTAATTGGACATCGATTGGCAATGTAAATGAACCTTTGTCTAGTAATTCTTGCACTAACTTCTGCTCGGCATTACTTAATAATGAGATACTATTTCTCACTTCAGTATCATTTAAGTTTGTGACTAAAGAATCTGTCCAACTATTTAATAATTCACCTAATTCTTCTTCCAATTCTTCTAAGCTTTCTTTATTATTGTGCATTTCATCTTTAGGTCTGAAACGGCAATGTGGACACATGGGATTTTGTTCCAGATCTTCCCTCGTTAAATTCCAGCATGGCTCAAATGAATTAATTTTACTTTGCCAATCATGTAATACTTGTGAAGGTAAAATTTCAATTTCAGATAAGTCCTTCAGCGCTTGATGCCTTTTATCATTCAATAGATTACTTTTCCGGTTATCATCTGTGGCATTTAATCGATTCTCATTGTGCAATTTCATATAAACATCAATATAGTTGTTTTTCAAATTTTCTATTGCTTGATACTCTTTTTGAGCACTTTCTCCTTCTTTTAACGCGTGAATTAAATCCGTAATAGCACCTTCAACATCATCATGCCAGTCATAGTCCCTTGGTAATTGATGTTGTGCCGTTGCAAGATAAGTGATTTTCTTTCCATACTCAGTAGATTTTTCTTTTAACACCTTTAAATCATCTAACAAAGCATGTGACTTTTCTTGTTCTTCAATATCCTCAACTGAATATTTCAGGTTTTGTAATTTAGCCTTTGTATTGTAGACCTGCAAGCCTTCTAGGAATTGTTTAAAGCTACTTAATTTCTCTCTATATTCATTTATCTCTGAATCCGTTAAAAGCTTACCTTCCCCTATTGGAAACCCATCTTTAACATCATTTATCATTTTTACTGTATCTTCTAGAATATTACGTGCTTGACTATTCATTTGAGCAATTCCAACATCTAGTCTTTGTTCATTTAGAAGGTATTCTTCAATGCCAAACAAGTTAAATATTGCTCTAATAGCAGGTAAAGGTAAACCACTCGGTTTTTTGATATGGCTAAAATCGATAAATTCTCTTTGTGGAACTTTAATCAATTCTTCAATTGTCATTGCGTCATAGGTTTTCCTGTCAATTGTGATGACAATATCACCATTTTTAACTAGTGCAGCTAAAACAACCGTAAGTAATTCGGGCTCCATCTTGAATTTCCTTGTTAATTGGATATCTTTCGTGCCTTGACTTGTATATATGTCCTCAATAAATTCGGATTGGTTTACAACCTGTCCTTGTGCTTTTTTATCTAATTTTTCTATTACCCAGCTCGCATAGCCAGATTGACGGGTATTTAGTTTCCCTTGTTCATCTAATAATACTAGTCCATTTAGGATTGCTTGTCCTTGTCTTGTATTAGCACCTGCTAAATTCTTTAGAGCATCTTGTACGTAAGTTGGCAGACTTTCCTTGGTCATCGGTGTTTGTAATTTACTAAATGCAGGATAATCTGCATACACATCTTCAAATGATTGACTAAGGCATTCTGATGATACTGAATCAATTACTTCGCGTACACTAGCACCAACTGGTATGAACATACCATATTCAGCTACCCGGTCGGTTTTTCCTTTATAGGTTAATTCAAAGGCAGTTGTTAGGTTCTCCCTTAGCCACTTTACTAATTCTCTAAGGTAACCATCCGCCTTTGATTCATACAAGTTTTTTGTACTACTTGAAGCTGTTGTTGCCATTTCTTTAGCACCAGCATATAAACTTAATGATCTCATAAAATTATCGTCTTTATCGACGAGTTTAAAAAACACTTCATCGGACTTATGCTCATCTTTGAATTTTGGTGGAGCAAATGGTTGTAACAGATAGATATAGAAATCTCTTGGTGGCTGAGCTGTTGAACGCTCATTCGGGGCACCAAAAAAGATATATCCTTGTCTTGTTACTTTTCTATCATTCCATGGTAATTCATGAAGCCATATTCTGTAGTTTGTAACTGCAGTTGTGTCTGTCACTTGAGTCGCCAATTTTAAGGCTTCAAAGTAATAACGGTCTAATTGATCATCAACTAGTCCTTCAGCTTTTTGCTCAATTAAATCGTCCACAGCAACATCTTTTTTAATATCTAAAAAGTATTGTCCATTTGATTCATTTGTAGAAATGTATTGATAACTAACTGTTTTTTGAATTTCCCTCAATACCGATTCAATTGTAGTTTTAAGGAAATCGGCTGCATCATCGTCATCTAAGAGTGCAATATGCAAAAATAAATCATCTTTTAATTCTTCAGGTGTTAATCCTAACTGTGCGTAAATATCGTCAGTAGTTAAACGGAACACCGCAAGAGCTTGAACAATACGCTGTGCCATCGGTTTATATACAGGCTTTGTAAAGGCGTTTTGGATTTTATCTTGTAATATCTTAGTCTTGGACATTACCTCTTTAATATCAGGATTACTTTTTAATGAAGGGTCGTTTTCAATATACGGCCAGTAACTATCGAATGAGATTAAACCAGGATGTTCTTCAGGAATATCTTGATCCATTACTTTTTTCATTTCATTACTCAATGTTTTTAGAATGACACGCTTTTCGGCAACGGTTACCTTCTCAAATGTCGATAAATAAGAAGGGTGGATTGGAAACAGGTTGACATATTGCTCAAGTTCTTCCCCAAGGCGATCATACAAATTCGTGTATTTTTGTAAAAGTTCTCTTATTAAAGCACTTTGCTTATCATCTTTTTTGAGAAGACGTTGTGAGACTACATAAGCAATGTCTTCTCTAACTATACGCACTTGTTCAAATCTTTCCCTAACTCGACGTAGTTGTTCAGCAACAAACTGGAACTTAGGATTATCAAAAAGCATTTCTTGGACACCGGCAATAAATCTGAATTTTGTTTTACTACATATTTCACCGATTTCACGTAGAAATCCAAGGTCTAGATATAGTTCTTGTTCTTTCCTACCTCGCAAATAGTCAAGTAACTCATCAACAACTAATAATAACCCTTGATCAGGATACTCTTCATGAAAAGCTGCCATCATTTCCATTAATGCATCTTTATTGTTTCTAATTTCACTAGCTGATGGAAACGTATATGAAACACCTAACTCATCCAAACCGTCTTCAATCGCACCACAAATAATATCTCGGAAAGATGTTTGGACACTTCCAATTTCTGTTCGTATTACTTTAAACTTTCCTTCAATCTCTTTAGCTTTTGAAGCAACCCTTTCATTTTGGATTCTATCGCTAGAGCCATCTAGTTCTGCAATTGTGGATATTACACTCATCAAGTGAGATTTACCCGTTCCATAATTCCCCACAATAAGCATCCCTTTATTATCAGCAGGACGATTAAATTGAAGTTGCTCAATTACAAGTTCATCAAGAATTTCCGCCATACGTTCTGAAATTACATATGTATCCAATAAATTAAATGCACTTTCTTTTTCGTTTGCATCTGTCAATTGCACTACGGATTCGATCGGTTCAAAATGAATTAAATCACCATATTTCATGGTTATTTCCCCCTTCTATTTCATTTCAATAATTATTCCTTCAGTATTATCATGAGTAAAATACTCATCATGTTCAGGTTCACCATAAACTAGCTTTCGATTATAGTATTGACCTTTCCACCCAACAATCAACGTAAAATTTCTGCTTATATCCTCTAGCAATAAAATAGGATTTTGCTGCAACTGCGAATCAAACAAAATTTCAATATGGTCTAGAACAAGTGTGTCGGCATTTTTTTCTCTAACAATTTTTTTGAGTAACTCATTTACTTTTCTTGGCCTTCTTTTCAGTGGAAGATCTTTTAACATTTCGCTTAATTCAAAATTAATATTAACGTATGGAACATCTAAAATATCTGAAAAAAAATTAATATCCTTTTTAAAATTATTTGTAACTAATAACATTAACTGATGTCTTCTCATGTGAATATAATCTAATTCTTTGTAGACAGCTTGCATAACATCTGAGTTCAAATTCATCAACACCTTGAGTTTATTAGTAAAAATACAGAGTGGCATCCAGATTATTTCATATTCAAAACAGTATCTACAACTGCTAATCTATTCTTCCCACACTGCTGCCGAATAACTGTCGTATATTGTCCATCTTTCACCATTTTTGCCTGATTTATAGCATATAACTTTTTAATAGTTCTAATCATCGCATCTTCATCCATTTCATTCTGCCAATACCTATCAATAACTTCATTAATACACGAAGCTAGATCTCTTTGAGTTTTCTGGAATAATTTAACTTCCATTGAGAAATCACTCCTATATTCTTACTATTTTTATACTCTATTTTTATTCTATTAGTAGTGCTAGAGAATCACAATAGTTTCGACAAAATTATACATATTTTCTCTTGGCACCACAACCAATATATAGAAGGGGGTACCCTGCCGTTTCATGCCCCACCCCTTTTAAATGACCATTATTTATCTCTGAGGATAAACGATGGTCTTTTTCTATTTACAGAGAAGACATGCGTGGTGAGAGGAACGCACTTGAAAGGAGGTGATGATAGTGGATACATCATTAGCAAGAATACTAGTCAAAGCAAAGCAACTTAATAAATGGGTTCCTGTGAAGTACCTGAACAAACATGATATTCAACGAATTAACCTGATGCAATTAGAAGACGAAGGATTGGTATTGACTACACATCATAAAGATGCTGGCATTCTTTTAAAACTAACGTTAAAAGGTTACCACCATTTTAAAAACTTGTAATCAAAAAAACTATTTTAGAGGAGGAATTTCAATGAATCACAAGCAAACAATATCAGATAACTCAGCAGTAACAAAATTAACAATGGAGGATACCCATATCATTTATTCATATCTTCAACAACAATATGATGTAGTTTGTACTCAAACAAAAGAAGCTGTTCAAAACAATGATTATATTACATTACTACAATTAATCGAAGAACGACAACGTTTGGAAGCTATAATGGATGATTTCAGAACATTTCATGCAAATACAGAAACAACAACAGGGGTTGAGCAACAAAATGATCAACATACGACTGCTACCTTCCAAGCTGATAAAGATGAAGAAGCAAAGTTAATAGATAGAATGACAGTGAACTTAGAAACAGTTAATCAAAGTATGCATCAATTCATGATAAAGACAATAGATAAATCAACAGAAACTTTTACAAAAGGAAACCAACTAGGACATAAGACAACAAAAAAGCTGTTGCATAAAACGGCAAACGGATTCTCCAAAATTGCCGATATCATTAATCAGAAACTGTAAAACTTGAAAGGAGGTGATTAAGATGAACGTACCATACAATATCGTACCTTTAAATATTGATGCTGGATCTTCATACTCATTACCGAATGTCGTTGTATCATCAACCGAATCGCAACGCCGAATCAATGAACTACAGAAATTCGTAGATGATGTTATGGTAAAAGGGATAGATTATGGATTAGTGGATGGATTTTCAAAACCAACATTATTAAAACCAGGCGCAGAAAAATTATGTGACGTCTTCGGCTTCTCAAAAACTGCGGACATAATCAGTCGCATTGAAAAATGGGAAGATGGTATTTTTGCCTATGAGGTGAAGGTCACGCTTATACAAAAGGACAACAATATCGCGGAAGCAGAAGGCCTTGGCACTTGTAATAGTAAGGAAGCAACATTCCATCATCAAGATCCGTATACGATCGTCAACACCGTATTGAAGATGGCAAAAAAGCGAGCGTTAATTGATGCTGTTTTATCTGCAACAAGATCCAGTGGTATCTTCACGCAAGACATTGAAGATTTCCCAAGACAACAAATCCATCAACCTGACGATGAATTTGTAACCAAACGACAATTGCAAAAGATTCATCAGCTAGCAAAAGAAATGAAGATACGCAGTGATGTTGCAACGGAAATGTTGCAGATGAAGTTTAATGTTAATCACAGCACTAAATTAACCAAACAGCAGGCTTCTAATTTTATCAAAGACTTGTTAGCACTGAAAGATGCATTTGATGCAGATGCAGGCATTCAAACACAAAATAATATAAATGCTTGATCCAATCATCGTATATCCAATAACAATACGATGTTTTTTTATGCACAAAAAAAGATGAGCTCAACAGATATGAACTCATCAACAATTCAATTTAACAACAGTATATCGCATCCACATGGATGACTCAAATCAGAGAGGCGATCATCGTCTCTCTTTTTTCATTATTAAATTAAAATATTGGAGGAATTAATTATGACTAACTCAATCGATAAAATGACGTTCAAAAAATTATTAGCAACAACAACACGTGAGAAAGAAGACAGTTATATAGTAAATGAATTATTTACCCGCTATCCATCTATACAGGAATTGTTGGATGTGACAGAAGAAGAACTGTTACAGATCAAAGGTATCGGCAAAGTAAAAGCATCACAGATCATCGCAGCATTGCAACTTGCTCGTATGAATCCATGTCCTGTTGAAGATCGTTTTACCATCCGCTCACCTGAAGATGCATTTGAATACTTACGTGAGATGCAATATTTAAATCAAGAGCACTTTGTTGTTCTTGGGCTCAATACAAAGAATCAAGTGGTATTTCGTGAGACGATATTTATTGGATCATTGAACGCATCGATCGTACATCCAAGGGAAGTTTTTAAATCATTGATCCGTCGTAGCTGTGCAAGTGCGATTGTAGCGCATAATCATCCTAGTGGTGAGACAACACCTAGTCAAGAAGACATCCATGTTACTAAAAGATTATCTGAAGTTGGTAAAGTCACTGGGATCGAAGTACTTGATCATATCATTATCGGCCATGAACGATTTACAAGCTTAAAGGAAAAAGGATATCTGTAAAAGCAAGATTGAGAGTCGGTTTATATCGCCGACTCTTCCTAATATTTAACAATTATATTAATGGGCTTTGTTTTGAAGTATTTATACAAATTCCGCTTGGTTCCATGTTCAAGAAATCATAAACATTGATGTAGAGCGATTCAATAAACCTGTCTATTCTATAAGCAAGTCCGAGAAATGATATTTTTCTAGTTCCCTTATATATAACAGTAGATTTTTGCTAATTGTAACATTGTAGAGCAAATTTATTGAAATCATTTATGATATGGCTCGTTTTTCTGAATTCTGAAGGCACGATATACTTGCTCTAATAGAATCAGCTTCATTAGTTGGTGTGGGAATGTCATCTTTGAGAATGATAATTGTTGGTCAGACCGTTGTAATATAGAATCACTTAAACCATTTGATCCACCTATCACAAAAACAATCTGACTTTTCCCATGAATACTTAATTTCTCCATCTCTTCAGCTAGTTTTTCTGATGACCATTGATCTCCTTGGATATCCAATGCAACAACATACTGTGATGGTTTAATCTTACTGAGGATCCGCTCACCTTCTTTAATCTTCACCTGCTCCAATTCCTTTTCACTCATTTGTTCAGGTGCTTGTTCATCATTCACTTCATCCATCGTCAGATTACAATACGGTCGAAGTCGTTTCTCAAATTCAGCTATTCCTTGTTTAAGGTACTTTTCTTTGATTTTCCCTACGCTAATAATTCCAATTTGCACAAAAACACCTCCAAGTCATTTATATTATGCATATAACAACTACCATTCTGTCTGAAACATTCCTTCATTTTTGTATTAGTTCTAGTTTTTAATCTTAATACACAATTCTCCAAGATACCACTTATAGATGTAAATGTTTATAACTTATTCAAAAGAATGATGTATACCCTGTTCTGAAAGTCAATATAATCATTGTTATCAAGATGTTCATCCTTTATATATACAGTGGTTACTCTAGGATAAAATGATTATGCTATATTCCTTTTTTTAAATATGCCGTATTCTACAGAGAATGGTGGAAGTTTTATATCAGTGATTATTAGCTTTTGTATATTCAATATCTTTCTTAAAGAGGACATGTTTTTCTTATAAGTAGATGCTGCATAATATTTTTTAGCACCACTTTCCCCTTTAGTAATTAAGATTACAACAAACGCTATTAATGATGTTTTTCTTATCCTTTTTATGTTTTCACTTTCTATTTTATTAATTACTTCCTCAATTGAAGTGTACTTAATATTTTTACTCAGTCCCAATCTATATAGTTCTCGATTGATTTTTTGAGTTGCTATATCTTCCCTCAATAACTCTGATACCGTCCTCGAGGGACTAATTAATACAATCTCATCATAGGAAAGTTCAATTTCAAGTCTTAAAATACCTTCAGCCTTTTTAGTATCATCGAGTAAATGCTTTCCACGATTTTCTAATACTTCAGCAAGTTTGTCATATATTTTGACTTTGCGTGTACTACCAATCCATTCAACTGTTTGCAAATTATCTGATCCTCTTTCACAATAGGTGCTTGTCTTATGCTGCGGTAACACGCTCTTCTCAATACACCTAAGATAATTTTGCTTATATTGCCCAACATAAAAGTTTTTAGAGATATGTAACTTTTCTACTATCCAAGTATAGGATGGTGGTATTTTATTAGGATGCTTTTTAAGCAATTTACTTAGATAAAATTTTATAAATTGCCAGCAGAACGCTATATCATTCTCAGTTATTTCATAAACATTCGATCCATACAACAACTTTGGTAGTGATACTTCTACTTTAAACCACGCTTTTGTGGGATCATCCTCTTTATATGTGTATCTAATAAACGGATTACCAACGTAAGATTCATCATGGTACTCACAAAAATTAGTCTGCTCTTCAACTCCATTTCTCCTAACAGTCTTTGTACTAACCCTAGTCCAAGGAACCCCTTGTATCTCTCTTAAAGAAAGGGTTATAGGAATTCCAAGTTTTATTGTGTCAAACATTCCACATTCCTCCTCTTAAAGTACATTCGAGTAGACCAGTTCTGACGTATTACATGTTAATTTTTCTTTATTACTTCATTTAACATTCGACTTATTTTTATTACAAATTCATCTTGTCTCTCATTCTTATTTTTCTTCCACTCACTGATCGATAAATTATCATTTCTTTTATTTTTCTCATTCATGTCAAATCACCTCTTTTTTATAATATTTTTCAAAAAACAAATATATTATTGATTTTTATAATATCAACATATATAATTTATGTAAAGTACTTTCTAAATTTGAGGAGCGATAACATGCACAAAATAAACCAAATAGAGTTTGAAATCTTAAAAGTTTGGCCACTCGGGGAACGTTTACGTTTCTTCCGTTCTAAAATGCAAGAATTATATGGGAAGAGAAATTATTCAACAAAGGCATTAGGAGAACGTTTAAATGTATCACCTCAATCTATAACAGCAATAGAGAGGGGTATCTCAAAGAATCCCTCATATCATGTAATGCAAAAAATTTCGATAGAATTTAACATCCCATTAGAAGCTTTTAGTGATGAATATTATGAAAATGGATTCAGAGAATTGAGCATAGGTTCTACTGGTTCTAAGGAAAATGCGATAATAAACAATTCATTTATTGAAGAGGATTATAATGAAGCATACTTAGGTTGTATTTTATTTAAAGTTTACCATGATAATAATATGCGTATCATTTATTCCAAAACAACTGAGAATGCATTTGAAATTTTAGATTTTGCTAAGCCATTATCCCGTTTCGTACATGAAATGGAATTACTTGATCAAGATATAAAATCATTTGAATCTAAAAAAACTTCACCCATTGAGTTTTCATATGAACTATTGAGATTGATAGAAAGTAAACCTGATAAGTATCCACTTATCAAAAAGGAAAAATTGGAGGAGGCAATCAAAGGCCTTAACGACCTTAAGGGAAAAGATGGAGAAAGATGAAATATGCCTCATTTGGTTATATCAATAATCAAGGAGGTCATTAAGTCACTTAACACCAATGACATTACACAAATTATTGACAAAGATATGAATGGGAGGAATTAATATGAGTTTAAATAATAGAGCAGTAATTTACGCCCGTGTTAGTACAGAAGAACAGGCATCAAAAGGTCATAGCATTGAAGCGCAGATCGAAGAGATAAAAGAATATGCTAAGCAAAGAAATATGGAAATTGTGGAAGAATATATCGATGAAGGCGTAAGTGGGAAAAACATATCAGGACGCCCAGAAATGAAACGCTTGCTCAGAGATTTAGACTCTGGAACATTCAAAGTTGTTATTGTATATAAATTCGACCGCGTAGCACGGAGGTCAAAGGATGCAATGGAAATAGCTGATCGTTGCGAAACAGAAAATATAAGTTTGATCAGCTGTAAAGAAGACTTTGACATTACTACTCCTGAAGGGAAAATGATGTTTCAAATTATGAGTAACTTTGCAGAATTTGAACGAAATACCATCATTGATCGACTAAAAATGGGGATGAATCAACGAGCAAAAAAAGGATTATTTAATGGGGGTAGAGTATTAGGTTATGACAGCGTAAATAAACATTTAGTAGTTAATGAAGAAGAGTCGCATGTAATACGTCTGATTTTTGATTATGCGGAACAAGATTTAGGCTATAAGGCTATTGTAAGCCGAATAAATGCTATGGGCTATAAAACCAAACGAGGAAATGACTTTTCTATAAACACCATAAAAACAATTTTAGACAATCCAATTTATATTGGAGTTATAAGATACAATAAACATCAGGATTGGGCAGAAAAGCGTCGTAAGGGGAAAAATGAATATCATACTTTATCGAATGGCAAACACGAACCAATCATTTCTCCTGAGCAATGGGAAAAAGTCCAACAAATTCGCAAAAAACGCTCTGTAAAACCTGCACGATCTAATAAACCATACATATTAAATGGGCTAGTTCGTTGCCCTAAATGTGGGTATGGAATGGTTTCGGCATCCTCGAAAGGCTCAAAAGGTAAGAGGTATCGTTACTATGTATGTGGATTATTCCACAATAAAGGTAGCAAAGCATGTAGTGCACATTCCATACGCGCAGACTATGCGGAGCAGCAGGTGATGGAAGAATTAAAACGGATAGTTTCTGAACCATATGTGTTAAATAAAATAATTGATAATGTCAATGAGCAGCGTAGTGATGCAAAGACTCCAATTAATGATGAAATTAAAGTGCTTCAATCTAAGCTAAATAAGGTAGAAGTACGAATTAACAACATAACGGAGCAATTAATGGACGACCCTTCATTAGTAGCCATTTTTAAACCGAAGCTAAAAGGGCTTACCGAGGAACAGCAAGATTTTCAAAACAGGCTTGAAGCACTAAATAGTGAATTAGGAGAATGTGATACAACGCCTATAGATGCACAGGCACTTCATCACCTTTTAAGTAACTTTGAGAAAGTAATGCAAGATGCTGATCCCGAAAGACAAAAGGCGTTACTTCGCTTAATCATAAACAATATACAGATTAGTAAAGAGGCACCTCGAGGGATTGGGAGACATATAGAGAAGATAAATCTACACTTTGACTTTACAATGGAAGGTTTAGAGGAACAGTCATTGGAGCTATTGGATGCAGTTGGTATGGATTATATTGAACCAGTGGAGAGTTGGATGCTGGAAAAAAAGGATGGTAAAATGTTGAGCGAAATGATGGATTCGCTTAATATTTTACCCTTAAAAGATGTACGGTTCCCCCCGATTAATCCGAAACCCCCGATAAACCTGCTCCAACAAAATCAACCTCATCACCTGATGCGGAAACGTCATCTTTGAAAAAGACAATGCTAAATCACTCCGCTTCTGCACTTCTTCACTGATCCCCAAAGACCCTCCAATCACAAAAGCTATCTTACTTTTCCCATAAGTCGCCAGCTCGTCCATCTTTGCTGCTAGCTGCTCAGAGCTTAGCATCTTCCCATTAATCTCAAGTGTAATAACATAGGTATCCTGGCTGATATGACAGAGGATACGCTCACCCTCTTTTCGTTTCACTTCGATCATTTCTGCTTCACTCATATTTTCTGGTGCCTTTTCATCAGCTACTTCGGCGATCTCTACCTTGGCATATGTACTGAGCCTTTTCATATATTCCTGAATACCTTGTTTGAGGTATTTCTCTTTTAATTTTCCAACTGTTACAATGGTTATTTTCATTGCAGTGTCATCCTTTGCTCTTTTATCTTCTCTAGTTTACCACAATTATAATGCAGCTAATGCCGAATTTTTCCTTGAAATGATATACTAGTGATAGTAATAAAAATATGGAATATCATTTAGAAATGAAGGGGAAAACTATGAAATTAGCTAAACCAAATATACCTGCTGAATTACCACAGGGAAACTTCCAGGACATTCTCTTTGAGGAAGATCCACACTTAAGTAACATAGAAATTGAAGGTTCCTCTTTTGATAACGAGGTGCTGGATCGTGTCCACTTAAATAATATGGTAATTAAGCAATCAACGTTTCAACATACGTCATTCGAGAATATCGATATTACAGATGTACTTTTTGAGAATTGTGACCTATCCAATGCTGACTTAAGTACTGCGAGCATCCATCGGGTTGTATTCAAGAACTGTAAGCTGTTAGGGGTGCAGTTTATTGAGGGGCGATTCGGCAATGTAACTTTTGAAAATTGCGTTTTATCCATGTGCAATTTCGGTGACTCCAAGTTTGAAAGAACACAATTCATTGAATCAAATCTCCAGAATGCAGATTTCTTCAATTGTAAACTGGCAAAAACAATTTATTCTTACTGTAACCTGACTGGGTCTAGCTTCGACTCAACCAAGCTAAAAGGGATTGATATTAGTACTTCTCACTTTGAAACGCTTGTTGTCAAAATGGAGGATTTAAAAGGCTGCATCGTGTCACAAGACCAGGCGATTCACTTTGCATCCATGCTGGGGCTGGATATCAGATAGTCTCCTATTATATTGGTATGTTAAAATTTCTACTATACATAAACTTTCCAAACGGGCGAAAAAAGCGATACCCTGAAAGTATCACTCTGTCTCATATCAGCATCTCTTCCTTTTGCTTCTTGTCCATCTGCTTCATATGATGGCGGAAACATGCCATAACAAACAAATGGACATTGGCCTGGGTGTATTTATAGATAAACCACGGCAGAGATGGATGATAATCATGAATGGCGATGATCAGCTCATTTGCTTCCGGGATTTTCCTGAATTCCAAACGTCCTCTTTCATTCTTGCTTGTGTCCGTTAAGAAACCGCTGCTTATATAATAAAGGGCGCGGTCTTCTGTACTGCGGTCGGGAGCATAGGTAAGTTCAAGCAAAGGCGCTTTACTGCCAATCCAGCCGATCTGACAGTTGAGCTCATCATCAACACTTGTCCGCACCCACGGATTTAGGAAGTTTTCCAGCCATTGAACATAATATCTTGCCACTTCACCCGCACGGTAACCTTCAGGAAGCGGAATTCGCTGTACAGAGCGGACATCCCGCTTAAGTGGCCCGATTTCAGGTTTCTTAAATATCTTGTGTTTATTATTGTCTGCTTCTCTCAGGGAATATCTTGCTGCTTCTTTAAAAGTGATTTTCCCATTACTGATTCCTTCTGCTTCTCTTTCTGCTGTCAATGGGTGCTTCAGGCTGTAAAGCAGCGGATAAACAGTTTCCTTTGGTGTTTGTGTAATCAGGCTTAACCAGAGACGGGAAAAATATAAGGAGAAAAAAGGCACGTTATACATTTTTCGTTTTTTTCCTAATACTTCTGCGGTTTGTTCCATCATCTCACGGTTTGTTAAAACTTCCGGGCCGCCGAGATCATAGGAATCATTGACACTCTTATCGTCTGACACAGTTTTATCCAAGGATCGTAACACATCTTTTAAAGAAATCGGCTGTGTCCTGGTTCTTGTCCATTTTGGCAAAATCATAACAGGAAGTCGTTTGACAAGCTTTGCGAGAATCGGGAAAGAGGAACCCTTTGGCCCGACAATCAATCTGGCCCGTAATGCTGTCACTGGTGTTCCATATGCCCTTAGAATACGTTCCACTTCCAATCTGCTTTTCAGGTGGGCGGACAGCTTTTCTTCTCCTTTTGGCACAATGCCTCCGAGATAGATAATTTTCTTAACACCCTGCTTTTTAGCTGCCTGTGCGAAGTTATCAGCAAGTATAACGTCCATGTCAGAAAAGTTTCCCTGTGTAAGCTTGGCTGATGGCATCATAGAATGCACCAGATATACGGCAATGTCCGCACCCTCGAGACCTTTTTCTGCATCCTTCAAGGAAAAAAGGTCACAGGAGCGCCAGGTGACGTCTTCTGTATTTTCATGTTTATCCCCATTCCTGGAGAGTCCAATTATCTTCATGCGTCCGCTCAGTTTGGAAAGCAAATTTTGGCAAATATAGCCGCTTGCTCCAGCTATGGCGACAACAGGTTTCATTTTAGACATGTGTCCACATCCTTTTTTCTTGTAGCATACTATACCCTGATGAGTGGTAACGAATTGTTATAATCAGAAGTACTCAATTTCCCATTTAATTTCATCATTTCCAGACAGCTTATTATTTCCTGGGAAATAAATTAGGAAACATGGGGGAATTTCGACAAGATCTAGTTAGCTTCCTTTAATTGTACTGAGTTTTCCTGCTATTCTATCAGAAACTTGCTGCAGAAACGAGTGGACTCATTTGATTTTCCTGCATTTATCACTTAATCTAACAATACATGAATATAAAATAGAAATGGAGACGATTACATGGAGAAGATTATTTTCGTCGAAACAGGTACAGGAATTGATGTGCATGGACAGGATGTAACCAAAGCTTGCCTGCGCGCAGTGGAAAATGCAATACACTATAATTCAATGCCAGGAATAAAGGATTACTTGCCGGGACAGAATCTACATAACATGAAAGTCAATGTACGTCTAGCTGTTCCAATGGATAAAGACAAAGTAGACATAGAAAAAGTAAAGCAGGAAATTCCTTATGGTACCGTAACTGTTGACATCTTGGATGGAGGAATGGCAACAACATCAGGTATTCTCCTTGAAGATAAAAATGATAAAAATGATCTGATGTATATTGTAAATGCTGCGGTTGAAGTAGGCTATTAAAGAGGAGGAATGTGTATGACGTACATAGCAAATGCAGGCCGTTATAAAGAGATGGTCTACAATCGATGCGGGAATTCAGGAATTCAATTACCTGCAATCTCATTAGGTTTATGGAATAATTTCAGTGACAATGATGCCATTGAAAATCAACGCGAAATGGTATTTAAAGCATTTGATTTAGGAATTACTCATTTTGACTTAGCCAATAACTACGGCCCACCACCAGGGTCTGCTGAGAAGAATTTTGGACGGATACTAAAGGAAGATATGGCAGCATACCGTGATGAAATGATTATTTCTACAAAAGCTGGTTTTCAAATGTGGGATGGACCATATGGGGATTGGGGTTCAAAGAAATATTTAATCGCCAGTCTTGATCAAAGCCTGAAAAGAATGGGGCTTGACTATGTGGATATTTTCTATCATCACCGTCCAGATCCTGATACACCACTTGAAGAAACAATGGCAGCTCTTGACCAGATTGTACGCCAAGGTAAAGCATTATATGTAGGTATCTCCAATTATGATGCAGAGCAAACAAAAGAGGCAGTCCAGATTTTACAAGCTCAAAAGACACCATTTATTATTCACCAGGCAGCGTATTCCATGCTTAATCGGAAAATCGAGGATGGTTTAACAGAAGTATTAGAAGATAACGGTATTGGCTGTATTGCTTTTGTGCCATTAGCTCAAGGACTCCTTACCAATAAATATTTAAACGGCATTCCAAAGGAGTCCCGTGCCGCGAAAGATTATATCCCCTTCTTAAACGAAAAAGATATCTCCTCAAATGTACTACAGAAAGTAAAAAGCTTAAATGATTTAGCTGAATCCCGAGGTCAGTCTCTTGCACAGATGGCACTTGTGTGGGTGTTACAGCAGAAATCTGTCGTTTCTGCTCTGATCGGTGCAAGCCGTGCTAGTCAAATTGAAGAAAATGTGCGTGCATTACATCAGATTGATTTCACGGAAGAAGAAAAGAAAGTAATTAATGAAATCCTTCAGTAGAAGAAACACCTCATTTTAATGGGGTGTTTCTTCACTATATCCTTTTAAGTCACTTCCCTCCCCACCATCTTTCCGACTAAGGTAAACTATTATTATTAACATATAAAGGAGTAATAGATGATGGAATTTACAGATAAAGAATCCAGACAAATAAAAGAAGAGTTGACCGAAATTGAGCAGACCAGAATACTGCCACCATCCATACTTGATATTATCTATCAAAAAAAGCTATTTAAATTTATCTCCCAATCACTTGGTGGAAGGGCGATGGACCTGCCAAATGCGCTAAGGATCTTTCAAGAAACATCGTCCATTGATGGTAATTTGGGATGGGCGGTTACAATCGGAGCAGGCGGGGGTATGTTTTCCCCATGTTTTAAAGAAGATGTAGCAAAGGATTCCTTCTCTCCGGAAAATGCAGTCATAGCAGGCAGCGGATTTCCTGGGGGAAAAGCGGTAAAGATGGAGAACGGCTATCATGTGAACGGGGAATGGAAGTTTTGCAGTGGTTCCCCATATGCAACGATCTTCACCGCCAACTGTATCGTAGAAAATGAAGGAAATTCAAGGATTCTTTCTTTTATTCTAAACCCCGACCAAGTGGAGATAATGAACGATTGGAATGCATTTGGATTAGTTGGAACAAGCAGCCATTCGATTAAAGTTAGTAATCAATTTGTTCCGGCTGAACGGACTTTTTCTATTGGTGAAAAGATGAATAACTTTGAAGAAGTTGTACACCAATTTCCGTTTGTACCATTTTCGGAAGCTTCCTTTGCTTCCGTAGTACTTGGCATAGGGAAAAACTTTCTCGATCATGTAAAGATGTATATTGAAAAGAACAAACACCGCTGGGGACAAGGCGATTTTGACAAGTATCAGTTGGTTACGAGGAAATGGAAAACAGAAATGGAAAGATGGAATAACGCAGAAAGGCATTTTCATCGTATGATAGACCATGTATGGCAGGATCATCTTAAAGGAAAGCCTTTAGCTGCTGAAACATTAGAGGATTTCTCACTCGTCTGTAAAAAGGCTGCATCCACTGTATTAACATGTGCTCAAAATCTATTCCGTTACATGGGAATGGAAATGATCATGCAACATACGGAACTTAACCGAATATGGAGGGATTTACATACAGCTGCCCAGCATGCTTTCCTGATTCCCTATCAAGAAAACGAGACAATTGCCTATGAAATTAATGGAGAAAAATAAAGGAAATACCGAGCTAAGGTCGAAATACATACTAAAGGAGGAGAGATTATGTACACTGTTAATAACCTTATTACAGACTTAGATCAATTCAAGGACTGGGTTCTGTCCCTTCAACACATGGAAGAGAAGCTTTTCTTTGAACCTATTGCGGAAGGAAAATGGTCTACAGCCGAAATAATTACACACATCACTTTTTGGGATCAATACATAATGAGCGAGATGCTGCCAAAGATGACGCAGGATGCAGACATTCACAGCATTGATGTTGAAACACTTAACCAGAAATCCTCTATACATGCCAATTCGGGTATCTCCCAGCAACAAATTCTTCAGGAAAACGTTCAAGCTAGGGGAAGTCTTGTTAAGCTATTAAAAGAAATCCCGCAAGACAATTTTTTCATAACTTTTCAACTGAATGGGGAAACTATTGATGAACATTCGGGATATCCTCATTCTATATTTAATTACTTTTGCAGTTTTGTCTGGCATGATAACCACCATCGCAAGCAGATAGAGGGGTTTTTAAATGAAAAAAGTAAGATTAAATTGAAATAGATACACCTTATAATTCAAAAAAAACAGGCAGTGATTGCACTGCCTATTTTGGACCAATTATTGTACTGTCAATATAACGCGTTGGTAATGTTTTAATCCATGTTCTCCATCATCTTGTACCTCAGCGATGATATGAATCGTATCTCCTGAATTTGCATCTTCCGGAACGGTAAATGTTACCGTATCTGTTTCACTTCCGGAAAGTTCAATCGTATTTGTCCTCTCTCCTTCTGCCAATTCACGGTGATATCCAAGTAACAAGCCACCTTCTACTTGCTCTTCCACTGCTAGTGGTTCCACCTTTGTATCATCATAAGTATCTGCTTCAAAATATCTCCACCAACTGTATGATAATTCATCCCCATCAGGATCTGTTCCATTTGCATGCAAGGTCACTTCTTCGCCTTTTTCAACTTCAAGATCTAAACCTTCTTCAATTTTTAGCTCAGGGTTATGATTAGCATCTTCATAATTAGACGCTGTTACCCAATCTGCACGTGCAGCAAAGTCTGATTGAATATCATCAAACCAACGCATTAGAGAATATTCTGATTCATATCTTTCTGTATATATGTCATAATCTAAGGCAGTATTTCGATATAGCTTATCACTTTCTTTGCCAAACCGGCCTCCCCATCCACCATAAGATGGGTCTTCCATGCTTCTTAACCCATTATCAATTAAGTAGAAGAAAGATGGAGAATCACCTTCAGAAATAAAATCATATCGATTATATTGTGGGTTATTTTCTAAATATTCCTCGGTACCTCGTTGTTCTTCAAACAGTTCTCCTTCAATCATCTTACCATCACCCATTAATGCATACATTTCCATTAGCCTACCATGTCCATTTAAGATATGCTCATAGTTCCAATCACCCTGTAATTTACTATTCACTTCATCTGTATGGAATTTCCAGGCATACGCAAAATGCCAGAAATTTGATTGATCATTCAATATTCTAATATTTGGCCAATTTTTTGCAATATAGTTACTATAACTCTCATCTTGATCCAGAATAATATATAGTATCAGCTTATCACTAACCTTTTGCTTTATCTCTTCCCACTCATCTGTTCCTTCAAATTCTTCTTGAATCGATTTTAATGCTCTTGCAGTAGTATTTGTACCTCCCCATGTTTGAACATACAAATCACTGTCTTCATCATCTAAAAATAGGTCTTTTAAAAATTCAGACCCTTCCGTTACTTCTTCCATTTCACCGGCATCTGTAATGTTTCCAATCTTCGTTACTTCCCGCAAATATTCAGGCTCTGGATAACCTTCTGCATGTTGAGTTAAATTAGGATATGCTTCTTCATAAGCATCAATCATCTCATATAGCCAGTCCGTTCCTGTCCACCTGTAAGGTTCAATCCCTTTCTCTTCATCACCAGCATAATGATACATTGAACTCGTAATAACAATTCCTTCTAAATTCATTTCATTGGCATACAACAAATACCTAAGTACAGAATTCATATCATCTACCTCACCGTCCGTTGTGATGACAGTACGGGCCTTTGGGGTTCCAGATTCTGTTTCTGTGGTCTCATTTTTTGTTTTATCTGTTGCCGATTCCTCGTTATTACTGCTGCTTTCTGATTGATCGTTACTACTGCATGCACTCATTAGAAGTAAACCTAGTAACAATAATGAAATTACCCATTTTTTCAATCTTATCTTCCTCTCTCTGTATAAATTAATAGGAAATATTTCCATTAAAACAAAAAAACCTAAATCAATGCAGTAACTGCATTGATTTAGGTTATGCCCTAGACGGTTACATTCCTATTCCTTAATTATTCTATCACATAAATAGCGAATAATAAAGCGCTATCATTACTTTTTGCACACAATAAGTCATACATCCGCACTATTAAAATTGGTTATATAATTTCAAGTATGGATAAAAAAACCGCCCCGCATAACCATTGGGGCGATTATTCTTATGAAATTTATGTATGTGAAACAATAAATTCCCCATTGCCTTCCAATTTGTAATGATCAACTGTTGCCGGAATGATAAAATGATCGCCTTTTTTGCTCGTAAAGCTTTGCTCATCAACGGATAATGTTGCTTCACCACCGATAAGGCTTACTTGAAGAAAATCGCTTTCTCTTATTTTATCTACCGAACCTTCTAGTTTCCAGTGATAAACAGTAAAATAATCTTCTTCAACCAACTTTTTGCTGATTAATCCCCGGTAAACTTCTCTTGTTTGTTTCAGATGGATTGTTTCATGTGGAACTGTTGTTACTTCCTTGGCTTGTTGTAAATGTAATTCTCTTGTATTGCCTTGGGAGTCCGTACGATCATAATCATACACACGATAGGAAATGTCGCAACTTTGTTGTGTTTCAAGTATCATGATCCCCTTGCCTATTGCATGAAGCGTACCGCTCGGAACATATACAAAGTCTCCAGCCTTTACTCCTACCTTGCGCAATAATTGGTCCCATCTCCCTTGATCAATAAGCAGCTCTAATTCTTCTCTCGTTTTTGCATGGTGGCCAATAATCAGTTCCGCACCTTCTTCTGCACTTAGCACATACCAGCACTCTGTCTTCCCGTATGCTTCTTTTGCTATCTCTTGTGCATATTTATCATCTGGATGTACCTGAACAGATAAATTGTCATCTGCATCGAGTATTTTAATTAATAACGGATAGGCCTTCTTGTTATCCAGAGCTTTATTAAAGAGCTCTCCATGGTTGTTCCATGCATCTAACAAGGTTTTCCCTTCCAAGGGACCATTAACTATTTTACTCGATCCATTTGGATGGGCAGAGATTGCCCATGCTTCCCCCGTTCTTTCATATGGTATGGTGTACTGAAATTCTGTGTGTAACTTTTTCCCGCCCCAGATACGTTCATAAAAAATTGGCTGTAAAAAAATCGGTTCTTTATACATCTCCCCAACACCCCACCCAGTTTTATAATAATCTAAGGATACAATCCCCCTATGTATGAATCAAACTACATCCTATATTTTATCCACATGTGCACTCTATCTCCATCAATTATTCACATCTTAATAACGTTTTTGTTAATATATCCACAAACTTATCCACATACCCACATTTCCTTGTACATATATCGTATAGAACATAAATTCGAATACAATATATATACGGCTAATAACATCCCATCCACAGTTTGTGGATAATTATTAAAAAAGTGTGGATAAAAGCTATATAACTTTTATCCACACTTTTCAACTAATTCGACAATGTCGTTAATTCTACTGCTGTTTCTGTTCTTTTCCCATCTCGATAAAAAACAATGGTTAATTCTTCTCCTACTGTTTTCTTATCATACAAATGCTTTCTTAAATCAATAATATTTCCAACAGGTTCACCATCTAATTCTGTAATCACATCATATGCCTGCAGTCCACCTTGGTCAGCTGGTGACAATGGCTCGACACTTCGAATATAGATCCCCTGTTCCACTTCCTCAGGTAAATTTAAGCTTCTTTCCCATTCAATTTGAGCCACATCATTAAGGGAATATGCCTCTATACCTAAAAATGGCCGTGTTACTTCACCTGTTTGCTCTAATTCTTCAATTATTGGTATCGCATCATCAATCGGAATCGCAAAGCCAATCCCTTCAACAGATGATTCGGCGATTTTCATTGAGTTAATTCCAATTAATTGTCCCTGCATATTCAGAAGGGCTCCACCGCTATTCCCGGGGTTAATTGCTGCATCTGTCTGGATAACTTCTGACTGCCAATCTGCACGTCCATCTCCATTAAAATCCTGAGGAATGGCACGCTGTTTCCCACTAATAATACCTTGGGTTACTGAACCTGATAAGTACATACCAAGAGGGTTACCTATCGCAATTGCCGGTTCTCCGACATGGACATTTTCAGATGTCCCTAGTTCGATTTTCTTTCTAGCATAACTGGCATCCATTTCAATTACAGCTAAATCTGTATACATATCACTGCCAATCAGCTGTGCTTCCACATTTTCTTCATCAGATAGGACAATTTCTACAGTATCTGCTCCTTGAATCACATGGTGGTTTGTCACAATGTAAGCTTTGTCCCCATCAACTTTGTAAATAACGCCAGAGCCTGTTCCTGTTTCACCAGATTGTTCCTGGTCCCAGAAATTAGATTGGGATTGAATGTTTACAACACCAACAACTGCTGGTGATACATCTGCAACGATGTCCGTTATCGTTGAGGTAATATCAACTTGTACATTTTGGACATTTGATTCTATGCCATTATCTGTGGTTTTATTACTGCCTTGATCAGTTGATTCTACGGCCTGTTTTTCACCAACAATTACTTCATATGGTAATAAGCCATTGTTTACAAGTGCAGGTAATACAAGAGCAAATAAAAATGCTCCAAGTACCAAACCAGTAACTAAAGGAATAATCCAGTTGCTTTTCCTGCTTTTCTGTCTTGGATAATGATCATCATAATAACCCAATTTGGTCACCCTTTACGATTTTTTAGAGATAATCC
Source organism: Gracilibacillus xinjiangensis (assembly GCF_042651765.1). Classification (NCBI taxonomy): domain Bacteria; kingdom Bacillati; phylum Bacillota; class Bacilli; order Caryophanales; family Bacillaceae; genus Gracilibacillus; species Gracilibacillus xinjiangensis. The sequence goes on along the minus strand of NZ_JBHSDT010000004.1, from coordinate 63,834 downwards.
TTAACAAAACATTTTCAGCTTATCCTACCTATGATTACTTCCTCTTAACCTACCTCATATAATGGTGTTGGTATTTTCGGGTCGGTATCATGCAATGTCACATGATTACCAACAGAGAAGCCGTAATCTGTTAACCCGTGTTCTACGGACATTCTTGCTAATTCTTTCATATTATTATCTTTACTTAAATGGGCTAAATAGATACGCTTTGTATTGTCTTTTATAATATCTTTGAGCGCAAGAGCACAATCCTCGTTAGAGACATGACCAGTATCTCCTAGAATTCTCCGTTTTACACTCCATGGATACCGGCCCATACGAAGCATTTCGACATCATGGTTGGCTTCAAATATGAGTACATCCGCGCCTTCAACCGTCTTCTTAATTCTCTCTGATACATAGCCTAAGTCTGTAACAAGTGCGACTTTCTTTCCATTATGGTGAAACACATAAAACATAGGATCTGCTGCATCATGTGATACCGCAAATGACTCTACATCCATATCACCAAATGTTTTGGTTTCTTCCATATTAAATAAAAACTTCTGGTCTACTGTCAGCTTACCAAGTGCATGCTCCATCGACTTCCATGTTCTCTCATTTGCATAGATAGGTAAATTATATTTTCGTGCAAAAATACCTAGACCTTTAATATGGTCACTATGTTCATGTGTTACTAATATTTTCGAAAGCTCGTTAGGATCTACTTGTACTTGTTCAAAAAGCCTTGTCAATTCTTTACCGCTCAGACCTGCATCCACTAATATTTTTTCCTTGTCTGTTCCTATATAAAAAGCATTCCCCGTACTGCCTGATGCTAAAACACTAAATTGCAAAGTCATTCCCCGTTCACTCCATCTGTTAACTCTATATTCTCTAGCAATTGATTCAAAAATTGAACAAGATCTGTTTGTTCCCAATCTGAATCTAACGATTGAATAAGATCCATATCATTTAAGGCGTATTCCTGAATATCCTGTTTCATTTCTAAAACAAATTCATGTTCATCTCTGGTGGAAATATGCCCTTCCACCGCATTTGCATAGTAGTAATCTGATTCATTTACTTCCAAACCCCATGTTGGAGTTAATACTTGTACACCATTTGGTAATGGCAATAAGTTGTGATAACCAAATTCCATTCTAGATATAGTGGAACCTGACTCGATACTCCCACGTCTGTATAAATCGGAGATTACCTTCATCGGATTGGCTAAACCATATTCCTCTTCACGCGGTTCATCCGCTTCTTCTAAAATTGTTTGAACATAATAAGTCATATCCCCATCTTCATTAACATGGATCATTAGTGTACCACTCAAATTATAGAATATTGGATCCTCCATCTTTTGGAAAAATATATAGGTGTTTGTTTTCTCATCCAATATATAATCATCTAAATCATAACTCTCGTCATTCCATATATTATCAATTATATTCTCGCCATCTTCATCAATATCGAAAGCAACTGGGTCATTAAATCTTGAGACAATCAAATGATCATCAATAACAGCAATGTCTTGGTTCGTAAAATCCTTTAGGGCACCAATGTCTTCCTCTGATAACTCCTTGCGCTGTGCATAGAGCCTTGAGGCTTCAGCTGGCTCATCCGGGATATCATCTAATCCTTCAATATTTCCTTGTATATTGTCTTCAAACGTTGTTTCAGGTAAGACGGACACTGTCTCCTGGTTATTAATAAACTGTTGCAATAAGAAAATGTCAAGCACCAGAAAGCATAAAATGAACAGTGTCTTAATTTGTCCCCATTGCATTTGTATGCCCTCCTTGATTTTCAGTCATTTCCTTCGTGATAATTTCCCAGCCATTGTATGTTTGAATACACCATGTCGGAATGAGATCAAATACTTGCTCTGCTTGCTGTTCTATACGATAACCTAATTGAATATCAAAAATTCGATCTGTTGTATATTCCCCGCTATTTTCCAGGAACTCAACCAATTCCTCTCCACTCATTAATCTCGTATCTGCTCGATCATACGACTGTGTCAGGATCATTAGCGGTCTTGTATACCTGAATAGACTGTCATTACGAAACTCCAGATACATCGTAGAGATATCTCCTTGTGTATTCAATGAGAAGATGGGATAGTTATTATAGATCATACGATATTCAATTTCCTGTAAAGAGGTATTTACATTATATAACCGATACTTAATCCCTTTTTGCTCTTGTGTTAACCACCCGTTATGTGAGTTAATGTGCTCAATTGAGAGAGTAAGCAATTGATCCCCTCTCACTTGGGAAGCCATACCTTCTGACTGATTCGTTTGTGAAATATCATCAGTGGAGAAGTCTGTGTACTCCATAAAGTATCCTTTAACGAACATTTGTCTTGTCCCATCAGAATAAGTTGTACCACCTTCAGGATTCGGTGAGCTCTTCACATCCTGAGGGTTTTGAAAGAATATACTTTGATATGTCTCTGAATCTGGACTCATACTGGTATAACCGAACTTTTTCCCCTTAATATTCGACTCTGATGGAATATAAACTAATCGGTCATTACGGACTTCCACAGGCTGATATGTGATAAAGTTCTCTTCCTTTTGAACCTTTTCGAAATAATCAATTACTGTAGGAATGTTTTGGATATTTGCTCGGATATCAATTCCATATGGGTCACTATTATCAAAAATTACTTGATTAGCCGTCCTGTTTTCATCAAGGAATAGTTTCACACTTTTAAATTGAGAATCAATAAAAATCTGCTCATCAGATGAGAAAATCTCACGGATATAGGCTGTTGGCATTGAAGTGGGAAACACTATTTCCACATAATCAACAGACTCATCTATTTCATCCTCATTTTCTTCTAACATACTAAAATCATAAAAATGAACTTTTTCTGATACTTCATCAAAAATATCCAATTCCTTTTCTTTCTCTTGAAAACCTGTTGTTGTTCCATTTGTATGAAAAAGGATTTGATATGGCTCAATCAGATTTTTCTTATTTTCTTCCACACCCGCTAACTCTGCATCTGTTGTTTGATCGTCTTCTCTCGCTACTTCATAAGCACGGTCATAATTCCATATAGCAAATGTTAATAGTAAGCTTAAGCCAATAAGAAAATAGAGTATGATTGTTTTCACTAATTCAAATTTCATCTTCTACCACCTCGCTTAAAATTCATTAGTGGTAGTGTAAAGTAGATAGTTGTTCCTTGCCCTTCTTTACTGGATGCCCAAATATGGCCATGATGTCCTTCAATAATCTCTTTGGAAATGGCAAGTCCTAAACCTGTACCACCTAATTCACGTGATCTTGCTTTATCCACACGATAAAAACGTTCAAAGATTTTTTCCACCTTTTCCCGTGCAATTCCTAATCCCTGATCTTTAATACTGATTTTAATTCGCTTTCGCTCTCGAATAAGCTGAAAGGTAATTTTGCCACCCTCTGGTGAATACTTAATTGCATTGGACATAATATTATCAATGACTTGGGTGATTTTATCTTTATCAATCCAGACATCTATCTTCTCATCCGGTATTTTTCTTTCTATACCGATTAATTCTGTTTTATTCATATCAAATCTATCTAAGATACTATGAACTAATGGCACCAGATCTGTTTTAACTTTTTTCATTGCATTCTCTTTATGGTCCATTTTTGATAACTGCAGCAAGTCATTGACTAAACGTATCATCCGTTCTGTTTCGTTTTGTGTCACTTCCAGAAATCGTGGTGCCAGTTCTTTATCTTCCCATGCACCATCTGTTAATGCTTCAATATAACTTCTCATCGTTGTCAGCGGTGTTCTTAGCTCATGAGAAACATTCGAAACGAATTCACGTCTTTCTCTTTCCACTTTCTCTTGTTCTGTTACATCACTAATAACAGTAATTAAACCAGTGAATGTCTCTGCTTCATCTTGAACAATAGAGAAGCTTGCTTTGACAAGAAACAGTTCCTCTTCTGTACTGAAATCAATCGTGAGTGAGCCTGTCTCCTCCAACTCTTTCACATCAATAACTTTGTCCTCTAATTGGAGCACCTCGACGATTTTTTGGCCTTTTGCTTCTTCTCGAGTAATTCCAATTAAATTCGAAGCTGGGCCATTAATTAATGTGATTCTCCCATGCTCATCCGTTGCAATCACACCATCTGACATGTTGGAAAGGACAGAACTGAGTTTACGTCTTTCTTCCTCTGTCGTTTGGTTAGCAAGTTTTAAACGATCATTCATATCATTGAAAGTGATGGCTAATTGGCCAATCTCATCTGTTCCATACACATTTACCTTTTTTGAAAAATCCCCTCGTGCCATAATCATTGCTTGTTTACGCATTTCGGTTATAGGTTTTGTAATTGACCGTGCAACAAGAATACCTAACACAATGGATATAACAATCGCTAATATTGTCGCATTGAGGAAAATTCGTGTGACATCCTCGAGCAGTCCATATATTTCTTCAATATTTGCATCCACCTGCAACACACCAACAGGGCTGTCATTTTGGCCATCAACAATTGGCACAATACGTCTCAATGTCCGATCATTATTATATTCATTACGGAATAACTTTTTATCTTCCTGGTTAAATTGCAGAGCTACACCGATTTCACTTTCACCTGTAATTCTTTTGCCAATTCGGTCCATTCTTCCATTTGCTCCAACGACACGTAATTGGGAGTCGATTACTTGTAAGTCTGTAAAAATATCCGTAGAATAACGATCGATAATATCTCTAACTTCTTCCTGCAGGGTAGGGCCCTCTTCATTTTCAGATCTATCTTTTGTGAAGACTTCTTCTAAATTAGCAACGAGTATTTGAATACGGTCTTGAAGATTTTCTTCAAAATTCTCATGTAAGCTATTCTCTAACTTGTTGACAAAATACGCCCCAATTACTTGAACCGCTAATAACAAAAAAAGTGTCAAGACAATTATAATTTTCAATCGGATCGATTGGAAGAAACCTACTCTATTCATAAACCATTACTCCTGTTCAGGATTTCGCAAATAATAGCCGACACCTCTTCTTGTTACAATCCATAAAGGATTACTAGGGTTATCCTCAATCTTCTCACGTAAACGTCTTACCGTAACATCTACTGTCCGGACATCTCCATAATAATCATATCCCCATACCGTCTCTAAAAGATGCTCTCTTGTCATCACTTGTCCAATATGTCGAGCTAAATAATGTAATAACTCAAACTCGCGATGAGTTAATTCTATATAATTACCATCTCTCGTTACTGTGTATGCATCTGGGTGAATCATTAAAGAACCAATTGTTATGTCATTTGTATCACGTTTCTGCTGATCAGGTTCTTGATTCTTTCTGCGCAGATTCGCCTTTACCCTTGCAATAAGTTCACGATTGCTAAAAGGTTTTGTTACATAATCATCTGCACCTAATTCAAGTCCCAGTACTTTGTCTATTTCAGAATCTTTAGCTGTTAACATAATAATTGGCATACTATGTGTCTTTCTTACCTCACGGCACACTTCATTCCCGTCTTTATTAGGCAACATGATATCTAATAAGATTAAGTCGGGATCCTCATTTAGTGCATATTCTATTGCTTGATCACCATCATATGCGCATATGACTTCATAACCTTCTTTTTCTAAGTTGAATTTTAATATATCGGCAATCGGCTTTTCATCATCCACAACTAGAATTTTTTGACTCATAAAAGCACGTCCTTTTTTAAAAAAATTTAATAGGATTTATCTTTTCCTAATTATCTATTTTACCCGAAATCTGCCCAAATGTCTTTCCATCACCATTTAATCCTTGAGGAATACCAGTTTAGCAACAATTATTTACTCCAAATGATAGATATACTCAGAGTGAAAACGAAAAACCCTCGCTACTCTTGTAACAAGGGTTTAAAATTATCATTTTAGGGTAAATAAAATCTAGAAAAGACTAGCGGGATTTACTAATGAACCATTTTTGCGAACTTCAAAATGCAGGTGGATACCTGTAGAATTACCGGTTGAACCCATTACTCCAAGTGTACTGCCCTTCTCAACAGTTTGCCCGGCAGATACACTGATTGATGACAAATGAGCATAAACGGTCTGGTATCCATTGTTATGATCTATGACTACTTTGTTGCCATAACCGCCACTATCCCATCCTGCTGAGACCACTGTTCCATTATCAGCTGCTAAGATGGAACGATTGCTGACACCGGCAATATCCATCCCTTTATGGTAAGAGCCCCATCGCTCACCCATATGGCTGGAAACATAACCACCAACAGCTGGCCAGTGGAATTGTCCCGATCCTCTTGATGGGACTACTTTCGTTCCTTTAACAATCACTTCATTAACAGGTTCTTCTGTTACGGTTTCTTCCACAACTTCTTTTGTAGCTGTTCTTCCATTTATTTTTTGAACCTGATATTTGATCTCTTTCGAACCATTGGAGCCTTCCTGCTTTACTTCTTCGTCACCTTTGTACATTGTCTCTGATTCTTCAATTTCTGTTTCAAATGCAATGGTTTCTTCCACTTTTTGTTCCTCTGTAATAATAACTTCTACAAATGGTTTTAATACAGTAACATTTAATTCATCACCAATTTGAATCAAAGAGTCTTCTGTTAAACCAGGGTTGAGCTCAAGTAATTGATCCAGTGTTAAATTATGTTTGGATGCAATGGAACCCAATACATCGCCTTCTGCTACAGTATACTTCTTATTTTCCAATGTGCCGTTCTCTAATAAAGTCAAACCCTCTTCAACAGTCAGCACATTAGATGCTAAAACTTTCTCTTCTTTCATGGACACATCTGCAGACAAGCTCACATTCGTAATACGAGATTCTCCAACAGACAATGAAACTGTTTCTGAGCTGTTTTCCAGCTTCTGGAGTTCTTCTGCACTGACGAACTTTTCTTTATATGTTTGGATAACCTGTTCTGCTTCCTTTTCGTTAGCAAAATATCCAACTGCTTGTCCGCCAACAGTTAGTGAAATTGCCTCCACTTTGACTGTTAATTCTTCGTCTAAATAATTGATTACCTCATTTTCCGTCGTTTGTACGGTAAAAACAGTTTCCGGAACATATGTAATGTTCTCATCAATCGTATATGTGAATTCATCATGTTGTGTTTGTTCTTTTAATTTTTCAATCTTCTGTTCAACAAAGTTAGCTATGGATTGCTGATCATCTACTACACCGATATGTTGTCCATCTACATAAACATGATAGATTTCTAATAGTTCTGTTTCCTCAGCAAAGATAGTCGGTGCAGAAATACCGAATCCTATTAAACTAGCTATAACCGTGTTTCTAAATACTTTTTTTACATTATGGAATTTGCTTTCTCGCATTGTGCATATCCTCCTATTTCCCTAAAATGATCCATTAATATCTCTAATTCAAATGAATCACCTTTAATAAGTTAACATATAACAATATTGCCTGGAAAGAGATTAAGCAGTAATGTAACATAACTGTATAATAACTCCCAATAATTAACAAAATAAATGTTATTTATTGCAGGAAAATGTTGTTATTAGGGAAAACGTGTTAGCTTGCTTATAGAAGGTGGAGGAAATTTAAAATGATATATGGAGAAAGCGCAGAGGCTATTGGCAGCAATCTGATTTGTTTGAATAAAAATAAGGTACAACCAGTTTTTGATTGTACCTTTTCACTGCACTTTAACTATATACACTTCTCACTACATTTGTTTGTGAACGATCTGGTCCGACAGAAAAGATCGATAACGGAATACCTGTTAATTGGGATACGCGTTCTAAATAGTGACGCGCATTTTCCGGCAGTTCATGAAGGTTTTTCACACCTGTAATATCTTCTGTCCAGCCAGGCAGCTCTTCATATACTGGTTCACATTCTGCCAAGATCTTCAAGCTAGCAGGGAACTCTTCCATAATCTCCCCTTTATACTTATAAGCCGTACAAATCTTTAATGTTTCAATGCCAGTAAGCACATCAATCGAATTTAGAGAAAGGTCCGTAATTCCACTAACACGACGGGCATGTCTTACAACAACACTATCAAACCAGCCTACACGGCGAGGGCGGCCTGTAGTTGTCCCATACTCATTACCCACTTCACGTATGCGGTCACCTGTTTCATTCTTTAACTCTGTTGGGAATGGTCCATCACCAACACGTGTCGTATATGCTTTTGATACACCAACAACATGGTTGATTTTTGATGGGCCAACACCGGAACCAATAGTTACACCACCTGCGATCGGGTTGGAAGATGTAACAAATGGATATGTCCCCTGGTCAATATCTAACATAACCCCTTGTGCCCCTTCAAATAAAACACGGCGGCCGTCATCTAGGGCGTCATTTAATACAACGGATGTATCAACAACATACTTTTTAATCTGTTGACCATATTCATAATATTCTTCCAAAACATCTTCAATCTGCATTAATTCTGTTTCATATACTTTTTCAAACAGACGATTTTTGTCTTTTAAATTGATCTCTAGCTTTTCTCTAAATGCTTCTTTGTCTAATAGATCAGCTATTCGAATTCCAACACGTGCCGCTTTATCCATATAAGCAGGACCGATTCCTTTACGTGTTGTTCCAATTTTATTAATACCTTTTTCATCTTCTTGAAGTGCGTCCAATTTTAAGTGATAAGGCAGGATAACATGGGCACGATTACTGATACGTAAATTATCTGTGCTCACATCTTTATCATGTAAATAAGCTAGTTCCTCTACAAGTGCTTTAGGGTCGATAACCATTCCATTACCTAAGACACAAATTTTATCATCAAAGAAGATCCCTGAAGGAATCAAGTGCAATTTATATGTAATTCCATCAAACTTAATTGTATGACCTGCGTTATTTCCACCTTGGTATCTTGCTACAACTTCCGCATTTTGTGAAAGAAAATCTGTAATCTTTCCTTTACCTTCGTCTCCCCATTGTGTTCCCACTACGACTACTGAAGACATATACGGCACCTCCGCCTAATCATTTTATTAATACGTTAACAATTTTATCAATCAAGACGAGCTATGTCAATTTTATTTACGAACATTTTTTTCTCTTTTCCTGTTATTGTTCGTAAAAAAAAGACCGTGTAAAAAAACTACACTGGTCTTATGCTGGTGGTATATCGCTATCCTGATAACGATGGTCTAAATCCACGAACTTGTTATATTCCTTTACAAAAGCAAGTTCTACTGTGCCAACAGGGCCATTACGTTGTTTTGCAAGAATGATTTCAATGATATTCTGTTTTTCTGATTCTTTATCATAATAGTCATCTCTGTATAAGAACCCGACAATATCGGCATCTTGCTCGATACTCCCAGACTCACGCAAATCAGACATCATTGGCCGTTTGTCCTGTCTGGATTCTACCCCCCGAGATAGCTGAGATAGTGCAATAAGTGGTACATTGAGCTCTCTTGCTAACCCCTTTAAGGAACGGGAGATTTCTGATACCTCTTGCTGGCGGTTTTCCTTTGAATTGACACTACCTTGGATAAGCTGTAAATAGTCAATTAAGATCATGCCAAGACCATGCTCTTGCTTCAACCTTCTGCATTTGGAACGGATTTCACTGACACGGATACCTGGTGTATCATCAATGAATATACCTGCATTCGATAGACTTCCCATTGCAAGAGATAGTTTACGCCAATCCTCTTCTTCTAATGCACCTGTTCTCAATCTTTGGGCATCAATATTACCTTCCGCACAAAGCATACGTGATACTAACTGATCTGCTCCCATCTCTAAACTGAAGATGGCAACATTTTCATCTGTTCGAATGGCAACGTTTTGGGCAATATTAAGAGCGAAGGCTGTTTTCCCAACAGACGGTCTCGCAGCAACAATAATTAAATCATTACGCTGAAACCCTGATGTGATTCGGTCTAAATCACGGAATCCTGTCGCAATTCCCGTTACTTCCCCTTTATTTTTGTGCAATTGATCGATATTATCATACACATCAATTAATACATCTTTTATATTTTTAAATGCGGAAGAGTTTTTACGGTTGGAAACTTCCAAAATACGGCGTTCTGATTCATTTAAGACTTCTTCTACTTCATCTTCTTTGTCAAAGCTGTCTGTAACTATATCTGTTGCCGTTCGAATTAACCTGCGTAAAATGGATTTCTCTTCAACAATTTTGCAATAATACTCAATGTTTGCTGCTGTCGGGACGGCATTGGCTAAATCACTTAAATAGGAAACTCCTCCAACATCGTCAAGTTGTTTATTATTCGACAAGCTTGTCGTTACTGTAACTATATCAATCGGTTCACCTTTATCCGCTAATGTCATCATTACACGGAAGATGATTTGATGGCTTGCCCGGTAAAAATCCTCTGGCAATAAGATCTCGGAAGCAGTTGAGAGCGCATCAGGCTCTAAAAAAATCGCACCAAGTACTGCTTGTTCTGCTTCCATATTATGCGGTGGTGTCCGGCCTTGTAATGCATCACTCATTTATTTCACCTCTCCAATGGATAAACCTACTTAAAAATACTATTATATAAATTCCTTGAAAGAAAAGCTATGGAAATTTGCTCTAATACGTTAAAAAAATGGGAAGTTTTAGCTTCCCATTTCTTTATGCTTCTACCACATGTACTTTAATCGTCCCAGAAACGTCGGGATGAATTTTAACTGGCACATTTGTATACCCTAATGAACGAATCGGCTGATCTAATTCTATTTTACGTTTGTCCATTTTTATTTGGTGAGTTTTCTTTAACTCCTCAGCAATTTGTTTACTTGTAATGGAACCGAATAAACGGCCGCCATCACCAGATTTAGCAGTGAGCTTCACTTCAATTTTTTCTAATTTCTCTTTTAATTGCCTTGCCTCATTTACTTCTTCTTCCTCTTGTTTGGCTTGTTTATTTTTCTGTGCCTTCAGTGCACTCATATTCGCCTGGTTTGCCTCAACTGCCAGGTTATTTTTGAAAAGGAAGTTTCTTGCATACCCATCAGAAACATTCTTTACTTCCCCTTTTTTTCCTTTACCTTTCACGTCTTGTGTTAAGATTACTTTCATTCTTGATCTCCTCCTTCGTAATACTCATCAATTATCTCTTTAAGCCACTCATAAGCATCAATTACAGCCATATCATCAAGCTGGGTAGCAGCATTCGTTAAATGGCCGCCACCATTCATTCTTTCCATTATTACCTGAACATTTACTTTACCAAGTGAGCGTGCACTGATACCAATTCTTCCATCTTTTCGTTCCGAAATAACGAAAGATGCCTCGACGCCTGTCATCGTTAATAATGTATCCGCAGCTTGAGCAATCACGACTGGCCCGTATGTTTCCCTGGAATTACCTACAGATATCGCCAGGTTCCCCCTGTATATATTCGTGTTCTCAATTAAGCGGCTCCGTTTAACATAAATATCCAAATCTTCTTTTAAGAATTTCTGTACGAGCACGGTGTCAGCACCTTTTGAACGTAAATAAGAGGCAGCATCAAACGTCCTCGAACCTGTTCTTAATGTGAAGCTTTTTGTATCAACAATAATACCTGCTAATAATGCTGTTGATTCTAACATATTCAGACTTAATTTGCTTGGTTGATACTCAAGCAGTTCTGTTACTAACTCCGCTGTTGAAGAAGCATATGGTTCCATGTATACGAGTGTCGGGTTCTCAATAAATTCTTCCCCCCTGCGGTGATGGTCAATGACGACAACATGCTCTGTCTTGTGAACTAACTTCTCTTCTATTGTGATCGAAGGTTTATGTGTATCCACCACAACAAGTAATGTATCTTTTGTGACAATATCTAAGGCAGACTCAGGGTCAATAATATGCGACCATAAATTCTCATCTTCCTTAATCTCATCAACTAAACGCTGTACACCTGTATCAATATCATTCTCATCAAGTACAACAAACCCTTCGACATCATTAGCTAACGCTATTTTCAATACACCAATCGACGCCCCGAGAGAGTCCATATCTGGTGCACGATGCCCCATTATTATTACTTGGTCACTTTCTTTAACCAACTCTTTCAGTGCGTGGGAAATTACTCTTGCTCTAACCCTTGTTCGCTTCTCCATCGGATTTGTTTTTCCACCATAGAAACGAACTTTACCAGACTGGTCGTCTTTTACCACTACTTGGTCTCCGCCACGCCCTAATGCAAGATCCAAACTTGATTGGGTCAGTTCACCTAATGCAGGCAGGGTCTCACTTCCCCGTCCAATACCAATACTTAATGTCAGCGGAACATTACTGTCTGTTATTAATTCCCTTACAGCATCTAATATTTCAAACTTGTTTTTTTCTAAGTTTTCAAGAATTTGCTGATTCAGTACAGCTAAAAATCGTTCCTGAGAGATTCTTTTTAAATAGATGCCATTCACATTTGACCAATTGTTCAAATGTGAGGTTACTTGTGAATTAATTTGGCTTTTAGCTGTATCATCCATATTCTGTGTTATCTCTTCATAGTTATCTAAGAAGATAATGCCAAGCACTGTTCTTTCCTGATGGTACAATTGTTGTAATTCTGTCTGCTTTGTACGATCAAAGAAATACAACAATCGCTCATCTCTTTTATTATAGATTTGATAATCCGCGTCATTGATGTGTAACCAAAAGCTTTCTTTACTCTCATCTTTCATTTGCGATAAAATTTCTGCGGACAAAATCTCCAAATTCTCGCCAACTAACGTTTCCTCTTTCGTAAACTGATTCATATATGGGTTCGCCCATTCAATTTGGTAATCCTCGCCATACAGGACAATACCAAAAGGCATCTCCAGTAAAGCTTCTTCCCCTACCTTTTTTACACGGTATGATAGCGTGGAAATATATGCCTCTGTCTGATTTACTATTTGCTCTTCTTTTTTTATACTGTAATACAAAGACACAGCATAAAAAACGGCCATTACAATACCTACAATCCAATGATAGTAAAATAACATAACTAACAAAATAAAGGATAATAGATAAATGCCTATAATATGTCTGCCTATTTTAGGTTTCTTGAAGAATTCTAACGGCATTTCTGTCAGCTCCTAACTAAAGCATACGTATCTCACTCAGAAACTCTCTTTTTTAATTCAAATCCTAAGTCAATTATACCTAAGATTCTCATCAAATAAAGCCCTATGACCGGAAAAAATATCACTACAAGAATACTAATAACAGGTAGAGCTTTTGACTTAGCTTTTACATAACTGTAGTGAAAAACGAATGACAAACCTTGCAGTATTAATAAAATACCAGCTAAATTTGATACATTTAATAATATCATTTGACTAAATCCACTGTCTCCACTAAAAAGTGAAAAAATTAATGTTAAGAAATAAATCCATAATACTAACTTCGGTAATTGAAACTTGCGGAACGGGGGAAAAGAATACTTTTCCTCCTTGTTATGATTGATCCATTTATAACACAGCCATTGTGTAATTATTGCTATGACCATTGAAACAACTACCAATACTACTGGCAATAATTGCAGAAAAGCCAGCATCTGTTCCCTGATTAAATTTAAATCTTCTGCAGAAAGCTGTGACACCCCAAGCATTTGGATGATCTGCTCTGTCATTTGAAGCGATTCATCCATTGTATTAGTATATACTTCTCTAATCGAAATACCCAATACTGCTTCTACATATGCATAGACACCGACTAGACCGAGTAAAAAGCCCATTGTTCCTTTCGACCATGTCTCATATGGATGCTGTCGCTTTTTCATAGAGAAACCAATCATTGTTCCTCCCAAAATAGCGATCAAACTATTTGGCAGCGATAATACAGGGAAAACAATGAAACTAAATAATGTTACGATCCCAATCGCAAGTAAAAATAAGCTCCGATGATATCGCAACAGTAAAAGTACAACAGGTATCGGAAGCAGCATAATCGTTAGAAGTTGCAAAAATGGAACGAATACAGTGACTAATAATATACCAATGTATAACAAAATATATAAGAAGTACTTTCTATTTAAGGTTTTTTCATTCATTACATGTCCTCCTCAATTAAACCATACACTTTAGCCATTATAAACGAAGTAAACATATGATGCTATCAGAATCCCTTTAATCGGCCATTCCTTATAATTCTAACTTTTTCCCTATACGAAGGACAGGTTGTTCCATTATAATAATGAAAGAACTGATAGGAGGAGGAAGGAAAATGGTTAAAACGATTATATTTGACCTTGATGATACGTTGTTATGGGACAAAAAAAGTGTTAAAGAAGCCTTTGTTGCGACATGCCAATTAGCAACAGATAAGTATGGTGTCGATAGTGAGAATCTTGAAGAAGCTGTAAGGGAACAAGCTAGAAAATTGTACCAGGGTTATGAGACATACGAATTTACCCAAATGATCGGGATTAATCCTTTCGAAGGTCTTTGGGGCAACTTTCTTGATGATCATACATATTTCAAAAAAATGGCAGAGATTGTGCCAACATACCGCAAAGATGCGTGGACAAATGGCTTGAAACAGCTTGGAATAGATGATCCAGAATTTGGTGCATATCTGGCCGAACAATTCCCAATCAATCGAAAAAAGAGTCCGTTTGTTTATGAAGAAACATTTGATGTATTAAGAAAGCTTCAGGGGAAATATCAATTAATTATGTTAACAAATGGCTCACCTGATCTGCAGAATACTAAACTAACCATTACACCTGAACTAAAGCCATTCTTTGATCATATCATTATTTCCGGCAGTTTTGGTAAAGGGAAGCCGGATCCAAGTATCTTCGAGCATGTACTTCAAACAGCAAACGTAGCGAAAGAAGATGCGATTATGGTCGGTGACAACTTAATGACAGATATTTTAGGTGCCAACAGAACCGGAATAAAAAGTGTCTGGATTAATCGTGAAAATAAAACACCAACAGATGTAAAACCAACATATGAGATCAAACATTTAGACGAATTGTTTGAAATAATATAAGCATTGCGCATGCCATTTTCTAATATTGTCAGTATACTGAAACTTCCCATTTTTTGAGTAATAAAAAACAAGAGCCCTTCTCTTTAAAGAATAGCTCTTGTTTTTTTCTTTATCAAAGTTCCATTGCTGTTAATTTTTCAATTTCATCAATTTGCTTTAATGCTTCAATTTCTTCATCTTCCAGGTATCTATCAACAGACAAAATCATAATAGCTTCTCCGCCAACATCTGAGCGGCCTACCTGCATTGCACCAATATTAATACCTTTTTGTGCAAACATGCTGCCTACTTTACCAATAACCCCAGGACGATCATTGTGTTTAATAACAACTAGATTACCTTCAGGCACGACATCAACACTGTATGCATCTACTTGGACAATCCGTGGTCCTAATCCATTTAGTAATGTACCAGCAATAGAGCGTGTAACATCCTTTGTTTTCACTTCTACCTTAAGTAGATTCGTAAATCCTTTCGGTGAAGAAGATTTATTTTCATTTACCTGGATGCCGCGTTTTTCTGCCAGGTATGAAGCATTCACATCATTTACATGATCACCAAGGTGGCGTTTTAAGAGACCTTTAATTGTATTTCGAGTTAATGGCGCTACTTCTAGTTCTGTTAAATCACCAGAATAAGAAATATTAATCTCTTCCACAACACCACTTGTTAAGTATGTTAAAAAGGTACCTAATTTCTCTGATAAATGGAAGTATGGTTCAATCTTGTTCAATACTTCTTTTGGTACAGAAGGTAAATTAACTGGAT
The DNA here is from genome assembly GCF_042651765.1 of Gracilibacillus xinjiangensis. NCBI lineage: Bacteria > Bacillati > Bacillota > Bacilli > Caryophanales > Bacillaceae > Gracilibacillus > Gracilibacillus xinjiangensis. The sequence continues at coordinate 48,150 of NZ_JBHSDT010000004.1, read as the reverse complement.
TGCGTGCAACACCTTCTGTTAAATATCTTGTCACATCATGGCTGACATCAATTGCTACATTTTCTTGTGCCTCCACTGTACTAGCACCTAAGTGTGGTGTTGCAATAACTTCCGGTAATTCCAGTAAACGGTGGTCAGTTGCCGGTTCTTCTTCAAACACATCTAGTGCTGCACCTGCAACTTTACCTGATTTAATGGCATCATATAAGGCTTCTTCATCAATAATACCACCGCGGGCACAGTTAATGATTCTTACGCCATCCTTCATTTTCGCAAATGCATCTTTATTGATCATATGTTTCGTTTCTTTAATAAGAGGTGTATGTACTGTAATAAAGTCGGCAACTTTAATAACATCCTCCACAGAACCAAAATCAATGCCAAGTTTATCTGCTCTTTCTTTCGTTAAAAATGGATCATAACCAATTACATTCATTCGCTGCCCTTTTGCACGTGTTGCTACTTCTACACCAATTCTACCCATACCGATAACACCTAATGTTTTACCTTTTAACTCTACACCGACATGTGTCTTACGATCCCATTTCCCATTTTTTAATGCGGCATATGCTTGAGGAATCTTACGAGCTAAAGACATTAGCATTGCAACAGTATGCTCAGCTGCTGAATTTGTATTCCCGTCTGGTGCATTCACAACAATAATTCCGAATTCTGTTGCTGCACTTAAATCAATATTATCTACACCTACACCAGCACGGCCAATGATCTTCAATTTCTTCGCCTTGCTGATAATATCTCTTGTTACTTTTGTTTGACTGCGTACAAGCAGAGCATCATATTCGCCAATCTTCTCTGCTAATTCGTCTGCAGATAAGCTTGTTTGTATATCTACTTCAATATTATCTGCTTCTCTTAATGGTTGAATTCCATCTTCACTTAATGGATCACTTATTAGTACTTTAAATGCCATAATTGTTGTCCCCTCCCGCAATTAAATAAAGCCTTTTACTATTCGTGAAACATTTCACTTTTTAACTGAACAATTAAATTACTACTTTATTATAACACCGATACAGTTAGAGGTGCGATGATAAATTGTTTGAATTAACAAAAAACTTCTTTCATTCTATTTTTAAAGAGTAATCTAAGTTTTTTCTATCATAGCAAATACAAGACATATGTCAAGGGTATAACAGAAAATATTCGGATTTGAACGTTTATTTGTATAAAAACAATCAATATCTCTCTCCCTTTTCACCAAAACACGAATATATTCGAGTATAGCTCATGATAATATATATTTTTATATGTATTAATGAACTCGTATCACATACTTGAGTGAGTAGCCTTATACTATCTCTCCGCCAGTATAAGAGAATTTGATCTATCATGTAAAGATAAAACTGAATTAGAAAACAACGAAACAGGATCATTTATTATAGCAGGAAGGAAAACAATGACAAATTGAGAATCCAATGGGAAAGCTGTACAGGGGGTGCATGGTTGATATCGCAGAAATATATTTTTGGTTAGCATCGGATTTTAGAGGCACTGCCCGTATGCTTACATATGTGCTATTTATCTAATGAGAAATAGCAAACATGGAGTATTCTTCTCATTTCTTTAGCATAAAAAAACTGCCCCAAGTTGAAAAACTGTGGGACAGTCTCTTTTTTATTCAGTTACATAAGGTAAAAGCGCCATTTGACGAGCACGCTTAATAGCTTTTGTCAGTTTACGTTGGTATTTTGCAGAAGTTCCTGTTACACGACGAGGAAGAATTTTTCCACGTTCAGAAACGAAACGTCTTAATAAGTCAACATCTTTATAGTCAATGTGTGTAATACCGTTCGCTGTGAAGAAACACACTTTACGACGCTTTGCGCGTCCACGACGAGCTGCCATTATTCATAACCTCCTTTTTTATTTTTAATTAAAATGGTAAGTCATCATCAGAAATATCAATCGGCTCTCCACTATCCTGGAATGGATTGTCTGGATTGTTATTTCCTTGATTATTTGAATTATTTTGATTGTTGTTTTGATTGTTGTTTTGATTGTATTGATTCATTTGATTTGGTTGATTCTGACTTTGGTTTTGATTATAACCACCTTGAGCTCCTTGACCGCCAGGTTGTCCTCCTTGTGAGCCACCTTTTGATTCTAAGAACTGTACAGAATCAGCAACAATTTCTGTTATAAAAACACGTTTCCCGTCAGGATCATCATAGCTACGTGTTTGAACACGACCATCCACACCAATTAGACTACCTTTACTCATAAAATTGGCCAGGTTTTCAGCTGGTCTTCTCCAAACAACACAGTTAATAAAGTCAGCTTCACGTTGTCCTTGTTGATTAGAAAAAGGGCGATTAACTGCAATAGTAAAGTTTGCTACAGCTACTCCACTCGGTGTATAACGCAAGTCTGGATCTTTCGTTAACCTGCCGACAAGTACGACACGATTCAACATCAGAACCACTCCTTATTATTGATCGTCTTCACGAATTGCCATGTAGCGAATGATATCATCAGAGAACTTCGCTTGACGATTGAATTCATTAATTGCTGCTTCATCACCTTTGAAGTTAATAACTACATAGTAACCATCACGATGATCATTGATTTCATAAGCAAGACGTTTCTTACCTACTTCTTCAACTTTTTCGATTTCCGCACCATTATCTGTAAGAATTCCGTTAAAACGCTCGATTAAAGCAGTTTGAGCTTCCTCCTCGATATTTGGGCGGATGATGTACATGATTTCATATTTATTCATCCGTTTTGCACCTCCTTTTGGTCTTAGCGGCTCCATATTATTAAATAGAGCAAGGAGTAATATATGTCATTACTCACAATAAAATATTATACCAAATACTGCATACCAATGCAAATAAAATTTTAAATAAATATGTCTACAGGCGATACAGACTATACGTTAAATCGGAAGTGCATAACATCTCCATCTTTCACCAAGTATTCCTTACCTTCTAATCGAACTTTTCCTTTTTCTTTCGCTGCTTGCATTGATCCTGCCTCAACTAAATCATCATAGGCAACGGTTTCCGCTCGAATAAAACCTTTTTCAAAGTCAGTATGAATGATACCAGCAGCCTGTGGTGCTTTAATACCCTTCTTAAACGTCCATGCGCGAACTTCCTGCTCACCAGCTGTAAAGTATGTCGCAAGCCCAAGCAATTGATACGTTGCTTTAATTAATTGATCTAAGCCAGATTCAGGAATACCTAACTCTTGTAAGAATTCTTCTTTTTCTTCTCCATCCAGTTCAGCGATTTCTGATTCTACCTTGGCACTAACCACGATTACTTTTGCCTCGTCCTTTTCTGCAAAATCCTTTACTACTTGTACATTTTCATTGCTGTCTGCATCCAGCAGTTCATCTTCCCCTACGTTTGCTACATAGAGAACAGATTTACTTGTTAACAAATGAAGACCTTTCACGAGCTTTTGCTGTTCTTCATTAAATTCTACTGCTCTTGCTGGTTTTTCCTCTTCAAAAGCATCCTTCAATTTAGATAACACTTCAAATTCTGCTACTGCTTCTTTATCCTTTTGTTTTGCTAGCTTTTCTACACGTTGAAGTCGTTTAGATACTGTCTCTAAATCAGCTAAGATTAACTCCAAGTTAATTGTTTCAATATCAGAAATCGGATCTACCTTCCCGCTAACGTGTGTAATATTATCATCCTGAAAACAGCGGACAACATGACAAATTGCATCAACCTGGCGGATATGGGAAAGAAACTGGTTACCAAGACCTTCTCCCTTGCTCGCTCCTTTTACAATCCCTGCAATATCTGTGAACTCAAATGCTGTTGGAATAGTTTTTTTCGGTTTTACTAGTTCTGTTAACTTCTGTAGTCTCGTGTCAGGTACTTCCACGATCCCTACATTAGGGTCAATCGTACAGAATGGGTAATTTGCTGATTCTGCTCCTGCTTGTGTTATTGCATTAAATAAAGTTGATTTACCCACGTTAGGTAAACCAACGATTCCTGCTGTCAATGCCATTAAACTTTCACTCCTTAAGGATTACCGTCCATATGAACGTTTCGGTCATACCAATTATAGATTTACTTGTGATGAATGACAAGTTTAAAAAACAGCCTTTTCTTATCACATACATGAAAAAAAATGATAATTTGACCGAGCATTTAAACCTGTCTAATCAATTTGTAAAACGAAAACACGAAAAATGTTTCACGTGAAACATTTTTTATTCCGCACTTTGTAACACCTTTTTCATTTTTTGCTCAAATCTCCTGCGTGGCAGCATGACACTATGGCCACATCCTTCGCATTTTATTCGAATATCCATGCCCATTCGAATAATCTTCCAGCGATTTTCTCCACATGGATGGGCTTTCTTCATCTCTACGATATCATTTAATTGAAAATCTTTCCGTTCCATTCTGTCACCTTCTTACCCTATGAATTATATCTTTTATTATAATATAGAAAATGGATAAATCATAACCTATCTTTAGTAATTCCCTTTTTATTTAATGGAAATAGGAATATGGCAGCTAATAATACTAAATTGACAATCCCGTATATTGGATAGATCCAGGCAATTAACGTTGAGAAACCAATTTGAGTCAGTGGAAGTAAGATAATTAAAGTGATTGTCGCAATTTTCCATAAATCCATTGTCACTACTGTTTGAATTCTTGTCACTATTCCTAATAGACCTGAGACTGCTGTTGTAAAAATTGCTGCCCATAATAAAATGGACATAACAATATAAGTATAAGCCGGATAATTTTTTAAAATAGCAAATAAAGGAATTTCATATAAAATAATAATTTCAGATATTTGGATCAAACTGTTATTATAAATATAAGAGATAATTCCTAATATCAGTCCACTTCCTATACTGGCAATCCATATTTCCCCTTTGGACTGAATTTTTTCCCCAACAGCCCCTAATACTGCTAATATGGACAGAATATTTAGTGCTGTAAAAGTAAAGGCAGCATACCAGTTATTTTGGTTGTCCAAATCCAGAATATAGGTTAATTTCTGATCAATTGAGTACTTAATTAAAACTGCCATTAGACCAGTAATAAGGATAGGCAATATCCATAGATTCAATGTGATCACACCATGTATGCCGCGGATAAATACCAGGATCATAATACAAACAATGAAAATAATACCAATCCATGAAGGAATAGAAACAGCTTCAAATGTAGCTCCACTCCCTGCTATCATCACAACTGTTGTAGAAACTAAATAGAAAAAGATTAAAACATCATAATATTTAGCTGTTTTCTTCCCGATTAATATTTCTAATACGGTTAAATAACTGGAAGTTTTATAGGAGTAACATATATACATAATAATATAGACGCCTGCTATAAATAACAACATAAACAGCAGAATAGCTAGTCCACTTTCATTCCCGAAAAATTGCCACAATTCCCTGCCTGAAGCATAACCTGCACCAATCATCGTTCCAATAATTAAGAACATCCATTTAAAACCAGCTCTCCACATAGCTATTCCCCCATCAATACAACATACTTTTAAGAAAAAAATGATAAATCAATTAGTATAAAAGTATGCTTCAACTACTTTAGCTATGAGGAAATGTAAATGATTCTCCTTAAAACTTAAAAAAAGGAATGATATCCATAGAAAAATAAAACAAACAATAAAATTGCCGGTAAGAAATCACCTATCTTAATCTTCGTCAATTTCAATATATTTAAACCAATCGCTAAAATTAAGAGACCACCTAGTGCAGTCATTTCTGAAATAAATAATTCAAAATATGCTTCTGGTATCCATTTATTAATTTGTACTGCAAGCAAAGCAATGGTTCCCTGGTACAACACTACGGGAATAACTGAAAAAATCACACCATAACCTAATGTAGAGGATAATACCATTGCCATAAAACCATCTAAAAATGCCTTTGTAACCAGAACTTCATGGTCACCTCTTAACCCACCATCCAATGCACCGATAATCGCCATCGCCCCAATCGCAAAAATAAGTGTTGCTGTGACAAATCCTTCCGTAATATTTCCTTTACTATCTTTGGTAACTTTACTTTCCAGCTTTTGTCCAAGCAGATTTATTTTATTTTCTAACTGAAAGGCTGTACCAATGATGGAACCAACCAATAAACTTAATAAAATCATCACAATATTTTCTGCTTGAATTGCCATTTGCAATCCAATTAATGATACAACTAAACCAATGCCCTGCAGTGCCGTATCTTTTATACGCTCAGGTATTTTAGTAAAAATAAGACCAATGCACGTACCAATAATAATAAGTGCACCATTCACTAAAGTCCCATACAATGCCATCAACTCAACCCCATTTCACTTCTTTTCACAACATGAAGAAGCCTGATCACCATATAAAATGATCAGACTGTTTTCCTTTTATTTATCCTTCCATTTTATCCAAAATACGATTTAAGTCATCTTCTGAGAAAAATTCAATTTCAATTTTACCTTTTCGTTTTCCACGATTGATTTTAACATTTGTACCAAAGTAATCTTTTAATTGATTTTCCTTTTCTTCAAGGAAGATATCTTTTTTAACTTTCTTTTCTATTTTCTTCTTATTTTGGTCATTTAATGTTTGAATAAGTGCTTCCACTTGCCTGACGTTTAATTTCTCTGTCGTAATTTTATTAGCTAATGGTATCATTTTTTCTTTATCTTTTAATCCTAATAATGCTCTGCCATGCCCCATAGATATTGCCCCATTGTTGATTTTGGCAATCACTTCTTCAGGTAAGCTCAATAACCGGATAAGATTCGCAATATGTGAACGACTTTTCCCTAAACGTTGTGCTAACAATTCCTGTGTAATACCTAATTCATTAATTAACCGGTCATAAGCATTCGCCTCTTCTATCGGCGTTAAGTCTTCCCGTTGAATGTTCTCCAGTAGAGCGAATTCCATCATTTGATCATCCGTCAATTTCTTGACGATGGCAGGGATTGTTTTTAAATTTGCTTCTTTGGCTGCTCTGTACCTGCGCTCACCGACAACAATCTCATAGCCCCGGACACTTTTCCTGACGATTACTGGCTGGAGGATTCCATGTTGTAATATGGATTCTTTTAATTCCTCGATCGCATCTGCTTCAAACACTTTACGAGGTTGATAAGGATTAGGGCGGCATTTCGCTAACGGTATTTCCTCAATTACCTCATCAGACTTTTCATCAATATCAGAAAAAAATGCATCTAATCCTTTCCCTAATCCCTTAGCCATTAGCAATCACTTCCTTTGCTAAATCTAAATACACCTCTGCCCCTTTTGATTTAGGGTCATATGTAATAATAGGCTGTCCATGACTAGGTGCTTCACCCAACCTTACATTCCTCGGAATAATCGATTGATACACTTTACTTTGGAAGTATTTTTTGACTTCTTCAATTACCTGGATCCCCAAGTTAGTTCGAGCATCTAACATTGTTAACAGAACCCCTTCAATTGCCAGATCCTGGTTCAAATGCTTTTGGACTAATCGAATCGTATTTAGTAATTGACTTAACCCTTCAAGTGCGTAATATTCACATTGGACAGGAATTAAAACGGAATCTGCTGCAGTTAATGCATTAATTGTTAATAAACCTAATGATGGTGGACAGTCAATAATCACATAATCATACTGATCTCTTACACTATCAATGGCTTTTTTTAACCGTATTTCACGTGATATAGTTGAAACTAACTCAATTTCTGCTCCAGCTAATTGGATTGTTGCAGGGATGATATCCATGTGATTAATCTGTGTTTGGACTAAAACATCAGATGCCTCAATATCATCTACTAATATATTGTAAACACATGAATCTACATCTGCCTTGTTAACCCCTAGCCCACTTGTCGAATTGCCTTGCGGATCAATATCAACAAGGAGTATTTTTTTATCTAAATGTGCCAAACATGCACTTAAATTGACAGATGAAGTAGTTTTTCCTACGCCACCTTTTTGATTCGCTATCGCAATGACTTTTCCCATGACGTCACCTACCTCTTGCAACTTTTCAAATTTTCTATTCTATTATAACACTACTATTTTTATTTTTTTCTTAAATCATAAAAATTTAATGTTTATTTTTTATATTTTCATAATAAATTCGCTAAACTTTCATTTTATCTGTGTGTCATTAATAAAAATCTGGAATCTCCACTATAAAGAAACATAAAAATTCACCCACCTTGCTGTAGATGAGTGAATGGTGATTATTTCTTCTTTGGTATTTTAATAGTAATTTGATAATAATCCTCGAGGTCTTGTTCATCCGTCTCCAAGTCTATCCCTGTTTCAGAAACCATATCCAAAGATTGTCTAATCGTGTTCATTGCAATTCTCATATCTTTATTGATCCCTTTTAATCTTGGTTTCTTTTTCGGCTTATTATTATCCAGCAATTTTTCAATATAAGCTTCTGTCTGCTTTACATTTAACTCTCGTTCTATAATATATTGCAAGACTTTCAGCTGTTGTTCTTCTTCTTTTAAAAGGATAAGTGCTCTTGCATGTCTTTCTGTTATCTTCTTTTCTAAAATTGCCTGATGTACTTCTTCAGGAAGCTTTAACAAACGCATTTTGTTAGCGATTGTTGATTGACTCTTTCCCAGCCTTTGTGCTAATGCTTCTTGTGTTAATTGATGCAATTCTATCAATCTTAAATATGCTTTCGCTTCTTCAATAACAGTCAATTCTTCACGTTGTAAATTTTCTATTAATGCAACGGAGGCAGTCTCTTTATCTGACATTTCCCGAATGATTGCCGGAATCTTGTCCCAATTTAAACTGCTTGCAGCACGCCAACGCCGTTCACCTGCGATAATTTCAAATTGATCTTCTGTGTCCGCAATCGGCCTAACTACAATTGGTTGAATAAGTCCGTGTGTCTGCAATGTTTGTGCTAATTCTTTTATTTTTTCTTCATCAAAAATCGACCTTGGCTGATATTGATTTGCTTGAATATTAGATATCGGAAGAAAAACAACTTCATCATTCTCCACTGTTACCTCTTCTTCCAAACTCTCTATTTCTTCTACTTTATCTCCCATACCAAATAACCGACCAAATGGGTGTAACATAAAAAAACACCACCTTCATAAAACTTAACCGAATAATATATATACAAATGATATTAGAAAAGCGAAAAGCGCCCGAATAGAAACATGACTATTGGACAAGAGCAATTGAGATAAAGAATTACGGTGAGTCTGCATACCAATGATAACTTTCATCCAACGGTATATGTTGGATTATACCTCTAACATGTGAGAGGAGAGTCTCCTATATTTGTAAGTTACTTTCGGGAACACGTCTCTAATCTCTAACACCTGGAGCTGCCCTTCTCCGACAGAAAAACTTGCTTCATCCAGGAAAGCAAGTCATAGAAGCCGACCCATATTCCAAATTGTTTCACGTGGAACATAGCACATATAATCTGTAATCTTATTTTATCATAAATAAAATCAAATAAGGTAGTAAAATATTCATAATATTTTACTTTTCATAACAATATTTTTAGACAAAGTTTTTAAGAGAGTGGTGTTTTACTCGGAACCCCTGGCTTACGAGGGAATTTCTTTGGTGTTTTTCTTTTTTTATCAAGAATTATAATATTTCGTTCCCCATTATCATCAGGTAATTGGAATTCTTCCACCTTATTCAATTTACCGCCAAGTAAATCGATAGCAGCATCTGCCTCCTTCAATTCCTGTGCAGCATTTGCCCCTTTCATTGCAATAAACACACCATTTGTGCGTACTAAAGGTAAGCATAATTCACTTAATACAGACATTTTTGCCACTGCCCGCGCTAATACAACATCATATCGATGGCGAAACTGTTCATCTTGGCCAAATATTTCTGCCCTATTATGATGGAATGATACCCCTTGCAATTCTAAGTTTGCTGCCAGATGATTTAAAAAGGTTATCCGTTTTTTTAATGAATCAACAATGGTGACATGAATATTTGGAAAGCAGATTTTTAATGGGATACTCGGAAACCCAGCTCCGGCACCAACATCACATAAATGAATATCTTTTGTAAAATCAAAATAAAATGCAGCGGAAATGGAATCATAAAAATGCTTAACAAACACCTCTTCTTTTTCTGTAATTGCTGTTAAGTTCATTTTTTCGTTCCATTCAACTAATATTTCATAATAATTTTCAAATTGAGCTATCTGTTGATCAGATAACTCTATACCTTTATCTCTTAATTTCTCACGAAAAGCATTTACGTTCATAGAAATATATGCTCCTTTTATTTAAATGTGTGTTCAAAAAGGAGGATAAAAAGGACCAGGAATTTCACTTGTGTTTGCTAATTACATGAGCAGACCAACAGTGAAATTCGAGGATTATTTTTACCGGACTTTTTGATTACTAATTATTCATTGGATACTTTCGCTACATTTCCTTGTTCAATATATACTAGCAAAATGGAAACATCAGCAGGATTTACTCCGGAAATTCGAGAAGCTTGGGCAACAGATAATGGACGAATCTTTTTCAATTTCTCTCTTGCCTCTGTCGCTATGCCACTTATTGCATCATAATCTATATTTTCAGGAATAAGTTTGTTTTCCATCTTCTTCATTCTTTCGACCTGTTGATTGGATTTCGTAATGTAGCCTTGATATTTAATTTGAATTTCCACTTGTTCTTTTACGTCGGAAGCTATTTCCAGCTCTGCTGGACAAACTTGATCAATCACATCATAGGTTACTTCAGGGCGCTTCAGCAGATCATATGCCAGTATACCGTCTTTCAGCCTTGTTCCCCCGATCTCTTCCATCAAAGATTGTAATTGTTCCGTTGGTTTCAAACGAATTTCCTGGAGACGTTGTTTTTCTTCCTCAATAAGACGTTTTTTCTCTTCGAATTTCTGATAACGTTCCTCTGATATTAATCCTAATTTATAGCCAATATCCGTTAGGCGCAAATCGGCATTATCATGTCTTAATAATAGACGGTATTCCGCACGGGATGTCAATAAACGATAAGGTTCGCTCGTTCCTTTTGTCACTAAGTCGTCAATTAACACACCAATATACGCTTGCGAGCGATCTAAAATTAATGTGTCCTTATTCAGAGCTTTTGCAGCAGCATTGATTCCAGCCATAATCCCCTGTCCAGCAGCTTCTTCATAACCAGAAGTACCATTAATTTGACCAGCAGTGAAGACACCTTCTACATTTTTCACTTCTAATGTCGGCCATAATTGAGTTGGGACTACTGCGTCATATTCAATTGCATATCCCGCTCTCATAATTTCTGCCTCTTCTAGGCCTGGAATACTTCTCAAGATTTCTCTTTGAACATATTCTGGTAAAGAAGTGGATAATCCTTGAACATACACTTCTTCTGTATTTCTGCCCTCAGGCTCTAAGAATATTTGGTGACGTGGTTTATCATGGAAACGAACAATTTTATCTTCGATGGACGGGCAATAACGTGGTCCTGTCCCTTTAATCATTCCAGAATACATGGCAGATAAACCTAAGTTGTCATTTATAATCCCATGTGTTTTCTCATTCGTATAAGTTAACCAGCAAGGGATCTGATCTGTAATTTCCTCTGTTGTTTCATAAGAGAAATGCTGAGGGCTTTCATCCCCTGGCTGGATTTCTGTTTTACTGTAATCAATCGAATGGTTGATAACACGTGGCGGTGTTCCGGTTTTAAAACGAACTAGTTCAAACCCAAGCTCTTCTAAGTTCTCTGCCAGCTTGATACTTGCACGCTGATTGTTTGGACCACTTTCATAAGAAATATCTCCAATAATTACACGTCCACGCATAAATGTTCCTGTCGTAATGATTACCGACTTGGCACGGTATAATGCTTTCGTTTCTGTAATCACACCTTGGCATTTTCCATCTTCTATTACTAACTTCTCGACCATTCCCTGTCTAAGGGTAAGGTTAGATTCTTTTTCTAATGCATTTTTCATTTCCTGGATATACAATGGTTTGTCAGCCTGTGCTCTTAATGCTCGAACTGCAGGCCCTTTCCCTGTATTCAACATCCGCATCTGGATATAGGTTTTATCAATTACTTTCCCCATTAATCCACCAAGTGCATCAATTTCACGTACTACTATACCTTTTGCCGGACCACCGATCGATGGATTACATGGCATAAATGCGATCATATCAAGGTTCATTGTTAACATTAATGTTTTCGCACCACGTTTCGCAGCAGCATAAGCTGCTTCTACGCCAGCATGTCCTGCACCGACAACTATTACATCATATTGACCAGCTTCATAAGTTGACATTGCTGATTCCTTCTTTCTATATCATTTATTTTCCTAAACAGAATTGTGAAAACAGTTGATCAATTAAACTATCTTGAACTGTGTCTCCAACAATTTCACCAAGCAATTCCCATGCTCTTGTCACATCAATCTGAACTAAGTCAATTGGCATATTGGCATCAATAGCATCTTTAGCCTCATCTAATGCTTTCATTGTTTCTTGCAATAACTGGATATGACGTACATTCGATACGTAAGTAAGGTCACCTGATTCAATATCGCCAGCAAAAAATGTTTCTGCAATGGCTTCTTCCAGCTGATCAATGCCCTTATCTTCTATTAATGCTGTTGTAATGACTTTTTGATCACCAGCTAATTGTTTCACTTCATCCAAATCTAATGCTTGAGGTAAATCTGTTTTATTAACGATAACAATAAACTCTAACCCTTTAACTGCTTCAAACAACTGACGATCCTCTTCAGAAAGTTCTTCTCCGTAATTTAATACAAGCAAAATCAGATCTGATTCTTTTAATACTTGTCGCGATCTTTCGACACCGATCTTTTCAACGATATCCTCTGTTTCACGGATTCCTGCAGTGTCTACAAGTCTTAGTGGAATTCCTCTAATATTCACATATTCTTCAATGACATCTCTTGTCGTACCAGGTATATCTGTAACGATCGCTTTCGTTTCATGTACCAATGCATTGAGTAAGGATGATTTCCCCACATTCGGTCGGCCTATTATTGCCGTAGCGATACCTTCACGTAATATTTTCCCTTGTCTTGCCATACTTAATAATCGCTCAACCTCTTGGTGTACTTCCTCCGTTTTCTCACGTAATAAGTGATGGGACATTTCTTCTACATCATCATATTCTGGATAATCTATATTTACTTCGACATGTGCTACTGTCTCGATTAACGATTGACGAAGTTGGTTGACTAATTTCGACAACTTTCCATCAAGCTGTTTTAAGGCGATATTCATTGCTTTGTCTGTTTTTGCACGAATTAGATCCATTACCGCTTCTGCCTGAGACAAATCAATTCTCCCATTTAAAAAAGCCCGTTTGGTAAATTCGCCCGGTTCGGCTAATCTGGCACCCCTTGACAGCACAATTTCTAATAATCGGTTTACAGAAGCTAATCCACCATGACAGTTAATTTCAATAACATCCTCTTTAGTAAAAGTCTTCGGTCCTTTCATTACTGTCACCATAACTTCCTCGACCATCTCATTTGTATGAGGATCGAGCAGCTTTCCGTAATGAATCGTATGTGAACCGACACTTTCTAAATCTTTGCCATCGAATAAAGGATTAACAATGGTTACAGCTTCTTCCCCACTTAAACGAACAATCGCAATAGCCCCTTCACCAATTGGCGTAGAAATTGCTGCAATCGTATCTTTTTCCATCACATTTCACCTCCATACCTACATTTTTGATCTATATTTAAATAAGCTCTTAACATCTTTTTTAGAAAAACTACCACTAACTTATTAGAATACCACACCACATACCCTTTTGAAAAGATATCCACACTAAAATTAGTGTTTTATATTTCTGAATAAATTATCCACATGTGAATAACTTTTTCCCGCTTCCACTCATCCAACTTTCTAATAAAATGTATTATTGGAGAAAATCCCATTCCTCTAATGGAAAACATCCACTTTCTCAAAGGGTTGTTAGCAAAATGAGAATTAGTTCTTTAATCTTGGCAATTCCACAAAAAAAAGTAATGGCCAGATCCATAAGCCATTACTTCATCGTTCCCTATTTTATTTTACTGGATGGATCACGACATATCGATTTGGTTCTGTCCCCTCTGAATCTGTCGTTACCTTTCGGTTATTTTGCAACGCTGAATGAATAATTTTTCTTTCATATGATGGCATTGGTTCAATTTTGACACTCCGGCGAGTTTGTATCGCTCTATCTGACAAGCGGTTCGCTAATTGAATCAATGTATCTTTTCTTCGAGCGCGATAACCTTCCGCATCGACTACAACTGTGTAATATTTATCCGCGAATTGGTGAATTGCCAATTGTGCCAAGTATTGAATCGCATTAAGGGTTTGTCCTCTCTTGCCAATCAACATAGCAATTTTCTCACCACTTAATTCACATGTAATTTGATTATTTTGCTCGGTTGTCTGTACTTTAAGATCTTTATCGAACTCTTGTACTATTTTACGAATATATTCTTCCAGTTTTTCAACAGGATTTTCATCTTGGATAACTTTTACAATAGCTGGTTTTGAACCAAATAAACCTAAAAGCCCTTTTTTACCTTCATCAATAATTTCTATCTTTGCTTGGTCCTCTGTGATGTTTAACTGCTGTAATGCGGATTGGACCGCTGCATCAACTGTTTGTCCAGTAGCAGTTACTTGTCTCACTTCTTAGGTCCTCCTGTAGCATTTTCATTATCCATTTTTTTCATCATCGGGTTTTTAACCAGTAATGTTTGGAAAATCATAAAAATATTACCTACTGCCCAGTATAATGCCAATGCTGCCGGGAAGAAAATCGCAAAAACACCAATCATAATTGGCATAATATATAGCATTAAAGTCATTTGCGGCATCATTGCATTTTGCTGCATATTCGTTCCTGCCATCATTAATTTCTGCTGGAAAAATGTAAATACAGCTGTTAATACTGGCAAAATATAATACGGATCCGGTGTGTCCAATTGGAACCATAAGAAATGGTGACCATCGAGCGCACCTGTACGCATAATTGCATGGTAAAATGCTAATAAGATCGGCATTTGCACAATAATCGGCAAACATCCGGCTAACGGATTCGCCCCGCTCTTTTGGAATAATTCCATAGTTTCTTGCTGTAACTTCATTTGGGTTTGTTGATCTTTTGAGCTGTATTTTTCTCTCAGTTTCTGTAACTCTGGCTGAATCTCTTGCATTGCTTTGGAACTTTTAATTTGTTTAATATTTAATGGTAATAAGATTAAACGGATTAATATAGTTACAATCACGATGGATAAACCGTATCCAAAATCAGCATTGAAAAATTCGGCTACTTTTACTAGTAACCATGATAATGGATAAACAAAATACTTATTCCAAATCCCTTCACTTTCTGCTGTAATATCCTGATCTACCTCTGTACAGCCAGAAAGCAATACTAAAACTGCTACTAAGCCTGTTAACAACAGGAGCTTCTTACGCATTTTTATCCTCCTTAAACCAACACATACTTTTTTCATACCATTTTATCATTCGTATAAATATATCTTCTAGCAAATATATGTACATATAAACAAAATTACTATTTGATTAACAATTCCGTCTTAAATAATAAATGCTGTACACTTTTCTTTACTTGATGGAAATCACAATCGGTTACCGGTTGTCTAGCAATGATAATTATATCATAACTGGCTTTTATTTCATCATTTAATTCGATAAAAGCTTGTCTTAAATATCGTTTAATTTGATTTCGGACAACTGCATTCCCAATTTTCTTACTAACTGACAAACCGACACGATAATGAGCCTGATCTTTCTTCTGTAAATAATATATTACTAATTGCCGATTTGCAAAAGAGGCGCCATTTTTGAAAACCTGTTGAAATTCTCTATTTTTCTTTATTCTAAATGTTTTCTTCATTACTACCAGCGCCTCCATTATTTATAGCAAATCTTCTTCATTAGTTATTATGTCTATTAACGCGGTCATTATAGCAGAAAAAGACCACTGAAAATATCAGTGGCCTATGCAGATAATACTTTTCTACCTTTCTTACGACGGCGAGCAAGTACTTTACGTCCATTTTTAGTGCTCATACGCACACGGAATCCATGAACTTTTTTACGTTTACGATTATTTGGTTGAAATGTTCTTTTCATTATATATGCACCTCCCTGAGGAAATTTTAAAAATCATAATCGATTAGACAGTCTTAATCATTATACTTTTTATTGTGTTAGTAGTCAATGTAAAGTTAATATTTTTTTGTTTACCTAGCAAGCTGCTATATAACAGTAAAACTCCACTATTGTTATATAACAGTTTTGCTGTGGATAATTTTTTACCCAAGTTAAACTTGTCCCTCTTTTATCGACAAATTATGCACATATTTTACCTATGAGGATAATAATTGCGCACAATCTGTCTAACTTGTGGATAAGTCAATATAAAACATTGCAATTATCGGCTTTTTTTGATAACATATATATGTTTTATATTGTTAATAAAAATTTCGTGCAGCTACATTATCCACAGAGTGTGGATAATGTGTGGACAATAATTCACACTCTGTTTAATTAATTATTCACAAGTATGTGGAAAACTGATTTTTTTAGTTTTCCTCTTTTTTGTCAGTGGAAAATTATCCACAGCTTATTATTGGCAGATTAATCATATAGGGGATCAAGAGAGGAGGGATTTCTAGTTGGAAAACATCGAAGATCTTTGGCAAAAAACCTTAGATAATATAAAGGATAAGGTTAGTAAGCCAAGCTATGACACGTGGTTGAAAAATACATTAATTGAACAAATTCAAGGGGATACTGTCATTATTTCTGCACCAAATGAATTTACTAGAGACTGGCTGGAATCCAAATATACAAATATTATTTCAGAAGTGCTGTATGAAATTACTGGTGCAAAACTAGCAGTGAAATTTATCATTCCCGAATCATCAAACGGACTAGAGACGGAACAAACACAAACACAAAAGAAAGCAGTTGTTCCCAATCAAACCAATTATACATCACCTAAATCGATGCTGAATGATAAGTATACCTTTGAAACTTTCGTTATAGGTTCAGGCAATAGATTTGCGCATGCTGCATCACTTGCTGTGGCGGAAGCCCCTGCTAAAGCCTATAATCCATTATTTATTTATGGTGGCGTTGGTTTGGGTAAAACACACTTAATGCACGCAATTGGCCATTATGTGCTAGACCACAATCCTTCAGCAAAAGTTGTTTATCTATCATCTGAGAAATTTACGAATGAATTTATTAATTCTATCAGGGATAATAAAGCCGTTAATTTCCGAAACAAGTATAGAAATGTAGATGTCTTATTAATAGATGATATTCAGTTTCTAGCTGGAAAAGAACAAACACAAGAAGAATTTTTTCATACTTTTAATACATTACATGAAGAAAATAAGCAAATTATCATTTCCAGTGACAGACCGCCGAAAGAAATACCTACATTAGAGGATCGCTTAAGATCAAGATTTGAATGGGGACTTATTACAGATATTACACCACCGGATTTAGAAACTAGAATAGCAATTTTACGTAAAAAGGCAAAAGCTGAGGGGCTGGATATACCAAATGAAGTGATGCTGTATATCGCTAATCAAATTGATACGAATATACGTGAACTGGAAGGTGCACTTATACGGGTTGTCGCATATTCTTCTTTAACCAATCAAGATATTGATGCATCTCTTGCAGCAGAAGCACTTAAAGACATTATTCCGACATCAAGACCAAAAGTAATTACAATCCAACATATCCAGGAAGCGGTCGGGAAAAGATATAATGTAAAATTAGAAGAATTCACTGCAAAGAAAAGAACGAAGTCTATTGCCTTCCCTCGACAAATAGCTATGTATCTTTCTCGTGAACTTACAGATTTCTCTCTGCCTAAAATTGGCGAAGAATTCGGAGGAAGGGACCATACAACTGTCATTCATGCGCACGAGAAGATTTCAAAATTACTAGGAACCGATCAATTATTAGGAAAAGAAATTGAAGATATCAAGGAACAACTAAAATCACTATAAGAAATTTCTTTGTGAGTTTTGTGGATAAGTAAGATAAAAGAGCTAACAGTTTATCCACATCTGGATAACTCTCTTTTAAACGTGAAATTTGAGTTATCCACATAATCACAGCACCTATTACTATTACTACGATTTTATTATTAATAATTAATATATAATATGACTTCCTCAAGGAGGATTAAAATGAAAGTAACAATCAATCGAGATAAATTAATGGAAAGTATACAACATGTAACAAAAGCAATTTCATCCAAGACAGCTATCCCTATTTTATCCGGATTAAAAATGCATGTGAAAGAGGATGGAATAAAATTAACTGGGAGCAACTCAGATATTACTATTGAATCTTTTATCCCAATCGAAGAAGAAGGCATTCAATTTATTGATGAAATTGAAATAGGAGAAATCATTGTTCATGCTAAGTATTTTCCTGAAATAATCCGCAAATCACCAAAAGATACAGTAATGATCGAATCAGATGAACAATTGCAAGTAACGATCAAATCTGGACATGCTGAATTTCACTTAAATGGACAAGATCCAGAGGAGTACCCGCAAATTGCACAAATTCAGACAGACACAAGCTTTGAATTACCAATTAATTTATTGAAAAATATGATCAAACAAACCGTTTTTGCTGTGTCTACATCTGAAACAAGGCCAATATTAACTGGTGTTAATCTAAGAGTTGAAGAGGGGCAATTGAAATTTGTTGCAACAGATTCGCATCGGCTGGCTGCCAGCAATATCCCGTTAGAGACATCATTTGATAACTTCCCTGATAGTCAAGTTGTCATTCCAGGAAAGAGCTTGAATGAGCTAAGTAAAATTTTAGATGACACGGAAGAAAAAATTTATATTAGTGTGACAGACAACCAAATTGCTTTCCAGACAAATCATCTATATTTCTTATCACGTTTGCTTGATGGGAAATACCCTGAAACTGCAAGGCTGATTCCTGAAGAAAGTAAGACAATTTTATTCGCTAACACGAAACAATTACTTCAGGCAGTGGACAGGGCATCATTATTGGCAAAAGAAAACCATAATAATGTGATTCGACTTCAAACAAAAGGAAATGCTATGATAGAAATATCAAGTAACTCACCGGAAATTGGAAAAGTAGAAGAAGAGTTAACAGTTGAAGAAATTAAAGGGGAAGAGTTAAAAATATCCTTTAGTTCTAAATATATGATAGATGCACTTAAAATAATGGAAACTGATCAAGTGAAAATTGAATTCACTGGTGCGATGCGCCCATTTATTATCAAACCAATCGACCATGAACAAATTTTACAATTAATCTTACCAGTCCGGACATTTTAAAGGAATGATTGAAGAGAGGAACAATGCTGCATTGTTCCTCTTTTCCCTTGTTCGGTGTTTTGTGTTCGCTTTTCTTCATGCAAAATGTTTAGTAATATAGATAGAAGGGCTATAATAATAAAAGGAAAGAAATGATCGGGTATTTATGCATATTACAATAGAAGATGGTGAAAAAAGATGGAAGAAAGAATCGAAATCAATACAGAATATATTCAATTAGGCCAATTTTTAAAATTAGCAAATATTCTGGAATCAGGTGGAATGGTTAAAGTATTTCTCCAAGAGACAGGTGTTTTCGTTAATGATGAATTAGAAAACCGCAGAGGGAGAAAATTGTATCCGGGTGATAAAGTAGTTGTAGAAGAGGTAGGTACTTTTATTGTTGCAGCAAGAGATTAAGTAAGTTTTTCTAAATAGAGAGGGAAACTCTGAATGTATATAAGAACACTTAAATTGGCAAATTACCGAAACTATGAAGAGTTATCAACAACGTTCGATGATAAGGTAAATGTTTTTATAGGGGAAAATGCGCAAGGCAAGACGAATCTGATGGAAGCTATCTATGTACTTGGATTTTCTAAATCACATCGGACAACAAAAGATAAAGAATTAATCCAATGGAACAAAAGTTATGCTAAAATAGAGGGTAGTGTCTATAAACGTAAACAGGAATTCCCAATAGAAATCTCCATATCCAATAAAGGGAAAAAAGCAAAATTAAATCATTTAGAACAAAGACGTCTCAGTGATTATATTGGTGCATTAAATATTGTGATGTTCGCACCAGAAGACTTAAACTTAGTAAAAGGAAGTCCTCAAATACGGAGACGTTTTATTGATATGGAAATAGGTCAAATTCAGCCAGTGTATA
This sequence comes from Gracilibacillus xinjiangensis, assembly GCF_042651765.1. Classification (NCBI taxonomy): domain Bacteria; kingdom Bacillati; phylum Bacillota; class Bacilli; order Caryophanales; family Bacillaceae; genus Gracilibacillus; species Gracilibacillus xinjiangensis. Next base: position 27,922 of record NZ_JBHSDT010000004.1, on the reverse strand, counting down.
TTTACCATTTAGGTCAATTTGTGAAAATATTAAAACAAAGAAACCATTTATTAAAGCAATTGCAGAAAAAGCAGCAAAAAGACCGAACGATGTTGCATGTATTAACAGAGCAAATGATCGAACATGCAACAATCATTGTTGAAAAACGATTTATCTTCTTAAGAAACCTGCAAAAATGGGCTGCAAACATACACAATGGGATCAGTCGAGGTTTAGAGGAGCTAATAATAGAATATGAGACCACTATACCAATTTCAGAAGATGATCCAAGAGAAATGATTAAACAGATTTTCACTGACACTTATGGAAAAATAGAAGAAAAAGAAGTGGAAAGAGGAACAACATTAGTTGGCCCGCATCGGGATGACTTACTATTTATTGTGAATGGAAAAAATGTTCAAACATATGGTTCACAAGGCCAACAAAGGACAACAGCCTTATCTTTGAAACTTGCAGAGATCGAATTAATATATCAAGAAATTGGTGACTATCCCATCTTGTTACTTGATGATGTCTTAAGTGAATTAGATGACTTTAGGCAGTCTCATTTATTGGACACGATCGAAGGAAAAGTACAGACATTTGTATCTACTACAAGTGTTGACGGGATTAATCATGAGACATTACAGAAAGCAGAAATATTTCAAGTACAAAATGGAAAAATAACAAGATAAAAGTAGGGATAAGATGTTTATTCATATTGGAGATGACCATGTTATTCAATCAGAGCATGTCGTAGCAATCATTGACTATAGTTTAATTAATTCTTCGACAATAAATGACGAGATGTTACAAGGATTAAATGATAAGAAACTGACTGTTACGACGGATGACTCTGTTACGAAATCTATTGTTGTAACAACAGATAAAGTTTACTATAGTCCATTGTCTGTTCTTACGCTGAAGAAAAGAGCGAGTATGATATCTACTATAAGTAAACTAGAAAATTACTCTGATAATAGTGAAGAAGAGATGGATTAACATAGATAATCTTGCTTTTTTCCATTATTAAATTTAGAGAATGTGGGTGAAATAGAAATGGCAATGGAAGAACAAAATGTCGAAGAACAAGCATATGATGCTGATCAGATACAAGTATTGGAAGGTCTTGAAGCAGTCAGAAAGAGACCTGGTATGTACATCGGCTCTACAAATGAAAAAGGGTTACACCACTTAGTATGGGAAATTGTTGATAATAGTATTGATGAGGCGTTAGCTGGCTATTGTGACCGTATTGAAGTATATATTGAAGAAGATAACAGTATAACGGTTGTGGATAATGGGCGTGGAATTCCTGTAAGTTTACATGAAAAAACCGGACGCCCTGCTGTAGAGACAATTATGACTGTTTTACACGCTGGCGGGAAATTCGGCGGTGGCGGTTATAAAGTGTCCGGCGGGTTGCATGGTGTTGGTGCATCTGTTGTTAATGCCCTTTCTAGTGAACTGGAAGTATATGTCCATCGAGATGGCAACTTATATCATTTGAGCTTTTCACGAGGAAAACCAAATAATGATTTACAAGTTATCGGGGAAACAGACATAACAGGTACACGAACAAGATTTAAACCAGATAATGAGATTTTTACAGAAACAACGATATACAACTATGAAACGTTAGCAACAAGATTACGTGAGCTAGCTTTTTTAAATAAAGGATTAACAATCTCCATTCAAGATAAAAGAGAACCAGAAAAAGAAACGGAGACGTTCTTTTATGAGGGCGGTATTAAATCATATGTTGAGCATTTAAATCGTTCAAAGGAAGTACTTCATGAGCCATTCTATGCGGAAAAAGAAGAGGATAATATCCAGGTAGAGGTTGCTTTGCAATACAATGATGGCTTTGCAAGCAATATTTACTCATTTGCAAATAATATTAGTACACACGAAGGCGGAACCCATGAATCTGGGTTCAAGACTGGATTAACCCGTGTTATTAATGACTATGCGAGAAGAAATAATTTATTTAAAGAAAATGACCCTAACTTGACAGGTGATGATGTTCGGGAAGGCTTAACCGCAATTATCTCTATTAAACATCCAGATCCGCAATTTGAGGGGCAAACGAAGACAAAACTCGGAAATAGTGAAGCAAGAACGATTACAGATTCAGCATTTAGTGAACTTTTTACCAAGTTTTTATTTGAAAATCCTAATACAGCACGAATTATTGTTGATAAAGGGTTAATGGCTTCCCGTGCACGAATTGCTGCAAAAAAAGCCAGGGAATTAACTAGACGTAAAGGTGCCTTGGAAGTATCAAGTTTACCAGGTAAATTAGCAGACTGTTCCTCACGTGATGCCTCTATTAGTGAATTGTATATTGTAGAGGGGGATTCTGCAGGTGGTTCCGCAAAACAAGGAAGAGACAGACATTTCCAGGCAATTCTCCCACTGAGAGGTAAGGTACTGAATGTGGAGAAAGCCAGACTGGATAAAATTCTTTCAAATAATGAAATTCGTACAATCATTACTGCTCTGGGAACAGGTATCGGTGAAGAATTTGATATCTCGAAAGCACGATACCATAAGATCGTTATTATGACAGATGCGGATGTTGATGGTGCCCATATTCGTACATTGCTTCTAACTTTCCTTTTCCGATTCATGAGACCTTTGATTGAACATGGCTATGTTTATATAGCTCAGCCACCTTTATACCAAGTGAAACAAGGAAAAGCTGTTCACTATACTTATAGTGATAAAGAGTTGGACCAATTATTAAAAGAATTGCCAAACCAGCCAAAACCAGGTCTCCAACGTTATAAGGGTCTTGGGGAAATGAATGCTGAACAGCTTTGGGATACAACAATGGATCCAGATACAAGAACATTGCTGCAAGTTAACCTGGAGGATGCGATGGAAGCTGATCAAATCTTCGATATGTTAATGGGTGATAAGGTAGAGCCAAGACGGAATTTCATTCAAGATAATGCGATATATGTTAAAAATTTAGATATTTAAGCAACCTGTAAGACGGGAGCATCATTGTAGTAAGTACTGCAATGAATAGGAGGTAATGTTGTATGGTGGATAATAAACGTCCACAAGTTCAAGAAATTAATATAGGACAAGAGATGCGTACATCTTTCTTAGATTATGCGATGAGTGTTATTGTTTCAAGGGCACTGCCTGATGTTAGAGATGGTCTAAAGCCAGTGCACAGAAGGATATTATATGCATTAAATGATCAAGGTATGCATGCAGATAAACCTTACAAAAAATCAGCACGTATTGTTGGTGATGTTATCGGTAAATATCACCCGCACGGTGATTCTGCTGTATATGAAGCGATGGTCAGGATGGCGCAGGATTTTAGTTATCGTTATATGCTTGTAGATGGACATGGTAACTTCGGTTCAGTGGACGGAGACCCGCCTGCTGCGATGCGTTATACGGAAGCAAGAATGTCGAAAATCGCGATGGAAATGTTACGGGATATTAATAAGAATACGATTGACTATACGGATAATTACGATGGTTCTGAGCGTGAGCCTAAAGTACTTCCTGCCAAGTTCCCTAACCTTCTGATTAATGGAGCATCAGGGATTGCGGTAGGGATGGCAACAAACATCCCTCCACATCAGTTAGGCGAGACAATTGACGCCATTCTGGCAGTGAGTAAAAATCCGGAAATTACGATTGCTGAATTAATGGATGATTATATCTATGGTCCAGATTTCCCTACTGCCGGTCAAATTCTTGGACGAAGTGGTATCAGAAGAGCATATGAAACAGGAAAAGGCGGGATTACAGTCCGAGCAAAATCCTCCATTGAGGAACAAGCAAACGGAAAAGCGAGGATTATCGTAACTGAATTGCCTTATCAAGTAAATAAAGCAAAACTAATTGAAAAGATAGCTGAATTAGCCAGAGAAAAACGGATCGAAGGTATTACCGACTTACGTGATGAGTCGGATCGTAACGGGATGAGAATGGTTATTGAATTAAGACGTGATGCAAATCCGAATGTAGTACTAAATAACTTATATAAGCAAACATCCCTTCAAACATCATTTGGTATTAATATGCTTGCACTTGTTGATGGGCAGCCAAAAGTTCTTAATTTAAAGCAGTGTTTAGTTTATTATCTAGATCATCAGAAAGAAATTACTAAGAGAAGAACACAATATGATTTAAATAAAGCAGAAGCAAGAGCACATATTTTAGAAGGATTAAGAATCGCACTTGATCATATAGATGCCATTATTGCCTTAATTCGTCAGTCTCAAACAACAGAAATCGCCCGTGAAGGTTTAATGAATCAGTTTAAACTTTCTGAGAAACAAGCCCAGGCTATCTTAGATATGCGTTTGCAACGTCTAACAGGACTGGAACGAGAAAAAATTGAAGACGAGTATAAACAACTTCAATCATTAATTGAAGAATTAAAAGCAATCTTAGCAGATGAGGAAAAGATATTAGAGATCATCCGTGAAGAATTGACAGAAATTAAAGAACGCTTCAATGATGAGCGCCGAACAGAAATTGTTAGTGGCGGGCTAGAAATGATTGAAGATGAAGATTTAATACCGGAAGAGAATATCGTTATAACACTAACACACCGTGGATATATTAAGAGATTGCCAGCATCTACTTACCGTGCGCAAAGAAGAGGCGGACGCGGTATCCAGGGTATGGGGACAAATGATGATGACTTTGTTGAACATCTAGTATCTTGTTCCACACATGACACGGTACTCTTCTTCTCCAATAAAGGAAAAGTATACCGTGCAAAAGGATATGAAATTCCGGAATTTAATCGAACAGCAAAAGGAATACCAATCATTAATCTGCTGGAAGTCGAACAAGGGGAATGGATTAATGCGGTTATTACAGTCAGTGAGTTTAATGAAGACTGGTATCTGTTCTTTACAACGAAATACGGGATTTCTAAGCGGACTACGCTATCACAATTTGCGAATATTCGTAAAGGTGGATTAATCGCATTGAACTTAAGGGAAGATGATGAATTAATCTCTGTTCGTTTAACAAATGGTAAAAAGGATATCTTGATTGGTACGAAAAATGGTTATGTTATCCGCTTTGAGGAAGAACAGATTAGATCAATGGGAAGAACGGCAGCCGGTGTAAAAGGAATATCTTTAAGAGATGACGATGAAGTTGTTTCAATGGAAATCCTTAATGAAGGGGATTATGTTCTCAATGTAACAGAAAATGGCTATGGGAAACGAACACCTGAAGAAGAATATCGGAAAACGAACCGTGGCGGTAAAGGAATCTTTACATGTAATGTCACTGATAAAACTGGTCGTGTTGTTGCGGTTAAAAGTGTAACAGGTGAAGAGGATATTATGATAATGACCATTTCTGGAGTACTCATTCGGATGCAAATAGAAGGTATTTCTACAACCGGAAGAAATACACAGGGAGTAAGGCTGATTCGCTTGCAAGATGAAGAGAAGGTAGCAACAGTAGCAAAAATTGATCCAGAAGAAGAAGTGGATGAAGTAATCGCTGAGCAGGAACTTGAGCAAGGACAAATAGTAGAGCAGGAACCTGATCAAACGGAAATTGACCAAAATAAAGAGTAGGGGTGTGGTCCGATTGCAGGTACATCCAAATCAATTAATTCCAGGATGTATATTACTCAAGCCGGTTGAAGGAAAAACAAAACATCCAATTATCTTTGACAATACGGTCATTGAAGAAAAGCATATAGAAGTACTACAACATTTTGGTGTAAAAGCAATAGAAGTTTCAGAGCGGCTTGTCTCTGGTGTAACATTTCAACCGGGAGATTTGAAAGAGGAATCTAAAGATGAAACTGGAACAGCAACAACTGATTTTGCAACATTATATAAAAAAGCTGTGCAAAGCTATAAAACCTTATTTAAAAAATGGCAATCAGGTTCACCCATCAATGTAAATGAGCTCCGCAGAATAGTGATTCCATTATTTAATTGTATGGAAGATATACAATTAGATGTGTTTCTATTACACAAATATGCTACAAAAGAGGATTACTTTTATCACCATGGCATATCTGTTGCATTAATTTCGGCACATTTAGCAAAAAAGGTAGGCTACCACAAAGAATGGATACAAATAGGAATAGCCGGAATACTTGCAGATTGCGGGATGGCAAAATTAGATAGTACGATTATGCAAAAAGAGCGTACATTAACTTTATCTGAGTATAATGAAATTAAAAAGCATGCAACACTATCTTATCGGTTAGTTGAGAATATTGCCGGGCTTTCTAAAGAAGTGAAGCTAAGTATTTTACAACATCATGAACGATTGGATGGCAGTGGTTATCCACTGGGAGTAAAAGACGATAAAATTCATCCATTTGCTAAAATTATTGCAATTAGTGATACCTACCATGCGATGACATCTGAACGGTGTTATCGCAAAAAGCAGTCACCATTTAAGGTCATCGAAGAAATGCTTATATTAGCATATACCAAATTTGACTATGTGCTTTTACAAACATTTGCGCAAACCTTATTAAATTATTCTATTGGTACAAGTATCTTATTATCTAATGGACAGGAAGCAATTATTGTTTATGCAAAACCGGAAACTCCAATTAGACCAATTGTCCGGCTGACTTCTACTAACGAAGTTATTTCACTTAAGGACAAACCAGCATTGTTTATTGAGAAAATTATCAGTAATAATTAAGGAAGAGAGGACAAGCAGTTCTCTCTTTTTTTTATACAGGTACATTCTATCCTCCTGGTTATTATGCAGCATACCAATTAATCTGCCATAAAATTAAATAAGAAAATTCAACAATATAATACCAGCTTTTTGCTTAGATAAAATTTGTTTACTGCCAATGTAAACTCTTACACTGCTGATTTCATTATAACCACTGATTTTCTCTAATTTTTTATTAGAAAAAAAGGTTGAAAATCCTATGAACATGTCGTATTGTAATTAACAATAGTTAAGAAGCAAAACCTCAATGATGCGTTATGTCTAACAGAGATTTGGGACAAAATAGACGTACCATTTCCTCATTTATAATGAAAGTTTTCCACTATCCTATCATTAATTTATATAAGGAGGTCTATCCGTGAGAGAAGACAAATTTGCTAAAGAAGGTTTAACATTTGATGATGTATTGCTAGTTCCTGCTGAATCCAATGTATTGCCTCGAGATGTATCAGTTAAAACAAAGCTTTCAGACAAAATTACATTGAACATACCTTTCTTAAGTGCGGGTATGGATACTGTAACAGAAGCGAAAATGGCTATTTCTATTGCAAGACAAGGTGGAATTGGTATTATTCACAAGAATATGTCCATTGAAGAGCAAGCAGAGAATGTAGATCGTGTAAAGCGTTCTGAGAGTGGTGTTATAACAAATCCGTTCTTCTTACTTCCAGATCATCAGGTGTATGATGCGGAACACTTAATGGGGAAATTCCGTATTTCAGGGGTACCAATCGTTAATAATAAGGAAGACCAAGTACTTGTTGGCATTTTAACCAATCGTGATTTGCGATTTATTGAAGACTATTCGATTAAAATTGCGGATGTAATGACAAGTGAGAATCTTGTAACAGCTCCTGTAGGAACAACTTTAGAAGAAGCTAGCAAAATTTTACAAAAACATAAAATTGAAAAGTTACCATTAGTTGATAAAAATAATGTACTAAAAGGATTAATTACCATTAAGGATATTGAAAAAGTAATTGAGTTCCCTCACTCGGCCAAAGATCAGCAAGGACGACTATTAGCTGGTGCGGCAGTTGGTGTCACTGGTGACTCTATGCTTCGTATCGAAAAGCTTGTTGATGCGGGTGTTGACGTTATCGTAATGGACACGGCACATGGTCACTCACAAGGTGTAATCGAACAAGTGAAAAAAGTCAGAGAAGCATACCCTGACCTTGATATTATTGCAGGAAATGTGGCAACCGCCGAAGCAACGAGAGCGTTAATTGAAGCAGGTGCTAATATAATTAAGGTAGGAATTGGCCCTGGATCAATCTGTACAACTCGTGTTGTTGCAGGTGTTGGTGTACCACAAATTACGGCTGTTAATGACTGTGCAACAGAAGCAAGCAAGTATAATATACCAGTTATAGCTGATGGTGGTATTAAGTATTCCGGTGATATTGCGAAAGCCATTGCTGCAGGTGCGCATGCAGTTATGCTGGGAAGTTTATTTGCAGGGGTATCTGAGAGTCCTGGAGAAACGGAAATCTTCCAAGGGCGTCGTTACAAAGTATATCGTGGCATGGGCTCTATTACTTCCATGAAATCTGGTTCCAAAGATCGCTACTTCCAAGAAACGGATGAGACGAAGAAGTTAGTTCCAGAAGGTATTGAAGGTCGCGTCGCATATAAAGGGCCACTTGCGGATACTGTTCATCAGCTTCTCGGTGGATTGCGTTCAGGTATGGGCTATTGTGGATCAAAAGATATTGAAGCATTACGTAATGATGCGAAATTTATTCGCATGACAGGGGCTGGGCTTCGTGAAAGTCATCCACATGATGTCCAAATTACAAAAGAATCACCGAATTATTCCATATCATAATTCTTATACCCGATATCCGTTTGATTTAAACAGTGAGGAATTTTGTAAAAGCCTGTTTCACTTTGTATGGAACAGGCTTTTCATTTTTTTCACGTGAAACTTTTAAATATATGTCTATTTAAAGAATGATTACATAGCGTCATTTTCTATTTTGATGAGTTATGGTAAAATATTTTCGTGCAAAAAATTGGTGGAGGTAGAAAATGTGAGAAATATGTCAAAAAAAATAAGTATACTATTTATGATTACAATACTAGCAATTGCTGCATTTGCAATAAAACCATTTGAAGGACAAGCAGCAACATCTTTAGAAGTAAGTGCAGAATCGGCTATCCTAGTCGATGCAAATACAGGGAAAATATTGTACCAGAAAAATGCGGATCAATTATTACCTCCTGCAAGTATGACAAAGATGATGACAGAATATTTAGTGCTTGAAGCGATTCATAATGGGGATATCAGCTGGGAAACAACTACACAGATAAGTAATTATCCTTATAGTATTTCAGCTGATCCAACCTTTTCCGGTATTGGATTAATACAAGATCAAAACTATACTGTTCGTCAATTATATGAAGGTATGTCCATAATATCTGATAATGCTACAACCATTGCATTAGCAGAATTGATTGCCGGATCAGAAGCAGAATTTGTTAAAATGATGAATGCTAAAGCAGAAGAGATGGGGCTGCCTGAATACGAATTCGTTAATTCAACAGGCTTATCCAATGCAGATTTAGGAGAAAATTACCCTGAAGGAACGGAACCAGATGCAGATAATTTATTATCCGCTCGTTCGGCAGCATTGCTAGCCTTTCATTTAATTAATGATTATCCAGACGTTTTAGACTTTTCCAGTACCATGCGATCAGAGTTAGATGGTCGCCCCCTGGAGAATTTAAATTGGATGTTACCATGGGAAGATAACAATTTTACGCAATATGGATATGAAGGTGTCGATGGATTAAAAACAGGTTATACTGATGAAGCAGGATATTGTTTTACAGGTACTGCTCAACAAGGTGACCGCAGAGTAATTACTGTTGTTATGAAGACAGGCAGCCAGGGAGAACGCTTTTTGGAAACAAAGAAATTAATGGAGTATGGATTTTCTCAATTTAGCCAAGTGGAATTGTTCCCTGGCGGATATCAATTAGATGAGGAGTCTGCCCTTCCTGTTACAAAGGGAAAAGAAGAGGAAGTAGATGTTGAAATGGCTGAGTCCATAACAGCGATGGTTAGGAATGGCGAAGAAGAACTATACAATATTCAATATAAAATGGACGAAAGCTTGTTAAATGAAGAAGGAGAATTAACAGCACCTATTGAAAAAGGTGATAAAATAGGTGAAGCCCTGTTAACTTACAGTGGGGAAGAAGAAATTGCTTATCTTAATGGTATCGGCACACAGCAGAAAGTCGATCTGGTTGCTTCAGCTACAGTAGAAAAAGCAAACTGGTTCATGTTAACGATGGGAGCTATTGGAGATTTCTTTGGTAATTTGTTTAGTGCAGTTGCAGGATTTGTAAAAGGCCTGTTTAGCTAATATAGTGATTTAAAGGCTGTAGTTAATTCCAATTTCACCACTTGGCATTTGTGAAATTTTTGTTATATAATATAATATAGTAGATATAATGACGATACGTTTATCATACAATAAGGGATTTTATACTTAGGAGGAAATATAGATGTCTAAAGTAGGTACAGATAGAGTAAAAAGAGGTATGGCGGAAATGCAAAAAGGCGGCGTTATTATGGACGTTGTAAATGCAGAGCAAGCTAAAATTGCCGAAGAGGCTGGTGCTGTAGCAGTAATGGCATTAGAACGAGTACCATCTGATATTCGTGCTGCCGGCGGTGTTGCTCGTATGGCAGATCCGACAATTGTCGAAGAAGTAATGAACGCTGTATCCATTCCAGTAATGGCAAAGGCACGGATTGGCCATATTGTGGAAGCACGTGTACTAGAAGCAATGGGTGTTGACTATATTGACGAGAGTGAAGTATTAACACCAGCAGATGAGGTATTTCATTTAAATAAAAACGACTATACTGTACCATTTGTCTGCGGCTGCCGTAACCTTGGGGAAGCTGCTCGCCGTATTGGAGAAGGTACAGCAATGCTTCGTACGAAAGGTGAACCAGGTACAGGGAATATTGTGGAAGCAGTTCGCCATATGCGTGAAGTAAATGCACAAGTTCGTCAATTAGTGAACATGTCTGTTGATGAAGTGATGACATATGCAAAAGATTTAGGCGCACCATATGAAGTACTTTTAGACATTAAAGAAAATGGACGTCTGCCTGTTGTAAACTTTGCTGCAGGTGGTATTGCGACACCAGCTGATGCAGCTTTAATGATGCAGTTAGGAGCTGACGGTGTATTCGTAGGTTCTGGTATTTTCAAATCTGACAACCCTGCCAACTTTGCAAGAGCAATTGTAGAAGCAACAACACATTATGAAGATTATGAGTTAATTGCTAAAGTATCGAAAGGAATCGGTACAGCAATGAAAGGGTTGGAAATTAGTACAATTGCTCCTGAACAACGTATGCAAGATCGTGGCTGGTAATATAGTGAGGAGTAAAAATAGATGGTTAGAATAGGCGTATTAGGTCTCCAAGGGGCTATTCGTGAACATATTCGTTCTGTTGAAGCTAGAGGTGCAGAAGGAATAGTGATTAAACATAAAGAACAGCTGGAAGAAGTTGATGGGCTAATCCTTCCCGGAGGAGAAAGTACAACAATGAGGCGGTTAATCGATAAATATGATTTCCTAAAACCTTTAATAGATTTTGGGAAACAAGGTAAACCAATTTTCGGTACTTGTGCCGGGTTAATTCTTCTGGCAGATGAGATTGTTGGTAAAGACAATGCCCATCTGCGTTTAATGGATATGAAAGTGGAACGTAATGCTTTTGGCCGTCAACGTGAATCATTTGAAGCAGAGTTAGAAATTAAAGGTGTTGCGAAAGATTTTGAAGCAGTTTTCATTCGTGCACCATATGTTGTAGAAGTAGGACCCGAAGTGGAAGTAATAGCAACATACAAAGATAAAATTGTTGCAGCTAAACAAGGACATTACTTATGTAGTGCGTTTCATCCAGAATTAACAGATGACCATCGCTTAACAGGCTATTTTATCGAAATGGTAGAAAAAGCGAATCAAACAGTAACACAAGGTTCATAATATCGAAAACGTTGAAAGGAAATAGTATCTCTACTATGCTTTGCAGAGAGTCAGTGGTCGGTGAAAACTGATAAGTGTATGGGGAGAATCCATCCTTGAGTGATAAGCGAATTTGTTAAAGTAAGCTTATCCGGTGGCAAGCCGTTATTTGTAAATCAAGCTGGGAGATAATCTTCTCCAATCAGGGTGGTATCGCGGGTAAACTCTCGTCCCTATCTTTTATTAGGGGTGGGAGTTTTTTTATATTGTGATGAATTATCCGCAGAATTCCGTGAAAGGTAACAGCTTGCAGCGGATATCACCTGAATAAGAGTCATTTACAGGAATATGGTTTAATTTAACTTAATGAATATAATTTTTTAGGAGGTATTTCATATGTTAGATATGAAAATGTTACGTAACAATTTTGCTGAAGTAAAACAAAAGCTGCAGCATCGAGGGGAAGACTTAGCCGATTTAGATAAATTCGGTGACTTGGACGAGAGAAGAAGAGAATTAATTAACGAAACAGAACAATTAAAAGCGAAACGAAATGAAGTGTCTAAGCAAATTTCTGTATTAAAGAAGGAAAAGAAAGACGCTGATGATATGATTGCTGAAATGAAGACAGTCGGTGACCGAATTAAAACGATTGATCAAGAATTGAAGCAAGTGGAAGAGGAATTAGAAACATTAATGCTTTCTATTCCAAATATTCCTCACGAATCTACACCAATCGGTGAAACAGAGGACGATAATGTAGAAGCACGCAAGTGGGGTGAAGTTCCTCAATTTGCTTTTGAGCAAAAGCCACATTGGGATGTTGCCACAGAATTAGATATTTTAGATTTTGAAAAAGCAGCAAAAGTAACAGGCAGCCGATTTGTTTTCTATAAAGGATTAGGTGCGAGATTAGAACGGGCACTAATGAATTTTATGATGGATTTGCATGCAGATGAGCATGGATATGAGGAAATGTTACCACCATATATGGTTAACCGCACTAGTATGACAGGAACAGGACAACTCCCTAAATTTGAGGAAGATGCCTTTAAACTTGAAGGTTGGGATTACTTCTTAGTACCAACAGCTGAAGTTCCTGTTACTAACTATTACCGTGATGAAATTTTAAAGGTGGAAGATTTGCCGCAAAAGTTCACAGCATTCAGTGGGAGCTTTCGCTCTGAAGCAGGTTCAGCAGGCCGTGACACAAGAGGTTTGATTAGACAGCACCAGTTTAATAAAGTAGAGCTTGTTCAATTCGTTAAACCGGAAGATTCTTATCAAGTATTAGAGGAATTAACAGGCCATGCTGAAAAAGTACTGCAGTTATTGAAGTTACCATACAGAGTAATGAGCATGTGTACAGCCGATTTAGGGTTTACTGCAGCGAAAAAGTATGATATTGAAGTATGGATGCCAAGTAATGATACGTACCGTGAAATATCTTCCTGTTCCAATTTTGAAGACTTTCAGGCTCGTCGTGCAGGAATCAGGTTCCGCCGTGAGGAAAAAGGGAAGCCAGAATTTGTTCATACATTAAATGGTTCCGGTTTGGCAATTGGCCGTACGGTTGCAGCCATTTTAGAAAATTACCAGCAAGAAGATGGCACTGTAAAAGTACCAGACGTATTGGTGCCATATATGGGCGGGAAAACAGTTATTTCTTAATTAATTGACTTATTTTCAAAAAAAATTAAATGAAATGTTGACGGCGAGATAATAATATGATATATTATTACTTGTCGTCAGATACGGAGGAATACCCAAGTCCGGCTGAAGGGATCGGTCTTGAAAACCGACAGGGGTGTCAAAGCCCGCGGGGGTTCGAATCCCTCTTCCTCCGCCATTATTTGCACACAAAATTGGAGATTACATATTCAAAAATCGTTATCATTGCATAACGATTTTTTTGTTTTATACTATAAGAGTGGCAAGTTTTAGTTTGATTCTATTCGCTATCAATTAGCAGAACTAAGTTTCAAATGTTAAAGAGGCTTCTATTAAGATAAAGAGGATGAACAGTGATGAAACAAACAATTACATTTCTTGGTGCAGGTTCAATGGCTGAAGCAATTATTGCCGGAATGACGGGAAATAACGTTGTGCCGTCACAGCAAATTACTGCAACAAATCATTCAAATGAAGAACGATTAGCAGAATTGGCAGGAAAATATCATATCCAAATAACTCCAAATAAACAAGCAGCAATTGAAAAAAGTGATGTTATCATTCTTGCAATGAAACCAAAAGATATAAAGACAGCTACAGAGGAAATAAGAGGCTGGTTGAGCGAAGAGCAAGTGGTTATTTCTCTATTGGCAGGAATATCGACTAGTTTTATAGAAAAACAGTTAGATACAAATAACCCTGTCATTCGTGTGATGCCAAATACTTCTGCAACCATTGGCTTATCTGCTACAACTATTACAGGAGGCCGTTTCGCGGCATCAGACCACTTAATGCTGGTAGAAACACTTATGCAATCTGTTGGTACCACTGCATTAATAAAAGAAGAGGAAATGGATGCCTTTACTGCACTTGCTGGAAGTGCTCCTGCTTTTTATTATTATATGGTAGAGGCAATGGAGCAATTTGCTGCTGCTAAGGGACTGGATATAGAAGTCGCAAAGCCCCTCATGACCCAGACAATAAAAGGTGTTGCAGAAATGTTAGAAACAAGTCCAGATTCACCCAAAGTGTTACGTGAAAAGATTACTAGCCCTGGTGGGACGACAGAGGCTGGCTTAAAAGCATTGGAATTACATGATTTTCAAGAAGCTGTTATAGCTTGCTTACATCAAGCAACAGATAAATCAGCAGAGCTGCGTAAAAACTTTGAAAAATAATGATAGGAGGAAAAACAAGGACAGACATCTTGATTTTTCCTCTAATGAACTCTTATAATAACAAAAGTACACATATTCAGGTAATGGCCCTATAGCTCAGGGGATAGAGCGTTCGTTTCCTAAACGATGCGTCGCAGGTTCGAATCCTGCTAGGGCCGTAAATAACATACGAGGAATACTTGTCAACCCCCTCAAGTATTGGGGGAAGGAAATAATAGGGATATAAACTTCTAACGAAATAAAATAATTATAATAGATGTAACCATAACAGAAAGGATAACTGAAAGAATCGCTATTCCCCCCATTTTATTCCCAGAACGAAATGTATCAATGCTATGTATGACACATCGATAAATAATGAAGATCACTAATAATACAAACAATACCTTCACCATTTTAATCCCTCACATCTTCTATGCTAGTATCATTTAGCATTTTTCCGAATTCTAATTTCTCCATCACGTAATCAATTTTTATTTCTGCATTAGGGTAAATGTTATTTGACCAATCTGCCTTTTCATAGGACGGAATATCCTTGAAGAATTTTCTTACAAACAGTGACCAATAAAAAGGTTCTAACCGATATTCTTTTTGTGTTTTCTCAATAAATGCTTCTGTTTTTTCTGTTAATCTTTTAGTAATCGTTCGTTCTAATTTTTCTCTGGCATCATTATTTGTTGAATAATCAATTACACTTGGAATTGCTACAACTTCCGCTTTAAATTTCACCTTAACATCAATGGTCGTTGGTTTATCTTTATGGTAGTTAATATTGATTCTTGGTTCTTCGGTTTGGGAATAGTTATACGTTACGCGGTAATCTGGATTAATCGGATCTGGGATTGTTGCTAAATAACTGTCCATCTCTAATGTCGTATTAAGTGTTTGTGCAATGCGTGTTTCTTCTCCATTAATAATATCAATCATTTTCCCTTCCTTAAAAACAGCTGAACCCATAAACTGTGTAGGAGATCCACCAATTTGGGGAATTTCCCCGGCGATATATTGATCTTCAAACCCGTCTTCTTCCTTCCGGTTCTCTGATTTTTCTGTTGTGGCATAAATACCAAGAAATAAATCAGCATCTCCTTCTGTTATTTGGAAAAACTGATGAACTGTTGCTTGAGGAATGATTCCTGTCTCGATAGCGCGTGATAACATTGCCTGATAATATTTATGTGGCCTTGTTTCCATAATCGGCTGATTGTTATTAATAAAGTCGGATGCCTTTTCTTTTGATACGATAAGTTCTACCTTTCTTCTTATATCTGGTGTTCGGGATGCTGATTGAATGATTCGTAGAAAATCATCTGATCTGGCCACATCCTCTGCTACAACGATTACCCTAGTATGATCTAGTGTGATTTGTTTGGAAATAATTGAGTTAGCTGTATAGGTGGCACTCAATATATCGGAGCCATTTACTGTGACATTCTCTGTCGGTGGCTCATCTGAATTAGCTGTTGAAGAATAGCCTACTTCCGGGTTAGGGAATTGGTAAGTTAATGCATAAATTCCTTTCTCGTCAGTGGAATCAATACCAATTGCAATAACATACGATTGCTGTTCCAGTTCGATGCGGTCCTGGCAGCCAACTAATACAAGCAGGAATAATAACCATAACAAGAGCTTTTTTATCATTTACGTAAACCTCCTCTTAGTAGAGCAACCAGCCATAATAAAATAGGCAGGATAATAAAGAATGGAGTCATGATAGACAGTAAGGTATCCCGAAATTGGAGTTCATTAATAACTGTATTAAATGGCAATGCCGCCACTGTTGCTGTCAGAAAACCAAATGGAAGTAATAACGGTTCAAAATTTTCAATGTTAAAGACAACACCAAAAATCCATGTAGTAAGGTACAGAAGGATCAGAAATTTTAAGTAGGCTGCAATTATCCAAAAGACCATAAAGATTGTTTCAATATTAGAGAAGAATGCACCAAAGCTGATAAATTGGGTAATATCATGGAATGGAAAAGCAATCTTAACAACAGAGTTATAATCAAATACTGTAATATAGACAAAATAAAAAACTACTATTTCGAACAAAGCAACAATTGCTGCAAGGATGCTGGCTTTATGGAAAATTTCTGTTTCCCTTGTTGATACATAAGCAATGAGGATAAAAAACAGTTCAGCAAAAATGGACGCCTTTCCAATACCCTCACTTAACAGGCTGGATAATCCTGAGCCAAAGATCGGGAATATTCTTTGAATCAGCAAGTCCCCTAATACTAGGAATACAATAAAGAAAGCAGATATCTTAATAAAGGGTAAAGCAATAAATGTCGAATACCCAATTACCTCAATTCCTCTTTTTGCCCCGAAAAAAACGATACCAAGCAGGATAACAAAGATAAGGCTAGTGGGCGCTTCCGGATAGTATAATACTTTTATTTGTTCCACATAATTACGACTGTCCAATGTCATTGACAAAAAGGCGAAAAGAAAGATAATAAAGCCGATCGCTTTTCCTAGCCCTTTTCCTAAAATTGCTTCTAATAATTGAACTAAGTTTTTATCTTTATATTTCTTTAATAAGTAAAGCATTAAAAGGAAGCTTGGAAAGATGCAGATAAAAGATATTACTGGTACAATCCAAAGTGCATTTTGTGTATTTTGAGCTAGTAAGGATGGAGTAGAATCAGATAACCTAATGCCTACAATGATTAAAATCATTGCAAATATTTCTCTTACCCGTAGAAATCCTCTATTTTGCATAAGTACATAACCCTCTTCTTAATAAAGATTGACATAACGAAAGTGGCAGACCTATTTTTCACGTTTCTGACTGTCTTTTAAATCAAGATAGCCAGGACGATAGAATTCCTTCTTCAACACTTTACGAAAAACAGTGTCCTTGGCTGATACAAAATTTGGCGTAATTGGTGAGAAAAATGGTACACCGAAAGACCTGATTGATGCTGCATACATAAAGAACAGAAGTAATGCCCCTGTAAGCCCCAGCATACCTAATGAACCTGCAGCCAGGATGAAGACAAACCGAACGATCCTTACCGTAAAATTCATGTTCAAGTCAGGAATGGCAAAGGATGATAATCCTGATAATGCGGCAACAATAACGATAATAGGACTAATAATATTGGCTTCCACAGCAGCTTGGCCTAAGATTAGTGCCCCAACTATCCCGATCGTTGGGCCAAGTGGGTTAGGTATCCTTACCCCTGCCTCTCTAATTAATTCGAAGGCTATTTCCATTAGCAAAATTTCAAACAGAAGCGGAAATGGAATTCTTTCTCTAGATGCGGTAATGGCCAACAGTAAATCTGGTGGAATCATCTCACTATGAAAATTAGCTATCGCTACATAAGTTGCGGAAATCATTGTTGTTAAATAAAAACATAATAAACGAATGCAGCGAGTAAAGTTACCATATAAAAAACGTAAATACCTGTCCTCTGGTGAATGATAAAAAGACCAAAAAGTAACAGGTACAATTAAACAGGCAGATGATGTGTTCATTAATAAGATAATATAGCCATCTTCAAGAAAGGCTGTAGCTTTATCAGGTCTTTCCGTGTATAAGATAGTAGGAATTAAAGAATAAGGGCGTTCTTCCATGTGCTGTTCTAAGATCTCAATATTACGAATGCTGTCAACAGATATATTTTCTAACCGTTTTTTTATATTTGCTAATAGATCACTATTTACTAAATCTTTGATGTATAAAAGATTCACTTCATTTACTGATCTTTGGCCGATTTGTACCCCTTCATTGACTAATTGCTGGTTATGAATTTGTTTACGAATAAGAGAGATGTTTGCATTTAACGATTCGGTAAATGCATCTTGCGGTCCTTTAATGACACTTTCATTTTCCGCTTTGGATACCGAACGATGCTCAAATTCAGCAACATCCATCGCATAGGCAGCTGGATCCTGATCGATAAATAAGATTACTTTCCCACTGTTGATATTCTGTACAGCTGTCTCCAAGTCTGTTACCTCTTGCACACTTCCGATCGTAACAATATTACTAAGTTTATCACTTGTTTGTTCGAGCAATGGTTTAATAATATGTGTATCAATTCTTTCCCCAGCGACAATGGAACTATAGTAAAAGAGACAAGCATTACTTTCATTGAATTTGGCCTTTAATGTTCGCATAGAGAAATCTTTATTCAGTCCATAGGAAAAAGCTTGCTTCATTTCCTCAATATTTACAGATAAATTATCGTGAATAGGCGACTTTTTATCTTTGCTTTTATTTTTTCTTTGCCCTTGTTCATTTTTCATTTGGCGCAATTTAAGGACACATCCTTTCCGTCTTACAAGATAGTATGTGCAAACTTTCCTTTCCTATGTAGGAAAATAATTCAGTTGTACTATCGTTTTCTTAACGTGCATTTATGATTACTTTAGATGTAATAAATGGAATTTTAAACGCTTGCATTCTGAATTCATTTCGTTACAATAGAAATAGGGGATAAACATTTCATTTCAAGTCAATGCAAGCGTTTACTAGATAAGGAGTGATGAGGATGGATATGACAAAGGTGCCGACAAGACAAGGGAATTATAATGTGACTAGTTACGAAGAGTTAAGAGAAGGTTTTGATTGGGAACATGTTAAGAAAGAATTTAGCTGGTATCAAACAGGGAAAGTAAATGCAGCATATGAGGCAATTGACAAGCATGCAGAAAACCCTCAGACAAAAGATAAAGTTGCCTTATTGTATTCATCACCGGATCGGGAAGAATCTATTACTTTTGAACAACTCAGTAAACGAAGCAACCAAGTGGCAAATGTGTTAAAGAAATATCATGTAGAAAAAGGTGACCGTGTCTTCTTATTTATGCCTAGAAGCCCGGAATTCTATGCTAGTTTTTTCGGGATATTAAAAGTTGGCGCAATCGCAGGGCCGCTATTCGAAGCATTTATGGAACAGGCGGTAAGAGACCGGCTTGAAGATAGTGAAGCAACAATGCTCATAACAACACCGGATTTATTAGAGCGTGTACCTGTAAATGAATTGCCTGCACTAAAACAAGTAGTATTAGTCGGTGCGGAGGATTTGGAAACAGGAAAATATATAAATTTTGATAAGGAGATCGAGAATGCATCTGCATCTTTCGATATGGAATGGGTAGATTTAGAAGATGGGATGTTAATTCACTATACCTCTGGATCTACTGGCAAACCAAAAGGGGTTTATCATGTTCATAATGCAATGATTCAACACTATGCAACAGGCAAATGGGTTATCGATCTAAAAAATGATGATGTTTATTGGTGTACAGCAGACCCAGGATGGGTAACTGGAACAAGTTATGGGATTTTTGCCCCATGGTTGAATGGTGTAACCAATGTCATTCGAGGTGGACGCTTTACACCGGAGTCCTGGTATGAAACGCTGGATAAATATAATGTGACAATCTGGTATACAGCCCCAACCGCATTAAGGAAATTTGTAAGTGCAGGAGAAGAGCTTGTTAAGCAATATGATTTCTCCAGCCTGCGACATATTATGAGTGTTGGGGAACCGCTAAATCCGGAGGTCATTACATGGGGGCTTAGGGTGTTAGATTTAAGAATCCATGATACATGGTGGATGACCGAAACTGGCGCCATGCTGATTGTAAATTTACCGTGCATGGAAGTACGACCAGGTTCAATGGGCAAACCTATTCCCGGTATCGAAGCAGCGATAGTTGATAATGAAGGGAATAAACTGCCACCAAATCAAATGGGGAACTTAGCAATTAAAAAAGGCTGGCCATCAATGATGCGTGCCATTTGGAATAACCCAGGTAAATATGAAAGTTATTTTATTAATGAGTGGTATGTTTCAGGGGATAGTGCATATATGGATGAAGATGGCTACTTCTGGTTCCAAGGCCGTTTGGATGATGTAATTAATACATCTGGAGAACGTGTTGGTCCATTTGAAGTGGAAAGTAAATTAATTGAACACAAAGCAGTTTCAGAAGCTGGTGTTATTGGAAAGCCTGATCCTGAGCGTGGAGAAATTATTAAGGCATTTATTACACTAAATCCCGGATATGAAGCAACAGATGAATTATTGGAAGATATCCGTTTGTTTGTGAAGACGGATTTAAGTGCACATGCTGCTCCGAGAGAAATTGAAATTACAGATAGTATTCCAAAAACACGCAGTGGTAAAATTATGCGCCGCCTCCTGAAATCATGGGAACTAGGTTTACCAACTGGTGATACGTCAACATTGGAAGAATAGAAAAAAAGCAGGGTGATAAGCTCTGCTTTTTCTTTTTTTGTTGTAATATCATCTGCTATTACAATATAGACTTCTGCCAATGATCCAGTTATTTTACCGCTTGTTACCGTTAGCGAGCATAAGATCTAACAACCTCCTTGTCAATGAAAGATGGTTATGTGTAGACTATGAATATATCAATGATAAGGGGCTTTTTATATGCGTTTAAAAAAGTATACCGACTACGCATTACGTGTGCTGATCTACACAGGAACAAAAAAAGAAGAGAAAGCTAGTATTAAAGAAATTTCTGACACTTTTTTTATTTCTACAGAACATATTCGTAAAGTAGTTCATCAATTGAGTGTGAACGGATATATAAAGACAACGAGAGGGAGAAATGGCGGGATTACACTTGCAAGGCAGGCGGAAGAGATAAACATCGGGTCTGTTATTCGTTTGATGGAGAATGAGTTTTATATGTTAGAATGCTTTGATGGAGAACATAATCAATGTGTAATCACTTCTTCATGTCATCTTCGCCATGTCGTTGGGAAAGCAATGCAGGCATTCTTTCAGGTATTAGAAGATTACACATTAGATGACCTTATTGTTAACAAAGAAGAATTGCGAGTTTTACTGGTAACAGATTAAGCAATTAGTTCTGAGAAACCTTTGCTGAAAATCCATAGAAAAAGGAACGCACTAGTTAGAGAGCGTTCCTTTTTCTTATTGTGAATTGGTCTTCTAATAAGAGCCAGTTTTGAGGAAAAGATAGACCAAGCTTCCAATAGGCAATGCCTCGTAAATTTTTTTCTTTGATCAAATCAAATTTCGCTTGAATAGATCTTGCATCTTCAAACCATACCTCATGGCGATTTCCTTCATTATCCTGATAGAAATAGTAGGGGGCTTGTGCTTCCTCATCATATAAAATCGCTTGATTGTTTTCCCGAGCTAAATCAATTGCTTGTTGCGGGCTTAAAGCTTTTGCATAGTCTCCGCCTGGCACATATGGCAATGTCCAGTCATAGCCGTATAAATTCTGCCCAAGCATGATTTTATTTGCAGGCATTTCGGTCAGGGCATATTCTATTACATCCCGGACAGGTCCGATTGGAGAAACAGCCATTGCAGGTCCGCCGCTATATCCCCATTCATATGTCATCAGTACAACAAAATCGACAATCTCCCCATGATCCCCATAATCATGAGCTTCATACCATTCCCCTGTTTGTTCTGCACTTGATTTCGGAGCTAGTGCTGTTGATACGAGTAAACCTTCCT
This sequence comes from Gracilibacillus xinjiangensis, assembly GCF_042651765.1. Taxonomy (NCBI): domain Bacteria; kingdom Bacillati; phylum Bacillota; class Bacilli; order Caryophanales; family Bacillaceae; genus Gracilibacillus; species Gracilibacillus xinjiangensis. The sequence continues at coordinate 5,890 of NZ_JBHSDT010000004.1, read as the reverse complement.
GGTGAAGCCTCTCTGTCGCCTTGACTAAAAAGTCCCGGTAATCTTGTTTGTTTTCTGGAGGCAGAAATTCCAAATCAAAGTGCACCTCTACGTATCCGACTTCATTTGCTGTTGTGATAATTTGATCGAGTAATCGGTTTTGAACTTGTTCATTTGTCAAAATAATTCTCCCTAATTCAGCACTAAAAGCACCTTCTTCTAAATTACTGACAACAAGGGTTAATTCTGCTTCGTTTTCATTAGCAATTGATGCGAATTGGTTGAGAGGTGGAGCGATAAGAGAACCTTCTCTTGTCACCCGATAAGAGAATGGAGCCAAATAAGTGAGGTTTCTGCTGTGTTTCCTAGCAGCATTTTCTAATGTTTCGGAAACAGTCCCGCCAGTAGGTTCAATATATGCCAATACTTCAATTTCCTTATTTGTAACTTCGGGAATGTATAATTGAATGCCAACAGATAACGGCTGATATAAACTAATTTGATTAATGTTGGCTAATTCAGAAGCGGAAATACCAAATTTCTGGCCGATTGAGTATAGACTATCCCCAGATTGCACTGTATAAAACTGACCGTATATCGGAATGACAACTGCCTGACCAACAACTAATCCTTGTTCTGGATTTAATTCATTAGCAGTAGCTATTGCCTGATAGGATGTTCCAAACCGGCTGGCAATCGAATAAAGAGTATCACCTTGCTTTACGATATATGTCTGCACTGAACGTTCTCCTCTCTTTCATCATATCTTTTAATACCATATGATAATTTAGAGAGATTAGAACATTATTCCCATTCCTTTAAATCGGCTTAGTATTTGCTTTGAAAACTTTCTTCATTAATTGAAGTGCATCTTCATTATGTCTCTCTGTATTTGATGCCACACAATTTTCAGGGACATGTAATGTATACCCTCTCATATGTGCGTCATTAGCTGTGAATAATATACATATATTCCCCGCTATACCTGCCATAATAATATGTTCAATCTCTAATTCTTCTAATAGAGACCTAAGTGGTGTTTGGAAAAAGCCGGACATTTGAGGTTTCATAATAAAATAATCACCTTTTCCAGGAGTCCCCTGTTCAATAATCTCTTTATTATCTTCTGTTAAACAAACTTCGGCAATCGCCTTATAATCAGTTTCCCATGTATTATAATGGTCATTTACGTATATGACAGGCAAGTTATGTTCTTCAGCAAAATTTTTTAGTTTTTTAATATTGGGGACAATCTTTCTGGTGTGGTGCAGAAGCATTCTCCCTTCCAAGAAATCAAAGTCATTAATCATATCAATAATCATTACAGCTGCTTTTTTCATTTGCTCACCTCATTTTCATCCTGTTGAATAGATACCCTCATTCGATCAAAACATGCATCCCCTACTTGAAGTTTTTCTTCAAATTGTGCAATATAGGAGAAAAAGGATGGAATGTGGGATAGTATGGATGATCAGCAATATATGCAAATTGCGCTGGATGAGGCGAAAAAAGCCGAAGTTTTAGGGGAAGTACCAATTGGTGCTGTCATTGTCTATCAAGATGAAGTTATTGCTTCTGCCTTTAATTTAAGAGAAAAGCTTCAGACAACAGGCTCACATGCAGAGTTGTTAGCAATAGATAAGGCGAATGAAGTTATTGGCAGCTGGCGATTAGAAGAATGTACCCTTTATGTTACATTGGAACCTTGCCCAATGTGTGCTGGAGCGATCTTACAGGCGCGTATCCCGCGAGTGGTATATGGAGCAAAAGATGAAAAAGCAGGGTGTGCCGGCACACTCTTTAATTTATTGCAAGATGATCGCTTTAATCACCAGGTTGAGGTGATACCAGGCGTATTAGGAGAAGAAGCTGGGGAACTGCTTACTAACTTTTTTAAAAAGTTAAGGTTAAAGAAGAAGAAGATAAAGACTGATATGGATGAAAATGGCTAGGGATGAGCCTTGCATTTCTCTGGAGAAACGGTTATACTAATAAGTGCGCTTTAGTTGCGCAACTGAATATATTAGTAAACTTGCCGTGCTAGGTGGGGAGGTAGCGGTGCCCTGTACTCGCAATCCGCTATAGCGAGACTGAGTACCTTGCTGAGGTGTCACTGCTTTAAGGTCTGCCTTAAGGGAGTAGTGTTGACGCTCGGGTCCTGCGCAACAGGAACTCGTGAACCATGTCAGGTCCGGAAGGAAGCAGCATTAAGCGAATCTTCTTGTGTGCCGCGGGGAAGCCTGGGTCGAGCTATCAACTTAAGTAACGCTTAGGGCAGTGTCATCGAAGCTTGGTGCACGGCGTTAATACATACTATAAAACCTCTTGTTATTAAACAAGAGGTTTTTCTAATATCTTACTCGTTTTTATGAGAAGAATTTGCTACAATATAAATTAGTAAAAAAACTAAAAGGGGTCACGACAATGGGATATCAAGCATTATATCGCGTTTGGCGTCCAAGAGATTTCGAGGATGTCGTCGGACAAGTTCATATTACTCGTACACTGCAAAATGCGATTATGCAGGATAAGTTTACCCATGCCTATTTGTTTTCAGGTCCTCGCGGTACAGGGAAAACAAGTGCTGCTAAAATATTTGCTAAAGCGGTAAACTGTGAAAACGGTCCAGCATTGGAGCCGTGTAACCAATGCTCTGCATGTTTAGGTATTCAGGATGGGTCCATTTCCGATGTGGTGGAGATCGATGCTGCCTCAAATAATGGCGTAGAACAAATCCGTGATATCCGTGATAAAGTAAAATACGCCCCTAGTGCTGTTGCGTACAAAGTATATATTATTGACGAGGTACATATGTTATCAATCGGTGCATTCAATGCCCTTTTAAAAACATTGGAAGAACCGCCAAAGCATGTCATTTTTATTCTTGCAACAACAGAGCCGCATAAAATACCATTAACCATTATTTCGAGATGTCAGAGGTTTGATTTTAAACGGATTTCCCAAAAAGCGATGGTAGAAAGAATGCTTCATATAACATCTTCCGAAAATATCGATGTATCAGAAGAAGCGTTAGAAGCAGTCGCACTTTCAGCAGAAGGTGGAATGCGGGATGCGCTCAGCTTGTTGGATCAAGCGATCTCTTATAGTGAGGATCAGGTAACAATAGACGATGTACTTGCTGTTACAGGATCTGTTTCCCAGCAAAAATTAGCATCGATTGTAACTGTTATGGATGAGAAGAATGTGCAACAAGCTTTAGTAGAGGTTGATGAGCTGATTCAATCAGGGAAAGATCCAGGTCGATTTGTATTTGATTTAGTATACTTTTTACGAGACATATTGTTGTATCAAACAGCACCAGCACTTGAAAATGTTTTAGAAAGGGCAATTGTTGATGATACTTTCAAACAATTAGCACAGCAATTAAACGCAATATGGATTCAACAGGCAATTAAAGAATTAAATCAATGTCAACAAGAAATAAAGTGGACGAATAGTCCGAAGGTTTTTATTGAGATTGCCATTATGAAGATTTGTGAACAACAAACAAATAAGAACTCACCATCCAATTCGGATTACAATAATCTAATTAAAAAGATAGAAGAATTGGAAAACAAAATAAACGAAATGCCAAAACAAGTCGTACCCCAACAGGAAAGCAAACCGCAACAAACCAGAAAAAGCAGTCCTGTCAGCCGAAACAGCTATAACATTCCATATGATCGCATTCGTCATGTTTTAACAGAAGCATCAAAAGATATGTTAAAAAAAACGAAGACAGAGTGGCCTAATTTCATGGATGCACTTAAGAAGCGAAGTGCACCAGCACATGCTACTGTACAGAATAGTAAACCAAGTGCCGCATCAGGCAATGTTATTATTATTGCCTTTCGTTATGAAATACACTGTTCGCTTGCATTAGAACATAGACAAACGATAGAATTAGTATTATCTGAAATAATCGGTTCGGGGATGACTTTTATCCCAATTCCTGAGGAAAACTGGCAAACCTTGCGAGAAGATTATATTAGGAAGCAAAGGGAACAAGGCAACCCGGACGATGATCAGCCAACTGAAGAGAAAGAAGACCCGATGATTGAACAAGCAAGGAATTTAGTTGGGGATGACTTATTAGAAATACACGAATAAAAGTAATATTTATTAGGAGGGATTTCCATGCGTGGTGGAGGAAATATGAATAAAATGATGAAACAAATGCAAAAAATGCAAAAAGATATGGTAAAGGCTCAAGAGGAATTGCAAGAAATGACGTTTGAAGCTACTGCTGGTGGTGGTATGGTAAAAGTAACAGCAAACGGTAAAAAAGAAATTACAGATATCGAAATTCAAGAAGAAGTTGTAGATCCAGATGATATTGAAATGTTACAAGATTTAATTTTAGCTGCAACAAATGAAGTATTAAAAGAAGTAGAAGACAAGACAAACGATACGATGGGCAAATTTACAAAAGGGCTAAATTTACCTGGAGGTATGTTCTAGGAGGAATATCTAATGTATTATCCGGAACCAATATCCAAACTAATTGATAGTTTTACGAAATTGCCAGGGATCGGACCTAAAACTGCTGTCCGCCTGGCTTTCTTTGTCCTGAATATGAAAGAGGATGACGTGCTGGATTTTGCCAAAGCTTTAGCGAATGCGAAAAGAGAATTAACCCATTGCAGTGTGTGCGGGCATATTACAGACCAGGATCCCTGTGCAATCTGCCAGGATGATTCCCGGGACCAATCCCTGATATGTGTTGTGCAGGACCCGAAAGATGTTATTGCAATGGAGAAAATGCGAGAATTTAATGGTAAATATCATGTACTTCATGGTGCTATTTCCCCTATGGATGGAATCGGACCAGAAGACATCAATGTTCCCTCATTAATCAATCGATTAAAAGATGAAGAGGTAAAGGAACTGATATTAGCAACAAACCCGAATATTGAAGGTGAAGCAACCGCAATGTATATATCGAGACTCGTAAGACCATCAGGAATCAAAACAACACGTATCGCTCATGGTTTACCGATGGGTGGAGATTTGGAATATGCAGATGAAGTCACCTTATCAAAAGCACTAGAAGGTAGAAGAGAACTGTAAATAAGGGTGAAATAAAATGTTTCGTAAAAAGAAGATAAAAAAAGAGGTAATAGACCAAGAACTTCTTCATACTATCTATCAATTAAAAAATGAGTGGACAAACTTAGAAGATATAATGGCGCGCAGTATCGAACCTAGTGAAAGAGGCCAATTTGATTTAGCTGTTGCTAAGGCTAAATACTTTTATCTTATTCGTGAAGCTAAATATCGCAGGATCTCAGCAGGGCGGTAAAGTAAAAAAATTTCTATTCTAATTTCTTTCCTGTTTCATATAGTTATATAAATGATTATATTGTTAAAAGGGGACAAGCTTAATGAATATGTGGATTATTGGTGGATTATTGTTGTTAATTGCATTTTTATTAGTGAAAGGTATCCCGCTTAATTTTACAAAGCCATTGGGGAAAGGTGCGATAAAACTAACAATAGGAATTCTCTTTTTGTTCTTCTTTAATTTATTCGGCGCATCATTCGGTCTTCACATCCCGGTTAACATCTTTACAGCGGCAATCGTTGGATTGCTCGGAGTACCAGGTATTGCTTCATTGACAGCCATTCATGTGTTCTTAATCTAAATCCGTGCCAGAAGAACCAAATTAATCGTTGGTTCTTTTTTTCATGATTTTTTGTTGCTTTTCTTTTTTAGGTGTGTTATTCTGATTTAGTCGCTTTTTTAAGAGACATATACAAACAAAAAACATTAAAAAAACTATTGACTTAAATATTTATAAATGTTATATTTAAGAGGTCGCTTTAAAACGACGCATTAAAACATTGATCATTGAAAACTGAACAAAACAACCAGTATGATATAAAATGTAAGAACAAGCTAGCTTATAGA